>CAVTIZ010000003.1:0-2000243 GCA_963735045.1 uncultured Nitriliruptorales bacterium | reverse complement strand
GGCCGGGTCGGGGGAGGAGGGCGTGGGCATGGTGGCCATGGTCGCAGGTCCCCGGTGCTGGCGTGGACCGTCAGTCGGTGCCGCGCGAACCGGCGTCGGGCCAGGAACCGGGGCGGTCGGTCGGGCGATCGGGGCGCCGCCCGGCAGGGTCGCGCCCGTCGTCGGGGGTCGTGCCGGCATCGTGCTGGCGGCGATGCCAGTCGTCGGCGCGTCGCTCCCAGTCGTGGTGGCGGCCCGGAGGCCCGCCCCAGCCCCGTCCTCCCCACACCAGGAACCGGGCGAGGACGAAGAAGCCGACCACGAACAAGGGGAAGAACAGGAACCCGGGGAAGAATCCGGCTCCCCCACCCCAGCCGGGGCCGACGACGCGGACGACCTCGACGCCGCCGTCGACGGCGGCGCTGGTCGGGCCGGCGGCGAGGCCGGCCTGGTAGGCCACCACGCCGATGGCGGTCGCCACGGCGAGCAGCAGGAACGTCAGGGCGATGCGGGCACGGGTTCTCATGGGATCCTCCGGGTCGGGGCGGGTGAGTCCCACGGTGCGCCACGTCGGTGAAGACGGTGTGAAGGACCCGAGGAGGGATCCGGGAGATCGCGCGGAGGTCGGGTGGCCCGGTCAGGCGGCGAGGAAGTCGTTGGCGATGGCCGCGCACCGCTCCGGCTCGTCCAGCCACGGGGCGTGGCCGGTCCGGTCCAGCAGGTGCAGGCGGGCGTCGGGGATCCGGCGCGCGAGGTCCCGGGCCGCCTCGGCGTCGCCGAAGGGGTCGTCGCGCCCCCAGACCATGCAGGTGGGCGTGGTGATCCGCCCGAGCAGGTCGTCGTCGAGGAGCAGGCGTGGGTCCCAGCCGCCGCGCAACGACGTCAGGTCGGGAGCGTCCACGGTCTCGTTGCGCAGCGTGTCGGTGTCCCGGTACAGCGCCACCAGGAAGTCGATGGCCTCGTCCGCCAACCCGTGCTCGGCGATGGCTCGCCGCAGCCCGAACCGGCGCAACATCGCCACGACGGCCCATCGTGGCGGCGGGACGGCGTTCATCAGCCAGCCGGCGCCCGGCAGCCCGTTCGCCCGCAGCCACAGTGGCGCCGGGGCCACGGGGGTCCCGAGGCACCAGCCGAACACCAGCAGGCGATCGATCCGTGCCGGATGGCGGGCCGCCGTCCGGATCGCCGGGTGTGCGCCCAGCGAGGTGCCCACGACATGGGCGGTCGGCAGGTCGAGCGCGTCGAGGACGTCGACCACCAGCCGGTCCGAGACCTCGACGAAGGTCTCGACGTCGCGCGGCTGAGGCAGGGCATCGCTGCGACCACAGCCGGGTCGGTCCACCAGCAGGCACCGCACGCCGTCGAGTCGGGCGGCCAGGTTGGCCCACGTCGTCCCGGCCACCGCCGCGCCGTGCACGAACACCGCTGGGTGGCCGTCGCTCGGCCCGACCTCCTGCACCCGGACCTCCAGGTCCAGCGTCGCCAGGTGCAGGCGATGGTCGACCGGCGTCAGGCCGAGCCGGGACCAGACCTCGGCCTCCGCGCCCTCCAGCGTCGTCACGTGTCGCTCCCTCCCGGCGGCCGTCGCCGCACGCCTGGTGGTGCGGGCGGGACGGTCGAGTGGGTGCATCCTAGGCATCGGTCGGCCCCGACCACGGTCGCCACTAGCCTCGCGGGTCGCCGTCCAGCCATGCGAGGTCGTCCGTGCCCGAGTCCGATCACGCACCGCTGGACACCCGACCGGTCCCGCCCCCGGCAGACGAGTTCACCCCGGCGGAGCGCGAGCTGCTGGCACAGCACTTCACCAACCTCGACGACCACGTGACCGGCCTGGTGGACCTGCCCGAGGTCGTCAAGGGAGCCCTGTTCGCACGCTACTCGCGCTCGCGCTCGTCGATCCGGCGCCTGTTCGTCGACGAGTTCGCGGACCTGTTGGCGGTCGGCGACCCCGACGCGCCGACCGACCGGGACGCGGTCGGCACCGCCCGTGCCGAGGGCCTGTACCGACGGGTGTTCAGCGAGTACGGCGACGACTCGGTGGCCCAGCTCGGTGGCGCGCACGCGGCCATCGAGGAGGTGTCGAACCTGGTCACCAAGCAGGTCGAGTGGGGGCGGCTGGCGTCCTACCTCGAACAGTCGACCCGCTACATCGCCTACGACCAGCAGGTCGACGGCCGGTGGCGCTACCACCGCGACCCCGACGTGATGGCGGGCCCGCATGCTCGCGCCTACGTCGACACGCTCGACGCGATCTTCGCCACCTACGCCGAGGCGATCCCGACCGTGCTGGACTGGGTCCGCGCGACCTGGCCACGCGACGAGGCCACCTCCGAGTTCGTCCACCGCAACGCCACCAGGGCCAAGGCGCTGGACCTGCTGCGGGGCCTGCTGCCGGCGGCGACGACGTCCAACGTCGGGATGTTCGCGTCGGGCCAGTCGTGGGAGATGCTGCTGCTGCGGCTGCGGGCGTCGGAGCTGGCCGAGGCCCGCCACCTCGGTGACCGGTTGCTGGTGGAGCTGCGCGAGCTGATCCCGTCGTTCCTCACCCGGGTCGACCGCCCCGACCGGGGCGGCGTGTGGGCGGACTACCTCGCCAGGACACGCGACGAGGTGCGTGCCCTGGCCGACGAGTTCGTGCCGCGCGGTCACACGGTCGAGCCCGCCGACGAGGTCACCCTGGTGGACTGGTCGCCACGGGACCCGCTGGCCGCCGAGCAGGCGCTGGTCACCGCGATCCTGTACCCCCATGCCGACCGGCCCGAACCGGCGTTGGCCGATGTCGTCGAGCGGATGTCGGGCGAGGACCGACGCCGGGTGATGGACGCCTTCGTGGGGGAGCGGCGCAACCGTCGCCACAAGCCGGGCCGGGCGCTGGAACGGGTGTGGTACCGCTTCGACGTGCTGGGCGACTACGGCGGGTTCCGCGACCTGCAGCGCCACCGCATGCTCACCATCGAGTGGCAGGACCTGACGACTCGCCACGGCCACCAGACCCCACCCGAGCTCCACGACGCCGGGGTCGCCGACGCCTACGACCGGGCCATGCGACGCTCGGCCGAGCTGGAGGAGCGCCTGGCTCCCGACCACCCGGTCCAGGCCCAGTACGCGGTCTGCTTCGGCTACCGGATCCGCTACTCGATGCAGCTCAACGCCCGGGCGGCGATGCAGATGCTGGAACTGCGCTCGACCCCCCAGGGCCACCCCGCCTACCGGCGGATCGTGCAGTCCATGCACCACCTGATCGGTGAGCGGGCCGGCCACCGCGCCATCGCCGACGCCATGGTCCACGTCGACCACGGGGGCGCCGAGCTCGAACGGCTGGAGTCCGAACGTGCCGCGGAGGCACGCCGGGACGGCACCGCGACACCCTGACCGGGCCGGGACTCAGCCGGCCTCGACCGTGGCGATCTGGACGGTGGGACGGGGACCCGGCGGCGTGTCGAAGGACTGGCCGTCGGCGCTCAGGAACTCCAGGCTCAGGACGTGCTGGCCACGCTCGAGCTCGACCGGGTAGGTGGCTTCGGCGCAGCCACGGGCACAGTCCTCGCGCGGGGCCACCGGGTCGTCGTCGGGCCCGGTGGCCAGGCGCCCGTCGACGAAGACGCGGACCATGCCGAACTCCTCGGGGTCACCGCCCCCGGCCTGCGCGGCGTCCGCTCCGCCCCCCGGCCCGATGCTCCCACCGGTGACCGCCACGACCACGTCCACCTCGCCGATCGCCACCGCGTCGCCGTCGGTGGGCGACACCAGCGTCAACTCGGCGTCGGTCCACGCCGCCCCGACCCCGGTCCCCGTGGGGTGCCAGGAATCCTCGATCCGGGTGTGGAGGGTGACGGCCGCGACCAGTCCCACGACCACGGCCCCGATCACCAGTGGTGACCGCGGCGACAGCGTCCAGGACGTGGTCGTCGCCAGGACCAGGGCCGCCAGGGCCGCCAGCCCCAACGGGAACGCCCAGCCGACCCAGTCGGACAACAGTGACGAGGTGGCGCCCGACAACGAGGCCAGGACCGCACTGCCGGCCAGCGGCAACACCAGGTCTCCGGGTTCGTCCACGGTGACCACCCCGGCCACGGCCAGCCCCAGGACCACGATCGCGCCCACCGACAGCAGTACCAGCATGGCCTGCCACGTGGCGCCCGCGCCGGCGTGGGCCAGCATCGGGACCGGGAGGGAGGTCGGGAGGATGGCCGGGCCTTTCGCGACACGAGCGGACGCGTCGTGACGGTACCGGCGGACGGCACGGACCCCGGCGGCGGCGGGCGGTGGGTCGGTCGGTGCCCGCCGGCCGACGGTTAGGATGGCGATCCACCTGCGACACCCGACCGGGAGCACCGACCCATGCCAGCGTTCCGCGCCGTCGGCACGGCCATGGCGACCCCGCTGCATCCCGACGAGTCCCTCGACGAGGCCGGGGCGGCACGCCTGTCCCGTCACCTGGTCGAGCACGGCACCGAGGCGCTGTACCTGGCCGGCACGACCGGCGAGTCCCCGGTCCTGACCACCGACGAGGTCGCACGACTGGTCGAGGCGGTCCGCAAGGAGGTCGACGGCGAGGCCCAGGTGGTCGTGGGCACCGGGACGAACTCGACCGCCGCGACCGTGGAGCGAACTCGTGCGGCCACCGACCTGGGCGCCGACGGCGTGCTGGTCGTCAGCCCGTACTACAACCGCCCCGACCACGCCGGCATGATGCGCCACTTCACGTCCGTCGCCGCCGCGACCGACCTCCCGGTGATGCTCTACGACGTCCCCCAACGCACGGGGCGCGCCCTGGAGGTCCCCACCCTGGTCGAACTGTCGCAGGTCGACACCATCGTGGGGCTCAAGGATGCCGCCGGCGACCTCGCCAAGACCGCCCAGGTGCTGCGTCTCACCGGTGGACCCGAGCACCGCTTCGACGTGTGGTGTGGCGCCGACGAACTCAACCTGCCGATGCTCGCGATCGGGGCGGCGGGGCTGGTCTCGGTGTCCGCCCACGTCTGCGGCGACGACCTCGCCCGGATGTGCCGGGCGATGGCCAGCGGCGACCTCGCCACGGCCCGCGAGATCCACCTGCGGCTGATGCCCGTGCACGCCGCGCTGTTCGCCACTCCCTCGCCGGCGCCGGTCAAGGCCGCGCTGGCCCTGCTCGACCTGCCCGCCGGCCCCGTCCGCTCCCCGCTGGTGGACGCCCCCGAGCCCGTCGTCACCTCTCTCCGACACACCCTCGACCACGCTGGACTTCTCTGATGAGCAACAACGACTCCGCGGGACTCGACCGCGGCGGCGTCACCGTGACCTTCCTCGGTGGCCTCGGCGAGGTCGGCCGCAACATGGCCGCCCTGACCTGTGACGGCGACACGATCGTGGTCGACGTGGGGGTGTTCTTCCCCAACCCGGAACACCTCGGCGTGGACCTGATCACCCCGGACTGGGGGGTGCTGGAGACCGAGGACGTGTCCGCGGTCTTCCTGACCCACGGTCACCTCGACCACATCGGCGCGCTGCCCTACTTCCTGCGTGACTTCCCCGACGTGACCGTCTACGGCACCCGGCTGACGCTGGCCTTCGTCGAGGCGATCCTGGAGGAGTGGGAGGACATCACCGACGTCGACCTGGTCGAGATCGCCCCCACCGACATCATCGATCACGGCCCCTACACCGTCGAGGTGGTGCAGGTCAGCCACTCGATCCCCGACGGCTGTGCCTACGCGATCACCACCGAGCACGGCACGATCGTCCACACCGGGGACTTCAAGCTCGACCAGACCCCGATCGACGACCTGCCGACCGACCTGGCCCACTTCGCCCGGATCGGCGACGTCGGCGTCGACCTGCTGCTGGCCGACTCGACCAACGCCCACCTGCCCGGCCACGTGCCGACCGAGCGCACGGTCGGCGCGACCATCCTCGACGAGATCCGGGGTGCCGACGGGCTGGTCGTGGTGGCGTCGTTCGCCAGCCACGTCCACCGCATCCAGCAGGTGCTCGACGCCGCCCGCGAGGTCGGCCGCAAGCACGTGTTCGTGGGTCGGTCGATGGTCAAGAACATGGCCATCGCGCAGGAGCTGGGCTACCTGCAGGTCGACTCGACCAACGAGATCGAGCTGTCGGACGTGTCGCGTTACCCCCGCGACGAGGTGATCGTCATCTCCACCGGCAGCCAGGGCGAGCCCTACTCGGCGCTGTCGCTGATGGCCGCCGGCGACCACCGGCGGGTCGCGGTGGGGGAGGGCGACCTGGTGATCCTCGCCTCGAGCCTGATCCCCGGCAACGAACACGCGGTGTTCCGCTCCATCAACGGACTCGCCCGCCTGGGCGCCCGGGTGGTGCACAAGGGCCTGGCCGACGTCCACGTGTCGGGTCACGCCATGCGTGACGACCTGATCCTGTTCCACAACATCGTCGAGCCCGAGTACGTCGTGCCGGTCCACGGCGAGTTCCGCCACATGGCCGCCCACCGCGACGTCGCCATCGCCTCCGGCTGCCCGGAGGACCAGGTGTTCGTCTGCAGCGACGGCGACACCGTGGTGCTTCGCGAGGGCGTGGTGACACGGGGAAACCGGGTCCCGGCCGGCAAGGTCTACATCGACGGACTGCTCCCCGACGTCGGCCCCGCCGTGCTGCGCCACCGCCGCCGGCTGGCCGAGGACGGCGTGGTGGTCGCGGTCGTGACCGTGGACACCGAGGCCGGCGAACTGGTCGGCGACATCCTGGTCCAGCAGCACGGGGTGGTCTACGAGGGCGAGGCCGGCCACGTCATCGACGAGGCCGTGGCCGCGATCCGCACCGAGCTCGGGCAGTTGTCCGACTCGCGCTGGAACGACCTCGACGCGATCCGGCGCCAGGTGATCCAGGCCCTCGGGCGCTACTGGCGCCACGAGGTGGGTCGCCGGCCCTTCATCATGCCGGTGGTCCTGGAGGCCTGACGCCACCGAGCGCCACACGGACGGACCCCGCGACGCCAGGCGTCGCGGGGTCCGATGGTGCGGGGGTGGGGGGCGGGTCAGCCGGCAGCCTCCTCGGCGGTCGTGATCGCCTCGAGCACGGCCGGGTCCAACGTGTCGGGAAGCGCCGCGGTGCCACCGGCGATGTAGACCAGGTCGATGGTGGCGGCGTCGTCCTCCAACTCCGCGAGCAGCGCGTCGTTGGCGCCCGACGGGTTGGCCAACAACAGGCGGCCGCCGAGTGCGGCGGCAGCCGGCCCGGCCGCGACGGCGTCGCGGAAGTCGGCCCCGGAGGCCAGGACCGTGGGCTCCACGCTCAGGCCGTTGTCCTCGGCGACGTCGGCGACGAGTCGGGCCGTCTCGTACCGGTTCTGGCCACCGATCCGGCGGACGTCCGGACCCAGGTCGGCCACGGCGTCCTCGGTGTCCGGCGAGATGGCGCCGGTGCCACCGATGATCCACACGGTGTCGGGGGCGAGCGAGGAGATCGTGTCGGCCGTCACGTTGGCCAGCGTGTCGGTCGGGGTGAGCACCAGCGGGGCGTCCACGGCCTCGGCCAGGTTGGCCGCGGACAGGGCGTCGGCGAAGGAGTCCGAGCGGGCCAGGACCACGTCGTCGGCACCGCCGTTGAGCTGCGCCGTCTCCTGGGCGATCGCGGCTGCGGTCTCCATCCGTCCCGGGCCGGACAGGCGCTGGACGTCCACGCCGAGGTCGGCCAGGTCGTCGGCGACCTGCGTGGACAGGGCCTTGGTGCCGCCGGCCAGGTACACCGTGTCGACACCCAGGCGTTCGAGCTCGTCGGCCACGTCCGGGTTGAGTTCGTCACTGGGGTTGAGCAGGACGGGCCCGTCGGCGGCGATCGCCAGCGGGGTCGCGGCCAGGGCGTCCGGGAAGCGGTCGACCCGGGCCAGGACCGCGGCGTCGGCACCGTCGGGGAAGGCCGTCGCCGACAACTCGATCGCGGTGGCGATCGCGTGGGATCCCGCGACTCGCGTGACCTGGTTGGCGGCCACGCAGTCGTCGGTGTCGCAGGGCAGGATCTCGTGGAAGCCGTTGGCGCCGGCGTTGGCGCCGCCCTCGCCCGGTGCGGCCTGGACGGTGCCCTGGACGACGAAGGCGCCCACGGCGTCGGACAGGGTGTAGTCACCGGGCAGGTCGACGTAGGTGGCGCGCAGCGTGCGGGCGTCGACGCGCTCGACCCGGGAGGATCCGGCGAAGGCGATGGTGGAGCCGCCGGCGGCGTCGGGGAAGTACAGCCGCAGTCCGGAGGTGTTCTGGATGACGTCGTCGTCGGTCAGCGCCTGGTCGAACTCGAACAGGTAGGTGTTGGCGCTCTGCTTGACGGCGGTCACGTCCGGGTTGTCGGTCGCGGTGTCGGGATCGATGTCCTCGGACTGGTTGACGTTGAACGGGTTGTCGGCGTTGGCGCCGGCCTCGCGGGAGGTGACCACGGAGGTGTCGACGAAGCCACGTGCCACGTCGGCCGGGTCGATGTCGCCGGGGAAGGCCACGGTGACCACGCGGTCACCGGCCTCGTCGGCGGGCGTGTCCACGTTGGTCGTGCCCGAGATGGCGTCGCCACCGTCGGAGGGCACCAACGAGAAGTTGGACAGGTCGCCGCCGTTGAGCCAGGCGACCTGGTCGAACACGAAGTCGACGCACGTGGTCGCGCTGCCCTGGGTGGTCACCGGACCGCGGCGCAGGTTGCCCACGGCCAACAGGTCCGGGGCGGTCGTGGGGCCGGATCCGTCGCCGGTCTCACCGGTCTCGGGGGCCGCGGGGCAGACCTCGGCGCCGGTGTCGTCCAGCGGGAACAGTTCGTCGAAGGCGTTGTTGCCATCGTTGCCACCGCCCTCACCGGCCACGGCCTGGACGGTGCCCTGGACGACGTAGCCGCCCACCGCATCGTCGAGCGTGAACTCGCCGGGCAGGGAGTTGTAGGTCGCTCGCAGCGTGGTCGGGGACTCGACGTCGACCAGCGAGGACCCGGCGAACGGGATCACGGCGTTGGCACCGGTCGGTTCGGGGAAGTACAGCCGCAGGCCCGAGGAGTTCTGGGACACGTCGTCCTCGGTCAGCGGCTGGTCGAACTCGAACAGGACCTGGTCGCCGTCACGGGTGATCGAGACCACGTCGGGGTTGGCCGTGGTGGTGTCGGGACTGACGGGCTCGGCCTGGTTGATGTTGGCGGGGTCGGCGTTGGAGGCACCGCCGGCATCGGAGCTGACCACCTCGGAGTCGAGGAAGCCACGGGCGAAGTCGGCCGGGTCGAGGTCGCCGTCGAACGGGATCGTGATGACCCGGTCGTTCTCCTGGTCGTTGGGCGCGGTCACGTTGGTGGTGCCGGGCAGGGCGTCACCGGCGTCCAACGGCACGAGTGCGAAGGACGACGGGGTCCCGTTGACGATGGTGGCGGCCTGGTCGAACACGAAGTCGACACAGGTCGTGGCGCCACCCTGGGTGGTGGTCGGACCCGGACGGAAGTTGCCCACCGACACCAGGTCGGGGGCGTCGGTCGGTCCGGACCCGTCACCGGTCTCGCCGGCCTCGGGTGCTTCGGCGCACACGACCTTGCCGGTGTCGTCCAACGGTGCGTCGTCCTGGAAGGCGTTGACGCCGTCGTTGCCACCAGCGTCGGCCGGAACGGCCTGGACCGTCCCGACGTCGATGTAGCCGCCCGCGGCGTCGTCGAGGGTGAAGTCGGACGGCAGCGTGTTGTAGGTCGCGCGCAATGTGGTCGGGTTCTCCCGGGTCACGACGGAGGCTCCCGCACTGGGGATGGTCGCGACCTGTTCCGCGGTCGGGAAGTACAGGGCCAGACCGGAGTTGTTCTGGACCACGTCGTCGTCGGTCAACGGCTGGTCGAACTCCCACAGCACCTGGTCACCGTCCTTGGTGATCGACACGATGTCGGGATTGGCCGTCACGCCACCGTTGCTGATCGGTTCGGACTGGTTGACGTTGGCCGGGGCGTCGGCACTGATGTTGCCGTCCTCGGACCCCACGACCCCGGTGTCCAGGTAGCCGCGGGCGAAGTTGTCCGGCGCCATGGTGGTGGACACGTCACCGGTGAACAGCACCGTCACGGTGTCGTCGCCGTCCGGATCCTCGGCCGGGTCGACCACGATTCCGCGGCCGTCGACGGCATCACTGGCGTCCAGCGGGACGAGGTGGAAGTTGGACCGGTCACCACCGTTGAGGTAGGCGACCTGGTCGAAGGTGAAGTCGACGTAGGTCTGCGCACCCCCCTCGTCGTTGTCCGGGCCGGCACGGAAGTTGCCGACGGCGGTCAGGTCGGGCGCCTCGGTGGTGGGGGGCTCGGCCGCAGCCGGCGTGACCACACCCGGCAGCCCGGGAAGGACGAACACGGCCATGGCGAGCACGGCGACGAGGACGGGGAGACGGGAACGAGAATGATGCACAGAAGACTGTCGATGGGGGCAAGACGTTGTGATTCCACATTATGAAGCGCCTTGGCGTGCTCCTCGGCCGAACGACGGGGGTGGAGGGGGGTGACGTCGTCCGGGTCGTGCGTCCTGCCGACGTGCCGGGGCGATCGTCGGGTAGGGTTACCCTCAACCTGAGGCTTGGACCTTGTCGCTGAAGTTGCGAGAGTTGCCAGAGTTGTTGTTGTAGTGTGAATGGCGCGACCGATCGCCGGAAGCGTCGGCGCTCGGTCCCATCACGTATTCCCGACACGTCACCCCATCCGTCACCCCATCCACGACGAGGAGCTGCCGACCGTGGCCACCAAGACCACGAACTCGTCGCGGACGACCCGGAAGCGGCCCACCCCGGCCCGAGGGAAGACCCCGACCCGGAAGAAGACCAGGAAGAAGAAGGCCGGGAAGAAGACGAAGACCGGGAAGGCGTCGTCGCGGACGAGGTCTGGTGGCTCGGGCGGGGGATCGGGCCGTGGCCTGTGGGCGATCATGGGCGAGCACGTGGGCGACCGGACCACCGACCTCTACGGGTTCGCACTGCTGATCGTGGGGATCGTGTCCGGACTGGCCCTCTACGCCGACGCCGCCGGCCCGGTCGGGGACTTCTTCGAGGCGATCTGGCGCGGACTGGTCGGGGGACTGGCCATGCTCGTGCCCGTGGGCCTGGTGGTCCTGGGCGTGCTGGTCGTCATGGACCACCCGATGGAACGCTGGGCCCGGTGGCTGCTGGGGCTGACGGTCGCCACGGCCGGACTGCTCGGCTCCTGGAACCTGTTCGCCGGCCAGCCCCACCCGGCCGACGGGGTCAAGGCGCTGTGGGGTGGCGGTGGCCTGGTCGGCTGGGGCGTCGCGACCCCCCTGGAGGCGGGCCTGTCCGCCATCGGCGCACAGGCCGTGCTGCTCCCACTGGTCGTGCTGGGCGTGGTGGTGGCCACCGGGACCAGCCTGGGTGAGCTGTTCACCACCGCCGCCGACTGGCTGTCGCGCCTGCCGTCCATGATCGTCGAGGACCCGCCTCCGTCGGACCCGCCGTCCGGCTCGGCCTCGTCGCCCGCGACCACCGGGACGACGACGGCGACGACGCCGGGACCGGCCGACGACGCCACGTCGACGGCCGACGACGAGGTCCCGCCGCCACCGGAGCCGGCCGACAGCGCCGCGGCCGAGGCGATGCGCGCCACGCTGGCCCAGGCCGAGGCCGCCGTGGGGGGCCCCGCGCCGGCCGACGGCGACGCCGGCGAGGACGCGACCGACAGTGGGGTCGGACTGCCCGGTGGGCTCACCGACGCCGACCGCGAGGCCGGCAAGGTGCCCTCGCCGCCGGACCCGGTCCTGCCCGACGGTCGTCGCAAGGCCCGCAAGGTCAAGCCGGTCGACGACTGGGACGACTACCAGCTGCCCCCGTTGGACATGCTCGGCGGCGGGCGTTCGATGGGTGCGGAGTCCGAACGCACCATCCAGGCCCAGACCCAGGCGTTGCAGGCCACCTTCGACCAGTTCGGGATCGACGCCACCGTCGCGCGCTGGTCACGCGGGCCGACCGTCACCCGGTTCGAGATCGAGCTCGGCCCGGGTGTCAAGGTCAACAAGGTCGCCAACATGGGCGACGACATCGCCTATGCCCTGGCGGCCCCGGACGTGCGCATCGTGGCGCCGATTCCCGGCAAGTCCGCGATCGGCGTCGAGGTCCCCAACCGGGAGCGCGACCTGATCACGCTGGGTGACATCCTGCGCTCCGACACCGCCGCGGCCGAGGACCATCCGCTGTTCGTCGCCCTCGGCCAGGACATCGCCGGCAATCCCGCCATGGCCAACCTCGCCACGATGCCCCACCTGCTGGTCGCCGGCGCGACGGGGTCCGGCAAGTCGGTGCTCCTCAACGCCATGGTCAGCTCCGTGCTGATGCGGGCTCGCCCCGACCAGGTCCGGATGATCCTGGTCGACCCCAAGCGGGTCGAACTCGGGGTCTACAACGGGGCCCCGCACCTGCTGTCGCCGGTGGTGACCGATCCCAAGCGGGCCACCGACGCGGTCCAGTGGTGCGTCAAGGAGATGGAGATGCGCTACGAGACGCTGGCGCGCACCGGCCATCGCAACATCGACGGCTACAACGACGCCGTGGACGCCGGCGAGGTCGACGACGTGATCGACCCGACCACCGGCGAGGTGTCGCTCACCCACGAGCACATGCCCTACATCCTGCTGGTCATCGACGAGTTGTCGGACCTGATGATGGTGGCGGCCCGCGACGTCGAGGACGCGATCTGCCGGATCGCCCAGATGGCCCGTGCGGTCGGCATCCACATGGTGATCGCGACCCAGCGGCCCTCGGTCGACGTCATCACCGGCCTGATCAAGGCCAACATCCCGTCCCGGCTGGCGCTGGCCGTGGCCTCCGGCACGGACTCGCGCACGATCCTGGACGCCCAGGGCGCCGAGAAGTTGGTCGGCAAGGGCGACATGCTGTTCGCCCCGGCCGCCCAGGGCAAGCCGTCGCGGTTGCAGGGGTGCTTCCTGACCGAGCGCGAGATCGAACCGATCGTCAAGTACTGCCAGACCCAGCGGTCGGTGGAGTACGTCGAGGAGGTGGTCAAGACCGGTTCGGACGCCGCCAAGGCCGACGTGGCCTACGGCGCCGACGACGACTCCGACGAGGCCCTGCTGGTCCGCGCCGCCGAGCAGGTCGTCAACTCCGGGCTCGGCTCGACCTCCATGCTCCAGCGCAAGCTGCGGATCGGGTTCGCCCGCGCGGGTCGCCTGATGGACGAACTCGAGGAGCTGGGCGTGGTCGGGCCCAACGAGGGCTCCAAGGCGCGCGAGGTGCTGTGGGACCCCGACACCTACGACCAGGCGCTGGCCGACCGCGCCTTCCCCGACGACCTCGGCTAGCGACGGCCCGGCGCGTCCGAGCGCCGCGGGTCCGGGCCGCTACCGCCAGCGGATCCGGCCATCGGCGGCGGGGCGCTTGCCACGCAGCTGGTTGGCCGCGTTCGCCAGCATCGCCAGGGCGGCCAACCCCCCGAGCCCGAACAGGACCAGTCCGAACTGGTCGTGGGGGTTGTCGGAGATGGTGAGCTTGCCCCCCTCCTCCTCCGCGCCCTCGGCGGGCGCCTCGGTCGAGGTCGGGGCCTCCTCGCCCTCCGTGGCGGCGGCCGGGACGGCCAGCACCAGGGTCAGCGTGGCGGACAGGGCGACCAGCACCAGCAGGACCTGCTGGAGGGCGCGACGGGTCGAGGAGGTGAGCGTCATCATGGTGGGTGAGGCTAGCGCGCCGACCCCTGCGGATGCACACCGGCGGGCCCACGCCCGCACCCACGGGCGGTGCGCGATGGTGGTCTGCGTCCAGGGCGTCCCGGGCATAGTCTGGGCGTTCGAACCAACGCTGCGTCGTGGCCCCCGGGCTCGGTGTGGCCCCCGTCGTGTTCCGACGGGCACGGCTGGAGACATCGGTTTGGCATCGTGGTGAGCATCGGCATCGGCGACACCCTGCAGGCGGCCCGCCTGGCGCGGGGCGAGGACCTGGTGCAGGTCGCCGAGGCACTCAAGATCCGCCGGTCCCACGTCGTGGCCATGGAGTCGGAGAACTTCGCGGCACTCGGCGCCACGCCCTACGCCCGCGGCCACCTGCGCAACTACGCGCGCTACCTCGGCCTCGACGACGTCGCGATCATCAACGCCTACGACAACCAGTTCCGGCGGGAGGACCAGGGGGCGATCCAGGACGTCGCCGACACCACGATGCGTTCCTCGGCGTCACCCCGCGAGCCGATGCCACGCTGGATCGTGGTGACCGGCGTGCTGGTCCTGTTGCTGGCCGGCATCGCGCTGATCGGGCGCTTCGGCAACTCCACCCCCGACGCGGCGTCCCCGGACCTCGGTGGGGTGCCGTCGGTGGCACCGTCGGTGACGCCGACACCGTCGGCCGCCAGTGAGGCGCCGAGCGAGCAGGCCGACGCCGGCCCCGCGGCGCCGTCACCGGGGCCCACGACCCCGTCGTCGACCCCCGCCACCACGCCCAGTCCCACGCCGAGCCCGCCCCCCAGCCCGTCCCCGACCATCGACGGGGTCGAACTCTTCCTGGCCTTCGAAGACGACTGCTGGCTCGCCATCACCGTCGACGGGGCCGCCCACCCCGAGTCCCAGACGGTCCAGAAGGCCGGCGAGACCATGACCCTGGAGGCCGACGACGAGGTGGTCGTGCGCTACGGCAACGCCGGCGGGGTCGACGTCGAGTTCAACGGCGAGCGGCTGGGCAGCCCGGGCACCGGTGGTGAGGTGGTCGAGGTGACCTACACGCCCGAGGGCGCCGAGTCCCAGGCATGACGACCACGCCGGCACCCGGCCCGATCGACACCGACGACCCGGTGGCGTCCAGGGTCGCCATCGTGACCCTGGGGTGCGGTCGCAACGAGGTCGACAGCGACCAGCTCGCCGGCCTGCTCGGTGCCCACCACCAGGTCGTCGACGACGCCACGACCGCCGACGTGGTGCTGGTCAACACCTGCACCTTCATCGAGCCGGCCAAGCAGGAGTCGGTGGACACGATCCTGGCCGCGGCCGACCTCAAGGACCCGGCTCGTGGCGACGACGCGTCGGGTGCGCGGTCGGCACGCGGTGTCGTGGTGATCGGCTGCATGGCCCAGCGCTACCCCCGGGAACTGTCGGAGTCGTTGCCCGAGGCCGACGCCATCGTCGGGTTCGCCGGCTACCCCCGACTGCCCGGACTGGTCGACGACATCCTGGCCGGGCGTCGCCACGATCGCGTCATCGGCGTCGAGGCCTCGACCGCCCCGTCGGTGCTGCCCGGTCGCGCCCTGCCGGTGGTGTCGGTGACGTCGGGTCCGGACACCGAGCCGGGCACCGGGACGGACACTGGGGCCGACGACGGGGCCGATCACCGGACCGATCAGGGGGGTGCGGCTCGTTGGATGGCCGCGGTCCCCGAGGCCGTCGGGACGGCCGACGCCACCAGCATCATCGACCCGCTGGCCGTTCCCGTCGCCGCGACGGCGGACCGTGACGGGTTGGCCACCGCCGACCAGGCCCCGGCGTCGGGCCCGCTGTTCCCACCGCGGCGGGCCGCCGACGGCACGTGGGCCTACCTCAAGATCGCGTCGGGCTGCGACCGACTGTGCACGTTCTGCGCCATCCCGTCCTTCCGCGGACGATTCCGCTCACGCGGCATCGACGAACTGGTGGCCGAGGCGACCTGGCTGGCCGGGCAGGGCACCCGTGAACTGGTCCTGGTGTCGGAGAACACGACCTCGTGGGGCAAGGACCTGGGCCAGTGGCGTGGCCACCCCGGTGGCCGTGACCTGGCCCCGCACCTGCTGCAGGCCCTGGCCGACGTCGACGGGATCGAGCGGATCCGCCTGATGTACCTGCAGCCGGCCGAGTTGCGACCCGACCTGCTCGAGGCGATGGTGCGCATCGACGAGGTCGTGGACTACTTCGACCTGTCGCTGCAGCACGTGTCGGCGCCGGTCCTGCGCGCGATGGCCCGCTCGGGCAGCCCCGACCGCTTCGGTGCGCTGCTGGAGCGCATCCGTGAGCTGTCTCCCGACGCGGCCGTCCGCAGCAACTTCATCCTGGGCTTCCCCGGCGAGGAGGAGTCCCACGTCGAGGAGCTCATGGCCTTCCTCGACACCCACGAGCTGGACTTCGTCGGCCTGTTCACCTACTCCGACGAGGACGGGACGCCGGCGGTGGACCTGGCCGACCACGTCCCGGCCGACGTCGCCACCCGTCGACGCGATCGCGTGGCCGAGGTGGTCGAGCGTGCCAGTGACCGCCGTGCCCGCCGCCGGGTCGGCGACCGCGTGCGGGTCCTGGTCGAGCAGGCACGCTCCGACGGTGCCACGACCGAGGTCGTGGGCCGCAGCCATCGCGAGGCCCCCGAGGCCGACGGCGAGGTCGTGCTGGTCGACGGTGACGGCCGGCCCGCCGCCGTCGCGGTCGGGGACCTGGTCGAGGTCGAGGTCGTCGACACGCTCGGGGTGGACCTGGTCGGGCGCGTCGGATGAACGACGACGCCGCCACCACGCCGTCCGGTCCGCCGGACGCGGACGGCGACGACCACGGCGGGGACGGCGTGCTGGCCGACCCCGAGCCGCTGGCGGCCGACGAGTTGCGCCAGGAGCAGCCCCACCCGTTCAACCTCCCCAACGCGGTGACCTTCCTGCGGGTGCTGCTGGTGCCCGTGATCCTGTGGCTGCTGGCGGCCGGCGACGCCTACTCGCGCTGGTGGGTGTTCTCGATCTTCCTGTTCGCCGCGCTGACGGACTCCATCGATGGCTGGGTCGCCCGCCGGTACCACGGCGTGACCGCGTGGGGACAGTTGGCCGACCCGATCGCGGACAAGCTGTTGATCATCGGGTCGTTGGCGTCGCTGGCCTCGGTCGGGGAGCTGCCGTGGTGGGCGGTGTGGGTGATCGTGGCGCGCGAGGTCGCCGTCACGCTGCTGCGGGTCGGGCTGGTGCGGCGCCGTGACCTGGTGTTGCCGGCATCGATCTGGGGCAAGATCAAGACCGTGGTCCAGGTCATCGCCGTGCTGCTGTACCTGATGCCGGGCGTGCCCGCGGCGCTGCGGTCGACCGCGCTGGTGCTGGCCGTGGTCGCCACCGTCCTGTCGGGGCTGGACTACGCCCGCCACGTGGTCAAGCTGATGCGCGAACCCGACGCGTGACCGGCGACGGGCTTCGTGGCGCGATCGTGTCGGTGGGCACCGAGGTGGTCGGGGGTGACCAGGTCGACACCAACGCGGCCTTCGTGGCCAGTCGACTGCGCGAGCTCGGGGTCACGCCGCGCCTGACCGTGGCGGTGTCCGACGACCTCGACGAACTGGTGGACGCGCTGCGGGTGGCGATGGACCGGGCCGACGTCGTCGTGGTCGGGGGTGGGCTCGGCCCGACCTCCGACGACCGCACGCGTGAGGCCGTGGCCCGGGTCGCCGGGGTCGAGCTGGATCGTCGTGACGACCTGGTGGCGGCCATCGAGGAGCGTTGGGCCCGTTTCGACCGCCGGATGCCGGCCAGCAACCTGGTGCAGGCCGACGTGCCGACCGGGTCGACGGCGATGCCGCCGGTCGGCACCGCGCCCGGGTTCTCCCTGGCGGTCGGTGACGTCGACCTGCACGTGCTGCCCGGCGTGCCGTGGGAACTTCGCGAGCTGTTCGACCGCCACGTGGTCGACCTGGTGCTGGCACGTGCCGGCGGGCAGGTGCTGGTCACGCGGGTCGTGCACGTCGCCGGGCTGGGGGAGTCCGACGTCGCGGAGCGGCTCGGCGAGGTCGAGGCGGACGCCACCGCGGCAGGTGTCGACGTCGCCTACCTCGCCACGCGCGGGGGGATCCGGGTCAAGTTCACGGTGGCCGGCCACGACCGCGACGACGTCGCCCGGCGCTCGCAGCCGTGGGTGGACGCCACGTTGGCGGTGCTCGGGCCGTCGGTGGTCGGCATCGACGGCGAGGGCCTGGAGCTCGCGGTCGTGCATGCCCTGGAGGCCGCCGGCCGGACCGTGGCCGTGGCCGAGTCGGCCACCGGCGGGCTGGTGTGCAGTCGCCTGGCCGCCGTGCCGGGGGTGTCGGCGGTCCTGCGGGGCGGGATGGTGGTCTATGCCACCGACAGCAAGGTGGACGTGGCGGGCATCGACCCGGACCTGCTGCGGACACACCCACCGGTGTCCGAACCGGTGACCGAGGCGTTGGCCGTGGCCGTCCGGGAGCGCTTCGGGGCCGACATCGGGGTCGCCACGACCGGCGTGGCCGGACCGGACGGCCAGGACGGGGTGGCCGTGGGCACGTGCGCGTGGGCCGTCGCCGATGTCGACGGGTCCGCCGTGTGGTCGCGGCACCTGCCGGGCGATCGCGAGGCCGTGCGCGACCGGCTCGCCAGTGCCGCCATCGACGCCGTCCGTCGCCGCCTCGGGGCGTGAGCCGCGACCGGCCCGACGGACCGTCGGGGGACGTCCCGGCGACGTGGTTCGTCGCGTTGCCGGTGGCTGCGCCGGTCCGGGACGCGCTGGTGCCGCTGGTCGACGCGGCCGCCGCTCGCGACCGGGCCGGGGCCGTGGGCCGCACCCGACCTGGGGGCTGGCACGTCACGCTGGCCTTCCTCGGCCGCACGGGACCGGACTGGGCCGTGCGGCGTCGCGAGCTCGTGTCGGCGCTCGGGCCGGTCGTCGCCGCGGTCCCACCGGCACGCACCCCCCTGGTGGTCGGCGACGTCACCGTGCTGGGCCGGGCCGTGGCCGTCGAGGTGGGCCGGACCGACTGGCTGGTCGACCTGCACGCCGCCGTGGCCGCGGTCGTCGAGCCGTCGCGGGACCCGGTGGGGGGCCCGCGCCGCCGCCTGCGGCCCCACGTCACGGTCGGTCGCGGCCGTGGCCGCAGGGACGTGACGCCGTTCGTCGCCGGACTGCGCCGGCACCTGGCCGCCACCCCGGTGCCGTCGTGGTCACCGACCGACATGGCCGTGCTGGGGTCGCACCCGGCCCGGGAGGGACCCGCCCACTACCACCCGGTGGCCACCTGGCCGCTGCCGGCCTGACCTCAGGCGGGGTCGTCCCCCTGCCCGTCCCCGTCCCCGTCCCCCTCGCCGCCTGCCGGGGCGGGCCGGACCCACACGATCTCCTCGTCGTCGTGCTCGTCGGTGGGCTACGAACCCGGCCGAGCGCCAGAAGCGGGTGGCGTCGTGGTTGTCCGGGTGGACGGTGATGCGGACCTCGGACGCGCCGAGGTCGGCCAGCAGGGCGTCCCGGGCGGCCGCGCCCACACCGCGGCCCTGGTGGTCGGCATCCACGACGAAGCCACCGATCCAGGCCACGCCGTCCTCGTCGCCGAGCATCGCGTGGCCCACGACGTGGCCGTCCTGGACCATGGCCAGCGACTCCCACACGCTGTGCTGGGCCAGCACGAGGTACCGGGCCGCGGTCGGGTACACCCAGGCGCGCTGGTGGTCGCGGGGGGTCACGTCGGCGACCTCCTGCCAGTTGCGCTCGGTGACCGGCCGCAGCCGGACGTCGGGGGTCGGGCGGCCGTTGGTGTGGCGGGGGACCGGCGGCGGCAGTGGCTCGTCGGACGCCCGCAGTGCGGCCAGGCGCTCCCACACGGCGTCGAAGGCACGCATCGCCTGCTGGGCGTCGTAGAGCGCGCCGTGGGCCTGGTGGTCGTCGTGCGGGACGCCCAGTGCCCGGCAGGTCTTGGCCAGCGAACGCGGGCCCTCCGGCCCCTCGGCGATGAGCGGCAGCGCCAACGTGCCGACGTCGATGAGGTGGTGGTCCCACGTCGGCGTCAACCCGAGCTTGCGGCAGCTCAGGGCCAGGTGCTGGGCGTCGAAGTCGGGGACGGCGCCCACCAGGTGGCCACCGTTGGCATCGGCCAGGAGCTGGCCCAGCCACACCGTCGCCGGGGTCCGTGGCTTGGGCGCGATGCGCTCGTGGTAGTGGGTCAGCTCCAGCGCCGTGGGCTCGGCGCCGTCCAGCGTGTGCTCCGGGAAGTACTGCCGGGTCTCGGTGTGGCCGTCCTCGAACCGCACGATCCAGGCCACCTCCGTCAGTTCGTGACGGGCGTGGTCGAGGCCGGTGGCCTCGGTGTCGATGAAGACGAATCGTGGCATGTGCAGGGGTCCGGTGTCGTGACGAGGAACGAGGCTAGTGACGGGTCGGGACGGCCACGCACCGAACGGGGTCCGGGGGTGGACGGGCCCGGCGACGAGGTGCGTGGCGATCGAACGCGCGTTCGACTAGCCTGTCGAACAGGCGTTCGCCCGCACGCCCGACTGTCCACAGCCGCGACAGCACCTGCACCGGTCTGTCACACCCGGTCAATACGGTTCCACCGACGCCACCAGCGACACTGGGACGACCAGCCACCCGCACACCCGCCCCACCGCACAAGGATTCCCGCATGGACCGCGACAAGTCCCTCCAGGCCGCCCTGGCCTCGATCGAGAAGCAGTTCGGCAAGGGATCGGTGATGAAGCTGGGTGACGACGACCGTCCCCCGGTCCCGGCCATCCCCACCGGCGCGCTGTCCCTGGACGTGGCGCTGGGTGTCGGGGGCCTGCCCCGTGGCCGGGTCGTGGAGATCTTCGGCCCGGAGTCCAGCGGCAAGACCACGGTCGCCCTGCACGTCATCGCCGAGGCCCAGAAGGCCGGCGGCATCGCGGCCTTCATCGACGCCGAGCACGCCCTGGACCCGACCTACGCCCGGGCCCTGGGGGTCGACATCGACGAGTTGCTGGTGTCCCAGCCCGACACCGGGGAACAGGCGCTGGAGATCGCGGACATGCTGATCCGCTCCAGTGCCGTGGACATCCTGGTCATCGACTCGGTGGCGGCGCTGACGCCCCGCGCCGAGATCGAGGGCGAGATGGGCGACACCCACGTCGGCCTGCAGGCACGGCTGATGTCCCAGGCCCTGCGCAAGTTGGCCGGGTCGCTCAACAAGTCCCAGACCTGCGCGGTGTTCATCAACCAGCTGCGGGAGAAGATCGGGGTCATGTTCGGCTCGCCCGAGACCACGCCGGGTGGTCGTGCCCTGAAGTTCTACTCCTCGGTGCGGTTGGACGTGCGTCGGATCGAGTCGCTCAAGGACGGCACGGACATCGTCGGCAACAAGGTCCGCGTCAAGGTCGTCAAGAACAAGGTGGCCCCGCCGTTCCGCAAGGCCGAGTTCGACATCATGTACGGCGAGGGCATCTCGCGCGAGGGCTCGTTGCTCGACATCGGGGTCGAGGAGGGCTTCATCCGCAAGGCGGGTGCCTGGTACACCTACGACGGCGAGCAGCTGGGGCAGGGACGCGAGAACGCCCGCTCCTTCCTCAAGGAGCACACCGACATCGCCCTGGAGGTCGAGCGCCTGGTCAAGCAGAAGCTCGGCATCATCCCGTCCGATGACGACGAGGCGGCCGACGAGCCCGAGGACGGTGACGACGAGTGACCGACCACGTCGACGACGACGTGTCCGCGTCCTTCCGCTCGGCCGAGGACTGGCTGGCCGAGCGTGGGGTGCAACGTCGGGAGATCCGGGTCGTTCCCGGCGCGCCCCCCCACAGCACCCCCGACAGCACCCCCGACGGCAGTCCCGAGGGCACTCCCGCGGACGCCGACGAGTCACCCCTGCCGCCGCCGTCGGGTCGGGAGGTCGCCCAGTTGGCCACGGAGGCCCCACCGGCCGTCCCCGGGGAGGGCCACGACCTGGTCCCCGGTGGCGACGCGCCCCCGTCGCCCAGTTCGGCCGACCCGACACCTCCGGCCGAACTCGGCGACGAGGTCGCGCGTGCCCTCGCCTTCGTACGACGGTCCACGGCGTCCACGCCGGCGTCGACCCCTCGGCTGGCCCGCAAGCTCGCGGATCGGGACGTGCCGGCCGCCGCGATCCGACTGGCCCTGGCCGACGCCGCCGAGCAGGGACTGGTCGACGACCGCGCCATGGCCCGGGCCCTGGTCGAGGAGGGCCGCGACAAGGGCCATGCGCCCCGTCGCCTGCGCGCCGACCTGCGCACGCGCGAACTGCCCGACGACGTCATCGACGAGGCCATGGACCGGATCGGCGACCGCGACCCCGAAGCCGTCGCCTTCGACGTGGCCGCCCGCAAGGCGCAGTCCTACCGCGGCCTCGACGCCGAGACCACCTTCCGACGTCTCGTGGGCTTCCTCGCCCGCCGGGGCCACAACGAGGGCCTGGCCCGCAAGGTCGCCCGCCAGGTGGTGTTCGACGACCGCGAGGCCGATCGCGTCACGGGCCACTGACGACCAACGGGTGGGCGCTAGGCTTCCCGCCAGGTCGTGTCGACGACGAGGGAGCCGGTCCGTGAACGTGCTGCAGGCCTGGCTGCTGGTCGGCGTGCCCGGGTTGATCCTGGTCGCGTCGCTGTTCGTGGGTCACTCCCGCATCCGCGCCTATGCCGGCTACGCCGTGCTGGCGGCGCTCGTGGGCATCTTCCTGACCGTGGACGGTGGCGCCATCTCCGCCGGGGTCATCGGGCTGGCGGCGGTCGGACTGGTGGCCACGGCCCAGGGTGCCGAGGAGTCCACCGAGCCCGAGCACCACGAGACCCGGGACCGCTTCACCCACGCCGCCTGACCACCGGCTGCCTGGCCAACGCTGCCTGACCCACGCTGCTGGACCGGGCACACTGGGTTCCTGCCTCCGTCGCCTCCCGTCCGTGAGTCCCGCCATGCCGCGCACCTACGCCATCCGCACCTTCGGGTGCCAGATGAACGTGCACGACTCCGAGCGCGCCGCGGGGATCCTCGAGACGATGGGGTATCGCCGCAGCGCCGTGGTGGAGGACGCCGACCTGGTCCTGCTCAACACGTGCGCGGTCCGCGAGAACGCCGACAACAAGCTGTACGGGACCCTGGGCCACCTCAAGCCACTCAAGGACGAGCGGGGCACCACGATCGTGGTGGGCGGCTGCCTGGCGCAGAAGGACGGCGGGGCCATCACCGAGCGGGCCCCGTGGGTCGACGTGGTGTACGGGACCCACAACCTGGCGAACCTGCCCACGCTGCTGGCCGAGGCCGACGGCAGTGAGCTTCCCGTGCTGGAACTGGTCGAGGCGTTGGAGACCTTCCCGTCGGCGTTGCCGGCCAAGCGCGAGGTCCGCCACCATGCGTGGGTGTCGATCTCGGTCGGGTGCAACAACGCCTGCACCTTCTGCATCGTGCCGTCGCTGCGTGGTCCCGAGAACTCCCGGCCGGCCGGCGACATCCTCGCCGAGGTCGGCGCCCTGGTCGACGACGGGGTGGTCGAGGTCACCCTGCTGGGCCAGAACGTCAACTCCTACGGGCGTGACCTCGACAGCCGACCGTTGTTCGCCGACCTCCTGCGCGCGATGGGCACCGTCGACGGGCTCGAGCGGGTGCGCTTCACCTCGCCCCACCCCCGCGACTTCACCACCGACGTCCTCCACGCCATGGCCGACACGCCCAACGTGTGCGAGCACCTCCACCTGCCGCTGCAGTCCGGCTCGGACCGGGTGCTGCGGTCGATGCGGCGCTCCTATCGCTCGCGTCGCTTCCTCGACCTGGTGGCGCGCACGCGCGAACTGCTGCCGGACGCGTCGCTGACCACCGACCTGATCGTGGGCTTCCCGGGCGAGACCGACGAGGACTTCGCCCAGACGTTGGAGGTCGTGGAGCAGGCCGGCTTCGACCAGTCCTTCACGTTCCAGTACTCGCCGCGCCCCGGCACGCCCGCGGCCGAGATGGTCGACGAGTTCGTCGCGCCGGAGGTGGTCGCGGAGCGCTACCAGCGCCTCGAGGCACTCACGCGGCGGCTGTCCCACGACGCCCACGCCCGGTTGGTCGGCACCAGCCGTGAACTGCTGGTCGAGTCGCCGTCCAAGACCGACGACACCCGGCTGTCGGGCCGCACCCGTGGCAACCACCTCGTGCACTTCCCCCGTCGCGACGAGGTCGCCCCCGGGGACCTGGTGACCGTCGAGGTCGTGGAGGCCGCCGCCAACTACGCCGTCGCGGACGTCCCGATCACCGTGACGCGGACCGCGGCGGGCGACGCCACCCGCGCCGCCATCGCCCGGGGCGACGGCTGGCAACGCGGGGTCGACGCGGTCCTGACCCCCCCGGTGGGGGCAGCCACCCCGGCCGCGGCCGTCGCCGCCGGACGCACCGGCCTGCCGATCCTTCCCACCATCCCCGCCTGACGACGCCGGCCCGTGTCCGCAGCAGCGTCCACGCGATCGCCGGCCACGGGGCAGGCCCCGGGTCGGGTGTGGGCCATCGTGGGACCGACCGCGGCGGGCAAGTCGGCGGCGGCGATGGCCCTGGCGTCGCGGGCACGCGACCTGTCGGTGACCGGCCGTCGCGACGTGGAGGTGGTGGCGGTGGACGCCTTCACGATCTACCGCGGGCTCGACATCGCCTCGGCCAAGCCGTCTGCGGCCGACCGTGACGCCGTCGCCCACCACCTCGTCGACGTCCTGGACGTGGACGAGGAGGTGTCGGTGGCGGCCTTCCAGGGCTGGGCCCGCCGCGCGATCGCCGACGTCCACGGTCGCGACCGCACGCCGCTGCTGGTCGGTGGCTCCGGGTTGTACTTCCGCGCGGTGGTCGACGACCTGGAGTTCCCCCCGACCGACCCGACCGTGCGCGCGGACCTGGAACGGCGGTGGGCCCACGACCCGCGGGGGGCCCACGCCGAGCTGGCCTCGGTCGATCCCGAGGCCGCGGCGCGGATCGAACCCGACAACCTCCGCCGCAGCGTCCGGGCCCTGGAGGTCCGGGCCCTGACCGGTCGGGCCTTCTCGTCGTTCCGGACCGCCTGGGACGACCACGACAGCATCTACGACCTGGTCGTGGACTACCTCGAACCGCCCACGGCCGTCCTGCGCGACCGCATCGCGGCTCGCGCCGAGCGCATGGTGGCGGCGGGGCTGGTCGAGGAGGTGGCGGCACTGGAACGGGTCGGGATGTCGACCACGGCGGCCCAGGGAATCGGGTGTGCCGAGGCCCTGGCGGTGCTGGACGGCGACCTCGACCGTGTGGACCTGGCCGACGCGCTCGCGCGCCGGACGTGGACCTACGCTCGTCGCCAGCGCTCGTGGTTCCGCAAGGATCCCCGGTGCGCCGCCACCCACCGGACCGACGTGGACGACCTGCTCGCCGCCCACGGCGTGGTCCCGGGAATGCCGCCCGACCAGGAAGGTGTGTGATGTCCCGCTCCGACGCCGACGTGCTCGCCGACCTCGTCGTGCTCAAGGCCCACGGCACCGGCAACGACTTCGTGGTGCTGGTCGACCCCGACGACACGGCACTCGACCTCGCCACGGACACCGTGGTCGCGTTGTGCGACCGCCACCGTGGCGTCGGTGGCGACGGCCTCATCCGCATCGGGGGTCCGCCTCCGGCCGGCAGCCTGGGTGACGTCGACACCGAGGGCGCCGAGGTCACCATGGACTACCGCAACGGCGACGGCTCGGTCGTGGAGATGTGCGGCAACGGCATCCGGGTGACCGCACGGGTCGCCGTCGACGCCGGGCTGGCCGCTGCCACCGACGACCGCGTCGCGGTGGGGACCCGTTCCGGGGTCCGCGAGGTCGCCGTTCACCGTGGCGACGACGACACCGTGACCGGCGCCACGGTGGACATGGGCCCGCCCAGCGACGATCCCGACACGATCGGCCTGCGGCTGGTGGCCGCTGGCGAGCAGCCGCCCGACGGCGCCGCCACCGCCGGCATCGGCACGGTGGGGGCCTTCACGCTGCCCGACGTCGCCGGCCATCGCTGGACCGGCGTGTCGATGGGCAACCCGCACGCCGTCACCACCGTGGTCGACCTCGACGCGGTGGACCTCGCCGCGTTGGGCCCGGTCGTGGAACGCCACGCGGCCTTCCGCGACGGGACCAACGTCAACGTGGTCGAGGTGGTGGACACGACCCACGTACGGCTGCGCACCTGGGAGCGGGGCATCGGCGAGACCCTGGCCTGCGGCTCGGGCACCTGTGCGACGGTGGCCGCCCTGGCCGCCGATCGCCGGGTCGCCGGCGGTCGGGAGCCCGTCGAGGTCGCGGTCGCGGGTGGCCACCTGCTGGTTCGGCGTGACGGACGTGGTCACCTGCTGCTCACCGGCCCGGCCGAGGTCGTTGGCCGGGTCGAGCTCGACCCCCGCTGGCTGGCCGCCCACCGCTGATCGGTCGGTGGTGGCGCGGTCAGGTCCGCGTCCGGGTCATGTCCACGTCGTCGACCGCAGGACCGTCCACGACCTCGCGGTCCAGCCATGCGGCGTAGCGCCGGACCAGCGGGCCGGCACTTGCGCCGTGCAGGACCAGGCTGGCGAGCACCGTCACCACCAGGACCGTGAGCGCGCGCTCGGGCAGCTCGCCGCCGAGTTCCTCCAGGGCGATCAGGGCGAACAGGACCGTGGCCAGCCCGCGAGGCCCGAACCAGCCCACCAGGGCGACGGAGGGCCCGCGCATCCCGCTTCCGGCCAGCGCGATCGCGACCGGGCCCATGCGCGCCACGGTCAGGGCCAGCGCGACGACGACCAGGTCCATGGCGGTGACTGCCGCCAGCGCGTCGGGCAGCAGCAGCATCCCGAAGGCGAAGAAGGCCGCGACGGTCAGCAGTCGGGCCGTGTCCTCGGTGAACTCCATGACGTGGGCGCTGTCGTCTCCCCAGGCCTGGCCGAACGCGGACCCGGCGAGGAAGGCCGCGACGAAGGTGATGGCGCCGGTGGCCATGGATGCCACCACGACCAGTCCGACCAGGGCCAACCCGAACAGCTGGGCGAAGACGCCGTCGAGCTGTCGTCGGGACGACGCCCACCGCATGCCCCAGCCGCCGACCAGCCCGATCGCCAGTCCGATCACCACCGCCAGCAGCAACGACACCATCGCGTCGTTGAGCAGCGACAGCGATCCGGTGGCCTCGCTGGCCGTCAGCACGATCGCGACCGTGACCACCGGGGTGGCCAGCCCGTCGTTGAGCCCGGACTCGACGTTGACGGTCTCACGGATCCCGGCCGGCAGGGCGGGCGACTCGACGATGCTGCGTGCCAGCGCCGCATCGGTGGCCGCCAGTGCCGCCCCCACCAGCAGGGCCGGGCCGAGCGCCAGTCCCAGCAGCAGCATCGCCAGCCCGGTCAGCAGGGCGATCGACAGCGGCAGGCCGATCCCCAGCAACCGCGCCGGCAGCCGTTCGACCTTGCGCAACGCCCGCAGCGGGATCCGGGTGGCGTCGACGAACAACACCAACGACAGCGTCACCTCGGTCGCCAGTCGCACCCCGGCGGCCTCCACGCCGAACTCGACCCCCCCGACCGTCGCGGCCAGCAGGCCGGCCAGGGCCAGGATGGTCGGCGGCGTGACCGGTCCGTCCACCAACCGGCGGGACCACAGGGCGGTCGCCAGGACGACCACGATGAAGATGCTTACCGCGACCATGGATGATCCGAGCATGGGGGACCCGCACGGGTTGCCAGCATGCCCCACGTCGTCGACGCACGTCCCGCATCGCCCCGATCGTCGTCGTGTTCCGGCCCGTCGTCGTGGCACCGCACAGCAGGCCCCGTGCCGGCCTGCCACACTCACACGGACCCGGCGGCGAGCGCGGGGTGCGGCCCGGGGCCGACGACCCGTACGAAGGAACCACGATGCAGCGAATCGCCGTGCTCACCAGCGGTGGCGACGCCCCGGGGATGAACGCCGCCCTGCGCAGCGTCGTCCGGGCGGCCGACGCCCACGGCATCGAGGTGATGGGCGTGCGCGACGGCTACCGCGGACTGCACCGCGGCTGGATGGAACCGCTCGACGCGCGCGCCGTGTCGGGGATCCTCCAGATCGGCGGCACGATCCTGGGCACGGCGCGCTCCCACACCTTCCGGTCCAAGGAGGGTCGCCAGGACGCGCTGGACATGATGGCCGAGCAGGGGGTCGACGGCCTGATCGTCATCGGGGGCGACGGCTCGCTCAAGGGGGCCGACAAGCTGGCCCAGGAGGGCGACATCCCGGTCGTGGGTGTCCCGGGGACGATCGACAACGACCTCAGCGGGTCGGACTTCACCATCGGCTTCGACACCGCGGTCAACACCGCGCTGGAGGCCGTCGACCGGATCCGCGACACCGCGTCCAGCCACCACCGGTTGTTCTTCATCGAGGTCATGGGTCGCCATGCCGGCTGGATCGCGACCTACGTCGGCATCGCGGGTGGCGCCACGGCCTCCCTGGTGCCCGAACAGGAGACCGACCTCGACGCCCTGCGCGAACGTGTCCGGGACTCCTTCGACATGGGCAAGCGCTTCTGCCTGGTGGTGGTCGCCGAGGGCCAGCCCGGGGGCGCCCGGGCCGTGGCCGAGAAGATCTTCCCCGCCGACAGCGACGTCGACCCCGACCACCGGGTGACCAGCCTCGGCCACATGCAGCGGGGCGGGTCACCGACCATGCGTGACCGCGTGCTGGGTGCCCGGCTCGGCGACGCGGCCGTGGAGGCGTTGATGGACGGGGCCAACCGGATCATGGTCGGGGAGGTGCGGTTGGAGCTCAACCACTGTCCGCTGACGACCGCGTGGAGCCAGGAGTCGCACCCGCCGGGACACCTGCTGGGGCTGCTGGACCGACTGGCGCGCTGACCGCCACGGCTCGGCGAACTCGCTCGATCGGGCCGTCGACGGGGACCCGGGCGGGGATAGGCTGGTCGCGCCGCTCCCCGTTCCCAGTCGTTGTTGCTCGGAGGCCCATGGCCACGCACGGCACCCCGTCCGACCCGGACCAGCCCACCCCGGACCAGCCCACACCGGATCAACCCCCGGACCAGCCCACGGACCAGCCCACGGTCGATGCCGCGGACCGCTCCGCCGGGGACCGATCCGCCGGGGACACGGGTCGCGCCGAACAACGTCGGGCCCGACGCGACGTCATCGAGGAGGGCGCGCCCCGGGAGGGCGTGGACATCATCCGCCCGGTCGAACGGGCGATCGTCGTCGGGCTGCAGATGCCCGGGACCACCGATGCCGAGATCCGTGCGTCGCTGGACGAACTCGAGGCCCTGCTGGACACCGCCGGTGCCGAGGTGGTCGATCGCGTGGTGCAGAAGCGCGACGCCCCCGCCGCCGCGACCTGGATCGGGCGCGGCAAGGCCGAGGAGCTGGGCGACCTGGCCCGAACGCTGCAGGCCGACGCGGTCGTGTTCGACGACGACCTCGCCCCCGCCCAGCAGCGCAACCTGGAGGAGGTCATCCGCCAGAAGGTGCTGGACCGCACGATCGTGATCCTGGACATCTTCGCCCAGCACGCGACCAGTCGCGAGGGCAAGGCCCAGGTCGAGATGGCCCAGCTGACCTACATGCTCCCGCGCCTGCGTGGGTGGGGTGAGGCGTTGTCACGACAGGCCGGTGGACGCGTCGCCGGTGGTGGCGGCATCGGTGGACGTGGACCGGGTGAGACCCAGCTCGAGGTCGATCGTCGTCGCATCAACCGTCGCATCGCCAAGCTCCGCCGGGACCTGGCCGACTACGACCGCATCCGGGCCACCAAGTCCAAGGACCGCGAGGACCGTCGGGTCCGCACGGTGGCGCTGGTGGGCTACACCAACGCGGGCAAGTCCTCGCTGCTCAACGCCATGACCGGTTCGTCGGTGAAGGTGCGCGACCAGTTGTTCGCGACCCTGGACCCGACCGTGCGCAGCATCGACCTCGACGACGGCCGCGAAGTCGTCGTGACCGACACCGTCGGGTTCGTCCGCAAGCTGCCCCACGGCCTGGTCGAGGCGTTCACCTCGACCCTGGAGGAGTCCGCGGACGCCGACCTGCTGCTGCTGGTCGTCGACGCCGCCCACCCCGAGGCGATGACCCACGTCACGGCCGTCCACGAGGTGCTGGAGGAGATCGGCGCCGACGAGGTCACGGCCCAGATGGTGCTCAACAAGGCCGATGTGGCCGACCCGGTCGAGGTCGCCTCGCTGGCCCGCCACCTCGCCAGTCAACTGGGCCACGACCCGGTGGTCGTGTCGGCCCACACCGGCGAGGGCATCGAGGACCTGGTCGCCGCCATCCGCCACCGGCTCCCCGGCCAGCGGGTCGACGTCACCGCCCTGGTGCCGTGGGACCGGGGGGACCTGGTGTCGCTGGTCCACGAACGCGGCGACGTCCACCGCGAGGTCCACGAGGCCGACGGCACCCGCCTGGCCGCCACCGTGGACGAAGACGTGGCCCGCACCCTGGGTGACTACCTCGACGACGACCCCTTCGCGGTGGAGCCCGAACCCTGGGAACTCGCCACCACGTCGGGCGCTCCCCCGACCTGACCCGACCCGGCCGCCCCGCTGGTGGCGGGGTGGGTCAGCGGACGGAGCGCAGGACGGCGGTGACCTTGCCCATGACGCGGGCGTCGGCGTCGGCCGAGACCGGGATCGGGTCGAAGTGTTCGTTGGCCGGGTCGAGGAAGACCTCGCCGGCCCTGGTCCGGCGGAAGAACTTGACCGTGGCCTCGTCGTCGACCAGGGCCGCGCACATCTCGCCCTGTTCGACCTGGGGCTGTTCCCGGATGACCACGTAGTCCCCGTCGAACACGCCGGCCTCGATCATCGAGTCCCCCCGGACGCGCAGCATGAACAACGTCCCGTCGCCGACCAGGTCCGACGGCAGGGGATAGGTGGCCTCGACGTGCTGGTCGGCCGTGATCGGGGCACCGGCCGCGATCTCGCCGACCAGCGGGATCTGGCGGTGCATCGACGCCGGCGCGTCACCCCAGCGCGGGGTCTCCGGGGCGAGGTCGAGCGCCCGGGGCTTGGTGGGGTCGCGCCGCAGCAGGCCCTTGTCCTCCAGCGTCGACAGCTGGGAGTGCACCGACGACGGCGACTTCAGTCCGACCGCATCGCCGATCTCGCGCACCGACGGCGGGTAGCCGTGCTCGCCGGTGAAGGCATGGAGGAAGTCCATGATCGCGTGCTGACGCGTGGTCAGGTCGGGCTGGTCACTCATCTCGGCTCGGCCATTCGTCTCGGGTCGGGCATGCATCTCGGGTGGGGCGTGCAGCTCGGGTGGGGCGTGCAGCTCGGGTTGGGAATGCATCTGTCGCGGCGGTCGGGTCCGTGCGCTGCGTGAACACGTGTTCGAATGCTAGCAGGTGGCCGGCGCCATGGCGAACACCTGTTCTGGTCGGGGGATGACGCGGCTGTGGGGGAACGTGGCTCGTGTTGCGTGGTGACGTCGGGAATCGTACGCGCGTTCGAACTTGACTCGAACACGTGTACGGGGCATGCTCGTCCCACGGAGCGAACACGCGTTCGATCACCAGCACCGGTGACGGGCATCGCGCGGCCGGGTTGTCACACCCCGTTCGTACGGTCTCCACCACCGCCCGCCGCCAACCACCGCCCGCCGAGCACCGCCCGCCGAGTCGTCAGGATCCCCGATGAGCGCCGCCATCCACCCCTTCCCGGGTCGCGACCCCAACCGGCCCCTGTCCACGGCCGGCGAGGACCTGTTGGCCGACCTGGCGGCTGCCGTGGGTGCGCCGCGTCGCGAGCACCCGGCCGGCCGTGCCCGCCCGACCTCTCGCCCGACCGCACGGCGCCCGTTGACGGTCGTCCGGGACGGCGTCGAGGTCGTCGTCCCGCCCGTGGCCACGGTCGGCGCGGCCCGTCGTGGGGGCGCCAACGACCTGGTCACCACCGCGGCGGACCCCTCGCCCGTCGCGCGCCGGCGCCGGCTGCTCGCGCTGGCCTTCGTGACCGTGCTGGTGGCCGTGTTCGTGGCGGCCGTGTCGGGCATGTCCCAGGCGTCGGCCGACGGCGACCCGGCCACGGCCGGAACCGTCGTGGTCGAGGGGGGCGACACCCTGTGGGGGATCGCCAGCGACCTGACCCCGGCCGGCGACGACGTGCGGGACACCGTGGCATTGCTGCTCGATGCCAACGACCTGTCGTCGCCCACGGTGTCGGTGGGCACCGTCCTGCGGGTCCCCGACCTGCCGAACTGAGACTGGACGCACGGCGACGTGCGACCAACGCGCGAATCGCGGCGTCTCGACCCACCGTGCAAACCACGACCGGACCGGCTGCGAACCACCCTGTGCCCGGTGTCCTTGCACCCGCCCTGTCAAGGCACCGGGCTCCTCCGTCTCATCCCTTCGGCGGCGCGTCCTTGCGCAGCTCGGACAACTCGGACTCGAAGTCCTCGGGTCCCTGGAAGTTCTTGTAGACCGACGCGAACCGGACGTAGGCGACCGGGTCGAGCCCACGCAGTTCGCCCAGGACCGCCAGGCCGACCTGCTCGGAGGTGACCTCGTCCCCGTCGCGTCGCAGTCGGGCCTCGACCTCCACCGCGGCGTGGCGCAGGTCCTCCATCGGGACGCGGTTCTTGGCCGCGCGCGACATGCCCTCGAGGACGTTGTCGCGGCGGAACGGGGACACGCTCCCGGATCGCTTGCGCACCAGCAGTGGCGGCTGCTCGATCCGTTCGAAGGTGGTGAACCGGCGCCCGCAGGCCCCGCACTCACGCCGTCGCCGGATCGTGGTGGCGTCGTCTGCCGGACGCGAGTCCACGACCCGATCGTCGTCGGCCGCACACACCGGACACCGCACCTGTGGATCCTCCCGGGTCCGTCCACGACGGTGGACACCCGCAGGGCACCCTAGCGCTGGACCATGCGGCTCCCGCGACGGCCAGCGCGGCCCTAGCGTCGTCGTGGCGACCACCCGTGGTCGCCCACGACCGGCGATCCGGGAGCGACCATGGACGACCTCGAGTTCGGCACGGCCACGCCGCACGGGGTGGGTCACCGTGTCCCGGTCCGTGCGCCGGCGACGCTGACCGGCCCCCCCGACGTGCTCCAGGGCGGGCTGGCCGCAGCCGTGCCGGCGCTGGCCGTGGCCGCGGTCACCGATGGCCGTGTCTCCCGCGTGCGGGCCCACCTGCACCACCCGACGCCGACCGACGCCGACCTGGTGGCGACGTTGACCCCCACGGCGGGCGGCGACACGGACTGGTCGGCGTCGGTGGCCACGGTGGGGGGGCCCGAACCCACCGTCACCGCCACGGTGGACGTGGGCGGTCGTGGCGACGACGTCGACGACCATGCCGACCTGGTCCGGATCGGGTTGCGTGACCCACTCCCACGTCCCCAGGCCGTTCCGGCCGCGCCCGACTGCGTGGTCTGCGGCGCACGCAACCCGGCCGGCCTGCACCTGTTCCCCGGGTGGTTCCCCGACGGCGCCGTGGCCGAGGCGTGGGAGGGCGACGAGGCCGACGCGGGTCCCCATGGCCAGTTCGTGCGCCCGGCGGTGGTGGCGGCCGTGCTGGACTGCCCGACGGTGTGGGCCGCACGCGACGCCTGCCGCGAGCACGGCTTCGGTGGGGCGCTGCTCGGGGGCTTCGACGTCACCTGGTACTCGCGGTTGCCGGTGGGGGAGTCGGTGCGCATCGCGGCCGTGCTGGACCGCGCCGACGGCCGCAAGCTGTCGGCGCGGTCGGCGGTCGTCGGGCTGGACGGGATGGTCTACGCCGTGGCCCGGGCGCTGCAGGTCGGCGTGGCGACGATGCCCGGGGCCGACCCCGACCTCGACCCGTTCGGCGACGACCTCGACGACGACGGGGAACGCACCTGACGGCGCCACGGGCGGTCCGGGCATGAATGACGGCCGGGCCCCCCGGCACCGGCCGCCATTCGAGGTGCAGTGTGTCGTGCGGTGCCCCGAAAGACCATGACGGGGACGTGAACGCACGCGTGGCGCTCACCGTGGGGCTGACGTACGCACCGACGGACGCCCGCTCAGGCCGGGGGTGGGGGCGGCGGTGGTGGCCGCTGGCGAGGCGCCGGTGGCGGTGGGGGTGGCGGTGGTGGCGCCGACGCGGGCGTCGCCGCCACCGGGCCGTCGGCGGTCGCCGTGACCGGGCGCGACCGGCGCGCCAGCCACACGATCGCCAGGACCACCAGTCCGAGCGCGACCAGCAGCGCGAGGCCCACCCACCACGCGAGTCCGACCAGGCCGGCATCGGCCCGCGCGACGGCGGTCAGTTCGTTGGCCTGCCCGACCACGGGCTCCCACGTGACGGAGGTGCCGTCCACGGTGCCGTTGGACTCCAGGACCTCGCCCGGGAAGGTCAGCCGGATCCGCAGGTCCAGGTCGGACAGCAGCACCGACGGGTCCAGCCCGAGGTCGCCGAGGTCGTCGGTTCCGGGCGTCATGCCCTGGGTCAGGTCCATGGCCCCCGACACGCGGAACACGTCACCGTCGCGCACGATCCGCAGGGCGTCGGGGTCCCCGCCCTCGGCCAGGGCCTCGAGCGGCACGTCGTCGAGTCGGTACTCCTGGCCGACGTGGTCGTCGTCCTCGAACGGCTCGACGGTCACGCCCTCCAACCCCTCGGGCAGCGGGCCGGCGTCGGCGACCAGGTCGTCGAGCTGTCCACCGCCCAGTTCGACCAGCGACCGGTCCACGGCGAGGATCATCGTGCCGTCCACGGTGTCGTCGGACGACACCGCCAGGTCCATGTCGAACTTCAGGCAGCCCGCGAGCGCCACGGCCAGCACGGCCACGACCAGGATGCGCACCGGGTGACCGGTCACGACGGCTCCCCGTTGGCGACCAGCCCGACCCGTGCGTCGTCGAGGTCGTCGGGGTCGTCGTGGGTGAGCACGGCGGCGGACTCGGCGCCGACCTGGCGCAGCAGGGTGCGGCCGTGGCGGTCGTCGTCGTCGGTCCAGGAGTTCACCAGCACGAGGTTGCCGTCGGCCCCGGACTGGACGTGGAGGGTGCCGTCGCCGTGGATCAGCGTGCCGTCCTCGATGCGGGCGTAGTCCTGCACGTAGCGGTAGTGGACGATGTCGCCCGACAGGATCCCGGCCAGTTCACCGTCATCGACCTGGTGGGACTCGAAGGTCGCGGTGACCCGCTTGCCCTCCTGCAGGAAGGCGAACGACAGCCCGTGGGACCCGGCCGTGGGCCCCTCCAGCACGTCGTCGACGGTGAAGACCAGGCCGTGCAGGTCGTAGCCGGTGTCGGCGTGGTGGTGGCCGGCCTCCCAGTCGCGCCGGGTCAGGGCGTAGGCCCACAGGTCCGCGGGCAGCTCGTCGCCGTCGCTGACCCAGTCCCGGTAGCGGGCCTCCATCCGGAACCCGGCGGCGTTGAAGGCGCGCTGCATCGGGACGTTGCGTTCGTGGACGGTCCCGGCGATGCGGATCAGGTCGGGGTCGTCGGTGAAGTGGTGGTCGGCGATCTTGCGCAGGACGGCCCGGCCGATCCCCTGGCCACGACGGGCCGCCAGCAGCCGCACGTGCAGCACGGCGTCGCCGATGTCCAGGTCGGTCAGCAGGATGAACCCCACCGGGTGGCCGTTGGCGAGGATGGCCCAGCCCCAGCGGTCGTCGGAGGCCCAGCGACCGTGGTCGAGGTCGTCGGCCAGCCGGGGAAGGTCGAAGCCCAGGGACGGCGCCAGCGTGGTCGACGTGGCCTCGTTGACGTCCCAGACCCAGTCCAGGTCCTCCAGGGTCAACAGGCGCAGGCGGATCTCGTCAGCGTGGACCATGGCAGCGTCCGTCCGTCATCGGTGGTGTGGGCCTGGTCGGGACCGGCTCGTTCCCAGCGTGCCAGAGGCGACGCTGGCCACGGGTCCGCGACCGGGGAATCGGTGGATCGTGCGCACCACGCGTGCACCCGTGGCGAGGTCGATGTGCGCGACGACGGGCTACAGCCCGCGCTCCTCGACCGGGTCGGGACCGTCCTCGGGGTCCTCGCCGTGGTCGTGCTGGGGGTGCAGGCCGGGGGCGTTGTCCTGGGCCACCTGGGCGGGCAACGACTCGCCGTGCTCAGCCAGGTACCCGCCGGGCCCGCCCAGTGGTTCGCCGGGGGCTGCCCCGGCGGTCGCCGCGGTCAGGTGTCCGTGCTGGGCGCGGAGCCGCAGTTCGTTGCCGACCGCAGCGGCGACCGCCGCCACGGGGACCGACAGGAATGCACCGACGATCCCGGCCAGGGCGGCTCCCGCGCCCAGGGCGACCAGCACCACGACGGGGTGCAGCGCCACGGCCCGACGCATCACCAACGGGTGCAGCAGGTTGCCCTCGATCTGCTGGACGACCAGGATCACGACCAGCGCCCAGATGCCCATCGACAGCCCGCCGTCGGCCAGGGCCACCAGCACGGCCACCAGCCCGGCGATGAACGCCCCGATCACGGGCAGGAACGCCCCGAAGAACACCAGCAGGGCCAGCGGCAGGACCAGGGGCACACCGATGATCAGCAGCCCGATGCCGACCCCGATCGCGTCGACCAGGGCGATGGTGGCGGTCCCGCGGACGTAGCCGGACAGCGCGGTCCAGGCCCGCGAGCCCAGTGCGCGGGCCGTGGGACGGTGGGACTCGCGCAGCAGGCCCTGGAACCAGGCCACGATGATGTCGCCGTCCTTGACCAGGAAGAACAGCAGCACGATCATCAGCGCGAGGCCGGCCAGGAACTGCCCCGCCGTGGACACGCCGGTCAGGACGTTGCCGACGATGCCGGAGCCGCCGCCACCACCGCCGCCACCGCTGTCGCCGCCACCACCGATGATGCTCTGGACCCGCGCCCACAAGTCCCCGAAGTTGTTGACCTCGAGGTTCAGGGGACCGTCGCGCAGCCATGCGAACAGCTCGTCGCGGCCTTCCAGCAGGGTCGGGCCGAGGTCCTGGATCTGGCTGATGAAGGACGGGGCCATCGCGGCCAGGATCCCGACCAGCACGGCGATGCCGCCGATCACCACGATGAAGGTCGCCAGCGCTCGCGGGACCCCGCGCGCGACCAGGGCGTTGCGTGGGGGGACGCACAACGTCGACAGCACGATCGCGATCAACAGTGGCAGCGTCACCACCAGCAGCGTGGCCGTGAGGTTGAGCACGGTGTAGGCCGCCCCGAGCAACACCCCGACGGCGACGACCCACACGGCCGCGACCACCAGCCAACTGGGGATGCGTCCGGTGACCTCGTCCCACCACTGGCGGGGGCTGTCGGGGGAATCGGTCATGCAGGCGTCCGCTCGAACGGGGGAGCGCGACGTCGTGTCGCGCCGAGCCGCAGTCTAGGCCCGGGGCGGACGGCGACCGACGACCGGACGTCAGCCGGGCACCGACGCACACGGGTCGGTCGGTCGGCCCGGGACGAGCCAACGGACGGCGTCGCGCCCACCCGGAGCCGGTGGCTGTCGGACGTGGCGTGACTGGCGCGGTGGGGTCGTCAGCCGCTGGGTCCGAAGCGTTCCGTGCGCACGCGGTCGGGCGCCCACCCGAGCGTGGCCAGCGCGCCGGTGGCGGTCTCGACGAAGCCGTTGGAGCCACACACGAACGCGAGCGCGTCGGGGGCGTGCGGGTCGATGCCGGCACGGGCCACCAGCTCGGCGTCCAGGCGCCCGGTCGCACCGGTCCAGCCCGCCGGTGGACGACGCGTGAACGTCACCACGGTGTCGGGTCCGAGCTCGTCGGCCGCGATCACGTCGTCGCCGGTGCGCACCGACCACACCAGCCGCATCGTGGCGGTGGCATCCGTGCGTCGGCAGTGGCGCAGCATCGCCAGCAACGGCACGACCCCGGAGCCCCCGGCCACGAGCAGGACCGGTGACTCGCCACGCCACGCGAACCAGGTCGTCAGCGGCCCGCGCAGCTCGACGACGTCGCCGACCCGTGCGACCTCGTGGAACCACCACGACACCTCACCGTCGGGCACGGCCTCGACCATCAGTTCGACCTCACCGACGTCCAGCGGGGACGACGACACCGAGTAGGAACGCTGGGCGGTGTAGCCGTCGGGCGCGGTCAGGCGCACGTCGTAGTGCTGGCCGGGCAGGTGCGCCACCCAGTCGGGCAGCGCGATCCGGTAGGCCCGCACCGTGGGCGTCTGGGGGACGATCGCCGTGATGGTCCCCACCTGCCAGGCGTCGGGGCCGGTCGCCTCAGAACCGCTCGGGTCAGTCACTGCTGTAGCGCTCCTGGCGCCAGGGGTCGCCGTGCATGTGGTAGCCGTTGACCTCCCAGAAGCCCGGCTCGTCGTGGTCCAGCACGTGGAGGCCCGACAGCCACTTGGCGCTCTTCCAGAAGTACAGGTGGGGGACCACGAGCCGGACCGGGCCACCGTGCACGGGCGCCAGCGGCTCGCCGTCGACGTGGGTGACCGCCCAGGCACGGCCCTCGGCGAGGTCGTCCATCCCGAGGTTGGTCGTGTAGCCACCGGTCGAGTGCACCATCACGTGGGTCCCGGTCGCCCCGGCCTCGTCCAGCAGCGCCGCGACCGGCACGCCCCGGAAGGACATGTCGAAGCGCGACCAGCGCGTGACGCAGTGGATGTCGCGCACGACCTCCTCCTGGGGGAGCGCGGCGACGTCGGCCGCCGTCCACGTCCGTGGTCGTGCGACCTCGCCGTCGACGGTGATCGACCACGCATCGGCATCGATGCGCGGGGTCGGGCCGGCCGACAGCACCGGCCAGCCCGTGGTCTGGTACTGCCCGGGTGGCAGCCGGTCGACCACCGCGTCGGCGGTGGTGCGGCGGCGCCGGAAGGCGCGTGAGACGATGCCGGCCATGGGGCCGCCCTTCGTTGGTGATCGGGTGGTGGGGTGGTCGCGGTCGGGTGTCGTCCCCGTCGGTGTCGTCGAGCATCCCTGTCACCGGTCGCGCGCCGCATCCGTCAGATGACTGCCAGCGCGGTGCAGTGGCCGCGACCGCCCGCTCACCCAGCGCCCTCGGTCCCGCGGCCTCGCCCGGCGCGGTCGGTGCAGCATGCGTCGCCGACCACGGGCCTGTCGCGGTTCCCACGACGGCCGATCGACGGCTGTGCGGCTCGTGGCTCCTCGACGGGCGGCGGTGTGCACCCAGCGCGCTCGGGGACGATCCGTCCGAGGTGTGGGAAGGGTGTGCACAGCACCGCGCAGGATGTGGACGTGTTGGGGACAACGCTGGGGACGGGGGAGGCAAACCACAACATGTAGTGTTCTGAGCTGGGGACGAACCCCAACAGGTTGTGTTGTGGACGCGTCCGCCGCGCGGTTCAATGGTTGACAGCACCCCGCTCGTGCCGCTGTACTTACACGGGTGTCGTTCGACCGACGGTGTCGGTGGGGCGACCCGGGAGCGCACGGTTCGCCTTCCGCTCCCGCACCGCCCCCGATCCGCCCCCGCCGCACACGACGTCGCATCTGGCCCGCACACTGGCACAGGGCCGATGCCAAGGAGACCACCACATGGCAGCCACGCAGACCCCCGCACCCACGACGACGGACGACTCGCTCGCGGTGCGCGCCACCGAGTCGGGGTCGGGCCTGGCGTTCACGCGCCACTTCACCTCACCCGACGTCCACCCCTACGACGCCGTCGAGTGGGAGTCGCGTGACGCCGTCATCACCAACTGGCGCGACGGCACCACCTCCTTCGAGCAGCGCGACGTGGAGTTCCCGGCCGACTGGTCGATGAACGCGACCACGATCGTGGCCCAGAAGTACTTCCGTGGGACCCTCGGCACGCCCCAGCGCGAGCGCTCGGTCAAGCAGATGATCGACCGCGTCGCCGACACGATCACCGGGTGGGGGACCGCCGGCGGCTACTTCGCCGACGACGACTCCGCCGAGGTGTTCCGCGCCGAGCTCAAGCACCTGCTGGTCAACCAGAAGGCGGCGTTCAACTCCCCGGTGTGGTTCAACGTCGGGACCACCGACGTGCCGCAGTGCTCGGCCTGCTTCATCCTGTCGGTCGAGGACACGATGAGCTCGATCCTCAACTGGTACGTCGAGGAGGGCACGATCTTCAAGGGCGGGTCCGGCGCGGGCATCAACCTGTCCAACATCCGTTCGTCCAAGGAGATCCTCAAGGGCGGCGGCGAGGCGTCCGGCCCGGTGTCGTTCATGCGCGGCGCCGACGCGTCGGCGGGGACCATCAAGTCGGGTGGCAAGACCCGTCGCGCCGCCAAGATGGTGATCCTCAACGTCGACCACCCCGACGTCGAGGAGTTCATCGCGACCAAGGTCCGCGAGGAGGACAAGATCCGCGTCCTGCGCGAGGCCGGGTTCGACATGGACCTGGACGGTGCCGACTACGCCTCGGTGCAGTACCAGAACGCCAACAACTCGGTGCGGGTGACCGACGAGTTCATGCAGGCCTGGGAGGCCGGCGAGGACTACGGGCTCAAGGCCGTCACCACCGGTGAGGTCATCGAGACCCGGTCCGCGCGCGAGGTCATGCGCACCTTCGCCGAGGCCGCCTGGGCGTGTGCCGACCCGGGGATGCAGTACGACACCACCATCAACGACTGGCACACCACGCCGAACTCGGGTCGGATCAATGGGTCCAACCCGTGCTCGGAGTACATGCACCTGGACAACTCCGCCTGCAACCTGGCGTCGCTGAACCTCAAGACGTTCTTCGACTACGACGCCGGGGCGTTCGACGTCGAGTCGTTCAAGCGGGCCGTGGAGGTCGTCTTCACCGCGCAGGAGATCATCGTCGGGTTCTCGTCCTACCCGACCGAGCCGATCGGCACGAACGCCAACGACTACCGCCAGCTGGGGCTTGGCTATGCCAACCTGGGTGGGCTGCTGATGAGCCTGGGGCTGCCGTACGACTCCGACGAGGGCCGTGCCTTCGCCGGGGCGATCACCGCGCTGATGACCGGCCACGCCTACGCCCAGTCCGCCAAGTACGCCCAGGTCGTCGGGCCGTTCGCCGGCTACGAGGGCAACGAGGAGCCGATGCTGCGTGTGATCGGCAAGCACCGTGCCGCCGTGGACGACATCGACACGGCGCTGGCCCCGTCGGACCTGCTGGAGGCCGCGCGGGAGTCATGGGACACCGCACTTGCCGAGGGTGGCGAGCACGGGTTCCGCAACGCCCAGGCGTCCGTGCTGGCGCCGACCGGCACCATCGGCCTGATGATGGACTGCGACACCACCGGGATCGAGCCCGACCTCGGGCTGGTGAAGATGAAGAAGCTGGTTGGTGGCGGCTCGATGATGTTCGTCAACCAGACCGTGCCGCAGGCGCTGAAGTCGTTGGGCTACGGCCAGTCCGAGATCGACCAGGTCGTGGCCTACATCGACGAGAACAAGACCATCCTGGACGCCCCGCACCTCAAGGACGAGCACGTCGACGTGTTCCAGTGCGCGATGGGCGACAACGCCATCCACCACATGGGCCACGTGCGCATGATGGCGGCCGCCCAGCCGTTCATCTCCGGGGCGATCTCCAAGACGGTGAACCTGCCCGAGGAGGCCACGGTCGACGAGGTCGAGCAGCTGCACGTGGACGCGTGGAAGCTGGGCATCAAGGCGATCGCGATCTACCGCGACAACTGCAAGGTCGCCCAGCCGCTGAGCGTGTCCAAGAAGTCCGATCAGAAGGTCGAGGCGGCCGCACCCGTGGCCGCCGAGGCCGTCGCGCCCGTCGGTCCGGTCCGTCGCAAGCTGCCCAAGCAGCGCCCGTCCCAGACCATCTCGTTCCGGGTCGGGCGACGCCAAGGGCTACATCACCGCGGGGGAGTACCCCGGTGACGGCCTGGGCGAGGTGTTCGTCAAGCTCGGCAAGCAGGGTTCGACGCTGTCGCGGGCTGCTGGATGCGTTCGCGATCGCCGTGTCGATCGGCCTGCAGTACGGGGTGCCGCTCGAGACGTTCGTGTCCAAGTTCATGAACATGCGCTTCGAGCCGGCCGGGATGACCGACGACCCGGAGGTCCGCTTCGCCACGCTCGATCGTCGACTACGCCGCGAGGAAGCTGGCCATCGAGTACCTGCCCTACGAGGCCAGCGAGGCGATGGGCATCTTCACCATGGACGAGCGCACCGCCATGCTCGAAGACGCCCGAGCCGTCCGTCCCCACCGCCCCCACGGCCGAGTCCGTGTCCGAGGCCGAGGACCTGGACGCCACCGTCCGCCAAGCGCGAGGTCCGCGTCGACCACGACGCCCCGATGTGCTACTCCTGCGGCATCAAGATGAAGCGCGCCGGCAGCTGCCACGTCTGCGAGTCCTGCGGCACCACCAGCGGCTGCAGCTGAAGCCATCGCAACCAACTCGGGCCCGGCCTTCCGCCGGGCCCGAGTCTGTGACACGTCATGTCGCGACCGGCGGGCATCCGGCCATGTGCCGCTTCGCGGGAGCGCTCGCTCGGTGTCGAGATCGGACAGATCTCCGATGACTTGCCGCTTCCGCGGAAGCGCTTCGAGGAGTGTCGAGATCGGTGGATCTCCGAGGTCTCGGCGTCGTTCTCCAGGGTGGCGAGAGCGGGCGCTACCAGCGGGTTCCAGCCATTGACCGATGAGCGGCAGCGGTCGAATTTCAGCTCGCCACTTGCGATTCTGTGGTTGGTACTGGGCGTAGTGACCATTTGAGGCGGTGCGTTCGCGCGAGCTCTGGTCGGTCCCCATCGCCGCGAGCTCGGGCAGGGTGAGGTGCACCCCCAACGGCCCACTCGGGAGCCTCGAGTGACGACAGGGTCTCAGGACCAGCGACTTGGGCTGCCGTCATGCAGCGCGTGCTGCGATCTGTGCGACGTGGTCCGCGATGGCCTCGTGGCAGTCCTCCTGGAGGAAGTGCTTGCCGGGTACACGGTGGAAGTTGCCCTCGCCCACGAGTTCCCTGACGGGTCGTGCATGCTCGTCCAGGCGCAGCGCCGGGTCGCGTTCTCCCCACACTGCCTGGACCGGGTAGCGGTCCGACCCCACGACGTCGCGGTACAAGGCCTCCTTGGCGCGTGTGGTTTCGAAGCGGCGCATGATCCGCAGGAACGCTGCCCCCCCGTCGTCGTGCAGCAGCAGCCGCCGGTAGGCCAACACCTCCTCACGCGATGTCGCCGACCGATCCGCGATCCCCACGTCATACATCGACCTGACGAATGCCGGGTCGACCATGCCCTTGAGCCACAGCCAGCCCAGGCCTGCCACCTCGAAGGGGCGCATGGTCCATGGCTTGACGAACGTGCTCACCGCCACCATCGTGTTCAACACGGTCAGCGAGGCCACCCGGTCATGCAGGTGCGTCGCCAACTCCATCCCCACGGGCCCGCCCACGTCGTGCACGACGAGATGGAACCGCTCCACCTCCAGCGCGTTGACCACGTCGACCGCGTGGCGTCCGAGATCGCTCCACGTGGGCCCAACCCCGGAATCCCGCGCGGTCAGCCCGAGCCCGGGCAGGTCATAAGCGATGCCGCGGAACCCCCGGGCAGCCAGGTCGGGGAGCACCTTGCGGTACAGGAAGCTGCTGGCGGGCACGCCGTGCAGGCACAGCACCGGCTCCCCCTCGCCCTCCTCCCGAACGAACGTGCGGACACCGTTGACGTCGACCATCATGCCTGCAGTACGGTGCTCGGCCACATGATCCTCAGGACTCACCACGGCACATTCATCCTCTCCGGCGACACCACCACCCGGGTACCGATCCTAGGCATCCCCGCGCTCGATCCAACCGTTGTGCCACAAACAGTCCCGTACTCCTGACATCTCATCCGCCCCGCGGCCAGCGACGCAAGTGTCGGGATCGGTGGCTCTCCGAGGTTGTCGCTGCCGTGCTCAGGGCTGGCGGCATCGACCAGACTCGGCGCTGAAGCCGTGCCAACAGGGCCGGCGATGACTCCGTACGAAGGTGGACCCACGTCCACTACATGAAACGCTTGCGCCTCTTGAAGGCCCGTACGTCGGCTCGGGTCAAGCTGAACCACTCTCCGTTCGTGCGCTGGTCGGCGAATCGGTCATGCCAGTACCTCTCTATCCCTACGACGTCGTCAGTCTGAATTTCATGGACGAGCTCAACCGGCTCTGCAAGCTGAATCGATAGTTCGTATTGGCGTCGACCGACGGAGTTCGTGCGACCAATCTTGAAGTAGCGTCCCGATCTGATCAGGTAGACGGACCCCGCAGTCGTCGCCCCGTCCGCGATCTCGGCCTCGCCAGGGGGGTCCTCAGCCTCGACAGCAAGAACCTCTCGGCAGTAGCCAGCGACATCATCGAGCCCTTCCCGGTTCTCGCAATGGGTCAAGAGAGCCCGAGCCAGGTCCGCCTTTCGGCCAAACTTCGCAAAGGTGTTGCGGCTGGGGAACTCTGGGTCGGTCCGTCGCGCCATCTGCACCTCCCGCGATGTGGGAAATGACTCCAGTTCAACCGCAAGGTTTGCGAGGTGGTCAAGCAGGACTTCACGAGGGATGGCGGGATTCATCTCCATGGGTGCGTAGCCAGCTTCGCGCACCGCGCCACTCCAGTTCGCCCAGTAACGGCCCGACCAGTCCGATTCCGTTATGCCAGTCAGCTCTTCGAACCTCCGACGCCCCAGCGGATCTCCACCGTTGCGTTCCGCTTGCTCACGGATGGCTTGCAGGATCTCCGCCTTCGTCACCGAATCAGCCATGACGACGAAACCTGCCTTCCTAAGCTTGACAGCGAAGGTAGTACCGCGAGGCCGTCAGCCCGGCGTCCCCTGTCTTGCTGACCCGGGCACGGCCTGGGAAGCGCCCGTCGACCGACATCAGGTCAGACTTCCTCCCTTGAGGTTCGCGGCCGATCGCGAAGGTGGCCAGATCCCGTAGCTATCAGAGGCCGTCTAGTTGGGTCAGACGAGAGGTTGTGGTGGGCGCGAGAGCTTAGGCCGACATGGCGCGGTGGACTGCATGACCTCGCGGTAGCAGTCCTGGACTTGCGACTCCACGGACTCGGCGTGGATGGCGAAGGGCGTCTGGCGAATGATGGCGACCCACGTTCCCGTGGACCTGCCTCCCCGATCGTCGGCCAAGGTGGGTCCGCAAGGACACGGTGAGGCTTGCCCCGCCTCTGGACAGCCAGAGGTCGTCTTGGCGGAACCTCGGCTTCTTGGAGAATCCACTCGTCAGGGGCTGGGGCGGCCCTCGGGACCCAGGGAGGCCTGTAGCGCCGGTCAGGACCCATCGTCGTCGCTTCTCGGCGCGGCTTGCCCACGCCGAAGACAGCCTGCTGTGCTCGCCCGATCGATCGGAGTAGGGTGCGGCGGCGTCGGCTCGACGCGTCGGACACCTCGGAGCCAACATGCCGCGACTGCCTGCACTGGATCGTGCTGACCTGCCCGAGCACGAGCCGCTCTTCGCCTCGATCGAGGGCCACCTCGGGGTCCTGCCCAACTCCACCCTGACCATGGCCCACCGGCCGGCGATCATGACGGCCTTCGCCAACCTCAACGAGGCCGTGATGGGCCCGGGCACGGTCGACCCCAAGCTCAAGCAGTTGGTCGCCCTGATGGTGTCCTCGGCCGCCACCTGCCGCTACTGCCAGGCCCACACGGCCCACGTTGCGGCCGACCGGGGGGTCACCGAGGCCAAGATCGAGGCCCTGTTCGAACACGAGACCTCGGATTTGTTCGACGACGCCGAGCGCGCCGCCCTGACCGTCGCCGAGGGGGCCGGGCACGTCCCCAACCAGGTCACCGACGAACAGTTCGCGACGCTGCGCACCCACTTCTCCGACGAACAGGTGGTCGAGTTGGTCGCCGTCATGGCCGTCTTTGGCTACCTCAACCGCTGGAACGACACCATGGCGACGACGCTCGAGTCGTCACCGCTGGCCTTCGCCGGCGACCACCTCCAGGCCGACGGCTGGACCGTGGGCAAGCATGCCTGAGGCGGACCGCACCGAGCCGCTGGCGGTGGAGATGGCCGGCATCTCCAAGGCCTTCGGCGACGTCCGGGCGCTGGACGACGTCACCCTCCGGGTCGACCCGGGCGAGATCCATGGGCTGCTGGGCGAGAACGGTGCCGGCAAGACCACGCTGATGAACGTGCTCACCGGGCTGTACCTCGCCGACGCCGGTGAGGTCACCCTCCACGGCCACCACGTCGACCTGCGCAGCCCGTCCGACGCGGTCGGCCACGGCGTCGGGATGGTCCACCAGCACTTCGAGCTGGTCCAGGCCTTCACGGCCCTGGAGAACATCCTGCTCGGCGCCGTCACGGCGACCTGGACCATGGACACGGCCAGCCACCGCGAGAGGATCGCCGAACTCGCCGAGCACTACGGGTTCACCGTCGACCTCGACACCCGGGTGGCCGACATGGAGGTCGGCGACCAGCAGAAGGTCGAGATCCTCCGGATCCTCTACGCCGGCGCCGACATCCTCGTGCTCGACGAGCCGACAACCCACCTCACCCCGGCCGAGGTCACCCAGCTGTTCGCTTCGGTCCGCGAGCTCGCCAGCGAGGGGCTGGCGGTCGTCCTGATTGCCCACAAGCTCCACGAGGTGTTCGCCGTCTGCGACCGCCTGACCGTGCTCCGCCGAGGCCGCCAGGTCGGCTCGCTCGACGTCGCCTCGGCCGACCACGCCGACGTCGTGGCGATGATGATGGGCGACGACGCGTCCATGCTCGAGGCCCGGGCCAAGACCTGCGAGATCGGCACGGACGAGGTGTTGTCGCTCAGAGGCGTGACGGCGACCGGTGCGGCCACCGACGTCACCCTGGAAGGACTCGACCTCACCGTCCACCGCGGTGAGTTCGTCGGGGTCGCCGGAGTCGCCGGCAACGGCCAGCGCGAACTGATGGAGCTGCTGGCGGGCCTGCGCCCGGTCTCCAGCGGCCGCATGCACGCCACCGGCGACGACGTGACCGACGCCCGCGCCGACGAACGCATCCGAGCCGGGGTCGCCGTGCTGCCCGGCGACCGCATGCGCGAGGGCGTGCTGCCGGCCAGCCCGCTCTACGAGACCTACGCGCTGGGCCGCCACCTGCTCCAGGACGGCTTCTCGCCACCCGACCTGCAGGACCAGGCCCGCACCATGATCGACCGCTTCGACGTGCGCACGTCCGGGGCGACCGCACCGACCGCGTCGCTGTCGGGCGGCAACATCCAGAAGGTCCTGGTGGCCCGCGCCCTGGCGGTGTCCGAACACGCCGGCGGCGGGGCGATGGTGGTGATGAACCCGACCAGCGGGCTGGACGTCGGCGCGGCCGCGTTCGTCCACGACCAGCTGGTGCGGACCTGCGAGGCCGGTGGCGGCGTGCTGCTCATCAGCGAGGACCTCGACGAGCTGCTGGCGCTGTGCGACCGCGTGGTCGTGCTGTCCCACGGCCGGCTCGTCGGCCAACAGGTCGCGGGGGACTACGACCGGCTGGTGCTGGGTGACCTGATGGTGGCCGCGCATGGCTGACACCACCCTGGTCGAGTCCGAGACCGAGGTCGAGGCGGCCGCCGCTGGCCGTGGGCGCTCGGCGATCGAGGTCACGGCGATCTACGTGCTCGGCCTGGTGGTGGCGTTGGTGGTCAACGCCCTGCTGCTGCTGGCGCTGGGCGCCGACCCGGTTGCCGCCTACGGCACGATCCTGTCGTCGGCACTGGGGTCGATCGGGGGGCTGTCCCAGACGCTCAACCGGACCACCCCGCTGCTGCTGGGCGCCAGCGCGGTCGCGTTCGCGATGCGGGCCGGCTACGTCAACCTCGGCATCGATGGGCAGATCTACGCCGGGGCGATCCTGGCCACCGGGGTCGCGTTCCTGCTCGACGGGTGGCCGGCGCTGGTGCTGCTGCCGGTCGTGCTGGTGGCCGGGGTCGTCGGCGGTGGCCTGCTGGCGTCGATCCCGGCCTGGCTGCGCGCCACCCGCGGCATCAACGAGTTGTTCGTCACGGTGATGCTCAACTTCGTCGCGCTGTTCCTCGCCGAGTACCTCGCCACCGGACCGTGGACCGACCCGGTCGCGGGTGAGGCCATCACCGTCCCGATCCCGTCGGCCGCCGACCTGCCCCGGCTGCTGCCCGGCGGCGGCCACGTCGGGATCCTGCTGGCGGTGCCGATCGCGATCGGCCTGTCGTTGTGGCTGGCCCGTACCCGGGCCGGGTTCGAGTTCCGCGCCGCCGGGTCCAACGCGCTGGCCGCCCGCTTCGGTGGGGTCCGCCTGGTCCGGATCGGCGTGATCGCGCTGGTCGTCGCCGGCGCGCTGGGCGGACTGGCTGGGGCGATCGAGGTGACCGGGGTCCACTCGCGCCTGCTGACCGGGCTGACCCCCAACTTCGGCTACATGGCCGTGCTGGTCGCCGTGCTGGCCCGTCGACGGCCGCTGGCGACCATCCCGGTGGCGTTCGCCTTCGCGGTGCTGATCGTCGGGGCCGACTCGTTGCAGCGCAGCGTCGACCTGCCCGCCTCGGCCGCGCTGGTGTTCCAGGCCGTCGTGGTCGTGTCGATCCTGGCCTTCGAGACCACCCGTGGACGCCGGCTGGTCGCGCGGCTGGTCCCGGGCCGGGCGCGCCCGGCGCTGGCAGGAGGTGGTGCGTGATGGACTTCCTCCTGGGCCTGGTCGACGCCGACATGCTGCGCACCACGCTGGTCGTGGCGACCCCACTGCTGCTGGCGTCGCTCGGGGAGCTGCTGCTGGAGCGGGTCGGGCTGCTCAACCTCGCCATCGAGGGGATGGTCGCAGTCGGGGCCGCGGTCGGCTTCTGTGTCGTGTTCGTGGCCGGGAGCACCGCTCCCACGGTCGTGCTGGCGATCGCCGCCGCCGCGCTGTCGGCGGTGCTGATCGGGATCGTGTTCGGGTGGTTGACCCTGCAGTTGCAGGCCAACCAGATCACCGTCGGGCTGGCGCTGCTGATCCTGGGCCTGGGCGCGTCCAGCCTGCTGTACCGGGGGGTGGTGGGCATCACCACCACGCCGCCGAGCATCGGCACGCTGCCGATCTGGCGCGTACCCGGGCTGTCCGAACTGCCCTACGTCGGGCGGGTGCTGTTCCAGCACGACCTGTTCGTCTACCTCGGGCTGCTCGTGGTCGTGCCCGTGTGGTGGGTGCTGCACCGGACCCCGCTGGGCCTGCGCCTGCGCGCCATCGGCGAGAGCCCCAAGGCGGTCGACGCGCTCGGACTGCCCCTGACCCGCCTTCGCTGGTCGGCACTCATCGCCGGGTGTTCGCTGATCGGCGTGGCCGGGGCGTTCTTCCCGCTGTCGCTGGTCGGTGGCTACGCCGACGACATCGCGTCCGGTCGCGGCTGGCTCGCCCTGATGCTGGTGATCTTCGGACGCTGGCGTCCGTGGACGATCGCCGCCGGCGCGTTGCTGTTCGCCTGGGTCGAGGCGTTGCAGTTCCAGTTCGGGGTCACGTCCAAGACGATCCCGCCGCAGTTCCTCCGGATGCTGCCCTACGTGTTGGCCATCGTCGTGCTGGTGCGCGTGTACGGGCGGGCCCAGGCACCGGCGGCGCTGACCAAGTCCTACGACCGGGAGTCCCGCTTCTGAACGGCGCTCCTGATCGGCTCTGTGCGGCAACGGCGCCGCCCCCGCATTGGGGTCCGACTCGGACCCCACGGCCACCGGCGCTCTGCGCCAGGAAGGAACGTGCATGACCACCGAGGCAACGACCCTGCGGCGCATCGCCGTCGGACTGCTCGCATCCGGACTCCTGCTCGCCGGGTGCGGTGGCGGTGACGACGCCACCACCGACACGGCCGGCGACGCGACCGAGGCTGCGGCGAGCGACGCGGCCAGCGAGCCCGCCGACGCCGCCAGCGACCCCGCCGACGCGGCCAGCGAGCCAGCCGACACCGGCAGTGCGACGGCCGCCGACGAGGGCGACGACACGGGTGACGCCGATGGGGAGTCGCTGCGGTTCGCCGTGATCCTCCCCGGGCCGATCCAGGACGCCGACTACAACGCCATCGCCTACGAGGGCCTCGCCGGACTGGAGGAGGACTACGGGATCACCACCGAGTACTCCGAACAGGTCGCCGTGGCCGACGCCGAGCGCGTCGCCCGCGAGTACATCAGCGACGGCGTGGACGTCGTCGGCTTCCACGGCGGGCAGTTCCTGACCATCGCGACCGACCTGGCCGGGGAGTTCCCCGACACCACGTTCATCGCCGAGTCGTCCGGGGAGATGGCCGAGCAGCCCGAGAACGTGTGGAACATCGCACGGTCGTTCGCCCCCGGCTTCTACGTGCAGGGCGCACTGGCGGGGCTGATGACCGAGTCCGGGACGGTCGCCTTCCTCGGCGGCATCGACATCCCCGACTACAAGGCCGGTGCCAACGCGGTGTTCGCCGGTGCTCGGTCGGTCGCCCCCGACGTCGAGCTGCTGTTCAACTTCACCGGTGACCAGAACGACGCCGTGGCGGCCCGCCAGAGTGCCGATGCGTTGATCAGCGAGGGCGCCGACGTGCTGGTGCTGGGCCTCAACAACGGGATCTACGGTGTGGCCGAGGCCTCCGCGGCCGCGGCCGACCCGGTCCTGATGACGTCGTCGTTCACCGACAAGGTGTCGATCGCGCCGGACACGTTCCTGGTGTCGACGATCTGGGACTTCGAGGGCGCCTTCGGGCAGGCCATCGAGGGCATCCAGGCCGGTGAGACCACCGGCGTGGTCCCCATGGACCCCGAGTCCGGCCTGATCACCCTGGGCGAACTGCACAACGTCCCCGAGGACGTCGCCACCCAGGTCACCGACCTGTGGGACCAGGTCGTCGCCGGCGAGGTCGAGGTCCCCGTCCAGACCGACGAGGTCGTCGTTCCCTGAGCCCGTCGGCCGGTTGCCCGGGGGTTCGGCCGAGGCCGGTCGCATGTCGCGACCGGCCTCAGTCCAGCAGGCTCTTCATCTGGCTCGCGATGAACTGGATGGCCCGCTTGGGGGCGACGCGCACCGCCACGTCCAGCAGTCGGGCGTCACGCCCGACGAAGACGTGGAGGCGGTCCTCCTCGATGCCGTCCACGATGATCCGTGCGGCCTCGTCCGGGTCCGTCGTGGGGAAACCCGACGACTCCTCGTCGTCGCCCCCAGCGCCGCTCGGCACCGTCACGTCGGAGTTCGTGGTGATCTCGGTCCGGACCGCACCCGGGAACACCACGGACACGCCGACCTCGGTGTCCAACAGCTCGGCGTAGAGGCCCTCGGTGAGCAGCTTGACCGCTGCCTTGCTCGCGCCGTACGCGGTCTGGCCCGGCACCGGCAGGTACCCGCCCATGCTGGACACGTTCGCCACGTGGGCCACCGGCCGCTCCAACAACCCAGGGAGGAACGCCTGCACGGTGTGCAGGGTGCCCCACACGTTCACGGCGAAGACCCGTTCGATCACCTCGACGTCGAGGTCAACCAACCGGACGAACGGCTGGATGATGCCGGCGACGTTCACCAGGCCATCGGGTTCGCCGAGTTCGTCCCGGACCCGGTCCGGCAGTGCCGTGACCGCGGCCCGGTCCGTCAAGTCGACCTCGAAGGTGGCCACGTCGTCACGGTCGCCGGCCAGCCGCCTCGTCTCGGCCAGGCTGTCGCCCCGCACGTCGACCGCTGCCACCCGAGCGCCCCGATGGCGCAGCTCCAGCACCACCTCGCGGCCGATCCCGTTGCCGCCACCGGTCACCACCACGGTCTTCCCATGCACCAGCATGATGCGTCCTCCTCGTTGCGTGCCTCGAGCCTACGGAGTGCCCCGACTTCGACCCCCTCGGTCCGCTTCAGTGGAGTCTGGTGCACACGAGGAGCGAGAGCTGATCCTGCTTCGGGTCGCGGGTGGCTTCCGCCCGTTCGTCGGACCTGGTGGGGGTCGGAGCTTCTGCGGCCTCACCCGTCGTTGCGCGATTCCTCGGTGCCGTGACCGATCGCTCATGGCCGCGTCGAAGAACACCACGAGGAGAACCTCATGCGACCTGCAGTGTCGTTGCTCGACCAGATCGCGGCCGACCTGCAACGCCGGCACCGCCCGTAGGTCGTCCGGCGTCGCGTCGTCGCAGCCGGAGACGCCGGGCGGGCGGGGGTCGGCCGTCATCTGGGCTGATTGCGTCTGGATGACGGCAATGGAGAGACTGGTTCCAGCGGCCTCCCACTCCTCGTGTCGGGGAGTGGCGCGTCCCCGGGGCGCCGAGAAAGGATGAACGATGGCTACCACACTGACAGCACCCGTCCAGTGGCCCTCCAAGGCATGGAGTCCCGACGGAAGCGACCTGGCCGAGCCGACACGCGCCCTGCTCAAGTCGCTCGACGTCCTGCCGGACGAGGAGGAGGTGCGTCTGGCCAACAACGGGGTGGGATGGAAGACGCCACCGAGTCTCCAGGTGATCACGGCCGGGGCGGGCAGCCTGTCCAAGTGGATGTCCGGGGCGCTGGTCACCCTCGGTGGAAGTTCGGTCGTCCTCGCGGCGGTGAGTGGGTTCTGGGACTCGTCCTCCGACGCCCTGAGGACCTCCATCGCCTTGGGGCTTGCGGTGCTGCTCTCGGCAGTTGCCGTCGCAATCGCAACCATCGTCCGGTCCGACATTCGCGCCCGGGCCGTCGCCTCAGCCGCTCAGTACGAGGCGCGTGGCGCGATCACGGCCGCCTTCCTCGAGGCGTGTCGCGAGTCGGACGGGAAGACGGGCGGTGTGGAGGTGTCGTCTCGCGACCTGGTCGCCACCAACGGGGCCCGCGGTGGCGCAGAGGTCGAGGCACCCGACCACAACGGGGGTGTCGAGGGCGTCAGCTTCGGGGACCTGCCGGGAGTGGTGCTGCGGGTCGAACTCGTCCCGGACGCTCCCGCGTCGTGACGCTGCGCAGGCCCCGCTTCAGTCGCGGCCGAACCCCCGTCGTCAGGTCCGGGGTTCCGGTGCGCCGTCCGGGACTGGCAGCGGCCGCAGGCGCTCCCGAAGTGCCTCCCAGGACGCGACGTCGACCAGCGTGACGATCTCTTGCCGCGCACGTTCGGCGGCCTCGGACGGTGCTCGTTCCTGGTCCAGGGACGCGTGGTGGACCACGGCGACACGGGGGAGACGAGTGGACTCGTCGAACCACCACGGGTCGATGCCATCCCAGTCCCGGAGGACGCGGATCGCCCCGACCAGGGCAGCTCGGGCGGTCCGATCGTCCATGCGCGAACGTGCGAGGACGTCGGCGTAGGCACGAAGGGCAGCCGGCGCGAACCGCATTCGTTCGTAGCACTCTCCGGCCGCGAGCAGTGAGCTCACGTCGTCCTCCAGGCGGGCTGTCGTGGCGACGGCGACGACCCGAGCCAACCCTCGGGTCTCGATGCGCGAGGCCGAGGCCCTCACCACCTCCAGGACGGGTCGAGGTGTGCTGCGGTCGGTGAGTTCGGCGGCCACGATCGGACCCCATCCGTACTTCCCATCGTCTTCGAGACCTCGAAGGGCAGCGACCAGCTCGTCGAAGGGCGCGGTGGCGCCAGACCCATCACAGACCAGGATGCGAGCCCGTGCCCGGAGCAACGGCGCGATGAAGAAGCCGTCCGCCGGATCGCCGTCGAGTGTCTCCAGGTCAACTCGGTTTCGTTCGGCGTGTCCCAGGTAGCACTCGTTGCCGACGAGGACGAACGTCGTGAGCCGACCCTGGCGGAACCAGTCCGGCGCCGTGACCCGTACCGGAGCCGATCGAGCCACGCGGACGCCTTCTTCGTGACGGCCACCCAGCGCCAGGGTGAAGGCGCCCACGCCGGACATCAGTGCGATCGATTCCGGGACGCGGCGGTCGAGGACTTCGGGAAGGTGCTCGACGACCGTGTCGAGGGCCTGGTCGATGCGTCCAGCGATGAGCCAGTAGCCGCAGACCACGGCCTTCATCCGACTCCGCCGGATGAGGTCGAGACCGCCATCGGCCTCGGCCTCGACGACGTCGTTGAGGTGATCGACCAGCTCCCACGGGTCCTGTCGTTGATAGGCGACGGCCAGTGCCATCGTCAGCAGCTCGTCGCGGTACTGGTCCGTCCTCGTCGAGGTCGCGCGTTCCAGTGCCGCCGTGACGTCATCGTCGGTCGGGATCCGACCGAACGTCCACACCCACAGCTTGCCGAGCAGCAGGCGGCGCCGGGCCGATGGCGCGAGGTCGTCGCTCGTCTCGTCGAGGACTGCCCGCGCGCCCTCGCGGTCCGACCGCACGACGCGGTCGCGCGCGAGCCAGAGGGCGGCCTCGACGCGGGCATCGTCCGACCCATCGTGACGGACGCGTTCGAGGGCGGCGAGTCCTCGCGACCGCCCCGACGACAGGAGCATGGACTGGGCCCGGAGCAGTTCTCGTTCGGGGCCGATGACGGCCCTCGAGAACCGTTCCGAGCGCTCCGCGTCGCCCCGACCGATCGCCGCCCGCGTGGCCTCGACCAGCCGCCGGCGATCCGGCTGGAGGCCCCCGCGGAGTTCCCAGTCCACCAGTCGAAGGGGATCGATCGACTCCGAGCGCTGTGAGGTCGAGTTCGTCGCGAGCTCAGCGAGGTCGCGGTAGGCCTGGGGACTGGCGGCTCCCAGTTCTGCCAGCAGCCACGCACTCCGCAGTGGATGGTCGATCCTCAGGTCGCGGGGACCGTGTCGACGCACGAGTCCGCGGCGAATGAGGACGCCCAGGTCGTCCCCGCGCGAGGCGAGGATGTCCGCAGGCAACGGCTCGGCGAGGGCGATGAGCTCCGCCATCCGACGCCGGGACGAAGACAACCGCCGGATCGGACGTGCGACGAGACGCTCGACCGTTTCGAACGGGGCATCGGGCGCGTCCGCGCGCCACGAGGTGGCGAGTTCGCGCAGGTAGAGCGGGTTGCCGTCGCCGAGCGCGACCAGTCGCTCGACGTGTTCGGGCGACGCGCGGTCGACCAGCAGGTGTTCGACGAGTTCGCCGGCCGCCGTCTCCGACAGCGGGGGAACGTCGACGGCGACCATGAGGCCTTCGGTCAGCAGCACGGACAGGTCCTGTCCGAGCGGGTCGGCTGGTCGCTGCGTCGACAGGACCTGGAGGGCGCCGGTGACGACGGCGTGCCGCAGGATGGCGGCTGACAGGTCGTCCGCGTGATGAGCGTCGTCGAGCCAGACCAGCGCGGGCTCGTCGCTCTCCTGTGCTCGCCAGTGCGCGAGGAAGCGCCCGACGAGCTCGGACCGGGGCACGCGTGCGGCACCGATGTCGGTCGCGAGTGCCCCGAGCGTCCCCAGCGCCACGTCGGCCAAGCCGGTGCTTCCCATGATGCGGTCGACGCGGCGACCAGCAACACCCGGGGTCGAGACGACCTCGGCCGCCAGGCGGGTCTTGCCGACCCCGGCGGGTCCACGGAGGAGCACGGAGCGCCCGGAGGCGAGTGCTTCGACCACGTCGCGAAGGAGGCGCTCGCGGCCGAACAAACGTTCCGAGGCCGGCTTCGGAACCGGTCGCGTGGACATCGAGGGGGTTGACGTCGGATCGGCCCGGGGACCATCGGTGCCCGCGCCGAGCAGTTGTTCGTGCAGCTGACGAGTGGCGGCGTCCGGTTCGGTTCCGAGGTCCTCGGCGAGCCGCCGTCGGCATCGGCCATAGACCTCGAGTGCGGCCCCGCTGTTGCCGGCGCCGACCTCGACGCGAATGAGCTCGCGCCAGCACTCCTCGCGGAGCGGAGCATGGTCCCTGGCCTGGCCTGCGGCCTGTCGGGCCGCACCGAAGTCGCCCCTCCTGCGCTCGCAACGTGCCTGCAACAGCAGGGCGTCGACGCGTCGTCCCAGCAGTTCGTCCCGGAGGCGATCGAGCCAATCGGAGTCGATGTCGGCCAGGATCGGCTGGCAAAGGATCTCGACGGAGCGTCGCGCGAGGTCACACGCCTCGTGGATGCGGCCCGCCGCCACCAGGCGTGTGCTGGACTCGCCCAGGTCGGGTGTCGACTCGACGTCGACATGGAGGTCGGGGATGTCGACGACGTATCGGCCATCGCGGTTGTCGAGCGTCCCGGCAGGAAGGCCAACCTCGACGAACGACGACCGGACTTCTGAGATGGCATTGCGGAGACTCGATCGCCAGGTTCGTGGGCGATCTCGGGGCCAGAGTTCGTCTGCGAGGAATCCCGAGGCCACTGGCTGACGTCGCTCGAGCAACAACATCGCCATGGTCAGACGATGATGGCGGCCGCCCAGGCTGGACTCGGAGACGACGAGGCTCCCTCGCCGGAGTTCCATGCTGCCGGCGAGACGGAATTCCGTCCTGCTTGGCGCACCCACGCGACTACCTGTCCCCGGTCGCACTCTAATGGCCGACACGTGGATGGCAAGGACGAGTTCATTGGGCATGATGGCTCGTCGTGCTGGTCGGTGACTGTCGTGACGACATTCACCCAGAAGGCTCGCGTCTTTCGTTCAGGGCATCAGGTTTCCGTCGCGCCGCGGAGGGTCGAAGTCAATCCACGCCGCCGCCGACAGGGTTCGCCCTGTTGACGGGATCCTCGCATGCGACCCGGTAGTCGGTCGGTCCTCCCGCCGGTTCCACCGAGTCGAACGCGGGGTGGTCGGGCCAGATCGGCTCCTGGTCGTCCGCCCAGTAGAGGTCGCCGAGATCCGCGGCGTCCAGGCCGACCGCCTCCGAGAAGTCGGCGTTCGTGACGTTGATCCGGTCGAGTTTCGCATTCTCGAAGTTCGTGGCGCCACCGCTGCTCGCCGGCGTTCTGATGGCGCTGGCGTCCGTGCAGGTCCACACCGAGGAGCGGAGGTCGACGGCCCTGAAGGTTGCACCCTTGAGGTAGGAGCCATGGAGTTCGAGTCCGGCCATGGGATGCCCGTCGATCACCGTGTTCGACAGGTCGACGCGCACCGATCCCCGCTTCGAGATCTCCCGAACCTGGTTGAACGCCGTGCGCCATTCGAGGCCGATCGTGTCCGTTTCGCTGCGATCCCGGATCGCGATTCTTCCATGTGCGGCAAGGATCTGTGCTGCCGGGAGATGGACGCCGTCCGGATCGTCCTCGGCGAGAAGGTTCAGGGCGAACAGCCCTGCCATCCTGGTCGTCTCCGACTTACTCGAGAGCATCTGACCGGCTGAGATGAGACGCTGCGAGGTCTGTGATTGTTGCTGGAGCTCGTTGCGCGCTTTGTCCACGGTCAACAGGACCCACGTGTTCACGCCCAGGGCGACCACGGACACGACCACGGTTACGATTCCAAGCCACGTCGGAGTCTTGCCGCTGGTCTTCTCCTCCTTGTTCGACGGCTTGCTCTCGTCCTCCGTCGTAGCGTGCCGCTCTGTAGTCGAGGACATGTTCCACTCCGTCCGAATGTCTCAATGGCGACCTTACGGAACCTGGTCAAGCCGGCCAAGAATTCTCACGCAATGATGGAGATATGCGCAGTGAACGCGGGATTCTGCGCGCCGACACAAACAGATTGCGGACCCATTGCAGGTGACCAGTACGTGGCCCGGTCACCCGCTCCCTCAGCAGAGCGGGAGGGGTAGGAGCGGTGCGTGGCGACCTCGGTCGGACCCTCTCGACCGGCGTCGACAAGGCGTCCGCGCCCGGACGAGTTGATGGGGCGCGGCGCACGCCACGATCGGTGTCGCACCCGTGTGGGACCATCGGGGTTGCATGGAATGCTGTCGTGGGAGGACGGTCATGGAACCGGTCGCAGTGGTCGAGTCGAGCATCGCGGACGCGGATGAGGTGGCGCGCGACGGGGGGTGGTTGGTGCCGCCGTCACCGCCTGAACGGGGTGGGTGGGAGGCGCTGGTTGCGCATGCGCAGTCCATCGAGCCGCACCCGGATCTGGGTGGGTTGGATGACGCCGGGCTGGAAGACGAGGTGCGCCGGGCGGCCGGGGCGGCGGCTGCGGCGTCGGCGCGGTTGCTGGTGGTGTTGGGCGAGTTCATCGTCCGGGGTGCGTGGGCGTGGCAGGGGTGCCGCACCCCGGGTCAGTGGTTGTCGTGGGCGCTGGGGATGGCCCCGTCGACGTCGCGAGAGCAGGTCCGGGTCGCGCTGGCGCTGCGGACCTTCACGGCCACCTGTGAGCGGTTCGTCCGCGGCGAGTTGTCGTATTCGAAGGTCCGGGCCATCACGCGCTGTGGTGAGCCGAGGCTGGAGCGGCTCCTGTTGGTCTATGCCGACAACGCTCCGGCGGCCCAGCTGGAACGGATCGTGCAGTCCTTCCGTCGGCTCGACGACCGGCGGGATCCCCACGACGAGCGGGGCGTGGGCGTGCGTCACCGTGGGGGGTCGGTCCGCCTGACGGTCGACGTACCGGTCGAGTCCGGCCTGCGTGCCGTCACGCTGCTGGACCGGCTGGTCGAGGTGATGGACGCCCAGTCCCAGCCCGCCGACGACGACCTGCCCGGCGAACCGCCTCCGGACCGGCCGCCGACCAGCCCGATGGCCCAGCGCCGCGCCGACGCGTTGCTGCATGCGCTCGACCTGGCGGTGGCCCACGTCGACGCGGACCTGACCGGTGCTGCCCGCACGACGCTGGTCCTGCAGGGCGACGTCGACAGCACCGTGGACGCGCTCGCCCACCACGGCGAGACCACGAGCGCTTCCGCGGAAGCGGACGACGTCGAGGCGGCCGGCGACATGGCGCACCGACGACGACCCGCGTCCGTGGTGGTCCAGGGCCGCAACGGTGGGCTGCGGCGCCTGTCCCGGCACGTCCTGCGACGCCTGGCCTGCGACGCCGCCATCCGCCGGGTCGCCACCAGGGACGGGCTTCCCGTCGACGTGGGACGGACCACCCGAGTGATCCCGTTCCGCCTCCGGGAGGCACTGCGGGCCCGCGACGGGACCTGTCGCTTCCCCGGCTGCGCGGCCACGCGCCACCTCCATGCCCACCACGTCGTCCACTGGGCCGACGGCGGCCCGACCGACCTGTCCAACCTGTTGCTGGTGTGTGGTGCCCACCACCGGTTCGTCCATGCCAAGGCCTGGGAGGTGCGCCTCCACGACGACGGCCGCGCAAGCTTCCGGCCACCCGAGGCCGCCCACCCGATGCCGTCGCACCTGGCGCTGGTCGGTGGTGACCCGAGCGCTTCCGCGGAAGCGGCCAGGCGCACCGACCCACGCAGCCTGCAGCCACCCGGCTGGGACGGTGACCGACTCCACCTCGACGACGCCCTGTCCATCATGGAACAGGAACTCGGTCGAGCGATCGGGTCCCGGCTGGTTGCGTGAGGTCCCGCCGGCCGAACGTCGCGTCCCGAAGGCGATCCGCCTGGTGATGGCGATGCTCCAGGCAACGGCCAGCGCGAATGATGGACCTGCTGACAGGCCTGCGCCCGGTCACCAGCGGCCGCATGCACGCCACCGGCGACGACGTGACCGACGCCCGGCCAGCCCGCCGGACAGATCGCCCGTTTTCTGGGACGACTGCTCCACATCCTCGGGACCGCGGGCCCATGAGCCGAGTCCACTCCAGGCACAACGGTCGTCGCGGCTCGAGAGGAGCCGTCCCAGACGTCGACGCATGGCATCGCCGTGCGTCTGGCTCCCCGGGGGAGTGGGGTCTCCCACCGGGTCGCATGCGCCCTCTCAGCCTGCACGTCCGCAAGCCACCGGATGACACTGGTGAGGTGTCACGTCATCGGACCGGCGGGATTCGGCCCAACGAGACCGAATCCCGCCCCTGCGACTGGTGCCATCTCGCGTCCTCGGGAGTCCTGTGCCATGAGGTCCCGGCGCGTGCATCCGAAACCAGACGACCAGGAACGCGGTGATGGTCGTCAGGAACCCATGCAGTGGTAGGGGTCGTAGCGGTACGAAGCCCGATCCCACGAACCGATGCTGTTGCATGTTCTGCAACAGCCTTCTTGGCACATTCTTTCGAGCGTGTCCCGGTCGTGGCCGTCTCCATTGTCGCGACGTCCGGCAGCGGCCTCGCCGCGCTCTCACGACGGAGCCCCGGTCGTGCCGGGTCAGGTGGCGACGTCAGCGCGGTAGCCGACGATGAGCACCACGTCCCTGGCCCGGGTCAGGTCTCCCTGGGTGAACAAGGTCCCATCGATCACGACCTCGATCGTCGTGGCCGGGTCACTGCCGACGAGGGCGTTGAGTGGCTGGGGTGGTGCGGGTGCGGTGGCGTCGGTGAGGGGTGGCGCGTTCGACGTGGCGATCCCACCCACGATCGACAACGACACGTCCGCCAGGGTGGGAGTCCGCAGGGTGGCATCCCCGGTCACGTCGCCCGGCGCGGCGATGACGACGCCGACGTTCTCGACCGAGCGGTTCGTCAACGACCCCGGGAGCATGGAGCCGACGTCGAAGTGGAAGGTCGCTGGGCCGCTGCCCGCCCGCAGCGTTGCGAGCGCGGGCTGGTCCTGCGTGAGGGCCGAGGCGATCACGGCACGCTCGACCGTGGCGGTCGTGGCGTCGTCGTGGTCCGCCTCGGCCAGGACCGGTGAGTACCGGGCGACCACGTCGAAGGTGATGACCACGTCCGCCAACTCGTCGTTGGGGTACGGGTTGGCCAGCTCCGGCAGGTCCACCGTCCAGGTCGTGTCGTAGCCACTGCCCTCGAAGGCGCGACGGGTCGGGGACTCCCGGACGTCCGGCGAGGTGGTGGTCGACCAGGGACCCAGGGGCAGGCCGTCGGGGGGCAGCAGCAGCGTGTCGATGCCACCCGACACGGCACGGACGGCCGAGACGCCGTCGTTGGTCAGCATCCCCCGGTACTGGTGGAAACCGGACATGGTCTGTGGCGTCGCGCGGACACCACGAATCCGGTGCCCGTGCGTGCCGGGGTACGCGGCGACGAGCTCGGCGATCTGGGTGGAGAAGCGACAGGATCCGTCGGCGACGAGTCGGGCGAACGCGATGGGGTGGTCGAACGCCAGCGACACGTGGACGGGCACCGTCACGTCGGTGTCCAGGCCCGCGAGCCGTGTCAACTCGAGCTCGTCGAGGTCGGCGATCAACATGTCTGCTCCCCCGATTCCCTGTCGGGTGGCGGGGACGTAGTCCAGGCGGATGATGTTGATCGCGGTCGCCTGTTCGAAGGCCAGCGCCCGCTCGGCGAGCCAGGCCTGGCGTCCTCCGGCCTCCAGCACGCGCCGCAGCATCCGGCGCATGAGGTCGGCCAGGTCGCCCAGCGTCTCCAGGTTCAGGGTCCGCACCTCACCGAACCGCAGGAGGTCGCGGGCGAGGTCGGCGTCGGCGTCGGCGATCCCTTCGCTCAGCCGTGCGATCTCGACCTGCATGGTCCGCGCCCGCAGTTCGGCCCGTGCGGCCGGGAGCGCGCGCTCGCTCAGGTCCTCCAGCCGTCCACGTCGGCCGTTCTGTGCGGAGGCCATCGAGCCCAGGGCGCTGTAGCCCGCATAGATCATCACCCCGTAGCCCCCGACCGCGGCCGGTCCGGCCGCCATGAACGACATCGCGCCGACGCCTTGATAGCTCCCGAATCCACCGGCGGACAGCAATCCGGACTTCCCCGTGTCGACGGCGCCGTCGGGCAGTCCGCCCAGCGCGGACTTGACCCCCGAGGCGAAGTCCTGGAACTGGCCGAGGAAGGAGTCGTGATCCTCGATCTCCGCTTTCAACGCGGCGATCTGGGCCTGGACGTCCGCGACGTGGGCCTCGGCCACCCCGACCGCGACCTGTGCGATGTCACGCTGCCGTGCGGCGACCTGGCCGGCGAGGCCGGCCTTGGCCAGCGCGCTCGACTGGACCATGCGCTGTTCCAGCGCGTCCTCGATGTCCCCGATGTAGCCGAGGAGGTCGCCCTGCACGGACTTGGCGGTCGCAGCAAGGCGGTCGGCGGACTCCCGCAAGGTCGCGTGACGCAGCGACGGCACCAGCGAGTCGTCCAGACCGTAGAAGTTCAGTTGCTGCTCGATCTGCAGGAGTCCCTTGCGGGCCCGGTCGACCTGCAGGCGTCGGGCCGGGTTCGGGTTCGCCCCCGCCAGGAACGACAGCTTGCTGGGCAGCTTGCCCGACGTGGACCACGTGGGGTCCGTACCGGGAGCCAGCCCGTGGAGCAGCAGGACCGCCTTGTACAGCTCGCGCGCCCGCCGGATCAGCGCGCCATCGTCGGTCCGGTACAGCTCGTCGGCCCACTCCAGCAGCACGTTCGCATGGCGGAGCCGCAACCAGTGCCGTTCGACTGGCCGCGCCGCCGCGCCCGCGAGGCCGGAGCATCCCTCGAAGACCCACCTGGCCATGGGCTTGTAGGAGTACTCGCCGCTGTGGACGGTCGTGCTCGCGCTCGCCGTGTAGGCCAGCGGTCCGCTCCTGCGCACGCGATGGGTGACGTCCCAAGGATCACCGCCGTACACGCCCTTTGGCCATCCGGCGTCGTCAGGTGCCGACGCGTGCCCGACCAGGAACCGCGTGGCCTGGTGGAACAGGTCGGCCGCAGCGGCATGGTCACCGAGCTGGAGGGCCGTGTCGCCGAGACACGCAGGCAGGATCAGGGCCCCCAGCCGCAGCAGGGCGAACCTGCGGGCATCGACATTGTCCTTCACCCAGTCCTCCAACCGGTGCGTGCTGTTGTTGAAGTCCCAATACGTCGAATCTGCGAGGTCCAGGCCGGGGTAGGAGAGCGTGGCGACGTAGGCCTCCAGTGCCGAGTGGTCGGCCGGCAGCATCGAGGGGAGCTTGGCGATCGCGGTCGCGACGACCGTGGTCATGGGAACCGCCACCAGCTCCGCGTCTGCGGCGAGGTAGGCATCCATGGCGTGGTCCCAGCAGGCCAGGTAGTGCTCACGGGCGAGCCCGAACTGCCCGAGCAGGTACGCCTCGTGTCCGTCGTGGAGTCGCGACTCTGCCAGGATGACGTCCTTGGTCCACCGTCTCGTGGCTGGGTAGTTGTCCACGTACTGGAGCACCTCGGCCGCGTCGGCTGCCTCGAGGCCGGTCCTGAACGTGGACTTCATGGCAAGGTGGTTCTCGGCGAAGAACCGCTGCTGGTCGAGCCATTCCGTGAGGTGGAGGAAGAACGGTGCGGCTCGTCCGGGATCGAGCTCGTACGGCGGCCCGTAGCTGGGGCCGGTGTACGTCAGCGGGATGATGGGATGCGGGTCCGGGTCGCCGTGGAAGTTGTCCGTGTAGAAGCCCTGCAGCGTGTCGATGTTCTGTTGCACGTAACTCGATGGGCGGTCCTCGGGACCGTCGAGGTCGAGCCGGTAGCGACGGCCCAGTTCGGGCGCTGGCACGCCCGTCAGGTCGACCAGGTACTCGAGGTACTCGCGGGGGGTCCTGCTGCCCTGCTTCTCGATCAGCGCCGGATCCTTGCCGAAGCCGTACTCGGCACCGACGGGCGATCGCAGGATCTCGTGGAGGATCGTGTTCCTGACCCGGTCTGCCGGGGTGGGGGCCGTGTCGACCGTCTCGAAGTCCTGGTGGAATCGGCGTCTCAAGGCCGCCACGCGGTCGGCGTAGCCCGTCGACGCAGGCGGACCGGCGAAGATGGTCCGCAGGTAGTCGCGGTAGGCGACAGTCGACTTGTCGACCTCCAGCGGCTTGGCCGGCCCGACGATCGCGAAGTCGTCGATCTCCACGATCGCCCCGCTGGGGCTTCCGCCGCCGAGGGGCTGGAGGTTCAAGGGATAGTCGACGGTGGCCACGGACTCGAACGACTGGGTCTTGTTGACGGCCTCGTAGGCGTAGCCGGCCAGGGTGTCGGGGTCTCCGACTGGCGACCTGCCCGGTACTGGGCCTCCATCTGCCGGACCGCGACGTCCACGAAGGTCGTCGCCCAGCACCTGGTCGAGCCAGGCCTCCCACGCGCCGAACTGTTGCAGTTGGTGCATGGAGGGCATCGGGGCCGCCTGGCGCAACACGCCGGTCGGGTCCAACAGTGTCGACTCCAACCCGGCAACCGCTCCGATGCGGGCGGCAAGCGACCAGTCGGCGAACAACGAGGTCCCGCCCGCCAGCAACAGCAGGTGATCGACGAGTTCGTTGAGACGACCCACCCGTCCATCCTGCAGGCGATTCGCCATCTCGCTCCACGTCCGGGCGGTGGGCTCTTCGGGGTCGAAGTCCACCTCGATGACCTCGACCCCTCCGGACCGGGGCCTGGTCTCGGTCAACAGGCGCCCTCCCTCGACGTCGAAGACCTGAACGGAGTACGCCCGGTCGACCACGCGACTCGCGTCCGCGTCGACGACCACCCTCCCGGCCGGGCCGACGATCCCACGTCCCAGCACGCGTCGACCCGCGGCGGCGCTCCGGGCCGCCACGGCCCGGACATGGGCGCCCACGAGTGGATAGCCCAGCCCCTCGTGGGCGACCCACGCGTCGACGATGCGGTGCCGCGGTGGCGCCGGCGCCGTGAGCGCGATCGGGCGCATCGCGCCGCGAAACTGCGCCGAGCCAGCCAGGTTCCGGGCCATGTGTTCCTCCCGGTGGTGCGACGGCGGTCGACGTCCCTTCGAGTCCGTCGGCCGTGCGAGTCCGTCGGGTTCACCTCGCAGCCTCGACGAGGCCGGACGCATCCGTCACTCGCAAGCCGCCTCGTCGGGGTGCTTGAATCGGAACCCGAACACGCGTAGGTCGATCGGGCCCTTTGGAGGGACGGACATGGATGGCGACGGGTGGATCCGGCCGCCGGGCTACGCCGAGTTGCTGGCCGACATCCGGCGGGGCAGGTCGGTGGTGCTCACTGGTCCGCCGGGCTCGGGCAAGACCACCATCGCCCGACGACTGCAACGTCACGACGTCCCGGTGGACTGGGAGCTGCGCTGGGTGACCACGACGCCGGCCGGGGCGGACGTGCCGCAACGAGCGCTGGCTTCGCTGGTGCCGAACGAGCTGGTCCCGGGGACGTCGGCGGTCGACTACGGCCTGATGATTCGGCTGGCCCTGCTCGGTGGGCAGGTCGACCTGCTCGTCGTCGACGATGCCCATGGCATGGACGACGCCTCCGGGGCGGTGCTGCACCAGGTCGTGGCCGCCCGCGAGCACCAGGTGGTGTTCACCGCGACGGACCTGGGTGCGGCGCCCCCGCACCTGCTGGACCTGGTCAAGGACGGCATCGCGGCGCATCACCAGGCACGACCCCATGATCGCGCGGGGGTCGTCGCCATGGCCGCGCACCAGCTTGGCGGGTCGCTGGATCCCGAGGCAGCCGACACGCTGTGGGGCGTCACGGAGGGAAACCCCCTGTTCGTGCGGGAGTTCGTCGCCGGATCCGTCGCGGCCGGATCGCTTCGGCGCCCGCAGGACCACGGCCCGTGGGGCTTCGCCGGGTTGCCACGGCCATCGCTCCGCCTGCGTGACGTGGTCCGCAGTCGCATCGATCGCCTCGACATCGGTGCCGTCGAGGTGCTCGAGTACCTGTCCCTGCTCGACGCCGTCGAGGTCGATGCGCTGGACGTGGACGCCCACGAGTCGGTCACGGCCCTGCTCGCCGCCGGCTTCGTCCGCCGGACCCACGACGGACATGGCGAGGTGGTCGAGCTCACGCACTCGCTGTACGGCCAGTTGCTGCGCGAGGGACGCTCCTTCCACCGACGGCAGCAAATCGCCGCGCGGCTGCTGGGACTCCTCGGCGACCGCCAGCCCCGGCGACCCGGCGCGCGCACGCGGCTGGCGGTCCTGCAGCGCCTGGCCCTGGGCGACGCCGCCGACGCCGGCGTCCTGCTGGCCGGGGCTCGGGAAGCACTCGACGCCTACGACGATGGACGAGCCGAGCAGCTGGCCGTCGCGGCCCTGGCCGACCATCCCGTGGAGGCCGCGCACGTGCTTGCCGCCTCCTTGACGAGGCAGGGCCGAGGACCGGAGGCAGAGGAGGTGCTGGCCGGGGCGTGGCGGCGAGCGCGGTCGATGCCGACGTGGCCGGCGGTCGCCGAGCAGCGCATCCGCAACCTGCAGTTCGCGTGCAGGGACCCCGATCGAGCCAGGTCCTTGGCCAGGGAGGCCGTGCAGCGGGTCACCAGCCGTCGGCACCGATACCTGTTCGACGTGCTTGGCGGGATCTGCGACGCCATGCAGGGCGACTTCCGACACATCATCGACCTCGCCGGCGAGGGTCTGGACGACGGGGGCGTGGACGGGGACGAGTACGAGGACGGGGACGGCGTCCGCCTCGAGGCCATGCAGTGGGGCACGCTGGGCCAGGCGATGCGAGGAGACTGGAACGCCACGGTCCGCGTCATCGAAGTGCTACCGTCGGCAGGTCTCGGCGGGGCGGGCGCGCCATCCGATCGCCGTCGGCCTCCTGGTCGCGAACCAGGCGATCGCGCTCGGCGCGCTCGGCAGGTTGGACGAGGCGCTCGAGCTGTGTGCGCGCGAGGCGGCCGAGCGGGACCGGATGGCCGACCTGCTCGTCGGACCCGTCTGGCACGCGATTCGCGGGCAACTGTGCTGGATGCATGGATGGCTGGACGAGGCCGACGGCGAGGCACGAGCCGCCTGCCGCGGACTCCGTCGTGCCGACCCCACCGCGGCGCTGGCCATCGCGACCGCCCTTGCCGCGGTGTTCGCCGCCGAGCGGGGTGACCGCGAGGCAGCCCGACGTCGAGCGGCTTCCTCTCGTCTGGCCGGGCGCGACCAGGCCCGCTACGAACTCCTGCAAGGGTGGGCCGAGGCCTGGACGACCGCGCTCGCTGGGCGAACCCGACCCGCGGCGGACAGCCTGGCCAGGGTCGGTGCCCGGGGCGTCGCCCACGACCATGCCGCGTGGGCCTGCCATGTCCTGCACACTGCTGTTCGGCTGGGCCACCCAGGTCCCGTCGTCGACGCCCTCACGTCGCTTGCCGACAGGGTGGACGGGCCCCTGGTTCGGGCCCAGGCCCGGCATGCGCAGGCATGCGCCCGCCGCGATCCCGACGGGATGCACACCGTGGGCGAGGAGTTCCTGACGCTGGGCGCGCGGCTCTGGGCGGCTGACTGCTTCCGCCAGGCGGCCGAACTGGAGGCCGCCCCCTCCCCCGTATCGGGTCGGCGCTTCCTCCGGGCGGTGGCGTTGACCATGGCACTGCCGGATCGCGCGCCGCTGCGACCCGATCCGACCCACCCCAGCAACCCCTTGTCGCCCCGGGAACTCCAGGTGGCGCTCCTGTCCGACGCCCCGACGCCCACGATCGCCGACCGCCTGTTCATCTCCCCCCGGACCGTCGAGAGCCACCTCCGCCGCATCTACCAGGCCCTGGATGTCGACGGCCGCAGCCAGCTCGTCCCGCTCCTGGCCCGGGCCGCCGTCCCACGTGGCATCGACGCATGACCGATGACGTGTCGGCAAGTCAGCGTGCAGGCCCGTTGCCGCCGTCCTCGTGACCCGGGAACCATCTCCGTGGCATGCGACACCCGCAGTGGCTCCAACTCGGTCCTGCAGGTCCGGAGCGCACGCATGGGGCGGGTCGTCCTGACGCTCGGCAGGCCCCCGTCGCGATCTCTAGTGGCGACCGGCACCGGAGGCGAGCTTCGGATCGCGGGGGGAACGACGTGGCCCCCAGTCGGGCTGGTGTTCTTCCATCGGTGTAGCGGAGACGAACCGGATTCGCCCCCCGTTGGCGGTCATGGTCGCCAGGCCCGCCCTGACCGATTCGCCGTCGAGGAACTCCCCGCGCAGGAAGAGGATGTGCTTGCCGTCAGGCGAGTAGACGGGGTCGGCAGAGCCTTCCAGCCCGGGGTCGTTGCGGGTCAGGTTGCGCAGGTGCCGGCCATCACGGCGCACCCGGTAGATGTCCCCGCGCAGACCGGGATCCGGGGAAGCCTCGAACACGATCCATCGTCCGTCGGGGGACCAGGCGGCATCACCGGCACCAATGTCATGGGAGGTCAGTCGGTGCAACGCGTGTCCACGGACGTCGACGGTGAACACGGCACCGTCGTCGTCGCCCCGGTACCGGGTGAACGCCAGCTGTCGACCGTCGGGGGAGAAGCGTGGCGCGCCGTCCAGGGATGCCGTCGCAGGGAGCGTGGTCACCCGTCGCCGGTGGCTGCCGTCCTTCCTCGCCACGTAGAGCCCCTGGCCCGACGGGTACTGGCCGAGGTCGGCACTGAACGCGATCGACCTGCCGTCGGGCGACCAGGCGGGGTCGCTGCTGAAGCCGACCGAGTCGGTGATCCTGGTGATGTCCGTGCCATCCGCGTCCATCGTGAAGATGTCGTTGATGGCGTCGTCGTCGCTCGGGTCGGGGTCGGCTCGATCGCTGTCGAAGGCCAGCCGGGTGCCGTCGGGGGACCAGACCGGCCAGCCGCTGTTGGCCGCCTCCGACGTGAGTTGACGTTGCCCGGTCATGTCGGCATGGGCCACCCAGATCTGCCAGAAGCTTCCCTCGTCCATCTCATCAAGGCGATGACGCCGCCCCTGGTCGTGGCATCCGCGGTCACCGACCCGACGACGGTCGTCGTCAAGGTGAGCAGGAGCGCCACCCCCACGACACCGAGGCGGCGGGCGGCGAGTCTGATCCGTTGCATCGTGGGGCCTTCTCCTGGACGGCAGGACGGCACGCTAGGAGGAGGACCAGGCGCGCCGCGTCCGTGCTGGCCACAGTGTCGTGTCGCCGCGACCCGTGGCCAGCCGCACCCGGCCGAGACGACGAGGGTCGGATGATGGACTGGCGCAGCGTGGCGTGGGTCGTCGCGGGTGCGATCACGGGACTCGCTGCCGAGTGGGTCGCCTTCCGCTGGGTCGATGTCCGCGGGTGGTTGCCCGACCTGGCGGTCGGGTGGACGCTCATGCTGTCGGGACTCGTGGCGCGCAGGCACCGACCGGACAGCCGGACCGGTTCTCTCCTGTCGTTGTGTGGATTCTCCTGGTTCGTCGGCAACCTTGAGGGCGTCGACTGGCCAGTCGTTGCCTGGATCGGTGCCCACGGCCAGTTCCTCCACCAGGCCATCCTCGTCCAGGCCATCCTGTCCTACCCGACCGGTCGGCTGGACGACCGCGTCGACCGTGCCCTGGTGGTCGCGTCCTACGCCCGGAGCCTCGTCGTCCGCCTGGCGCAGGTCGGGCAGGTCACCGTCGCCTTCGGCTGCTTCCTCGTGGCCGCAGCGGCCCGCGACCTGCGGGGCGTGGTCGGTCCCGCCCGCCGGCCCCGAACCCTGGCCCTGGCGGCAGCGGGCCTGGTCGGTGGCGCCTCCGCCGCGGGGGCCCTGGCCCGCCTCGTCCTGGACTCGTCGGCAGCCAGCCAGGTCGTGCTGGCCGGCTACCAGGTGGCGACGGGGGTGGCTGCGGTGATCCTGGCCAGGGGCATGCTCCATGCCCCGGTCGAGCGGGCCGCCATCACCAACCTCGTCGTCGACCTGACCAGCCACCCCGCGGGGACGCTTCGAGATGCCCTCCGCCGGGCACTCGGCGACCCGTCCGTCGACGTCGGCTACTGGGTGTCGACAGCCGGCATCTACGTCGACGAGGAGGGACGCCGGATCCGGCTCCCGACTGACGGGTCCGACCGGACGGCAACCCCGGTCGACGTGGGCGGGCGCCGCCTGGCCGTACTCGTGCACGACCCGGCTGTCCTGGGTGACCCTGGCCTGCTGGCCGCGGTGGCGCGAGTTGCCCGCCTGGAAGGTGTCAACGCGCGCCTCCAGACGGCGCTGAGAGCCCAGATCGTGGTGGTCGCGCGTTGCGAGCGACGTCTCGTCACGGTCGGCGACGAGCAACGTCGACACCTGCTCGCCCGGTTGCGCAACGGCACCGACCACCAGCTCGCGACGGCCCGCACGGCGCTCGCCGAGATCCGCCTGGGCGCTGAGCAGGCTGGCCTGGAGCACGACTCGATCGAGCGGATCGCGGCGGCGCAACGTGCGGTCGATCGCGCCCTGCAGGACGTGCATGACCTCGCCCGTGGGCTGCATCCGTCCGGCCTCGACCGGGGCGGCCTCCACGGCGCACTGCGTGAGTTGGTCGCGCAGCGTCCGGTGGTGACCGACCTGTCGGTCCCGAGCGTTCGATTCTCCCCCGTGGTCGAGGCAGCGGTCTACTTCGTCTGCGCCGAAGCGCTGACCAACATCGACAGGCATGCTGCCGCGCGATCGGCCAGCATCCGGGTCATGGCCTCGCGCGGATCCGTGGTGGTGGCCGTCTCCGACGATGGCGTCTGCGGTGTAGCGGTACGCCCGACCGAGGACTGCGCGGGCTGGTGGACCGAATCGACGCCCTCGGCGGGCGGATGGAGGTGGACTCGCCACCCGGTGGGGGGACTCGCCTGACCGTGGCGTTGCCCGCAGGGGCGGGCCTCAGTCCACCCGGACCCAGGGGACGCTGTTGAGGGCCACGTTGACGGCCTGGGAGGCCGGGTCGTCGTGCGGCGGGAGGGACTGGACGTCACGCCAGTGCAGTCCGGTGTCCGAGCGGCTGTAGACCATCGTCCAGTCCCCGTAGCAGCCACTGGACCAGGTGAAGGTCGCCCGGGTCGCCCGGACGGTGTAGGTCCCCGCGCACGCACCCTCCTCGTCCCGGGTGTTCCACTCGTCCACGAACGTGCCGCCGTCGAGGGTGACGGTGTGCACACCCGCCTCCTGCTCGGCCTGCGCCGCCGGCACGCCGTACGACAGGAGGTGTTGCTCCGTCACCTCGTAGCGATAGACGCCGTCGAGCGCTCCGAGGTCATCGGTCGATTCGGACCCGGTGGGACCGGTCGTGACCTCGGCGAGCACGGACGTGCAGGTCAGGGTTGCCGGTGGTGGCATCCGGGCCCCGAGGGACTCGATCTCGTCCAGGAGTCGGGCTGTCGTGGGATCGTCCCGGAGCGTGTCGTAGACCGGCTCGACGGCCTGTCGAAGTCGGGCCATGTCGGCGCTGACGGCGATGATGCGCCCCCCGTCGTCGCAGTACTGCTCGGCCAGTTCGTCGTCGTCGGCGACGTCCTCGACCGACCAGGCCACCAGGGACCGCGCCGAGGCCTCCAGTGCGTCCTGCTGTGCGTCGGTCAGGGCATCGAAGGCCTCGTCGTTGACCACCAGCGAGTTGACCTTCGGGAACACGGCAACATCACCGACGGCCGTCGTGGGCGCCGGGAGGTGTCCGGCCAGGGCATAGGACGACTCGGCCGCGATCACCGAGCCGTCCTCGATTCCGCGCGGGAAGGCGTCGGCGCCGGCGAGGTCGTCGGGCCGGCCGCCAAGGGCCTCGAACGTGGCGAACGCGGTCTCCGATCGCGGAACCCGGACGATCCGCCCACCCAGCTCGGTCAGGCGCTGCGGGGGCTCACCGAAGAGGAAGATGTGGCGCATGCCCTCGGGCACCAGCGCGAGACCGCGGACGCCCGTGCCCTGCAGACCCGCAAGCATCCGCGCTCCCAGTTCCGTGGTCACGATCCGGGCGACGAGTTCGTCGGTCGTGACGAGGAAGGGGGCGTGCAGCGCGCGCAGCGAGGTGACGCCCTCGGTGGCCCAGGCCCTCGCAGGAACCATGCCCATGTCCAGGTCGCCCGCAACGACCAGCCTCGCGACTTCCTGGTCCCAATCGGGGATGTCGTGACCAGCCGCCTTCCAGACGGGTTCGATCACGAGGTCACCGCCCGACCGACGCGTCACCTCGCCCGCAAGGTGCTCGATCTGGGCGGCACTCGGGAAACCCGGCTGGTCGTCGGTGCCGATGAGCAGTGTCGTCGGGGCGACCTCGCCGCCAGCCTTGTCGACGACTCGTTCGCGGCCCGCCCCGACGTCGGTGCAGGCGACCACGAACGACAGGAGCACGAGGACGGCCAGCCGGCGACACATCCGATCCATCTGGTGACCTCCCGGCCCCGGGCTATCGGTTCAGGGTGCCGCGCCCCGGAGGTGGCTGCATTGCGGCAACCCTGGGCGTTGCCGGTGTGCGACACTCGAGCATGGACGACGCTGCGGGACATGGATGGCGGGGTCGCACCGCCGGTGCGGTGGTGCCGACGGCTGGCGTCCTGGTCGGACTGGCCACGTTGTGGATCGTCCCGCGCGCCGACCTGAGGTTCACCACCCATGCCGTGGTCTCGCGGGAAGCGCTCGTGGCGGATTCGCTGGCGATCGTGGGGCTCGTGGTCGCCACGCTCGCGGCCTCGATCGTGCGGCCAGACGATCGCACACTCCGCGGCGTCGTCGGCCTGCTCGCGATCACGTGGGCGGCCCCGAACTGGATCGGGTGGGACGACGCCCCGGCCGTGGCCCGCACCCTCGGCCTGCTGCTTGCGCCGATGTTCGTCCCGGCGTTCGCCCACCCTCGTCTCGCTGCGGCTCGGCGGGTACGTCCCACGTTCGGTCCTGGTCGCGATGTACCTGCTTGCCGCAGGACTCGTCGTCGGCCGGCTGGCCGTGTACGACCCGCTCCTCGACCTGTCGTGCTGGAGCATGTGCAGTGGCAACGTGTTGCTGGTGAGCGCACGACCGGAGGTCGCCGAGGGGCTGTCCGCCACGTGGACGGTGGTGACGGCCCTCGTCGGACTCGCCACGACCCTTGCCTGCGCGCGATCACTCGCGGGTCTGCGTGGGATCGCGAGGCGGACGTTGCTGCCCGTGCCGCACCGGCGACGGTGATCGCGCTGGCGCTCGTGGTCCAGTCGTCGCGCATGCTCGTCGGAGCGAACGTCCAGGCCCTCGATCCCGTCGGGACGACGACATACCTCGTCCTCGCGGCCCGCACCCTGGGGCTCGCGGTCGGCGTGACGGCAGCCTGCCGGCGGACCCAGCGGGCGCGGCTGGCCATGGCAACGCTGGCCACGGACCTGGACGAGGTGTGCGCCTCGCGATCCCTGGCCGAGATCCTTGCCCGCGCGACCGGCGACGACACCCTGCGAATCGTGTACCCACTTGACGACGAGGCATCCACATCGACGCCGACGGTCACCCGGTGGACCTGCCACCGCACCGAGCAGGGCGATCGGCGACCTCGATCGTGCGCGACGGTCACGAGATCGCCGTCATCACCCACGACGCCATGGTCGGTGACCCCACCGACTGGCAGGACCAGATCGGTTCCACCGCGCGGCTGGCCGTCGACAACGAACGCCTCCAGGCCCAGTTGCTGCTCCAGGTCCGCAGGCTTCGGGAGTCGCGGCAGCGACTCGTCGAGGCCGGGGACCACGAGCGGCGGCGACTGGAGCGCAACCTCCACGATGGTGCGCAGCAGTCCCTGCTGACGCTTCACGCCGAGGTGCTCGGAACGCAGGGCAACCTGGCCCTGGCCGAGAACGACGACCTGGCAGCCACGGCGGCCACGGCGGTGGCCGCGACCTCCGCCGCGCTCCGCGACCTCCGAGAGGTCGCGAACGGCATCTACCCGATGGTCCTGGTGGAATCTGGCGTCGTGGACGCCCTGCGAACCCTCGCCGAACGAGCGCCACTCGTCGTGGACCTCGATGCGGCCATCGAGGCTCGCCCGCCCGCCGCGGTGGAGCGCACGATCTTCGGTGCTGGCAACCGAGGCCGTGGAGAACGCCCATCGACGAGGCGGCGACCACCTTGGCCTGCGGCTGTTCGAACACCACAATCACATCGTCGTGGAAGCGCGTGGAGCAGGGGCCGGCCCATTCGTCCACCTTGCCGACCGAGTCGGTGCACAGGGTGGCCGGCTCGACACGACCGAGTACCTGCTGAGGGCGGAGCTCCCGTGCGTTTGGTGATCGCCGAGGACCTGATGCTGACCCGGGTCGGCATCGCCAGCCTCCTCGTGCGGGCCGGGCACGAGGTAGTGGGTGAGGCCGAGGATCTGCAGGGGTTGCTCGGTCGGGTGACGACGACGAGTCCGGACGCCGTCATCACCGACATCCGGATGCCGCCGACCCAGACCGACGAAGGCATCGTCGCCGCGAGGAGGATCCGGGCCGAGCATCCACGCGTCTCGGTGCTCGTGCTCTCCCACTACGTCGAACCGTCCTACGCGCTGCGCCTGATCGACGAGCACCCGGGACACGTCGGCTACCTGCTCAAGGAGCGTGTCTTCGACGTTGCCCTCCTGGAGGACGCCCTACGCCGAATCAGCGCAGGAGAGTGCGTGATCGACCCCACCATCGTCGCCCAGATGTTGGGTCGCCGACGTCGACCGGACGTGCTCGGGACGCTGTCACGTCGGGAACGGGAGGTCCTGGCACTGGTGGCAGAAGGCCGCTCGAACGCCACGATCGCGTCGGAGTTGTTCATCACCCCGCGCACGGTCGAGGCGCACACCCAGCGATCTTCCAGAAGCTGCGACCTCCAGGCCGACCCGTCGTCCAACCGCCGAGTCCTCGCCGTCCTCACCTACCTTCGATGGGATGCGCCCGACCCGTCGTGCTAGCCGAACGTGTTGTCGGCGGTGTTGAGGAGCCAGCCGCCGAAGCGGGTGCCGTTGCCGGCCAGGAACGGGACGCGGAAGGTCGAACCGCGAGGCCGGAGCACGCCGAGGCCCCAGCCGCTGGTCAGCAGCACGTCGGCGGAGCCGTCGCCGCCCAGGGGGTTGAACTGCACGAACTGGTTGGCGTTGGTGTCGATGATCCACCCGTCGATCCGGGTGCCGTTGGCCGTCATCGCCTGCGACGTCAGCGACCCGCCCGACAGGCCCAGTACGCCGATGCCCCACGGGCTGGTGACGAACAGGTCGTCCTGGCCACGTCCGAACCTCGCCGCCGCCCGCAGGTGGTTGTCGGCGGTGTTCAACAGCCAGCCACCGAACCGGGTCCCGTTGGGTGCCATCATCACCGGCTCCAACGTCGACCCGGTGAAGCGCAGGATCCCCATGCCCCACGGGCTCGAGATCACCAGCTCGTCACGCCCATCACCGTTGAGGTCACCGACCGGGCCGAACCGGTTGTCACCGGTGTTGAGCAACCACCCGCCGAACCTGGTCCCGTTCGCGGCCATCATGATCGGCACGAGGTTCGACCCGTCCCAACGCAGGATGGCCATGCCCCACCCACTGGAGATCACGACCTCCTCCCGGCCGTCTCCGTCGAAGTCGCCGACCGGGCCCAGCACGTTCACGTCGGTCCCCAGCAGCCAGCCCCCGAAGCGGGTGCCGTTGGGGGCCATCATGACCGGCTCCAGCGTCGAGCCGGTGAACCGCAGGATCCCGAGCCCCCACGGGCTCGTGACCACCACCTCGTCACGACCGTCGCCGTTGACGTCGGCCACCGGACCCACGCGGTTGTCGGCGGTGTTCAACAGCCACCCACCGAAGCGGGTCCCGTTCGCCGACAGCATCACGCCACGGAAACCGGTGCCGTTCGCGCCCAGGATCCCCAGGCCCCACGGGCTGGTCACCACCACCTCGTCGCGACCGTCACCGTTCACGTCGGCGATCGGCCCGAAGCGGTTGTCGTGGGTGTTCAGCAGCCACCCATCGAACCGGGTCCCGTTCGCCGCCATCGCCGGCGCGGTCATGCCGCTCGACGTCAGCGACAGGTAGCCCAGGCCCCATGGACTGCTCACCAGCACGTCCGACGCCCCGGACCCGTCCAGGTCGGTGCGCCGTCCCGGCTGGCCCGCGGTCGGACCGGCGACGCCCGCCACACCCGGCCGCACGATCGGCACGTTGCGCACCCCGCCGCGGTCCAGCGCGAACGTCCGCGACGTGTCCCCGGCGATCACGCCCGGCCGCACCGGTGCGAGCACCTGCCCGAACGCGACCTCGTCGACCCCGGTCCGGTAGGCGTGCACCTGCAGGCTCGCAACCTCCCAGTCGGCCCCCATCGAGCGGCCAAGGGCCGAGATGAAGCCCTCCCGGGCCTCCTCCGTCTCGTCCATGAATGCCTTGCTGAACGCGTTGAAGGCGTCGCGACGACGCCCGGAGCCCTCGTCGTCGCTCTCCATCACCTGCAGTGGCAGCGTCACGTACCCGATCCCGTCGGGCACGTCGGTCGCGGTCAGGCGGCGGTCCAGCGTCCGGGACTCGCCCGTGTCGACGTCGCTGTACGGGCCGAACTGTTCGCGGGTCATCGTCCGCGACGCCTGGTTGACCAGCATCGCGAACAGGAACGGCTCGTCGCTGTTGGACCCGCGGTCCCAGTCGGACTCCTTGATGCAGCGCAGCCGGACCAGGTGCACCTCGTAGCTGGACACCGGCCGCCCCATCGCCACGCTGCGGCGAGTCCGGCGGATCGTGCCCTGCACGTCGTAGATGCCCTCGCCGCCCCCGTCCAGGCGGACCGTGAACGACGTCGCCGTGCTCCCGATGGCCGCCAACTGTGACGGCGTCCACACCCGGCGGGTGGTGGCCACGTGGTCGGCGTGGCCACCGATGATCGACAGGAAGAAGTCCTCGACCAGTTCGACGGCGCCGGACAGCGCGGCCACGAACGCCTGGCCGAGCGCGAGGAACACCTCGCCGACCCCGGCCGAGTCGTTGCGCAGCCGCAGCTCGGACGGGAAGTCCGGGAACGGCCCGACGTGGAACACCTGGTCGTCGCCGGCCTCGAAGTCGTTGTAGGCGATCAGCGGGTTGCGTCCGGCCATCGTGTCCAGCAGGACCTCGCCGTAGGGGGTGCGGGCGAAGATGTCGGCGTCGGTGCCGGCCCCGAAGGTGTCGGCGGTCACGATCCGCAGCCGCAGGAACCACTCGGCCACCGGGGTCGACGGCGCCGGGGGATAGGTGCCGGTGCCGACGAAGTGCAGCCCCTGGCGGTGGAAGTCCTCGTACTGGTCGTGCCACACCGACTGGGCCGCCGCCGGGTTGGTGCGCACCTTCGCCCAGAAGTCGCCGTGGCCGGCCCGCTCCACGGTCGCGCCGATGGTGGCCAGCATCGCCGCGCACTCGCGCACCGCCAGTGCCTTCGCGGCGGCGAACAGCGCCGGTCCGTCGTCGGCGGAGAACCCGCGGACCTGGGCACCGATGCGGGCCAGCCAGGTGCTGTCGAGGTTGATCCCGGGCGGGTCGAGGTGGACGAACCCGCCGGGGATCGGCACGCCCAGCACCTCGAAGGACCCGACGGGCACGGAGTCCGAGCACGACCGCCACGTCTGGCAGATCCCGGTGTTGGAGAACGGCGACGCGGCGTGGCACACGATGTCCATCGTCCCCGCGATCGGCTCCATCAGGGTGCAGCCCAGCGAGTACTTGCCGTGGTGGGCGATGCCGGTGTGCTCGTCGTGTTCGTAGGTGCCGGTGAACAGCGCCAGCCGGGCCTGTTCGTGGGGGGAGTGGTCACTCCAGGTCACCCGACGCCGGGCCGGATCGTCCACCCAGTTGGAGTGGGAGTAGAAGTCGGCGGTGGCGTGCAGGGCCACCCCGACGACGTGACGGGCCGCGGCGACCTGCTCGGCCTCGGTCGGCAAGGTGGCGGCGTGCAGCACGCCGGTGATCGCGCCCGACAGGTAGCGGCGCCACATCGTGGTGACCTGGGCCACCGACGACAGGTCGTCGAAGTGGACGTTGGTGAGCGCCGGTGCCAGCGACAGCGCCGTCTTGATGCGCGACAGCCCGCCCTGGACCCACCACAGCGGGTTGTAGAGGTAGGAGTCGACGAAGTCGGCGTGCCACGACATCTCGCTGGCCGCGCCGGCGGACCACCCGGAGTCCACGGCCGCCTGGTTGGCGATGCCGCGGTGGTGCCAGTTGTCGAAGTCCCCGGCGGGCGCCAACGGGTCCTCGCCCCCGAAACGCAGCTGGGTGGCGGCCAGCATCGCCCCCAGCCCGACCGTCGAGACGACCGGTGCGAGCAGTCGCCCGGCGATCCGGGTCGCTCGTCGTTCCATCACCGCCTGGAGACGTGGCACCGGGTCGTTTTGTCCCCGTCGCGCTGCCAGCCGTCGCCCCATGACCGACTCCCGCTCGTCCGGGCCGTGCGGTGTCCGGGATGGGTCGCACCCAGCGAGCAGGTTCCGAACTCTAGGTCCCGCTGCTCACCGGTGTAAACAGCGCGGGGCCAACGTGGTGCCAGTGCGGGCAGCCCGGTCCACTCGCGCTCGGGACCGTCACCCAGACGCAAGGTGGGCCCAGCCATGCCGGTCGACCTCTGGCCCCGGTGCTGTTCGGGCCTGGTGCTGTTCAGGCCTGGTGCTGTTCAGGTCAGGACTGGTGGATCCGGGAGACGCGAGGGCTTGGGCTGCCAGGGTGTGATGGTCTGGACGACATCGCGGTAGAAGTCCTCGACCAAGGCCTTGACGGACTCGGCGAAGGAGGGGTTCTTGCCGCCCGACCGGCGGTTCTGACCCATCTCCCTGGACCAGTTGATCACCGCCCTCGCGGGCTCCGGTCGGTCCTTGGTCCACAACGCCGTCCGGTCCTCGCGCAACGAGGAGAGCGAGCAGGTGGTCGCCGTCCGCCCGTTGCGCTCGTAGGCCTCGATCCAGACGTCACCCGCGGCATCGGGCAACTGCGTGCCGAGCCACGTGCCGCGCGCCTTGCCACCACGATCATCGGGGAGGTCGAGCTGGACCGACGCCGTCAGCTTGGCGGCTCGCAGGTCGCACACGATGTCGATGTCACCAGCGGTGTTCGGGATCCGCAGCACGCCTTCGAGGCGGTTGTCGTCGCACAGCATCGCGACCAGGGTGTCGTGGCGCAGCTTCGGGTTCTTGGAGTGCTTCCGAGGGATCACCTGTTGGACGTCCTCGCCGATCTCCGCACCAAGCGTCAAGGCGATGAAGCGCAACAGCTGGTCCCAGCGCTGGGCGATATCGTCCGGGCCCTCGTCCTTGTTGGTGAGCCGGTCGTCGCGTGCGTCGGAGCGGAGGCTGACCCAGTTCGGCCCCATGTCGTCGAACTGCAGTGCGCCGGAGGCCGGGTGTTCGAGGTAGCGAATGAGCTCGTCCAGGATCCAGGCCTGCTCGGGGTCGGACACGCCCTTGTGTTGTTTGAGCGCGACCGCCGTGGTGAGCAACTGGGTCCACGACAGGTGGTGGACCTGCACCGGCGAGTTCGACTGGACACGCAGGCCGTCGACGGGATGGACGCTCGGCGCCGGGGCGATGTCGTTGGTGATCGTGATGACCGCGTCGAGCTTCTCGGCACGGGCAACGTCCCAGTAGGTGTTGACCTGCTCGGCGGTCAGGGTTGCCGTGCCGGTCTTGACCTCGACCAGCGCCGCCCACGACTTCCTGCCATAGGTGATGCGGACCAGCCCGTCGGGCCGGACGTTGCGATCCTTGACCGTGAACCGTGGCTCGGTGAAGGTCTCCACCGTCGCTGTCTGCGCCTTCGACGCCCCCATCGGTTCGAAGACCAGGATGGACAGGTCGCGCACGACCGACAGCACGGCCAGCAAGACCGATGTCGCGCGTCCCTCGGCTTCCCGTTCACTGCCGATGCCCGTCACGGGAATCAGGCGGGCGGGTTTCAGGAGTTCCACGGACATCTCCGAACGGGCTGAGGCCGACAGGGTGGACGTCGGGGGCGGGACGTCGGCCGCGCGATCTAGTAGCTCTCGCAACCCCAGCCGTCGCCGTCTCCGTCGAGGCCGTGGGGATCGCCATGCCGATGGTCCACCTCGACGGTCACGCCGACGTCAGCGCAGTCCAGGTCCGGCCCGGGTGGCACGCACGGGTCGTAGGCCGGATGGCACTTCCCTCCGCCGTTGTCGGAACCGGAGTCCTGTGCATCCGACGAGGATCCTGATCCACCGGACGGCGAGGATCCCGATGATCGACCGGACGACGATGCGCCGGCCTCGCGGTCGTCGAGGTCGCTCTCGCGATCATCCAACGCGACTTCGAGGCTGGCCAGGCTGCTGGCGAGTTCGTCCAGCTCGTCACTGCGGCTGTCCAGCCTCACGGATCGCTCCCGCGCCGGTCCCTCCGAGTTTCGCCGCCGCCTCCCTGACGCATCAGTTGCACGCTGGCGGCGGTGTCGCATTCATGCGGAACCATCGAGGTTGCATGGAACAATGTCGCGGTTGGTCGGCTTCACCTCAACGACGCCCCCTGTCCATCATGGAATAGGAACTCGGTCGGGCGATCGGGTTCCGGCTGGTTGCGTGAGGTCCCCGTGCGACCTGCGACAGGTGACGGCCGACAACGCTCGTTGCTCGATGACGTCAGTCGGATCGGTCACAGCCACCGAGGGCTGGTGCCGGTGGTGGAGGCAGTGTTCGGGCGCTCCCGCGCGCCGACGAGCCTGATCCGGAGACGTTCTCGGCAGGTGCCGTCGGACCAAATCGTCCGCTGACGGCGGTCGGACGCTTGGTCCAGACCCGCACCGCGTCGATGGCTCCGGGGTGGTTGTAGATGCCGTGGACCAGGCCAGAGGTCGCCGGCAAGGCCCCGACCTGTGCGACCGGCGCCGCACCCTCGGGGACCGGTGAAGCCCGGATGCGACCGGTGAGGCCGAGGTGAAGGGTGTCAAGCCCAAACGTCGCGTTCCCGAGGGCGACGACGACGGGAGGGACGGCGATAGCACCGAAGACGACCCACGCGAACGGTCGTGCGAGTTGATTGTCCCCGAGCAGACCGTTGAACAGGCCGATGACCACGACTGCACCGACGACCGTCGCCGTGGTGCGCAGCCCGCGTCGCCATCCCGCCAGCCAGAACAGGCTCGCGGCCCACACGGTCATGGTGTTGCCGATCCAGGTGGCCAACTGGGTTGCGCCGAGCAACCCACTCGCTTCGTCGCCCGCAGCGCAGATGACGAGCAGCCGGTCCCGGTCAGGCGCCTTCGCGGTGACCTCGCGCGCCCGCTGTTCGATGTTCCTGCCCGTGATCGCGCGCCAGAAGCCGGTGCCGGGCTCTCGCAACGCGGACATGATGTAGGCAACGATGATGCCCATTCCGGCCAGCATGGTGATGCCCACCACGGCGGTGGGGAGGTTCTCGGCGAAGTTCGTGACCAGGCCCACGACCACCAGCGGCGCGATGACGAGGGCAAAGATGAAGGGAAGGAGGTGGAACGCGTGGATGCGCAGACCAGGGGACAGGCTGAGGAAGGGCGTGGCGAGGGTGACGACGCGTACGTTGTCGAGACTCGGCTCGTCGCGAATCGCATACAACGCGACGTTGCCACCGTGGCTGTGGGCCACCACCACGTGTTCGGCGTGGGGATCGTCCGCAACCGCCTCGCCGACCGCCGCCCCGAGTTCGCGCCCGGCGCGCTCGCGATGTCGCTGGGTGTTGCGACCGCTCCAGCAGTGCACCCGGACGACGGAGTCGTCGTCCTCCAGCGCCGTGCGGAGAGCTGAACCCGGCTGGACCCATGGAGCGTGCCGGGCGTAGGTCCCGTGGACCAAGTGGACGATGCGGGTGGCCTGTCGGCCCTCCCATGTGTCCCCGCACGTACATCGCCCACGCCGCCACCACACGGTCCCCGACCCCTTTTGACGCTGCGTGGACCGTAATCGACACGCGGGCCGTGTCAAGCGATTCGTCGTGCCAGCCCAGGGGTGCGGGCGTCCGTCACCTCCATCGCGGCCGAGCCGGACGACTCCTCGTTGCGGCCACGACCCTGGCTTGCCCTTGACTTGCGGCCACCGGCCAGTCTTGTCTGGAACGGGGAGGTCTCATGGCTGGCCTGGAGCTCGACCTCGCAGGTTCGATGGCGCTGCGCCGTGGTCACGTGGCCCTGGGCGATGCGGCCTTCCCGGGGAGGCAGATCCGCCTGGTCACGGCGATGCTCCTGGTGGACCGGTCGACGCCAGTCACCGTCGATCAGCTGGTCGACTCCCTGTGGCCGTCCGGGCCACCGTCACAGTTCCGACCCGCTGTGCGTGGCCTTGTCAGCCAGCTCCGGGGCCTGCTGTCGGACGTCGGGGTCCCGGCGGAAGCCATCCACGCTCGCGCCGGCCACTACGTCGTGGACCTCCCGGACCTCCAGGTCGACATCGAGCGGGCCGCGGTCGCCGTGGACGAGGCGCGGGAGGCCTTGCGCGACGGGCACGTGGACGAGGCGATCGAGCGCGCCTCGACTGCCAGAGCCGTGCTGTCGCGGCCCCTCCTCCCCGGCGTCGACGCCGTGTGGCTCGACCGGATCCGCGACACCCTCAGGGGGAGACGGTTGGAGTCATTGCTGGTGCTGGGGGAGGGTCGACTGCGATCCGGCGAACTCAGCGGCGCACGGTCCGTCGCCCGGGAGGCAGTCGCCCTCGAACCGCTTCGCGAGGACGCATGGCGCCTGGCGATGCGCGTCGAGGAGCAGTCCGACAACACCGCCGCAGCGCTGGCACTCTACGAGGACCTGCGGACCGGCCTGGCAGAGGAGCTCGGGGTCGACCCCTCGACGGCGACCCGCCGCGTGCACGCGCGCCTGCTCCGGGACGACGACGTGCTGGGGGCCCAGGCCGGACGGTCCGCCGCCCCGTCTCGGGGTGCCCACGACATTGACCGCAGGCAGACGACGAATCCCTACGTGGGTCTCCGGCCCTTCGGTCCGGGAGATGCCGATCGCTTCTTCGGCCGCGAGCCGCTCGTCCAGCGCCTTCTGCGCCGGCTCGCGGCCCACCGAGGCGTTGCGGTGGTGGGTCCGTCCGGCGTCGGGAAGTCGTCGCTGGTGAGGGCGGGCCTGCTCCCGGCTCTGGCCACCGGCGGGCTGCCCGATGCCGACCTCTGGCACCCGATCGTCATGACACCCGGGCGGGATCCCGTGCAGGCGTTGGCGCGCCACGTGGCCGCGGCCCTGCCGGGGGTGGGCACGGACGACAACCCGCTGGCCGACATGCAGGGGCTGCTGCAGGTCGTGGCCGGCAGCGATGACGACACCGGCCCGGTCCTGTTGGTCGTGGACCAGGCCGAGGAACTGTTCGCGATCGCCGAGCCCGACCGTGCGGAACGGTTCATCGATGCGGTCCTGGCGGGGATCGCCGCGCCAGGCTCGCCACTCCGACTGGTCATGACCCTTCGGGCCGACTTCTACGAGCGAGCGTCGCGGCACGCGGGCCTGGCGGACCTGCTGTCGGAGACACAACTGGTCGTACCGCCGTTGCGGGGGGACGGGCTCCAGGCGGCGATCACGGAACCCGCTCGGATGGCCGGACGTCGGCTCGAACCCGGCGTCGTCGGTCGGATGGTCGCCGAGGTCGGGTCCGACCCGAGCGGGTTGCCGTTGGTCCAGCACGCCCTCTGGCGGCTCTGTCAGCGATCGGGCGACGGGCCGCTCACGCTTGCCGCACTGGCGGAACTGGGCGGCGTGGCCGGAGCCTTGGTCGAGCACGCGGAGCACGTGTGGGCGGACCTGGACGTCGGGCAGCGGCGTGTGGCTCGGGCACTGCTGCTCCGCGGCGTCACGCCGAGCCTGTCGGGCGCGACCGCTGCCCCCGTTGCACGCACGGACCTGGACGGACTGGGTCCTGCCGAGGTCATCGACGCCGCGGTGGCAGAGGTCGTGCGGGCCCGCCTGGTCAGGACGTGGCGGGAGGACGGCACCGGGCGATCGCTCCTGCGACTGTCGCACGAGACACTGATGACGGCCTGGCCACGCCTCGAAGGCTGGATCGACGCACAGCGAGAGCACCTCCGGGTCGCAGCCCGGCTGGTGGTCGCTGCCGAGCAGTGGGTCTTTCAGGGGCGCCACGACGACTGGCTGCTGACGGGCAGGAGACTCGACGACGCGCTCGACCTCGCCGGAGCGATCGACGCAGACATGGTCGACGGCGTGCTGGCGCCTGTCGAGCGGGCCCTGGTGGCGGCCTCGGCCGCCGCGCGGGACGCCCGACGGGATCGTGAGGCCAAGCGTCGCGCGCTCGAACGGGAGCTCCACCGCCAGTCCGTCCGACACCTGCGGACGGGGCTGGCGCTGTCGGGCGCTGACAAGGCCCTGGAGGACGATCCCGAGCGCACCCTCCTGTTGTGCCTCGCCGTGGCGGATGATGTCCGGACCCACACCCCCCAGCACGAAGGCACGTGGCTCAGGCTGCTCCACCACGGTCTCGCCAACCATGTCCAGGTGGGTGATCTCCGCGACGTGGGTCCACTTCTCGCCGTCCTCCCGGATGGAAGCCTCGTCACGGCGCACCCGAGGGCCTCCCGGGACGAGACCGGCCGCGCGGTGCCCGAGTATGTGGTCGAGGTGCGTGACCGGCGCACCGGTGAGATCGCTCGCGTCGGGGACACTCCCGGCCTTGGACGGCCGACCGTCGCCCACGTCGACCCCACTGGCTCGCACCTGGCGCTGGGAGGTGTCGACGGGCGCATCCACGTCCTGGACGTCGAGACCCTCGGCGTGACGCGCGTCGTCGCCGGGGCCTCGTCGATGGTCGCGTCGGTGGTCCTGTCACCGGGCGGCGGCCAGGTCGCAGCCCTGTGGGCCCACCGGGACATGCGCCAGTTGGTCGTGACCGACGTCGCCACCGGGGCGGCAGTTCACGCGCCCGGACCATCCGAGCACCAGCACGTCGGCTGGCAGGGATCTGCCGTGAGACGAGCCCTCGACTTCCACCCGACGCAGCCTCGACTGCTCGTCGCCACCGGGCTCCACGGATCCGTGCTGGAGCTGTTCGACACCACGGCATGGTCGGTGGTGCGTCGGCGAGACCTGCACCTGCCGATCCTCGAGGTCCGACACTCGCCCGATGGTCGCCAGATCGCCACCACGCACAGGCACACCGTGGCCATGCACGACGCGCAGTCCCTCGACCAGCTCCACCTCTGGCGCATCGACGCGCCGTTTCCGGCCGCCGACTGGCTGCCCAATGGGACGTCACTGGCGGTGGCCGGGAGGACGCTGGAGCGGGTGACACCACCGCCCGACGTCCTCTTCACGCCCAAGCACGACACGGTCGGCCGCACCTCCTGGCCCGACGGCCACCTCGATCGAGTCCTCCTGGCCGTTCCCGAATCCAGCGAACTCGTCACCGGCCGACGGGACGCCCCTGGTGTCCAGCGCTGGGACGGCGGCGGCGACGTCGGAGCCGAGGTCGTCCGCCTGACGCTTCCGGGAACGTTCCCCGGGTGCCTGGCGTGGGCGCCGGACGGGGGGCGCCTCGCCACGGCTGCGGGTGGGACCGTGGTCGTCTGGGACGTCGGCCTGTGGCAGGAGGAGGCGCGCCAGGTCGTGTCCGAAACGCCGGTGCCGGGCGGTCCGGCGTCGGCCATCACCACCGCCGTCGCGTGGACGGCCGATGGCGGCACGATCGTCGCCACGGCCTCGGGGGGAACACTCGCCTTCCTGGACGGCGAGACGTCCGCGGTCAGGCACGTCCACCGGTTCCCCGTCCACCTGACGCCGGGCGACGTCGACGTCGCGCCGGACGGGAAGTGGGTGCTGTCCACGCACGGACCGCACATCTTCGTCGTCGACCGCACCCACCAGCTCCAGCAGCGCATCGACGCGCCCGCCGAGTCCTTCGTCGAGGCGGCGTCGTTCAGCCCCGACGGGGCCCTCGTGGCGGCCACGCACTGGCCCACCGCCTCAACGAGGCCCGGCGTCCAGGGCACGACGGTGTGGGACTGGGCCACGGCGGAGGTCGTTGCCCACCGTCCCGGCCTCGCGAGCAATCTGTCCTGGGCTCCCGACGGGCGAACCCTAGCCGTGGCCGAGGAGGGTCGCACGGCCATCTGGGACGTCGACCGGGACAAGGTCGTCCATGAACTCGCCGGTCATCACGGACCGGTCCAGGACGTGGACCACAGCCGCGACGGAGCGACCATCGCCACGGGGGCGGTGGCCGGCGACATCCGGGTCTGGGACGCCGCGACCGGCATGCAGAGACTGCACCTCACGGGCCACCGGGGCGTCCACCGACTTGGGCTCCACCCCTCGCGACGGTGGATCGCCATCGCGACGGCTCCCGGCAACGTCCACGTCTGGACGCTGGACACCGACGAGCTCCTCCGGATCGTCCGGTCACGCATGATCCGTGAACTGACGGACGAGGAGTACGAGCGGTACCTGGCGACGCGTGCAGGCGCATCGGCGTACTCGAGCCATCTGCTGGACGGGGACGGCTGAGCCCCCCAACGACTCGATTCCGTCCCTGCGTGACTGAGCCACCCGAGGGTGGGGTTCGGGGAGGCACGTTGCCCCGACGCACCCATGCGCACCTCGCCGGCGTTGTCGCACCCGTGTGGAACCATCGAGGTTGCATGGAATGCTGTCGTGGGAGGACGGTCATGGAGCCGGTCGCAGTGGTCGAGTCGAGCATCGCGGACGCGGATGAGGTGGCGCGCGACGGGGGGTGGTTGGTGCCGCCGTCACCGCCTGAACGGGGTGGGTGGGAGGCGCTGGTTGCGCATGCGCAGTCCATCGAGCCGCACCCGGATCTGGGTGGGTTGGATGACGCCGGGCTGGAAGACGAGGTGCGCCGGGCGGCCGGGGCGGCGGCTGCGGCGTCGGCGCGGTTGCTGGTGGTGTTGGGCGAGTTCATCGTCCGGGGTGCGTGGGCGTGGCAGGGGTGCCGCACCCCGGGTCAGTGGTTGTCGTGGGCGCTGGGGATGGCCCCGTCGACGTCGCGAGAGCAGGTCCGGGTCGCGCTGGCGCTGCGGACCTTCACGGCCACCTGCGAGCGGTTCGTCCGCGGCGAGTTGTCGTATTCGAAGGTCCGGGCCATCACGCGCTGTGGTGAGCCGAGGCTGGAGCGGCTCCTGTTGGTCTATGCCGACAACGCTCCGGCGGCCCAGCTGGAACGGATCGTGCAGTCCTTCCGTCGGCTCGACGACCGGCGGGATCCCCACGACGAGCGGGGCGTGGGCGTGCGTCACCGTGGGGAGTCGGTCCGCCTGACGGTCGACGTACCGGTCGAGTCCGGCCTGCGTGCCGTCACGCTGCTGGACCGGCTGGTCGAGGTGATGGACGCCCAGTCCCAGCCCGCCGACGACGACCTGCCCGGCGAACCGCCTCCGGACCGGCCGCCGACCAGCCCGATGGCCCAGCGCCGCGCCGACGCGTTGCTGCATGCGCTCGACCTGGCGGTGGCCCACGTCGACGCGGACCTGACCGGTGCTGTTCGCACGACGCTGGTCCTGCAGGGCGACGTCGACAGCACCGTGGACGCGCTCGCCCACCACGGCGAGACCACGAGCGCTTCCGCGGAAGCGGACGACGTCGAGGCGGCCGGCGACATGGCGCACCGACGACGACCCGCGTCCGTGGTGGTCCAGGGCCGCAACGGTGGGCTGCGGCGCCTGTCCCGGCACGTCCTGCGACGCCTGGCCTGCGACGCCGCCATCCGCCGGGTCGCCACCAGGGACGGGCTTCCCGTCGACGTGGGACGGACCACCCGGGTGATCCCGTTCCGCCTCCGGGAGGCACTGCGGGCCCGCGACGGGACCTGTCGCTTCCCCGGCTGCGCGGCCACGCGCCACCTCCATGCCCACCACGTCGTCCACTGGGCCGACGGCGGCCCGACCGACCTGTCCAACCTGTTGCTGGTGTGTGGTGCCCACCACCGGTTCGTCCATGCCAAGGCCTGGGAGGTGCGCCTCCACGACGACGGCCGCGCAAGCTTCCGGCCACCCGAGGCCGCCCACCCGATGCCGTCGCACCTGGCGCTGGTCGGTGGTGACCCGAGCGCTTCCGCGGAAGCGGCCAGGCGCACCGACCCACGCAGCCTGCAGCCACCCGGCTGGGACGGTGACCGACTCCACCTCGACGACGCCCTGTCCATCATGGAACAGGAACTCGGTCGAGCGATCGGGTCCCGGCTGGTTGCGTGAGCTCCCGCCGGCGCGTGCGATGGTGCTGGCCCGCGTGCTGTCGTCCGACCCGCCGGACAGATCGCCCGTTTCCGGGACGACTGCTCCACATCCTCGGGACCGCGGGCCCATGAGCCGAATCCACTCCAGACATACGGTCGTCTCGGCTCGAGGGGAGCCGTCGCGGACGCGACGCAGTGCATCGCCGTTCGATGGCTCCCGGGGGAGTGGGGCCCAGGGTCGATCGCGTCCTCTCGGCCTGCCGTGATGACGCCCATGGGGGCAGCACGTGGCGAAGCCATTCGACGAGATCGCCGCGATCCGAGGACACGACCATGACCAACCAGCCCGCCACCGACGCACCCGATCTGTCCGAGGGCGCGGACACGCGCCCGTGGTATGCCCGCCACTGGGCGCTCACCGGCGCCGTCGCTGGCCTCCTGCTGTTCGGCAGTGGCGCCGCGCTGGCCAGTGGCGATGGCCCCTCCGAACCGGAGGCCGCGCCCGTCGAGACGATCACGGTCACCGAGACCGTGACGGCCTCGCCCGAGCCGGCCGAGACGGTCACCGTGGAAGCCGAGCCGGAACCGGCCGAGACGGTCACCGTGGCGGCGGAACCCGAGCCGGCCGAGACGGTCACCGTGACGGCCGAGCCGGTTCCCGCCGAGACGGTCACGGTTGCGGCGGAGCCCGAAGCCAAGCCCGCCAAGAAGAAGAAGGAGAAGGAGGTAGAGCCCGAGCCGGAGGCCACGTCCGACGCCTCCCTGACCCGGTCACAGGAGAACGCCATCGACCAGGCGGTCAACTACCTCGAGTACAGCGCATTCTCCCGCACGGGTCTCATCGGGCAGTTGGAGTACGAGGGCTACAGCAACGGCGACGCCACCCTCGCGGTCGACTCCCTGGACGTCGACTGGAAGCGGCAGGCGGCCATCCAGGCCGAGGACTACCTGGAGTACTCGTCGTTCTCGCGCAGTGGACTGATCGAGCAGCTCGAGTACGAAGGGTTCACGTCCGAACAGGCCCGCTACGGCGTCGACCAGACCGGCCTCTAGGACCTTCCACCTCGTGACCGTCCCACCGTTGCGCCGTGGCGCCGAGCGGCTGGTTGACTCGCGCACGCGGCGGCGGTCCGGCGGAGGTGGTCGTGGAGGAGGTCCTGGCGCACGCCGGGTCGGGCGCACCGGGCGGCTGTGGCTTCGGGACGCCGGACGGTCCCTGCCCGAACCCGCCGGCGACGTCGGCGGCCATGGCGGCGGCCCACCCCGACGACGGCGTCGCGCGCTGGCTGGTCCCGGCCTGGACGCTGGTCTGCGCCTGGCATCGCGACGCGCTGTCGGCGACCGTGGCGGCCGATCCGACGGTGGCGGCGCTCTGGACGGCCCGGGGCGGGGCGCCCACCGACCACCCCGCCGTGGTGGAGCCGGTGCGTCGCTCGCTGGCGCGCTGGTTGGAACGGACCCCGGACGGGATCTGGTCGGGCGAACTCGGCCTGTGACCGAGCCCGGGAGCGTCAGTCGGCGCCCACCAGGGTGTCCAGGTCGCGTTCGGCGTACTGGCGGTGCAGCCACTCCTCGTTGAGGATGGTCAGCAGGCACTCCCGTACCGGATAGCGGTCCGCGGGGGGCCAGCCCGGCCCGTCGACCGGGTCGGTGTGGCCGTCGAGACGCTCGTCGTCGAGGTCGTCGAGGAAGGCACGCACGGCCTCGACATGGCGGTGGCGCAGCGCCAGCACCTCGTCCAGTGGCACCCGGACGTCGCGGTCCCACGGAATCTCCGGGTGGGGGTCCATCTCGTCGGACGGCAGGGCGAGCGGCTCCCACGGTCGGGGGTCGCCGAGGATCGCACGGTGCAGCCAGGTCTCGGTCGCGAACGCCAGGTGGCGCAGCGTCTGGGTGAACGACCACTCACCGTCGACGGACTCCTGCAGCAGGTCGGGGTCCAGCGTCCGGGCCCGCGCGATCGTGCGTGCCCACCGTTGGTCCAGCACCACCCACGCCTGCCGGAATCCGGCGGCGTCGGTGGGCCGCATCATCACCCGGTCGGGGTCCCGCCGGTCCAGTTCGGCCTCGACCAGTGGTGCGACGTCCACGCCGTTGACGACCAGGTCGACGACCTCGCCCTCGATGGTGACACCGACGAGCTCGACCCCGCGCATCACCGTCCCGTTGAACCACACCCCCCGGAAGGTCGCGTCGCGCAGGTCCACCGAGCGGAACGTGGCCCTCCGCAGGTCCCGGTCGACGAAGCGTTCGCCAGTCGACTGGTCGGTGTCGTCCATCGCGGGCTCCTGCCGGTCGTCCCGGCGACCAGTCAAGCACCCACGCCGCGAGGTGACCCGACACCTGGGCTCGCCCGCGATGAGCGCTCCTGGCCGCGGCTTCGTGGCACCGTGCGGCGACACCCCGGTGCGTACCGCGGCACCCTGTGACGCGTCGGACGCCCAACCCACGAGGGCCGACGATCGGAGGACGAGGTGGCGCTCGCACGCATCGGCACCAGTGGCTGGCAGTACGAGGACTGGCGGCCCTCGTTCTACCCCGACGGCATGGGCAAGGCCCGCTGGCTCGGCCACTACGTCCAGCGGTTCCCCACGGTCGAGGTCAACGCGACCTTCTACCGCCTGCCGACGGCCAACTCCGTGCGGCGTTGGCACGACACCGCTCCCGACCGGTTCCGCTACGCGCTCAAGGGGAGCCGCTACGTGACCCACCGCCTCAAGCTCGGCGACGGGACACCCGAGGCCGTCGGCAACGTGGTCGCGGCGGCGGCCGACCTCAAGGCCTTCCTCGGCATCTGGCTGTGGCAGCTGCCCCCGAACCTGCATCGTGACGTCGGCCGCCTACGGGACTTCGTCGCGGTGCTGCCGGGTGGCGTCGACCACGCCGTGGAGTTCCGGCACGAGTCGTGGTGGCACGACGACGTCTGGGCCGTCCTCGACGACGGCGGCGTCGCCCCGGTGTGGCTGTCGGATCCCGAGATGCCCGACACCTCACCGGTGTTGTCCGGGCCGGTCTACGTCCGCTTCCACGGGGCCAGCGGCCAGCGCTACCACTACCGCTACGGCCGCGACGAGCTCGAACCGTGGGCCGACCGCATCCGCCGCGCGGTCACCGACGGCCACGATGCCTGGGCCTTCTTCAACAACGACGTCGGCGCCAACGCCGTCCGCGACGCGCGCAGCCTGGCGCACCTGCTCGAGGATGTCACTGTCGACTGGTGAGGCGGGCACGGCGGTCGCCGGGCGACGCCCGCGCTCGGCCCGTACTGCGCCCGAAGGTCAGACACCCCCACCCGGCGGGGTCCCACCTGGACGGGGGTGCCGGCAGGAACCGGGGGCGGGTGAACGCCAGTGCGACACCGTCGGGACGGATCCGAGGTCGGCCGCATCGACGACGGCGACACGTGGCAGGTGGGTCGCGAGCGGTCGCCCGGCCCCTGCCTCCGCGTCGAGACCCGTCCACCACGCGCCCGGAGCCACGATGCCCGACACGCCGTCCGACCAGCCACCCCACGACCCCGTCGAGGACACGCTCGACGTCGCCGGATCCGACCTCCCGGTCGGATCGGGCGGCGAGACCCGCCAGCATGCCACCGACGGCCAGGAGCGCCTGACCACCGCCCAGGGCGCCCCCGTCTCCGACGACCAGAACTGGTTGAAGGCGGGCGCCCGCGGGCCGGCGATGCTCGAGGACCACGTCGCCCGCGAGAAGATCTTCCACTTCGACCACGAGCGCATCCCGGAGCGCGTCGTGCACGCCCGTGGCTTCGGCGCCCACGGCACCTTCACCACCTACGAGTCGCTGTCGGACGTGACCGCCATGGACCTGTTCCAGCGGTCGGGGCAGGAGACACCCGTCTTCGTGCGCTTCTCGACCGTGGCCGGGAACAAGGGCTCGCCCGACGTCGCCCGCGACGTGCGTGGGTTCGCGGTCAAGTTCTACACCGACGAGGGCAACTGGGACATCGTCGGCAACAACATCCCGGTCTTCTTCATCCAGGACGCGATGAAGTTCCCGGACCTCATCCATGCCGCCAAGCCCGAGCCCGACCGGGGCTTCCCGCAGGCCCAGACCGCCCACGACAACTTCTGGGACTTCATCTCGCTCAGCCCAGAGGCGATGCACATGGTCATGTGGATCATGTCCGACCGCACCATCCCGCGATCGTTCCGCTTCATGGAGGGCTTCGGCGTCCACACCTTCCGGCTGCTCGACGGCGACGGCAACTCGACCTACGTCAAGTTCCACTGGAAGCCCGAGCAGGGGCTGCAGTCGGTGGTGTGGAACGAGGCCCTCAAGCTCAACGGCGCCGACCCGGACTTCCACCGCCGTGACCTGTGGGACGCCATCACCGCCGGCGACCCCCCGGCGTGGGAGCTCGGCATGCAGCTGTTCGACCAGGAGTTCGCGGACTCGTTCGACTTCGACGTCCTCGACGCGACCAAGATCATCCCGGAGGAGCTGGTGCCGGTCCGCCCCGTCGGGCGGATGGTGCTGGACCGGGTGGTCGACAACTTCTTCGCCGAGACCGAACAGGTGGCCTTCCACACCGGCAACGTCGTGCCGGGCATCGACTTCACCGCCGACCCGCTGCTGCAGGGCCGCAACTTCTCCTACCTCGACACCCAGCTCAAGCGGCTCGGATCACCGAACTTCACCCACATCCCGGTCAACGCGCCACGCTGCCCCGTCTCGCACTTCCAGCAGGACGGGCACATGGCGATGCAGAACCCGACCGGCCGCGCCAACTACGAGCCCAACAGCTGGGGCAGCAACGGCCAGGACGCGTCGCCGGGACCTCGTGAGGACCACGCCGGCGGTTTCCGGTCCCACCCCGAGGCGGTCGAGGGCACGAAGCGACGCGTGCGCTCCGAGACCTTCGCCGACCACTACAGCCAGGCCAGGCAGTTCTACGTCAGCCAGACCGACGTCGAGCAGCGCCACATCGCCGACGCCCTGACCTTCGAGCTGTCCAAGTGCGAGGTCGGGGCGATCCGCGAGCGCATGGTCGCCCACCTGCGCAACATCGACGACGAGCTGGCCACCGAGGTCGCCGACGGGCTCGGCATGGCGTCCCTGCCCGACGCCGCCGAGGCCGCCCGGCCGACCCGCACCGACCTGGACGAGTCCCCGGCACTGAGCATCCTGCGCAACGGGCCGGACTCGTTCGCCGGGCGCAAGGTCGGCGTGCTGGTGACTGACGGGGTCGATGCCGACCTCTTCGCGGCCGTCGAACGGGCCGTGGCCGACGAGGGCGCGATGCTCGAGGTGGTCGCACCCACCGTCGGCGGCGTCACCGACAGCGCCGACGGCCACGTCGACGCCAGGCAGAAGGTCGACGGCGGGCCGTCGGTGCTCTACGACGCGGTCGTGGTCCTGGTGTCCGAGGAGGGCGCCACCACGCTGGCCGCCGACGCGGCAGCGCAGGACTTCGTGTCCGACGCCCACGCCCACCGCAAGTTCGTCGGCTGGACCGCCGCGGCCATGCCCCTGCTGGAGAAGGTCGGCGTCGCCGAGGACCTCGACGACGGCTGGATCGAGCTGGTCGACACCGATGCGGCCACGACCTTCGTCGAGGCCTGCCGCGACCTGCGGTACTGGCCGCGTGGCAGCGAGGTCGACCAGACCTGAGCCGAGGTCGACCTGAGCCGGTGTCGACCTGAGCTGGGGCTGGTGTCCACGTCGAGGCCACGACCACCCTGGTTCGGTGAGTCGCCGCGACCGGTTCGGCGTGTCCGACCTCAACGACATCGGTGGCCGCGGGCTGGGCCGCGTCGAGGCGTGAGCGAGGTCGTCGCGTCAGGCCAGGGTGGCGATGGCCTGGCCGACGAGCACCACGCCGATCACCAGCAACAGCACGCCCATCACGACGGCGTTCTCGCGTGCCAGCCAGTCGCGGAGGCCGTCGAGGATGCGCTCGGCCCGCTGCCCGGCCACCCGATACACGATCACCGGCGCCAGCACCGTGCTGATCGCGATCAGCACGAACACCGCGACCGCGACGGTGGCGTCGCTGGTCGACAGCCCCAGGGGACCGATCACCGCCATGCCGCCGGCGATCATCAGCAGGTTCTTCGGGTTCAGCGCGGACAGCAGGACACCGAGCCCCAGGGACTTGACCGGGGTGATGGACTGGATGGTCTTGAGCCAGCCGGGAAGTTCGGCCTCGCCGTCCGGGCCCGGCCGGTTCCGCAGGTTCTTGATCGCCAGGGCCAGCGCTGCCAGCCCCAGGACCAGCTTGACGATGCCCGCCGTGGTCGACGGGCCACCCGAGTCGCCCGCGCCTGCCCCGCTGGCCACGACCAGCAGGACGACGGCTGCCCCGGTCACCCCGACGAACCAGCCACCCAGGAAGGCCGCGCTGTTGGCCCCGGCGCGGGACGACAAGAGCATCAGGATGATCGCGATGATCGGGACGGGGCTGATCGCCACGCCGATCGCGAACGGCAGTGACTGGCCGATTGCCTGGCCCATGGGAAACTCGTTGATCGTGTGGTGGAGCGTGCAGCGCGGGACGAGCGGTGACGCCCCGACGAGCGCCGCACCCCGACGGCTGGGCCCAACCTAGCCCCACGACCCCCGGTCTCGGGCCGTCTGGCGGACGAGATCGATCGTGCGGTCCGGATGTGGGAAGGTCGTGGTCTGGTGGAACGTCGCGAGGAAGCCGGCCGACCGCGTGTCCCAGTACGCCGCGCCGTGGGTCAGCCGCTGCAGGTAGGAACGCGCACACCAGCCCGTGTCGACGTCGCGGCGTCGCGTGAACTCGGGGCGACCGAGGAAGGCCCACGCCCGGACGGGTCCGTGGGCGCTCTCGACGGCGATCGCCTCCAACGCGTAGCGGCGCTCTCGTCGCACCAGGCGTGCGAGGTCGCCCGACGTGGCCGGGACCAGGATGCCGTTGGCCGCGACCGCCGGGGCCTGCACGAGGTTGGCGAACCGCACGACGGGTGGGCGCCGGCCCCGCTCGTCGAGGTAGGCCTTGTCGGACTGGGTCCCGTCGTTGGGGAAGGCGACGCCGAAGTCGCGCCGCCAGCCGGGGGCCGTGGCCGGCACGCAGTCCGTGACCGCGCGATCCCGGACGGTGGTCGCCAACGACTCGGGATGCAGCAGCGAGCCGTAGGCGAACACGATCGTGGGTGGTCGTGACCCACCGTCGGCCGGTGACGACGGGCTCGGCCCCATGGCTGCTCCGACGGTCGGCGACGTCCGCCACCCTACGAGCCGATCCCGACCGCCCCCCGTCTGGCATGGCGCGAGTGGGCACGAAACGGTGCGCGGAGGCGGCCAACGTTCACGCGGCGGAAAGCCGGGGGCAATGGCGGGAGGGTGGAGTGGTGCGAGTCCGGAGTCCCCCCGACCACCGAGGCCCGCAATGCCACCCCCCACCGACGACGAGCTCGACACCTACATCCTGACACGCTTCGACCTGCTCGGGATCGACATCTCGGTCCTGCCCGAAGACGACGACGACGCGGTCATGGACCAGGCCACGGTGCTGTCCAACGCCCGCTCCATCATCCGCGACGACGTCGACATCGCCGACGTCGAGATCGACGCGCAGTTCCACGTCCCGGCGCTGTATCCGTCGCCGATGTGGACGTGGACCGAACGGGGCGAGGAATGACCGACCACGTCGACCTCGTGCCCGAACCGGTCTCCCCGGACGACCAGCCGCAGGACACCCGCGTCTCGCGTCGCTGGGTCCTCAACCGCTTCGCCTGGCTGACCACCGCCGCGGCGGCCAGCGGACTCGTCGCCGCGCCGCCGGCCGTGGCCGCCGCGGCCCCGACCACGACCCGCCCCCGCGTCCCGGCGGCCCGGGACCTGCGACCGATCGTCCTCGACGACCACACCGAGGCGACCATCCCGGAGATCGTGCTCCTGCTGCGCCGCAGGATCGCGACGCCGGCCGACATCATCGCTGCCTACGCCGACCGCATCGAGGCGATCGACCCCGTCCTGCAGGCCTACGCCGACCGCCCCACCCGCGCCCAGCTGTTGGCCGCGGCCGCCGGGACCGACGACCGCGACGTCCTGGCCGGGGTCGGCCTGGCACCCAAGGACAACTACTACACCGCGGACCTGGTCACCGGGGCCGGGTCGCTGGTCTATGACGGCTTCGTGCCCGACTACGACGGCACCGCGATCGTGCGCCTGCGCGAGGCGGGCGGGGTCGTGCTCGGCAAGGCCCAGATGGGCAACCTCGCCGGCGGCCGCGCCACCGTCCCCGGCACCAATGTCCCGACCACCCGCAATGCCTGGACCCCCGACGACGTGCGCTACAGCCCCAGCGGCTCGTCGTCGGGCACGGGCGCCGCGGTCGCGGCGCGCATGGCCACGGCCGGCATCGGCACCCAGACCGGCGGCTCGGTCACCTCACCGAGCCAGGCCGAGGGCATCACCGGCCTCAAACCGACCTTCGGGCGGGTGTCGCTGCACGGCGTCGTGCCGCTGACCTTCACCCGCGACCACGTCGGTCCCATGGCCAAGACCGTCATGGACACCGCGATCCTGCTGCAGGTGCTGGCCGGGGCCGACCCGCTGGACCCGCGCACCCAGGGCCTCCCCGAGCCACCCGACTTCATCCGCGCGGCCACGCCCGTTGGCGGCCGCCGCCCACGCATCCGCTATGGCACCCGGGTCGGGATGATGCCGGGCTACCTGGACACCAACAACGCCGAGGTCGCCGCGCTGCGGCGCGCGTTCGTCGACCAGCTGGTCGACCTCGGTGCCGACGTCGTCGGCGAGATCACCCTTCCCGACGACTGGTCGACGCTGCAGGGCACCCTCGGTGGCTCCACGGCCGAGCCGACCGGACCGTTCATGGAGTTCCTGCGTGACGACGTCCGACTGTTCGGCAACCGGCTCACCCGCTTCGCCAACGGCATGTTCCAGAGCGGCGACAGCTACATCAAGGTCCAGCAGGGTCGCTTCCTGCTGCTGGAACGGATCATGACCCAGCTGTTCACCCAGTGCGACGTGTGCCTGGTCACCTCGGCCAGCCAGTTCGACGGTCCCGGGCTGCCGCTGCTGGCGCTGCCGATCGGGTTCACCCAGGACGGGCCGGCCGGGCAGACGGTGCCCGAGGGTGCCCTGCTGGCCGGTCCGGCCTACGGCGAGGAACGCCTGCTGGCCGTCGGTGCGGCCTACCAGGAGGTCACCGACTTCCACCTCCGACGCCCGCCAGAGCCGTCCGCGACGGCGGCCAGCGCACGACGTGGAGCACCGGCCACGGTCACCACCATCCAGCCGGTCAGCATCGACCCGGCCGACGAGGAGTAGCACGCACCGTCCCGATCGACCCCACCCGACCTGCCCACCCGACCGGCCCGCCCGACCGGCCCGCCCGACCTGCCCGCCCGACCCTGGAGCCCCCCCGCCATGCGCCCATCCCCCCGTTCACTCCTGCTCCTCGTCACCGTCGCCGCCGCGGCGCTCGTGGCCTCGTCCTCCGCGGTGGCGCAGGTCGAACCCGACGAGCCGTTCACCGTGGTCGAGGCCACGGTCGCCGACGTCCGTGCGGCGCTGGCCGACGGCTCCACGACCTGTGCCGACGTCGTCAACGAGTCGCTGCTGCGCATCCGCGCCTACGACGACGGGGGCCCCGAGCTGAACGCGATCATCACGACCGCGCCCGATGCGCGTCGCCAGGCCACGCGGCTCGACCGGACCTATGCCCGGTCCGGCCCCGTCGGGCCGCTGCACTGCATCCCGGTGGTCCTCAAGGACAACGTGGACACCGCCGACATGCCCACCACGGGCGGGTCGGCGACGCTGTCGGACTCCGTCCCCGACGCCGACGCGACGCTGACGGCACGGTTGCGCGACGCGGGCGCGGTCATCCTGGCCAAGGGCAACATGGACGAGTGGGCCCACGGCGGCGCCGGTGGCTACAGCTCGGCCGGCGGACGCACCTTCAACCCCTACGACCTCGGGCCTCCGGGGAGCTCCAGTGGCGGTCCCGCGGTCGCGATGGCCGCCAGCTACGGGATCCTGTCGATCGGCACCGACACGCTCGGCTCGATCCGCGGTCCCGTCACCACCAACGGCCTGGCCGGGGTCAAGCCCACCCGGGGGCTGGTCAGTGGCACCGGCGTCATCCCGTTCGCGCTGACCTTCGACGTGGCCGGGCCGATGACGCGCACGGTCACCGACGCGGCCGAGATGCTCGACGTGATCGCCGGGTACGACGCGGCCGACCCGCGCACCGAGGCCAGCATCGACCAACTGCCCGACAGCTACACCGCCGGGCTGACCACCGACGCCCTGGAGGGTGCGCGGATCGGGGTCCTGCGGACCTACTTCAACGACGACGTCGAACCGGCGATCGGCGTGATGGAGGACCTGGGGGCGACGGTCGTCGACGACATCGAGGCCTTCGACGAGATGCGCAGCCTGTCGGGCAACTACTACCAGTTGATCTCCGAGACCGAGATCAAGACCCAGCTGGGGGAGTACCTGCAGGCCTACCGCCCGGACGCCGACGTGCAGTCCCACGCCGACGTGCTGGCGGCCAGTGAGGACCCGGACTTCCCGATCGCCCCGGAGATCCTGGTCCGGCTGCAACGCGAGGCCACCCGCGGGTCGATGCAGGATCCCGACTACCTCGCCGCGGTCGCGTTCGCGCCCGCCACCATGCGGGCCGGGCTCGACGCGCTGCTGGCGGCCAACGACCTCGACGCGCTGCTGATGAGCAGTGGTGGCTCGGCCCTGGCCAGCTTCTCGGGCTACCCGGGCGTGCTGGTGCCGGCCGGGGTGGACGACGACGGCACGCCGTTCTCACTGCAGTTGATGGGCCCGGCGTTCAGCGAGCCCGACCTGCTCGGGTACGCCTACGCCTACGAACAGGCCACGATGAACCGGATCCCGCCGCCCTACGCCCCCGAACTGTCGTCCGCCCGGTGACGGGTGGCTCCTCGGCCACACCCCGGCCGGCTGGCCCTAGCCTCGTCGCGGACGAGGTCGGTCGGTCCGGCCGGGGAGGCGATGCGCGATGGACCAGTCGGATCTGCACGAGTTCGTGGGGCTCACCGAGGCCAAGGTCAGCCCCCGCGACGTCGGGCGGCTGCATGGGCGAGCCGAGCTGCTGGCCCGGCTGCCGGTGTCGGTGCAGAAGCGGATCGTGGCACGGGCCAGTGACGACGACGAATCGATCGGGTTCGTCGTCGAGCCCTACGCGTTCTTCCTGGCCCACGAACTGGTCGACCCGGACGCGGCCCGGCGCCGACTGCCGCCGCACTACGACCTGGCCCCCGCGTCGATCTTCGATGCGACCGAGCCCCGGCACGTTGGGATCGTGGCCGCGTTCACCATCCACACCTCGGTGTTCTGGGGCATCCGGGTCGAGTTCTACCTCATCGCCGAGGACCGCCGCAGCGGGATGCTGTCGTGGATCATCTGCGACTACGAGTCCAACACGATCAGCTACGACCCGGGCCAGGGGTTCTCCGCGGCCAGCACCAGCCGGGCGGTCGTGACGACCACCCACCGGGGCGAGGTCGTCGTCGACGTGGCCGGCACCGACCGCCCGAACCGGCTCGCACTCGTCGCCGACCTGGCGGACGCCTCCATGCAGCCGCTCGAACAGCGACTGTGGCTGGAGGGCAACCTGTCGGTCGACTACGGCGGGCGGCTGCTCGACCCGGACTCGGTGCCGTTCGGGCTGGTGTTCGACCCCGACGAGATGGGCCGGGCGTTGCAGGTCCCGCTCGACGACGTCGCGGTCACCGCCAACACGTTCGGCTCGCCGCTGCTGGCCGACGCGCCCCGTGAGGCAGCCTGCTTCCCCTGGGCCCAGCACTTCCTCACCTCGAGCTTCCCCACCAGCAGCCCCGTCGCCACGCGCGCCGACCTCGACGTCGCGGTCCGACAGGCCCTGGCCGATCCCGACCGGGGCTAGCCGGCCGAGCGCTCGCCGGGTCAGCCGGTGAGCAGGTCGTGGCCGTGGCGCAGGAAGGCGACCGCGGTCGCGAACGGGTCGTCGCTGGCCACGAGGTCGCCGTGGGACAACGACGCGCCGCCGAAGGCGTGGTCGTCGAACCAGTCGTGGTCCGGACGAGCGGCCCACGGCGCGACGTACAGGTAGGGCTGGTCGTGGGCGGCGTCGCCGGGGGAGGCCCCGTAGCTGGCGCGCTGTCCCGCCTCCGCCGAGCCCACCTCGACGGCCGGGTCGAAGTGTTCGGGCCACAACTGCACGCTGGACGGGTCCCGGGCGCCGGGGGTGGACGCCAGTTGCTCCAGGGCGGCCGTGCCGAGGGCGAACCACGCCGCCACGGCGTCGGCGGCATCCCGGTCCAGGACCAGGGCGGCATCCGGATCGTCGGGGGCCAGCGGGTCGTGGAAGTCGTCGAACCAGGTGTCGCGGTGGGTGATGTCCAGGCTCCGGCAGGCGTCACGCACCGACCCGGGTCGGGTCCGTCGCGCCTCGTCCGACGACGACTCGACCACCAGCTCGACGCCGTCCATGCGCACGCGCGTCGGCCCGGAGGCGTCGTCGAGCCACGGCGTCCCGAACCCACCCGGCGTCGCCACCAGGCCGAGTCGTCCCTGCGCGGCGTAGCGCCACGGGGCGATGGCGAAGAAGGCGAGCTGGTGCAGGGCGTCGCGGGTCTCGGCCCAGCCCGCGGGCAACTCGACCAGGCGTGGCGTGGCGGCTCCCTCGTTCACGACGTCTCCTCCTGGCCGGCCGCGCGATCCATCGCGTGTCGCCAGCATGCCGCACCGCGTCCGACCACGCCCCGATCGCCCCTGCCCCGTCCACCGCAGACCCCGCCGGGTGTCGGGCTCGAGTTCGCGTCGGACGTCGACGACGGCGCTGGTGGTGCACGCCGGGCGGACGCGGTGGGCGAAGCTGGCCTCACCGGTCCGTGTCGGCGTCAGCGACCACCCGGCGGGCTTCCTCCGGGGACACCCGGACGCCGTAGACCTCCGTCCCGGGCTCGAACAGGGCGCCGGAGGCAAGGTCGCCGCTCACGACCGGGGTGAAGCCCGCGTCACGGACGAGGTCCTCGGCGATCGCCACGGCGTCGGGGTCGTCGCCGGCGACGAACACGACCGCACCGGTCACCTCGCCGTCGACGTGGTCGCGCATGACCGTGGCGGCCATCATGTTGAACGCCTTGACCACGCGCGTGTCCGGCAGTCGGCGGGCGACCGCCTCGGACTGCGTGGCGCCGTCCAGGTCGATGTCGCCGTCGCGGCCGGGGTAGTAGTTGGACGCCGTGAGCATCACCGTGTCGGCCACCAGGTCCGGGTCCAGCTCCAGCGAGCTCCCGTAGGGCAGCGCGTCCAGCACGACGTCGGCGTCGGCCACGGCCGAGTCGGGGTCGGTGGCGCTGGCGTTGCCCCCGGCCTGGGCGACCAGGTCGGCGAGCTGGTCGGGGTGTCGCGAACTGAACACCACCTCGTGGCCCGCCCGGGCCCACAGCACGCCAAGGGTCCCGCCGATGCTGCCGGCCCCGAGTGTCGCGATTCGCATGGTCGTCTCCCGTCGTCGGCCTGTCCGACCAAGCCGTCCTGTCCCACCAAACCCCCGGGGCACCCTCGTCTGTTCCCACCCCGGGCAGGCGACTGGTCAGGCGTCGCCGTCGCGGTACAGGTCACCGGCGAGGTACTTCAGGCCCGAGTCGCACTGGACGGTCACGACACGATGTCCCGGCCCAAGTTCGGCCGCCAGTCGCCGTGCGACGACCAGGTTCGCGCCGGTGGACGGACCGGAGAAGATGCCCTCGGTGCGAGCCGCACGGCGGGCCATCGCCATCGCCTCGTCGGTGCTGACCGTCTCGATGCGGTCGATGTCGGACGTCGACAGCAACGGCGGGACGAAGCCGACGCCGCCACCCTCGATCCGGTGGGTCCCGGGCTCCTCGCCCGACAGCACCGCGGACTCGGCCGGCTCGATGCCGACGCGCAGCGTGTCGGGGTGGTGTTCGGCAAGCACCTGCGTGACGCCCAGGAAGCACCCGGCCGTCCCGATGTAGGTGCAGAAGGCGTCGATCTTCCCGTCGACCTGGTCGACGATCTCGACGCCCATCTCGCGGTAGCCGACCACCATGTCGCGATTCGTGAACTGGTCGGTGGGGTAGGCGCCCTCCCGTTCGGCGATCGCCTCGGCCCGGGCCATGACCTCGCGGATCAGGCCGGGGTGGATCCCCTCGGGGCTGGCCACGACGTCGAGGTCGGCGCCCAGGGCCCGCATGGTGTCCAGCTTCTCGGCCGCGAACGCGTCGGAGGTGGCGATGTGCAGGGGATGTCCCGAGATCGCACACACGAACGCCAGCGAACTGCCGGTCGACCCGCCGGTGTACTCCACCACGGCCTGGCCGGGGGCCAGTTCGCCGCGTCGTTCGGCCTGTTCGACCATCGCCACGGCCATGCGGTCCTTGTAGGACCCGGTGGGGTTGGCCCCCTCCATCTTGACCCAGACCTCGGCCATGTCCGGGGTGGTCAGGTGTTCCAGGCGGACCAGGGGGGTGTTGCCGATCGCGGCCAGCGCCCCGGTGCGTGTCCCCATGCCCACCCCTGTCCCCGCGGCGACCCTACTCGCCCGAGGGCCGGTCGCCCGTTGGTGTCAGCCGCGGGGTCCGGTCAGCAGGTCCGCGCCGCGGACACCGCTGAACAGCCCCGGGTCGGGTGGGGGACCGCCGTGGACGACGCTGATGTTGCCGGTGGTCTCCAGCACCACCGCGTGCACCTGGTCCCACGTGCCGACGTTCGCCTCGCGCAGCTTGGACTGGACGTCCTCCACGGTCACCCGGGTCGCGGCGAGGTGGTCGTGCAGGAGCCGGCCCCTGGCCACCAGCAGCAGGGGCTGGTTGTCGACCACCCGGTTGATGTTGCTGCGCCGTCGCAGCAGCGCGACCACGACCTGCATGACGTAGAAGGTCGCCAGGACCGCCAGGCCGACCGGCAGCGACGACTGCGACATGCCGACCGACGCCATGGTCGAGCCGATGGCCACGGTCGACGCGAAGTCGAACGACGACATCTTGGAGAAGCTGCGGAGCCCGGCCAGCCGGGTGTAGGTGATCACCGCCACGAAGATCACGGCCGCCGACAGCACCGCCATCCCCAGCTCGGTCCAACCAACGGCCAGTTCGGTCTCCACCAGGAACTCCCATCGACGCTGGTCGCCCGTCGGCAACCTCGGCTGGACCATAACCCCGGCACGACCCGGTCCCGTACGGCCCCTCGGCCGGCCGACGTCCACCGGGCGACGTCACCGGGCGTCGAGCACCACGCAGGTGAGCTCGTGCTTGTTCTGGTCGAGGTGGAACACCTGGGCGTCGGGCAGCGCCGCGAACCGGGTGGCGACGTCGTGGTCGGTCCGGCCCTGGAACTTGATCGTGCAGACCAGGTTGCGGACCCGGCCGGACGCGAGCCAGGTCGAGGCCAGGTCCAGCAGGCGCTCGGGGTAGGCGATGATGTCGCTGCACCACCAGTCGACCACCGCGACCTCGGTCGGGTCCAACGCGAAGGCCGACCCGTCCTGCCAGGTCACGTTGGGCAGGGCGTGGACGGCGGGGTGCAACGGGGCCTTGTCGATGGCGAGCACGTCGGCACCGGTCCGGGCCAGCAACCACGTCCAGCCCCCGGGTGCCGCCCCCAGGTCCAGGCAGCGGTCGCCCGGTCCCGGCTGCCGGCGCAGCCGCGCGAACACCTCCCACAACTTCAGGTACGCGCGGCTGGGCGGACCGTGGCGGTCCTCGACGAAGGTGGGCTGGCCGTTGGGGAACGGGTTGGAGCACCGGGTCGCCGCCAGCACGAGGTCGCGCTCGAGCAGTGTCCATGCGCCCAGTGGCGCGTCCGGGGCGACCTCGCCCAGCTCCAGCGGCGCGGCGGAGACGTGTGGCAGGCGGTCCTGCACCAGTTCGGCGCGACCTCGGTGCGTCGGTGCGTACAGGGCCCAGTTTCGTTGCCGGTCACGCAGCTCTCGTGCGGCGTCGCCGATGGACCGGATCGGGATGTGCTCGGCGTCCCACCACGTGGTGGCCGACCAGGCCGCGTGCACCGGCCGGCCCTCGGCGATCCGCAGCCGACCATGGGTGGCGACCACGGCGGCGCCGGCACGACCCAGTTCCTGGTCGAGCTGGTCCTCGAAGCCGCGAGGGGCGAGGTAGGCCGTGGTCATGGGCACGAGACTACGCGGGTGGCTGGGCCCTCCGGTCCGTGGCCGAGTCCTGCGACCGGGTCCGGAGTCCCGGGCAAGAGGGTCGCCGGTCCGTTGCGCCCGCCTCGTCGAGCCGGCAGGGTGGAGGTGGACGTCGGGGGGCGTCGCCGGCTCGGGCCGGGCAGACCTCGTTGGGGGCAGGCATGGGGGCGACGGACCGGAGGTGCCAGCGGACGAGGGTCGTCGGCGGCGACGACGTCGTCGACGACGAGACCCTGCATCCGGGATCGGTCGTGTGGTTGGGCAAGCCGGCGCTGTGCGCGGCCGAACTGGCCCGCTTCGACCCGGCACCGGACCGTTCCCGCGGCATCGAGGTGCCTCACTCGGCGGGGCGGGTCCCGGGTTCGTGACGCGGGCGGGGGCGACTGGTCGACAGCACGCCACCGCAGCGCAGGCAGTAGGCGGCGTCGTGGTCGTGGTCGTCCCAGCCGCAGTCGGGGCAGGTGCCCTTGGGGGCGGCCGTGGCCCTGGCCGAGGCGACCTCGGCCGACACGATCCCGGTGGGCACGGCGATCACGCTGTAGCCCAGGATCATCAGCCCGGCCGCCAGCACCTGGCCCAGTCCGGTCTGGGGAGCGATGTCGCCGAACCCGACCGTGCTCATCGTCACGATCGACCAGTAGACGCCGCGGAACATCGAGTCGAAGCCATTGTCCGCGCCCTCGATGACGTACATGGTCGAGCCCACGATCACGTTGATCAGCACGACCGTCATCAGGAACACGGCGATCTTGCGGGCCGAGGCGTGCACGGCGTCCAGCAGGAAGTTGGCCTGGCGCATGAAGTGGGCCATCTTGAAGACCCGGAACACCCGCATCAGCCGCAGCGACCGCACGACCAGCAGCGACTGCGCGCCCGGGACCACCAGCGCGAGGTAGACCGGCAGGATCGACAGCAGGTCGATGACGCCGAAGAAGCTGCGGGCGTATCGTCCCGGCGACGGCGCCGTCCACAGCCTCGCGGCGTACTCGAGGGTGAACAGGAGGGTGATGGACCACTCCAGGGTGGCGAACAGGGCCGGGTTCGACTCGCGGACGCCCGGCACGCTCTCCCACATCACCAGCAGCACGCTGGCCACGATCAGCAGGAGCAGGACGACGTCGAAGGCCTTGCCGCCCGGCGTGTCGGCCTCGAAGATGATCCGTCGCAGCCGCTCGCGCGTGTCCGGCCGCTCGGGTTGCGACGTCGGAGGGCTCGGGTCAGCTGCCATGTCGCCACCTCGTGGTCCGTCGCCGTCCGGGCGACGGAGCGTAGGCAGGACCGCGTTGCCGGTCCCGGCCAGTCCGACGTATCACCGTGGCTCGCGACGGCTCCCGATGGACGACCAGGGAGGGTCTGATGAAGCCGGTCCGCGTGTGGCTGTGTGCTGCGGTCCTCGTCATGGCGGCCTGTGGGGGCGGTGCGTCGACCGTCTCGGTCGATGCCTCGACGTCGCCGACCGCGTCGCCGAGTCCGTCGCCATCGCCCAGTCCGACCCCGAGTCCGTCGCCGTCGCCCAGTCCGTCGCCGACGCCCAGTCCGACGCCGTCTCCCACCCCGAGCCCGTCCCCGACGCCCAGTCCGACGCCGACCCCGACACCGACCCCGAGTCCCACGCCGAGTCCGACGCCGTCAGCCACGGTCGCGGCGGCGCCGGTCGGTCCCCAGGTGTGTGACACGGTCGCGACCCCGGGAGGGGAGGCGATCGTCGAGATCGTCTCGGGGGACCTCGACTGCGAGGCGGCCGAGGACCTGTTGGACACCTACCACAACGATCCACCGGTCGTGCCGGAGGGCAGCGGCGCCTACGTGGTCATCGACGAGTGGGAGTGCATCACCGCGACGGTCGCGTCGGGGGGCGGGTCGGCGTGTCGAACGTCCGACGGCGACGAGGTCGTCACGCGTCCCGGCGAGGGGGGCGACGCGGCCGGGAATGGCAACGACGAGCCCGTCGCCGAGGACGGCGACGGCGATCCCATCGTGGACGACTTCTGCTCCCGGATCGACGACTACACGTTGGAGATGATGTTCCCCGACGGGGAGCTCGACGAGCAGATCTGCGCGAACTACATCGGTGGTGAGGTGTCGGTGGACCTCGACGACGGCTGATGTCCGGCCAAGGCCCCGGGGTACGGTCTCGCGATCGGCCCGAGGGGAGCCACGTGTCGCCGACGACGCAGGCGCAGGGGTGGGCCAGGCTGGTCACGACCGTTGCCGACCGGGTCGTGGCCACCACCGTCCAGGACATGCATCGGGCGATCACCGACGGCGGATTCCGGTGGGTCGGCCCGGTCGGACGACCGGTCAAGCAGGTCCATGACGTCGTCGTCGACGGTGTGCACGACGCCGTCCGGGCGGGACTGCGTGGCCTGGGTGAGGTGGCCGTGGCATCGCTCGGCCGGGTCGACCCGGCCCCGTCGTCGTCGACTGCGCGCAAGGCGCGGGCGATCGCGGCCGGGTCGATCGACGCCGAGTTGCTGGCGGTCGCGCCCGAACTGGACCTGGAGGTCGAACTCGTCGCCGACGGGGTCGCGGTCGCATCCGATGCCGCCGGACTGCTGGCCGCCCACCCGGACCCGACCGGCCACCTCGTGGTCTTCGTCCACGGGTTGGTCGACTCCGACGCGGTCTGGGGTGGACCGCTGCCGGGACTCGCCGGGTCGGCGGGCGCCACACCGCTGGCGGTGCGCTACGCCTCGGGTCGGCCGATCGGGCGCAACGGGGACGACCTCGCCGACCTGTTGGAGGCCGTGACCACCGGGTGGCCGGTGCCCGTGACCCGGCTGACCCTCGTGGCGCACTCGATGGGTGGCCTGGTCGTGCGGGCCGCCTGCGACGTCGCGCCCCAGCGGGGGTGCACGTGGACCGAGCCGCTGCGCGAGGTCGTCTACCTCGGCACCCCGCACCTGGGTGCGTGGCTGGAGAAGGTCGCCAACGTCGTCAGCTGGTCCCTGCGGCATGCCTCGCCGCACAGCGCCCCGATCGGTGCGTTGCTCGACCGACGGTCACGGGGCATCAAGGACCTGCGCTTCGGCACCCTGGTCGCCGACGTGCCCGGCGGTCGTGGTGTCGACGACCTGTGGTCCGGGCTCGTGACCCCGGACCGACCGTGGCTGGACGGTGTCGACCACCACCTCGTGGTGGGGCGGCTGCGCGAGGATCGGGCCCACGTCCTCAACATCGTGTTCGGGGACACCATGGTTCGGGCCGGGTCGGCGTCCGGCCGGGGACGATGGCGTCGCATCCCCGACGGCGGACCGGTTCGCGTCGCCGCCGTGGCCGTTCCGCACGGGCAGCTCGTGACCCACCCCGAGGTGGTCGACCTGGTCCGCGACGTACTCGCCGCCCGGCCCGCTGCCGGCGCCGCCCGGGACGCCCTGCCACGACGGAGGCCGCCCCGGATCGGGGCGGCCCCACGTTCGGTGCCAGGTTCGGTGCCAGGTTCGGTGCCAGGTTCGGTGCCCGAATCGGTGCCCGGGTCGTCTTAGCGCAGGTCGAAGCGGTCCAGGTTCATGACCTTGGTCCAACCCTCGACGAAGCGCTGGACGAACTCGTCGGCGGCGTCGTCGCTGGCGAACACCTCCGCGACGGCCCGAAGTTGGGCGTTGGAACCGAAGACCAGGTCCACGCGGGTGGCGTCCCACCGCTTGTCGCCGGTGTGGCGGTCGCGACCCTCGAACAGGTCGTCGGCCTCACCGACCGGCTCCCACACCGTGCCCATGTCGAGCAGGTTGACGAAGAAGTCGTTGGACAACGTCCCGACGCGGTCGGTGAGCACGCCGTGCGGCTCGTCGCCGACGTTCGCGCCCAGGACCCGCAGGCCCCCCAGCAGGGCCGCCATCTCGGGCCCGGACAACTCCAGCATGAAGGCCCGGTCCAGCAGCAGGTGCTCCGGCGGGATCTCGCCGTCCTTCTGCAGGTAGTTGCGGAACCCGTCCGCCATCGGCTCCAGGTAGTTGAACGACTCGATGTCGGTCTGGTCCTGGCTGGCGTCGGTGCGACCCGGGGTGAACGCCACCTCCACGTCCCACCCGCCGGCCGTGGCCGCGGCCTCGACCGCGGCACCGCCGGCCAGCACGACCAGGTCGGCCAGGGAGATCCGGGTGTCGTCGGAGCGCCGGTCGTGGAAGTCGGACCGGATGGCCTCCAGGGTGGTGAGCACGCCGGGAACGCCCGAGCGCACGTTCACGTCCCAGTCGATCTGGGGCGACAGGCGGATCCGGCCGCCATTGGCGCCGCCACGCATGTCGGTGCGACGGAACGTCGAGGCCGACGACCACGCGGTGTTGACCAGTTGTGGGATCGTCAGGTCCGAGTCCAGCACGGCCTGCTTGAGCGCGGCCACGTCGTCGTCGTCGACCAGGTCGTGGTCCACGGCCGGCACCGGGTCCTGCCACACCAGCTCCTCGTCGGGGACCAGCGGGCCGAGGTAGCGGTCGATCGGGCCCATGTCGCGGTGGGTGAGCTTGAACCACGCCCGCGCGAACGCCTCGGCGAAGGCGTCGTTGTCCTGCGCGAAGCGCTCCGAGATCGCCCGGTAGGCCGGGTCCTCCTTGAGCGACAGGTCGGTGGTGAACATCATCGGCGGGTGGGTCATGCCCTCGCGGTGGGCGTCGGGGACCATGTCGGCCTCGGCCACCTCCCCGACGGGCGTCCACTGCTGCGCGCCGGCCGGGCTGTGGGTCAACTCCCAGTCGTAGGCGAACATCAGACGGAAGTAGTCGTTGTTCCACTGCACCGGCGTGGTGGTCCAGGAGCCCTCGAGTCCGCTGGTCATGGCGTCGGGACCCGTGCCCTCGCCCTCGGTGCCGGTCCAGCCGAAGCCCATCTCGTGCAGGCCGGCGGCCTCGGGCTCACTGCCCAGGCTGTCCTCGGGGTGGGCGCCGTGGGCCTTGCCGAAGGTGTGGCCACCGGCGATCAGCGCCACCGTCTCCTCGTCGTTCATGGCCATTCGGGCGAAGGTCTCGCGGATGTCGTGGGCGGCCGCGATCGGGTCGGGCGTGCCGTTGGGCCCCTCGGGGTTGACGTAGATGAGGCCCATCTGCACCGCGGCCAGGTCGCCGTTGAGTTCGCGGTCACCGCTGTAGCGCTCGTCGGCCAGCCACTCCTGCTCGGGACCCCAGAAGGTGTCCTCCTCGGGTGCCCAGATGTCGGTCCGGCCCCCGGCCCACCCGAAGGTCTGCAGGCCCATGGTCTCCAGCGCCCGGGTGCCGGCCAGGATCATCAGGTCGGCCCACGAGATCGCGCGGCCGTACCTCGCCTTGATCGGCCACAGCAGTCGACGAGCCTTGTCGAGGCTGACGTTGTCGGGCCAGCTGTTGAGCGGGGCGAAGCGCTGGGCGCCGGCGCCGCCACCGCCACGACCGTCGGTCACGCGGTAGGTGCCGGCCGAGTGCCACGCCATCCGGATGAACAGCCCGCCGTAGTGGCCGAAGTCCGCGGGCCACCAGTCCTGGGAATCGGTCATCAGGGCATCGACGTCGGCGATCAACGCGTCGAGGTCGAGGCCGGCGAACGCCTCGGCGTAGTCGAAGTCCGCCCCCATCGGATCCGCGTTCGGGTGGTCCGGGTGCAGGATCCGCAGGTTCAGGGCCTCGGGCCACCAGGAATGGTTGGCCGGCCCGCGGGGGATCTTGTGGGCACTGCCGGTGGTCGTGGTGGCCTCGGGACTCGTGACCGGGCACTGGCTGTCTGACACGATGCTGCTCCTGGCGATCGTCGTGATGGGGCGGGGGTGGGACGTCCATCGGTGCGTGGACCCAGCCTAGAATCGTTCCAATCTGGGAGCAAGTCGTGCGCGGTCAGGCCGGTGGAGTCTCGATCGCGGCGAGGGGGATGTCGACCTGGGTCAGCTGGTGGTCCACGTCGACCTCCCCGGGGTCGTTGAGGTAGGTCTCTCGCGGTGGGCCGCCCGGCTGCCGGTCGTTGGCGTGCATCCAGGCGCTCAGCGCGTGGTAGGCCGACGCCACCTCGTCGTAGGCACCACGGTGGATCGTCCGTGCGGTGGGGATCCCGGCCATGCTGCGCACCTCGACCCCGTCGCCCAGGTCGAGGTCGCCCGTGGGAACCGGCACGCACACGTCGATGTCGCCCTCCACCACCTGGTCGAAGTCGTGGTAGAGGACGAACGGCGGGCCGACGATGGGGACGCCGGCCGCGACGACGGCGCCGGCCACGTGGGGCATGGCCTCGCCGAGCACCTCGCCGACGTGGTCGAGGTCGGTGGTCCGCCGGACGACGGCGAACGACTGGGGCGGGAGTTCGGCGGTCTCGATGGTGTAGGGCATGAGCTGTTCCTCTCCGGAAACGAGTCGATGGACGTACCCGAGCATCCGTTCGTGGCGGGCCACCTCGGTGGCGAGCCGCTGCCGGTGGCGCTGGAGAACGGCGGTCGCCTGCTCGTCGTCACCGTCCAGCACCACGGCCACGTCGGCCAGCGGCAGGTCCAGGGCCCGCAGTGTCCGGATCGCCTCGGCGCGGTTGGCCTGGCCGAGTCGGTAGGAGCGATAGTGGGTCGCGGGGTCGACCCGTGCGGGCACGAGCAGTCCGAGGTCGTGGTAGTGGCGGAGCGTCTTGACCGACAACCGCGTCGACGCGGCGAACCGGCCGATCGGGACGAGATCGTTCATGGCGTGCTCCGTGCTCGGGTGACCCGAGTCTGGGGTCTCCGGTGGGGGGAGGGTCAAGCGCCGTCGCGCTCGGGGGCCGGATCCCAGCCCTACCGGGCGGCCGCGACCGGGTCAACCACCGGCCCTAGCCTGCGGCGGAGACGACGGGAGATGATGGCATGGACGTGGTGTCGCTGGGGGCGACGGGGCTGGCGACGACCCGGCTGGGGCTGGGGTTGGCGGCGCTGGGACGGCCGGCCTACATCGACCTCGGGCACGCCGACGACCTGCCCGACGACCGCTCCGTGGAGGGCCTGCGCCGGCGCGCGCACGACGTCCTGGACCGCGCCTGGGAACTCGGGATCCGCTACGTGGACGCGGCCCGTTCCTACGGGCTGGCCGAGTCGTTCCTGGCCGGCTGGCTCCGGGAGCACCCGGACCGGGCCGGTGACCTCACGGTCGGGTCCAAGTGGGGCTACACCTACACGGCCGACTGGCAGGTCGACGTCGACGTCCACGAGGTCAAGGACCATTCGCTGGCAACGTTCCGGCGCCAGCTCCGGGAGACCCGTGCCGAGCTGGGCGATCACCTCGACCTGTACCAGGTCCACTCCGCCACGCTGGAGACGGGCGTACTCGACGACGACGAGGTGCTGGACGCGCTGCGGGCACTCGCCGCCACGGGCGTGGTGGTCGGGCTCAGCGTGTCGGGTCCGGGGCAGGCGGCGACCGTCGAGCGTGCGCTGGCCGTGGCCGCCGACGGTCGTGGCCCCTTCCGCCTGGTCCAGGCCACGTGGAACCTGCTGGAGCCGTCCGTGGGCCCCGCCCTGGTGGCCGCGCACGAGGCCGGGTGGGGCGTCATCGTCAAGGAGGCCGTGGCCAATGGGCGGCTGACCCCGCGTGGGGCGATCCCGGCGCCGCTGCGACAGGTCGCCGAACGCCACGACGCCACGGTCGACGCCGTCGCACTGGCGGCCGTGCTCGCCCAGCCCTTCCGACCGCTGGTGTTGTCGGGGGCCAGCATGGCGGCGCACCTGGACGCCAACGTCGCCGCGGCCGACCTCGACCTCGCCGACGACGAGCTCGCTGGACTGGGCGTCCTCGCGGAGCCGTCGCACCAGTACTGGGCCACGCGGGGCGAGCTCGGCTGGACGTGATCTCCCGGGCTCAGTCGTCCAGACTCGACGGCGGCGAGATCGACCAGGGCGGAACCAGCGAGGCAGTGGTTCGGGGCGGTGACCAGGATCGGCCCCGGCGAGCCGGTGCTGTTCCGTCGCCGTCCGGGCTTCACGTCCGGAACGCCTCGATCTCGACCAGGTCCCGGAGGGCGTCCTCGCCGAGCAGCTGGATCAGGGGGCCGATCTGGCTGGACTGGGCCGCCAGGGCGACCACCTTGCGGTCGAGGTCGTCGCCCGTCACGCGGACCTGCAGGGCCAGTTCGGCCTCGGGCGTCACCTGCACGGGAAGGTCCGGGTCGAAGGCGTTCGTGCGATCGTTGACGGCCATCCAGCGACGGCGGGTCTCCGGCGTGCCGGTGGCGTACAGCAGTCGCGGCGACGGCTCGGCCGCGGCGACGGCCCGGGTCGTCCAGCGCGAGACGGCGACGTGGTCGGTGTGGCCGGTCATGCCGTCGGGGCCGAAGGTGATGACGGTGGCGGGGGCGACCCGCTCGATCGCGGCGGCCACGGCGGCCACCCCGTCGTCGTCGTCCACCTCGTGCAGGGTCCCGTCGACCCAGCCGAGGAACTCGTGGTCGGTGACGCCGACCACGGCCAGCGACGCCCGCAACTCCAGGGCCCGTCGTCGTCCGAGTCGTTCCGGTGGCCAGGTGTCGGGGTCCGGGGTGCCAGCCTCGCCCCGGGTCGCGGTGATGCACGCCACGATGCCGCCGGCATCCGTGACCAGTCCGGCCAGGCCGGTGACCAGGAAGGCCTCGTCGTCGGGATGGGCCCACACCCCGAGCACGGTGCCGAGTTCCGAGGGGCGAAGTCGCGTGGTCATGCGGGATCTCCGGGAAGGCGGGGCGTCCACTCGGTCCATCATGGGGTGGCGGGACCGGCCGTGTCCACCGGGTGCCGCCCGCACGACGTGACCCGGACCCTCCCAACCACCTCGAGGCCGGGCCACGTCCGGGGCGGGGTCGTCGTGACGGGTCGCTGAGGGACGATCCACCGGCGCCCGACCTGTCCTGACGTGCGTCCTGCGCTCGTTGTGGTCGTGGCCGTGCGCGCGCGGACCATCGGGGGGTGGCCCCGGGGTCCGGTCGGCCCGACTCGCGTCGGTCGACCTCGCCGAGCCTGGTGCTCCCATTCCGATTCGGTGCCTCCATGGCGTTTCCGGTCGATCATGCGATGGTCGCGCGGGGACACCCGCGCCGCCACCGTGGGTCGCCCGGGGCTGCAGGAGGCGTCGGTTCACGGGGCGTGTTCGCCATTCGTGGTGGAAACTCGCCTATTCGATGTTCGATGCTCCTATTGTCAACGATCACACGTGGGCTCCGACCACCCGCGTGATCCCCCTCCCCCCAGGAGTTGCCCGATGTCGACCGCCCGCCCTCGCCTGTCCCTCTTCGCCGCACTGCTGCTGCTTGCCAGCCTGCTGTCGGCCGTGGCCACGCCCGCCGGTGCCCAGGACAACGAGCCCGCGCTCGACTGGTCCAACTACGAGAAGGTCACGCTCACACGCGACATGGGCGGTGAGCCCGTCGACATGGCGGTGTTGCCGGACGGCCGCGTGCTGTTCACCATCCGGGAGGGCCTGATCCGGCTGATGGACCCGGAGCAGGGCACGGTCGAGACCATCGACGCGCCGGCGGTGTACTTCAACGGTGAGGACGGGATGCAGACCCTCACCCTGGCGCCGGACTTCGAGACCAGTGGCTGGGTGTACGTCTACTACTCCCCGGCGACCATGGAGGGGCTCAACAACGCCGGACGGCCCTACCCGACCCAGACACCGGGGGGCAACGCCCCGAACACCTTGCCGGAGGGCGAGGACGAGACCTACTGGGACCAGTGGACCGGCTACAACCAGATGAGCCGCTTCCAGTGGGACGAGGCCAACGACACGATCGACCTCGCAAGCGAGCAGGTGATCATCACGGTCGAGACCAACCGTGGCCAGTGCTGCCACGTCGCCGGTGACGCCGACTTCGACGACGACGGCAACCTCTACATCTCCACCGGGGACAACACGCCGGCCACCACGCCGGGTTCCAATGGCTACGCGCCCAACAACAACGCCCCCGGGTTCAACCCCGGGTTCGACGCCCGCCGCGGTGCCGGCAGCACCAACGACCTGCGTGGCGCGATCCTGCGGATCCACCCCGAGGCGGACGGGTCCTACACCATCCCCGACGGCAACCTGTTCGACGAGGCCGAGGACACCGACGACCAGACCCGCCCCGAGCTGTTCGTGATGGGTGCGCGCAACCCGTTCCGCATGGACGTCGACTCCGAGACCAACAGCGTCTCGTGGGGCGACTACGGGCCCGACGCCGGTGCGCCCGACGCCCAGCGCGGCCCGATGGGCCTGGTGGAGTGGAACACCACCGGCATCGACCAGCCGATCAACGCCGGCTGGCCGTACTGCACCGGTGACCAGTTCAACTACAACGAGTGGGACTACGAGACCTCCACGCCCGGCGACTTCTTCGACTGCGGCGCCGGGGCCGAGAACAACTCGACCTGGAACAGCGGCCTCGCGGTCGTGCCGCCCGCCGTCCCGGCCGACCTGTACTACGGCGACGACGCCGACGACCAGCCGTGGCCCGAGCTGACCGACTTCGGCAGCGGCAACGGCCAGGCGCCGATGGGCGGTCCCGTCTACCACTACGACGAGTCCAACCCGGACAGCGCCCTGCCCGAGTACTGGGACGGCAAGTCCTTCTTCGCCGAGTGGTCCCAGGACTACATCGCGGCCTTCACGGTCGACTGGCCGGACGGTCCGGTGACCGAGATCGAGAACTTCCTGCCCAACTCCGCGCTCCAGACCGCCTTCCAGCCGATCCACGACAACATCATGGACATGGAGTTCCACGAGGGGTCGCTGTACACGCTGGAGTACGGCGACGGCTTCAGCAGCGTCAACCCCGACGCGGGCCTGCACCGCATCGACTACGTCGAGGGCAACAAGACCCCGCAGGCTGTCGCGACGGCCGACCCGATCTCGGGCAGCACCGCGCCGCTGGAGGTCACCTTCGACGGCTCCGGGTCGTCGGACCCCGACGGCGACGACCTGACCTACGAGTGGGACTTCGACGGGGACGGGACCTACGACGCCACCGGCGTCACGGTCACCCACACCTACACCGACCTGGGCGTCTACTCGGCCCGACTGCGTGTCACCGACCCCGGCGGCCGCTCGTCACTGACCGCGGTGAACATCGCCGTGGGCAACATCGCGCCGACCGTCACCATCGAGACCCCGCCCGACGGCACCTTCTTCGACTGGGGCCAGGGCATCTCGTTCGAGGTCACGACGTCGGACGCCGAGGACGGTGACCAGACCGTCTGCGGCAACGTGTCCTACACCTTCGGGCTCGGCCACAACTCCCACGCCCACCCGATCACCACCGGAACCGGGTGCACCTTCGCCCTGCAGATGCCCGAGGACGCCCCCGAGCACGGGGAGGGCGAGAACATCTACGCCGTCCTCGAGGTCAGCTACACCGACCAGGGCAACGGCGAGATCCCGGCGGCGACCGGGACCACGACCCTGCAGCTCAACCCCAAGACCCAGGAGGCCGAGTGGTTCGACGACTCCAGCGGCGTGCCGGTGGTCGAAGACCTCGACGCGAGCGGCTTCGCCACCGTCGGGCCCTTCGCGGCCGACGACTGGATCGCCTTCGAGCGGGTCAACTTCCTCAACATCGAGAGCGTGCTGGCCACGGCGTCGGGCACCGGTGACGTCCAGCTGCGCTGGGGTGCCACCGACGCCGCACCGTTCGCGACCATCGCGGTCGACTCCACCGAGTCGGCGACCACCGAGTCCGGCGACTTCGTGGCGCCCGACGGGACCGGGACGCTCTACGTCACGGCCACCGGGGACGTCGAGATCGACACCCTGCGCTTCCTGGGTGACGGCGTCGCGGACGTGACGCCGCCGGAGGTGTCGATCCGCACGATCCCGGCCGAACCCAATGGACCCGACGGCACCTTCATCGGGCCCGTGCTGTTCCGCATCGACGCGACCGACAACGTCGGCGTGGCGGGGCGGCCCGAGTTCTCCTACGACGGAGAGACCTGGGGCACGTACTTCTTCTTCAACTCCAACTTCGTGTTCTGCAACCTCGGCGGCTTCGCGCCGTGCCAGGTCAGCGGCGTCGGGACGCACCCCGTGTACGCCCGTGCCACCGACGTCGGTGGCAACGTCTCCGAGCCGGTGATGATCGAGATCGAGATCGTGGCCGACGAGGTGCCCCCGGAGGTCTCGGCCAACCTGCTCGGGACCTTCCGTGGCGAGTTCACGCCTGCCACCGGGTTCTCCACCGGCGGCACGGCGACCCTGGTCGTGGCGCCCGACGGCACGACCGTCACGGCCGACCTCACGGGCCTGGAGCCCGACGCCGTCCACCAGGGCCACCTGCACGAGGGCACCTGCGACACCATGCCGATGGGTGGCCACTACCAGGACGACCCGACCGGTCCGGCCGCGCCGCCCAACGAGCTGTGGCTCTCCGACGACCCCGAGGACCCGACCGCCGGGTTCACCTCGGACGGCGACGGGGACGCGACCGTCTCCGGCTCGGCCGACTGGACGGCTGGGTCCGAGGCCCAGGCCGTGATGGTCCACGGCGGCCCCGCCGGGTTCCCGCGCGGCTGCGCGACGGTCGACACCGCGTCCAGCTCGGTGCAGCTGACCTTCTCGGCCACCGACGTCGGGGCCGTGGACTACATCGAGTACTCCCTGGACGGCGCCGAGTTCGTCGAGCTCGAGGGTGACCTGTTCGTCATCGAGCCGGGCGACCACGTCGTCGAGTACCGCGCGGTGGACACCGCCGGCAACGTCTCTCAGACGGGGACCACCAGCTTCACGATCGAGCACGAGCCGGACACCCCCAGGATCCTGGTCTTCTCCAAGACCGCCGCGTTCCGGCACGGCTCGATCCCGGTGGCCCGCGAGGCCATCCGCGAGCTGGGTGCCGCCGAGGGCGTGGCCGTCGACCTGACCGAGGACGGCGCGGCGTTCAACGACGACACGCTGGCGCGCTACGACGCGGTGGTGTGGGTGTCGACGACGGGTGACGTGCTCGACGACGACCAGCAGGCCGCGTTCGAGCGCTACATCCAGGCCGGCGGCGGCTACGCCGGCGTCCACGCGGCGTCCGACACCGAGTACGACTGGGCGTGGTACGGCGACCTCGTCGGCGCCTACTTCGTCAACCACCCCAACGGCACGCCGGAGGCGACGCTGGTCACGGAGGACTTCGTCCACCCGTCGACCGCACACCTCCCGGAGCGTTGGACGCGCGTTGACGAGTGGTACAACTTCAACATCAACCCGCGGGACAACGTCCACGTGTTGTTGTCGATCGACGAGTCCACCTACAACCCGTCTGCCCAGGACGACGACCCGGACCACCCGATGTCGTGGTGCCACGAGTACGACGGTGGCCGTTCCTGGTACACCGCGCTCGGCCACACCGACGCCAGCTTCACCACCGACGAGCTCTTCCGCGAGCACATGTGGGAGGGCATCGCATCGGCGGCGGGCTACGTCGAGGCCGACTGCTCGATCGCCGAGCCCCTGGTCCTCGAGGTCAGCATCGACCCGGCCGAGCCCGACGGGCTCGAGGGTTGGTACGTGTCCCCGGTCACCGTCACGGCGACCACCAACGACGACGCCACGGTCGAGTTCTCGGTCGACGCATCGGGTTCTGGGGGCGACTGGGTGGCCGACGACGACGGGGTGCTGGTCGTCGATGCCGACGGCTCGCACACGCTCGACGTCCGGGCCGTGCGTGACGACGAGGTCACCGAGGTCCAGGCCTTCACGATGGACATCGACACGACCGCCCCGGTGGTCGAGGTCGAGGGCATCGACGACGGCGCCCTCGTCGGGTCCTCGGAGGTGGTGGACGTGGCCGTGACGGCCACCGATGCGACCTCGGGGCTCGACTCGCTGGTGGTCTCGCTGGACGGCGAGGTCGTCCACGACGGCGGTGCCGACTGGGCCGCCACGTGGGACCTGTGGACACTCGACCTGGGCGACCACGTGCTCGACGTGGTCGCGACCGACGTGGCCGGCAACGAGCAGGTCACGACCGTGACGTTCACGATCGGGACCTCGCTCGACGACGTGATGGTGCTGCTCGACCGACTGGTCGACGCGGGCGTCGTCACCAGGGGCGAGGCCGCCCCGATCCGTTCCCAGCTCAAGGTCGCCGAGAAGATGGCGGACAAGGGCAAGACGGACCGGGTGCGCACGAACCTGGAGCGGGCGATCGAGCGCGCCGAGCGTGTCGACGACGAGGCTGCCCGTGACCTGCTCGTGACCAACCTGACGGCGCTCCTCGGCGAGGTCGGCTGACCCCGCGCGACCCGGCCCCCCGAGGCCCCCGAACGACGCCTCCCGCCCGCAGCGGGAGGCGTCGTGCATGGTGTGCGGCCGCGCCATGGTCCGGGCCGGACCACCACTGCCCTTCGAGCGGATCAACCACCGCTGGACCAGGGTCGTGGCAGGAGTGGCCGTCCTGTCCACGGGGGCCATCGACCAGGACGCCGTCCGACACGTCCTCGCCGAGGTGGTGCACGTTCCGCTGGACCAGCTCGGTGGGTATGGACGCGATCCTGGAGGTGATGCGCGGCGGGTCCTCCGCGACCGCACGGCAGTGGCCGACGAGCTCCGGGAGACCTGGACGCATCCGATCGTCACCTCTGGCGACTCGCGGCCCCACGCCGACATCGTGCTCTGGTCGCTCGAGGCCACTCCCGACGGCCGGTGGCGTCTGGAACTCCCCAGGGGATGGCACGGGCCCGACTGGTACGAGCTCAGCTACCACCGAGGTGCCCGCGCCCTGGTGATGGAGCCTCCGCTCGACCGTGCTCGGCTGGACGTCGTGGGGGTTCGGCGCGACCGTGACGACGGCACATGGGTGCTGGGTGCCAAGACCGGGAGCGTGGAGGAGGCGACGAGTGGCGCGCAGATGCACGGCTGGCGGTTGTCGTGGGACGTCCGGGAGGCAGCCCAGCGAGAGCTCCGCGATCGACTGGACGCCCCGTCGGGCTCGCCCGACCGCCGCGTCGAGCATCGACGACGGCCCGGCACGGGGCCGGGCCGTCGTCGAGGCTGCACGTGGGTCAGTCGAGGCCGTCGAAGATCGCGTTGCCGAGGAGCCGGAAGGTGTTCTCCGGATGCCCGCGGAACGTGGCATCGAGCCCGATCAGCGTGACGTCGGTGTCCCCGTCGTCGGCGCTGACCACGATCGGCATGCCGGCGGCACCGGTGGACTCCCATCCGGGCCAGTACCCCGAGACCAGGAAGTCGCCGTCGGCGACGCTCGCCACGGTCTCGACGCCGTCGCCCAGACGCGTGAACCATGCGGGGGTGTAGACGAAGGCCTCGTCCACGTCCGGGTAGCCGCCGGCCGCGCTGACGTCGTCGTAGGCGACGTCCACGATCGCGTTGCCGCTCTCGGCGTCCACGTCGACGTCGATGATGCCGGCCGACGTCGCCAGTCCGATGCCGGTGCTGCGCAGACCGACGTAGTCCCCGCCGGCGGCGAAGAACGCCGCGAGGGAGTCCCGCCCGGACTGCTGCAGGCCACCCCACGAGCGGCTGTAGTTGACGAACACGTCGTAGTCCTCGACCACGCCGGCATTGACCTCCGACGTCCCGACCGTGTCGTAGGCGAACCCGAGCTGGGTCAGCGCATGGCGCGTGCCCTCGTCGGCGAACACCGCGATCCGCTGCTCGGTGACCGCCACGGCCTCCGGCGTCGAGTCCACGGCGACCAGGTCCAGCCCGTGGTCATCGGCCACCGACTCGGCCAGCGCCTCGTCGCCCGGCAGGAGGAACGTGCCCGGCTCGAAGCTCGTGCCGTCGTCGTCGAAGGCCTCGGTGGCGCGCTGCACCGCGACACCGTCGGCGACGAGGTCGTTGACGACCCGGAACGCCTCGAGGGTGGTCGGCTCCAGGGCGTAGGCCCCGTCGGCGTCGCCGGCGACCGTTCCGTCGACCGGGACCGCCGAGGTGATCGGACGGGTCTTGACCCGAAGGTCATCGGTGACCGTGGTCCGCGTGGCACCCCACAGCAGCGGGTGGCTCCACACGGCCGGCGGCGAGTAGAAGGTGATCCCCTGCACGTCCGACAGGTTCTTGCCGTCCTCGAGGAAGGTGTTGGCCAGGCTCCGCTTGGGCTGGTTCATCCAGACCACGTAGGTGCCGGCCGGGTACGTCGTGGCGTCCACCGTGAAGGCCTTCTTGGCCTCCTGGACCTCCACGTCGTTGAACAGCAGGAAGTCGACCAGTCGCTGGGCCTGCTGCGGACTCTTCTGGAGCGGTTCGTCGACCGGGATCACGTGGGCCGTCGGGAAGTCCTGCACGATCAGCTCGTTGTACTGGTTGTACTGGCTCTGGTCGAGCAGGTCGTCGGGAATGGGCATCTGTGGGAGTTCCAGCGCACCACGTCGGAAGATCTCGACCTGGTCGTGCAGCATCTCCTGCTTGTTGTCGGCGATGAAGTCCAGCGCGCCCCACACCGCCACCTCGTGGGCGTCGACGCCCAGTTCGGCGCGGCTGGGTGTCTCGAGCGTGTGGCCGTAGCTGCCGTGGTACATCGAGTACATCGGCACGTACTGGCCACCCCAGTCGTCCCAGCCGTCGCCGAAGTCGCGGTAGGGGATCTGGGCATCCAGGCCGAGCTCGGTCTGGAGGGCGTCCTCCATCGCGTAGGCCTCCTCCAGCGCCCACTTCAGGTACAGGTCGTATTCGTAGTTGGAGTTGTGCGGGGGCGTCGTGGGCTCGATCAGCATCGGGTTGACGAAGCCGTGGAGGTCCAGGGTCACCAGCGGGTTCCACTCGGTGATCAGTTCGACCGTGGACCGAGCCTCGGGCTGGGTCTGGGACAGCATGTCCCGGTTGATGTCGAAGCCATTGGCGTTCTGGCGTGTGCCCAGGACCCGCCCGTCGGGGTTCTGGACCACGTTGACGACCAGGATGACGTTGTCCAGGATCCGCTGGACCTCCGGCGAGTCGTCGTAGGCCAGGGTCTCGATCAGCCGCATGGCGGCGTCGGTGCCCGGGTACTCGTTGCCGTGGATGCTGCCGTTGACGAACACCGGGATCTTGTAGTCCCCGATCCGCTGGATCATCTTCTGGGCCTGCGCGGGGTCGCGCAGCATCATGCGGTTGATGGCCTTGTAGCTCCCGATCCGACCCTTCGGCGAGGTGATCACCGCGACGTACAGGTCACGACCCCCGGCCGACTGGCCCGACACCTCGACGCTGACCCGCTTGCTCGTGGTCTCGATCTCGTGCAGGCGTGGGGCGATCTCGGAGTACAGGATGGAGTCGTAGAAGGGCGAGGGAACTTCCGGTTCGGCCTCCACCTCCCACCACTCGTCGCCATCCGACTGGGCGGCAACCGGTCCCGGCAGGACCAGGAGGGTGATGGCGGCCACGACGGCCGCCACCACGGCGTATCGATGGACCAGTCTTGGGGGTGCCAACCGTTGCATGGGATGTCCCTGACGACGAGGGCACGGACCGGTCGGCCCGTGGCCTCGGCGACGGTAGTCACCGGCCCCGCATGGAATCGGTGGGATCTGGTAACGGTTCGGTTCCACCTCACGGCATCCCGATGGACCCCCGTGACTGTCGTTCCGCGGCGAGGTGGTCACCGGACCCTGGTCAGCCGATCGTGGCGGCGGCCGGCACGACGTCGGCCGCCATGCGCTCGGCGAACTCCACGGGGTGGCGGTCGGGCGTCACCTGGACCTCGGTGACACCCAGCGCGGCCCAGTCTTCGAGCCGGGACAGGAACGCGTCGGGGTCGTCCAGCGGCGGCACCCCGGCCACCACGGTCCGGGTGATGTCGTCGTAGGACCGACCCTCGTCCTCGCAGTGGCCACGCAGGACCTCCAGCTTGTGGGCCACGTCGTCGGAGCCGAACAGGTTGCAGGCGTCGGCGTGGCGGGCCACCAGCTTGAGGGTCTTGCGCTCGCCGCCACCGCCCACCATGATCGGTGGGCTCGGCGTCGACAGCGGCTGGGGGACACAGATCGTCTCGGCCAGGTGGTAGTGCTGTCCGTCGAAGGGGCCGTCGTCGTCGCTCCACATCTGGCGACAGATCCGCAGCGTCTCCTCCAACCGTTCGAAGCGCTCGGCGACCGGCACGACCGGAACGCCCAGGGCGGCCTGCTCGCGCTCGTACCACGACGCCCCGATGCCCAACCGTGCGCGGCCGCCCGACAGGACGTCCAGGGTCGTGACCGTCTTGGCCAGGATCCCCGGGTAGCGGTACATCACGCCGGTGACCAGCATCCCCAGGGTCATCCGTTCGGTCAGGCCGGCGAGGAAGCCGAGGCTGGTGTAGCCCTCCAGCATCGGCTCGTCGGCCGACATTCCCGGCATCTCCATCTGGAAGAAGTGGTCCATGACCGTGAAGGCGGCGAACCCGCCGTCCTCGGCCACCCGGGCGGTCTCGGCCAGGGTCGGCCCGATCCGGGCCGGGTCGTCGGGTGTGGTGAAGGTGAAGTAGTGCAGTCCGAGGTCCATGGGACAACTCCGTGGGTCGTCGCGGGGCGAGCGTCACCGGTACTGACGCCGCGGGGTCGTGTCCACGAGCCTAGGCACGGTCCGCGCACGTGGACCGTCGGTCCCGGGGCATCGGGGGGAGGGATGCGGAATGGCGTCTGCGGCGCGAGGCGTTGGCCGGGTCCCGTCGAACCCGGAGGACCCCGTGCCACCGTTGCTGTCCGTGCTGGACGTCGGATCGGTCCCCCGTGGCTCGTCCTCCGCGCAGGCCCTGGCCGGGGTCACCCGGTTGGCCCGCGTCGCCGACGGCCTCGGCTACCACCGATTCTGGGTCGCCGAACACCACAACATGCCGATCGTCGCCTCGACCTCGCCGACCACGTTGATGGCCCACCTGGCCGCCAGCACCGAGCGGATCCACGTCGGGTCCGGCGGCATCATGCTGCCCAACCATCCGCCGCTGGTCGTCGCCGAGCAGGTGGCGTTGCTGGAGGCCCTGCATCCGGGACGGATCGACGTCGGCATCGGACGTGCCCCGGGAACGGACCCGGCCACGGCGGCGGCACTGCGACGAGGGGCCGAGTCGTTGGGGGCCACCGAGTTCCCCCAGCACCTGGTCGACCTGCTGGGACTGCTGGGTGACGTCCGCGAGGGCTCCCGGCTGCACGACCGCTTCCGGGCGACGCCGGTCGCGACGTCCCACCCACCGGTCTTCCTGCTGGGCTCGTCCGGCTACAGCGCGCAACTGGCCGGCATGCTGGGCCTGCCGTTCGTCCAGGCCCACCACTTCGACATGGGCGGGACCGACGAGTCGCTGCGGCTGTACCGCGAGTCCTTCCAGCCGGTGGGACCGCTGGCGACGCCCCACGCGATCGTGACCGCCAGCGTGACCGTGGCCGACACCCGCGACGAGGCGCGGGACCTCGCCAACCCCGGTCGGCTGTTCCGGTTGTGGCTGCGCAGTGGTCGTCCGATCCAACTGGTGTCGACGGCCCAGGCACGCGAGCACCCCGACCTGCCGACCGCCCTGGCCATGCCGACCGAGTCGATCGCCGACACGCCCGACCGCGCGGCCGCCGCGTTGGACGAGCTGGTCGAGCGCACCGGTGCCGACGAGGTCATGGTCACCAGCACCGTCGCCGACTACGACGACCGCGTTCGCGGCCTGGAACTGCTGGCCGCGGCGTCGGGGCTGGCCGTGGCGGCCTGACCCCACCCGCCGGGGTCGCGCAGATCACCGTCAGGGTTCCGTGTGGGGCCTGCGCAACGCGTCCAGCGCCAGCAGCGCGTCGTCGACCCGGTCCAGGGGGACCAGCAGGTGGTCGTGGTGGCGACCCGCCAGCACGTTGCAGCTGATGCCGTGTGCCGCCAGCGCGGCGCTGACCACGGCGGTGAGGCCGACCAGGTGCAGGTCCGACACCACCTCGAGGGTGATCCAGCCCGCGACGTAGTCGTAGGCCCAGCCGCGATCGTCGGCGAGGTCGCGTTCCACGACATGGGTGACGCCCTCGTCCTCCACGATCCGGGCCTCGGCCGCGGGCAGGGACCCGTCCGTCAGCGTGACCAGCACGAACGCCCCGGAGCGCACAGTGGTGCGCAGGTCGGCCAGGGTCGCGGCCAGCTCGGGACCGACCGCGATGGTGAGGTCGTGGCTGGGGTCCGGGCTCGGGGTCGGACGTGGGCGTGGGTTCGGGGGCGTGCTGGCCATGGGTGCTCCGGTGCGGCGGCGACGTGGGACCGGGACGACCTCGACGCTACGAGGGTGGCGGGGGACGGGCCCGGCCCGGCATCCGGTCGTTCGTCGGCCGGACCCGCCGGGGACATCGCTATCGTCGCCGGTCGGGCGGGAACGACTCGCCCCCGTCCGCCGTCGGGCGTCGTCCCGGCCGCGGCACCGGCTGCGACAGGGGACCGACCGTGACCGACATTGGGCTGATCGGGCTGGCCGTGATGGGCCAGAACCTCGTGCTGAACATGGCCGACAACGGCTACACCGTGGGCGTGTACAACCGCACCACCGAGACGATGCAGGCGTTCGTCGACGGACCCGCCGCCGACACCACCGTGGTGGGACACGACACGGTGGAGGAGCTGGTCGAGGCGCTCGAGACCCCACGGCGGGTGATGTTGATGGTGCGTGCCGGGGCCGTCGTGGACGCCGTCATCGACGAGGTGGTCCCGTTGCTGGACGAGGGCGACGTCGTGATCGACGGTGGCAACTCGCGCTGGACCGACACGATCCGCCGGACCGAGGAACTGGCCCGACGCGGGATCCGGTTCGTGGGCACCGGGGTGTCCGGCGGCGAGGAGGGCGCCCGCCACGGTCCGTCGATCATGCCGGGCGGGGACCCCGAGGCGTGGCCGCTGGTGCGCGACGTCCTGCAGGACATCGCCGCCGACGCGGCCGACGGGCGTCCGTGCTGTGACTGGATCGGCCCCGACGGCGCCGGCCACTTCGTCAAGATGGTCCACAACGGGATCGAGTACGGCGACATGCAGGTCATCGCCGAGGCCTACGACCTGATGTCGGCCATGGGCATGGACAACGCCGAGATGGCCGAGGTGTTCCGGACCTGGGACGACGGCGTCCTGGACAGCTTCCTGGTCGAGATCACGGCCGACATCCTCGCCCACACCGACCCCGACACGGGCGAGGCCACGGTGGACACCATCCTGGACGCCGCCGGGCAGAAGGGCACGGGCACCTGGACCGCCATCGCCGCGTTGGAGTCCGGGCAGCCACTGACCCTGGTCGCCGAGGCCGTCTTCGCCCGTGTCGTGTCGGCGCTGGTGGACCGCCGGCGCACGGCCTCGGAGGTCCTGGTCGGCCCCGACCGCACGCTGGCGTCCGACGCGATCGACCTCGACGACCTCCGTGACGCGCTGTACGCGTCCAAGATCACCTCCTACGCCCAGGGCTTCATGCTGCTCGGCGACGCCAGCGACGAGCAGGACTGGGACCTGGACCTGGGCCGCATCGCGAGCCTGTGGCGTGAGGGCTGCATCATCCGGGCGGCCTTCCTCGACGACATCACGGCCGCGTTCGAGGCCGACCCGGAGCTCGACAACCTGCTGCTGGCCGACACCTTCACCACCGCCCTGGCCGATGCCCAGGACGGGTGGCGCCGGGTGGTCGCCACCGCCGTGGGTGCGGGGATCCCGGTCCCCGCCTACGGCACGGCGCTGGCCTACTACGACGGGATCCGGTCGGCCCGCACACCGGCCAACCTGGTCCAGGCCCAGCGGGACTACTTCGGGGCCCACACCTACGAACGGGTCGGGAGCGAGCGTGGGGAGTGGTTCCACACCGACTGGACCGGCCGTGGCGGTGCCGTCACGTCCGGGTCCTACAGCACGTGAACGACCGGGGGTCCGCCGAGGCCATCGCCTCGTTCAAGGACTCGACCTGTCGGTCGGGGCGCTGGACCCGCTGCTGACCGCCGGTGCGACCGTGTTCGCACCGTGACGGCGGTGGCCGCGCCGACGCCATGCGGTCGTTCGGCCTCGCCGCCGGGGAGCCCGACGCCGTAGCGTGGAGGGTCGACCATCCCGGTCCGACGATCACCCACGAGGTTCCCATGCCGTCCCTGACCACTCCCCGCCACCCGATGGTGCGCCGATGACCTCGACGAGCACCGAACAGGCCAAGCAGGAGGCCGAGGGGTGGATCATGCTGGTCGCCCGGGTCGGCATCTTCACCTACGGGGTCGTCCACCTCGTGACGGCCTGGCTGACGGGCCAGATCGCCTTCGGTGGCGGTGGCGGCGAGGCGTCCAGCACCGGGGCCCTGCAACAGATCGCCCAGGAGTCCTTCGGCTCGATCCTGCTGTGGGTCATCGTCGTCGGCATGGTCGCCATGACGTTGTGGCAACTCCTCGAGGCCGGATTCGGCGACTCGTGGGTCAGTGACGAGGACCGGCTCAAGGAGAAGGCCAAGCACGTGGGGAAGGCGATCGTGTACGGCTACCTGGGCTATGCGGCCTACAAGGTGGTGTCGGGGGCGGGCAGTTCCGGCTCCGGGTCGCAGGAGGAGTCGATGACGGCCATGCTGCTCGGTGCCCCGGCCGGACGCTTCCTCGTGGGTGCCATCGGCATCGCCATCATCGTGGTCGGCGTCATGCAGGCCAAGCGCGGGCTGGACGAGGGCTTCACCGAGAAGCTGACCAAGGCCCCCGAGTCGGTCGTCAAGCTCGGCAAGGCCGGCTACGTGGCCAAGGGCGTGACCCTGGTGCTGGTGGGTGGCCTGTTCGGCTGGGCCGCGGTGACCGCCGACGCCGACAAGGCGGGCGGGATGGACGAGGCCCTGTCCACCCTCGGCGGCAACACGTTCGGGACCGTCGTGTTGGTCCTGATCGCCCTGGGCCTGGCCGCCTACGGGGTCTTCTGCTTCGCCTGGGCCCGCTACTGCCGACCCTGACCGGAGACCGCGTGTCCGACCACCCGTCGTCCGACCTCGACCTCGACTGGGTGCGCGCCCAGTTCCCGACCTACGACGAACCGGACCTGGACGGCTGGATCAACGCCCAGAACGCCGGGGGGTCCTATCGCTGTCGACAGGTGCTGGACCGGCTCCTGGCGTTCCACCGTCGCACACCGCTGCAGGGCGGCACGCACTTCCCGGCCGGCGCGGCCCAGGCCGCGGCCATGGAGGCGGCGGCGCCCGCGCTGGCACGTCACCTGCAGGTCGGTCCGGACGAGGTCCACGTGGGTCCGTCGACCTCCGCCCTGACGTCGGCCGTCGGCCGGGCCTTCGCCGACGTGCTCGGCCCCGACGACGCGATCGTGGTCACCCAACAGGACCACGAGGCCAACAACGGTGCGTGGCGTCGCCTGGCGGGCGTCGGGGTCGAGGTCCGGGAATGGCGGGTCGACCCGGACACCGGTCGCCTCGACCCGGCCGCCCTCGACGGTCTGCTGGACGACGACGTCGCCTTCGTGGCCTTCCCGCACGTGTCCAACGTCGTCGGGGAGGTCAACCCGGTCGCCGAGATCGCGGCACGGGCCCACGCCGTGGGGGCGATGGCCGTCGTCGACGGGGTGGCCGCCGCGCCCCACGGTGTGCCCGACGTCGGTCGACTCGGGGCCGACGTGTACTTCTTCTCGGCCTACAAGGTGTTCGGTCCGCACCAGGGCGTGATGGCGATGCGGCGTGACCTGGCCGACCGGCTGCCGAACCAGGGCCACTTCTTCAACGCCGAGCACGTCACCAAGAAGTTCGTCCCGGCCGGCCCCGACCACGCCCAGGTCGCGGCCCTGGTCGGCATGGTCGACTACCTCGACGCGCTGGCCGAGCACCACGGCGGACCCGAGGCCACGGCGGCCGCGGTGCACGCCCACGAACAGCACCTGGTGGCCACGCTGCTGGACGTGGTCACCGACCGTCCCGGCGTGCGGGTCGTCGGGCCGACCGAGCCCGACCGCAAGGTGCCACTGCTGTCGGTGTCGACCGACCGCCCCGCCCAGGAACTCGCGACGGAACTGGCCGAGCACCGCGTGATGGCGGCCGCCGGGCACTTCTACGCCTGGCGGCTGGTCCAGGCGATCGGCCTGGACCCCGAGGACGGCGTCCTGCGCATCAGCCTGGTGCACGCCACCACGACGGACGAGGCCACGGCGATCGCGCGTGCCCTGGACACCGTGCTGCCCGGCTGAGCCCTACCCGGCCGCCAGGGCCGCGGCCACCACGGCGAGGTCCTCGCGGGACAGGCCGACCGACGCCAGCAGGGTGCGATCGTCGTCGTGGCGACGGACCTGCGCGCCGGCCACGAGCTCGGCCAGGTCCGCGACGACGTGGTCGGGCGCCATGGCCCCCTCGGCGATCGGGATGGCCAGGTCACCGTCCTCGGCCAGCGCGGCAGCGCGTTCCTCCACGACCACGCGACACGCCAGGATCGCGGCGGTGTCGAGCTCCCGACTGGTCGGGCGGTAGGCCCCGACGGCGTTGACGTGGACCCCGGGCGGCAGGTCGGCACCGGCCACCACGGGGTGGTCGCTGGTGGTGGTCGTGCACACCAGGTCCGCCCGCGCGACCGCCCCCGCGACCTCCCCGGGCGAGCCCACGTCGGCCTCCAGCCCCGTGGACCGGATCGCCTCGACCAGTGCCGTGGCCGGTCCCGGGGACCGCGACACCACCGTGACGTGGTCGACGGCGCGCACGGCGCACATCGCCTCGACGTGCGTGCGCGCCTGGGTCCCGGCGCCGAACACGACCATCCGGCTCGCGTCCGCCCGGGCGAGGTGGCGCGTGGCCAGGCCGGACACCGCGGCGGTCCGCAGCCCCGTCAGCGCGGCGCCGTCGACCAGGGCCCGCGGTGTGCCGGTGGACGCGTCGAACAGGACGTAGAGCCCCTGGACCAGGGGCAGGTCCCGCCCCGCGTTGGCCGGGGTGACCGTCACCAGCTTGACGCCCGCGCCGTCGGGACCCGTCGCCGGCATCACCAGCAGGTCCCCGTTCGGGGCCGACAGGTGCAGGCGCCGGGGGGCCGTGATCGCGTCGTCGGCGAAGGCCGCCTCCAGCGCGTCGATGGCCGCGGACATCGACAGACGTGCCCGCAGTGCGGCATGGTCCAGCACCACCAGGTCCAGCATGCTCGCTCCGGTCGTGGTCGTCGGTCCCCGGCGGGTGGCTCCGGATCGCCCGGTCGAGCGCCTCGCGGTGTCAGCGCAGCAGGAAGCCGGTTCCGAGCGGGTCGTGGGGGTCGAGGGTGAACGTGGCCGTTCCCGTGCGGTGGGCCGACCCGGTCACCTCGGTGGCCACGGCGGGCCGACCGGCCAGGTCGACGGTCTCGACGACCCGGCCGGTGAAGGCCTGGCCGACGATGCCGGTGGTCACCAGGTCGTCGCCGGCGGCGAGCACGCCGCGGGCGTGCAGCACGGCCAGCCGCGCCGACACGCCGCTGCCGGTGGGGGAGCGGTCGACCTCGCCGTCGGCGAAGATCGCGACGTTGCGTTGGTGGAGCACGTCACCGACATGGTGGCTGTCGTCGACGAACAGGACGCCGTAGAGGTCGCGCAGGTGGGCCGCGGTGGGGTGGACGAGGTCGTGGCCGGCCTCCACGGCGTGGGTGATCGCGCGGCCGTGGGCGATCAGGCGGTCGAGGTCGTCGGGCACCACGCGACACCCCACGTCAGCCGCATCCACCACGGCGTAGAACGCGCCCCCGAAGCCCAGGTCCACGACCACCTCGTGGTCCAGGGTGGTCGGCGCCACCACCACGTCCAGGGCCGGGGCCCACGAGGCCACGTTGCGGAACGTCACCGCCTCGACGCGGCGGCGGGGGGCATGGGCGTGGGTGACCAGTCGGCCCGAGGGCACGTCGACGACGACCCGGGTCGTGGGGCCCGTGCGCGCCACCACACCGGTGTCCAGCGCCCACGTGACCAGCGCGATGGTGCCGTGCCCACACGCGGTCGAGAACCCGTCGTTGTGGAAGAACACGACCCCGAGGTCCCCCTCGGCGTCGTCGGGCGGTGTGACGAAGCCGCCATACATGTCGGCATGCCCGCGGGGCTCGTGGACCAGCAGGCGGCGGACGTGGTCGAGGTGGTCGATCGCATGCACCCGTCGCGCCGGGACGTCGTCACCGGGCAGGTCGTCCACCCCGCCGGTGACGATCCGGAACGGCTCGCCCGCGGTGTGGTAGTCCGTCACGGTGATGGGCCCGGGGATGCGCCCGGGGATGGGCATGCGGATGGGCATGCGGATGGGCACGTCGGGGGCGGTCACGTCGCCCCGGTGGCCGCCGCGATGGCCCGGTCGAGGTCGCGCCACAGGTCCTCGGTGTCCTCACACCCGACGCTCAGGCGCAGCAGGCCACCCGGCAGGTGTTCCTGGCCCGGCAGGCCGGCCCGTCGTTCGACGAGGCTCTCGACCCCACCGAGGCTGGTCGCGTGGCGCACCAGGCGCACCGCGTGGCAGCAGGCGTCGGCGGTGTCGGCGTCGGCGAGGTCGAAGGACAGCATCGCGCCGTACCCGTCCAGCACACGGGCCGCGACGTCGTGGCCGGGGTGGTCGGCGAGTCCCGGCCACCGCACGCGTGCGACCGCCGGGTGGTCGGACAGTCGAGTCGCCAGGACCTCCGCCGATGCCTGGCTCGCGGCCAGCCGGAGGGCCAGGGTCCGGGTGCCGCGCAGCGCCAGGAAGGCTTCCAGGACCCCGGGGGTGGCACCGTTGTAGGTGCGCGCGTCGTGCAGGTCGGCCAGCACGTCCCCCCGGTCCGGGGCCACCACGGCGATGCCCGACAGCAGGTCGGAGTGGCCCCCGAGGAACTTCGTGGCGGCATGGACGACCACGTCCGCGCCGTGGTCCAGCGGTCGCTGGTTGATCGGCGTGGCGAAGGTGTTGTCGACGGCCACGACCGTGTCGTCGGGCCGATCGGCACCGACGATCGCCGGTACGTCGGCGACCTGCAGCAGTGGGTTCGACGGGGACTCGAGCCACGCCAGGGCCACCTCCGGCACGGCCGCGATCCACGCCTCGGTGTCGGACGTCGGCAGCCGGCGGATCGCCCAGCGGCCCCGGCGGGCGCCGCGCTCGACCAGCATCGCCACACCCTGGTAGGAGTCGTCGGGGATCGCGACGGTCGATCCCACGGGCACGCGGTCGAACACGGCGGCCACGGCCGCCATGCCCGACGAGAACGCCACGGCCGACCCGCCCTCGAGCCCGCCGACGACCTCCTCGAAGGCCTCCCACCCGCTGGTGGCGTCCTCGCGCGAGTAGACCCTGCCACGGTCCTCGCCATGGGCCGGGCCGGATCCGTGCTCGAACGTCGACGACGGCGTGATGGGATGGTTGAGCGGACGGCCGGCGCCGTGCGGCCGTCCCGCGGTCACCACCCACGACGCCGTGGCCAGCTCGTCGCGCTCCATGGGCAGTCCCTCGTCGTCGGCCGGGTCGATGCGTCCGGGGAGCCTACGGTCCGCACCGACGGACCCGCCACGCCATCACCGCGCGGCGCCCGTCCGGCTGGCAGACTGGGCCCATGACCGACCACCTGGCACCCAACCTGCCCCCACCGGTTCCCTCCGACGTGCTCGACGACGTGGCGGCGGTGCTGGCCGGGGTCGGTGACGATCGCGCCCGGACCTTCGACGTGCGGTTGCATCGCTGGTGGCCGGACCTGGTGTCCGGTCTCGAGGGGTTCCACGACGAGTCCGGGGCAGCCGCGCTGGCCCACCGATCGGTGGTCGCGGCCGCCACGGCCTTCCGGGACCGGCCCGACGACCTCCATCGCCTCGACGAGCGACGACTGGTCGAGCCGGACTGGCTCCAGTCGCCACGCATGGTCGGCTACGCCGCGTACGCGGACCGTCTCGCAGGCGACCTGGTCGGCATGGTCGACCGCATCCCCTACCTGGAGGAGCTGGGGGTCACCTACCTCCACCTGATGCCGCTGCTGACGCCACGCCAGGGCGAGGACGACGGCGGCTACGCGGTCGCGGACCACCGCGCGGTGCGCCCGGACCTCGGCACGATGGACGACCTGCGGGACCTGGCAACGGCGCTGCGGGCGCGTGGCATCAGCCTGGTGCTGGACCTGGTGCTCAACCACGTGGCCGACGACCACCGGTGGGCGCGACGGGCCCGCGAGGGCGACGCCCGGTACCGCGCCTTCTTCCACACCTTCGACGACCGCGACCGGCCCGAGGCCTTCGAGGCCACGCTGCCGGAGGTGTTCCCGGACTTCGCCCCGGGCAACTTCACCTTCGACGACGACCTCGCCGCGTGGGTGTGGACCACCTTCAACGCCTGGCAGTGGGACCTGGACTGGGCGAACCCGGACGTGTTCGCCGCCCACGTCGAGATCGTGCTGTTCCTGGCCAACGTGGGCGTGGAGGTGCTGCGCCTCGACGCCATCGCGTTCCTGTGGAAGCGGCTGGGGACCACCTGCCAGGGCCAGCCCGAGGTGCACGCCATCACCCGGGCGTTGCGAGCCCTGGTCCGGATCGCCTGTCCCGCCGTGGCGTTCAAGGCCGAGGCGATCGTCGCCCCGACCGACCTCGTGCAGTACCTCGGTCGGGGCCGCGACGTCGGCAAGGTCAGCGACCTCGCCTACCACAACAGCCTGATGGTCCAGGCGTGGTCGATGCTGGCGACCGGCGAGGTCGGGCTGGCGGCCCGGGCGCTGTCGTCGTTGCCGCCGACGCCGCCGACGGCGACCTGGATCACCTACCTGCGGTGCCACGACGACATCGGCTGGGCGATCGACGACGCGGACGCCGCCGCGGCCGGGGTCACCGGGTCCGGGCACCGGTCGTTCCTGGCCGACTGGTACACCGGCGCGTTCCCGGGGTCACCGGCGCGGGGGCTGACCTTCCAGGAGAACCCGGCCACCAACGACCGTCGCACCAGCGGGACCGCCGCGAGCCTGGTCGGGTTGGCCCGGGCCGAGGAGGTCGGCGACGACGACGCGATCGACCGGGCCGTGGCCTCGCTGCGGCTGGCCCATGCGCTGGTCTATGCCTGGGGTGGGATCCCGGTCCTGTGGAGCGGGGACGAACTCGGCCAGCCCAACGATCCCGACTGGGCCGACGACCCGCGCCAGGCCGACGACAACCGCTGGGCCCATCGCCCGCGTCTGGACCCGCAACGGTGGCGACGGCGTCGCGATCCCGCGACCGTGCCGGGTCGGGTGTTCGCCGACCTGCGCCACCTCGCGGCGGTCCGGGCCACCCTCCCGCACCTGCATGCCTCCGTGTCGTCGTGGATCGGCCCGGTCGACGACCCGGCCGTGCTGGTGGTCGGTCGCGACCACCCCGTCGGGCGCTTCGTCGGGCTGTACAACGTGGCCACCGGGCCCCGGCACTGGCCCGGCCATCGCGCGCACGAGCTCGGCATGGCCGACGCCGTGGACGCCCTGACCGACAGCCCGCTGGCGTGGGGCCCCGACGGGCACGTGTGGCTGCCACCGTTGTCGGTCGTGTGGCTGGTGGCCGCCGACGACGTGGGCCCCCAGCCGCCCGGCCTGCGTGATCGCGACGACGTCGGGGCCTAGGGTCTCCTCCCGAGCCCGGCCCCACGACGGCTGCCCGACGTTCCCTGACGACGTTTCCCTGACGATGTTCGCCCGAACGGAGATGACCATGCTGCGCACCCCCACACGAGTGGCCCGAGCCGGGCTGGCCCTGGTGGTCGTCACCGCCGTGGGCCTGGCCGGTTGCACGCCCGAGGATCGTGAACAGATCTCCCAGGAAGCCTCCGGCGCCGGGCAGCAGCTCCGGGACGCCGCGTCCGAGGCCGAGCGTGAACTGTCCTCGATCGAGCCGCCGGAGCCCGAGAGCGAGGCCCCCCCGACCGAGGCCCCCGCGACCGAGGCCCAGGCCGAGCCCAGCCCCGAGGTCACCGACGAGCCCGACACCGAGGAGGCCATGCAGACCCAGGACTGGCTGCCGATCGTCCTGGGCCTGCTCGCACTGCTGGTGATCGTGCTGTTGGTCTCGAGTTTCCTGGGCCGTCGTCGGGATGCCCGGCGGGCGGCCCACGACCGGGTGCGGGACGCGATCGGGGACCTGCTCGGCACGGGACGATGGGTCCTCGACCAGGGCAGCGTGGAGGTGCAACGGATCACCGACCCGCAGCAGCTCCAACGCAGCTGGCAGATGGTGCGCGAACGCCTCGTCGGCCTCGAGGAGCGCGTGGCCGGTCTGATGGTCGACGTCGAGGGCGAACCCGTCGCCAACGTCCTGCAGAACCTGGCGGTGTCGTCGGAGGCGCTGCGGTCGGTGCTGGACGGCACGGTGTCGCTGCGTGGCGATGCGGCACCGGATCCGGACCTGGTGTCGGACAACCGCCTGGCCGTCCAGCAGCGTCGCCGCGACTTCGGTGCCGCCCTGGACCGGCTGGCCACCTTCCGCTGACGCTCGTGGGCCGGTCGGTGCAGGCATCATCGCCGGGCCGTGACGTCGTGGCGGTGGCCGTACCCTGAGGCGCGCGCGGCGCTCGCCGCGTGTCGCCTCGCACCCCGGGACGTGCATGTCCGGTCCGACCACGCCCCCGTCCGCCCCGCCGGCCGCCGAGACCGCCAACCCCACGGGCCACCCGCTGCGGCGGTTGTGGGCCCACGCCGCCGGGCACCGCCCCACGATCCTGTGGGCCGGTGGCCTGTCGGTGCTCAACAAGCTGGTCGACCTGGCGCCGCCGTTCCTGATCGGGGCCGCGATCGACGTGGTCGTGTCCGGGCAGGACTCGTGGGTCGCGACCGTGTTCGGGATCACCGACCAGCGTCGGCAGCTGGTCGCCATCGCCCTGCTCAGCGCGATCGTGTGGACCATCGAGTCGGTCGCCGAGTACGGCTACAGCCTCGCGTGGCGCAACCTCGCCCAGGCCATCCAGCACGACGCCCGGGTGGAGGTCTACCAGCACGTCCAGCAGCTGGACCTGGCCACCTTCGAGGACCAGTCCACCGGCGGGCTGATGGCCGTGCTCAACGACGACGTCAACCAGCTCGAGCGCTTCCTCGACACGGGCGCCAACCACATCCTGCAGGTGCTGGCCACCGTGGTGTTCGTCGGCGGGGCGTTCGTGGTGCTGGTCCCCGACATCGCCCCCCTGGCCTTCCTGCCGATCCCGGTGATCCTGTGGGGGTCGTTCCGGTTCCAGCGACGGCTCGAGCCGCGCTACGCCGACGTGCGCGAGCGGGTCGGCCAGCTCAACGGGATCCTGGCCAACAACCTGGGCGGGATCGCGACGATCAAGGCCTTCGGGGCCGAGGAACGCGAGGTCGACCGGGTCGACGCGGCGTCGGGGGAGTACCAGGAGGTCAACCGCGAGGCGATCCGGCTGTCGAGCGCCTTCGTGCCGATGATCCGGATCGCGATCCTGCTGGGCTTCGTCGCCACGCTCTACCTCGGCGGCGTGCAGGCCCTGTCCGGCATGCTCGCGGTCGGCACCTACTCCGTGCTGGTCTTCCTGACCCAGCGTCTGCTGTGGCCGCTCACCCGGCTCGGCGAGGTGTTCGACGACTACCAGCGGGCCATGGCCTCGGTGCGACGACTGCTGGACCTGCTGGCGGTCCAGCCCCGGATCGAACCCGGTGAGCTCGCCCTGCCCACACCCGAGGCCGGCCGCCCGGGCGGGGCCGTGCGCTTCGACGACGTCGGCTTCGCCTACGGCCGTGGCACGTCGGTCCTGCGCGGCCTGGACCTCGACCTGCCCGCCGGGGAGACCCACGCCATCGTGGGGTCGACCGGGGCGGGCAAGTCGACCGTGGTCAAGGTGCTCCTGCGGCTCTACGACGTGGAGTCCGGCGCGGTGTCGGTGGACGGCGTCGACGTGCGCGACCTCACCTACGACGCGCTGCGGGGCGCGATCGGCCTGGTCAGCCAGGACGTGTTCCTGTTCCACGGCAGCGTGCGCGACAACGTCGTGTACGGGGCACCGGACGCCGACGACGCCGCCGTGTGGCACGCCCTGGACCTGGCCGAGGCCGGCGAGTTCGTCGCCGCCATGCCCGACGGGCTCGACACGGTGGTCGGCGAACGCGGCCAGAAGTTGTCGGGCGGGCAACGCCAGCGGGTGTCGATCGCCCGGGCACTGCTGCGCGACCCCACCATCCTGGTGCTGGACGAGGCCACCTCGGCGGTGGACAACGAGACCGAGGCCGCCATCCAGCGCTCGTTGGCCCGCGTGTCGCGCGAGCGCACGACGCTGGTCATCGCCCACCGCCTGTCGACGGTCCGCCACGCCGACCGCATCCACGTCCTGGACGCGGGTCGGGTGGTCGAGGCCGGGACCCACGAGGACCTGCTGGCCCGCGACGGCATCTACGCGGCGCTGTGGCGGGTGCAGACCGGGGACACCTCGCCCGGGCCCGCGTCGGGGGCCAGGTCCGCGGCGCCCGTCGGCGTCGGGTCGAACGAGTCGTGACCACGCACCGACCCGCCGACGTCGCGGTCGACCACGTGGTGTGGCGGTGCCACGTGGCCGACTGTGGCCTGCGCTTCCCGGCCGTCGCGCGCGACGCCCCCGCCGCGTGTCCGGCCTGCGGGGGGGACGTGGAACGGGCGATGGAGGTACCCACCCGGCCGCCACGGCCCTCGGTGCCGCGGCACGGCGTCCCGGTCGCCGGCCTGCTGGACAACGTGCGCAGCGCGCTGAACGTCGGTGCCATGATGCGCACCGCCGACGCCGCCGGGCTGGTCCACGTCCACCTGTGTGGCATCACCGCCCCCGGGGACCACCCGACGGTCGCCAAGACCGCCCTCGGGGCCGAGCAGGCGGTGGCCTGGACCCACCACCCCGACGCCACGGCCGTCGTCGACGACCACCGGTCCGCCGGGTGGGTGGTGTGTGCCCTGGAGGTCACGCCGGACGCCCGGCCACTGGGTGCCGACACCACGGTCGCCGACGCGGACACGACCGGGGTGCTGCTGGTGGTGGGCCACGAGGTGGCCGGGGTCGACCCCGGCGTGCTCGCGGCCGCCGACCACGTCCTGGCCATCCCCCAGCACGGCACCAAGCGTTCCCTCAACGTCGCGACCGCGTTCGGCATCGCCGCCTACCTGCTCGACCATCGTCGCTGACCCACCGGGCGGCTGCCGCCCCCGGGTGGGACGTACCGTGGCGGGCCCATGACGACAGAGGTCACGATGCTCGCGTCCCGTCCTGCCAATGCCCCCGCCGTGCGCGTGGTCGATGCCCTGCTCGAGGCCACGGTCGTGCCCGGCTTCTCACGCATCGGCTCGGCCGTACGGTCCCGGTTGGAGGACTGGGACGCCCCGTCGGCCGACCTGTCCGGCCGGGTCGCGGTGGTCACCGGGTCGTCCAGCGGGATCGGTCGAGCGGTCGCAGACGCCTTCGTGCGACTCGGTGCGACCACGTGGGTGACCAGCCGGTCCCACGACCGGGCCGAGGAGGTCGCCGCCACGGTGACCGCGGCGGCGGCCGAGGCCGTCGACCACGACCATCCCGGTCGCGCGATCGGCCACGGCGTCGACGTCGGGGAACTCGACCAGGTGCGGGCCTTCGCCGATCGGCTGCGTCGGGAGTCCGACGGGATCGACCTGTTGGTCCACAACGCCGGTGCCCTGACCGAGCAGCGCCACGAGACGTCGGCCGGGATCGAGGCGACGCTGGCCGCCCACCTCGTGGGGCCCTACCTGTTGACTCGTGAACTCACCGACCACCTCCGCCCCGACGCCCGGGTGCTGTTCATGTCCTCGGGTGGGATGTACACCCAGCCGTTGGTCGTGTCGCGGCTGGAGATGGGACCCGACGACTACTCCGGCACGACGGCCTACGCCCGCGCCAAGCGGGGCCAGGTGGTGCTGGCCGGGCTCCTGGCCGAGGAGTGGGGCGACCACCCGGTGGTGCACGCCATGCACCCCGGCTGGGCCGCGACCCCCGGCGTGACGGCCGGACTGCCGGTCTTCGACACCGTCATGGGACCGATCCTGCGCTCGGCCGAGGAGGCCGCCGACACCATGGTGTGGCTGGCCACGGCCGACGAGCCGGCGACCTCCAGCGGGGACTTCTGGCACGACCGTCGGCGGCGCCGAACGGTCTACCTGCCCCGGACCGCGACGGCCGACCGCCAGCGGACCCGGCTGGTGCCGTGGCTGGATGCACGGATCGCGACCGCCGACGTCGCCTGACCGCACGGCTGCGCGGGGTCCGGGCTCAGGTGGTCGTGGGCGGACCGGCCTCGATGGTGGCCAGGACCTCCTCGGGGCCGGTGCCCCACGCACGGAAGGTCGTCAGCCACCACGTCGCCCCGGCCGCCGCCCACGGCCGCGCGTCGTCGCCGGGGCGACCCTGGGCGACCAGGTCCCACCCGTCGAGGCCGCCGCGGCGTGCCGCGACCTCGTCGCGGATGCTCGCGAGGTCTCCGGGCCCGTCCATGTCGATCGGGAAGAAGCCGTCGCAGGTGCTCGCCCGCCGCATCGGTGCCACGTTGGGGAAGCGGCCGGCCGCCCACACCGGTGGGTGGGGTCGCTGGAGTGGGATGGGCCGGAACGCGACGTCGCGGGCGGCGGCGTGCACACCGTCGTGGTCCACGACCTCGCCCGACCACAGGGCGCGGAGCAGGCCGAGGCGCTCGTCCAGCATCGCGCCGCGGGTCGGGGCGTCGACCTCGTCGCCGAAGTCGGAGAACTCGCCGTAGCCGTCGCCACCGATGCCCACACCCAGCACCAGCCGACCATCCGACAGGCGGTCCAGCGTCGTCGTGGTCCGGGCCAGCACGTGGGTGCGACGACGGGGCAGCGGGGTCACCAGCGGTCCCAGCCGGACCGTCTCGGTGGCGACCGCGATCGCGGCCAGGGTGATCCAGGGGTCGGCCACGGGCAGGTCGGCCCGGCCGTGGGGGTCCGGGCCGTCGGGGTCACGGCGGTACACGACGTGGTCCCACACGAAGAAGCCGTCCCAGCCGGCCTGCTCGGCACGGCGCGCGAGGTCGGCCACGAGCGCAGGGTCCGCCAACTCCCCGAAGATCGGCACGGTCAACCCGGTGCGGGTCCGGTCACTGGTCATCGCGTGGTCCTCGGTCGCCTCCGCACAGGATGCCGGACGCGATCCCGGACGCGATCCCGGACGTGATCCCGCACGTGATCCCCGACGTGATCCCCGACGTGATCCCCGAGGATGGAGGTGATCCCGGACGGCGAGGGCCCCGGGACGATGTCCCGGGGCCCTCGCAGGTGGTGCGCAGGTGGTGCCGTCGACTCACTCGTCGAAGGTCTCACCCAGGGCGTTGCCCACGTTGCCGTCGACCAGCCACCACGGGACCTCCTGCGGCCCGAGGCCCTGCTCGATCAGCGTCTTGCCGAGCTGCTCGGTCTCGGCGAAGCCGATGATGACGATCGTGTCCGGGCTGGCCGAGACGGCCTCCTGGACCTCCGCGGCGAACTCGGTCGCCGACGGGTCGTAGACGATCGGGGTGACCGTCGCGCCGGCCTCCTCCAACGGGGTCTGCGTGTAGTTCAGCAGGCCCTCGCCGTAGGGGTCCTGGCGGGCGAACACGACGACGTTGGTCCCACCGTCGGCCAGGACGGAGTCCGCGAGGACACGACCCTGGAGCACGTCGGACGGGGCGGTGCGGAAGTACAGCCCGTTGTCCGCGTACGCGGTGAAGTCCGGCGAGGTGTTGGCCGGGGAGAAGTGGATGACGTTGGCCGCCGTGATCTTGTCGATCACGGTGAAGGAGACACCCGACGACGCGGCACCGATGATGGCGTCGACACCTGCAGCGAGGTGCTCGTCGACCGTCTGGTTGGCGATGTCGGTGTTGGTGTCACCCGAGTCGCCCTGGATCAGCTCGACGTCGGCGTCGAGGACGCCACCCGCCTCGTTGATCTCCTGGACGGCCAGCTCAGCACCCGCGAACTCCGGGGGGCCGAGGAAGGCGAGGTCACCGGTCTCCGGCAGCAGCGTGCCGACCGTGAGGACACCGTCGGACTCGCCGCCGGATGCCTCGGGGGTGGCCACGTCGCTGGGCAGCTGGTCCTCGGAGATCTCCGCCTCGCGGAACTCCGTCAGGCTGTCGTCGATGCGGTTGTCGTCGCCGTACTGCAGGATGGCGAAGGTGGCCTGGGTCGGCTCGCCGGCCGCGGAGAAGGTGTAGGGCCCCCCGATGCCGTCGTAGTCGATGTCGGTCCCCGCGTCGATCAGCTCGATGCAGCCCGCATAGTCCGTGCAGGTCTCACCGTCCTTGGTGACGCCGACGATCTCGCTGGCGACGGCCAACGGGTCGTCGGTGCCGGCCACGGCAGTGGCCAGGGCCGTGATGATGATGGAGTCGTAGGTCTCACCGGAGTAGGAGAAGTCGGTCAGCTCGGAGTCGATCTCCAACAGCCGGTCGCGGAACTCCTGTCCGATGTCCGCCGACGGCAGGGTGCCACGAACGCCGGCGAGCACGCCTGCGCCACCGCCGCCCGCTGCCTCGGTCGAGGTCTCGGACTCGGTCATGGCCTCGGACTCGGTCATGGCCTCGGACTCCATGTCCTCGGTCATGGCCTCGGACTCGGTCGTGGCCTCGTCGCCGGCGTCGGACGCGGGTGCTTCCGACGTCTCGGATGCACCGTCGTCGTCCCCCCCGCAGGCAGCGAAGACCAGCGAGGCGGCGCCGAGTACGGCCACCGCCCGCAGTCGTGTTTTCCCAATCATGTTCGTCCTTGCGTCTGCGTCGCCAGATCTGGCGAACGGTTGCCTATGATAGTGGTAGTTGGTTGGCGCGCGTCACCGGGGTGCACTCCATGCGCACAGCGGACGCCCCGTGGGGCGCCCGATCGGACTCCTCGGCGGGCTCCTGGGCGGACTCCTCGGCGGACTCCCGGGCGGACTCCTCGACGTGGTCGCCCACGCCCCGGAGACGGGTGCGTCGACGCGCGTCACGCCGGTCGGTTTTCCCGCGACGTGCCGACGGGCCGAGGCGAATGACTAGTCTGCCCCCCGGCTGCCCAACGACCCGGTCGGAGCGACATGACAACCACGACGACGACCATGGGCCCGACGAGTCGCGCTGGGCGCCTCGGGCTCCTGTTCCTGACCATGCTGCTGGTCGCACTCGGTGCCTTCGCCTCCTCGCCCGCACATGCCCAGGACGAGACCCCCGACATCGGCTTCCAGGGCCGGTTCGTCAACCCGGGCGAGGAGGGACCCGAGCCCGTGGAGGGCGTGCACGTCGTGGTCACCGACAACGGCGGCGCCGTTGCCGGCGAGGCCGACTCCGACGCCGACGGGGCCTGGGCGGTGTCGGTCGACGACCCGGGCGAGTACACGATCGAGGTCGACCTCGAGTCCTTCCCCGAGGGCGTGAGCCTGCGTGACGCGGAGACGCCGTCGCGCACCCTGACCCTCAACCCGGCGCAGGTGCGACCGGTGCTGTTCCCGCTGGGCGATGCGCCCGCCGGGACGACCGGTGTGGGGAGTGGGACCTCGCGGTTGGTGTTGCAACTGCTGGTCGAGGGGATCAAGCTGGGCCTGCTGATCGCGATGATGGCCATCGGGCTGTCGCTGGTCTTCGGCACCACCCAGCTGGTCAACTTCGCCCACGGCGACCTGATCTCGCTCGGCGCGATCATCGCCTACGTCTTCAACGTCACCATCGGGATGAACCTCATCCTGGCCGCCATCCTGGCCGTCATCGCCACGGCCGCGACCGGCGCCCTGCTCGACCTCGGGATCTTCCGACCCCTGCGCAAACGTGGGATCGGATTGATCTCGCAGTTGGTGATCACCATCGGGTTGTCGCTGTTCATGCGCTACTCGATGCTGTACTTCTTCCGTGGCGACCCCCGGTCCTACTCCGACTACGCGATCCAGCGCGGCGTCCAGATCGGCCCGATCGTGCTGGCGCCCAAGGACCTGTGGTCGGTCGCCCTGGCGGTGGTGGTGCTGGTCGGCGTCGGGTTGATGCTGCAGAAGACCCGACTCGGTCGGGCGATGCGGGCCGTGTCGGACAACCGCGACCTCGCCGAGTCGTCGGGAATCGACGTCGAACGCGTGATCCTGCTGGTGTGGGCGATGGGCGCCGGGCTGGCCGCACTCGGTGGGATCCTGTGGGGCGTGGGCGAGTCGGTCAGCTGGATCATGGGCTTCCGTCTGCTGCTGCCCGTGTTCGCCGGCATGATCCTGGGTGGCATCGGGACCGCCTACGGCGCCCTGGTCGGCAGCCTGGTGGTCGGCATCTTCATCCAGATGTCGACCCTCGTGATCCCCTCGGAACTCAAGAACGCCGCCGCGATGCTGGTGCTGGTCGTGATCCTCGTGATCAGACCCCAGGGCATCCTCGGTCGCGCTGAACGGATCGGCTGAGCATGGACTGGGATGTCATCTTCCGAAACGCGGTCCTCGCGGGCCTGTCCCGCGAAGCCGCGGTCTACGCCATCGCCGCCGTGGGACTCAACGTCCACTTCGGCTACACCGGCCTGCTGAACTTCGGGCAGGTGGGCTTCATGGCCATCAGCGCCTACGGGGTGGGGATCTCCATCACCCAGTACAACGCGCCGGTGTGGTTGGCCTTCATCATCGGCCTGCTCGCGGCGGTGGGCCTGGCCCTGCTGCTGGGCCTGCCGACCCTGCGGCTGCGCAGCGACTACCTCGCCATCGTGACGATCGCGGCGTCGGAGATCATCCGACTCACGTTCAGATCCGTGGCACTGACCGAATGGTCCGGCGGGTCCAACGGGATCAACGGCTTCGCGGACGGCTTCTACGTCTGGAGTCCGTTCGACCCGTCCCAGCGCTACGGGGTCGGCAGCATCGAGGTGTTCGGCAACCAGGCCTGGATCATCGTGCTGGGCTGGGCACTGGCGATCCTGGTGACCATCCTGGTGTGGCTGCTGATGCGCAGCCCGTGGGGTCGTGTCCTCAAGTCGATCCGCGAGGACGAGGACGCCGCCCGCGCACTGGGCAAGAACGCCTACTTCTACAAGATGCAGAGCCTGATCCTGGGTGGGGTGATCGGCGGACTGGCCGGCATCGTGCTGTCGGTCGGGCAGTCCACGGTCCAGCCCGACGCCTACTCGCCGCCCGTGACCTTCTTCATCTGGACGGCGCTGATCCTGGGTGGCGTGGGACGCATCTGGTCGCCGATCTTCGGCGCGATCGCGTTCTGGGTCATCCTGTCGCTGACCAACAACGTGCTCGACGGACTGGTCAACGTCGGCATCGTGCCGGCGGCCGTCACGGCCGGGGTCCGGGGAGGTTCGATCCGCTTCATGCTGGTCGGGTTGGGGCTGATGCTCCTGATGGCCTTCAGACCCCAGGGCGTGTTCGGCGACCGCAACGAGATGATGCTGGCGGACCGATGACAGGCGATGCGATGAGCGACACCGGTCCCGGTGACACGACCACGGCCGAGGACTATCCGCGCCAACCCCCGGCCGAGGTCGAGTCCGTCCCGGGTTCGTCCAAGCCCGACCCGATCCTGCGGGTCGACGGCCTGGTCCGCAACTTCGGGGGCCTCAAGGCCGTGGACGTCGACCACCTCGAGGTCCAGCGGCACTGGATCACGGCCCTGATCGGACCCAACGGTGCCGGCAAGACGACCTTCTTCAACCTGCTGACGGGCTTCGACAGCGCCAACGAGGGCGAGGTCGTGTTCGATGGTGACCAACTGCCGAACCGGATCTCGCCGAACCAGCTCGCACGCCAGGGCATGGTCCGGACCTTCCAGCTCACCAAGTCGCTGACCCGCCTGCCGGTCATCGAGAACATGAAGCTGGGCGTCAAGGAGCAGATCGGGGAGCGGTTCCTGCCCGCCCTGTTCAAGCCGATCTGGGCCGAGCAGGAGGAGTCGATCGAGGAACGCGCCGACCGCCTGCTCGAGCGCTTCAAGATGGACCACATGCGCGACGAGTACGCCGGCACGCTGTCGGGCGGCCAGCGCAAGCTGCTGGAGATGGCGCGATCACTGATGACGGACCCGCGGCTGGTGATGCTCGACGAGCCGATGGCCGGGGTCAACCCGGCCCTGACGCAGTCGCTGCTGGGCCACGTCGTGGGCCTGCGTGACGAGGGCATGAGCGTGATCTTCGTCGAGCACGACATGGACGTGGTCCACGAGATCGCCGACTGGGTGGTGGTCATGGCGGAGGGGGCGATCATCGCCGAGGGCACCCCGGACGACATCTCCAAGGACCCCCAGGTCATCGACGCCTACCTGGGGTCCAGCCACGACGACCCCGACGACACCGCCCCCCAGGAGGCACTCGCATGAGCGACGGTCAGCACAACGAGGGTCGGGACGGTCAGGCCCGAGAGCCCGATGTCGTCGGCGACGACGGCGAGGTGACACGAGCCGACCAGCGCATGGGTGAGACGTTGGACCCGGACCAGGCGCAGCGCCAGGCCGAGGCCGCGGAGGCGGACGCCCTGACCCGGGCCGAGGCCACGGGTGACGCCGACGTCGAGCGCGGCGTGCACGACGACATGGACACTGCCGGCGCCGGCGCCGTGGTGCCCGACACCCCGGTGCTGATCGAGGTCACCAACGTCGTGGCGGGCTACGTGCCCGAGGTCGACATCCTCAACGGGTGTGACCTGACCCTCCACGAGGGCGAGATCGTCGGGATCGTCGGGCCCAACGGGGCCGGCAAGTCCACCCTGCTCAAGGCCCTGTTCGGCCTGATCCCGGTGCGGTCGGGCACGGTCACCTTCCAGGGCGAGGACATCGCCGACGCCCCGGCCCACAAGCTGGTGTCGATGGGCATCGGCTACGTGCCGCAGACCGAGAACGTGTTCCCGAGCCTGACCATCCGCGAGAACCTCCAGATGGGCTGCTACCTCGACCAGTCGAAGTTCGACCGCCGGTTGCAGGACATGGTCGAGACCTTCCCCCGCCTGGGGGAGCGGCTCGGGCAGCGGGCCGGTGCCCTGTCGGGTGGTGAGCGCCAGATGCTGGCGATGAGTCGGGCGCTGATGATGGAGCCCGAGGTCATGCTGATGGACGAGCCCTCCGCGGGGCTGTCCCCGGACCTCCAGGACGAGGTCTTCATCAACGCCAAGCGCATCAACGAGGCCGGCGTGTCGATCATCATGGTCGAGCAGAACGCCCGGCGCTGCCTCCAGATCTGCGACCGTGGCTACGTGCTGGACCAGGGTCGCAACGCCTACACCGGTGGGGGTCGCGAGCTGCTGGACGACCCGAAGGTCATCGAGCTGTACCTCGGGACGCTGGCCCAGGTCGACTGAGGACTCGCTGCTCGGTCACGACCAGGTCCATCGCGACGTCGTGGTCCTCGCGCGGCAGGCTCGCGACGACCCGTCGTTCCAGGGTGACCGCGATCGTGGTCGCCTCCGGCCCACGCCGTGCCAACAGGCGGTCGTAGTAGCCGACGCCGTGGCCCAGGCGGGTCCCGTCATGGTCGAACGCCAGCCCGGGCACCAGCCAGGCGTCCACCGACGCGGGGTCGTGTACCGGGGCATCCACGCGGGGCTGGTCGTAGCCGAACGGGTGTCGCTCCAACGGGGCGTCGAGGTCGTGGACGGTCAGCGCTGGCCCGGCACCCGTGCGCGTGGTCACCCACGACGCGTCCGGGAGCACGGCGGGCAGCGCGCGCAGGTCCACCTCACCGGGCATGGGCAGGAACAGGCACACCCTCGTGGCCCCCGTCACCGCCGGCAGCGTCGCCAGGCGGGCCACGACGGCCCGCGACTCGTCGTCGGTCGCCGGGGCGAGGTCGCCGGCCCGTCGTCGCCACGCCTGCTTGTCCGCCATCGTCGCCCCCTCCCGTGCCTGCTCGGCCGTGCCACGGTAGGCCACGACCCCGCGAGGGCGTCACTAGGGTGGCGCCCCGACGCGACCGGGAGGCATGGATGGGCGACGTCGACGCCGTGTCGCTGCGCCAGGCCGTCGTGGACGGTGACCGCGGGGCGCTGCTGACCACGCTGGAGGCCGATCCCGCCGCCGCTGCGGCCACGGTGCCCGGTGAGGTGTCGTTGCTGTTGACGGCGCTGTACCACGGCCGCCCACGGCTGGCCGGCGACGTCCGGGCGGCCCTGTCCACGGCCGGCATCGACCTGGACGTGCTGGAGGCGGCGGCCGTCGGCGACCAGGCCCTCCTCGCCGACGTGGTGGCGGCGGACCCCACCGCTCTCGGTGCCCGGACCGTCGACGGGTTCACGGCCCTGCACCTGGCCGCCTTCCTGGGACGCACCGGGACGGTCATGCTGCTGCTCCACCTCGGTGCCGACGCCACGGCGGTGGCCGACAACGCCAGCCGTGTCCGACCGTTGCACAGCGCGGTGGCCAGTGGGGACCCCAGCACGGTCGAGGCACTGGTGCGCCACGGCGTCGACCTGGACGCGGCCCAGGCCGGGGGCTTCACGGCGCTGATGGGCGCCGCGTCCCAGGGCGCCACCACCATGGTCGAGGGCCTGCTGGCGGCCGGGGCACGTCGTCGCGTGACCGACGACCAGGGTCGGACCGCCGCCGACCACGCCGAGGCGACCGGGCACCACGGCCTGGTCGACCTGCTCGGTGGGTGACCACGCCGTCCCCGACGACTGGTGGGACGGGTTCTTCGACCACGACTACGAGCAGTTGTTCGGCGACGCCATCAGCGACGACGAGACCGAGCGGGCCGTCAACGACCTGATCGCACTGGTGGGGATCCGACCCGGGTGGCGGGTCCTGGACGCACCCGGCGGCGCCGGCCGCCATGCCGTGCCGTTGTCCCTGCTCGGGTGCCACTGCACCGTGGTGGACCGGGCGCCGTCGCTGCTCGCGCGCGCCAGGTCGGTGGCCACGACCCTGGACCTCGACCTGAAGGTCGTGGCGGCCGACCTGCGCCAGCCCCTGGACCTCGGGCCCCCGGGTGGCGCCGCGCCCCACGGGCCACCCTTCGACCTGGTCGCCAACCTGTTCAACAGCTTCGGCTACTTCGCCGATCCGGCCGAGGACGACGTCCTGCTGGACTCGCTGGTCGCCCACCTGGCCCCGGGCGGCCAGGTCGTGCTCGAGGTCGCCAACCCGGTCGCGGCGCGGGCCGAACCCGAGCACGAGACCGCCCGGCTGGCGGCCGCCACCGTGCGATCGCACCGGCGATGGGACCCCGAGCTCGGCCGGCTCGCCATCACCTACCGGGTCGAGCCCGACGACGGTGGTCCGGTCCACACCACCGGGACCGTCCAGCGCCTCCACGAGGCCGACGAGCTGGTCGCCATGCTGGGCCGCCGCGGCCTGGCCGTGGACCTCGTGGCCGGTGACCTCGACGGCCGCCCCCTCACCGACGACACCGACTGGCTCGTCCTCCGCGCCCACCTGCCCACCCCCCACTGACCCACCCGCGCCCACCTGCCCACCGCCAACGGACCCACCCGCGCCCCCTGCCCACCGCACGGACCCACCCGCGCACGCCTGGCCACTCTCCAGTGATCCACCCGCGCACACCTGGCCACTCTCCAGTGATCCACCCGCGCACCGCCCGACCGACCCGCCCGGCGCTGTCCCGATCCCTGTCCCGTTCCTGTCCCGTTCCCGGTCCCGATCCCGTCCCCGCACGCCTGCCGGGTGCGATCCCGCCGGCATACCGGCCGGATCGCACCCGGTGGCGTGGTTGGGTGGTGGTCGGGTGGGGCGGTGGGGGGTGGTGGCGTGGCGGGGGGGTGGTGTGGTTGGGGGGAGGTTGGGGGGTGGTTGGGGGTGGTGTGGTTGGGGGGTGGTTGGGGGTGGGGTGGTTGGGGGTGGGGGGATGCAGCGACGCCCGCACCGGGATCGGTGCGGGCGTCGTGGTGGTGGGGTCGGTCAGTCGTCGAGGTCGTCGGCCATGTGGACGGCCAGCGCGGCGTCCAGGAGGACGTCGGCAGCGTCGGCGCCACCCTCCACGACCGCGGCGACCTCGCCGTGGAGCATGCGGCGGGAGGTGCGGTGGATGCGCCGTTCGGCGGGCGACAGGCCCTTGGCGTGCAGCTTCGCAGTCAGGTCACGCACGACCATGGCCAACTTGTCCGGCTCGCCGGAACGCATGCGGGACTGGTTGCGCTTCAGGCGGCGCGACCAGTGGCCCTTCTGTGGCGTGGGCTCGTCGCGCAGCACGTCCAGCACGTCCTCGAGCGCGTCGCCCGACATGCAGGCCCGGATGCCGACATCGTCGACCCGCGAGACCGGCACCTTCAGCGTCAGGTCGTTGAAGGGGGAGGTCAGCACCACGTACTCGACCTTGTCGCCGTTGAGTTCTCGTTGTTCGAGCTCGTCAACTCGTGCGGCCCCGTGGTGGGGGTGGATGACGGTGTCTCCGACGGCGTAGGTGAGCGACAAGCGAGGCTCCAGGTCTCGGGTGCGGGGGACTGGGTGCGGGCTGCATGCACGCCGGGCCGCCACCTGGTGACGTCCCCGAAGACCTCGCGCCGGGCTCCCGGAGGCTCGCCCCGGAAGGCGCGCAGCCGGGCGTCGAACGGCGGTGCGAGGTGGGGAGGTGGGTCCGACGCAACAGGTCGATCCTACCTCACTGGCCGGTCGGACACCGATCGTCCGGCCAGCGATCGTGTGTTCCCGCCCCACTGGCACAGGACCGCAACAGGGGGTGGCACGAGCCCATCTCGACCCCACTCACGGGCATGTCGACGCAGGCGCAACGAGCCTCCGGCGACCGGCGACATAGCACGCCAGCACCCCTCCGGCGAGCAGTTGACGACGGCCGTGCGGCCCTACCACACGGGGTGCCGAAGAGCGAGCATTTCCCGTCGATGACTGGACAGCCACGGGGGGCCGTCGGCTACTGTTCGAGGTGTCGCCGGTGGTGGCAACACCGCCGGAGATGCAGGGGCCGCGCAGAGGCCGCTGCAGGCGCCGACCTCTTCGGAGGACGACGCCGAACCGAGACCCACTGCGCTGGGAATCGGCGGCACCGAACCGGTGCGGACTTCGGTCCGCGACGGGGATTGGTGTCGACTGGGTCCACATCGGCTCCCTCCGGGGGGCCACGGATGCCGGGGCACGGGCACCTTCGGGTGCCAGCAGCCGGGCAGACGTGGGACCTGGTCAGCGGAGGCGCCAAGCCGTCGCGCCGGGCTCGCCCTCACGGGCTTCGAGACCGGACGACGCCAAGCCGTCCCCGCCGGGAGCCCCGGACAGCTGAGAAGCGCCGGGGCTCCTCCCTTTTCCTGCGCCCTCCGGCCGTCCCGGCGTGCGCCTCAGGCGGCGCCGGCGACGACGACGACGGTGTGCAGGACGAGGCCGACGAGCCCGCCCACCACGGTCCCGTTGATGCGCACGAACTGCAGGTCGCGGCCGAGCCACAGTTCGAGCCGTCCGGAGGTGTCCTCGAGGTCCCACCCGGCGACGGTGTCGGCGATGATGCGGGAGACCTCACGGCGGCTGGCGTCGGCGACCACGGGGGCCAGGTCGCGGACCCACTCGTCGACGCGGGCCCGCAGGTCGGGGTCGCCCACGAGCTTGTCGCCCAGCGTGGTGATGGCGATCGCGAGGCGGTCCCGGACCTCGGAGGTGTCGTCCAGCGCGGCCGAGGACAGCGCCTCGACCAGGTGCGCGGCGGTCGTTCGCGCCCAGGCCTGGACGTCGTCGCGGGACGCGAGGTCGGCGACGCGCGCGTCGAGGGCCGCCGCGACCCCGGGGTCGGTGCGCAGGCGCACCACCAGCTCGGCCAACTGGTCGTCGACCGCGCTCCGCAGCTGGTGGCCGGGGTCGGCGGCGAGTTCGCCGAGGAAGCGGTCCAGGGCGTCCGAGGCACGCTCGAAGACCACGTCGTCGACGGCGTCGGGCACCCACCACGGTGACTCCTGGCCCAGCCGGACCCGCAGCACCTCGCGGTGGTCGTCCATGGCCCGGCGGACGCCACGGATGGCCGCCGTCAACAACTCCTGGTGCTGGTCCTGGGCGATCGCGGCCTCCAGCCCCTGGCTGGCCAGGTCGGCCACGGGCATGGCCGCCAGCCCGCGCGCAGCCAGGTCGGCGAGGTCGGCGGCCACGGCGTCACGGTCCAGGCCGTCCAGCACCGTGGCCAGCGTGGTGGCCACCGCGCCCGCGACGCGATCGGCATGGTCGCGCTGGACCAGCCAGCCGCCGGCCCGTGCGGCCAGGTCGGCGTCGCGCAATCGCGCCGCGACCACCGTGGGATCCAGCAACTGCTCCTCCACGAACGTGGCGAGGTTGCGCCCCAGTCCGTCCTTGGACCGGCTGATGACCGCCGTGTGGGGGATCGGCAACCCCAGCGGGTGGCGGAACAACGCCACGACCGCGAACCAGTCGGCCACCCCCCCGACCACCGCGGCCTCGGCCGTGGCCCGCACGAAGCCCACCCAGGTGGCGTCGGGCAACGCGAACGTGACGAGGAACACCCCGACGACGGCGGCCAGGAGCAGGGTGGCGCGGCGACGTGCGCGCACCAGCTCCCGGTGCCGCTGTGCGTCGCTGCCCGCGGCGCGGGGTGGCGCGTCGGTCGATGTGGACACGTCGTCCCCGTCGGGTCGCGGGCGTCGGCACGACGCGATCCCCGTCGGTGCCGACGGGCGACCCTATCGGCCTCGTCGGGGTCGCTCGGTGCACCACCCTTCACTAGGGTCGGTGCTCGACAGACTCGTCTGCCCGCCGTGCCGGCAGCAGACCCGTGACCGGCGAGGAAGCCCAATGCCCAACGTGTTCTCGATCGTCCTGGCCGGGGGCAAGGGCACCCGCCTGATGCCGCTGACCCTGGACCGCGCCAAGCCCGCGGTCCCCTTCGGCGGTCCCTACCGACTGATCGACTTCGCCCTGTCCAACCTGGTCAACGGTGGCCTGCGCCGCATCGCCGTGCTGACCCAGTACAAGAGCCACAGCCTGGACCGCCACATCTCGGTGACCTGGCGGATGTCGCCACTGACGGGGTCGTACGTGACCCCGGTTCCGGCCCAGATGCGCCGTGGCCCACACTGGTTCTCGGGCTCGGCCGACGCGATCTTCCAGAACTTCAACCTGATCAACGACGAGCACCCCGACTACGTGGTCGTGTTCGGGGCCGACCACATCTACCGGGTCGACCCCCGCCAGGTCCTGGACGCCCACATCGCGTCGGGCGCCGGCGTCACCGTCATGGGCATCCGCGTGCCGATCGCCGAGGCGAAGGCCTTCGGGGTCATCGAGACCGACCCCGACGACCCGACCCGGATCACCGACTTCCGCGAGAAGCCCGACGACCCGGTCGGGCTGCCCGACGACCCCGACCACGTGTTCGCCTCGATGGGCAACTACGTCTTCACCACCGAGACCCTGGTCGAGGCGGTCACCGCCGACGCCGAGGCCGACGACTCCAAGCACGACATGGGCGGCAACATCGTGGCCGACCTGGTCGCCCGGGGCGACGCCGCCGTCTACGACTTCTCGCGACACGAGGTGGCCGGCGAGACCCCCACCGACCACGCCTACTGGCGCGACGTCGGGACGCTGGACTCCTACCACGAGGGACACATGGACCTGATCAGCGTCCAGCCCCCCTTCAACCTCTACAACCAGCGCTGGCCGATCCTGACGTGGCGCCAACCGCTCCCACCGGCGAAGTTCGTCCTGGACGACGACGACCGTCGTGGCCGGGCGGTGGACTCCATGGTGTCGGAGGGGGTGATCGTGTCCGGGGGCCTGGTCCGGCGCTCGGTGCTGTCGCCGGGCGTGCGGGTGGAGTCCCGGTCCGAGGTGCACGACAGCGTCATCCTCAACGACGTCAGCATCGGCGACGACGCCATCGTCAAGCGGGCGATCCTGGACAAGGACGTGGTGGTCGAGCCCGGCGCACGACTCGGGGTGGACCGGGAGCAGGACGTCGCGCGCGGGTTCACCATCTCCGACAACGGCATCGTGGTGGTCGGCAAGGGCGGACGGGTGCCGGCATGAGCGACGTCTCCACCCCGCACGTCGGCCTGCTGACCCGCGAGTACCCGCCGGACGTCTACGGCGGCGCCGGTGTCCACGCCCAGGAACTGGCGGCGCACCTGGCCCGCAGGACCCCGGTGACCGTGCACTGCTGGGGCGAGCCCCGCCCGGTCCCGACCGGCCCGGACCAACCGGTGGTGGTCGCCCACGACACCTGGGTCGCCCTGCACGGCGACGCCCCGGAACTGGCCGCCCTGCGGGCCATGGCCATCGACCTGTCCATGGTCGCGTCGACGACGGGCGTCGACCTGGTCCACAGCCACACCTGGTACGCCAACCTGGCCGGCCACCTGGCGGCGATGACCTACGACGTGCCGCACGTGCTCACGACCCACTCGCTGGAACCGTTGCGACCGTGGAAGGCCGAGCAGCTGGGCGGTGGCTATGCCCTGTCCAGCTGGTGCGAACGCCTCGGCATCGAGCACGCCGACCGGGTCGTGGCGGTCTCGGCCGGCATGCGCGACGACGTGCTCGCCTGCTATCCGGACGTCGACCCCGACCGGGTCACGGTGATCCACAACGGCATCGACACCACCGGGTGGGCGCCCGACCACGGCACCGAGGCGCTGGAGCGCCACGGGGTGGACCCGGACGCCCCCACCGTCATCTTCGTGGGGCGCATCACCCGCCAGAAGGGCGTGCCGCACCTGCTCGACGCGGTCGCGCACCTCGACCCGTCGATCCAGGTGGTGCTGTGTGCCGGGGCGCCGGACACGCCCGCGCTCGGGGAGGAGGTGGCCTCCACCGTCGCCCGGCTGCAGGCCAGCCGTGGCAACGTGGTGTGGATCGAGCAGATGATGCCACGCGACGAACTCGTCCAGCTGCTCACCCACGCCGAGGTGTTCGTCTGCCCGTCGATCTACGAGCCGATGGGGATCGTCAACCTCGAGGCCATGGCGTGCGAGACCGCGGTCGTGGCGTCCGCCGTCGGCGGGATCCCCGAGGTGGTCGTGGACGGCGAGACCGGGGTCCTGGTGGGCTTCGAACCCGGCGACGACGACTACGGGACACCGGCCGACCCGGCCGGCTTCGCCACGGCGTTCGCCGAGGCCGTCTCCGACGTGCTGGGGGACCCGGCCCGGGCCGCGGCCATGGGTCGTGCCGGACGGGCACGGGCGGTCGAGTCGTTCGGCTGGGACGTCATCGCCGACCAGACCCTGGAGCTGTACCGCAGCCTGGTGTGACCGGCCTCAGCGCGTGGCGCGGGCCTCGATCGCGTTGCCCAGTCCGAGCAGGCCCAGGCCGCGCCACGGCAGCAGGGCATGCCACCACACGATGCCGCCGAGTCCACGTGGGGCGAACACCAGGCGCTGGCCGTGGAGGCTGCCACCGTCGTCGTGCGGTGCCGTCCGCACCTCCAACCACAGCTGTCCGGGGATCCGCGCCTCGGCCACCAGCAGGACGCGGTCGGGTCGTTCGTCGGTGACCAGGCGCCACGTGGGTGCCGACGGGTCGTCGTCGCGGGGCGCGCCGGTGACCAGCGTGGTGATGGTCCCGGTCGGCAACGGCGTCAGGCGTCCGAGGCCGGTCGAGGTGCCGTCGAGCCCGGCCGCCGCGGCGGCCAGGGCGTCGGGGCCGAGGTCGCTGGCCCGGGTCCGCCGGTCGGTGAGCACCAGCTCACCCGACCAGTCCGGGTCCGACGGGGTCGGTTCGCCCGGGGTGTCCAGGGGGCGGGCGTCGTCCCAGCGCACGGGCACGCGGCCACGCTGTCCGTGGTCCAGCGCCTCGCGCACCGCGTCGACGTAGGGCGTGAGGCCGCCGTCGGGTGGCGCGATCAGGTCGTCGATGTCGTGGTCCAGCATCACGGCGTCGCTCTCCAGCGACTCGATCAGTGGCCGCGCCAGTCCGGGCGGGATGGGCGTCACCAGGCCGACCCAGTGGCTGGCGATCGTGGGCGTCAGCGGACGCAACACCACCATGTGGCGTCGGCCCAGGCGCGCCACCTTGGCGTAGGTCGCCATCATCTCGCCGTAGGTCAGCACGTCGGGACCGCCGATGTCCCAGGTCCGGCTGGTCGCCGGCTCGGCCGTGGCGGCGTGGACCAGGTAGTGCATGGCGTCGCGGACCGCGATGGGCTGGATGCGGTTGTGCACCCACCGGGGCGTGGTCATCACCGGCAGGCGCTCGGTGAGGTGGCGGATCAGCTCGAACGACGCCGAGCCGGATCCGATCACCACTCCGGCCTGCAGGACCACGGTCTCGATGTCGGAGTCCAGCAGGATCCGTCCGACCTGGATGCGCGAGCGCAGGTGGGTGGACCAGGCGTCCTCGTCCTCCGGGTGCAGGCCGCTGAGGTAGACCAGGCGCCCGACCCCCTGGTCGCGCGCCGCGGTGACCACGATGCGTGCGGTCCGGGCCTCCTCCTCCGCGAAGTCCTCCACGCCGCCCATGCTGTGCACGAGGTGGTAGACGACCTCCATGTCGGCGAAGGCGTGGCGAAGCGAGTCGAGGTCACCCAGGTCACCCTCGGCCACCTCGACGTCGTCGCGCCATGGCACGTCGTCGAGCTTGGCCGGGGTGCGGGCGAGCACCCGGACGTCGTGGCCGGCGGCCAGCAGGTGCGGGACCAGGCGGCTGCCCACGTAGCCCGTGGCACCGGTGACGAGGCAGCGAGACGGGGAGTGGTCGGGGGAGGAGGCCATGCCCGCGAGGCTACCGGTGGGGCCGTCGTGGTCGGGCGGCCATCCGGGTGCGCGGCCGCAGGGGACGTCCGCAGGACACGGCCGACGCCGCCGTCTATCGTCGACCCACAGCCTCTCCCGCCAGGAAGGACCGACCATGTCGGACCGGTTGCAGGACATCCAGTCGGACCGCGGCACGCCCGAGGAGTGCGACGACTGCACCGGCGAGGAGCCGTGCGACCACCACTGGCTGATGCGCGAGGTCCACCGGATGCGCAGCGCGGTGGAGTTCCACCAGCAGGCGGCGCGGGACATGCAGGGTCGCGGCGAACGCCAGGTGCACGGCATCGACGAGAACCTGTGGGCGGCCGTGGACGCGCACGGGATCGTCTGACGGCGTGGCCGACGACCTCGACGACCTCGACGACGTCGAGACGCCGGCGCTGGCCGCGCTGGAGGCAGCCGGGATCGCCCACCGGGTGACCCGACACGGGCGGGTGGGTTCGCTGGCCGAGGCCGCCGAGGCCCGCGGGATCGAGCCCCGCGACCTGGTCAAGACCATGGTGGTGCGCGTGGATGCCGACGACCATCGCTTCGTGCTCGTGCCCGGGGATCGGGTCATCGCGTGGAACCGCCTGCGAGCGGTGCTCGGCGTGACCCGGATGACGATGGCCGACACCGACGAGGCGACCCGGATGACCGGCTACGCGCGTGGGACCATCACGCCACTGGGATCGCGCACGGCCCTGCCCGTGGTCGCCGACGAGCGGATCGTGGGGCGGGAGGTGTCGCTGGGGATGGGCGAGCACGGGGCAGGGGTGACCGTGGCCGCCGATGTCGTGCTGGCCCACCTCGACGCGATCGTGGCCGACGTCACCGACCCGTCCTGACCGCGACGCCGCGGCTCACAGCCGGGTGGGGCCCGTGGCGGCGAGGTCGAGCAGTTGGCCGCGGATGAGCTGGTCGGCCAGGCGCAGGTAGATGCGACGGCCAGCCGGCGACAGCACGGCGTCGTGGATCGGCACGACCCGGTCCGGGTCGATCCCGCGGCCGAAGTTGGCGGTGGCCGCCATCGACGTCCATGGCGCCGCCAGCGGCAGGGCCAGCACGTCGATCCCGCCGGGGACCGCGTCGTGGGAGTCCCCCGGGTGGAACAGGCGCGGACCGCCGTCCTCGGCCAGCACGACACCGACGTTGGTGATCCGGGGAATCCCGGGATGGATGACGGCGTGGTCACCACCCACGGCCTGCAGGTCGAGGTCACCGAAGGTGTGGCGGGCGCCGGGCCGCAGCACCGTGGCCGCGACGTCGTGGACGCCGAGCTTGTCGACCGTCCCGCCGTCGGCCAGCACGCGCACGCCCGGGTTGTCGGACAACAGGGCGCCGACGTGCTCGAGGTCGATGTGGTCCGGGTGCCGGTGGGTGACCACGATCACGTCGAGGTCGGTGGTCCCGTGCCAGTCGTCGGTGAGGTTGCCGGGATCGACCAGGACCCGGACACGACCGGTGTCCACCAGCAGGGTGGAGTGGCCGAGGTGGTGCAGATCCATGGTGGCTCCGGTTCGCCTGCTGGACAGTCAAGCGCATGGCCGCGTCCCGTGGTGACCGCGGCTGCGTTCCTCCGTCCGGAGGAGGGGGAACCCGTCGCCGCGGCGGTCGTCGCCCCACCGCCCGACGACCCGGCCAAACGACCCGATCGGACGACCTGCCCGGACGACCGCCCGCCGGGTGCACGCCCGGCGGGCGTGGCCATAGACTCACGGGCGCCATGAGGGGGAGTACCCCACCCTCCGCAGCGTCGTCATCCCGGTCCACCGCGACCCGGCCGTTTCCGGTCGGTCGACGGACGGACCCGGTGCTGTGGGCCGCCCAGACGGCGGGAGAGACCTTCGGGCACCGTGTCGCCGAACCGCCACGACCGTGCGCGGCCACCGTTGACCCCGAGGTCCTCCCATGCCCCTCCTGTCCACACCCGTCCTGCTCGCCACCGAGGCGGCCGGCGCCGGCAACTTCGTCGAACTGGACGTCCTCGCCTGGGAATGGATCGCGCTCGGCGCGATCGTGGTCACCCTGCTGCTGGCCGACCTGCTGATCGTGCACCGCACCGCCCACGAGATCAGCTTCCGGGAGGCGCTGGTCGAGTCCGCGGTCTGGATCGCCATCGCGGCTGACCTTCGGACTGGTCGTGTGGTGGGGCTTCGGCGCCGCCGCCGCCGGCGAGTACTACGCCGGCTACCTGATCGAGAAGTCGCTGTCGATCGACAACGTGTTCGTGTGGGCCGTCATCCTCGGCTACTTCAAGGTCCCCAACAAGTACCAGTTCCGCGTGCTGTTCTGGGGCGTCTTCGGGGCCCTGGTGCTGCGCGCCATCTTCATCTTCGCCGGCGTGGCGCTGCTCGACGCCTTCGCGTGGTTGCTGTTCGTGTTCGGCGCGTTCCTGCTCTACACCGCGTGGAAGCTGGCCCAGCCCGACGACCACGAGGTCGACCCCGAGCAGTCCCTCGTGCTGCGCGCCGTGCGCCGCGTGGTCCCGACCACCAACGAGTTGCACGGCCAGAAGATGTTCGTCCGCGAGAACGGCCACCTGATGGCCACGCCGCTGTTCGCCGTGCTGGTCCTGATCGAGGCCACCGACGTGGTGTTCGCCGTGGACTCCGTGCCGGCGATCCTGGCCGTGTCCCGCGAGCCCTTCCTCGTGCTGTCGTCCAACGCGTTCGCGATCCTTGGCCTGCGCGCGCTGTACTTCGCCTTCGCCGGGATGAAGGACCGCTTCCGCTACCTCGACTACGGACTGGCCGGCGATCCTGGGCTTCGTGGGGATCAAGATGATCATCGCGGAGTGGTACCACATCCCCACGTGGGCCTCGCTGCTGGTGATCGCGCTGCTGCTGTCCATCTCGATCTGGTGGTCGCTGCGGCACGCGCCCGACGAGGACCCGGGCGACGGCGTCGACGGGCCCGACGGGGGTGGTGGCTGGGACGACGTCGAACCGGAGGGTGACGACGTACCCGACGCCGTGCCCGACGCGGGGGAGGACGTCCGCGACTCGTCGTGACCCCCGGCGGGCCCGGCGGCCGAGGTCGCGAGTCGGCCGGGCGTCGGTGCTAGGTTCGCCCGCGGTGTCCGCCACGACTCGCCAAGGACCTGCCATGCGATCTCGCCCGATCCGTCCGCTGGCCGCCGTCACCGTGGCCCTGGTGCTCGTCGCGTGCGGTGGTGACGACACGACCGAGTCGGCTGCGACCTCGGCGCCGCCGGCCGACGCCGCCGAGGCGTCGGCCACCCCGTCGTCACCGGGCAGCGCCCCGCCCACCGACGGCGGATCCGAGGCGCCGTCGGCGTCGGCGTCGGCCATGGCGACCGAGGCCATCACCCCGACGGGCGACTGTGAGGTGGAGGACCTTCCCCTGGTCGCCGACGGCGTGCTGACCGTTGCGACCGGCGAGCCGGTGTTCGAACCGTGGATGGTCGACGACGACCCGACCAACGGCGAGGGCTTCGAGTCCGCGCTGGTGTACGCACTGGCCGAGCAGATGGGCTTCACCGCCGACCAGGTGACCTGGACCCGGACCGGCTTCGACGAGGCGATCGCCCCGGGGGACAAGGACTGGGACGTCAACGTCCAGCAGTACTCCATCACCGAGGAGCGCGACCGCGTCGTGGACTTCTCCGAGGGCTACTACGCCGTGCAGCAGGCGATCGTGGCCGCCGAGGGCTCGCCGGCCGCGACCGCCACGTCGGTGGCCGACCTGGCCGACGTCCGCCTGGGTGCGGCGATCGGGACGACGTCGCTGGACTACGCCGAGGAGGTCATCGCGCCGACCGAGCTGGTGCTGGCCTTCGACGACAACGCCGCCGCGAAGGCCGCCTTCGACGCCGGCCAGGTCGACGCGCTGGTGTTCGACCTGCCGACCGCGTACTACATCACCGCCGTCGAGATCCCCGACGCCTCGATCGTCGGTGTCCTGCCGGCCGAGGGCGACGCCGAGGAGCTCGGCATGATGTTCGCCGAGGGCTCGGAACTGGTCCCGTGCGTGGACGTCGCACTGTCGGCGCTGCAGGGCGACGGCACCGTGGCCGACCTGCAGGCGGAGTGGCTCGAGCAGGGCGGCGACATCCCGACGTTGTCGAACTGACGTGGCGGGCCCCGGCGACGGGTCCGGCGACGGGTCCGGCGACGGGTCTGGCGGTGGGGTCGACGTGGGTGGCCCACCGGCGCTGCTCGGCCCGCGTCCGCTGACCCAGCGGGTCGGGGACTTCTTCGCCGAGGAGGGCGCCACCGGCACCGCGGTCGCCGCCACCTCGACGGTGGTCGTGTTCGGACTACTGGCATGGGCGATCGGGTCGTCGCCCAACTGGCCGCGCATCCAGCAGCAGTTCTTCGACCCCCAGGTGATCGCCGACTCGTGGCCACGTGTGCTCGCGGCCTTCTGGCTCGACGTCCAGATGTTCCTGGTGGCCCAGGTCGCCATCCTCGTGCTGGCCCTGGTGTTGGCCGTCATGCGCTCGCTGCGGGGTCCGGCCTTCGCGCCGCTGCGGCTGCTGGCCATCGTCTACATCGACTTCTGGCGTGGCGTGCCGCTGATCCTGGCCATCGCGTTGCTCGGCTTCGGCATCCCGGCACTGGACCTGCCCGGCGTCCCGCGGTCGCAGTTCTTCTGGGGCACCACCACGCTGGTGCTGAGCTACTCGGCCTACACCGCGGAGGTCTACCGCGCCGGCATCGAGTCGGTGCCGGAGTCCCAGCGCGCCTCGGCCCGGTCCCTGGGGCTGAGCCAGTGGCAGTCGCTGCGCCACGCGATCCTGCCCCAGGCCATCCGCAACGTCGTCCCGGCCCTGCTCAACGGGCTGGTGAGCCTGCAGAAGGACGTGGCACTGGTGTCGGTGCTGGGCGTGCGCGAGGCCCTGCGGGAGGCCGAGATCATCACCTCGCGCACGTTCAACTACAGCCCGTACGTGGTCGCGACCACCCTGTTCCTGTTGCTGTCGGTCCCGATGGTGCGCTACGTCGACTGGTACACCGCCCGCCAGCGGGCACGTCGCTCCAGCGTCGTCGCATGACCGCCGACACGTCCCACGGCCTGGTCCTGGAGGGGGTCCACAAGTCCTTCGGGGGTCGCCCGGTGCTGCGTGGCGTCGACCTGGACGTGTCCGACCACGAGGTGGTGTGCCTGATCGGCCCGTCCGGGTGTGGCAAGTCGACGCTGCTGCGGTGTGTCGACCTGCTCGAACGCATCGACGCCGGGAGGATCCTGCTCGACGGTGTCGAGATCTCCGGCCGGCGGGTCGACGTCAACGCCGTCCGACGCCGGATCGGGATGGTGTTCCAGGGCTTCAACCTGTTCCCGCACCTGACCTGCCTCGACAACGTGACACTCGGTGCCCGCAAGGCCCACCGGGTCCCACGCGCCCGGGCCGAGGCCACGGCCGTCGACCTGCTCGAGCGCTTCGGGTTGGGCGACAAGGCCCAGGCCTACCCCGACCAGCTGTCGGGTGGTCAACAGCAGCGGGCCGCGATCGTGCGGGCCATGGTCACCGACCCGGACCTGCTGCTGCTCGACGAGATCACCTCGGCGCTGGACCCCGAGTTGGTCGGGGAGGTGCTGCGCGTGATCCGCGAGCTCGCCGAGGCCGGCATGACGATGGTGCTGGCGACCCACGAGATGGGCTTCGCACGCGACGTCGCCAATCGGGTCGCGTTCCTGCACGAGGGACGCGTGCTGGAGTACGGCCCGCCCGAGCAGGTCCTGGCCGACCCCACCCAGCCCCGCACCCGCGAGTTCCTCGCCCGCATCATCGACGCCGGCCGGCTCTAGGTCAGGCCCGGTCGAGGGCGACGCGGAAGGCCTGCGTGGCGCGGTCGTCGACCCCGACGAGGGTGATGGCCAGCGCCCCGGGATGGCCCTGGTCGAAGGCCCGGGCCGCGGTGGCGATGACCTCGGCCGCGTCGGCCAGGGGATAGCCGAACACCCCGGCGGAGATGGCCGGCAGTGCGACGTCGGTCGCGTCGAGGTCCACGGCCGCCTCCAGGGCGGCCGTGACCGCAGCCGCCAGGCGGTCGGCGTCGGTGCCGTCGCCGGCGTAGCGGGGGCCGACCACGTGCACGATCCACCGGGCCGGCATGGCCCCGGCGGTGGTCACGGCGGCGCGTCCGTCACCGACCGGTCCGTGCTCGGCGATCCAGGCGTCGGACTCGGCCTGGACCTGCGGTCCGCCGGCGCGGGCCAGCGCCGCGGCGACCCCACCCCCGTGGGCGAGCTGTTCGTTGGCGGCGTTGACGACCACGTCGACGTCCATGCGGGTCAGGTCGTCGGTGCGGGCCTGGACGGTCATCGGCGACTCCTCGGTCGATGCCGCCATGGTGGCGTGCGCACGGCGCGATGACGAGTCCGACCTGCCGGCCTGCGGGGGGCGCGACGCGTCCTAGGGTGGGTGGGGGAGGCCCAGGATGACCATCGACGAGCCACGTTCGCGGGCCCGGGAGGCCTGGGACCGCCGACAGTGGTCGGCGGTCGTGTCGATCCTGGAGGCGGCCGGGCCGGCCGCGACGGCCGACGACGTGGAGCTGCTCGCCCGGGCCACGTGGCTGGTCGGGCGCGAGGATGACGCCCACGAGCGCCTCGCCCACGCCCACCGGGCCCACCTCGACGACGGGCACCCGTCCGCCGCCGTCCGATGTGCGTTCTGGCTCGGGTTGCTCCTGGTCCAGGCCGGGGACCTGGCCCAGGGCAGCGGGTGGATCGCCCGCGCCGAGCGCCTGGCGGAGGGGCTCGCGGACGACGCGGTCGAACGTGGCTACCTGCACCTGCCGCGGGCCCTGCTGGCACTGGGAAACGGCGACGCGGGGGCCGCCCGGGCCGGGTTCGCGGCGGCGCTGGCGATCGGTGAGGAGGCCGGCGACCCGGACCTGACCACCCTCGGGCTGTTGGGCTCCGGACAGGCCGGCGTGCTCGTCGACGACGTCGCCGGCGCGAACGCCCGGTTCGACGAGGCGATGGTGGCGGTGCTGGCCGAGGAGGTCTCGCCCATCGTCGCCGGGATGGTGTACTGCGGTGTCATCGCCGCCTGCCGCGACACCCTCGAGCTTCGTCGTGCTCGTGAGTGGACCCAGGCGCTCGGGGCCTGGTGCGACTCCCAGCCCGACCTGGTGCCCTACCGCGGCCAGTGCCTGGTCCACCGCGCCGAGGTCCTGCAACTGTCCGGCGACTGGCAGCAGGCCCTCGACGAGGTGGTGGCGGCGCGTCTGGCCTTCGCGCGATCCCACGACGACCGCGCGGTCGGGTCGGCCTGGTACGAGGAGGGCGAGCTGCACCGTCTCCGCGGCGAGGTGGAACGGGCCGAGCAGGCCTACCAGCGGGCCGGACGGGCCGGCCACGCCCCCCAGCCGGGCCTGGCCTTGCTGCGGGTGGCCGCTGGCCGCGCCGACGTCGCCGTGGGCACGCTCCGCAACGTGGTCGACGCCGCGTCCGGCGACCTCGACCGGGCCCGGGTCCTGCCGGCGCTGGTCGAGGCGCAGTTGGCCACGGGTGCCGTCGCCGACGCGCGCGCGGCCGCCGACGACCTGGTCCGGCGAGCACGTCGGCTGGACGTCGAGTGGGTGCGGGCGGCGGCCGCCGGCGCACTCGGGGCCGTCCTCCTGGCCGAGGGGCGGGCGGTCGCGTCCCTGGAGCCCCTCCGGGCGGCATGCGACGTCTGGCGTGGCCTGGGGATCCCCCACGAGCTCGCCCGGACGCGGCTGCTCCTGGCCCGTGCCTGGCGGGACGCCGGCGACCCGGACAGCGCGCGGATCGAGGCCGACGCCGTCCGTCGGACGGCCGAGCAGCTCGGTGCGCTCCCGCTCCTCGCGGCCGTCGACGAGTGGTGGGACGACCGGGAGCGACCCCGGCCGGGGGGCCTGACCGACCGGGAGGTCGACGTGCTCACCCAGGTCGCGACCGGCATGACCAATCGCGAGGTCGCCGCGGTGCTGTGCATCAGCGACCGCACCGTGGCCCGCCACCTCAGCAACATCTACACCAAGCTCGACCTGTCCTCGCGCGCGGGTGCCACGGCCTGGGCCTACGAGCACGAGCTCGCGAGGGCCGACCGCTGACCCGCGGGCGGGACCTGGCCGGTCGCTCCGGTGGTGGCCGACGTGGGTCGAACCGCCCATGCGGTCGGGACGGGATGGGTCAGGTCGCGGATGCGATCCCGGGGGGGTCCGTCGTAGCGTCGAGGACGTGCCCGACGAGGACACGCGACGACACGGGGGGACACGATGGGATCGACGACGGCGCCCGGCCGCGCGGCTCCGCGAGCCGTCGACACGGTCGTGATCGGTGGTGGCCAGGCCGGGCTCTCGGTCGGCCGCCACCTGTCCCGGCTCGACCAGGACGTCGTGATCCTGGATGCCAGCGATCGGATCGGGGGTGCGTGGCGGGCACGGTGGGACTCGCTGCGCCTGTTCACGCCCAACCGCCTCAACGGACTCGACGGGATGCCGTTCCCGGGCGACCCGTACGCCTTCCCGACCAAGGACGAGTTCGCGGACTACCTCGCGACCTACGCCGAGGCCTTCGACCTCCCCGTGCAGTCGGGGACGCGGGTCGAGTCGCTGGCGCGGGGCGACGACGGACGCTTCGTGGTCACGACCGGACGCGGGGACTGGCTCGCGGACCAGGTGGTGGTGGCGATGGGGTCCCACCAGCGGCCACGTGTGCCCGACGTCGCCACCGAGCTCGGCGACGACCTCGTCCAGCTGCACAGTGCCCACTACACCAGTCCGGCGGACCTGCCGGACGGACCGGTCCTGGTCGTGGGGGCGGCCAACTCCGGGGTCGAGATCGCGATGGACCTGGTCGCCACCCACGAGGTCGTGCTCGCCGGTGCGCATCCCGGCCACATCCCCTTCGACGTCGACGCGCGCCGGAACCAGTGGCTGGTGCGCCTGGTGCTTCGCGGGCTCTTCCACCGGGTCCTGAGCCTGGACACCCCGATCGGGCGCCGGGCGCGCCCGCGGCTGCTGCACCACGCCGCCGAGCTCGTACGGACCTCGCCGCGCCAGGTGCGCGCTGCCGGCGTCCAGCGCCTGGCCAGGGTCGAGGGCAGCCGGGACGGCATGCCCGTCGACGCCGACGGACGACGGCCCGAGGTGGGCACCGTCGTGTGGGCGACCGGCTACCGGTCCGGGTTGTCGAGCTGGGTCGACCTGCCGGTCCTGGACCCGTGGGAGGAGCCACGCCACGAGCGCGGGGTCAGCACCGACGAGCCCGGCCTGTTCTTCGTCGGCCGACACTTCCAGCGGGCGGCCTCGTCCGGGCAGATCCACGGGGTCGGGCGGGACGCGGCCGACATCGCGGCCCGGGTGGCCGCTGGGTCCGAGCGTTCCCGGCGTCGGCGTCGGCCGGCGTCGGCGTCGGCGCCGACCTGAGGACGCGGGGCCGGGTCCCCGGGCGGCGCTCAGCCGCGCAGGGAGTCCGGGAGTTCCTCGCGCTCGTCACGGTCGCCGGGCACCTCGGGGAACTCGTGGTCGTCCCAGCGCCGTGCAGCCTCGCGCAGGCCCTCCCGGGTCGACGCCACGAAGTTCCACGCGATGTGGCGGGGTCCGACCGGCGCCCCACCCAGCAGCACCACCCGGCAGGGCTCGTCCGACGGGTTGGTGATCGACGGCGCACCGGCACCGTCCAGCACGCCCAGGGACGACCGGGGCAGGTCGATGCCGTCCACGACGACGTCGCCGGTGTGGGCCAGGACGGCACGCTCGGGATGTCCCTCGGCCAGCACGTGGGTGGCACCCGGCTCGAGGTCGACCACCGCCAGCAGCAGCGGGGAGGCGACCTCGACCGGCGACGCGAGGCCGTCGTAGTCACCGACCATGGCCGTCACCGTGGCCCCGTCCGCGGTGCGGCTCGGCAGGTCGGTCGCGCCGGCGTGCTCGAAGGACCCGTCGTCGTGCTCGCGGTCGTCGGGCAGCGCCACCCACGTCTGCAGCAGCTCGACGGTGTCCCCGGGCCGGTCGGGCAGCGGCGAGCGCTCGGAGTGCACGATGCCGTCGCCGGCCGTCATCCAGTTGACCTCGCCCGGCCGGATCACCTGCTCCACGCCAGTGGAGTCGCGGTGCACGATCGTGCCGGCGAAGGCCAGGGTCACGGTCGCCAGTCCCACGTGGGGGTGGGGCCGGACGTCCATGCCCTCGCCGGGCTCGTAGCACAACGGCCCGAGCTGGTCGGAGAAGATGAAGGGCCCGACCGTGCGACGGCGCGGTGACGGCAGGGTCCGCAGGACCGAGGCGGAGGGCCCGATCGAACGCTCGCGCGCCGCGATCACGGCGTCGAAGTGGCGTGGCATCCGTCGGCCTCCCCGATGACGACGCGGCCGACCGTACCCAGCGGCCCCGCAGCCGTGGAGCCGGCCGGTGTGGCGGTAGGGTCGCGGCGTCCGCGACGGCGAGGAGGCAGGCGCGTGCACGACGGTGACGACGTCCGTGGCGGCGACGGCGCGATGCAGGTCCAGCCGGGCCAGGGCATCCCGCACCCGCGCGAGCGGCCCCTGGTCGTGGGGGTCGCCGGTGGCTCCGGGTCGGGCAAGTCGACCGTGGTCGGGGCGATCGTGGACGCGCTCGGGCCCGGGACGGTCGCCGTGCTCCCGCACGACGCGTACTACCACGACCTGTCCAACCTGCCGCTGGACCAGCGCCGGGCACTCAACTTCGACCATCCCAACGCCTTCGACGACGACCTCTTCGTCGAGCACCTCCACGCGCTCCGGCGGGGCGAGGCCGTCGACGTCCCCACCTACGACTTCGCGGCCCACACCCGCGCCGACGCCGTCCACCACCTCGAGTCGCGCCCGGTGGTGCTGGCCGAGGGCATCCTGCTGTTCGCCTCCGCACCCCTGCGCGACCTGATCGACGTCAAGGTGTTCGTCGACACCGAGGCCGACCTGCGGTTGCTGCGGCGCCTGCGCCGCGACGTCGCCGAGCGCGGGCGGACCGTCGACTCGGTGCTGGGCCAGTACGAGGAGACGGTCCGGCCGATGCACCTGGAGTTCGTCGAGCCGTCCAAGCGCTGGGCCGACGTCCTGATCCCGCGTGGTGGGCGCAACGCGGTCGCCATCGACATGGTCGTGCGCGCCCTCCGCGAGTCGTTGGGATGAGCGACGCGACCCCCCGGTCCCGGTCGGTGCTGGTCACCAACGACGACGGGGTCGACTCGCCCGCACTCGGCCCGTTGGCCGACGTCCTCGCCGACCTCGGCACCGTCCGCGTCGTGGTGCCCGACGGCGAACGCTCGTGGACCGGCAAGGCCATGACCCGCACCGGCCACGTGCACGTCGAGGAGGTCGAGCGTGACGGCCGTCGTGTCACGACGGTGTCCGGCACCCCCGCGGACGCCGCCCAGGTGGGGTGCGGGCTGCTGGCCCCGGGGCCGGACCTGGTGGTGTCGGGCATCAACCTCGGCCACAACCACGGCAGCGCCTTCGCGCTGTCGTCGGGGACCATCGGCGCCGCGGTCGAGGCCGTCCTGCTGGGACGCACGGCCGTGGCCGTGTCCACCGGCACGATGGAGGACTGGGACGCCTGGCGTGCCCTGGCTGGCGGGCCGGGATCCCGGGGGGACTGGGCGCGTCTGTCCGAGGTCGTGCACGACGTCCTGGTCACGGTGCTGGCGGCCGGCCTGCCCGACGCCTGCGACCTGGTGTCGGTGAACCTGCCGTGGGACGCCGACGGCGACACGCCGTGGCGCCTCACCCGGTTGGCCACGACCCGCTACGGGGCGATGCTCGTGCCCGGCGTGGACGACGGGCCCGACGACGGGCCCTGGTCCGCCACCTATGGTGGACTCGAGGTCCTCGACGACGGCGACGACCACCCGTTGCCGACCGACCTCGAGGCCGCCCACGCCGGGCTCGTCTCGGTGACCCCGTTGCGCTTCCCCGACACGGCGATCGTCCCCGACGACGTCCGCCGCCGCGTCGAGCGACACTGAGCGCCCCCACCAGGCACGGCGCGGACCCACCGGAGGCACCACCCATGGGCATCACCGTCACCGAGACCGGCACGGCCAGTGGGCCCGCCGACGAGGCCGTCGTGGACCTGCAGGTCCAGGTCCGACGGGCGTCGGCCGGTGAGGCCCTCGACGGGCTGGGATCGGCCGTGCGGGTGCTGTTCGAGGTGCTCGGCAACGGACCGGCGACCCACCACGCCACCGCCAACCTCGGGCTGGGCGCCGAGCACGATCGTGACGGTCGCGTCCGGGGCCACCAGGCCAGCCAGGTGGTGACCGTGGTCGTCCCGGTGGCCGATGCCGGTCGGATGATCGCCGACCTCGTGGCGGCCGGCGGTGACGACGTGTCGGTGCGCTCGCTGTCCCAACGCGCCACCGACCGCGAGGCGCTGCGGGTGGACGCCCGGGCCGACGCCGTCCGGCGTGCCCGGGCCGCGGCCGACCAGCACGCCGCCCTGGCGGACCGCGAGCTGGGCGTGCTGGTCGACGTCGTCGAGGGCGAGGCCGCCCGCCCGCCGCGACCCGCCATGCGCGCCATGGCGGCCGAGGCCGTGCCGGTGGCCGGCGGCAGCGACGACGTCAGCGTGACGGTCACGGCCACCTGGGAGCTGCGCTGACGACGGCACGCGTCGGCCGGACCGCCGCGCCGGCCCGACGCTCGGCCGTGCCCGGGCGGGCCGCACCCGCGGCCCAGCTCATACGATCGGTGGTGAACCCGGGTCGGCCACGTGCCGGCCCGTGATCGTTGCAACCCGCCCCGCCACACCGAGGAGCACCCCCATGGCCGACATGCCCTATCGCCGACTCGGCGCCTCCGGCGTCAAGGTGAGCGCCCTGTCCATCGGATCGTGGGTGACCTACGACAACCAGGTCGCCGTCGACGCCGCCGTCGAGCAGATGTCGGCCGCTCGCGAGTACGGGGTGAACTTCTTCGACAACGCCGAGGCCTACGCCGGCGGCAAGTCCGAGAAGATCATGGGGGACGCCCTGCGCCAGCTCGACTGGCCGCGCTGGAGCTACCTGGTGTCCACCAAGCTGTTCTGGGGCATCCACGACGACGTCAACATGTCCAGCACCCTCAACCGCAAGTACCTGTCGCAGGCGATCGACGGGTCACTGGACCGCCTCGGGCTCGACTTCGTCGACCTGGTGTTCTGCCACCGGGCCGACCCCGACACCCCCATCGAGGAGACGGTGTGGGCGATGTCGGACATGGTCAGCCAGGGCAAGGCCCTGTACTGGGGGACCTCCGAGTGGTCCGCCGACGAGATCCGCGCCGCGTGGGAGATCGCCGATCGCCACCACCTCCACAAGCCCGTCATGGAGCAGCCGCAGTACAACCTGGTCGAGCGCACCAAGGTCGAGCAGGAGTACGCCCGGCTCTACGACGACATCGGGCTCGGGCTGACCACGTGGTCCCCCCTGGCGTCCGGCCTGCTCACCGGCAAGTACCTGGACGGCGTGCCCGACGACTCGCGGGCCGCGCTCGACGGCTTCGAGTGGATCCGCGAGACCGTGACCGACGAGTCCTACCACGAGGACCTGCACACCCTCAAGGACATCGCCGACGAGCTCGACGCCAGCATGGCGCAGGTCGCGCTGGCCTGGGTCGTGTCCAACCCGCACGTGTCGACGGTGATCACCGGGGCGTCCCGGGTCGAGCAGGTGCACGAGAACATGGCCGCCCTGGACGTGCTGGAGGCCATGGACGACGACACCAGGGCTCGCCTGGACGACCTGTTCGCGTGATCGTGCAGCGGGGCCCGGCGTGACCCGGCCGACGGAACCCCCTCCCCTCGGTGCGGCCGACGAGGCCGCGCTGCGGGCCCGCCTGCAGGACCTGCTGGACGCACGCGCCGGGTTGCCGCCACACAGCGGCCAGGATTGGCGTGACGACCTCGATCGCCAGGTCGCCGACGTCCGACGACGCCTGGCGTCCCGGCGCGACGACCGCGGCTGAGGCCGGCCAGCGTCTGAGTCAGGCGTCCTCGACGGCGCGGACCGTGGCCAGGTCCGGCCCGACCGTGATGGTGGCGTCGTCGTCGCAGGTCAGGGCGCCTGCCCGGTCGCCGCCCTCCCATGCCTGGGTCTCACCGGCCGTCGTGGCGGTGGTCGCGGCGTCGGGGAAGGCGGCCCCGAACCAGTCCTGCAGCGACTGGCACAGGCTGGTGGTCGCGTCGGCATGTTCGGCCAGCCGCACGGTCACGGTCGTCCCCGCATCGGACTCCCAGGCGGTCAGGCGGCCACCCGCCCACGCGCGTGCCCGCTCGGAGGCGTCCTCGGGCCCGCGGGCCGGGTCGTCGCCCGGCGCGGCCAACAGCCACGACAGGTCGGCGGCCCCGAAGGTGGTCGAGCGCAGTTCGCGAGCGCCCGGGAGGGTGACGGCGGCCACGGCCTCGGCTTCCTCGTGGTCGACGTAGCGGTCGGGGAACAGCACCTGCGCCGTGGTCGTGGGCAGGTCGTCGTAGGCCGCGTCGACGGCGTCCCAGCCACCGTCGTTGTACTGCGAGCACACGAACGCCAGTCCGGCCTCGTACGGGTACAGCAGTTGCTGCTGGAGGACGTAGGGGGCTCCCTGGAGTGCCTGGGTGTCGGCCTGCGGGACGGCCAGGCTGAGCTGGTCGGTCAGCGACAGGTGCGCCGCCGCCCACTGCTGCATCAGCACGGTCGCGTCACCCTCGACGAGTCCCTGGCGGGCCAGCAGCGCGTCCACGTCGTCCTGGCCCTCCAGCGACGGCAGCCCCAGGGCCTGGTCGGTCAGGGCGTGGTCCAGCTCGTGGGCCACGATGATGTGGTCGCTGGGGGCGAGGTCGCCGGAGCTGCGGGCCACCAGCTCACCCGTGTCCGGGTCGTAGAAGCCGGCGACCTGTTCACCGAGCAGGTCGAGGTAGGTGGTGCGCAGGTCCACGCCCGGGCGGATCTGGCCCAGCGTGGACAGGATCGCCTGGTCGACGTCGCTGTCCTCGACGAGGTAGTCCTCCTCGGTGATGGACACGATCCGTTCGGTCAGCTCGTCGTCGGTGAGCAGGTCGAGCTCGACGGGATCGGTGAACGCCAACGACCGGAGGTCCGCCACCTGGTCGGACACGGCACGGATCGCTTCGGCCGGGTCGTCGGGCAGCGGGGTGCCCTCCAGCGACGGCTGGACGCCCTCGGGGGTCAGGCATGCCAGCAGGTCCTCGTCGAACGCCCCGCCGCCACCCAGCAGGTCGTCGAGGCCACCCTCACCCAGGAGGTCGTCGAGGCCACCCTCGCCGAGCAGGTCGTCGAGCTGGTCGGTGAGGCCCGCCATCGGGTCCGACGGCGAGGCCGACGGGGCGGGGGAGGGGGACGGTCGCGACGTGGGGGTGGGCTGGGGGCGGGGTTCGGGGGTGGCTCGGGGGTTCGCCGGGGGGGTCGCCTGGGGGGTGGCGGGTGGCGCCGACACGACGGGGTCGTCGTCCCGCAGGCCCGCGAACGCCCCGGCCAGGGCGATGACGGCCAGCAGGGCGACGGCGGCCAGGATCCATGGCAGCCGGTTCGGCGATGGGTCGTCGGCCGGGCCACCGGTGTCGCTGTCCAGGGGCGGTGGCGGGGGTGGCTGGTCCGGGCCCTGCCAGCGAGGCCCCCCATCGGTGCCGCCCCCGGGCGGCGGTGGCGGCGGGCGGTCCGCGGGTGGCGGTGGCAGGTCGGTCATCGTCGAGCGACTCCTCGCACGGTGGTCGGGTGGTCGCCGGGGCGTCCCCGAGCCGGGCGTGCCCGGGAGCTCGGGTGGGTGCCCGGGTCATCCGGTGCCGGTCTCGATGATGGTCGGCTTGGGGCTGTAGGCCCACTTGTAGGACTCCCGGCCGGGAGTGGTGCCGCCCTTGATCACGCGTTCGTAGTCCACCGTGAAGCCCTCCGCACCGGTCTGCACGGTGCGGGTCTGACCGTCCGGGATCTCGTCGGTCGTGCGCCGGACGACGTCGAAGTCGGTGTAGTCGTGGGGCTCGCCCATGATGGCCGAGACCTCGCGACCGTCGTCCTTGCCGTAGATGCTGACCGTGATCGAGGTGTCGGTGTAGTCGGTGGTGACCACCAGCCCACCCTCGGTGTCGTTGAGGATGTGGATGTCCAGCCCACCGAGGTAGCTGAAGGTGGCCTCGCGGGCCATCGGGTAGCGGTCGATCGGCAGGCTGTGCGGTTGCCACGCGAGCACGTCGATGCCGGCGAAGAAGGCCGCGTTGTAGAAGGTGGTCGCCAACTGGGAGACGCCGCCACCGATGTCGTCGTCGATGATCTCGCCGTCCTTGATGGCACCGGCCGCCTTGAAGCCCTTCTCCTCGTTGCGGTCGCCGATGTCGCGGTTGACCGAGAAGTCGTCACCGGGAGGCAGCACCTCGCCGTCGATCATGTCCGCCAGCAGGTGGATGTTGAACACCCGCTCGCCCCCGGCCTCGTGGTAGGTCGTGAAGGTCCCCAGCAGGGCGTCGGGCTGGGCGGCCTCGGCCTCCTCGGTGGAGAAGTTCGGCTCGACCACGTCCAGTTCGAACTCGCCCTCGTGCTCGCCCTGCTCGAACAGCGACACCAGCAGCTCACCGGCGACCTGGGGATTGAACTCCAGGCCGGTCCTGCCCTCGATGAGGTCGACCGTGGCCGGGCTGGGGTCGAAGGTCGCCGAGCCCTTGTCGTCGAAGGTCCGGTCCCGGCTGCTCGCGACCTCGTAGGTGGCCGACTTCGGGGAGACGGCGAACTTGTCACCGCGACCGTCGGACAGCAGCTCGACCACACCACCACCGTCGAGGTCCAGGGCGTAGCCGTCACCGGTCTCGTCGATGGACAGCAGGGGGGCGATCTCGGACGGGTCGACGGTCACCGAGTCGTCACCGGCGCGCAGCACGTAGGAGTCGGCCAGCACGGCCGTGGCCCGCTCGACCGTCTGCTCGACGTCGGCCGGGTCGACCAACGGGGGGATGGTCTCGACCGGCACCGTCAGCGATCCCGCCTCGCCGGTGCCGAGCAGGGCGACCAGTTCCGCACGCACGGCCTCGGTGTCGGCGTCGTAGCCCTCCTGCGGGGTCTCGGAGGTGACCTCCAGCGACTCGGCGTCCAGGGACACCGAGCCCGAAGTCGGCTCGAGGTCGATGTCGTCGTCGACCTGGGCCAGGAAGTCGTCCACCCCCTCGTCGACGTCCACGCCGGCCAACGGGATCGTCCACGACGGATCCCCCAGGGAGGCCCGGACGTGGGTGCGAGCCGATCCGACGAGCCCGTCGCGACCAGCGGACAGGGCCGCATCGACGGTCGCGGGCACGTCGGCCTGGTAGCCCTCCGGCCCGAGCTGGAACGTGTACTCCTCGTCCGCGGCCGTGACCGTGATCGGGGCGTTCTGGCGCGACGCGACGATCTCGTCCATGGCGGCGGTGATCTGGTCGGCGTCCATGCCGCTGGCGTCGACGCCCTCGACCGTGACACCCGGCATCGCGGTGCCGGCGCGCTCGTTGAACAACCATCCGACCCAGCCCAGCACCACCAACAGCAGCACCAGTGGCACCGCCACCCACCACCACCCGGACGACCCGCGGTCGTCGTGGGGCTCGGGGCGCACCAGCAGGTCGGGGTCGATCGGCCCGCCGCTGGCCGGGGCGTCGCGGGTGGCCCGGTCGGCGTCGACGGGTGGCATCGTGGTGGTGTCGGTGGTCGCGCCCGGCCCGGTGCCGGCAGCCGGCGTGGCCGGATGCTGGCCACGGGGCGCGTCGGCACGGGGGGACTGGGCACTGGGGGACTGGGGGCGAGCGGATTCCTCGCCCCGGGCGGGCTGGCGGTCGCGATCGGCATCGTGGCGAGCGGAGCCCGGCGAACGGGACCCGAACAGCGGGTTGGGGTCCGGGGGGACGTCCACCTGCTGGTCGGTCGAGGTGGTGGAGGTCGACGCGGCGGAGTCGTCAGGCACGGACGGGTCCCGATGTCGGAGCGGACGGGGAGTCGAACGGGGGACGGTCGTCCCCGGGGGGCAGGGTGCCGCTGGGACGGCTCGACCGGTCGTGTGGCCATGTCCCCGCCGGGCACCCGGTGTCCGAGGATGGTAGCGGACGGCTCGTGTCGGATGCCGGGTGGGTGACCGGGGGCGAGCCGGCCCTAGCCGTCGTCGGGACCGGTCAGCGCGGCCGGGTCGAGGTCGCCGCCCAGCACCAGCACGACGTCGTTGCCCGCCAGCGAGCGCCCGGCCACCTCGCCGCTGGTGTCGACGCGTGCCGTGACCGGCAGGTCGGCGACCAGGCGACGCGCCGCGCCCTCGCCCTCGGGGGCCGCCACGACCGTGGTCGTGTCGACGCCGTCGGCGTTGCCGACCTCCCCGACCCCGTAGCCCAGGCTGGCCAGGGCGTCGGAGGTGGTCTGGGCGGCGCCCGCGATCGAGCCACCGTTGAGGACCGTCACGGTGACCTCCTCGCGGGCGGGCAGCTCGACCTGGTCGGCCCCGTCGTTGGGCGAACCCGCGTCCTGGCGCAGCGGGGCCAGCACCTCCTCGGCAGCCGCGAGGTCGGGCTCCAGCACCGCGGCGCCGCCGATCATGGCCGGGGTCCCGGGGACGGTGGCCGCGTCCAGGTCACCGCCGGCGATGGAGCGCCCGCCCCACGCCAGGCGCAGGTACTCCGGCACGCCCAGGTCGCGGTCGGCCCGCAGTGCGGCGCCCACGGCCCCGCTGGTCTGCCAGGCCCGGACGGGGTTGACCACGGTCGCCGGCGTGGCGAGCTCGCCGGCCAGGGCCGCCATGAACTGCTGCTGGCGCTTGATGCGTTCCAGGTCGCTGTCCAGCTTGCGGGTGCGGACGTAGCCCAGCGCGGTGGCACCGTCCATGACCTGGCACCCGGGTTGCAGGTCGATGCCCGCAAGGGGGTCGTCCAGGGCCTTGTCCACGCACAGCTCGACCCCGCCGACGGCGTCGACGAGCTCCTGGAAGCCACCGAAGTCGACCTCGATCCAGTGGTGGACGGGGACGTCGCCGAGCGCTTCGACGGTGTCGACCAGGCAGCCCGGGCCGTCGATGCCCAGCGCGGCGTTGATGCGTCCCTGGCTGCCGTCGCAGCGGGTCACCCACAGGTCGCGGGGGAACGAGGTCAGGCTGGCGTCGCGCCCGGCCACCGACAGCAGCATGATCGAGTCGGTGCGCTCACCCTCGGCGTTGCCGGTGTTGAGCTCGTCGCGCTGGTCGTCGGACAGGTCGGCGCGCGAGTCCGAGCCGATCACGAGCACGTTGACCCGCGATCCGGTGCGGGCGCTGAGCCCGGGCACGTCGACGCGTTCGATCGAGGAGTCGAGGTGCCAGGCCAGCGCGGCGGCCCACCCGGCCAGCACCAGGACCACGACCAGCAGCGTCGTGGTGACCCGCCGCAGGCCTCGGCGCGGGCGACGCCGGCGGCCGCCCCCTTCCAGCGGGGGGCCCCAGTCGTCGGACTGGGTGGGCACGGTGTCGTGTCGGCGGGTGTCCATGCACGCCATGGTCGCATGCCCGCGCGCACGTTGCCCGGAGGAGACCCGTCTGGTCGCCCGGGACCGGGCCGACGCTCAGGCGGTCCGGGCCGGTCGCGGAGGACGGGCCGGGGCGTCGGCGACCGTGGGGGCATGGTCGCGGTCCGGGACCCGGCAGCAGTCCAGCGGGCAGGCGTCGTGCCAGGGACCCATCGTGCCCCGTGCCGGCCGGTGGTCGGCGTCGTCGAGGCGCTCCTCGACCAGGTCGGCCAGCCCGGCCACGAAGGCCGGGTGGGTCCCGACCGTGCCGGCCCGGACCATCGCCAGGTCGAGCTCGGAGGCGGTCTCGGCGGCCTCCACGTCGAGGTCGTGGATGACCTCCATGTGGTCGGACACGAAGCCGATGGGCACCACCACGACGGCCTGCGCACCGTCGTCGGCGAGGTCGGCGAGGTGGTCGTTGACGTCGGGGACCAGCCACGGCACCTGGGGTGGGCCGGAGCGCGAGCAGAACACCAGGTCCCAGCCACCTGCCCAGGTGACGTCGGCGTCGTGGTCGGTGGCGACCTGCTCGGCCACCAGTCGGCAGGCCTCGTAGTGCTGGGCCTCGTAGGCGGCGTGGCGGGCCATCGACCGCGGGATGGAGTGGGTCACGAACACCATCCGGGCGTGGCGGGCACGCTCGGGACCCACGGTCGCGGCCAACTCCTCGAGGGCCACCGCGACCCGGGCGGACTGCGCGTCGACGAAGCCCGGGTGGTTGAAGTAGACCCGGACCTTGTCCACGACCAGGTCGACGTCGGCGTCGACCAGGGCGGCCGCGAGGTCCTCGCGGTACTGGCGACAGCCCGAGTAGGACGAGTACGCACTGGTCACCAGGGCCAGCAGGCGCCGATGGCCGGCCGTGGCGGCCGCGCGCAGCGTGTCGGCCAGGTACGGGTCCCAGTTGCGGTTGCCGAACAGGATCGGCAGGTCACGCCCTCGTCGTGCGAACTCGTCGCCCAGCGCGGCCATCAGGGCCCGGTTCTGGTCGTTGATCGGGCTGCGGCCGCCGTGGTCGAAGTAGTGCTCGGCGACCTCCGCGAGCCGCTCGTCGGGGACGTCGCGGCCGGCCACGACGTTGCGCAGGAACGGAAGGACGTCGTCGGGCTGTTCGGGACCCCCGAAGGAGGTCAGGAGCACGGCGTCGTGTCGGACACCGGCGTCGGGATCGGCCATGGCAGCTTCCTCGTCGTGGACCCGGGGAGGCGTCCCCGGTGGGCGAACACGGTCATCCGCCCCCGACGCCGGCACGGACGGCCCGAGCGTAACGCCGCCCACCCCCCACCCCGCCCCGCCAAACACCCCGCCCCGCCCCACACCCCACGGGCCCGCCCCCGACCGCGCCCGCCCCGACCGCGCCCGCCCCACCGAATCCACCCCCGGCGCACCGACCCCGGGCGCTAGATCTTGCGCAGTTGGACGCGGGCGACGGCGTGCTCGGGGCCCTTGGTCAGGATGACGTCGGCGCGGGTGCGGGTCGGGGCGATGTTGAGTTCGAGGTTGGGGCCGTTGATGCGGTCCCAGATGTCGTCGGCCACGACCCGGGCCTCGTCCTCGTCCAGGTCGGCGAAGCGCCGGAAGTAGGACCGTGGGTCGGTGAAGGCGGTCTTGCGCAGCGTCAGGAAGCGGTCCCGGTACCACCGACGGACGTCGTCGGGGTCGGCGTCGACGTACACCGCGAGGTCGAAGAAGTCGGACACGAACGCCCGCGAGGAACCCAGCCCGGTCTGCAGGACGTTGAGGCCCTCCAGGATCAGCACGTCGGGACGCGACACGACCTCGCCGGCCTCGGCGCGCACGTCGTAGGTGAGGTGGCTGTAGGCCGGGACGGGGACGTCGGACTCCCCGGACTTGACCCGCGAGACGAACTCGACCAGGCGGCGCTGGTCGTAGGACTCGGGAAAGCCCTTGCGCTCCATCAGGCCCTCGGCCTCGAGCTGGGCATTGGGCTTGAGGAAGCCGTCGGTGGTGACCAGTTCCACCCGTGGGTGGTCCGGCCAGCGGCTGAGCAGCGCCTGCATGACCCGGGCCGTGGTGGACTTGCCCACCGCCACCGAGCCGGCGATGCCGATCACGAACGGGACCTTCTCGGCCGGTCCGCCGAGGAAGACGTCGGTGACCCGGTGCAGGTTCTGGGTGGCCGCCACGTACAGGTTGAGCAGACGGCTCAGCGGCAGGTAGACGTCGGCGACCTCGTGCATGTCCAGCGCCGTGGCGAGCCCGCGGAGGTCGTCGATGTCGCTGTCGCGCAGGGTCATCGGGGTCGCGGCCCGCAGCCGCGCCCACTCGGCACGGGAGAAGTCCATCCACACCCCGGGGCGGACCTCGTTCGGGCGTGTGTCCAGGTCGGGCTCGGGGACCGGGACCACGGGTGATCCTCCGGGACGGATGCGTGGCACGTCGACGGTGCCACGCCGTCAGCCTAGGCGTGGTGACGTCCGCCGGGAGCGCGTCGGGGTCGGGCCACTGGTGCGGTGGGGTCGGAGGCGATCTACGCTGGCAGTGTGCACCATCGCGCTCCCACCCCGATGGGAGTGGCCGTCGATCGCGAGGCACCGCCGTGGGCAACGTCGTGACCGACCCGCCACAGGCGGGCAACTCGTCGCGCCTGCCCCGTTCGCCGTGGATCTATCGTGCGCTGTCGGCCCTCATCCTGTTGCTGATCGTGCCGGCCCTGATGACGCTGGGTGCCCTCGACGAGGCCGCCAACGCCACGGTCGGTGAGGAGGCCCCGCGCACGATCCTGTCCGACGAGGACATCACGATCACCGACGAGGAGGCGACCGCCCAGGAGCGGGAGCGGGCCTCGGAGGCCGTCGAGGTCCGGACCGAGCCCGTCGAGGAGGCCCGCAAGGGCCAGATCAACGATGTCCGCAACCTGTTCTCGTCCGTGGCCGAGGTCCGGCAGCCGGTGGGTGCGGCCGAGGTGGTCGAGGGTGCGACCGAGGGCGCGGTGCCGGCCGAGGAACCCACCGTGGTGCCGGAGCCGCCACCTCCGGCCGAGCAGGTGGCGACGCTGGCCGACGCCTATCCCGAACTGGCGTCGTCGACCGTGGAGGCCCTGGTCGCGCTGACCGACGAGGAACTCGGTGTGGTGCGCAGCGAGACCGTGGAACTCATCACGGAGTTCGCCCGTCAGGACGTGGTCGAGGAGGACGTCGCGCTGGAACTCGACGACCTGCTCGCCGTGGAGTTCACGGTCCGTCCCGAACTGCCGGACGGGGTCGGCGAGGCCATCGTGCGTCCCGTCATGGAGGTCATGGTCCGCCCGACGATGCAGGTGGACCTGGATGCGACCCAGGAGGCAAGGCAGGAGGCGGCCGCCTCCGTCGAGGAGATCCAGGAGACCTTCGAGGCCGGCGAGCCGATCGTGACCGAGGGTGAGGTGGTCACCGAGATCGCCTTCGAGGCGTTGCAACAGTCCGGCCTGGAGGGCTCGCCGCCCTGGGCCCGGTTCCTGCGCTCGTTCGGGGCGATGGCGCTGGTGCTGGCGATCACCGGTGTCTACCTGTGGCGCATGCAGCCGCGGGTGTGGAACTCGGCCCGCAAGATCGTGTTGCTGTCGTGCCTCGTGGCCGGGTACGCCGCACTGGTGACCGGGGTCAGCTTCTTCACCGAGCCCGGCCAGGTCGCGTGGTGGTACCTGGTCCCCGTGGGGGCCCTGGCGATGCTGGTGTCGCTGTTGATCCACCCGGTCGTGGCCATCGCGTCGATGCTGCCGGCCGTGGCACTGGTGACGCTGTCGGCCCCGCTGTCCAACGGCGTGGCGGTGTTCACCGCCGGGGCGGTGCTGTTGTGCGTGCCGTTGTCGATGGGACTGCAGTCGCGCGCCGACCTGCGGTCGGCGACGTTCCGGGCCGGGCTCGGGATGCCGGTGATCGCGGCCGTGGCCGTGCTGGTCTTCGGCCCCCGCCCCGAACTGTGGGAGGCCATCGGTGCGGCGGCGCTCAACGGCGTGCTGCTGGCGCTGCTGGTGCTGGGGGTGCTGCCGTTCCTCGAGACCCTGTTCCGCCTCCCCACCGTCACCGCCCTGCTGGACCTGGCCGACCGCAACCACCCGCTGATGCGTGAGCTGGAGAACAAGGCCATCGGGTCCTACAACCACTCGGTGATGGTGGCCAACCTGACCGAGAAGGCCTGCCGCGAGATCGGCGCCGACCCGCTGCTCGGCTCGGTCTCGGCGCTGTACCACGACATCGGCAAGATCCGGCGTCCGCACTTCTTCATCGAGAACCAGTACGGCATCCCCAACCCCCACGACGACCTCGAACCCCAGGTGTCGGCGGTCATCATCATGGACCACGTCATCGACGGGGTGCGCATGGCCACGGAGTACCGGCTGCCGCCGGAGGTCGTGGCCGCGATCGGGTCCCACCACGGCACGATGGTCGTCAGCTACTTCTACAACAAGGCCGTGTCCGCCGCCGGGTCCGAGGACGAGGTCGACGAGGACGCCTTCCGCTACCGCGGGTCCAAGCCCAAGTCCAAGGAGGCCGCGGTCCTGCTGATCGCCGACTGCAGCGAGGCGGCCACGCGTTCGATGGCCATGGCCGCGGGCACCCTGGCCCGTGACGACATCGAGTCCACGGTCGACAAGCTGATCGAGGTTCGGGTCGACGACGGCCAGTTCGACGAGTCCGACCTCAGCTTCGACGAGCTGCGCCGCGTCCGCAACTCCGTGGTCACGGCCCTGGAGGGCATCTACCACCCCCGTATCGCCTACCCCGGCGGCGAGGGTCCCCAGCGCCGCTCCGGTGGTGGCGACGGCGATCGCACCCGCCCACCGTCGCGCTCGGTGCCCGGGCCCGTCAGCACCCCGGGCTGATCGCCGCCGTGGGCGACGCCGACGACGGCCCGACCTTCGGCCAACGCGTGGAGGCCGTCGTGGCCGGCCTGCCGGCCGGCGCCCTGGTGACCTACGGCGACGTCGCCCGCGAGGCCGGCAGCCCCGGTGCGGCGCGTGCGGTGGGGACGGCCCTGCGGCGCACCGACGCCCCGGTGCCGTGGTGGCGGGTGGTCCCGGCCTCGGGGCGACTGGCTGCCCACCTCGCCGACCGGCAGGCCGACCACCTGCGGGCCGAGGGCGTGGTCGTGGTCGACGGCCGGATCGTGGCCGACGCGGGTCGAGGTGGCGGGCCGGGGGACGATGGCCCGGGCGGCGGGTGAGGCACCGCCGACCTATCGTGAGCGGTCGACCACGGGACCCAACCGTGGGGGACGAGGACGATCGTGGACACCAGCGACCAGCCGCGGCGTGACCCCCGGGGGGCCGCGCCCCCGGACCGTCCCACCACCGTCCCGGGTGGGGTCCGCGAGGCCATGCAGGGCGCCGCCCCGGGCGCCCTCCACCACCTCGAGTTGTACGTCAGCGACCTCGAGGCGTCGGCGCGGTTCTGGGGCTGGCTGCTGGCCCGCTTCGGCTGGGAGCCCTTCCAGGAGTGGGACGACGGCATCTCGTTCCGCACGCCGTCGACCTACCTGGTGTTCGTGGTGGCGCCCGAGGGTGGTGGTGAGCTGGATCGTCGCCAACCCGGCCTGAACCACCTCGCCTTCGGGCTGTCGAGCACCGACGCCGTGGACGAGCTGCGCGCGGCCCTGCGCGACCGGGGTGTCCGGCTGCTCTACGACGACCGCTACCCGCACGCTGGCGGCGACGACCACTACGCGGTGTTCGTCGAGGACCCGGACGGGATCAAGGTCGAGGTCGTCGCCATCGACCACCCCTGAACTCGCGGCCGCCGGTGACGACCGTCGGGAACGGGTGCGGAACAAGCCGGTCCCACCGCCCGTTACCCTTGACGGCCGAGCGAGTGCATGTCGGTCACGTCCTCGCGGCGCCACGGACGAGGTTCGTGACCGTTCGGCCCCCGTGGGGATTTCGATTCCGGCACGTGATGTGCCATGATGACCCCCGACGTGCCGTCGCGCCGGTCCTGCCCGACGACGACCCGCGGGCAGTGCCCCGACGGTGACCGCCACGGCGGTCGCCGGCCCCCAGGGACCGACCCGCATCCGTGGCGACCAGCCACGAACCCGTCCCGCCCGATCGTCACCCGCCCCGACGTCACGACCACGTGCGCGGTGGACACCTGGCCTGCCCCGGCCACCTGGACGCCAGCCCACCCAGGGGCCGAGAGGAGAAGCCATGAGCAGTGTCGACCTGCCGATCGCCGAAGTTGCGGTCGAGGAGCTGATCGAGCGCTCGCAGGAGCGCGGATTCGTGCTCCTGAGTGAGATCAACGAGATCGAGCAGCCGGACCCGGCCCTCCAGGACTTCGTGGAGGACTCCCTCGGCCGTGTCCGCCAGGCCGGTCTCGAGGTGATCGACGACGTCGCCGACGACGCCCCCGAGGGGGTCGAGTACGACACCGGCCACCTCACCACCGACCTGGTGCGCCAGTACCTCAACGACGCCGGCAAGCACGCGCTGTTGACCAAGGAGGACGAGGCGGACCTGGCGAAGCGCTACCAGTCGCACCTGGCCGCCGAGTCCATGATGACGGCCGACGAGAAGATGCCGGCGGCCCGCAAGCGCCTGCTGCGACGCATCTCCGCCGACGGCAAGCGCGCCAAGGAGCGCATGGTCCAGGCCAACCTGCGGCTGGTCGTGCCCCAGGCACGCAAGTTCTCGGGTCGTGACCTCGACTTCATCGAACTCATCCAGGAGGGCAACCTCGGGCTGCTTCGTGCCGTCGAGAAGTTCGACCACACGAAGGGCTACAAGTTCTCGACCTACGCCGTGTGGTGGATCCGTCAGGCGCTGCAGCGCGGGGTCGCGTCCAAGGCGCGCACGATCCGCGTGCCCGCCCACGTCTGGGAGCTGTACGGCAAGCTGCGGTCGGCCGAGACCCGTATCCGCCAGCGCAAGGGTGCCGACCCGACCGACGAGGAGGTCGCCGACGAGGTCGGGTTGACCGCCGAGCGGGTCCGCGAGGTCCGCGACGCGATGCAGGACCTGGTGTCGCTGGACAAGCCGATCGGCGAGGACGGCGACGCCACCATGGGTGACCTGATCGCCGACGAGGGCGGGTCCGACCCGGCCGAGTCCGCCCAGAAGGAGGACGCGGTGGCCCAGATCGAGGCCGCCCTGGGCGAGCTCGACGAACGCGAGCGCATCATCCTCATCCTGCGCTTCGGGCTGGACGGGCAGGAGCCACGCACGCTGGAGGAGGTCGGCCAGCACTTCGGCCTCACCCGCGAGCGCATCCGGCAGATGCAGAACCGCGCCCTGTCGAAGCTGCGCCACCCGTCGCGCGCCCACCACCTGTCGGGCCTGCTCAGCGTGCTGGAGAAGGCCATCGCTGCCTGACCGGACCCGACCGGACCACACTGGCCGTCCCGACCGGGACGGCCAGATGCGTGTCGGGTCGTCCCGTCGCCGCCCCCCCGCCGATCCCGACGAGGTTCCCGTGGCCCTGCAACGACCCCCGCGTCGCGTGTCCGCGCTGGTCGTGGCCGTCGGCATCGTCGTCGTCGCCACCCTGGTCGGCCTGGTCGTGCTGTGGCCCCCGCCGAGTGCGCCCGGACCCGACACCGGCCGCGGCCAGCCGCTGGTGGACGCCACGATCGTGGCGATGGAGCGTCTGCCCGACGAGGGCCAGGCCGGTGCGCAGGCACGCATCTCCTTCGAGCTGACCGAGGGGGACCGGGTCGGGCAGACCGTGACCGTCGACATGCTGCTGGACGGGCTTCCGGAACTGGCCGTGGGCGACCGCGTGGTCGTGGACGCCGCGGGCGCCGACGCCAGCGACCTCTACATCGTCGACCTGCAACGCACGACCAGCCTGTGGGTGCTGGTGGCGTCGTTCGTCGGGGTGGTGCTGCTGGTTGGTCGCTGGCACGGCCTCCGGTCCCTGCTGGGGCTGGGCGTCAGCCTGTTCCTGGTGGCCAGGTTCGTCGTCCCCGCGATCCTGGCCGGCTCCCCGCCGGCCGTGGTGGCGCTGGTGGGCTCCGTGGCGATCATGCTCGCCACGCTGTACCTCGCCCACGGGGTGTCGCCGCGCACGACGGTCGCGGTGGTGGGGACCACCATCGCGCTGGGGCTGACGGTGGTGCTGGCACTGGTGTTCCTCGACTGGTCCGCGATCACCGGCAACGCCTCGGACGAGGCCCGCTTCGCCCGTGTCGTCGTTGCCGACCTCGACCTCGCCGGGCTGGTGCTCGCGGGACTGATCATCGCCGCCCTGGGTGTGCTCGACGACGTCACGGTGGCCCAGGCCGGGACGGCCTGGGCGCTGCACGACACGGATCCGCGCCTGACCGCCGGCCAGGTGTTCCGCCGCACGATGGCCGTGGGTCGCGACCACATCGCGTCGACGGTCAACACCCTGTTCCTGGCCTACGCCGGTGCATCCCTGTCGTTGCTGGTGGTCTTCTCGACCGGGGGGCGGTCCCTGGGGGAGATCGTGACCTCCGAGGTCGTGGCGACCGAACTGGTCAAGACCCTGGTGGGATCGCTGGGGCTGATCGCCGCGGTCCCGGCGACCACGGCCCTGGCAGCCGTCGTCGTCACGCGGCGGTCCGACGGGGAGGTGGCGCAGAGCCGTCGCCGTCGTGGCGGGGACGTGGCCGACGACCACGACCGCGGCCGGCTCCACGACCCGGACGGGGACCGGGCCGGGGGAACTCGATAGCCTCCTGCGGACGGACCACGCGAGGCATCGGCAACCGCCAACGCGGCCCGCGCCCGGCCCGCCGCGACGGTGACCGGGACGCAACGACCCCGCCCGCTGGTCCGACGGTCGTCGCCCGCCACGGAGCCGACGACGTGACCGTGACCCCCGACCCGGAGTCTGCATGTCCGCCACCGCCCTCGACGTGACGGTGGAGGTCGCCCGGCTGACCTCGACGGCCGTCGTGAGCACGACCCACGACCTGCTCGCCGGGGGCTGGTTGGCCACGGAGGCCACCGCGGAGGCCTCCGGGTTGCAGACCGAGCGTGGGCTGCTGCTCATCGCGGGGCTGGGGGTCGTCGCCTTCCTGGTGGGGCACCTGACGCAGCGGTTCGTGTCCGAGGTGATCGTCTTCCTCGCCATCGGCGTCGTGGTCGGCCCGTCGGTGCTCAACCTGGTGACGGCCCAGACCCTGGTGTCGTTGGATCCGGTGATCTCGGTGGCCCTGGGGGCGATCGTGTTCGCCATCGGCGAACGACTCGAACTGCCCGTGCTGCGACGGTTGCGAGCCACCCTCACCCCGATCGCGGTGCTGGAGAACCTCGCCGTGTTCGGTCTGGTCTTCCTCGGACTGACCCTGTTCGGCCTCGGGCCGGGTCCGGCCTACCTGCTGGCCGCGATCGCGGTGTCGACCTCGCCCACGACGTTGGTCGCCGTGATCGGGATCAAGAGCGCGCGTGGCCGCTTCACCGACCACATGCTGTCGCTGACCGCCGTGAACAACCTGGTGTCGGCGCTGCTGTACGGCCTGGGACTGCCGGTCATCCTGACGGCGTCGGCCCCCGGCGTCGGACAGGGCGTGCTGGCCTTCGTCCAGCTGGTCATCTTCTCGGCGGTGATCGGGCTGGTCGGGGCGGTGGTCATGCGTCGCCTGATGCGCTCCATGCACCGGGCCGGGGAGCGGCTGCTGTTGGTGTTCGTGGTCCTGATCGCGGTGGTCGCGGTCAGCCGGGTCCTGGGCGCGCCGGTGGTGATCTCCACGCTGATCATGGGGGCGGTGGTCGCCAACGACCCGCGGGACACCCGACCGCTGTTCGGGGCCGTGCGGACGTTGGAGGCCCCGATCTTCCTGGTGTTCTTCATCGTGGCGGGCGCCGGCGTGCACCTCGAGGAGCTCGCGACCGTGGGCATCCCGGGCCTGATCTTCGTGCTGGGCCGGGCCGTCGGCAAGGTCGGTGGCGGCTGGGCCGGTGCGGAGCTCACCCGGTCGGGCCGTCGAGCCGGTTGGGGGCCGTGGGTCGGGCCCGCCCTGTCACCGTTCGCCGGCATGGCGATCGGCCTCGCGGCCTTCACCCTGGAGAAGGCCACGCAGGCCGGGCTCGCCGAACTCGGGTCGCAGGTCTCGGCCATCGTGCTGGGCTCGGTCGTGGTGTTCGAACTGGTCGGTCCCGTCGGGGTCGGGCGTGCCCTCGAGGCCGTCGGGGACGCCAGCGACGACGAGGACTCGTCGGAACCCGGGGCCCAACAACTGATCAGCTCGATCCTGGTCCCGCTGTCCAACCCCGGGATGGCGCGTCGCAAGGCCCCCCAGATCGTCGACCTCGCCGCCTCCACGGGCGCCGCCCTGACGGGGTTGCACGTGGTGCCCGCGGGCGAGCCCGTGGACGGGCCGATCCCACCCGCGCTGCGCTACGTCAGCCTGGTCGCCGGGGCCCGAGAGGTCCCGTTCGACCATCGAACGGCGGCCGGCGAGGGCGTGGCCGCCACCATCGCGCGCACGGCCCGAACCATCGGCGCCGACCTGATCGTGCTCGGCGAGCCGTTCCCGCGGCACGGGTCGACGTCGTCCATCGTGGAGGACGTGGCGCGGGAGGTCGCCCCCGACATCCGGGTGCTGGTGATCCCCACCAGCGATGCCGCGGTCGAGGGCAGCCAGCGCCCGGCCGACGCCGCCCTGGCGTCGGGGCGGGACCCGGCCCAGCTGCAGTCGCGTGGGCCCACCCCCGAAGAGGCGCTGGACCCGTTGTCGCCGACCGCGGACCGCCCCGTGGCCGACGCGTGACCACGACCCCGACCCGGTCGCGGTCGCAGCGGTCTGGACGAGTCGTGCTGACAGCGCCGGTGACCGCTCCTACGCTGGCCCCGACCGATCGGGCAGTGCAGCCCGTGCGGGGATCTGTTATGGGGCGGTCAGCCCGACACCGACGCGTCAGGGCGGGGGCGATGGGCATGGTGCAGGCATCGTCGGCCACGGCAGTGGCCGAACTCTTCGAGCGTGCGTCCAGCCGTGGCTACGTGCTGTTGTCGGAGTTGCAGGAACTCTTCGACCCCTTGCTGCTGCCGGAGTCGTGGGTCGACGACACCGCCCAGCGCGCCCGCGACCTGGGCATGCAGGTGGTCGACGACCTGGTCGAGGACGGGGCGCGGCCCGAGGTCGACCCCCTGTCGTCCACGGCCGACTCCGTCCGCCAGTACCTCAACGAGATCGGGCGGACCGACCTGCTCACCGCCGAGGAGGAGGTCGACCTCGCCAAGCGCTACCAGGCCGGCCTGCACGCCGCCTGCGTCCTGTCCGTGGCCTCCGACCCCCCGACCGCACGCCAGGCCGCCCAGCTCCGCCTGATCGTGCGCCAGGGCCAGCGAGCCAAGGACCACATGATCCGGGCCAACCTGCGTCTGGTGGTGTCGGTGGCCCGCAAGTTCCGCGGCCGCGGCGTGGACCTGCTCGCGTTGATCCAGGAGGGCAACCTCGGGCTCATCCGTGGGGTGGAGAAGTTCGACCACACCAAGGGCTACAAGTTCTCGACCTACGCGACGTGGTGGATCCGCCAGGCGCTGCAGCGTGGGCTGGCCAACACCGGGCGGACGGTGCGCCTGCCGGTCCACGTCCACGAGCTGATGGGCAAGATCCGCTACGCCGAGTTCGCCCTGCTGCAGGTCCTCGGACGCGACGCCACCGACGACGAGGTCGCCGACGAGCTCGGGCTGACCGTGGTCCGGTTGCGCGAGGTGCGGCTGGCGGCCCAGGAGGTCGCGTCGCTGGACAAGCCGATCGGGGAGGACGGTGACGCGACGATGGGCGAGTTGGTGCCCGACGAGCGCGCGATCGACCCGGCGGCGTCGGCGGCCACCCTGATGGCCCGACACGAGGTGCAACGGGCGCTGTCGGCGCTCACCGACCGCGAACGCACGGTGTTGATGCTGCGCTACGGCCTGATGGACGGCGAGGAGCACACGCTGGAGGACATCGGGTCGCAGTTCGGACTCACGCGCGAGCGCATCCGCCAGATCGAGAAGAAGACGCTGACCAAGCTGCGCCACCCCTCACGCGGGTTCCAGCTGCGTGGCCTGCTGGGTGGAGCCGAGGCGACCCGATGACCAGCCGAGGGTCCCGACCCGGGCGACGCGCGCGCGGATGAGGCCACCGCGCACGCTGCTCCTCGTGCTCCTCGCCCTGCTCGGCGCCGGGCCGGCGGCCGCGTCCCTGCCGACGGAGCCGGTCGCCCGACCGGTGGCGATGCAGCAGGATCCGACGGCGTCGCCCGCCGGCACCGGTGAGGTGGTCGTCCCCGAACAGCTCGCGGCGGAGTTGCAGGCCATCGTCGCGCGCTACCCCGAACTGACCGAGACCGGCCGCCTGGGCATCGCCGTGGTCGCGGGGGACGGCACCCCCGTGTGGTCCGTTGCCGCCGACGAGGGCTTCCTCCCGGCGTCGACGATGAAGGCGCTGACGGCGGCCTCGGTGCTGGCGACCATCGGTCGTCGGGGTCGCATCACCACCGCCAGCACGGCGACCTCGCCCATCCGCGCGGACGGCGTCGTGGTCGGGGACCTGGTCGTGCGGGGCCTGGGCGACCCCACGATCACCTCCGACGACTACCGTCGCTGGATCTACCCGTCGCGGCCGGCCACGGCCATCGAGGACCTCGCCGACGCCATCGTGGCGGCCGGGGTGCGGATCGTCCGCGGTGACCTGGTCGGGGACGGCACCACGTTCGGCGTGGCCCGCACGGCGGCCGGCTGGCCGTCGCGCTACTTCGCCGACTTCGATGCGCACTTCCTCAGCGGGCTGACCATCGACACGGGCCGGCGGGTCCAGGTCGACGGGCCCGACAGCGGGGCCCCGACGGTCACCGTCGAGCACGAGCCCGACCCGACCCTGCACACCGCCGAGGTGTTGGCCGCCGCCCTGGCCGAGCGCGGCGTCCGGATCAAGGGCGGGGTGCGTCGGGCGACCCGCCCGACCCTGGCGACCAATCCGGTGGCCACGGTGTCCTCGCCACCCATGGACGAGATCCTGTCCTTCATGCTGCGCGAGTCCGACAACCACCTCGCGGACACGCTCGTGCGTGCCTCGGCCGTCCGCGTCGCCGGGCACGGGTCGTGGCACGACGCCGACGACACGCTCCGGTCGGCGCTGGACGCCGAGGGCGTGGACACCGCCGGCCTGGTCGTGTCGGACGGGTCGGGCCTGTCCCGCACCAACCGGGTCAGCCCCGACCAGCTGGTCAACAACGACCTCGCGCTGTTCGACCAGATGGGGGCCGACTGGTCCGACATGCTCGCCCGCAGCGGCCGTGTCGGGACGCTGGCGGGGCGCCTGCTCGGCACCTCGGCCGAGGCCCGGGTCTACGCCAAGACCGGGACCCTGGCCGACGTCCGGGCACTCGCCGGCCACGTGGTCGTCGAGGACGGCCCCAGCGACGATCCCTCGACCCGCTACCACTTCGCCCTGATGGCCAACGACGTCGAGCCGGTGCGCTACCTCGCGTCGGTCATGGCCGACGAACTCGCCCTGGTGCTGACCGACGCCCTGGACGGCTGCCAACGACAGCGATCCGTCGAGGTGGAACTCACCGACGAGACGGCCGCGCCGTCGCCCGATGACACCGGTGCCACCCCAGAGACCCGGACAGAGACCCGGACAGAGACCCGGACAGAGACCCGGACCGAGACCCGGACCGTGACGCGGTCCCGACCCGCGACGCCCGACGACCCCGGCCCGGCGCTGTCCGATGGTGCCTGGGAGCGCCGCTGCCCGGACGACCCGGAGGAGTAGGGCGACGCGACGACGCCGGCGTCACCGGTCGCGACGTGGCATGCGGGCGCCGAAGTGCCGCGAGGCGTGGCGGGGCCCACGCTTGGGCGCGAACGAGCCCTCGAGCTCGCACAGCCGGGCCACGCGGCCACGGTGGCCGGCGAACGGGGCCAGCAGCTCCAGCATGCGGTCGTCGTCGGCGCGGGGCTCGCGGGCAAGGGTCCATGCCACCGTGTTGGGGAGGTGGAAGTCCCCGACCTCCACGGCGTCGGGATCACCGATGGCGAGTCGACGCACGATCGCCGCGGTCCACGGTCCGATCCCGCGGATGGCGGTCAGCCGGGCGTGGGCGTCGTCGGGGGTCATCGAGACCGCCTCCTGCAGACGGTCGATGCGCCGGTGGGCCTCGATGATGGTCACCGCCCGCTTGCGATCCACGCCCGCCGCGCTGTACTGCCAGGTCGGGGTGTGGGCGAGCCACTCCGCGGCGGGCGGCAGCAGCAGGTCCGCCAGCCCCGGCTCGGACGGTGCCGGTTCGTCGGCGACCAGGGTCAGGAAGCGGAAGGCGCGGACGGCCTCGCCCCCGGTCACCTTCTGGGCCAGGACCGTGGGCAGCAGGACGTCGACCACGTGGCCGGTGCGCCCGATGCGAAAGCCCGGTCGGCGCCGGTCCAGGCGCGCCACCACCTCGTGCGCGGTCGGGTCGAAGCCACGGCGGTCGTCGTCGGCGCCGACGAGCGCGGGCGCTGCGTCGAGCACGCGCTCGGCCCCCGGTCCCCACGCTCGGGCGTGCACGACCGAGCCGGCCGCGTCGACGTCCAGTCGCAGCGTCGCGGGCCCGTCCGGTGTCCGGGTCGCCCGCACCAGCGAGGTCCCGTCCAGACGCATCGTGGGGTCGTCGTGGCCGACCCGCAGCGAGCCGACCGTTGCCCGCAGGTCCAGCGGACCGTCCAGGACGATCGTGCGTGTGGTCACGACACCCCGCACCGGGCCGTGACCTCGACCTCGATGCGCATGCGCGGGTCGGCCAGGCCCACGACCATCATCGTCGCGGCCGGGCGTGCGCGCGCGAAGGCGTCGCGCAGGAGCGCGTGGCACGGGGCGAAGTCGTCCGGATCGGGCAGCAGGTAGCGAACGCGGACGACGTCGTCGAGCCCGCACCCGGCCCGGCCGAGCACCCCGGCGATCGTGGCCAGCGCCTGCTCGCACTGGGCGACGACGTCGTCGGCGATGGTCATCGTGTCGTAGTCGAAGCCGGTGGTCCCGGCGACCAGGACCCAGTCGCCCCCGGGGTCGTCGAGCACGACGGCCCGGCTGTAGCCGATCTCGGCCTCGAAGCTCGATCCCGTGCCCAGGTGTCGACGACCCACGTCGTCCTCCGGTCGTGGGACCGTGCCGGGGAGCACGGTCGCCCACGATGCTACGTCCCGGTGCCGGGTGGGCGGTGGGCGGGTGGGGTCAGCCGGCGGGGGCGTCGACGTAGCGGAGGTAGGGGCGGACCTCCTCGAGGTTGTCGAAGCGATCGCGGGCGTCGTCGGTGCTGATGGACGGGGACACGATCACGCGGTCACCGTGGGTCCAGTCCACGGGCGTGGCCAGGCCCTGGGTCTCGGTCAGCTGCAGCGAGTCGATCACGCGCAGGATCTCGTCGAAGTTGCGGCCCGTCGCGGGGGGATAGGTGATGGTCAGCCGCACGGTGTTGTCGGGACCGATCACGAACACGGAGCGCACGGTGTGCGTGGCGTCGGCCTCCGGGTGGATCATGTCGTAGGCCTGGGCGATCGAACGGTCCTCGTCGGCGATCAGGGGGTAGTTGAGCGCGTGCCCCTGGGTGTCGGCGATGTCGTCGCTCCAGGTCTGGTGGTCGGCGAGGCCGTCCACCGACAGCGCCAGCACCTTGGTGTCCCGCTGGGCGAACTCGTCCTTGAGCGCCGCCACGCGGCCGAGCTCGGTGGTGCAGACCGGGGTGAAGTCGGCCGGGTGGGAGAACAGCACCGCCCAGGAGTCGCCCTTCCAGTCGTGGAAGGACAGCTCGCCCTCGGTGGACGTGGCGGTGAAGTCGGGGGCGGCGTCGCCCAGTCGGATGGCCATGGCAGGGTCCTTGCGTCGATCGCGAACGGGAAGGGAACGCGGACGCCGTCGTCTCCGACGGCGGGTCGACGACGGTATGGCCGTGCCCGTGGACCACCGTCGGCGATCGTGGAAACCTTGCAAACCCCGTGCCCCGGCCGTCGCCGGGTCAGAACAACGCTGGCTGCTCGCCCAGGTCCGGTGCCCGCAGGCCGGGTTCGGGCAGGGCCGCGACCAGGTCCTCGCGGACCTCGGCCCCGTCCTCGGCGGGGGGTTCGTCGGTCGGGATGGGGACGTCGTCGTGGACCTCGGCCGGAGCCGGTGCGACCTGGTCGACCACGTCGGGCGGCGGCGCGGTGTCCCAGCGGGCCAGTTCCAACAGGTGGCCGAGCCGTCGCGCCGCACGACCCTGCCCGTGGTCGTCCAGCACGGCGCGGATGCGTCCGAGGTCGGGGGCCGCCACGGCGTCGAGGTCGACCTCGACCGGCAGCGGCGTCATCACCTCGAGGTTGGCCCGGGCCAGGGCCCGCCCCGCCCGCAACGCCCGTTCGTCGCGCGGGGGCAGGTAGCACAGGTTGGCGTAGAGCTCGTCGAGGGTGTGGTGCTCGGCCAGCAGCCGCGCGGCGGTGACGGCGCCGATGCCCTCGACACCGGGCAGGCCGTCGGACGGATCGCCGCGCAGGGCCGCGAGGTGGCGGTAGGCCGACGGCTCGACGCCGTACTCGGCACGTACCCGGGCGGGGTCGTAGGCGACCAGGTCCGACATCGTGGCCCGGGGACGCAGCAGGCGGACGTGGTCGTCGACCAGGGGCAACAGGTCGCGGTCCCCCGACAGCACGTCGGTGCGCCAGCCCCGACGCGTGGCGTCGACGGTCACCGCGGCGAGCAGGTCGTCGGCCTCCGCTCCCGGGACGGTCGCCGTGGCGATGCCGGCCGCGGCGAGGTGGCCGGGCAGGGCGCGCAGGCGGGCCCGCAGGTCGTCGTCGGTGTGGCGGTCGGCCTTGTAGGTCGGGTGGGTCGCCTTGCGCTGGTTCACCTCGTCGTCGAAGGCGATGAACAGGGCGTCGAAGGGTCCGTGGTGCCACACCGAGGCAACCAGGGTCATGACCCCGCCCAGCACGAAGGCGCCGACGGCGTCGTCCCCGTCCCGGATGGCGTGCCACGCGCGGTGGGCCATCGAGTTGCCGTCCACGGCCAACAGGTGCACGGGAGTCCTTCGTGGTCGACGCGGGAGTCGCACGGCCGACGGGGGGCCGGCGACCCGCGGCCCTGCCCCATCGTCCGGTCGGCACCGTACCGGCGACGGGTGTGCGGACCATACGCTCTCGACCACCCGACCCGTCGGCTGCCACCCGGCCACCCGCCGCGTGGTTGGTCCCCCCGGGTCCCCCCGTCCCGAGCCCCTCCCGAACCCGTCCGGAGCCCACCGTGCCCATGGCCGCAGCGCGATTCCTCGTCGTCCGGGACCAGCCGATGCTGGCCCTGGACATCGACGGCGACGCGCCCGCCGGACCGGTGCTCGAGCCCGGTCTGTACCGCTCGCTGCTGGAGTCCGGCCTGGTCGTCATCGAGTCCTTCTACGGCACCGACCTGCCCCGGGGCGCCCGCCTGGGATGGGTGCTGGAGGGCGGGGAACTGCGTCTGGAGACCGAGGACGGGCAGCGCCTGTTGCGGATGGACCGCGACGGCGTCGACGACGCCTGGCTGGTGGCTGCCCGCCGCCTCAAGGGCACGATGCTGGTGGCGGGCCACGGCCTCGACCTCGATCCCGACGACTCCCCCCGCGAGGTCGCCGATCGCGTCGACGTGGCCGCGCGGGACCGTCGCGTCGTGGGCGCCATCGTGGGCGTCGGCGAGGCCAACGATCCCCTCCCGTTGATCTTCTGAGGTGAACTCCGAACGGATCGTGCTGGCCGTGCTGGCCGTGCTCGTCTTCACGGGCATGGTCACCGTCGTGGTGCGTGACGGTGCCGGTGCCGACCCACGGGTCGGTCCCGACGCCGTGGCCGCCGACGCCGAGCCGCCACCACGAACCACCACCGGCGCGTCGCCGACGCCCAGCCCCACCCCGACACCCCTCGGCGAGCCGGGTGACTGGGTGGTGACCCGGTCGGGGGGGACGCCGGTGTCCCGAGTGGCCGACGGCGTGGTGGACGAGGTCGCGGCCGGGGGCCTGACGTGGCCGATCCTGTCCGAGGAGGGCGACGGCTACCGGGTGGCCACCCACTGCGATCGCGAGGCCTGGGTGGCCGCCACCGACGTCGCCCGGCCGGCGGTCGCCCGCCAGGACGAGGGGATGGCCGATGCGGTCGTCGTGCTCGACCCGGGCCACGGTGGGATCGACGCCGGCGCACTGGGGCCCGACGGGCTGACCGAGTCCGAGGTCGTGCTGGACGTGGCCGATCGTCTCCGCACGCTGCTCGAACGCGACAACGACGTGGACGAGACCGACGGGACGGTCCGGTCGGGTGACCAGTGGCCCGCCGTCGCCGAGGTCCTGATGACGCGTGATCCCCGGGACGAGGCCGACGGGGAGCTGCGCACGTCGTTGGGGTTCCGCGGTCGCCTGGCGAGCGTGGTCGACGCCGACGCCTTCCTGTCGCTGCACCTCAACGCCGGGGACTCCACGACCTTCGACGAGCCGGCCAGCGAGGTCCTGTACTCGGTGGACGACCGACGTTCGGAGCGCCTGGGCGCGCTCGTGCTGGAGGAGTTGCGCCGGTCCCTGGCCCCGCTGGCCGACGAGTGGCGCGGCACGACCCTGCGCGGGACCATCGGGCGGGCCGACCCCGACGGCAGCGACTACTACACCACGCTCGAAGAGGCCGAGGTGCCGGCCGTCATCACCGAGGCGCTGTACCTGTCCAGCTCCTCCGGTGAGGAGTTGGCCCGCACCGACGTCTTCCGCGACGCCTACGCCGAGGCGCTGTACCGCGCGCTGGTCCGGTTCCTGGAGACCGACGACACCGGCGACGAGGTCAACGACCCCATCACGTTCCGAGCGGGCGAGGGCGGGACCGCCTACGACTTCTCGGACTGCAGCCTGGCGGCTCCGACGTCCGCCGCGACGGCCGCGGACTCCGACGACTGATCCTCACGGGACCAGGGCGCGCGGCGTGGTGGCCCGGTCCGCACCCCCCGCGGCGATCGCGACGCCCAGCAGGACCAGCGGGCCCGACACCAGCAACCCGGCCGGTGGCACCTGGCCGAGGAACCACCACGCCAGCAGCGAGCCCAGGACGGGCTCGACCAGGATCGCCGTGGCGACCACGGTCGGGGTCAGGTCGCGCACGACCGTCTGCAGCAGGAAGTGGCCGAGCAGCTGGGGGCCGGCGACCATGGCCGCGATCGCCAGCCACTCCGTGCCGCGCCAGGGGACCAGCGGCACCCCCAGCACGACGACGGCCACCAGCAGGGCGCCCGCGGCCGCCGTGAACACCACGGCCGAGTACTGGTCGGCGGGGATCGAGCGTCGCTCGCGACGGGCGATCAGCAGCGACACGGCGATGACCATCGCGGCGGCCAGTGCCAACCCGTCGCCCAGCAGGACCTCGGGGCCGGTCCCGGCGAGGACGTCGGTCGCGGTCAGCGCCGCGGCGGACACCACCGTGACCGCCATGCCGACCAGCGTCCGGCGTGACGCCGGCTCGCCCAGCCATGCCCAGGCGCCCAGCGCGGCGAACACCGGCACGGCCGTCGCCAGGGTCGTCGCGGCCGCCACGGAGGTGAAGGCCAGCGACACGTGGAACAGCGCGAAGTGCAGCCCCAACAGCACGCCCGACCCGATCAACCAGCGCCACTGGTGGGGGCTGAGGTGGACCGGGCGCCGACGGGCCGCCACCGGGACCAGCACGGCGGCCCCGCCCGCGCACCGCCACAGCGCCACGGCGGTGCCGCGCCCGGGGTCGGGCGGGTCGCCCAACAGCCAGGTGGCGATCACGGCCGAGGTCGACACGGCCACCACCGCGACCGCCAGCAGCCACCAGGCGCGTCGCCGTGCGGCCGCCTCCTCGGCTGGCTCGCCGGGCGGGTCGTCGGGCGGGTCGTCGGGATCGTGGGCACCCGACGACCCGGTCCCGTCCCGGGTCACAGGCTGGCCTCGAGCCACTGCTCCTCGACCTCGGCCAACTCGTCGCGGTGGTGCTCCAGTTCGCCGTGGAGGCGCCCGGCCAACTCGACGTCGGACCCCGCGGCGACCAGCCGGGCCTGGAGGTCGTCGACCGCCCGGGTGAGGCGGTCCATGCGACGTTCCAGGGCGAGGCGCTCGCGACGCCGTTCCTGGCGGGCCCGGTTGTCGGCGGCGCGCTCGTCGTCGTCCTCGCTGGGCTCGTCGCCGGTCCGTTCCGCTGCGCGCTGGCGCTCCAGCAGGCGTCGGTACTCGGGCCACCCGGCCACCTCGACCACGCGGCCGCCCTCCACGGCCAACATGCGGTCGGTCACCCGGTCGACCAGGAAGCGGTCGTGGGAGGCCACCACCAGGGTGCCGTCGAAGCCCTCGAGGTGGTGCTCCAGTGCCCGCAGCGTGTCGAGGTCGAGGTCGTTGGTGGGCTCGTCGAGCAGGATCACGTTCGGTGCGGCCACCAACAGGTGCAGCAGGGCGAGTCGCCGTCGCTCACCACCCGACAGGTCGTTGACCCGGGACCGGGCGAGGCGGTCGTCGAATCCGAAGCGCTCGGCCAGGCGGCCGGCCGGGAGTTGGGACCCGTCGGCCATCGGGACGAACGGGGCGATCGCCGTGACGGTGTCGATGACGGTGGTGCCGCTGGGTGCCGTGCGGGCCTCCTGGCGATACATCGCCCGTTCGACCGTCGGACCCCAGTCCACCACCCCGGCGGCCGGCTCGACGTCGCCGTGCAGAGCGGCCAGCAGCGAGGTCTTGCCGGCACCGTTGCGCCCGACCAGGCCCACCCGGTCGCCGCGGCCCAGCAGCAGGTCGAATCCCGACACGATCGTCGTGTCGCCCCGACGAACGGTCAGGTCCTCGACCTCCAGCACCTTCGTGCCCAGCCGACGGCGTCCGGTCGGGAACGCCAGCTCGCGGTCGTCGTCGGCGGAGTCCGCCGCCACCTGCGCCTGCAGACGGTGGGCCTGGTCCACGCGGTGGTCGGCCTTGGTGCCACGCGCCTTCGGGGCCCGCTGGAGCCAGGCGAGTTCGCGACGAAGCTGGCTGCGACGCGCACGCGCGGCCCGGTCCTGCTGGTCGGCGCGTTCGGCACGTGCGGCCAGGACGTCGCGATAGCTCCCGTCGACCCAGGTCGGGGTGTCGTGCAGGTCCAGCAGCCGGGTCGTGACGCGGTCGAGCAGGTAGCGGTCGTGGGTGACCAGGGCGACACCCCCGGCGCGATGCCGGAGGTGGTCCTCCAGACGCTCGATGGCGTCGGCGTCGAGGTGGTTGGTCGGCTCGTCCAGCACCAACAGGTCACACGGGGTGACCAGCGCCCCGACCAGGGTCACCCGGCGGCGCTGCCCGCCGGACAGGCGTCCGAGTTCGGCCTCCGGGTCGATGCCGAACTGGTCCAGGAGTGCCTCGGCCTCATGCGCACGCACGTCCGGGGCGGCCGACGCGGTGGCCAGCGCCGACATCCCGTCGTCGAGGTCGGGGTGCTGGGCGAGGTGGACGATGCGGGCGTCGCGGTTGACGGTGACCTCGCCGCGATCGGGCACCAGCCGTCCGGCCAGGATCGACAACAGGGTGGACTTGCCGGACCCGTTGGGGCCGACGATGGCGACCTCGTCGTCGTCGGACAGGCCGAACGACAGGTCGTCGAACAGGGTCCGGCCGTCGAAGCCGTGCCCCACCGCGGACGCCGACAGGATGTGCATGGGTCGACAGGCTACGGGCTCGGACGCCGGGCTCGGCGCGCGGTCCGGGGCACGCGCCGGGCCGCACCCCACGTCCGACCGGGCCGGGTCGGAAACGGGACCCCGACCCGGCTCGTACGCTGTGCGATCGGCTCGTGTCGGTGCCTGCCCCGGTCGGGGCACGCCCTCCACACCTCGCTGCCCCCACCCTGCCCCCAGACTTCCCCCAGACTCCCCCAGACTTCCCCCAGACAAGGACCTCGATGAACGCTCCGGCGAAGCTGCCTGCGCATGCCAGCAGCACGTTCCACTTCCTGGGTGGGCCCGAGGTGACCCGCCTCGGCTATGGCGCCATGCGCCTCACGGGGGAGGGGATCTGGGGCCCACCGGAGGATCCGGACACGGCGATCGCCGTCCTGCGCCGGGCGGTGGAGCTGGGCGTCGACTTCATCGACACGGCCGACTCCTACGGACCGTTCGTGTCCGAGAACCTGATCCGCGAGGCCCTGCACCCCTACGACGACCTGACCGTCGCCACCAAGGGGGGGCTGTTGCGCACGGGACCCGAGGCGTGGATCCCCTGCGGTCGTCCCGACTACCTGCGCCAGTGCGTGGAGATGAGCCTGCGTCGCCTGGACGTCGAGCAGATCGACCTCTACCAGCTGCACCGCATCGACCCCGACGTCCCGGCGGCCGAGCAGGTCGGCGTGCTGCGCGACCTCCGCGACGAGGGCAAGATCCACGCGATCGGCCTGTCGGAGGTCGATCTCGACGAGCTCGAGGCCGCTCGCGGCGAGGTCGACGTCGTGTCGGTGCAGAACCGCTACAACCTGGCCGACCGGTCGTCACACGACGTGCTGGAGCGCTGCGAGGCCCTGGGCATCGGCTTCATCCCGTGGTTCCCGATCGCGGGGTCGGAGCTGGTGTCGGGCGAGGGCGTGCTGGGAGAGGTCGCGGAGGAACTGGACGCCAGCGCTCCCCAGGTCGCATTGGCATGGCTGCTCGCGACGTCGCCGGTGATGCTGCCCATCCCGGGCACGTCGTCGCTGGACCACCTCGAGGACAACGTGGCGTCGGCAGGGCTGGAGCTCACCAACCAGCACATGACCGCGCTCGACACGATCGCGGCATGAGCGGGGACCAGCAGCCACCCACCGACGTCGTGGTGGTCACCGGAGCCAACGGCTTCGTCGGCTCGCACCTGTGCCTGGTGCTGGCCGGTCGGGCCGAGGCCGTCCGGGTCCGGGCGCTCGTGCGTCGTCCCGGCACCGCTCCGACCGGGCCCGGCATCGAGGAGGTCGTGGGCGACTTCGACGACCCCGACGTCGCGGCTGCCGTGGTCGACGGCGCCTCGGCCCTGGTGACCACGGTCGCCCCGATGGGCGCCGACCATGCCACCCAGCACGAGGTGTCGGTCGAGGGGACGCGACGGATCGCGGTGGCCGCGGCCGCCGCGGGCGTGGCGCGCCACGTCCACGTGTCGACCGCGGCGGTCTACGACCGCCGGCCCGGGACCGGCGACGTCGACGAGTCGTCCGCCCTGGTCGATGACGACGCCGGTGCCTACCCGGTGACCAAGCGCGACGCCGACGCGGCGCTGGCCGCCCTGGACGGGACCACGCGGGTGCTGGTGCGCCCGCCGGCGATCCTCGGCCCCGGTGAGACCTCGGTCTGGAACACCCTCCGCCCCGAGCACCTCCGGGATCATCCCGAGGACGCCGTCGCGACGCACACGCGGAGCCTGGCATGGGTGCACGTGACCGATCTCGCGCGGTTCCTGGCCGACCTCGCCACGGGCGAGGTGGCGACCGCCGACGACCCGGATGTCGGCCCGGTGGACGGGTCCACGACGGTGGTCAACCTGGCCGCGCCGGGCGCCACCTGGGAGGACTGGCTGGGCACGGTCGCGGAGGCGGTCGGGATCGAGCCGACGTGGACCGACGACCCGGGCTGGACCGGCCAGGTCGTGGCCGATCGGGCGCGTGCGTGGGGATGGACCCCCGCGGTCGACCTGGCGTCGGCCCTGGCGGAGGTGCGGGCCGGCCTGGTCGCCCCCGACGCGCGCCGGTGACACCCGACGGGCTCCGGGAGCTGTTCGTGGCGGCCGCATCCGGGCGCTTCCCGACCGCCGATGGTCGCACGGACCTGGTGTCCGAGCCCGCCGGTCGGGCGCACGCCGTGGTCGCCTTCTCGGCCCACTTCGTGGTGTGTGCACCGGTGCCGCGGGCGTGGATCGACGCCCGCCTGCCGGTGGGGGTGTTCGCGGCCAGCCACGACCCGGCCTTCCTGGTCGCGCTGGCCGAGCGCCTGGGCGCCGAGGTCGGCGTCCTGGACGCGGTGTTGGCCGCCACCGCGCCCGCTCCCGGCGACTCCTCGTCCGTGCTCGGAGCGGACGACCTGGTCGAGGTGGACGACCGCGACCACCCCCGCGTCCGACGGGCCCGGCGCTATCGCGACGACGTCCGCGTGTGGCGCACGGCCGACGGCGCCGGTCGCCTGGTCGTGGGGCGTGGGCTGGCCGGTCGTCGCGAGGCGGCCTTCGAGGTGTCGGCGTCGGCCCGGGGGCGTGGTCTCGGACGGGCCCTGGCCACCGTCGCGCGTGCCCTCGCCACGCCCGACGACCCCATGTTCGTCCAGGTCTCGCCGGGCAACGTGGCGTCCCTGCGGGCCGTGCTGGCGGCGGGCTACGAACCGGTCTGCAGCGAGGTGCTGCTGCCCCCGGCGCAGCCTGGTGGGCGACCGGACTAGAGCGGCTGGCCCGTGCCCTCCGCGCAGGTCACGCCCGGCTCGGGGGTCTGGGGGCCCTGGACGTAGGCGTCGAGGAACTGGTCGAGGCGTTCGTCGGTGGCGTCGTCGAGTTGCACCTGCACGCCCCAGGCACTGGCCACGACCGGGCTCGGCAGGTCCTCCCGGGGGCTGACCAGGACGTGGGTGCTGACCGCGGCCCGCGCCCGCAGCTGGTCCACGTCGTCGTCCTCCAGGTCGGGGTCGTAGGTGATCCACACGGCCCCGTGCTCCAGGGAGTGGACGCCGTTGACGTCGGCGATCGGGTCGGCGTAGGCACCGCAGTTCTGCCACACCGGGGCGTGGTCACCGCCCACCGGGGGGTCCTGGGCGTAGTCGACCTCGCCCTCGACGTGGTCGCGGGTGAGGCCGTCGAAGGTCTGGAGGCCCCGGATCTCCCCGTCCGTGATCTCCCCGTCCGTGATCTCCCCGTCGGTCGTCGCGTCCGTCGCCGTCGCGTCCGTGGCCACCTCGTCGGTGGTGTCGCCACCGCCACAGGCCGCGACCAGCGCCACCGCGAGGACCACTGCACCCACGCGACGAACCCGTGACGACCAGGAGCCGGCTGGTGACGGGCGGGCGACGGGCCCGAAGGCGGTGTGGTGGACCACGGCGGCACTCCTCGACGACGTCCGGACACGGTAGGACCGCGGCGCAGGGCCCGCGCAGGCACGCCGGTGGTGGACGAGCGCACCGGCCCACGAGCGGTCGGTCGGACGACGGGCCGGGGGTAGCGTGGCATCCCATCGAGGAGGGCCACCCTGGAGACCGACGAGCTGCTGGCCCTGCGTGCCGATCGACCCTCACTGCGGGGGCGTCTGCACCTGTCGGGTGCGGTCGTGCTCGCGCTGTCGTCACCGGTCCTGCTGCTGAACGCGACCACCCCGGGGCGGGCATGGGCCGCGGCGGTGTTCCTGGTCGCCGTGGTCGGGATGTTGGCCACCAGTGGCGCCTACCACGTGTTCGCGTGGTCGCCGAGGTGGTTGCGGATCCTGCGGCGCGCCGACCACTCCGCCATCTTCGTCGCCATCGCCGGCACCTACACGCCGTTCCTGGTCGTGGCGCTGGACGGCAGGTTCCGGATCGGCATGCTGGTGGGGGTCTGGGTCGGCGCGATCGCCGGCATCGTGGTCAACAACGTGTTCCACGACGCCCCGTCGTGGGTGCGGACCGTGCCCTACCTGGTCCTGGGATGGGTGTCGGTGGTGATGATCCCCGCGCTGTGGCGGCTGTCGCCGACGGTGACGTGGCTGGTGGCCGCGGGGGGCCTCGCCTACACCCTTGGCGCGGTCGCCTACGCCGTTCACCGCCCCGACCCCTGGCCCCGGACCTTCGGCTACCACGAGGTGTTCCATGCCCTGACCCTGGTGGCGATCACCTGTCACTGGTTCGGCGTGTGGCTCGCGATCGGTTCCTGAGCGGTCGTGACGTCGGCCTCGTCGGCCCCCGCCCCGGCCGGTTCGATCGGTCTCGCCGTCAGCACGACCAGGCTCGCCAGCACGCCGGGAACCAGGGCCGACAGGGCATGGCGTGGGGCGCCGTAGGACACGACGTCGACCGTGGCGACCACCAGGAACGCGGCCGGGACGACCGCCCGGGTCCGCCACGAGCCGCGTGCCAGTCGTTCCCACTCCAGGAAGGCCAGCACCAGGACCATGGGCACGCGACCGCCCAGCCGCATCAGGAGGTTGAGGCCCGCGGTCGTGGTGGCGCCGGCCAGCGCGGCCGCAGCCCGGATCCACCGGGTCGGACCCACCACGGCCAGCACCATGCCGACCTCGGCCAGCAGGGTGCCGGCGGCCACGCCCGTCCACAGCACCGGATGGCTGGCGATCACCAGGGCGAGGTCGGCCAGCGCGGGATCGCGGTACAGCGCGAGTTCCTGGACCAGGATGGTGCGCAGGTTCGGCCCGACCACCCACGTCCACCCCGACGCGAGCAGCTTGGACAACCCGGCATCGACGTACATCAGCGCGAAGGCCATGCGCACGGCCACGACCGGCCACCGGTGGCGCCACGACCGCGCCGTCGGGCGGTGGCCGCTGACCAGGGCCGCCACGGTCGGGCCCACGGGCGCGACCGCCAGCACCAGCACGGCCATCGTGGCGACGTTCTGGAAGTGGTTGACCTTGCCGTAGCTCTCCGGGATCGTGAACAGCACCGCGGCGGTGACCCCGGCGGTCGCCACCACGCCACGACCCCCCAGCCCGAGCGCGGCCGCGAGGCACACCACCACCCCGACCGCCCACCCCGCCGTGGCCCACGGTTGGGCCGGGGGCGGCGGCGCCACCAGCGACAGCCACGAGATCGGGTCCCACGAACTGGCCAGCCCGGCCAGCCGGTCCGGGGTGCCCGCGAGGAGTCCCTCGGCGAACCAGCCCGCGGCCACGCCGAACACCAGCACGCGCGTCAGTGCGAGGTCGAAGGCGGTCGCTGGGGTGAACACCAGTCGCTGCCACCAGGTCGCCCCCGGCGGGAGCCGGTCGTCGTCGACGGCGCTGGACGGGGCCGCCCTGGCCGGGTCCGGTCGGGGTACGGGGCTCACGGCGTCCCCTCGGCCACGACCACCTCGTCGACCATCTCCAGTTCCGGTGGGGCCGGGTACGCGGCCACGCGCCAGCGCTGGCGCAGGACGCGGAACGCGACCAGGTCGTCGCCGGTGCGTCGCTGGTGGCGGTGGGCCAGGTCGCGACCATGATCCTGCAGACGCGAGGGTGACTCCCGTTCCAGCCACGTGCGCAGGGTCGCCACCCCGATCCCGGTCGCGAGGTCCACGATCCGGCCGTCGGCGGTGGTCGCCTCGACGCGCCCCACCACGGCGAGGTCGTCGGCGGTCCTGGCCGCGGCGTACATGCGGAACGGGGACAACGGGTAGAGGTCGTGGCCGGTCCCCAGCACCCCCAGCTGGGCCGCGACCAGGCCCATGACGGCAATGGACACCAGCCGTCGCGACCGCACCTCGGCCGACAGCGAGCTCGGACCGGCCCGAGCCAGGACTCGGCGCGCGGCCCAGCCCGCCAGGGCAGCCGTGGCGACCCCCAGCACCAGGCCGGCCCACCACGCGATCGCGGTCGCGGCGCGCAGGTCTCCTCGCATCACCCGGACGACAGCCAGCACGGCCACGGCGCCCCCGACGCCCACCAGCACCAGCAGCGGCCCGTCCCAGCGCCGCTCCGGTGGGTCCGGGCGGGCCAACAGGGTGGCGACGGTCGCGGGGGAGTAGCTGCCGTCGGTGGCCAGGCCGATGCCGACGGCAACCAGCAGCAGTGCCGGCAGGACCAGGTCGCGCCAGGGTGAGGTGGGACCGAGCACCGGCCGGGCCAGCAGCGGACCCAGCAGCACGACCAGGCACCCGAGGCCCGCGCCGGCCAGCACCAGCCCGGCCGCCACGGCCCCCGACGGCGGCGACGCCACGTCGTCGCCGGTGACGGGCGCTGCGGGGGATCGGGGCATGCCCGCCACCCTAGGTCCGGGTTCCACGCCCGTCACCGGTCCCCACCCCGCCCCACCCTCCCGATGTGATCCCGCCCCCGACTCCCGATGTGTTCTCACCCGGGCGATGTGGATCGCCCCGGGATCCCGGGGCCGTCCACATCACCCGGGAGGATCCACATCGGTTCCACATCGGATCCGGGTGGGGTGGGACGTCAGGGGGAGCCGTACTCGGCCCACAGGGCGACGGCGGCGACGACCAGCAGGATCGCGCCGGACACGCGCGACACCAGGGTGTGGTTGCGGGTCATCCACCCGGTGAAGGCCCGTTGGCGAGCGGTGGCCAGCAGTGGCAGGACCACCATCGGCCACCCGAAGCCCAGTCCGAAGGCGAGGAAGTAGGCGACCCCGTCGGCCAGTGCCGCCCCACCGGCCACGCCACCGATCAGGAAGGCCGACAGGATGACCGGACCGGTGCACGGCAGCGTCATCGGCCCCAGCGCCAGCCCGTACACGAAGGCGCTGCCCGAGGCCGACGACACCAGCGGGACCGACCCGGTCCCGAGCCGTTCCAGGGGATTGCGGTCCAGCAGCATCAGGACGCCGAGCAGGATCACGCCGCCGTAGGCGATCGGCAACAGCCACGGGACGACGTCGGCGAACACCCGGTTGAGGCCGTACAGGATGCCCGCCACCACGGTCATGGCGGTCAGCACGCCCGCCAGCACCCACACCCCCATCCAGCGCACGGCGCGCTGGTCGGTGTCGGCCTTGGCCGCCAACAGGGCGAACAGGCCCGGGTACAGCGGCAACAGGCACACGTTGCCGAGGATGGCCGCGTTGCCCAGGACGAACGCCTCGACCAGGTCGTTCACGCCATGGCGTCGAGTTGGGCGAGGATCTCGTCGGGGGACTCGAACCCCGTCACCAGCTCGCCCAGCGTGCCGTCCGGGGCGACGGTGAACTTGGGCGTGGAGGGGGGCACCAGCACGCTGTTGCCGAAGGTGTCGGCCAGCGTGGCCAGCGACGCGTCGTCGAGCACGGCGAAGGTCAGGCCGTCGAAGCCGTTGTCGGCGGCGTAGGCGTCGAGCTCGGCGGGGTCCAACGCGCTTTCGATGGACAGCACCAGGAAGGTGGCCTCGTCGCCGGCCTGCGCCGCGGCGGCCGTGGTGTCACCCAGCTGGCGACGGCAGTTGCTGCACCAGGTCGCGAAGGTCTCGACGAACACTGGCTCCCCGGCGTAGTCGGCCAGGGTCAGGGTCTGGCCGTCTGCGGTGGTGGCCGTGATCTCGGGAAGGTCCGCGGCGGATGCGGCGGGGGAGGTCTCCTCGGACCCGACCTCGGTGGCCTCCTCGGTCATGGCTTCGGTCATGGCCTCGGTGCCCTCCTCGGTCATGGCTTCGGTCATGGCCTCGGAATCCGTCGGTGTCGGCGTCGGGGGCTCGGACAGCGGCGACCCGGACGCCTCGTCGGTCGTGGTGGTGTCGGGATCGTCACTGGCACAGGCCGTCAGGACGAGCGCCCCGATCAGGACGGGGGCCAGGACGGGGGCCAGGACGGGGGCCAGTGCGCGGGCCAGCGCCCGTGGACCGCGGCGTCGTCGGCGGGGGTGTCGGGTCGTGGTCGTCCGGGTCATCGGGTCCTCCGTGGTCGCGCGTCCAAGGGTGCCGTGGGCCCGGTCCCGCCGGGGGTGTCGGGACCGCCGCAACGACCCGACGACCGGTCGCGACCGCCGCCATCCCGAACCCGTCGGGCCGTCGTGGCCTTCCCGACGTGGCGTGAACAAACCCTGAACGAGGGCACGTGCGGGGGTGTTCGGATCAGGTCCGGGCCTGGCCCGTGCCGGGCAGGAGCCGGTCCGGGCGGGTGTGGACGTTGGGCTCGGGGCCGACGGCGAAGGTGACCAGGGTGATGCCGAAGGTCTCGGCGACCTCCACGGCCAGCGACGACGCGGCGCCGTTGGCGACCACCACCTGGATGCGTGCCGTGGCGGCCTTGACCAGCAGTTCGTAGCTGGCACGCCCCGACAGCACCAGCACCGATCCGGCCAGCGATCGGTCGTCGAGCACGGCGGAGCCGACCAACTTGTCCACGGCGTTGTGGCGCCCGACGTCCTCGCGCACCTCGACCAGCCGACCCTCCGGCGTGGCCGCACCGGCGGCGTGCACGCCGCCGGTGGCCGCGAAGACCGGCTGGGCCGCCCGCAACCGGTCGGGGAGCGTGGCAACCACGCCGGACCGGACACCCAGGTCGTCGTCGACCGGTACCAGCCCCGAGTCCGACAGCGCCTCGAGGCTGCGGCGACCACACACACCGCAGGCAGAGGTCACCAGTCCATGGCGGTCCAACGCGGACAGGTCCGGCAGCGTGGGGGCGGCCAGGGTGACCTGCACGGCGTTGCCGACCGCGTCGGCGTCCGCTCCCAGTGCGCACGGGGCCACGTCGACCACGTCGCGCCGGCCCGTGATCACGCCCTCGGCCAGCAGCCACCCCACGGCCAGCTCGTCGTCATGGCCCGGTGTGCGCATCGTGACCGCGACATCGGTGGTGTCGCCGGCCAGCGTGGCCAGGCGCATCGTCAGCGGTTCCTCCACCGCCACCACGTCGGTGCCGGGGGTCCCGTCCAGTGCATGGACGTCCACCGGTCGCGTGGGGGCCCGCGCCACGTCACGCCTCCCGGTCACGCAGCAGCGGGTCGACGTCACTGTCGACACCGGCCCGGTGGTCGCGCAGTCGACGCCACAGCACGATCGCGTAGCCGCCGACCACGATCACGGTGAACGCGTACCACTGGAGGGCGTAGGACAGGTTCTGGGTCGCGTCACGCACCGGCGGTGGCTGGGGGATCGGCAGGTCGCCGTCCCCGGGCTGCTGGTCGACCAGGTGGACCAGCATGGGCAGCAGGTCCTGGCCGGTCTGGCGGTCGAGCCGGTCGAGGTCGGCGTGGAACACCGTGTCGAGCACGCCGGTGTCGGCGTCGCGGGCACCCAGACCCGTGGGCTGGTCGACCCCGGCCTCCAGCCACCCCGTCACGGTGACCCGGCCGGTGACCGGTTCGTCGGGCGCCGGGTCGGGGCTGCCCGTGCCGTCGGGCGGGACCCAGCCGCGCCGGACCAGCACGGCGGTCCCGTCGCCGAGGTCCAGCGGGGTCAGCAGGTCGAAGCCGCCGTTGCCGTCCAGCGAGCGGTTCCGCTGGGCGACCTGTTCGTCGGCGACCCAGGTGCCCGAGGCCGTCACCGGGGTGAACTCGCGCGCCGCCACCTCCGAGGCGGGCAGGTCGGGCTCCAGGACCGACGACACCGGGACGGGATCGGCATCGAGCCGGTCGTCGACGCGCGCGGACAGGGCCTGTTCCTCCCGGTAGCGCTGCCACTGCCACTGGCCGAGCTGGGGGAAGGTCACCAGCACGGCCAGCACGATCACGTTGGCCACGAGCCAGGCGGGGCGCGTCAACGGATGCCCGCGCCCACGACGGCGTCCCGGGTCGCGATCGGGTGCGCGTCGGCCGCCGTGGGCATCGGTGACCTCGGCCGGCTCCGCGGCGGTGTCGGCCACGTCAGGCGACCTCGTCGTCGGCAGCTGCCCGGAAGTCGGCCCGGTCCGCTGCCTCGTCAGCCTGGTCGTCTGCCCGGTCGGGGGCCTGGTCGGGGGCCTGGTCGGGGGCCTGGTCGGGGGCCTGGTCGGGGGCCTGGTCGGGGGTCGTGTCGGCCCGCCACGCCGCGACGGCGTCGAGGTAGGCGTCGGGGGCCTCGATCATGGGGACGTGGCCGACGCCGGGCAGTTCGTGGCCGGTCATGTCCGGGACGCGGGCGTCCAGGGCGTCGACGGACCCTCGTCGGACCAGCCGGTCGCGGTCGCCCCAGATCCACAGCACGTCGGCGGTGATGGCCTCGGCCGCGGCGTGCAGCTCGCGGCGCCGCACCGACAGCTGGGCCAACAGGTCGGACGTGGCGTGGGCCAGGCTCTCGGCGCGCCACGGCCGGTCCATGGCGTTGACGGCGTGTTCGACGCCGACCTGTCGCAGCGCGGGCCGCATGGTCGCGGCCTCGCCCATCACCAGGGACTCGGTGGAGGTGAAGACCTGCTCGGGCGTGGCGTCGTCGTAGAAGGTGTGCAACGCCGCGAGCCCGAGACGGCGTGAGGCCATGAACGGCAGGAACTGCATCAGCACGTCGTGGGACAACCCGGAGAAGGTCGCACCGACGGTGCTGGGGTAGGCGGCGGCCACCAGGACCAGTCGCGACACGCGCTCGGGACGGGTTCCGGCCAGCAGGATGGACAGCGTCCCGCCCATGGAGTTGCCGTGCAGCTCCACCCGGTCCCACCCGAGTTCGTCCAGCAACAGCTCCAGGAAGTGCACCTGGGGTCGCATCCGGGCGGCTCGTGGGGTGGGCGGCTCGGTGTCGGCGAACCCGGGCAGGTCCACGGCGACCACCGGAACGGTCGTGGCCAGTCCGGCCATCACCTCCAACCAGTTGGTGGCCGCACCCCCCAGCCCGTGCACCAGCAGGATCGGCAGGTTCGACTCGACACCGCTCGACGCCCCCGACGCCGGGGTCGGCGGGTCGGCACGCAGGACCCGGACGGGGTGGCCCCGCACCGCCACGGTCTCGCTGCGGATCCCGGCCCAGCGCCGGTCCCGTGTGCCCCAGTCCGGGTACTCCATCTCGCGTGGTCCTCGGTCGTCGGTCCGGCCAGCGTACGACGACTGGCCCCCGTGCTCGATCTGCGGCGTGCGCGGCACCGGCGGCGCCGGCGTGGTCCGGGTGGGCCGCCTCCGTGGCATTGTCCCACCCGCCTCGTACGGTCGACCGCGTCGCCGCGTATCCCGGCCCACACCGCGTCCCGTCCCCGCCCGCATCCCGATCCCGCCCGCGTTCCGATCCCGCCCGATCCCGATCCCCGGAGGCCCCGTGACCCCCGCCGTCCTGCTCACCGCCGGCGTCGCCGTGGTGGCGGCCGTCGTGGCCGCCGCGGTCGTGGTCCGGGTGCTGTCGCGCCGGCAGGCCGTGGACGCCGCCGCACTGGTGGCAGCCCTGCATGCGGAACTCGACGGCCAGCGTGCCGGCATGGAGCAGCGCAACACCGAGGTGCTGCGTGCGGCCGTCGGGACGGTGGTGGACCTGGCCGGGGACCGCCTGTCGACCGAGAACGACCGTTCTCGCGCCATGCTGGAGGAGCGTGAGCGGAGCCTGCAGGAGCGAGCGGCCCGGATGACCGAGGAGGTCGAGCGGATGCGCGAGCTCGTGACGTCGTTGGATCGCGAGCGCAGCCGGGGGATGGGCGACCTCGAGGCACGTCTGGACGAGGCCTCCCGGGCGACCGGTGACCTCGCGCGCACCACGGGTGCGCTCAAGGAGGCCCTGGCGTCGTCGCGGGCCCGCGGCCAGTGGGGCGAGCGGATGGCCGAGGACGTCCTGCGCAGTGCCGGCTTCGTCAAGGGCATCAACTACCACGTCCAGCAGTCGACCGGTCGTGGCCGCCCCGACATCACCTTCCCGCTGCCGGCAGGGCGACACCTCCACATGGACGTCAAGTTCCCGCTGGACAACTACCTGCGCTCGTTGGAGGCGACGTCGGACGAGGTGCGGGACCGGGCCGTGGCCGCCTTCGTTCGTGACGCCCGCAACCGCGTCCGTGAACTCGCCCGTCGCGACTACGTCGACCCCACGGCCGGCTCGCTGGACCAGGTGTTGCTGTTCCTGCCCAACGAGCACGTCTACGCCTTCCTGCACGACACCGATCCCGGCCTGCTCGACGAGGCCCTGGGGTCCAAGGTCGTGTTGTGCTCCCCGGTGACCCTGTTCGCCGTCCTGGCCGTCATCCGCCAGTCCGTGGACGACCACCTCACGCAACGCCGCTCGACCGAGGTGCTGGACGCCATCAACGGCTTCTCCGACCAGTGGGAGCGGTTCACCACCCACCTCGAGAAGGTCGGCACGCGACTGGCCTCGGCGCAGCGGGCCTTCGACGACGTCAACGGGCCCCGGCGACGCCAGCTCGAGCGCCAACTGGACCGTGTGGACGGCCTCCACCGGGACGAACAGGCGGCGGCCGTCCTGGCGCTCGCGCCCCCACATCCCGACGTGGACACCCGGGCACCGTTCGGTGCGGACTCCCACGCCGACGCCGGGGCCGACATCGGGGCCGACATCGGGGCCGACAGGGGGGCCGACGAGGCCGCCAGCTGACGAGTCGGACCGAGGACCACCCGGAGACGGCACCGGGGTGGCCGGGGTGGGATCCCCGAGGTCGTGGCACCCCGGTCCGGGGATACCGTCGCGATCGACGCACCACCCGCACCCGGACTCCCACGGAGGCTCCCATGTCGGCCCGGTCCCGCACCCGTTCCACCACCCTGGCCGTGCTGGCCGCGGGGGCCGTGACCATGGCCGCCTGTGGCACCGACGCGGCTGCCGGCCCGGGCCAGGCCGTCCAGGAGCGGCTCGACCGTGGGGTCAGCGTCGAGGTCACCCTCGAGGCCGACCCGTCGGCGATCGACGACCCCGAAGTGGCCGCCGAGGTGCAGGACCTGCTGGACCGGCAGGCCGAGGCCCCGCTGCTGGTCGCCTCGCGCAGTGGCGACGGCGTGGCGACCGCCCTGGTGCTGCACGACGGGGCGATCGAGGTGCGCAAGGTCGGCGACACCGCCTACCTGCGCCTGGACCAGCAGGCCCTGGCCGCGGCCACCGACGACGACGCCACCGGCCCGTTGGCCGAGTTGGACGACCTGCTGTCGGACCCAGACGCCGCGGGTGGCGACGAGGCGCCGGGGATCGGGAGCCTGTTGGCGGCCATCGGCGAGGACGGCTGGGTCGGGGTCAGTGGCCTCACCGAGGAGCGCCTGGCCGAACTGGCCGGGATGGGCGACGATGCTCCCGACGACGGCGAGGCGATCGCCGACCTGCTCGCGGAACGTGGGCTGGACGACCTCGCCGGGCTGACCGAGGGCTACGCGACGGTGACCGGCGAGGGTCCATGGCAGGTCGAGGTCCATGCGCGCGACCTGGCGACCGCGTTGCAGGAGGTGGCCAGCGAGGCCGACATCAGCCGGGGATCCGACGACGAGGAGTCCGACGGGCCCGACGAGGACCACGACCTCGCGGACCTGCCCGAGCGGGTCGGCGGTGCCACCGTCAGCGCCACCGACGGGGTCGCGACGCGCGTGGTCGTGGACCTGGCCACGGCGGTCGCCGACCTGGACGACGACACCGGGGCCACCGAGCGCGACGACGACCACGACGCGATGCTCGCGGAACTGGCCGCGTCCGACGCCAGGCTGGTGCTGGACATGGTCGACGTGGGAGACCGCGTCGACGCCCCGACCGACGCGGCGGTGGTCGACGTCGCCCTGCTCGACGCCCTGCTGGCCGCTGACGGCGGGGGCCTGCAACTGCCACAGCCCCAGGACTGAGCTGAGGCCGCCGGGTCGCCGCCGGGCCCACCCGGAGCGCGGGACCGCCGGGCACGTCTCGATCGGGCCACCTACTGTCACGGGTCCCCCGAGCCCTCGAGGACGTCCATGGCCCTGTCCGCCGGTGACCGCGCGCCCGACTTCGCGCTGCCGAACCAGCATCGCGAGGTGGTCAAGCTCGGCGAGGTCCTGGAGGACCGCGCCGTGGTGCTGGTGTTCTTCCCGTGGGCCTTCTCCAGCATCTGCGGCGGCGAGCTGTGCTCCCTCAGCGACCAGATGCCACAGTTCTCCAACGACCGCGTGGCGACCCTGGCGGTGTCCACCGACGCCCACTTCACGCTGGCGGCGTGGGCCGAGGACCGCGGGTTCTCCTTCGACCTGCTGTCGGACTCCTGGCCACACGGCGAGGTCGCCCGCGCCTACGGCATCTTCAACGACACGGTCGGGGTCGCCGAGCGTGGCACCTTCGTGATCGACCGCGAGGGCGTCGTCCGCTACGCCGTCCACAACCCGATCGGCGACGCGCGAGACGACCAGGCCTACCTCGACGCGCTGGAGGACATCGGCGCCGCCTGAGGAGGTCGACACGATGACGGCTGACGCCTGGACCACCGTCGTCGTGCTCGTCGTCGCCTTCGCCCTGCTGGCGTGGGACCGGCTCGCCCCGTCGGCCGTGGTGCTCGCGGCAGCCGTGACGCTCCTGGTCACCAACGTGATCACCACCGAACAGGCCCTGTCCGGCTTCGCCAACCCCGCCCCGATCACCGTGGCGGCGTTGTACGTACTGGCCCGGGCGGCCGAGAAGACCGCCCTGCTGGCACCCATGACGGCTCGGTTGCTCGGCGAGGGACGCACGGCCCGGGACCTGTCCCGGCTGCTGGTCCCCGTGGCGGCTGCCTCGTCGTTGCTCAACAACACGCCGTTGGTGGCGATGCTGACGCCCGACATCGTCGCCCTGTCCCAACGCCGTCGCCTGGCCGCGTCCCGGTTCCTGATGCCACTGTCGTTCGCCGCGATCCTGGGTGGCACCGTGACCGTGCTCGGCACGTCCACGAACCTGGTCGTGTCCGGCCTGCTGCAGGAGACCGGCGCGGGTCCGCTGGGACTGTTCGAGGTCGCCCCGATCGCGCTGCCCGCCGCGGTGGTCGGCATCGTGGTGGTCATCCTGGGCGCCCGGCTGGTGCCCGTGCGCTCGACCGTGCAGGAACAGGCCGCCGAGTCGGTGCGCGAGTTCGTCGTGACGATGGTCGTGCTCCCGGGCGGCCACTACGACGGACGTCGAGTCGGCGACGGGGACCTGATCGGACGTCGCCACGTGTTCCTGGTCCAACTGTCGCGCGGCGAGCAGACCTTCACGCCCGTGGACCTCGACGTGGTGCTGGAGGCCGGTGACGAACTGACCTTCGTCGGCGAGGTCACCCAGATCGTCGGGCTGTACCGCCTCAACGGCCTGCGCTCGACGGCCCAGCGCCACCTCGACGTCGTGGCGCAGCCGGGACACCGGCTGCACGTGGCGGTGGTGGGCCGGACCTCGCCACTGGCCGGCCACACGCTGTCGGACGTCCAGTTCATCACCCGCTACCAGGCCGCCGTGCTGGCCATCCACCGCGACGGCCAGCGGGTCATGGCCGACCCTCGCGACGTGCGCTTCCGGCCGGGTGACGCGTTGCTGGTGCTGGCCGATGACAGCTTCCGGTCCAACTGGTCCGAGGGCCGAGACTTCCTGCTCATCTCCGACCTCGCCGGGGACCCGCCCCACATGTCACGCCGGGCGGGGTTCGTGGCCGCCATCACCGCGGCCATGGTCCTGGTCGCCGCCCTCGGGATCCTGGACATCCTCGAGGCCTCGCTGCTGGCGGCCGGCGCGCTGGTGGCGACGCGAACCCTGACCTCCAACGAGGTGCGTGACGCCATCGACTTCGACGTCATCATCCTGATCGCGGCGTCGTTCGCGCTGGGCGCCGCGATGGAGACCACCGGACTGGCCGAACTGGTCGCCAACGGGGTGGTCGGGGTGTTCGATCCGCTCGGCGAGGTCGGCATCGTGTTCGGCCTGCTGCTGGCGGTGTCGCTGTTGACCGAACTGATCACCAACAACGCGGCCGTGGTGGTGGTGTTCCCCATCGCGCTGGCCGTGGCCGGGCAGGGCGGCTTGGACGTGCGCGCGGTCGCCATCGCCCTGGCGATCGCGGCGTCGTCGTCGTTCCTGACCCCGATCGGCTACCAGACCAACACGATCGTCTACGGGCCGGGCGGGTACCGCTTCACCGACTACATGCGCCTGGGCCTGCCCGTGAAGCTGGTCACGACGGTGCTGGTGACCGGCGCGGTGGTCGCGCTCTAGTCCGCCACCGCCCCGCGTCGACGCGGGGGCGGGGTCACACGTCACCCTCCTCGGTCCACCCGCGCGGCGCGCCGTAGGGCTGGGGGACGAAGGTCTGTTCCTCCATCGGCGGTCGGACGTAGGCGATGTCGTCCTTTTCTGGCAGCGTGACCGGATCGGGGACCAGGTCCTGGTAGTCGAACTGTGACAGCAGGTGGCTGATGCAGTTCAGTCGGGCGTTGCGCTTGTCGTCGCTGGGGACCACGTACCACGGGGCCTGCTTGATGTCGGTGTGCTGGAAGGTGGTGTCCTTGGCCTTGGAGTACTCCGTGTAGAGCCGATGTTCGGCCAGGTCCATGTCGGACAGCTTCCACCGCTTGAGCGGCTCCTGGTTGCGCGACTCGAAGCGCTTGTGCTGCTCGTCGAAGCTGACCGAGAACCAGTACTTGATGAGCTTGATGCCCGAACGCACCAGCATGCGCTCGAACTCCGGGCAGGAGCGCAGGAACTCGCGGTGCTGCTGGTCCGAGCAGAACCCCATGACCCACTCGACGTTGGACCGGTTGTACCAACTGCGGTCGAACAGCACGATCTCGCCGGCGGCCGGCAGGTGCTCGACGTAGCGCTGGAAGTACCACTGGGTCTGTTCGCGCTCGGTCGGCCGCGGCAGCGCGACCACGCGCACGGTCCGGGGACTGGTGCGCTCCGTGATGCGCTTGATGACACCACCCTTGCCCGCCGAGCCCCGCCCCTCGAAGATCACCAGGGCCCGCGTGCCCTCGTGCTGCACCCAGGCCTGGAGTTTGACCAGCTCCTCCTGGAGGCGGGCCAGCTCGTCTTCGTACCACGACTTCTTCAGCCGGCCACCCTTGGTGTACTCCGGCTCGGGGATGACGTCGTTGCCCATGTCGTTGTCCGTTCCGTCGGCGTCGGTGCAGGCCGGGACCAACCCTAGGCCCCACGCCGACGCCGATCACCATGTCCACCCCGCGTGGTCTAGACTTCGCCTCCTCCGGTCGGGCGCCGTCCCGCCATCGCGGTCCACCAGCGCCGGGAGCACAGGGCATCGCATGGGCATCGACGCCTGGACCACCGTGGCCGTCCTGGTGGTGGCCTTCGCCATGCTGGCGTGGGACCGGCTGGCACCGTCGGCCGTGGTGTTGTCGGCCACCGCGACCCTGTTGCTGGCCAACGTCATCACCACCGAGCAGGCCCTGTCGGGCTTCGCCAACCCGGCGCCCATCACCGTGGCCGCCCTGTACGTGGTGGCGCGTGCCGCCCAGAAGACCGGCCTGCTGGCCCCACTGACGGCACGCCTGCTGGGGGAGGGTCGCAGCTGGCGCGACCTGGCCCGATTGGTCGTGCCGACCGCTGCGGCCTCGTCGTTCCTCAACAACACCCCGCTGGTGGCGGCGCTGGTGCCCGACGTCGTCGCGGCCTGCCAGCGCAAGGGCATCGCGGCGTCCCGCTTCCTGATGCCACTGTCGTTCGCCACGATCCTGGGCGGCACCGTCACGGTGCTCGGGACCTCCACCAACCTGGTCGTGTCCGGACTGCTGCAGGAGGTCGACGGACGTGCGCTGGGGTTGTTCGAGGTGACCCCGATCGGCCTGCCGGTGGCGCTGGCGGGGCTGACGGTGCTGGTCGGGTTGGCCTGGTGGCTGGTGCCCATCCGCACCACCGCCTACGACCAGGTCGCCGACGAGGTGCGGGAGTTCGTGGTCGGGATGGAGGTCGTGGCCGGTGGGGCGCTGGACGGGCGGCGGGTGGGCGAGACCCAGATCGTGGAGCGCGACCACCTGTTCCTCGTCCAGGTCGTGCGGGCTGGCCAGCGCCTCACCCCCGTGGACCTCGACACGGTGCTGCAGGGCGGCGACCGGCTGGCCTTCGTCGGCAAGGTGGACCAGGTCGTCGGGCTGCACAGCCTGACCGGCCTGCGCTCGACCTCCGACGAGCAGTTGCAGGCCCTGGCGGGTCGCGGACAGCGCCTGTACGAGGCCGTCATCGGACGCACGTCCCCAGCCACCGGCCACACCCTGGCCGAGGTCGACTTCCTGTCGCGCTACCAGGCCGCGGTGCTGGCCGTGCACCGGGACGGCCATCGCCTCGAGGCGGAACCGCGCGACGTGCGGCTGCGGGCCGGCGACACCCTGGTGCTGTTGGCCGACCAGGAGTTCGCCGAGACGTGGCGGGACCGACGGGACTTCCTGGTGGTGGCGCCGCTGGTGGACGACCCGCCCCAGGTGTCGCGGCGAGCGCCGCTGGTCGGGCTGGTGATGCTGGGCATGGTCGTGCTGGCCACGACCGGTCTGTTGAGCGTGCTGGAAGCGGCGCTGGTCGCCTCGGCCGTCCTGGTGGCCACGGGGGTGCTGACCGCCAACGAGGTCCGCGACGCGATCGACCTCGACGTGATCATCCTGATCGCGTCGTCGTTCGGGCTCGGCGCGGCGATCCAGGCCACCGGCCTGGCCGAGTTGGTGGCCACCGGGCTGGCCGGCGCGTTCGGCGGCCTGGGCCAGGCGGGCGTGGTGTTCGGGATCCTGCTGTCGTTGACCCTGCTCACGGAACTGGTCACCAACAACGCGGCCGTGGTGGTGGTCTTCCCGATCGCGCGGGCCCTGGCCAGCCAGTCCGGCATCGACCTGCGGTCGTTGTCGATCGGCCTGGCGGTCGCGGCGTCGTCGTCCTTCCTGACCCCGATCGGGTACCAGACCAACACGATCGTGTACGGCCCCGGTGGCTACCGCTTCACCGACTACCTGCGGCTGGGCATTCCCCTCAACCTCACCGTCATCATGATCGTGACGGCCCTGGTCGTGAACTGACCGGCCGGTGCGTGACGGTCGTGCACCAGCCTGCGGCCCGCCGGCACCGCCCGGCGGTGCGCCCGTGGTCCGCCCCCGACGAGGAGCCCGCCGATGGTCACGCCGCGACCCCACGACGCCGACGCCGGTGGCGACCCGGGCCTGCTGGCCGCCAAGGCGGCGGTGCGTGAGGCCGCGTGGGCCGACCTGGACGCCGCCGGCGCGGGGCGCTTCCCGGGCATCCGCCATCGCATCCCCAACTTCGTGGGCGCCGAGGCCGCGGCGGAGCGCCTGGCCACCACGTCGGCGTGGGCGCGGGCGACCGTGGTCAAGTGCAACCCGGACTCGCCCCAGTGGCCCGTGCGCACGCGTGCCCTGGCGGACGGCAAGGTCGTGGTGATGGCCGTGCCGAGGCTGGCATCGATGCCGCCGTTCGTGGTCCTGGACCCCGACGACCTCGAGGTTGGGCCGCGCGCGGCGTCGTCGATCCGGGGGTCGGGCACCCACGGTCGCCCGGCCGGTGTCGACGACCTCGACCCGATCGACCTGGTGGTGCAGGGGTGCGTGGCGGTGGACCGTCGGGGCAACCGCGTCGGCAAGGGCGGCGGCTTCGCCGACCTGGAGTTCGCGGTGGCGGCCGCGGCCGGACTGGTCGACCCCGAGGTCGTGGTGGCCACCACCGTCCACGACAGCCAGGTCCGCGACGACGACCTGCCGGTCGACCGCCACGACGTGGTCCTGGACCTGGTGGTCACGCCGACGCGGACCCTGTCGGTGACCCACAGGGACGGCCGCCGGCCGGGACTGGACCCGGACCTGCTGACCGCCGACAAGCGTGCGGCGATCCCGTTGCTCGACGACCTGCTGGGATGAGGGCGTTGCCCGTCGCGCCCGGTCGGTCGCGCCCGGACGGTCGCGCCCGGTCGGTCGGGTCAGGGCGCGTGCTGGCGGGCGGGAACGGCCACGGCGGCCGACACCTTGTCCACCACGGTCTGGTTGCGGCGGTCCCACAGTGGCAGCAACCACACGACCCCCACCGTCAGCACCGCCGTGGCGGCGGCCACGGTGACGCCCACCACCCCGCGCAGCACGACCATGCGGGCCCACCCCAGTGGCCGACGGTCGTGGGAATCGACCAGCCGGATGCCCACGACCTGGCGGCCGGGCGTCTGGCCACTGCCGGCCACCACGGCGGCCCAGGCCAGCCACCCGACGCCCAGCAGGGCCACGACCAGGACCCCGTCGAGCAGGCCGGCCAGTGCCTTGCGCCACACCGCGACGAGGTCGGCCACGGCGGGCGCACGTGCGGACGGGGCGAGCACCGACGGTTCGGGGACCGGCACCGTCGCGACCCGCGCGGGCACCGCCACCGGGGCCACCACGACCGGGGGCAGCGGCATGGTGGTCGTGCGCGCGCGGGCGCTCGCGGTCGTCGGGGTGGGTCCGACCTCCAGGTCCACGGCAGGCTCCTCTGGGGGTCCTCTGGGGGGTCGACACGTGCGGGTGACACTCGGTCCGACGCCGGGGGAGGGCCCACGGTTGCCGCCAGGCCCTCCGGGCCACCGCGCCGGGCCGACCCCAACGTCGCGCCGGGCCGACCCCACACCGGGTCGGGCCGTACGCTCTCCCCACGCCCGCACCGAAGTTCCGGACCCGTGAGGATGCCCGTGGTCGAGATCGCCGATGCCCTGTCCTACGACGACGTCCTGCTGGTGCCCCAGGCCTCGTCCGTGCTTCCTCGCGACGTCGACGTCTCGACGCGGCTGCACGACCGGATCCGCCTGCGCCTGCCCGTGCTGGCCGCGGCGATGGACAAGGTCACCGAAACGGAGATGGCCATCGCCATGGCGCGCCAGGGTGGCCTCGGCGTGATCCACAAGAACGCGCCGATCCGGTCCCAGGCCGCCATGGTCGAGGCCGTGAAGCGATCCGAGTCGGGGTTCATCTCCGACCCGATCACGCTGCACCCCGACCAACCCGTCAGCCGTGCCCAGGAGCTGATGGCGCAGTACAAGGTGTCGGGGTTCCCGGTCGTGGACCGCGACGACCACCTGGTCGGGATCGTGACCAACCGGGACCTGCGACTCAACGCCGACCCGGCCGCCGCGGTGTCGGCCTACATGACCGACACCGACCTGTGCGTCGCTCCCGAGGGGACCACGCTGGAGCAGGCCCGCGATCGCATGCAGACCCACCGGGTCGAGAAGTTGCCGATCGTCGGCGAGGACGACCGCCTCGTGGGGATGTTCACGTTCAAGGACGTCGAGAAGGTCATCAAGTACCCGGACGCGGCCAAGGACGACCGTGGGCGTCTGCTGGCCGCGGCGGCCCTGGGGGTGGGCCCGGACCTCGACGAGCGCGCCGACGCCCTGGTCGCGGCCGGCGTCGACCTGGTGTCCATCGACTCCGCCCACGGCCATGCCGTGGGCATCCTCGAGGCCGCCGCGAAGGTCGCCGATCGTCACCCGGGCGTGGTGCTGATGGTGGGCAACGTCGCCACGGCCGACGCCGTGCGCGCGGCGGTCGACCACGGCGCCGAGGTCGTCAAGGTCGGGGTGGGTCCCGGGTCGATCTGCACCACCCGGGTGGTGACCGGTGTGGGCGTGCCCCAGTTCACGGCGGTGTCGGACTGTGCCGAGGCCGGCAACGACCTGGGGGTGGCGACCATCGCCGACGGCGGCATCAAGTTCTCCGGTGACCTGGTCAAGGCGTTGGCGGCCGGGGCCACGGCCACGATGGTCGGCAACCTGCTGGCCGGCACCGACGAGTCGCCGGGCTCGCTGGTCACGGTGGGTGGCCGTCGCTACAAGGAGTACCGCGGCATGGGATCGCTGGACGCCATGCGCGCGGGATCGGCCGATCGCTACTTCCAGCACGAGGAGGCCGGGTCCACCGGGGACGCCGCCGGGCGCCCGGAGCCCACCAAGCTGGTCCCCGAGGGCGTGTCGGGCCTGCTCCCGTACCGCGGGCCCGTGGGCGATGTCACGGGACAGCTCACCGGGGGCCTGCGGTCGGGGATGGGCTACCTCGGGGCGCGCAACCTCGCCGACCTGCGAGCGCGAGCCGTGTTCGTGCGCCAGTCCGCGGCCGGTGCGGCCGAGAGCCACGTCCACGACCTCGACCACGTCCACGAGGCACCCAACTACTCCCGTCCGGAACGCGGCTGAACGCGATCGCCCGGGCCGACGTCGCCCCGCCCACCCACCGCGTGGTGACACTCCCCACCGAGACCCCCCACCGATGGGACATTGGTCCTGTCGCGACCACCCCCCGAGCGAGTATGTTCGTCCTTCCGTGCGAAGTGGTGGTCGCATCGCGCCGCCACGATGGTGCACCATGGACCGCACGTCACGACCAGGACCCCCAGGAGGTCATGTGAGGCCCGTCCAGCGTCCCTCCCGGCCATCGCTGCCGATGTCCGTTCACGCACTCGTGGCCCTCGCGGTGCTGGCCCTGGTCATGGCGATGGTCGCGGGTCCGATGGCGTCCGCCGACGAGGCCGAGGCCGAGGTCGAGGTGGATGACTGGGGTCGGGACCCCAATTCGCTGTCGGGAACCATCGACGAGGTCTGCGGGCCCGGCCCGACCCACGACGCCGCGTCCGTGCGCCCGGGTCGCGTCGCGCTCATCTCGTGGCTGGGCGAATCCTTCCCCGAGGTCCAGGGCTTCGCGGGCTTCGCCTGCCGGGAGATCCACAACCGTCGCATGGACTGCGCCGGGCGGGACCGACCCGACCGGTCCAACTGCTGGAGCACCCACGCGGCCGGTCGGGCCATCGACGTCATGGTCGGCGGGGCCGGCGACCAGGACGGCTACCCGGTCGGGGGCGAACTCGGTGACCGCATCGTCAACCACCTGCTCGAGCGGGTGCACGGGATCGACAACTACCGCGCCCGCGTCATGGGCATCCAGCAACTGCTGTGGAACGGCACCTGCTGGAACTCCTCGCGCCACGGGGACGCCGGCATCACCGACGTCTCGCAGCTCGACGACGACTGCGTGGACCACCACGACAACCACGTCCACATCACCCTGTCCGAGGCCGGTGCCGACGGCCTGACCAGTTTCCACACCGGCGGTGAGGTCCTCGACATCGAGGTGGTCGAGGCCGAACCGATCCGCGACCAGTGGATGGCCGCCTACGACCGGGGGACCGGCGAGGTGCTGCTCCAGGAGCTGGCCGACGACGGGACCTTCACCGGCGAGGAGTTCACCGACCGGGTCATGAAGGGCGTCACGTCCGTGGTCGCACCCGACGTGGGTGGCAACGGGGACAACGAGCTGTTCGTCTACCGCAGCGGCGACGGGGCCCACCGCATCCGGGAGATCCGGGGCAGCGGCGAGCTCGGCAGCCACCTCGGCGAGACCGAGGACCTCGACCCCGGCTGGACCACCCTGGCCACGCCCGACGTCGACGGTGACGGTGACGACGAGTTGTTGCTGTACCGCGCCGACGACGGCCAGTGGGTGCTCCACGAACTGCTCGAGAACGGCGAGCTCGGTCCCCGGGTGCAGGCCGGCGACGGGCTGTTCCTGGACGTGCCCGACGACGAGGCGGACGACGACGAGACGGACGACGACGAAGCGGACGACGACGACCCGTACGTCGAGATGGACGTCCTGTACAGCAACGCCGCGACCCCGGACCTCGACGGTGACGGCGACGACGAGCTGGTGCTCTACCGTCGCTACGACGGCTTCCACACCGTCTGGGACTTCAGCCTCGAGGGTGCCGAGGTGTCCGAGGCCCCCAACGACGCCCCCGACGAAGCCCCCGACGAAACCCAGGACGAAACCCAGGACGAGTCGGCCGACGAGTTCGGTACCGGCGTCGTCATGGACGCCGATGAGGACGGGATCGTCGACGACGGCGTCGTGCTCGCACCGCTGTCGGTCGACCTCGTCCCCGTGGACGAGTCCCTGGACGCCGAGGAGTCCGACGAGGACGCCGAGGACGAGGACGTCGAGGACGGGGAGGCCGAGGCCGAACCGCTCGACCCGGCCGACCTGACGACCCCGGGGACGGCCCTGTCGGCGGGCTTCTCGGTGCTGACCACGACCGACCTGGACCACGACGGGCGCCACGAACTGGCGCTGTACCGCGACGGCGACGGCTGCCTGGCGATCCGGACCGCCAGCGGCGCCGACGTCGACGACATGGGCGTCGACGACGAGTCCGACGAGTCCGACGACGAGCTGGCCGAGGACCAGGCGCTGGCCATGGCCGTGCAGCCGTGCCTCGACCTGGAGGACGGTGACGACCAGGCTGACGAGGACGCCGACGACCAGGACGCCGACGACCAGGACGGGGACGACGAGTCCCTGCTGGTGACGGACGGGCTGGATCCCGACACCTGGTTGCTGGAGTCACCGACCGGCCTGGAGCCCGGCTGGACCGCGCTGGCCACCGTGTCGATCGGTGACGAGTACGTCCCGGACCCGGCCGACGCCGACGAGTCGACGGACTGACGACGGGGACCGCCCCGGCCACCGGGGCCGGTCAGGGGGCGGTCAGGGCCCGGTGCGAGGTGACCCCGGGGCCACGGGCGGACGCACGCCGGTGCCGCCGGGGGCGGCCGTGCCACCGCGGCGACCACGCAGGCGCCGGACGCCGGCCCGGATGACGCGGTAGGCGACCGTCAGCACGGCCACGCCGGCGACCAGGAGCACCACGGCCAGGATGCCGGCCAGCAGTGGCTGCTCGGTGACCAGCCACACCATGCCCACGACGAGGCCGTCCTCGAACAGCGACACGGCGATGTTGGACACGGGCTCCGGCGACGTGTTGACCGCGATCCGTGCCCCCGCCTTGGTCGCATGGGACCCCAGTGCGGCACCACCGGCGGTCAGCATCGCCACGATGGTGGACACGTCGGTGTCCGACGCCAGCGACGCCCCGATGGCCGCGGCCCCGATCGGCCGGACGAAGGTGTGCACCAGGTCCCACACGTTGTCGAGGTACGGGACCTTGTCGGCGACGAACTCGATCAGGAACGCCGCGGTGGCGACCGCGATGACGGGCCACGACTGGAGCGTGTCGGGGATCTCGGCGATGTCGGCGTACCGGCCCAGCAGTCCCAGCGCGGCAACCGTCGCATAGAGGTTGATCCCGGAGGCCCAGCCGGTGCCCAACAGGGCGGCGAGTCCGACGTCCACGGGCGTCCCTTTCGCCACATCCACTGCTCCCAGGGTACCCGCCAGGGTGCCGGATCCCGGGTCCGCGGTCTCCGGTGACGCCCTGGGTCGACCCCGAGGGCTGCGGCCTCAGGCGGCGGGCAGCGCGCGTTCGAGCCGTCCCCGTGCACCCGGGTCCAGCACCGGGGCCAGGTCCGCGAGGTCGGCCACGCCGGCGTCCATCAGCGAGCGGGCGGCGAACACCTGGTTGCCGGCCGACGACAGCGTCGCCAGCAGCGCCGGCGCCTCCTGGGGGGTCACGCTGCCGGCCTCCACCAGCCGCTGCACGGCCCGACGTCGGGCCCAGCCGTCGGGCACCGCGAGCACGACCTGGCGACGCTGTGGCGGGGACAGGGCGGCCATCGTGGCCGCGTCGTGGGACAGGATCCGCAGGGCGGACGACGACGAGGCCTCGCGCAGTCGTGCCACCAGTGCCGCGGCGTCACCGGGATCACCGTCGTCGGCGGCCACGGTGGCGCCGACCCGGGAGGACCCGACCGTGCCGGCCACGGTGCGGGCCTCGCGTCGGCGCAGACGCTCCTCGACCTCCCGGAGCTGCTCGGCGACCCGTCGGGCGTCGCGCCGGGCACGCTCGGCGACGTCGTGGTGGTCCTGGGCCGCTCGCTCGGCGGCCTCGGCCCGCGACGCCGCGTCCTGGACCTCGCCCCGTGCCGTCCGCGCCTCGTTCTCCGCCTGCGCCAGCGACTGGCGCGCCTCGGCCAGTTCCTCGGTGAGTTCGTCGACCCGTTCGTCGAGCACGCGCACGCGCGCGCGGAGTCGCTCGTCGGACTCCCCGGCGGCCGGGTCCCGGGTGCCGGTGGCCACGACGTCGTCCAGCCCGGTCGCGGTGGCGGCCGCTGCCCCCACGGCCCCCATGGCCTCCCGTCGGGCCTCGGGCGAGGACACCGCCGCCTGCAGTTCGGCGAGGTCGTCGGCGTCGAGGCGGCGGACCATGTCCAGCACGGCGCGCGACTGTTCGGCGGTCAGGTCCATGCCGGTCTCGGCCTGGATCCGGGGGACCAGGTCGGGGGCAGCGCGCTGGGCGATCAGCACGGCCAGGGCGCGCTTGTCGGCCGGTGGCAGTCTGACGAAGGCGTCGAGGGCACCCAGCCCGGCGCCGGCGCGCTCCACCCGGGAACCGTCCTGGGTCGCGATCACCTGACGCAGGACCTCCTCGGGCGTGCTCACCAGTGGGTCCTGTCGCTGCGGACCGGACGTGGTCCCCGGCATGTCCGGTGGGGCCGCCGGGTCGTCACGTCGCGGTCGGGTCGTCGTCGTCGGTGGCGTCGATGTCGGTGCCTGGCGCGTGGTCGCCGAGGGCGCCGCGCAGCACCTCGAGCAGGTCGATGCCGGTCAGCCCCTTGACCATGGGCAGGGTCGAGGTCAGGGCCTCGGTGACGTCGGCCGTGAGCCTGGAGGCGCCCGTGCCCCCACTGCCGTTGCCGTTGGAGATGATGGTGGTGGTGCCGGCGCGGGACAACGGCTCGGACGCCGCCGCCACCACGTCGGGCAGGACCTTGAGCGCCTCCAACGAGATGCCGGCCTCGGTGTACTGGCGCAGGGCCTCGGCCAGTTCGCGACGCGAGTTGGCCTCGGCCTCACCCTTGGCACGGATCGCGTCGGCCTCGGCCAGCCCCACGTCTCGGGCCTGGATCGCCTGGGCCTCGGCCTCCAGTCGCAGCGCCTCGGCCGCCTTGGCGCGCCGGATGCGGTCGGCCTCGGCCTCCGCCTCGGCCTCGATCTGCAACGCCTTGGAGGCCTCCTCGCGGCGGATGCGTCCCGACGCCGCCTCCTGCTCCTCGGTGAACCGGGCGGCCTCGGCGCGGCGCTGGGCCGCGAACTTGTCCGCGTCGGCCTTCTCGCGGATGGTGGCGTCCAGTTCCCGCTTCTGGCGTTCGGCCTCGCGCTCGGCGATGCGGATGTCCTGCTCCTTGGCCTCCATCTCGCCGGCCTTGGTCGCACGCATCTGCTCGACGTCGACCTCCATGCGGATGTTGGCCTTCTTCATGTCCAGGTCCTTCTGGGACCCGGCGATGTCCTGCTCGACCTGGATGCGACGCTGCTCCTTGGTCAACCGGGCGGACTCCTCGCGCAGGGAGGCATCCTTGTCGGACTCGGCCTGGGCGATGCGGGCGTCGCGTCGGGCCCGCTCGATCTCGGGCACACCCAGGGCGTCGAGGTAGCCGTTGTCATCGGTGATGGACTCGAAGACGAACGACAGGAACGAATAGCCCAGGGAGGCCAGCTCGGCGGCGGCCTTGGACTTCAGGTCCTCGGTGAACTTCGCCTGGTCGCCGTACAGCTCGGCGACGCTCAGACCGGCCACGATGGTGCGCAGGTGGCCGGCCACCACCTTGGTCAGCGAGTCGCGGATCTCCTCGACGCTCATGCCGAGGAAGTTGCCCACCGCCAGGCCGACGGTGGGGAAGCCGTCCTCGCGCTCGGTCGGGTCCACCGGGACCTTGACCGTGGCGGTGCCGTCCACGTTGATCGGGGTGCGCTGGCCACCGGCCAGCACGCCCCGGAGCTTGACGTCCAGTTGCATGGCGTGGAGCGGGAACTTCTCCGCCTCCTCGATGAAGGGCCGCACGAAGGTGCCGCCACCCACGATGATGCGGAACCCCTCCCGCCCGCTCTTCTGGCGACGCCCGTAGACCACCAGGGCCTCGTCGGGGCCGATGCGGCGGTAGCGACGTCGATAGATCAGCCAGAAGACCAGGCCCACGACGCCCAGGACCAGGAGCCCGGCCACGAACTGGAACACCGACTGCAAGAAGTCCATGCGAACACCTCCACGGGAACCGGCACGATAGCCGTCCCGCCATCGCGGGGGTGGCCCGGGGTCATGGCACGAACGGCCACGGGATGTGGCGACGCCCCCGGGTGGCCGGGGGACGTGGGGTGGTGGTGCTGGTGGTCAGTCCAACAGGCCCAGGGCCCGGACCGCGGTCGCGACGCCGTCGTCGGTCACCGCGGACGTGACCAGGTGCGCGGCGGCGTGGATCTCGTCATCGGCCTGGCCCATCGCGATGGCGGTCCCCACGATGCGCAGTGCCGGCAGGTCGTTGCGGCCGTCGCCGATCATGGCGACGGCGTCCAGGCCGATGCCCAGGTGCTCGGCGGCCGCGGTGATCGCGGCGGCCTTGTCGACCCCCGGGGCCGTGACGTTGATGTAGGTCCGTCGTGGGTGGGCCAGGGAGTGCGCCGACCCAACGGTCAGCCCGGCGTCGAGGAAGGCCGCCTCCAGCACCTCGGCCTCGGCGGCGTCCCAGCCCACGAACGTGGCCTTGAGCAGGGGGTCGGTGGGCGGGTCCTGGAGCGTCGAGGTGCCCCGGGGATCCTGCTCGAGGCTGGCCCAGTGCTCGGCCGCGCCCTCGTGGTCCCGCGTGATGGTGAAGCCGTCGGCGGTGTACAGCTCGCCATAGGCGTCGTGGGTGGCGGCGATCTCCAGCAGGGTCGTCACCGCCGCGGCGTCCAGTGGCCAGTCCGCCAACGTGGTGGCGTCCAGGCGCACCTCGGCGCCGTTGTGCAGCACGTGTGGGCCGGGGACCGGGATGCGACGGTGGATGCGGTCCGCACCCTGGCGCATGCGCCCGGTGACGATCCCGACCGCCGTCCCACGGGCCGCCACCGACCGCAGGGCGGCCGCGACCGGGTCGCTGACCTGGTCGTCGGGTCCCAGCAGGGTCCCGTCGGCGTCGCAGGCCAACCACGCGATCGCGGGTGCGCGCCACTGGTCGTGGCGACCCCCCGGCCGCAGGCCGTCGGGCAGCGGTCGGGGAGCGGGCTCGTTCGTGGAGGTCATCCGACCGCCGGGATCGAGCCGAACTTGTCCTCGTACTTGGACTGGGCGTTGGCCAGCGAGCGCATCACCTGGCCGACCATGGTCGGGGCGAGCTTGACCCGGGCGACGACGTCGGCGTTGACCCGGCCCTGCTCGCCGCTGGGCAACAGTTGGCAGAAGTCCAGCGTGAACTCGTGGGCCGTGTGCTGCACGACGACGAAGTTGGCGTAGGTGCCGTGCTTGCGCTCGTCGTCGACCACCACACGGATCTGGGGCTTGCTGGGCGGGGTCGGCTGGGTGTCGGGCTCGTCGGCCATGCGTGCGGTCCTGTCGGTGGTCGGTGACCTCGGGGGTCCTCGGCCACGACGGTACGCCGCCGTGCGGTGTCGTGGTGGCCCCCGCACGGGCGCCGACGGCGGTCGTGGCGGCCACCGGGGGCCGCCGTCCGGGGCGGGCTCGTCGGCCGGCAGGGATCACCATGGCTGCGGGTAGGGTGTCGGCCGTTCCGCCGGTGTCGGGACGCCGTCGGGAGGACGAGCAGGTGCGCCAGCAACTGGGCCCGCTGCACGAATCGGCCCTGGAGGCCTGTGGGCGCGCGGCGCCCCTGGTCGCACGTATCTGGGGTCGCGACGCCGACCTGTGGCCGGGCGGGGCCGATGCCCGCACGCGGCTCGGGTGGCTGGACGCCGCCGACGACACCGCCTCTCGTGCGGGAGAACTACGGGCCTTCGCCCAGGGCGTGCACGCCGACGGCATCACCGACGTCCTGGTCCTGGGAATGGGTGGCGCCGTTCGCCATGCCGAGACGCTGGCCGGCCTGGTGGCCGAGCCCGCGGTCCGCCTCCACGTCCTCGACAGCATCCACCCCGACGCCGTGGCCCGGGCCCGGGCGGTCCGCGACCACGACGACTGGTTGGTGCTGGTCGCATCCAAGTCGGGGACGACGCTGGAGACCCGGACCCTGTTCGACGTGCTCCACGCCGATGCCGTGGCCGCGTTGGGCGAGGAGCAGGCGGGGCGCCGCCTGGCGGTCGTCACCGATCCCGACTCGCCGCTGGTCGCGGTGGCGCGGGCACGCCACGCCCGCGCGATCGTGACCGCCAACCCGCGTCTGAGCGGGCGCTACTCGGCGCTGGCGATCCTGGGGATGGTCCCCGCCGCGCTCCTGGGAGTCGACGTGGCGGCCCACCTGGCCGAGGTCGCACCCGCGGTGGCGTCGTCGCGGTCCGACGAACTGGCCGACAACACCGCGGCCCGCCTCGGCGCGGTGCTGGCCACGGCCTCCGACGGCGGCCGCCACCACCTGATGGTCGTGACCGAGCCCCGCCTGGCGGGCTTCGCCCGGTGGTTGGCCCACGTCGTGGGGGAGTCGTTGGGCAAGGACGGCCGGGGCCTGGTGCCGATCCTGGACCACCACCTGCAGGAGCCGGCCGCCTACGGTCCGGACGCGATGCTGGTCGCCTTCGGGGAACCGACCGGGCTGCAGGCCATCGCCGACAGCGGACTGCCGACCATCTCGTTGCCGTCCCCGACCATCGACACGCTGGCAGCCGAGGTGTTCCGATGGGAGTTCGCCACGGCGATGGCCGGCGCACTGCTGCACGTCAACCCGTTCGACGCCCCGGGGGCGGCGGCGACCGCGGTGGCCACCCGGCGCGGCCTGGAGGCCGGGGCCACCACCCCGTTCCGGATCTCGGCAGACGACGTCATCGACGCCATCGACGACGGGTCCCGACTGGTGCTGCACGCCTGGGTCGACCCCGACGGGCCGGGTGCGGCTCGGATCGACGAGGCCGCCGCCGTCCTGCGCCGCCGCCTGGGCGTGCCGGTCCTGGTCGAGGCCTGCCCCGGGGACCTGCACATGACCGGACAGTTGCACACCCAGGGTCCGCCCGGTGGGGTCCACGCGACGTTGCTGGAGACCCCGACGGCCACCATCCCGGTGCCGGGTCGCGACTGGGACCTGTGGCACCTGGTCGCCGCCGAGGCGGCGGCCGACGTCGCGGTCCTGCGCGAGCACGGTCGGATCGCCGGGATGGTGGACCTCGGCGACCTGTTGGACGCCTGAGCGACCACGCCCGGGTCGCTCAGTCCCGGTCCGGCCTGTCGCGTGTGGCCTCGAGCAGCCGCAGCCAGACCTCCGACACGGTGGGGTAGGACGGCACGGCGTGCCACAGCACGTCCAACGGCACCTCGCCGACGATGGCGACGGTCGCGCTGTGCAGCAGGTCGGCGACCTGTGCCCCGACGAAGGTGGCACCCACCAGGACCTGTCGATCGGCGTCGATGACGAGTCGGGCCGGACCGCCGCCGCCACGACCCTGGAGGCGGCCTCCGGCGACGTCGCCGGTGTCGTGGGCGACCACGCGGACGTCGATGCCGGCCTCGCGCGCGGCTGCCTCGGTCCGACCGACGGCGGCCACCTGCGGGTCGGTGAAGACCACCCGCGGCACGGCCCGGTCGTCGGCCCAGGCCGGGTCGGTGTCCCGGCCGCCCAACCGGTCGCCGACCAGCCGGGCCTGGTACTTGCCCTGGTGGGTCAGCAGGACCCGGCCGTTGACGTCGCCGACGGCCGACAGCCACGGGGCACCGTCCACGACCAGGTGGTCGTCCACCGACAGGAACCCGCCCGTCGCGGGCACCACGCCGACGGTGTCCAGCCCGAGGTCGTCGGTGTTGCCCCGTCGTCCGACCGCGACGAGGAGTTCGTCGCCGACGACCGGGTCGGCACCGTCGAGGTCGACCACGACCCGGCCGTCGTCGTCGCGGTGCACGCGGGTGGCGGCGGCGCCCAGTCGGACGTCGATCCCGGCGTCGGCCAGCGCGGCACGCACGGCCTCGCCGGCGACCTCCTCCTCGCCGCCCAGCAGGCGGTCGGCAGCCTCGAGCAGGACCACCTCGCTGCCCAGTGACGCCATCGCCTGGGCCATCTCGACGCCGACCACACCACCACCGAGGACCACGAGCCGGTCCGGGACCCGGTCGGTGGACGTGACGTCGCGGTTGTCCCACGACCGGGTGTCGGCCAGGCCCTCGATCGGTGGCACCGCGGCCGAGGAGCCGGTGGCCACGACCACGCCCACGCGCGCGGACACCACGGTGGTGTCATCGCCGTGGGTGACGGTGACCTCGCGCTCGCCGGACAGCCGGCCGTGGCCCCGCAGCAGCCCGACGTCGACCGACTCCAACCACTCGACCTGCGACGAGTCGTCCCAGTCGGAGGCGAACTGGTCTCGCGAGGCCAGGGTCGCGGCGACGTCCACGGTGCCGGTGACGGCCGGTTCGGCGCCGGGCACGGCGCGGGCGGCGGCCAGCGCCTCCGACGGACGCAGCAACGCCTTGGACGGCATGCAGGCCCAGTAGGAGCACTCACCGCCGACCAGCTCGGATTCCACGATCACGACCTCCAGGCCGTTCTGGCGGGCGTAGTCGGCGGCGTTCTCGCCGACTGCGCCGGCGCCGATGACGACGACGTCGACGGTGCGGTTCATGCTGGTCCTTCCGGGGACGATGCGACGGGACAGGGGGAACCGGCGCACCCCGTGGCCGCATTCCCGGCCACTGGGGACCGCCAACTGCCAGACCTGCCGCGTGGCGCCCCGACCTACCCTGCGGGGCCATGACCCCCACCACGGCCCCGACCGGTTCCGCCGACCGGCTGGTGGGGCTGGTGCGCATGACCCGGCCCGACCACCTGCTGCTGGTCGCCGTGGTGTTCGCCTGGGGGGTCGCGATGGCGTGGGCGGACGGGGCGGCCTGGGACGGACACCGGGTCGTGGCGACGTTGGGACTGGTGCTGGTCGTGGCGGTGGGCATCCACCTCGCCAACGAGGTGGCCGACCGGGACACGGATGCGTTGACCCGACGAACCCGCTTCTCCGGGGGATCGGGTGCCACCGTGGACCTGGACCTGGACGACCGGGCGATGGGCAGGGTCCTGGTGGTGGCGGCGGTGGCGGCCGCCGGGGTCGGCCTGGTGCTGGCCGCCGGCGGCCTGGTGTCCTCGGTGGCCGCCGCACTGGTGGCGGTGGCGGCAGTGGGGGGGTGGCAGTACTCCTCGCCGCCGCTGGCGCTGGCCCGTCGGGGCTGGGGCGAGGTCGACAACGCGCTGCTCGGGGGGATGGTGCTGCCGCTGACCGGGGCCGCGTCCCTGGGTCGTCCCGATGCCGCCATGCTGCTGGCCGTCGTGCCGTTGACCCTGCTGGTGTTCGCCAACCTGCTCGCCACCCAGTGGCCCGACCGCTGGGCCGACGCGGCGGTCGGCAAGCACACCCTTGCCACGCGGTGGCGCCCCGGCACGGTGCGGCGCGCGCACCGACTGGCGGTCGGGGCGGCGTTCGTGGTACTGGTGGCCCTGCCGCCGACGGTCCTGCCCCCATCCGTCGTCTGGGGCTCGGTGGCCTCGGCCCCGCTGGCGGGGTGGGCGGTGGCCACCGTCACCACCGACGACCGGCCGCTGCCCACCGTCGCCACGATGGTCGTGTTCGTCGTGGGCGGGCTGGCCGGGTGGGTGGTGGTCCTGGCCCGGGGGTGAGGTCGCCGTCGCGACCGGTGGGTGCGGTGGGAGCCGGACGAGACCGGCGACGATGCGGCTACCGTCGCTCGTCGCGCGCGGTTAGCTCAGCTGGGAGAGCATCGCCCTTACACGGCGGGGGTCGCAGGTTCGAGCCCTGCACCGCGCACCGGCCAGGCGCGTTCCCGAGGCCGCCAGGCAGCCGTTCGAAACCCCGGAGGTCCACCGTGGTCGACCACGTCCGCGACTGGCTCGCGCTGGTCGATGCCCGCCACCCCGTCGCGCACGCCCAGGACTGGGACCACGTGGGCCTGCAGGTCGGCGATCCCGACGACGCCGTGACGCGCGTGCTGGTCGCGCTCGACGTCACCTCGGCGGTCGTGGCCGAGGCGGCCACCACCCCGGGCACGCTCGTGCTGGCCCACCACCCCCTGCTGCTGCATCCGGTGCCGTCGCTGACGCCGTCGACCGCCCGCGGACGGGTCGCCCTGGCCGCCGCACGCGCGGGCATCGCGGTGGCCGCGGCCCACACCAACCTCGACGTCGCCACCGACGGCGCCGGCACGTCCGACCCGGTGGTGCGAGCCCTGGAGCTCCTCGACGTGGTTCCGCTCACCCACGACGACGACCCGTCCGGCGACGCGCACGCGTCCGCCGACGGACGGCGGCCCGGCCTCGGCCGCGTCGGACGGATGCCGACGCCGACCCCCCTTGGCGAGGTCGCCGTCCGGCTCCGCGACGTCCTGCCGGCGCCGGACCTGCGACTGGCCGGAGACCCGGCCCGGGTGGTCGCGACCGTGGCCGTGGTGGGCGGTGCCGGCTCGTCGTTGGTCGACGACGCACTCGCGGCTGGCGTCGACGTGCTGGTGACGGGCGACCTCGGTCACCACACCGTGCTGGATGCCCGGGAGCAGGGCCTGGCCCTGGTGGATGCCGGCCACCACGCCGTCGAGGTGGCGGCGATGCCCCACTGGGCGGCGCTGTTGGAACGGGATGCCGTCGCCCGGTCCCTGACCGCCCCGGTGGTAGCGTCCGCCGTGTCGACCCGACCGTGGTCGGACCTCCCCACGTGAGGCGCCTGGATCGCCACCACCGGTGGCGTCCGGCAGGTCCCCACCACGGTCCCGATCGTTGTGCAGGAGTGTCTCGATGGCCGAGTTCACCGACGACCAGCTCGCCGGCCTGCTGGACCTCGCCGCCACGGACTCGGCGGTCCGGCGGCTGCGCACCACCCTGGCCCACCTCCCCGAGCAGCAGGAGCTGGCCGACCTCGCCGAGCGACGCCGGACCGTGGAGGAACACCACGCCGACCTGGGCCTGGAGCGCGACAAGGTGACCACGGTCGCCCGCACGCACGACAAGGAGGTCGACCTCCTCAACGAACGACTCGCCGCCGAGCAACAGCGGCTCTACGGGGGCCAGATCACCAACACCCGCGAGCTCAACAAGCTCGAGGCCGAGATCGCCGCGGTGACGTCGCGCATCGACGAGCACGAGACCGCCGAGCTGGAGGCCCTCGAACAGTTGGAGGAGCACGAGGAGTCACTGGACGCCCTGGAGCAGGAGCTGGCCGGACTCGCGGCGTCCCGTGACGACGCCCAGCAACGCCTGGACACCGCCGCGGCCGGGCTGCACGCCGAGATCGCCGAGCACGAGGTCGTGCGTGACCGCCAGCGCGACCCGCTGCCCGAGGAACTGCTGGAGCGCTACGACGACGTGGCGACCCGCCTCGGTGGCGATGCGGTCGGACGCCTCGACGGCGAGCGCTGCACGGCCTGTGGCATCCGGCTGTCCTACGCCGACGTCAACGACCTCCTGGACGGCCCGAACCTGGGGACCTGTCCCAACTGCCGTCGGCTGATCGTGACGATCTGACGTGGACGCCGATGGCGCAGTCCGGGTCAGCGGCATCCCGGTCGGGTCCGACGAACCGGTGACCCTGGTCCTGGGCCCGGGCGACGACCGCGGTGGGCCGCACGACCGGGTCGTGGCCGTGGAGCCCGGCGGACGCGACGACGTGTGGCTGGCACCGGGGCTGGTGGACATCCACTGCCACGGTGGCGGCGGCCACGAGTTCGGACGGGGGGACGACGCCGCGGCGGCCGCCGTCCAGCATGCGTGGGGATCCACGACGGTGGTCGCGAGCCTGGTGTCGTCGACCGACGACCGCTACCGGACCTCGGTGGACGCGCTGGCACCGCTGGTCGCCGACGACCTGGTCGCCGGGGTCCACCTCGAGGGTCCCTTCCTGGCCGCGTCCCAGTGCGGGGCGCACGAGCCGACCCTCCTGCGCGACCCCGACCCGCTCGTGGTCGCCGACCTCGCCGAGCGCGTGGGCGGCCGGCTGGTCATGGTGACACTGGCACCGGAGCGACATGGGGCCAGTGACCTGGTCGACCACCTGCTGGATGCCGGGGTGGTGGTCGCCGTGGGCCACACCGCCGCACCCGTCGCGCTGGTCGCCGACGTGTTCGCACGGACGGCCGCGGCGGGGACGGCGGGTGTGGCCACGCACCTGTACAACGGCATGCCCCCACTGGACGAGGCGGAACCGGGGCCGGTGGCGGCCGCACTGGTCGCGGCCGGGCGGGGGTCGGCGTGGCTGGAACTGATCGCCGACGGCGTCCACGTGGCCCCGTCGACGGTGCGGGCCACCTTCGACCTCGTGGGGGAGCGGGTCGTGCTCGTCAGCGACGCCACCAGCGCGACCGGACTGGGCGACGGACCACACGAACTGGGTGAGCTGGCCGTCATGGTGGCCGGGCGCGAGTCCCGACTGGTGGCGGGCGACTCGCTGGCCGGGAGCGTCACGCCGTTGTTGGATGGCGTCCGGACGGCGATCGAGATGGGTGTGGCGCCCGCGAGCGCGATCCGGGCCGCGACCGCGCACCCGGCCGCCGTCCTGGGTCGCGACGACGTCGGCCACCTGCGTCCCGGTGCCCGTGCCGACGTCCTGGAGCTCGACCACGACCTCGAACTGCGACGTGTCTGGCGTCGTGGCCGGGTCGTCGCCGTGGACGGTGTCCCGGTGGCGTGACCCCCCTGACTGCCGTCGGCCCGCGAACTAGGCTCGGCCGTCGACCGGGAGGTTCGCGTGGGCGACCACAACCAGCGGGGGCAGCGGGCCGGGTACGCCATGGCACGTGGCGAGGGTGCCGCAGCCGATGCGTCGGTCCGGCGTGGCGGCCTGGGTGCGCGTGGGCTGGTCGTGGGTGCGGCCCTGGTGGTGGCCATGGCCGTCGTCGTGTTCCTGGTGGTCGGGCGTGGCGGGGTGACCTACGCCGAGGCCACGAGCGTGGTCGTCGACCTGCCGGCCGACGAGGTCGTGGTCGAGTTCGTGTCTCCGGACGGGTGCGTCGGCGTCTCCGACGACGCGTCCGTGTCGGCCGAGGGCGCCGACCTGGTGCTCGACCTGCAGGTGGTCGAGGCCGTCGCCGACGGGTGCGAGTCCGCCCACGCCTTCCCGCTGCCCCTGCTGGCCCCGGACCTCCCCGACGAGGCCGTGGTGACCCAGGTGGCCTGCGTCAACGAGGCGATCACCTGTGGCGACACGGTCCTGGCCACCGTGGTCCGCGCGCGCTGACCGGCCCGGAGCGCGCCCGACGGGTCAGTCCGACCGGTCGACCCAGGCCGACAGGACCGCGACCACGTCGTCGGGGTCACGCACACGCCAACTGGCATGGGTCTGGCGTGGCTCGGTGTCGACCAGGACGGCCGTCCCGCCGCGCTCGACCGCGACGGCGAACATGTCCTCGTCGGTGACGTCGTCGCCGAACGACACCGGCGTCCGCTCGTCGTCGCCCAACACCAGTCGGGCCGCGGTGCCCTTGTCCACCCCGGCTGGGCGCAGTTCCCACACCTCGTGGCTCGGCAGCACGACCATGTCGTCGTCGCCGGTGTGGCGGGCCAGCACGGCCTTGACGTCCTCGACGTGGCGCTGCGGGTCCTCGGCGCGACGGCTGTGCACGGCCACGCCGGTGGGCTTGGGCTCGACGTACCAGCCGGGGGCGTCGGCCAGCAGGTCCTCGAGGTCGTCGATCGCGGCGTCGCGGTGGTCGCGGACCACCTCCACCTCCACCAGGGGCTCGACCTCGTCCTCGCCGTCGGCGAACTCGGCCCCGTGGCCGCCGGCGTAGGCCACGCCGACGTCGCCGGGGATGCGTTCACGCAGGACCTCCACCGGGCGGCCCGACACCAGGACCACGCGGGTCCGGCGGGCCAGCGCGGACACCGCCTCCAGCGCACCGTCGACCGCGACCGCCTGCTCGGGGTCGTCGACCAGCGCCGACAGGGTCCCGTCGAAGTCCAGCAGCACGAACGCGTCGGCCACGGGCGGGAGCGCCGCAGCCACCTCCGATGGGTCCGACAACGCCAGGTCGTGGGCCGACGGGGTCACTGGTCGATCACCAGGTAGTCGTCCTGGGCGAGCGACTCGAGCTCCTCCTCGACCCAGGCGAACACGTCGGCGTCGGCCACGTGGTCGGCCATCCGGTGGATGCGCTCGGCACGGTCGTTCTCGTCGAAGGTCAGGGACTGCGCCATCCGGGCACCCAGGGAGCGCACGTCGAAGGGGTTGCACATGATCGCGTCGTCGGAGAACTCCAGGGCGGCGCCGGTGAACTCACTGAGCAGCAGCACGCCGGGCGTCTGGCCCTCCCGATCGGCCGCCGCGCCCTGGACGGTGACGAACTCCTTGGCGACCAGGTTCATCCCGTCCTTCAACGGCGTGATCGCCATGACGTCGGCGAGCCGGTAGTAGGCGGCCAGGCGGGTCTTGGGCACGCCGCGGTACAGGTAGTGGACGGGGACGTCGTGGCCGGGCTCGGTGAACTGGCCGGAGATGTGGCCGACCATGTACTCCACCTGCTCGCGCAGCTCGCGGTACTCCTCGACGTCGTCGCGGGAGGGCACGGCGATCTGGATGAAGGCGAACGACGTGCGCAGCTCCGGGCGTTCCTGGAGCAGTTCCTCGATGGCCTGGAGGCGGTGCCGGATGCCCTTGGTGTAGTCCAGGCGGTCCACCCCGAGCATGACCTTGCGACCGGCGAACTGCTCGCGCAGCTCGGCCAGCTCGGCCTCGGTCTCGTCGGCGACGGCCAGCCGGGCGAACTCGTCGACGTCGATCGAGATCGGGTGGGCGCCGGTTCGCACCGAGCGGCCGTCCGGCAGGTGGATCATGTCGCCGGACACGGTGACGTCCTTGCGTGACCGACGGACCGAGCGCACGAAGTTCTCCCGGTACCACTCGGTGTGGAACGACACGGCGTCGGCACCCAGCAGGCCGTCGAGCAGCTCGTCGTTCCAGGGCAGTCGCCCCATCAGCTCGGGCGGCGGGAAGGGGATGTGGAGGAAGAACCCGATCGTGGCGTCGGGCACCCGCGCCCGCAGCATGGCCGGGGTCAGCAGCAGGTGGTAGTCGTGGATCCAGTAGACCGGGTCGTCGACGTCGACCTGGGCGGCCGCCTCGGCGAAGCGCAGGTTCATCTGCTCGTAGGTGCGCCACCAGTCGCGGTCGAACACCGGCTCGGCGAGCAGGTCGTGGAACAACGGCCACAGGGTCCGGTTGGAGAACCCGTAGTAGTGCTCGTCCACCTCCTGTTCGGTCATGGCGATCGGGTGCAGGTCGGCGTCGAAGCCCTCGACCCGCGTGGGGACCTGCTCGTGGCCACCGTCCCAGCCGACCCAGTGGCCGGTGACCTGCTGGACCACGGGCCGCAGGGCGGTCACCAGGCCGCCGGCGGACGGTCGCCACTGGTCGCCGGAGCGGGACACCGGCAGGCGATTGGCGACGACGACCAGGGGGCGCCTCGTCGAACTCATGGTGGGATTCCTCGGGTGGTGGGGTGTCGGTCGGCCCGTGTGGACCCATGTCCGCAACCTACCCAGACCGCGCGTCCGACCGGACGAGCCAGACGGCCTCCCGGCCCCCCGCCCGGCCCTCCGCCCGGCCCTGACCGACCACCCCAGGCGTCCGCCACGTACCCTCGTGGCGTCGGAGGGAGCCGGTGAGGCGGCCGCGGCCGTGGTGCTCGCACCCGGTCGAGGAACGTCCGGACTCCCTGGGCAGGACGCTGGGCAACCCCCAGGCGCAGCGATGCGTGGAGAGCGCAACAGAGAACAGACCGCCAAGGGCCGGGGCTCGCCCCGGTACCGGCAAGGGTGAAACGGTGGTGCAAGAGACCACCAGCGCGGCGGGTGACCGTCGTGGCTTGCATGCCCCGTCCGGAGCAAGGCCAAGCAGGAGGCAACGGCGCCCACCGATCCTCCGGGTAGGCCGCACGAGGCGATCGGCAACGATCGTCCCAGACAGATGGTCGCCCCCGGGCCCGCACGGGTTCCGGGAACAGAATCCGGCGTACGTCCGACTCCCTCCGACACCACGTCGTCGCCCCGGGCCTCCCGGGCGGCGGTTGGCGATCCCCGACGTGGCCGCGTCGTCGGGGGCCCCATCGCCGTCGAATCGACCCTTGGCCGGTCTCGGCCAGAACACCGGATCGTGCCCCGAGCGTCGCCCCGGGCGCCCAAGACACCGAATTCGACGCCTCGACGTGGGTGTGTGGCCGTCGGGACGATCGAGTCCTCGTGCCGGGACTTCGGTCACGGGTCCGTGGCCGGAACCGGACATGCCGGAATGTGACGCCCTCGTGGTTCGATTTCTGCGGCCCCCGTGCGTATCGTCCGAAGGGCACGAGCACGACTGGCCACATCCCCCGGTGGCCACCATGCCGGAAGACCGCTTTCCCCCGACTCGGTCGCGCCCGCCACGCCACTCTCCCCCCAGTGGCCGACCGGGCACCCGGCTGCCGCCCGACCGTTCTCGGTCGGGCGGCTGTTCGTGTCGGGGACCATGTGGGGCCTGCAGGTCCCGGGGCCGGTCGCGGCCCGGCGGTTCGATCGGGCGCGAGTCGACCGCGGCGGTCGACCGGGTGGGCCACCCCCGTACGATCGTGGATCGCGGACATCGCCGACGTCCGTGGTCGACGCCGTCCCCGGAGGTCCTCGTGCCCGTGTTCCTCGACGCCCTGCAGGGGCGAACCCCGGCGCACATGCCGGTGTGGTTCATGCGCCAGGCCGGCCGGGCCCTGCCCGAGTACCGCGCCGTGCGGGCCGAACACTCCTTCGACGACGTCGTGCACACCCCGGACCTGACCGTGGAGGTCACCCTCCAACCCGTGCGACGCTACGGGGTGGACGCCGCCATCCTGTTCTCCGACATCGTCACGCCCGTCCAGGCCGTGGGTGTCCCGATCGAGATCCGCGCGGGCGTGGGGCCCGTGCTCGACGAGCCGTTCCGGTCGGTTGACGACCTCGCACGCCTGCGCCCGCTGGAGCCCGACGACGACGTCCCCTACGTGCTGGACGCCATCCGCAGCCTGGTGTCGGAGCTCGGCGACGTCCCGCTGATCGGCTTCGCGGGGGCACCGTTCACCCTGGCCTCCTACCTCGTCGAGGGACGGCCGTCGCGCAACCATGCGCGCACCAAGTCGCTGATGCACACCGAGCCGGTGCTGTGGGACGGCCTGATGACCCGGCTCGCCGACCTCGTGGCCGACCACCTCGCGGCCCAGGTCCGGGCCGGTGCCGCCGCCGTGCAGCTGTTCGACTCCTGGGCGGGGACGTTGTCGCCGTCGGCCTACCGCCAGTTCGTGCTGCCCCACTCGCGCCGCGTGCTGACCCGGTTGGCCGACCTCGACGTGCCGCGCATCCACTTCGGCGTCGGGACCGGTGAGCTGCTCGGGCTCATGGCGACCGCGGGGGCCGACGTCGTCGGCGTGGACTGGCGCGTGCCCCTGGACGTCGCGCGGGGCCGGCTGCCCGACGACGTGGCCACCCAGGGGAACCTCGACCCACCCTGGTCGTCGCCGGGAGCGGGCCGGCACTGGCCGGTGCCGACGAGGTCCTCGCCCGGGTCGGCGATCGCACCGACCACGTGTTCAACCTCGGTCACGGCGTGCTGCCCGACAGTGACCCGGGCGTGCTCGCCGACGTCGTCGCGCACGTCCACGAGGCCACGACACGATGACCGACCCTCCGGCGCCCGGTTCCGACGCCCCCCGGGCCACCGACCAGCGTCACGAACGGGTGGACGTCGTCGTGGTCGGCGGGGGCATCACCGGCCTGGTCGCCGCGCGTGACCTGGTGGCAGCGGGCCATGACGTGGTCCTGCTGGAGGCCACCGACCGGGTCGGGGGCACGTTGGCGTCCCGGCGGCTGGCGACCGGCCGCCTCGACGTGGGCGCGGACTCGTTGCTGGCACGACACCGTGCCGGGGTCGCCCTGGCCGGTGAGCTCGGCCTGGAACTGGTGCATCCCACCACCGGGGCCGTGCAGGTGGTCGCCGACGGCAGGTTGCGGCCCCTGCCGCGTGGGGCGCCCTACGGCGTGCCCACGGACCTGGTGAGCCTCGCGCGGTCTCGTGTGCTGTCGCCGGTGGGCCTGGCGCGGGCGGCCGCCGAGGCGGTGTGGCCACGACGGCAACGCACCCCCGCCGACCGGTCCGTCGGCGAGGTCGTGGCGGCGCGCTACGGCACCGAGGTGGTCGACCGCCTCGTCGAGCCCATGGTGGGTGGGATCTACGCCGGCCGCCCCGACCGGTTGTCGGTCGAGGCGACCACACCCCTGGTGGCGGCCGCCGACCGTGACCACCGCTCGTTGGCCCACGGGCTGCAGCACGCCCTCGCGGGTCGTGCCGACCGCGACGCGCCGGTGTTCGCCACCCCGGTCGACCTCATGGCGTCGTTGCCCGCTGTCCTGGCCGACGGCCTGGGGACGGTCGTGCGCACCGGCCACGCCGTCGCGAGCATCGACTCCGCGACCGGTGACCGCTCGCGCTGGCGCCTGCAGGTCGTGTCCGATGCCCCGGGGGTGGCCACCGATGAACACGGGGCCACGGCCGAGGGCGGGACCGTCGCGACGGTGGAGGCCGCCGCCGTGGTCGTGGCGACCCCGGCCCACGTGGCGTCGCGGCTGCTCGGGACGGCCGCCCCCGGGAGCGCGGCCGAGCTCGCCACCATCGACCACGCCTCGGTCGCGGTCGTCGCCCTGCACTACGGCGACGCACGTGCCACCGACCTGCCGGCGGCGTCGGGGATCCTGGTTCCCCGACGGGAGGGTCGACTGGTCAAGGCGGCCACCTGGCTGGCCCGCAAGTGGCCACACCTGGCGGATCGGGGTGCCGTGCTGCGCGCGAGCGTCGGTCGCATCGACGACCATCGCCACCACGACCTCGACGACGCCGAGCTCGCCCGGGTCGTGGACCGGGAGGTGCGTGACCTCGCCGGGCTGTCCACGGCGGCCACCGACCAGGTCGTGGTCCGGTGGGACCGGGCGTTGCCGCAGTACGACGTCGGGCACCGCGAGCGCGTGGACCGCGTCCGCCACCACCTGCCCGCCGGGATCGTGGTCGCCGGTGCCGCCTACGACGGCATCGGTGTCAGCCCGTGTGTCGCCTCGGGTCGCGCCGCAGCGGGCGACGTCGCGGACCTGCTCGCGACGTGGCCGGACTGAGGCCGCCCGCGCCGTCGCACGGCGACCCGACGCTCACTCGGCCAGCGGGGGTGCTTCGTCGACGAGGTCGTCGCCGTCGTTGCGCACGTTGTTGACCCGGTCGGTGACCGTGTGGGCGTGCAGGGCAGGTGGCGGCATGGTCGCGATCGCCCGCACCAGGTGGGGGGCGGCGTCGGCGTCGGCGCGCAACCAGTCGTCGTGGAGCGTGTCGGGCAGCATCACCGGCATCCGGTCGTGGAGTTCCTCCATCCGCCCACGTGCCGCCGTGGTCACGATCGCGCAGCTGGACAGCCAGTCGGCATCCGGGTCCGACGGGTCCTTCCAACTGGTCCAGATCCCCGCGAGACCCAGGGGTGCCCCGTCCGGGTCGCGGATGAACCACGGCTGCTTGCGATCCCGGCCGTCGCGGACCTGCCACTCGTAGAAGCCGTCGGCCGGGATGATGCACCGTCGCGACCGGAACGAGCGCGCGAACATGCCATTGTCCTGGATGCCCTCGAGGCGGGCGTTGATGGGCGAACGTGCCCCCTTGAGCTGCTTGGTCCAGTGGGGGAGGAACCCCCATCGCATCGTGCCCAGCCGTCGTCGGTCGTCGCGGTCGATGATCGCGTAGACGTCCAGGGTGGGTGCCACGTTGTGGCGGCGTCCCTGGTCGGACGCGCGGACCTCGTCGACGGCGAAGGCCTCGGCGAACTGTTCGGGGGTGGAGACGGCGACGTAGCGACCGCACATGGATGCTTCCTTCAGGTCGAGGTGGCCGGATCGGGAGCGAAGACGTCTTCGTACCACGGCCGCGACGACGGGACCGGTCCGGGAGGCGCGAAGTGGGCCGCGGCATCGGCGGCCAGGTCGTGGGTGAGGGCGAGGCCGGCGCCCCCGGGGAACTCGACGTCGAGGTCGGGCCGTCGCCGGAAGCCGAGGCCGGCGTACAGGTGCTGGGCCGCACCCATGAAGTCCATCGTGAAGATCGCGACGCGGCGGGCGCCGGCGTCGCGAGCGCGGTCGAGGCAGGCGCGCACCAGGGCCTGCCCGACACCGCGTCCCCGGGCGTCGACGGCCACCGCGAGGAACCGGAAGCTGGCGTCTCCCATGGGAGGGACCACCGGTTCGTGCAGGGGGGTGCCCGCCAGCGCGAAGGCCACGACCCCCAGGACCCGGTCGCCGTCGTCGACGGCGACCAGGGTGGCCGTGGCGCGGTCGGCCCATTGTGCCGGATCCGTGACGTAGTCCCGGTAGGGCCCCGGCCCGAAGTCGCGGTAGCCGTGGGCGAGGATCGCGCCGATGCGCGCGTGGTCGTCCCCGGTCGCCGGTCGCACGTGCACCGCAGTGGTCATGGACGGGCTCGGGGTCGCGGGCGGGTCGCTGGCGGCGTCCAGCATACGAAGCGGACGCGGTCAGTCGTGCTGGGCCAGCGTGAAGGCCAGCACGTCCCGGCGTTCCTCCAGCAGTGCGACCAGCAGTGGGAGACGTTCGGTGCGCCCGGGTGCCTCGAGGAGTCGCTGGCGGTCGAGGGGACCGAGGTCGGCCACCATCGTGGCCTGCCAGATCGCGGCGTCCGGGTCCCGGGGCAGGGTCGAGGACTCGATGAGCGGCCCACGGTCCTCCTCGTCGACCTGGCTGGCCAGCAGTGCCACGATGTCGTCCAGGCGTGCCTGCACGTCGAGACGACCCAGCGGTGGTGGAGCGGACCCCCCGGGCCCGCCCGGCGGCAGGTCGTCGCGCGAGGTCGCGACGGCGGGGGGGAGCTCATCGGGCCAATCCTCGACCTCAGCGAGAGGGTAAGGGTCGTCGCGGAGCCAGCGCACCACGCGGAAGCGGTCACGTCCCAGGGCCAGCACCACGCGACGCCCGTCCTCGAGTTGTTGGTGACGCAGGATCTCGGCGCGAACGCCGATCGAGGACCGGAGGTCGCCGCCGCCGACCTCGTGGCCGCGGGTGATCATGGTCACCCCGAAGCAGTCGTCGTCGGCCAGCACGTCCCGGACCAGGTCGTGGTAGCGGGGTTCGAAGACCTGGAGCGGCAGCCCCATGCCCGGCACCAGGGGAGAGCCGAGGGGGAACATGGGCAGTCGCGTGGGCATGGGCGTTCCTCAGGGTCGCGGGTCGTCGACGACCAGGTCGCGGACCGGGCCGGCGTCGAGGCAGCCGCCGTCGGCCCGCAGCGCCGCCAGTCCCCGTCGGTCGCCGTCGCCCAGCGTCGCCGGACCGGGCAACGGGAAGGGGTAGAGCAACTGGTCCGGGTCCTCCACGTGGTCGAGGCCGACCAGGTGCGCGGCCTCGTGGAGCAGGGTCGCCCCCCACGAGCCACGACGATCCGTGAACCCGTCGTCGAGGTCGGTGTCGGCGTCGAGCAGGACCTGCCCGGTGACGAACACGTCCCCGACCAGCACGGGGACCGCCAGGGCACGCTCGTCACCGTCGAGCCAGTCGACCTCGTCGGGGTCCACCAGCGTGACCACGACCGGGGCCCAGGCCGCACCGTCCATCGTCGAGCGTCGTGGTCCGACCTCGGTCGCGGCCCGGCCCCGGTGGCGGAAGGTCACGCCGGCGTCACGTCCGACCCGTCGCAACGCCGTGGAGGCGACGTCGACCAGCCACGCCGGGTCGTCGGGGCGCACGACCCAGTCGATGGGCCGGCAGGGGTCCCAGCGCAACGGCGTGCCGTCGGCGCGGGCTCCCCAGGCCGCCCACCCGTCGCCGGACGGGACCGCCGTGGACGCCGCGGCCACGCTCCGGGCGTCGCGCGCCGTGACCTCGACCGCCCCCATGCCCCACCGCGCGATCCCGATGCCGACCGTGACCAGGGCCACGGCGACCACGGTGGCGACCGCACCACGCGCCAGGGTGTGCACGGTCGGTCCGATGGTCGACGACCCGTCGATCGTAGGTCCTCGGGGGAGCCGCTCGGTGCCAGGTCGTCACGGCGTCGCGGACCGGCGGTCCGGGTGGCACCCTCGGGGTGGTCCGACCGATGACCGGAGCACCCGTGGCCACCTCGCAGCGAACGATCGTCACCGGCGCGTCGGGCGGGATCGGTGCGGCCATCGCCGCCCGGGCGTCGGCGCGTGGTCCCGTCGTGACGATCCAGCGGTCGCCGGGCCCGGCAGGCACGACCCACGTCGCCGCGGACCTGTCCGACGGGGATCGGGCGGTCGCCGCCGTGGACACCGCCCTGGGTCTGGTCGACGCCGCTGCCGGCGGCAGCCCGGGTGGTCGCGTGGTGCTCGTCCACGCGGCGGCCACCATCCAGCCGATCGGCTTCGCCGGCGAGGTCGACACGTCCGCGGTCGTCGCGGCCATGCAGCTCAACGTCGTGGCCGCGATCGCCGTTGGCCAGGCCTTCCTGTCCGCGGTCCGGGGCCGGCCGGGCCGACGCCAGCTGTGCCAGCTGACCTCCGGTGCGGCCGGGTCCGTCTACGCCGGCTGGTCGACCTACGGGCCGTCCAAGGCGGCGGTGGACCACTGGGTCGCCACCGTGGCGGTCGAACAGGCCGAGCGGGGTGGCGTGGAGGTCGTGGGTGTGTCACCCGGCCTGGTCGCCACCGGGATGCAGGAACTCATCCGGGACACCGACGCCCGCGACTTCCCGCGCGTCGACAAGTTCCGCGAGGCGCACGAGGCGGGTGAGCTGCGAGACACCGACGCCGTCGCGGCGCAGACCTGGGCGTTGCTGGACGGCGACGTCCCGACCGGGGAGGCCGTCGACCTGCGGACCTGGTCGGGCTGAGGGCCTAGCGAGTGGTGATCGACCGGTCGCCCGTCCGGCCGGGTCCGTCGGCCAGGGCCGTGGGCGTCACCGTCGGCGACGGCACCGCCGTGGGCGTGGGTGCCGCCGGGGTCGGCGACGGCGTCGGGGTCGGGCTGGGCGTGGGCGACGGGGTCGGGCTGGGTGTCGGGGACGGGGTCGGGCTGGGTGTCGGCGACGGGGTGGGACTCGGTGTCGGCGACGGCGTGGGGCTGGGTGTCGGGGACGGGGTGGGGGAGGGTGTCGGCGACGGGGTCGGACTCGGTGTCGGGGACGGCGTGGGGGAGGGCGCCCCGCGGTCGAAGGCGTCGAGGTCGGGCTCGGGGAAGCCCTGGGGCTCGAGGTCGGCGACCGCGACCTGCATGAAGTCGTGCCACATCTCGGCGGGGAGGTTCGCCCCCGACAGACCGTCGATCGGCTGGTTGGAGTCCAGTCGGCCGACCCACACGACGGTCGCCCGTTGCGGGACGAAGCCTGCGAACCAGCCGTCCGCACCGCCCTGGGTGGTCCCGGTCTTGCCGGCGACCGGACGGTCGTCCAACGCCGCGGCCGACCCGGTGCCGTCCGTCACCGCGGTCGCGAGCACCGACGTCGTCGCCGCCGACACGTTGGCGTCGACCACCTCGTCGGGGGTCGTGGCGGCGAGGTAGAGCTCCTCGCCGTCGGCCGTGGTGATCCGGCGGATGAGGTGGGCATCGATGCGGGCGCCCTCGCCGGCCAGGGTCCCGTAGGCCTGCGTCAGTTCCATCGGCGTGAACTCGTCCACACCCAGGGTCATCGAGTCGCCCAACGAGAACGTGGGTTCCTCCTGGCCGTCGGGTGCCGGTCGCTCGGCGGGCAGTCCGAGCGTCGCGGCCATGTCGGCCACCTCGTCGGGCCCGACCTCGCGCTGGATGTTGACGAACGCCGTGTTGGCCGACACGGCCGTGGCCTCGCGGATGCTGATGTCGCCGCGATCCTCGTCGGCGTAGTCGTGGACCACCCCGGGGTCGCCGTCCTCGCCCCCGACCGCGTCGTCGTCGACCTCGATCTCGGCTGGCGCGTCGAACTCGGCGGCCGGGGAGAAGCCGGTGTCGAAGGCGGCCGTGGCCGTGAAGGCCTTGAAGGTCGAACCGATCTGGCGCAGGCCGTCGGTGGCGACGTTGAACTGCTGGTCGCCGAAGTCGGGCCCGCCGACCAGGGTGACCACCTCGCCGGTGGTCGGCTCCAGCGACACCAGGGCCCCCGACAGGTCCTCGGCGTCGAAGTCGGCGTTGGCGATGCCCTCGGACACGACGTCCTCGGCGGCCTCCTGGGCCTTCTGGTCCAGTCCCGTCTCGATCACGAGGTCCTGGGCGATGGCGCCGTCGCCGAGCAGGTCGACCAGCTCGTCGGTGACCGCCTCGAGGTAGTACGGCGCGGGGCGCGAGGCCGCGGCGGTGTCGGTGGACACGTCGGGCAGGCCCTCGTCCACGGTCTGGTCGTGGGTGGCCTGGTCGATCCAGCCCTGCTCCAGCATCCCGTCGAGCACGTAGATGCGGCGTCGGTCGGCGGCTTCCGGCTCCTCGGCCGGATCCAGCCCCTCCGGCGCCTGGATGATTCCCGCCAGGGTGGCAGACTGGTTGAGGGTCAGCTCGTCGGCCGGGATCCCGAAGTAGGTCTCGGCCGCGGCGCCGATGCCGACCGAGCCCCGACCCCAGTAGATCGCGTTGAGGTACCAGCCAAGGATCGTGTCCTTGTCGACGCTGCGTTCGAGCTTGATCGCGATCGCGGCCTCGTTGACCTTGCGGGTCAGGGTCTGGTCGTCGCCGACGACGGCGTTCTTGACGTACTGCTGGGTCAGGGTGGACCCGCCCTGCTCGATCTGGCCGGCACGGACGTTGACGAACAGGGCCCGGGCGATGCCCAACGGGGACACGCCCTGGTGGGTGTAGAAGTCCCGGTCCTCGGCCGACAGCACGGCCAGTCCGACGGACTCGGGCAGGTCGCCCAACTCGACGTCGGTACGGGTGACGTCACCGGCCAGCGTGCCCACGACCTGGCCCTCGCGGTCCAGCACCTCGGTGGCGCCGGGCGCGATGTCGTCGGGCAACGGGATCCGCACGAACAGCACGAACAGCGTGGCCGCGACGACGAGGCCGATCAGCACCAGCGGGACGGTCAACCATGCCAGCCAGCGGGTCCAGCGACGACGCCCTGCGCGTGGGGAACGGGTCGAACGAGAAGCAGCCATCTGCAGGACGGTATCCGCTCGGGGGTGCGGACCCGGGCATCCGGTCACCGCCCGGACGGGCTCCGGCGGGCCGTCCGGGCGGCGCGTGCCACGCGCCGGTCGTCAGGCACTCGGCGGGGGTGGGGGCAGCTGCTCGGCATCGCCCGGACGGGCTGGGTCCGGGGGTGGCGGCGTGTCGGTCGACGACGGGTCGGGGCCCCGGTCCGGGTGCGGTGGCGGCGCCTCCACGTCGTCGGGGGACGGTTCGGGGTCCCGGTGTGGCTGGTCGCCCGGCTCGTGGTGTGGCTGGTCGGTCGGCTGGTCGTGGTCCGTGGTCCCCCGCACGTCGGTGTCGGGGTCGAGGTCGTCCGCACGCGCCAGCAGCTCGTCGCGGTCGGCGGCAGCACGGCGCACGTTCTCGCGCTGTTCCGCGGTGGCCGCGGCGGCATCCCGGGCCCGTGCCTCGACCCGCTCGGCCTCGGCCCGCGCGCGCTCGGCCTCGGCACGGGCCGTCTCCTCCTCGCCCTCCGCGCGGCGGACCTCCTCCAGCCGTTCGCCGACCTCGGGCTCGTGGGTCCGTGCCTCCTCACGCAGCGCCGCGGCCTCGTGGCGGTGGTGGTCGTCGCGTTCCCGTTGCTCGGCCTGCATGCGCGACCGTCGCGACGCCAGCAGTGCGACCACCAGGGCGATCACGACGGCCACGACGACGAGGATGACGAGGAGTTGGCCGCTGGTCACGGACGCGCCTTTCACGGGATGGTGCCGGTGGGTCGTCCGGCCGAACTCGCCAGCCAACCACTGCCGCGCACCCGCCGGTCAGGCCGTTCGGCCTGGGGATGATCCGGGTGCGGGTGGCCGGCCTGGCTCCCGCGATCGTGCGCACATGCGACGACGGCCGCCCGAACAGGTCGGGCGGCCGTCGTGACTCAGGCGCGGGCCGGGGCGGGAGCCTCCAGCCAGTCGGCCAGGCGGCGCAGTCCCCGGGCCACCAGGTGGCGGCTGGCTCCGGGAGGACGCGGTCGTTGGGCCTGCGACAGGTGGCGCCGACGCAGTGACGCGTCGCGGCGTGCCTCGTGCAGGTGCAGGTGGAGCATGGGGTCCATGGTTCGATCCTCGTGGGTGTGGGACGGATGGTCCGTGGCCACGCGAGTCGGATCGACGAATGGTCTCGAGGACGACGAAACGCGGTGGCCACTGGCCACCGCGTCGTTTCTCGGGACAGGTCGGGCTATGCCGACCTGGAGCACGACGCCGTGACCCGGCGGGTGGCGAGGAATGCAGGAATTCGAGTCCGCATCATTGGCTCACCTCCCGTGGTCGTGGTCGTCGTGCGGTCCGGTCGGGAGTCGTCCCTCCCGGGTCCGCAGGACCATACATCAGGTCCCCGAAGGGGCACAAGACCCCGTTGCGCGAGTGTTCGCACACCGCCCGATCCCGCTCGATTCCCCCGTCGACGTATCACCCGCCACCGTGTGCGTTCGGGCCGACAGACCGGCAGGAACGCACACGGTGGCGGGGTGGGTCCCCGGCGCAGGGGCGGCGGGCCGGTGGGTGGCGGGCCGGTGGGTGGCGGGCCGGGGTCCCGGCGCGGGGTGGCGGGCCGGTGGGGTGGTGGGGTGGCGGGTCCAGTGGGTGGCGGGGTGGGTCCGGTGGGGTGGGGCGAGAAGGCTGGGTGGGGCTAGAAGGCGGCCTCGGGGAGGTCCATCAGGGAGCCGTCCTCGGCCATGGCCTGTTCGCGCCGGAACCGGGTGCGGGGCAGCACCGTGCGGGCCCAGTAGCGGGCGGTCGCGACCTTGCCGGTGTAGAAGTCGGTGTCGCGACCCGCCGGACGGTCCGACGCCCCGCCGTCACCGCCGAGGGCGTCGTGGGCCACCTCGGCCTGGCGCAGCAGCAGCCAGCCGATCAGCAGTTCCGACAGCGACTCGAGCATCGACACCGTGTGGAGCCCGGTCTTGTACAGCTCGCCGGCCTTGGCGACGTCGTCGCGCGCGGCCATGGCCCAGCCGAGCATGTGGCCGAGGTGGCCCTGCACGTCCTCCAGGGCCTGGCCCAGCGCCTTGCGCTCGTCGGCGAGGTGGTCGGGGCCGTGGTCGACGGTCTCCTGGACCTGCTGGGCGAACCAGAACAGGGTCTGGGCGTTGTCGCGCGCGATCTTGCGGAACACCAGGTCCAGCGACTGGATCGCGGTGGTGCCCTCGTAGAGGGTGTCGATCTTGGCGTCGCGGATGTACTGCTCGATCGGGTAGTCGCGGGTGAACCCGGAGCCACCGAAGACCTGCAGCGAGTCCGCCAGCAGTTCGTAGGCCTTCTCCGACGAGTAGCCCTTCACCAGCGGCAGCAGCAGGTCCTCGCGCCTGGCCCAGGCGGCTCGCTCCTCGTCGCTGTCGGCCAGTGCGATCTGGTCCTGCATGACCGCGGCGTAGGTGCACAGCGCCCGCATGCCCTCGGCGTGGACCTTCTGGTCCATCAGCAGCCGGCGCACGTCCGGGTGGTTGATGATGGCGACCTTCGGTGCGGTCTTGTCCGTCATCCGGGTCAGGTCGGGACCCTGGTGGCGGACCTTGGCGTAGTCCAGGGCGTTGAGGTAGCCCGTGGACAGCGTCGCCATGGCCTTGACGCCGATGCTCATGCGGGCGTGCTCGATGATGCGGAACATCTGGGCGATGCCGTCCCCGTGGCCGTCGGCATTGCCGACCAGGTACCCCACCGCGGGGACCTCGGGGTCGGCGCCCAGGGTGAGCTCGCACGTGGCGGAGCCCTTGATCCCCATCTTGTCCTCGAGGTTGGTGACCATGACCCCGTTGCGGTCCCCCAGGGTCCCGTCGTCATCCAGCACGTGGAACTTGGGGACGATGAACAGCCGCAGGCCCTTGGTGCCGGGCTCCCCGCCCTCGGGCCGGGCCAGCACCAGGTGCACGGTGTTGGGGAAGGTCTGGGAGTCCGCGGAGGTGATGAAGCGCTTGACGCCCGACAGGTGCCACTGCGAGCCCAGCCCGGACCCGTCCTCGGCGGCGACCGGAACGGCCCGGGTCACGCCGGCGCCCACGTCCGAGCCCGCGTCGGGCTCGGTCAGCACCATCGTGGCGCCCCAGCGGTCGTGGATCATGTGGTGGCCGAAGCGGGCGAACTGTTCGGGTGTGCCCTCCTCGGCCAGGACCTGGCCGAACAGCGGGCCCATGAACCACAGCGTCGCGGTGGCGTGGCCGCCGGCCATCAGTTCGTTGGCGGCCCAGCGCACGGTCGGCGTGGTGCCCATGCCACCCAGGTCCAGGGGCAGCGACAGCAGGTGCCACTGGGCCTCGAAGAAGGCGTCCAGTGCCTCGGCCAGCTCGTCGGGGACCGTGACGTTGCCCTCGGCGTCCAGTTCCAGCGGCGTGCGGTCGGTGGGGACGAACGAGTCGGCCCATGGCCCGGTGGAGGTGAAGCGCTCGAACTCGGTCAGCATCATGCGTGCGGTGTCCTCGTCCACCGGGTAGGTCTCGGTGCCCAGCCAGTCCTGGATCCGGAACACCTCGTAGAGGTTGAAGTGGATGTCACGCAGGTTGCTGCGGTAGTGGCTCATCGCGTCGTCCTCGAGCTGTCGGTGGCAAACTTTGAGTCTTCGCTCAAAGTTCGGACGCAACAAGTGTAGCACGCACTCCAATTGTGCGCGGCGCTCGGACCCGCCTGCCCCCGGGGACGAGGTAGCGTCGTCCGACGACGGCTCGACGGAGGACCTCGATGGCGCGCTACCGGGTGGGGATGGAGACGCGCGCGCGGATTCTTGGCGCCACCCGTGAGGTGCTGGGCGAACAGGGCCTGGAGTCGGCCACGCTCAAGGCGATCACCGACCGTGCCGAGGTCGGGGCGGGCTCGTTCTACAACCTGTTCGACTCCAAGGAAGCCGCCATCTGGGAGGTCCTCGCCGAGGCGATCACGGCCGTGGACCCGGATCCGGACGGGCACGGCACCGAGACCGTCGACGACCTCGTGGACGCCTTCGTCCGCTTCGTCACGGGGGACACGGCGACGCTGGCACGGATCCACCTCCAACTCGCCGGCATCGCGCTGACGGCCCCCGACGTCGCCGCGCCCATCGCCCGGTCCCACGAGCGCCGGGTGCAGCGTTTCTCGGCCGCGATGCGCCGGGCCGATCCGGACCTGGCCGAGCACGAGGCGGTCGCCCACGCCGAGATCCTGCTGGGTGCGCTGACCGGGCTGGCCATCCGCACCGGGATGGACGACGAGTTCGACCTCGCCACCGCGGCGGCCCGCCTGCCCCGGCTACCGGTCGACCCCACCGCGACCCCGGCCGCGACCCCCACGGCCGGCCCTGCCACCACGCCCACCGCCAGCATCGGGTCCACCTCGTGACACCCGGGCTCGCCCTCGTGCTGGTCGTCGTCCTGGTGGCCGGCAACGCCCTGTTCGTCGCGGCCGAATTCGGCCTCGTCAGCGCCTCCCGTGGCGTCATCGACGAGCGAGCGGAGGCCGGCGACCGCGCGGCGCGACGCGTGCTGGACCAACTCGCCAACCTGTCGTTCGTCCTGTCGGCGTGCCAGTTCGGCATCACCGCCACCTCGCTGCTGGTCGGCTTCCTGGCCGAGGACGCCATCGGGTCCGTGATCGTCGAGCCGGTCGTGGAGGCGCTGGGCCTTCCGGCGGGCAGCACCACGACGATCTCGGTGGTGGCCGCCTTCGTGCTGTCGACGATGTTCCAGATGGTCGTGGGCGAGCTGGCCCCCAAGAACCTCGCGATCTCGCGTCCGGACCAGACCTCGCTCAAGACCTCCATGCCGATCAAGCTGTTCGGCATCGTGTTCGGCCCGATCATCCGGGTGTTCGACGGCGCCGCCGCGTGGCTGACGACCCGGGTGTTCCGGGTCGAGGTGCCCGACGAGCTCGGGGGTGGGCTGAGCCTGGAGGAGCTGTCGCGGATCATCGAGGCCTCGTCGGGACGTGACGGCACCCTGTCGGACCAGCAGGCCGACCTGCTCGGACGCGCGGCGTCACTGGGTGACCGGCGCGCCGTCGAGGTGATGGTCCCGCGTCCGGACATGACCTGGATCGCTGCCGACCAGCCGCTGGGGGATCTGCGCGAGGCCTCCCGGACCAGTGGCCACTCCCGGTTCCCGGTGCGTGACGGGGAACGCGTCGTGGGCAGTGTCCACGTCAAGGACCTGTTGCGGGTCCCGGCCGACGACCACGACCGGGTGACCATCGGCGAGGTCGCCACGTCCGTGCTGCTGGTGCCCGAGTCCGAGAGCCTGCGTCGCCTGCTGCTGCGCTTCCGCGGCGAGTCCCGCACGTTCGGCCTGGTCGTGGACGAGTACGGCGTGTCCACCGGCCTGGTCACCCTCGAGGACGTCCTGGAGCAGCTGGTCGGGCGCATCGAGGACGAGTTCGACCCCCAGCGGGTCCCGATGGTGCGGCGCCTGGGTGGGGGCCGGTTGCTGGTGTCGGGCCGTCTGCCCGTCGGGCGGGTCCCCGACCTGCTGGTCGGCCGCGAGGTCCCGGACGGGGACTACGACACCGTCGCCGGCTTCGTGATCCAGCAGCTCGACCGGTTCCCGGAGGAGGGCGACCAGGTCGAGGCCGCCGGCCTCCACTGGGAGGTGACCCGGATGGCCGGCCAGCGCGTGGCCGAGCTGCGGGTGTCGCCGGTGGCCGACGACGTCGGGACACCGCTGGTGCGCGATCCCCGCGACGTGCCCGGCGTGGCCCCCGACGGTCCGTTGGCCGACCCGGTCCACCTCGGCGCCTCGCCCGATCCGGAGCCGGCCCCCAACGAGCCCCCCGACGAGCCCCCCGCCGAGCCCCCCGACGAACTCGCCGACGAGTCCGGCGGGACGGACCGGGACGGGGGTGACTCGTGAGCGCCCTCCTGCTGGCCGTCGAGGCCGGGGCCCACGACGGGCCCATCAACGTCCCGGCGATCCTGTTCGGGGTCTTCCTGCTGGTGGCCAACGGGTTCTTCGTCGCCGCCGAGATCGCCCTGCTGGCTGCCCGACGGGCCCGCATCGAGGAACGCGCCGACGCCGGCGAGAAGTCGGCGATCATCGCGCTCGACGCCCTGTCGGAACTGTCCATCACCTTCTCCGGGGCCCAACTGGGCATCACCATGGCGTCGCTGGGGTTGGGCGCGGTGGCCGAACCGGCGGTGGCGGTGGTGTTCGCACGACTGCTGGGCCAGACCGAGCTGTCGCAGGCATGGCGCGGTGGGCTCGCGACCGCACTCGGGCTGACCCTGGTCGTGTTCCTCCACATGGTCGTGGCCGAGATGGCACCCAAGAACCTCGCCCTGGCGCGGCCCGAGGAGGTCTCGCTGCGGCTGGCCCGGGCCTTCCGCCTGTTCGTGTGGCTGCTGCGACCCCTGATCCTGTTCCTCAACTGGCTGGGCAACCTGCTGGTGCGGGCGGTCGGGGTCGAGCCGGTGGACGAACACGACCTGGTCCACACGCCCGCCGAGCTGTCGGTCGCCCTGCGGGAGTCCCAGCGCGAGGGCACCGTGCTGCCCGCCGACGTGCGGGTGCTGTCGGCGGCGTTGGAACTCGCCACGATCGACGCCGAGGCGGCCATGACCCCGCGCACCGACCTGGAGATGCTGGCCGACGACGCGCCGGCGGCCGACGTGCTCGCCGTGTCCGAACGCACCGGGCTGACCCGGTTCCCGGTCTACCTCGACGACCACGACGAGGTCGTCGGGATGGTCCACGTCAAGGACGTGCTGACCCGCGACCCGGCCACGCTGGAGGGCTTGACCGCCCACGACGTCCGTCGCCCGATCAAGGCCGTGCCGGAGTCGCGCGACCTCGAGCACCTGTTGGCCGACATGCGTGCCGACCGGTCCCACGCCGTCCTGGTCGTCGACGAGTTCGGGGCCATGATCGGCCTGGTCACCCTCGAAGACGTGCTGGAGGAACTGGTCGGCGAGATCTCCGACGAGTTCGACGAGGGCGAGCACGTCGTGTCGGCCAGCGATCGGGAATGGACGATCGACGGTCTGTTGCGACGCGACGAACTGCACCGCCTGGCCGGCGTGCGCCTGCCGGAGGGCGAGACCGAGACCGTCAACGGCTTCCTGATGGAACGGCTGGGTCGGTTGTGCCAGCGCGGCGACGTGGTGGAGGAGGACGGCTGGACCTTCCGCGTCCAGGACCTCCACGGGCGCCGGGCCGGGGCGGTCGTGGTGACGGCGCCCGTCCAGGACGACGCGGACTCGCCCACCGCGACGGCGGCGCCCCGGTCGTGATCGAGCCGTCCCGGGAGGCTGCGCCGGACCAGCCGGAGCCCGCCACCGGCCCGGTGGGGGTGGGGGCGCGCAGCCGCCTGGCGGCCGCGGTCCGGGCCCTGGGGCATGCCACGGTCCGCCACGACCTCGACGACGACACGGCCACCCGCCTGGCCGACGGGGTCGAGGCCCTGGTCGCACGGGTCGAGGTGTCGCCACGGCGGCCACGCGACGCCGACGCGTGGTTCCGGGGCTTCTTCCCCGCCGACGTGGCCGACGGCGACGAACTGGTCCACGACGTCACCTGCGTGGTGTCGGGACCGGACAACCCGCTGGGGATCGGCCTGCGGGCATGGGTCGACGGCGACGAGGTGGTGTCGGAGGTGACGCTGGGGCCGGCCCACGAGGGCGCACCCGGACGGGCCCACGGCGGCATCGTCGCGGCCGTGTTCGACGACGCGCTGGGCTACCTGCTCACGGTCCACCACATCGTGGCCTACACCGGCCAGCTCGAGGTCCGCTACCTGGCCGCGACCCCGGTGGGTGTGCCCCTGCGTGTGCGCTCGCGGATCGTGGGACGACGCGAGCGCCGGACCACCATCACCGCCGAGGCGCGTGCCGACGGTGAGGTCGTCGCGACCGCCACCGGGGTGTTCGTGTCGGTGTCGGCCGACGGGGTCAACCCCGGGCCTGCTCGCACGCCCTGACGGCGGCTGCCTCCGGGCGGGTCGGCTCGAGCAGTCGACGCGGCGTGCCGTCCGGGGCCGTGGCCGTGGCCGCCACCCGGAAGTCGGTCCGGAGGTCGAACCCGAACGCGTCGGGAACGGTCGGGACGTGGCCGATCCGCGTCCCCGGGTGCTCCAGCACCCATGACCGTGCGACGACGTCGCAGCCGGCACGGTCCAGCGCGTCGATCGCGACCTGGTCGCTGCCGCTCCAGCCCCCGATCAGCCAGGCCCGCCCGGGGGGGTCGCCACCCAGCAGGTACACCTCGCCGGGGCTGTGGCCGGTGAGGTCGAGCAGGGGTGTGCCCGGGGTGAACCCGGCCGCCTCGGCGCCGGCCACCAACGAGTCGACGTAGTCGGCCTGGGCCACCGAGAAGCGGCCGCCGTCGTAGGGCACGTCCACCGACAGCGAGGTGGCCATGCCGCGCAGCCCCTGTTCCTGGTGGTAGGGCTGACGTGCCCCGATGTGCACCAGCCCGGCGGTCACCACCACGACCGCGGTCGCGACCACGCCCAGCGTGCGGGTGCGTGCCCCACCGACCCGTGATCCGGCGACGCGGACCCCGGCCGGCAGCAGCCCGACCAGGGGCACGCCGGCCGCGAGCCAGAACACCGCGGCCCGGGTGGCCTCGTGCCACTGGTTGTTGGCGCTGCCCAGTGCATAGGCGGGTGCCAGGGCCAGCAGCAGGACGACGTCGGCGAGGTGGCGGCGACGTGGCGTGCCGCCGTCGTCGGCGTGGTGGCGGCGACGGTGCCAGCCGACGGCTGCGGCGGTTCCGACCGGGACCGCGAGCACCCACACCCCACGACCCCACTCGAAGCCCGGCCACCACGACCACGACGTCGAGGCCACCACCGCCCCGGCGAGCGCGAGCAGGATGGCCACGACGCCCGTGGCCGTGTCCGGTCCGTCCGCCGCCCGGGCCGCCAGCACCGCCACGGCCACGGTCGTGGCGACCAGCAGGACGGTCGTGGTCCAGGTCCACACGGGTGGGTCCAGCCGCAGCAGTGCCCCGACCGCGTGGCTGGGGGTCAGGGCGGCGGCCTCGTCGGCTCCGGCGGACAGGTCGGCGGCGAACCGGGTCAGGGACCCGTCGATGGCCAGCGCCGAGGCCACGACCAGCCCGCCCGCGGTCGCCCCGGCCACCGCCAGCCGCCACCACGACGACCGCGACGCGACGACGTGGGCCAGGGCCAGCACGCCCACGGCCGCGCCCGACGGGACCTTGCCCAGCACGGTCAGCCACCCTCCCACGCCCAGCACCAGCCCGAGCAGGACCTCGCGGCGGACGCCACCTCGCCGCGCGACCAGTGCCGTGGCCGCGACCAGCAGGCCCTGCACGGTCAGCCACTTGTAGTTGGGCGGGGCCTGCCACTGGTACAGCGCCGCGCACGCCCCCGACCCGATCCCCAGTGCCAGGCAGACCGCCACGACCGGACGGGCCGGCAGCTCCAGGGTGCCCACCAGCACCCACGCCAGCACGGTCGCCAGCACGACGGTGGCCAGGCCGTTCGCCCGTTGGAACACGACGTCGTGGTGGCCGAACAGGGTGAACACCGGCTGGTAGGCGTGGCCGGCCTGGCTGACGTTGAGCGGACTGGCACCCGGGTCGGCCAGCAGGTTCCAGGAGTTTCCGCCGTCGGTGAAGTCGAAGCCGTGTCCCAGCAGCCACACCACGTTTCCCACGACCACCGCGGCCGCCGTGGCGACGACGAACGGCAGGCCGCGCCACAGTCGCGCCGTGGCCACCTCCACCTACCCTGCCTTCGTCCCGTGTGTCCGCGAAGAAGGTAGCCATGGTCGCCCCGTCCGGCGCTCGTCGATCGTCCGGTGACGGCCGCCGCTGGTCGCGGGCCGAGTTGGCGTCGTTCCGCGGCGCCGAGGTCGACGACCTGGTCGGCGACGACGTCGCGCTGGTGGTGGTGGGCATCAACCCGGGGCTGATGACCGCGGCCACCAACACCCACTTCGCGCACCCGACCAACCGGTTCTACCCGGCGCTGCACCTGGCGGGCATCATCGACCGGGTGATCCCCCCCGACGGCATGGACGACGCCGACCGCCAGCACCTGCGGGACCGGGGGATCGCCATCACCAACGTCGTGCGCCACGCCACCGCCAGGGCCAGCGAGGTCACGACACGGGAGTACCGGGACGGGGCGGACGAACTGGTGGCACGAGTCACCGCATGGGAGCCCCGCGTGGTCGCGATCGCCGGCCTGACCGCCTACCGGACCGCCTTCCGTGCGCCGGAGGCGGTCGCGGGGGAGCAGCCACGCGACCTGGTCGACACCTGGGGCGGGGCCCGGTTGTGGGTCGTGCCCAACCCCAGCGGTCTCAACGCCCACGAGACCGTCACCAGCCTGGCCAGGGCGTACCGTGAGCCCGCGGCGGCGGCCGGCCTCGACCTGTCCCCGCCACGATGGTGACCGCGTCCCACGTGCCCATCCGACACGCAACGGAGGTCGACCGATGACGGCTCCACCACCCGGCTTCGCCGCACGCAGGATCGAGCCGGTCGACGCGCTGGTCATCGGCTCGGGGCCCAACGGCCTGGCCGCGGCCATCCGCCTGGCCGAGTCCGGTCGGTCGGTCGTGGTGTGCGAAGCGGCCGACACGCCCGGCGGTGCGGTGCGCAGCGCCGAGCTCACGCTGCCCGGGGTCACCCACGACGTCTTCAGCGCGGTGCATCCTGCGGCCGTCGTGTCCCCGGTGTTCGCGCGGCTGCCGTTGTCCGACCACGGGTTGGAGTGGGTCGTGCCGGGGGCCGCCATGGCCCATCCGCTGCCCGACGGCCGGGCCGGGGTGCTGTACCGCGACCTCGACCGCACGGCCGACGTGCTCGACGACCTGCACCCCGGTGACGGCTCGTCGTGGCGGGACTGGGCCCGTCCCCTGGTCGACCACCTCGACGAGTTCCGGGACACCGCACTGGGGGCGTTCCCGCCGATCGGCCCCGGGCTGCGGCTCACGGCGGCGTTGGGGGTGCCCAAGGCCCTGGAGATGCTGGGCGTGCTGATCGGGTCGGGGGCGGGGCTGGGCGAGCGGCTGTTCGACGGTGAGCATGCCCGGGCGTGGCTGTACGGGACCTGCATGCACCTCGACGTGCCGTTGCACGAACGGGGCAGCGCCATCGGCGGCGCCTGGCTCCAGGTGCTGGGCCACGGGACCGGGTGGCCGAGCCCGCGGGGTGGTGCCGGGGCGTTGACCTCGGCGCTGGTGGACCACCTTGCCAGCCTCGGCGGGGAGGTGCGCGTGCGCCAACCCGTCGAACGCCTGGTCGTGGCCGACGCAACGGTGCAGGGCGCCGTCACCGCCGGGGGAGAGCGCTACCGCGCGCCGCTGGTGGTGGCCACGACGACCCCGGCGGCGCTGGTCACGATGGCGGGCAGCGCCCTGCCGTCGTCCTATGCCGATCGGCTCACCGACTTCACCATGGGTCCACGCACCGTCAAGGTCGACTGGGCCCTCGACGGTCCCGCCCCGTGGACGGCCGAGGCCGTGCGGGAGGCCGGCACGGTCCACGTCGGCGGGGGTCCCGACGAGGTCCGCGCCGCCACCGACGCCGTGGCCGACGGTCGGATCCCGGTGCGCCCGTTCCTGCTCTACGGCCAGCAGACCGTGGCCGATCCGTCCCGGGCCCCGGACGGCGTCCACACCGCCTGGGCCTACACCCACCTGCCGGCGGGGGCCGGTGGCGCGGAGGTGGTGCTGGCCCACGTCGAGCGCATGACCGACCAGGTCGAGCGCTTCGCCCCGGGGTTCCGCGAGCGGGTGCTCGCGCGCTGCGTCCACGGGCCGGCCGACCTCGAGGCCGCCAACCCCAACCTGCTCGGTGGCGATGTCGGCGGTGGCAGCTACGAACTGGCGCAGACGGTGTTCCGCCCGGTCGTGTCCCCGGTGCCCTACGCGACCCCGGTCCGGGGCCTGTGGCTGGGGTCGTCGTCGACCTGGCCGGGCGGCGGCGTGCACGGCGCCTGCGGCCACGCCGCCGCCGGCTACGCCCTGGCTGCGGACCGCGTCGGACGGCACTCGGCCCGTCGGTTCACGACGCGCTGACGGTGAACTCGTTGCCGTCGGGATCGGCGAGTTCGGCGGTGTCGTCGCCGACGTCGAGTCGCGTGGCGCCCAGGGTGAGCGATCCGCCGGGCCGGGCACCAACCGCAGGCCGACCTGTGGGTCGTCGCCCGGGCAGGAGCACGCCGGACCGGTCGACGACTCCACGCCGCCCGAGCAACCGCCCCCAGAAGTCCGCCATCCGCGCAGGCTCACCCGCGTCCAACGCCACGCTGCGAACCGTCAGGGCCATCGCACGGGCCGACGCCCGCCAGCGCTATCGTCTCCGGGCAGGCGGGGCGGGAGCCGTGTTCGTGATCATCCGGGTCATCGGTGTGCTGCTGGTCCTCGCGGTGGTGTGGTGGGCCGCCACCTCCATCGTCGCCGAGGTGCGGTACCGCCGGACGAGTCGGGCGCTGGCCCTGACACGCGACGTCCGTGGCCGGCCGATGATGCCGCCGCACCAACGCGTGACGGATGCCGAGCTGGAGGCGAAGGCGCGACAACTTCGCCGCGCCGTGGCCGCGAACCACGTGACGTTGGACGAGGCCGTGGGCAGTCTCGTCCGCTACGGCGGCGCGGCCGTCAGCCCCGATCGCGCCAGGCAGCTGCTCGGCTGAGACCCCCCGGCCGCCGCATCGGCCACGCCGACGTCCTCGGCGAGCACCTCGGCGGACGGACCGGCGGGCGGACCGGCGGGCAGACCGGCGGGCGGACCCGCGGGCAGACCGGCGGGCCTGGCGCGGCAGTGTCGCACGATTTCCGGTGAACCCCTTGCGCTCGAGCCGGACCTGTGGCAGAGTGCGCAAACGATTTCGAAAACGTTTACAAGGGGTGCGACCACGTGGCCGAGCAACGAGGTGGTGGCGGGACGAAGCGCGTCACCATCGGCGACGTCGCCACACGTGCCGGCGTGTCGGTGGCGACCGTCTCCCGGGTGGTCAACGACCGCTACGGCGTGTCGACGCAGACGTCCAGTCGGGTCCGCGAGGTCATCGACGACCTCGGCTACGCGTCGAGCCTGGTGGCGCAGGGCCTGCGCAGCCAGCGGACCGGCGTCATCGGGGTGCTGATGTCGCGGATCGAGCCCTTCGGGACCGAGATCCTCAAGGCGGTCTCGGAGTCGCTGCAGGACTCCGGACACGAACTGATCGTGTTCTGCCCGGCGTCCGAGCACGCCGAGGGGTGGGAGCAACGCTCACTGGCCCGGCTGGGGGACTCGCTGGTCGACGGGGCCCTGCTCGTGGCGCCCACCGTGGTCGACCTGTCCACCGACCGGCCGCTGGTCGCCGTGGACCCGCACGTCGGCGCATCCCACCTGTCGACCGTGTCGTCGGAGAACCACGACGGGGCGATGGCCGCGACCCGACACCTGGTGGACATCGGCCATCGACGCATCGGCTTCCTCGGGGGTCGCCAGGACCTGGAGTCCTCCCGCCAGCGCGAGACCGGCTACCGCCGAGCGCTGATGGACGCGGGCATCGACTTCCAACCCGCGCTGGTCGAGCACGGTGACTTCACCGAGGCGGGGGCCGAGGCACCGGCGCGCCGCCTGCTCGCGCTCGCTGATCGCCCGACCGCGATCTTCGCCGCCAACGACCGCTCGGCCTTCATGGTGGTGCACACGGCCGGCGAGCTGGGCCTGCGGGTCCCCGACGACCTGTCGGTGGTCGGCTTCGACGACATCCCGGAGGCGGCCCGGGCGACCCCGCCATTGACCACGGTGGACCAGTCGCTGCATGCCCTCGGACGGGCGGCGACCACGATGCTGCTCGAGCTGATCGACGGCGACGGGCCCGAAACCGGCGATCCGGTCCACCTCACCCTGCCGACCAAGCTCGTGCTCCGACGATCCACCGCACCACCGACCGCACCTTCCACTGCACACCCGACCCAACGCGCCACCGAGCCCTCAGGAAATCCCGACCGAACGGAAGAGCAATGAGGAACAGAAGGACCACCACGCTGCGCACCCTGGTCGCGGGGGCCGTCCTGGCCCTGGCGGCCGCGTCGTGCGGCTCCGACGCCAGCACCGAACCCGCGTCCGATGCGACGTCCGAGGCCGGTGCCGAGGCGAGCGCCGAGCCGAGCGCCGACGCGGGCGACGAGGGCGCCACGGCCGAGGCCGCCGAGGAGACCGGCGGTGAGATGGAGGGTGAGCCGGTCGAGATCGACTGGTGGCACATCCAGAACAACGACCCGGGCCTGTCGGACTGGCAGGCCATGGCCGATGCCTTCATGGCGGAGAACCCCAACGTGACCATCAACATCAACCGCGATGGAGAACGAGGCCTACAAGGCCGCCCTGCAGACCAACCTGCAGTCCGGCGACGTCCCGGACCTGTTCCAGTCGTGGGGTGGCGGCGGACTGCGCCAGCAGGTCGACGCCGGCCTGGTCCGCGACATCACGGACCTGTCCAGTGACTGGATCGACCAGCTGTCGCCCGCGACGACCGGGATCCACCAGGTCGACGGCGTCCAGTACGGCATCCCCTACAACGCCGGGGTGTTCGGGTTCTGGTACAACCAGGACCTCTTCACCGAGGCCGGTCTCGAGGGTCCGTCGGACACCTGGGAGGGCCTGCTCGAGGACGTCCAGACCATCAAGGACGCGGGCATCACGCCGATCGCGGTCGGTGCCGGTGACAAGTGGCCGGCGCACTTCTACTACGGCTACCTGATGATCCGGGCCGGTGGCGAGGACGCCATGAACGCGCTCGCCGAGACCAACGACTTCACCGCCGACAACGTCATCACGGCCGGCGAGGAAGTCCTGCGCCTGGTCGCGCTCGAGCCGTTCCAGGACGGCTTCCTCGGGGCCGGCTGGGACGCACCGGACGGCGAGTCCGGGACGATGGCACGCGGTGACGCGGCGATGGACCTCATGGGCCAGTGGGCGCCGGGTGCGTTCAAGACCCAGGCTGGCGTCGATCCCAGCGAGGACCTCCCGTTCGAGCTGAAGTGGGCGCCGTTCCCGTCGCTGGAGGGTGGCGCCGGTGAGCCCGGCGAGGTCTTCGGTGGCGTCGACGGCTTCGTGGTCGGCAAGGACGCACCCGACGAGGCGGTCGACTTCCTCGAGTTCCTCACCAACGAGCAGAACCAGGAGACCTGGGCGACCAGCAGCGGCCTGCCGGTCAACCCGGATGCCGTCGACGTCATCGAGGACCCGCAGATGCAGCAGATCCTCGAGGCGCTGAACGACGCCGAGTTCCTGCAGATCGCGCTCGACCAGTACTTCTCGCCGGAGGTCGGCGCAGCCATCAACGACCAGACGGCGTTGCTGTTCGCCGAGGAGGCCACGCCCGAGGAGGCCGGCGAGGCCATCACCCAGGTCGCGGAGGGCTGACCCGGACCACGTCGTCGGGGGCCGGAGTCGTTCGGTCCCCGACGACCCGTCGGGCGGTCAGCAGTGCCGAGCACGACACCGGCACCGCCCTGCCCGCATGCCCGACGCTGCCGCCGGGACACCCGCTGATGGGAGCACCTTGATGGCCTCCACGACATCCCAACGGTCCGCGCGGTCCCGCCATCCCGGCCGACCGCGCTGGCACACGATCGCGTTGTTCCTGCTGCCCGCGCTGCTGCTGTACGCCGTGTTCGTGCTCTACCCGATCGTCCAGAGCCTGCGCTACAGCCTGTTCGAGTGGAACGGCTTCGGGCCGCTGGAGGACTTCGTCGGGTTCGACAACTTCGCCGAGGCGCTCGGCAGCGGCGAGTTCCGGGCCTCGGTCGGACACGTCTCGTTCCTGATCGTGGCCTCGTTGCTCGTCCAGTTGCCCTTCGCGCTGGGGCTGGCCGTCCTGCTGGACAGCCGGATCAAGGGGCGGGCCCTGCTGCGAACGGTGTTCTTCGCCCCCTACATCCTGTCGGAGGTCGTGACCGGCGTCGTGTGGCGACAGATCCTGCGGCCCGACGGACTGCTCGACCGCAGCCTGCAGGCCGTGGGTGGGGAGAGCCTGGTCCAGGGCTGGCTGTCGGATCCCGACGTCGTCCTGGCGTCGCTGTTCTTCGTGATCTCGTGGAAGTACTTCGGCTTCCACATGGTGTTGATGCTGGCCGGCCTGCAGGGGATCCCCAAGGACCTCAAGGAGGCCGCCTCGATCGACGGGGCCTCGACCTGGGAGTCGTTCCGCCACATCACGCTTCCGCTGCTCGGCCCCACGATCCGGGTCTCGGCCTTCCTGTCGGTGATCGGATCGCTGCAGACCTTCGACATCGTCTGGGTGACCACCAAGGGTGGCCCCATCGGGGCGTCGTCGACGATGGCGACGTTCCTGTACGACCAGTTCCGCCGCAGCCTGTTCGGCTACGCCAGCGCCGTCTCGATCATCATCTTCCTGCTGTGCCTCGTGGTCGCCTTCCTGTACCAACGGCTCGTCCTGCGACAGGACACCGAGGGGGTGGGCGCCGGTGCCTGAGCGTTCCCCCACCCTCCGCCGCACCGAGCGTCCGACGTCGGACGGATGGCTCGACCCCGTTCGTCGCCGCCGGCTGCTGCGCGCGCTGCTCTACGTCGTGGCGATCGCCGTGACGCTGGTCATCGTCGTGCCGTTGTCCTTCGCGATCCTGGGCGGGTTCCGGTCCAACCAGCAACTCGTCGCGACGCCCGTGGGCCTGCCCGACCCGTGGGTCTTCGACAACTACCTCGACCGTGCTCCAGACCAGCAGCTTCTGGCGCCAGGTCTTCAACAGCACGATGATTGCGGCCATCACGACTGCCGTGGTGCTGCCGCTGTCGTCGCTTGGCGGCCTTCGCGATCGCCCGCTACCAGTTCCGGGGTCGGGAGCCGATCTACGGGCTGTTCACGCTCGGGCTGCTGTTCCCGGTGGCGGTGGCGATCCTGCCCCTGTTCGTCGTGCTGCGCGCAGGTCGGGCTGCTGTCGAACCCGCTGGGTGTTGCGCTGCCGCAGGCGGCGTTCGGCCTCCCGGTCGCGATCATCGTGATGCGACCGTTCTTCCGCGCGATCCCCGGCGAGCTGCACGACGCCGCGATGATCGACGGCTGTGGACCGTTCCGCTTCTACTTCTCCGTCCTGCTGCCGCTGTCGCGGCCGGTGCTGTCGACCATCGCGATCATGTCGATCGTGGGCAGCTGGAACGCCTTCCTGCTCCCGCTGCTCGTCCTGATCGACCCGGCCCAGCACACGCTTCCGATCGGGGTCAACAACATCTCGACCCAGTTCGCGACCGACTACGCGACCGTCCTCGCGTACACCACGCTGTCGATGCTGCCGGCGCTGTTCTTCTATGCCGTGGCCGAGCGGCAGATCATCGGTGGACTGACCTCGGGAGCGGTGAAGGAGTGAGCCGTGAGCCTCGCTGACCATGTGGACGCCCCCTTCGCCGACCCCGCCCTCCCGGTCGAGGAGCGGGTGGCCGACCTGCTGTCGCGGATGACGACCGACGAGAAGCTCGGCCAGCTGGGCAGTGCCTGGGTGTTCCAGCTCGCCGACGCCGACGGGCTGGCCCCGGACCGCGCCGAGCAGCATCTCCGGCACGGCATCGGCCACGTCACGCGCATCAGCGGGGCCAGCAGCCTCACGGCACGCGAGTCGGCGGACCTTGCCAACGACGTCCAGCGACACCTGCGGGACCGGACCCGGCTGGGGATCCCGGCGATCGTGCACGAGGAGATCTGCTCGGGCTTCATGGCCCGCGACGCCACGATCTTCCCCCAGGCGATCGGGGTGGCGGCCACCTTCCGCCCCGAGCACAACCGCGCGATGGCCGACGCCATCCGCCAGCAGATGCGTGGCGTGGGCGCCCACCATGGCCTGTCGCCCGTGCTCGACGTCTGCCGGGACCCACGCTGGGGACGGCTGGAGGAGACCTACGGCGAGGACCCCTACCTCGTGAGTCGCATGGGCATCGCCTTCGTCGAGGGGCTCCAGGGCGAGGACCTGTCCGACGGGGTGGTGGCGACGGCCAAGCACTTCGTCGGCTACGGCGCGTCCGAGGGCGGCATGAACTGGGCACCGCCACACATCGGCCCGCGCGAACTGCGCGACGTCCACCTGCGACCGTTCGAACACGCGGTCCGCGAGGGCGGGATCGCCTCGGTCATGAACGCCTACAACGAACTGGACGGGGTGCCGTGCGGTGCGAACCAGTGGCTGTTGGACGAACTGCTGCGCGGGCAGTGGGGGTTCGACGGCACGGTCGTCGCGGACTACTTCGCCGTGGACCAGTTGCGGGGCTACCACCGGGTCGCTGCGGACCGGGCCACGGCCGCGTCCACGGCGCTTCGGGCCGGCATCGACGTGGAGCTGCCCAACACCGACTGCTACGGGACCCCGCTGGGGGAGGCGCTGGCCGACGGGCTGGTGGACCTCGAGCTGGTGGACCGATCCGTGGCGCGCGTGCTGCGCGCCAAGTTCGCACTCGGGCTGTTCGACGATCCGCTGGTCGAGCCGGACGGCGTGCTGGTCCACACCCGGACGGCGAGCCAGCTCGAGTTGTCCATCGAGGTCGCCCGTGACAGCCTGGTGCTGCTGCGCAACGACGGCGTGCTCCCCCTGGCGACGCCCGGCTCGGTGGCCGTCATCGGCCCGAACGCCGACGACGCCCGGGCCATGCTCGGCGACTACAGCTACGTGGCCCACGTGGAGTCGTTGGTGGAACTGATGGACAGCGGGGAGAACGTGCTCGCACTCCCGGTCGAGGACGGCGTGGCGGTGGGGGGCACCGTCGACCTGGCGCACGTCACGACCGTGCTCGCCGGACTGCGCGAGCAGCTCGGGAGCGCCGAGGTGACCCATGTCCGCGGGTGCGACGTGAACAGCCGGGACCGTTCCGGGATCGCCGACGCCGTGGCGACGGCCGCGGCTGCGGAGGTGGCCGTGCTGGTCATGGGCGAGAAGTCGGGCCTGACCGTGGACTGCACCAGTGGCGAGAGCCGCGACGTGACCTCACTGGACCTCCCGGGGGTCCAGGAGGAGCTCGTCGCGGCCGTCGCCCGGACCGGCACCCCGGTGGTGCTGGTGATCGTCGGCGGACGGCCCGTCGGGTCGCCGGCTGCCCACGACGCGGCAGCGGCCGTCCTGCACGCCTGGCTTCCGGGTGAGGGCGGAGGCGTCGCCGTGGCCGAGGCCCTGGTCGGCACCGTCAGCCCCGGCGGCAAGTTGCCGATCAGCCATCCCCGCACCGCGGGACAGATCCCGGTCTACTACGGCCACAAGGTCTCGGGTGGCCGTTCGCACTGGAAGGGAACCTACGTCGACTGTTCCAACGAGCCGCTGTACCCGTTCGGGCACGGACTCACCTACGGCAACGTCGAGCTCGAGCCGGTCCCGGCCGACCCCCGGGAGCCGGTCCCGGCGCGGTCCAGCGGTGACGTGGTCGACGTCTCGGCCGTGGTCGCCAACGTCGGCGACCGGCGCGCCGACGAGGTCGTCCAGCTCTACTCGCGCGACCCGGTCGCGACCATCGCTCGCCCGGTGCTCGAGCTCCAGGGCTTCGTCCGGGTGACGCTGGACCCCGGTGAGCGAAGACGGGTGACCTTCCACGTCCCGGTCGACGCGCTGGGCTTCACCGGCCCCGAGCTGGACTACGTGCTGGAGCCCGGCGAGGTCGAGCTGCTGGTGGGGACCTCGGCGGCCGACGTCGAGGTCGTGGAGCGGATCGCGATCGGCGGGGACGACCTCGTCCGGGCGACGCGTCCCCTGGCCAGCGACGTGACCGTGGGACCGGCCTGACCGGCCAGACCGGTCGCCGGGCACACCGGAACAGGCACCGGTGTCGTTGTCGGCGCCGGTGTGGTCGCGGTCAAGGGCGTCGGGGTCGGCGGTGCGGGCCTGTCGTGGCCCCACCCCCGGCGGGGGCGGTCGCCGCGGACGGGTGGTCGCAACCGGGGGCGTCCGGCGGTCCTCGCTAGGGTCGGTGCCTCGGTGGCCACTGCCGTGGCCCCGATGCGTCGAGGCCGCGTGGGGGGACATGGACTGCCTCCTGGGCCCCCTGGACTTCGACATCCCCGCGACAGCGGGGTGGTACTCGTCGGTCGCCGGGGTCCTCGCGGGGTTCGCGCTGCTGGCCATCCTCATCCCGCTGGACCACGAGGCTGCCACCGACGACGAGCGCAGCGCCGAGACGGTGGTCATCATGACCTGCGCCTTCTTCTCCCTGCTGCTCCTCAGCTTCAGCTTCGCGATCCTGGCGGGTCGGGTCGGCGACACCGAGCGTGGCCAGGCGGTCCACGAACAGCTCCTGCTGGGCGTCGCGGTGGGTCTGTCGAGCCTGCTGCTGATGTTCGCCCTCAACACCCTCCTCGCGACCTACGGCGCCAACCGGGCCGCGTTCCGGCCCGCACAGCGCATCATCGTGGTCGCGACGTCACTGATCGGGCCTGCCGTCGTGGTGGCCGTGCAGTTCAGCAACGCGCTGGACATCGAACGGGTGCGGCTCGCGTCGGCCACCACGACGGCGTGTGGTCGCGGCGGGCTGCCCGGTGGCGTCTGGATCAACCTGGCCATCACCGGCGTCGGGCTGCTGGCGCTGGTGGCGGTCGCGGTGGTGCACCGGCGGCTCCCACGGACCTCGCGGGCGGCGTCGAGGATTGCCGTGTCCGTGCTGGTGTACACCACGTTGGTGGTCGTGTGGACCTCGATCGGGGCACCCCTGCTGCCCGACGAGGTCCTCACCAATGCCGTGTTCGAACACGTCGCGCTGGCGTTCACCGCCCTGGCGGCCGTCGTCGTGGCGATGGCCTCGTGGTCCGGTCGCTGACCCGGGAGACACCGGCACCGATCGGCCGGCGCCGAGCAACGACGACCAGCTCATCGGGCATCGGCGCCTCTGGCGACCCGACGGGCAGGAGATGTGCGGGGGCCGGCGCGCCCTCCCCGCCGGGGTCGACGCAGTCGCGCCAGCCCGAGGACGGCCACCGTGGCCGTCGTGACCACGACCGCACCGACCAGCCAGCGGTTGCTCGCGTCGGTGCCGGCCGTGAGCAGGTGCACCGTCGCGAGCACCCACAGCGCGAAACTGGTCACGTGGACACGCCGCCACCAGGCCACCCCGATCCGACGGCGGGCCAGGGACGTCCCCTCGACCGCCACCAGCATCCAGAAGGCCACCACCCCCGCCGCCACCGGCCACGGCTTCCAGTCGCTCACCAGCGGCACCAGCAGGTCGGCCAGGTCGACGTGCACGTAGGTGTCGGCGACCAGGGCGGCCAGGTGGACGAGGGTGAAGGTGATCGCCAGCCCGCCGGAACCGCGGTGCAGGTCCTGCAACCAGGCCGGGGTCGGCCGTCGACCCAGTGCCCGCGTGGACAGGGCCGCGCCCAGCACGACCGACAGGCTCAACACCGCCCAGGCCACGATCCCGGTGGCCCGGGCCGTCAACCACCACACCTGGGGGTTCATCGTCGGTACTCCCGCAGGCCGGGCAGTTCGGCCAGTCCGCCGTCGTGGTCCACGACCAGTCCGGTCGCGCCGACGGCCAGGAGGTCCTCGGGGGGGCCACCCAGCACCAGGGACGTGGCCAGCACCTCGGCCAGCCACCCCGTCCCGGCCACGACCGTGGCCGAGGTCGCCGGCCGGTCCGCGGGTCGCCCGGTGCGTGGATCGACGAGGTGGTGCACCGGTCGACCGTCGTGGTGCCAGCGTCGGTAGGCCGGGGTGGAGGTGGCCACCGCCCCGTCGGCGACCGCCAGCAGCAGCGTGGTGTCGTGGCCGGGCACCACGACCTCGATTCCCCACCCGTCGCCGCCGGGTCCCGCCCCGGCCGCGCGCAGGTCCCCGCCGACGTTGGCCATCGCTCCCGCGGCCCCGTCCGCCACCACGCGTTCCACCACCAGGTCGGCGGCCAACCCCTTGCCGATCGCACCGGGGTCGATGCCGACGCCGGCCGGCACCCGGACCCGTCCACCCGGTCGATCGACCTCCAGGGACGCGAGTCCGGGGGCGGGGGCGTCCCCGGCACCGGTTCGGCGACTCCCGGGCGGGGCATCCGCCCGAGCGGGGGGCCGTGCCACCACGGTCGCGAAGGTCGTGTCGTAGCCGGCAGCGACCAGTGCGGGCAGCACGGTCGGGTCGAAGCGTCCGGCCGTCGCCTCCCAGCCGGCACGTGCATGCTCCAGCAGCTGGACCGTGTCCGGGTGGACCGACACCCACGCGCCGTCGGCGCGCCCCAGCCGGGACAGGTCGCTTTCGGGCCGGAACCTGCTCCAGCGGGCCTCGAGGTGATCGACGAGTCGGCGCGCACCGTCCAGTGCGTCGGGCGGCCCGTCCACCACCACGAGGTGGACCTGGGTCCCCATCGCCGCGAAGACGGCCTCGGTGGCGGTTGGACCCAGGCCGACTCCCGTGGCGGGGGGACGTCGGGTCGCGACAGGGTTTCCCATGGGTCCTGGCTCCGGTGTCAGCTGCCGTCGGATCGGGTCACGGGCGCGGGCGTGGCAGTGGCCGGCGCCGGCTTCGGGCTCGCGACGGGGGGCGCGGACGACGGTGCGGGCGATGGCGCGGAGGGGGGTGTGGAGGCGGGTGCGGTGGGGGGCTGGTCCCGGACGGCCCCGGTTCGGTCCGGGCTGACGGCCACGACGCCGGGGCGGGACAGCTCGGCGCTCGCCGTGGAACTCGGCCGACGGGTCGGCTCGTCACGCCGGGGTTCCGTTGCCGTGACGGGGTCGTGGGGGGCGGCCGCGGTGGCATCGGGGGCCGAGGCCAGGCTCGCGACCATCGCGAACGCGGCCGCGGTGGACACCCCGGCCACCAGGACGCGGCTGGCAGCGGCAGCGTGGTGTCGGCGTCGTCGCTCAGTCATCGTCGTCCCGTCCTTCGTGTTCGTCGTGGTCGTCGTCGTGCGCCTCCGCGTGCTGGTCGTCCCCGCGGTCGTCCTCGCGGTCGACCCCGCGGTCGTCCCCGGACTCGTCCCCGCGGTCGTCCCCGGACTCGTTCCCGGGGTCGTCGCCCACGGGTTGGGGCGAGGCCGTGGACCCAGCGCCGGCCGGCCGTGGCGTGGCGGTCGTCGGGGCGTCGGTCACCACGGGCGGGGCCGTGGCCGGGCTGGTGACGGGTGCGAGCTGGCCCACCGCCTCGTCGTTGCCGACCATGTCGAGGTTCGCCGCGACCGCCAGCGACGCCGTCGTGATCGTCAGCACGACGGCCAGGGCCGTCGCCAGTGCGGTTCGGTGGTCCATCATCGTCATCCTGACCTCGTGTCCCGACACGCTACGGGGGCGCCTGTCAGGCCTCGTCGGGTGGGTCGTGCGGGTCGTGTTCGCGTCGTGCAAAGGTTGTGCAAGGACGGCCGGCCACGGTGGGTCCGGACCCCGGGTGCGCGTAGCCTCGTCGACGGGTCGTCGGGGAGGTCACGCGCATGCACGTGCTGGTCGTGGAGGACGACCCGGGCATCGCCGCGCCGCTGGTCGGCGTGCTCGAGCGCGCCGGGTTCTCCGCCACCCACGTCGCGACGGGGGCCGAGGCCCTGGCGGCCGATCCCGGCGACGTGGTCCTGCTCGACCTCGGCCTGCCGGACATGGACGGGTTGGACGTCTGCCGCCGCCTGCGCGCGCGTTCGGGGGTGCCCATCATCGTGGTGACGGCCCGGGGCGACGAGGTGGATCGCGTCGTCGGCCTGGAGGTGGGGGCCGACGACTACGTGGTCAAGCCGTTCGGCAGACGGGAGCTGGTCGCGCGGATCCGTGCCGTGCTGCGTCGCAGCGGTTCCACGGGCGGGCCCCAGCCGGACCCCCAGGACGCGGCCGACCGCAGCGTGCTGGGCAGCCTGGTGGTCGACCGACGGGCCCACCGGGTGCTGCTCGGGGGTGACGAGGTCGCGGTGACGCCCACCGAGTTCGACCTGCTCGAACTGCTCGCGCGGGACCCGGGGGCGGTGGCCCGTCGCGGCGAGATCCTCGACGAGGTGTGGGACACCGAGTGGTACGGGCCCACCCGGACCATCGACGTCCACGTGGCCGCGCTGCGGCGCAAGCTCGGGGATGGCTGGATCGAGACCGTGCGCGGGGTGGGGTTCCGCCTGGTGGATCCCGCGGACGGCGAGTGACCCGCCGGCTGGTCGTCAGCTACCTCGTCATCGTCGCGGCGGTGTTGGCGGTGCTGGAGATCCCGCTGGGCATCAACTACGCCCGCAGCCAGCGTGACACCCTCGTGACCAGCCTGGAGCGTGACGCGGTCGTCGTCGCGGGGCTGGTCGAGGACCAGTTGCAGTCCGGGGTGCGTCCGGTCCGGGCGGACATCGACGACTACGTGGAGCGCACGGGGATCCGCGTGGTGGTCACCGACCAGGACGGGATCTCGGTCCTGGACACCGACGGCGACATGGCCGTCGGCCGGGACTACTCGACCCGTCCGGAGGTCGCCACGGCGCTGCAGGGCGGTCGTGCCTCGGGCACGCGACCGTCCGAGACCCTGGGCCAGGACCTGGTCTACGTCACCGTGCCGGTGGCCTCGGGGGGCGCGCTGCACGGGACCGTACGGATCACCTATCCCGGCGCCGCCGTCGACGCGAGGGTCCTGCGCAACTGGCTGTTGCTGCTCGGAGTCGCCATCGGCGTGCTGGCCACGACCACGGTCGTCGGGGTCGTGCTCGCCCGCTGGGTGACCGGGCCGATGCAGCAGTTGGGCGAGGTCGTGGCCGACGTGGCGGTCGGACGACTTGGTCGTCGTGCCCGCGAGGACCTCGGCCCGCCCGAGGTCCGTGAGCTCGGCCGACGTGTCAACGAGATGGCCAGTCGACTCGAGGAGCTGATCCAGTCCCAGCGCGCATTCGTCGCCGATGCCTCCCACCAGCTGCGCAGCCCACTCACCGCGCTGCGCCTGGAACTGGAGAACCTGGCCGACAGCGACCCGGGGGTGTTCGGGCCCGCGGACCTGGATCGAGCCATCGACGAGACACTGCGGCTGAGCCGGATCCTGGACGGGCTGTTGCTGCTGACCCGCGCCGAGGGCGTCCGCCCCGAACCGTCCAGCGTCGACGTCGCCGCCGTCGTGGCCGAACGGGTGCGGGCGTGGCGGCCCGTGGCGCGCGACAACGGTGTCACGCTGTCGGGTGGCGACGGGGGGCCGGCGTACGGGGTCGCGGTCGACGGCCACCTCGACCAGGTGATGGACAACCTCGTCGACAACGCCATCGAGGCGAGCCCGATCGGGGGAGTCGTGCGGGTGACCGTCCAGCGACGCGGTGGCCTGGTGGAGGTGGTCGTGGACGACGACGGACCGGGCATGGACGACACCCAGCTCGCACACGCCTTCGACCGCTTCTGGCGCGCCAACACGGCGCGCCCGGGTGGCGGGTCGGGGTTGGGCCTGTCCATCGCGCGCCAGTTGGCGCGGGCCAGTGGCGGCGACCTGGAGCTCGAGGTCGCGGGCGGCCCCGGCGAGGGCGGCGAGGGCGGGACGGGACGGGGTGGGGGCCTGCGGGCTCGGGTGACCCTCCGGGCCGTCCCCTGATCGGCGCGCAGGCGCAACCCGGCCACGGGCCGGGCGCCGATCAGTTGCCCGTGCGACCGAGGATCGCCCGGGCGGTGGTGGCCAGGAGGTGGCCGACCTCGTCGGCCATGTCGGGGGGTGGGAAGCGGTAGGTGGGGCCGTGGGCGTGGATGGTCCCCAGCAGCCGCCCATCGTCGCCGACCAGGCAGGCGGCGATGGAGGAGATGCCGTCGGCGAACTCGTCCACGGCCACTGCGTAGCCGTCCCGGCGGATCGCGACCAGGCGACGACGGATCGTGTCGGGGTCCACGACCGTGGTGGCGGTGTGGCGGTCCAGCGGCCCGGCGAGGTAGGCGTCGACCCGCTCCGCGTCCCACGTCGACATCATCGCCAACCCCGGCGAACCGATGTGGGCGGGGTTCACCAGGTCGGTGTAGTCGCGCACCTGCACCGGGGTGGGGCTGTCCACCTGGCTGACGTAGCGCACGGCGTCACCGTCGGGCACCGCGAGCCCGGTGGCCTCGCCCAGCTGCTCGGCCAGCCGTTGCAGGTGGGGGTGCACCAGCGTGCGCAGGTGGGCCCATGCCTGCACCGTGCCGACCAGCGCGGGGACCCGGGGGCCGATGTGGTAGCCGTCGCTGCCACGTTCGACCGCCTTGAGCGCCTCCAGGGTCGCCAGCAGACGTGCCACGGTGGACTTGGGCAGGTCGACCTGCGACGCCACCTGGCTCATGGTGGTGGAGCCGGCCGCGACCAGGTCGAGGATCGCGAAGGCACGTTCGACCGACTGCACGTTGGACGGTGCGGTGGCGGGGGCCCTGCGGGCCATGGTTGGTCCTGTCGCCGTCCGGGGTCGCCCCGGCGGTCAGATGTCGGAGTCGGGGAACGCGGCCTTGCGTCGGGCGATCCATTCGGTCAGCTCGGCGTCGATCGCGTCGTCCAGGGCCGGTGGCTCGTAGGTGGCCAGCAGGTCCTTCCAGCGGTCGTTGGCCCGCTGGTCGGCCGTTCGGGCCCCCTCGGCGTCCCACTGTTCGAAGCTGGCGTGGTTGGCCATCTGCGACACCCAGAACGCCGACTCGAAGTTGGCCAGGGTGTGCGGGTGGCCGAGCCAGTGCTCCCCGGGGGTGTGGGAGCGCATCGCGTCCAGGGCCAGACCGTTGTCGCTGACGTCGACGCCGGCGACGTAGCGCTCGGCCATGGTGGCCTGGTCGGCGTCCAACATGAACTTCTCGTAGCCCATCACCAGCCCACCCTCCAGCCAACCGGCGGTGTGGAGCACGAAGTTCACCCCGGCCTGCATCGTGGCAAGGAAGCTGATCGCGGACTCGTAGGCGGCCTGGAAGTCCAGGGTCTTGGACGACGTGAAGTTGCCCCCGCTGCGGAAGGGCACACCCAGGCGGCGTGCCAGCGCCGCGACCAGGAACAGCACCAACTGCGGCTCGGGCGTGCCGAACGTCGGGGCGCCGGTCTGCATCGACATCGACGGGGCGAACGATCCGAACACCACCGGGGCCCCCGGCCGCACGATCTGGGTGAAGGCCATCCCCACCAGTGCCTCGGCCAGTGTCTGGGTGGCGGTCGCCGCCACGGTCACCGGCGACATCGCCCCGGCGACCATGAACGGGGTGATGATGGTCGCCTGGTTGTGCTCGGCGTAGACCTGGGCCGACCCGAGCATCGCCCGGTCCCACGACATCGGCGAGTTGGCGTTGCACAGCGACACCAGCACCGTGTCGGTGTCCAGGCGGTCCCGGCCGAACACGATCGCCGCGAGGTCGACGCTGTCCTGGGCGCGCTCGGGCGCGGTCACCGAGCCCATGAACGGCTTGTCCGACAACCGGACGTGGGCGGCGAGCATGTCGAGGTGGCGTTTGTTGACCGGCAGGTCGACCGGTTCGCACAGGGTCCCGCCGGAGTGGTGCAGGCCGGGAGAGGCGTAGGCCAGCTTGACGAAGTTGTGGAAGTCCTCCAACGTGGCGTACCGCCGTCCGCCGTCGAGGTCGCTGACGAACGGTGGTCCGTAGGCCGGCGCCAGCACCATGTGGGGGTCGCCGATGACCACGCTGCGGTCGGGGTTGCGTGCGTGCTGGGTGAAGCTGGCCGGCGCGGTGGCGGTGACCAGGTCCCGGCACATCCGGTCGGGGAAGCGCACCCGGGTGCCGTCCACCTCCGCGCCGGCGTCGGCGAAGATCGCCAGCGACTCGGGGAAGTCGTGGATCTCGACCCCGACCTCGGCCAGCAGCAGGTCGGCATGGTGCTCGATGGTCTCCAGGCCCTCGGTGGACAGCACCTCGACCGGGGCGAGCGTGCGGGTGAGGTAGGGGACCTGGTCGAGCGCCTCGGCGGTGCGCGCGGCCTGGCGGGCGGCGCGGCCACCCCCTCGACGCGGTCGGCGGGCCATGGTCAGTCCTGTCGCTGGGATGGGGTCGGGTCGGCGGACGTGGTCGGTGTGGGTGTCGGGGCCGCGGGTGTCGGGACCGTGGGTGCCGGGACCGTGGGTGTCGGGGGACTGCTGCGCCGACGTCGACGGCCGTCCCGGCTCGCGCGGGTCGCCGGTCGCGGCTCGGCGGTGCGCCGCGGCAGGTCGACCACCGCCTCCAGGTGCGGGTAGGGGGCACTGGCGTGGGGGAAGGCCATCGCGCCGACGAACTGTTCCTGGAAGCTCGGCTCGGTCGCGGTCTCGACCTTGGCGATGCGGCCGGTGACGTCGATGACCTCGCGGCGGGCCGTGGCCGACAACAGGGCCAGAACGGCCCCGGCCCCGGCGGCGTTGCCGATCGACTCCACCCGGTCGGGGTCGCAGTCCGGCACCAGCCCGAGCACCATCGCCCGCAACGGGTCGATGTGGCTGCCGAAGGCCCCGGCCAGCCGGATCCGGTCCACCGAGTCCACCCCGGCATGGGCCATCAGCAGCCGGCAACCGGCCTGCAGTGCGGCCTTGGCGAGTTGGATCGCCCGCACGTCGTTCTGGGTGACCTCCACGACCGGGTCGTCCCACAGCCGGTAGGCCAGCGTGCGACCGTCCGCGACCAGCCTGCCGTCGGCGCCGGTGCCCGTGGGGTCCACGATGGTGCCGTCCACGGCAACGACCCCGGCCAGGTGCAGCTCGGCGATGGCCTCGATGATGCCCGAGCCGCAGATCCCGGTGATCCCGGTGGTGGCGACGCCGTCGTCGAACCCCGGCTCGTCGGACCAGGCGTCCACGCCGATCACCCGGATGCGTGGTCGCAACGTCGCCGGGTCGATGCGGACCCGTTCGATCGCCCCGGGCGCGGCCCGCTGGCCCGACGAGATCTGGGCGCCCTCGAAGGCCGGGCCGGTCGGCGACGACGCGGCGACGACGTGGGTGCGGTCGCCCAGCACGATCTCGGCGTTGGTGCCGACGTCGATCAGCAACGTCAGTTCGTCCCGACGATGGGGACCGTCGGCCAGCACCATCGCGGCGGCGTCCGCCCCGACGTGGCCGGCCACGCACGGCGGGGACCACACCCGTGCCCCGGCCGGGAGGCTGGCCAGGCCGACCTCGGCAGCCCGGGCCGTGACGTCCTGGGTCGTGGCCAGGGCGAACGGCGCGCTGCCGAGCGTGAGTGGGTCGAGGCCGAACAGCAGGTGGTGCATGATCGGGTTCCCGACCGCCACCACCTCCAGCAGCCGGTCGATGTCGACGCCGGCCTGGTCGCACAACTGTCGGGCGAGCGCGTCCAGCGCCTGCTGCACGGCCGCGGTCAGCACCACCTGACCGTCGTCGTGCATCATCACGTGGCTCACCCGGCTCATCAGGTCCTCGCCCCAGGCGATCTGGGGGTTCATGCGTCCGGCCGTGGCCAGCACACGGCCCGTGGTCAGGTCGCACAGGTGCCCGGCGATCGTGGTCGAGCCGACGTCCACCGCCAGGCCCCAGGCGCGATCGACCAGGCCGGGCCAGATCGCCACGACCCGGTCGCCGTGGCGCACCGCGACCGTCACCGCCCGATCCCCGGCGGCCAGCGCCGGCTGCAACCGGGCCAACGCGGCGGTGTCGACGGCCAGGTCGTGGAGCTCCCAGTCGTCACCCAGGACCACGCGGAGGCGCTCCAGGTCCCCGCGACGGTCGTCGAGGGTGGCCTCGGGCACGACCACGTAGTGCAGGCGCACGACCGGGTCGAGGGTCACGGCCAGGTCGCCGACCTCCTTGCGCACGACCTGCCGGTGGACCTGGCTGTCGGGTGGGACGTCGATCACGACCTCGTCGAGGATCGCCGTCGCACAGCCCAGCCGGCGGCCGTCGACCAGGGGACGCCGCCGCCCGGCCGGGCGGCGGGTGTAGTCGTCCTCGGTCGAGCCGGACGCGGACAGGCGGGTGGGGTCGGCCGGGACGCCCGGCCGGGACCCGACGGTGACCTGGCAGCGACCACAGATGCCCCGGCCCCCGCACACCGAGTCGAGGTCGACGCCCAGCCCGCGTGCGGCGTCCAGGACGGTGGTGCCCGCCGACACCCGCCCCCGGCGACCCGACGGGGTGAAGGTGACCGCCACCTCGGGGCTGGGTTGGGACATGTCGCCGGACATCCGCGAACTCATCCGCGACGGCGGCGGCCGCCACGGCGGCCCCCGCGGCGACCCGCGGCAGCGGCCGGGTCGCGGTCGGCACGGATCCAGGTGGCGCCGCCGGTCGGGCTGATCCGTTCCCCGATGATCGTGAAGGGCCGGTCGTGGCCGATCACGACCTCGCGGGTGGGCGACGACACGATCGTGGCGGTCACGTCGCACCTCCCGGGTCGGCGGTCGCGGAGGTCGGGTCGTCACGCACGGGTCGGCGCGCCCCGTTGGCGACCAGCGCGGCCAGGACGGGGCGGGGGTGGGCCGCGACCAGGCGCTGGACCTCGGCGGCCACCTCGGCGGCGACGTCGTCCCCACACGGGCGGGTGCGTCGCGACCACGCCGCCAGGTAGTCGTCGGTGCCCGCCAGCCCGACCTCCATGGCCGCGCGGTCGACCGCCCCGAGGAACGGCGCCGGCAACTCGACGCGGATCGCGTCGCCGTCACCGGCCGGACGGCCCACCACCTGGGTGGGGATGTCCCGCCACCAGATCGTGGTCAGTTCGGGTCCGTCACCGCCCCGACGTTGTTCGCGACGTCGGCGACGGGTCCCGTCGCTCGTCACTCGGCCACCACCGGGAGCAGCGGGACGCCACGACCCGGCCGGGTCGCGCCCGACGCCGCGACCAGGGTCGGACCGAGGTCGCCGGTGCCGACATCGACGCGCTGCAGTGCCAGGCCCAGCCGGTCGGCGGCATCCTCGGCGCGAGCGTGGAGGTCGTCGGTGGGGAACTGGGCCAGCCAGCACAGTCGGGTGTAGTTGCCGAAGTAGTCGTCGCGGAGCTGGGGGTGGCGATCCAGCCCCAGGCCCCGCCACACCAGTCGGTCGAACTGTCGCAGCAGGTAGTCGGTGAGGTAGAACGTGCCCGGCTCGGCGTCGTGGAGGGCGGCGAAGGTGGCGCTGCCGGCCAGGAACTCGTAGCAGTGGGCACCCGGCAGTCGCGTGGCGCCATGTCGGGCCAGGACCGGATCCAGCAGGCCGCCGGTCCCACAGTCGGCGTAGCCGACCAGGACCTGGTCGTAGTCGCGGGCCACGTCGGCCAGCCGCCGGTCGACGGCCGCGGGGATCTCGCGGGGCCGATTGTGCAGGTCGGCGGACAGGAACTGCAGGTCGATGCCCGACAGGCCGTTGGCCGCGACCACCGCCTGCAACTCGCGGCCCAGTGCCCCGCAGGCCAGCACGAGCGTGCGGGGCGGGGTCGTGGCGGCGTTCGCGGGCACCGCCACGGTCGTGGGAGCCGCGGTCGTGGCAGCCGCGGTCGTGGGAGCCGCGGTCATGGGAGCCTCGGTCATGGGGCGACTCCTTCCTGCCGGGTCGGGGAGTGGTCAGGCCGCGGACCGGCGTGCCAGCACCAGGGCCTCCGCCGTCTCGGTGGCCACGGCCGCGTCGCGGCAGTAGGCATCGGCGCCCACGGCCCTGCCGAACTCCTCGTTGAGCGGCGCGCCGCCCACCAGCACGATCAGGTCCTCGCGCAGCCCTCGCCTGTCCAACTCCTCGATGACCACCTTCATGTAGGGCATCGTGGTGGTGAGCAACGCCGACATGCCCAGGATGTCGGGCTTGTGCTGGTCCAGGGCCGCGAGGTAGGCCTCGGCGTCGTTGTTGATGCCGATGTCCACCACCTCGAAGCCGGCGCCCTCCAGCATCATCCCGACCAGGTTCTTGCCGATGTCGTGGATGTCGCCCTTGACCGTGCCCAGGACCACCTTCCCGATGCGCTGGGCGCCGGTCTCGGCCAACAGCGGGCGCAGGATGGCCATGCCGGACTTCATCGAGTTGGCGGCCAGCAGGACCTCGGGAACGAACAGGATGCCGTCGCGGAAGTCGATGCCGACGATGCGCATGCCCTCGACCAGGGCCTTGGCCAGGACGTCCTGGGGGTCCCATCCGCGTGCCAGGAGCAGGTTCGTGCCCTCGGCGATCTCGTCGGCCATGCCGTCGTAGAGGTCGTCGTGCATCTGTTCGACGAGGTCGTCGTCGTCGAGTGCGGACAGGTCGAGTTCGTCGTCGTCCTGCGCGTCCTCGCGTGCATCGTCCGGGGGGCTGTCGTCGTCGAGGTCAGCGGTCAGGTCGTCGGTCACCAGGGCCTCCGGGTCGTACCGGCGGTGAGAGTGTTCCACGATGTGGCACCGTCCCGCATGGTGGAAGTCTGCCACAGCCAGCCTGCCGTGTCGAGGGGTGGGACCGGCATCGATGGGTGCCGTGGGGCACGCCGCGGTGGCAATCGCGTCGTCGGTCGAGGTGCGTTCTGTAGGTTCACGACTGGCGGGACCGGAGGAGACCGGACATGGACGAGGCGGACACGACCGTGGTCCGCTCGGGCACGGGCGAGCCGCCGGGCGAGTCGGAGCCGACCCAGCGGGCCGTGGGCGCGCCGCGGGCCGACGGGCGCGCAACGAGGCGCGACGGCCGTGGCGCCGTGGGCCGGGACCACTCCACGGCGCGCCGCGCGACCAGTCGTGACCTCTCCCTCGCCGGGCTGCTGTCCGCCGGGATCTTCTTCGCGCTGTCGTTGTTCCCGTCGTTGTTGCCTCGGACGTCGATCACGCAGGGGATCATCTCGGGGGTCACGCTGGCCATCGGGTACGGGCTGGGTGCGCTCGTGCACTGGACCTGGGACTACGTGGGGCTGCCGCGCACCACCGGACGGACCCGGCGGGTGGTCACCGGGATCATGTGGGCACTGGTGGGCTTCGTCATCGCCTCGGCGACCTGGCAGCACGTCGGGTGGCAGAACGAGGTCCGCGGGCTGATGGGCATGCCCCCGACCGCGCCCACGTTGTGGCCGACCCTGCTGGCGGTCGCCCTGGTCCTGGCGGTGCTCCTGGTCATCGTCGGGCGCTCCGTGAGGCTGTTGTTCCTGGCCCTGGTGCGCCGGCTCGGCCGCTGGCTGTCGCGTCGCCAGGCCCGGCTGGCCGGGGTCGCGATCCTCGGGCTGGTCGCCTGGGGCCTGTGGACGGGGGTCATCGTCAACGGGTTCTTCACTGCGGCGAACCAGATCTTCGCGCCGCGCGACACCGCGACCAACGACGGCGTCACCGCGCCGACGTCGTCGCTGCGCTCGGGCGGCCCCGACTCCCTGGTGTCGTTCTCCAGCCTCGGTCGCCAGGGTCGCAACTTCGTCGGGACCGGGCCCACGGTGGAGGAGCTCGACGACTTCCACGGTGGCGGCGCCCTCGAGCCGATCCGCGTGTACGTCGGGCTCAAGTCGGCCCCCACGCTCGAGGCACGGGCCGACCTGGTCCTCCAGGAGTTGCGGCGGACCGGTGCGTTCGAACGCGAGGTGCTGGTCGTGGCCACCACCACCGGGACCGGGTTCCTCGACCCGCAGGGCGTGGACCCGCTGGAATGGCTGCACAACGGCGACACCGCGATCGCGGGTGCGCAGTACTCCTACCTGCCGTCGTGGATCTCGCTGCTGGCCGACCAGGCAGAGGTCCAGAACACGTCCCGCACGGTCTTCGAGACGGTCAACGAGTACTGGCGGTCGCTGCCCGAGGACGATCGCCCGGAGCTGTACCTGTACGGGCTGTCCCTGGGGTCGTTCGGGGTGGAGTCCGTGCTGGCCTCGGTCAACCTGGTCAACGAGCCGATCGACGGGGCCCTGATGGTCGGGCCGCCGTTCGTCAACGACCTGCACGCGCAGCTCGAGGCGTCGCGCGACGAGGGCAGCCCGGCGTGGCTGCCGATCGTCGACGACGGCCGCACGGTGCGCTTCATGGCCCACGCCACCGATCCTGCCGCACCCGCTGGCGGGGGCGCCGAGTGGGGACCGACCCGCCTGCTGTACCTGCAGCACGCGTCGGACCCGGTGGTCAACTTCTCCACCGACCTGGCCTGGCGCGAACCCGACTGGCTCGGCGACGGGGAGGGCGAGCGCGGACCCGAGATCGCCGACGACTTCGTGTGGGTGCCGCTGGTGACGATGTGGCAGGCGCTGGTCGACCTGCCGGAGGCCGGGGGCGTGCCCGAGGGCTACGGCCACCTCTACTCGGGTGCCGACAACGCCCGGGCGTGGGCCTCGATCAGCCGTCCGGACGACTGGAGCGAGGCCGACATGGCCGCGCTGCAGGATGTCATGGACGCCCAGCCACCGGCGTGAGCGCGGCCGGCGATCACACGCTGGTGGTTGCACCGACCGAGGCCGAGGACACGGTGCGCGCGTACTTGGCCAGCACCCCCCGGGTGTAGCGCGGGGTGAGCGGGGTGAACTCGCCGCGCCGGCGGTCCAGTTCCTCGGCGTCCACGTGGAGGTCCAGCACGCGGTCCGGCACCGAGATGCGGATCTCGTCGCCGTCACGCACCAGCCCGATGGGCCCGCCGTCGGCGGCCTCCGGGGCGACATGGCCGATCGAGAACCCGTGGGTGGCACCACTGAAGCGGCCATCGGTCAGCAGCGCGACCGTGTCGCCCAGCCCGGCACCCTTGATCGCGGCGGTGGTCGCCAGCATCTCGCGCATGCCCGGTCCACCGATCGGGCCCTCCCAGCGGATCACCACGACGTCGCCCGCCCGGACCTCCCCGGTCAGCACGGCCTCCAGGGCATCCTGCTCGCCGTCGTAGACCCGCGCGGTCCCGGTGAACTCGTGCTTGTCGGCCGGGATGCCGGCGACCTTGACCACGGACCCACCGGGCGCCAGCGACCCCTTGAGGATCACCAGCCCGCCCTGGGCGTGGATGGGGTCGGACAGGGCGTGGACGACGTCGCCGTCGGGCGCCCCGACGTCGAGGTCGGCGAGGTTGTCGGCCACGGTGCGGCCGGTCACGGTCAGGGCGTCGCCGTGCAGCAGCCCGGCCTCCAGCAACGCCTGCATGACGACGGGGACCCCGCCGTGCTCGTCGAGGTCGTTCATCACGTAGGCGCCACCGGGCGTCATGTCCGCGATGTGGGGCACGCGCTCGGCGATGGGGTTGAAGTCGTCGATGGTGAAGTCGACGTCGGCCTCGCGCGCGATGGCCAGCAGGTGCAGCACCGCGTTGGTCGACCCGCCCAGCGCCATGGTCACGGCCACGGCGTTCTCGATGGCCTCGCGGGTGACGATGTCGCGGGCGGAGGTGCCGGCGTGCAGCAGTGCCACGGCCGCCTCGCCCGACGCGACGGCGAAGTCCTCACGGCGCGCGTCCACCGCGGCGGGGGAGGCCGAGCCGGGCAAGGACAGGCCCATGGCCTCGATCGCCGACGACATCGTGTTGGCCGTGAACATGCCACCACACGCGCCCTCGCCGGGGCAGGCGGCACGTTCGATCTCGAGCAGTTCGTCATCGTCGATCGAGCCGCGACCGCGTGCACCGACCGCCTCGAACACGTTCTGGAGCGTGATGTCGTGGCCGTCGTGGTGGCCGGGCAGGATCGACCCGCCGTACAGGAACACGCTGGCGACGTCCAGGCGGACCGCGGCCATCACCATGCCCGGCAGCGACTTGTCACATCCGGCCAGGGTCACCATCCCGTCGAAGCGCTCGGCATGCATGACGGTCTCGACCGAGTCGGCGATGACCTCGCGCGACACCAGCGAGGCGCGCATGCCCTCGTGGCCCATCGAGATGCCGTCCGACACCGACACCGTGGTGAACTCCAGGGGGAAGGCGCCGGCCGCAGCGACCCCCTCCTTGGCCCGCGTCGCCAGCCGGGCCAACGACAGGTTGCACGGGGTGACCTCGTTCCACGACGAGACCACGCCGACCTGGGGCTTGACGAGGTCGTCGTCGTCCATGCCGACGGCCCGGAGCATGGCCCGGGCCGGGGCCCGTTCGTAGCCCTCGGTGACGGCACGACTGCGGTGACGGGGGTCGGCCATGACAGGTCCTCGTGACGATGGTGGTCCGGGCGGAGGGGCGCGGCGCCCCGCACGGTAGTCCTGCGTCCGACCGGCGTCGCACCCGGCGGGCGTCGGGCGATCCCGGCCCGGCGACGTGGCCGGCGCGCACGACCATCGAGGTGGTGTCGGCGGTCAGCCGTCCCCGAACAGGGGCAGGCCGGCGTCGCCGCCACCGCCCAGCGGGCCGTCGAGCGGACCGGGTCCGTCGGGACGGTCGGCGGGCTCGGCCGGGAGGCTGTCCACGGCGTGCTGCAGCGGGTGCAGGAACGGCATCGCGGTGGGGTCGAGTTCCTCGGCCTCCACGAAGTCGCCCAGCCCGTCCGCGCCCAGTGGGGCCGCGGTCAGTTCGGGTGGTGCGCGCCGGGCCCCGTAGACGACCACGACCGCGTCGACCCCGTCGACCTCGGCCTCCACCACCAGCCCCCAGGCCGGGACCCGGTTGGCGGCCAGTTGGTCCTCGGCGAAGGCCGCGAGGTAGTCGTGGCGCGCCTCGTCGTCGTCGGGGAACCCGGTCAGCGCCAGCAACTGGGTGCGCTCGCCACCCGGGACCACCACGGTCGGGGGGACCGGTCGCTCGCCACGGTCGACCAGGTCGATGGCGGCGGCCTTGCACAGACGTCGAAGGTCGTCGAACTGCACGTGGGGGCCTCCGTGGTCGGGGGACGGGCATCGTCATCGGTTGGACGGGATTCGTGCGACCGGCCACGGTACGGGCCGGCCGCCGTCGGGGGTGGCCGCCACGTGGCCCGGAGGTAGCGTGCCGGGATCGCCGACCCCAGGAGCGCCCCATGGACACCGACGCCATCACGTGGGTCGACGTCGACCCCGCCCTGTTCGACTCGGCGCCGCGTCCCACCACGCCCTTCCTCGACCTGGTCGGCTTCCAGCCCACCTCGATCGCCACCGACCGCGTGGAGGGGTTCGTCGAGCTCGACGACCGCCACCAGCAGACCTACGGGATCGTCCACGGGGGCGTCCACGCCGCGGTCGTCGAGACCGTCTGCTCGATCGGCGGGGCGGCCGCCGTCGCTGCCGAGGGCATGGGCGTCGTCGGGGTCTCCAACACGACCGACTTCGTGCGGGCCATCCGAGCGGGCCGTGTCGAGGTGGTCGCCACGCCCGTGCACGCCGGCCGGACCCAGCACCTGTGGCGGGCCTCCCTGACCCGTGCCGACGGCAAGCTCGTGGCCACCGGCCAGGTCCGCCTGCACGTCGTCGACCCCACCCGCCTCCCCACCTGACCCCACCCGCCTCCCCACCTGACCCCAGCGTGTGCGAACGGGCCGGAATCCCGGCCAGGACCCACCCGATGGGCCGGGTTCGGGGTCGGACTGGTGCCAGCGTGTGCGAACGGGCCGGAATCCCGGCCGATATCCACCCGATGGCGGGGTTGGGGTCGGACTGGTGCCAGCGTGTGCCAACGGGCCGGAATCCCGGCCAGGACCCACCCGATGGGCCGGGTTCGGGGTCGGACTGGTGCCAGCGTGTGCCAACGGGCCGGCATCCCGGCCAGGACCCACCCGATGGGCCGGGTTCGGGGTCGGACTGGTGCCAGCGTGTGCGAACGGGCCGGAATCCCGGCCGATATCCACCCGATGGCGGGGTCTGGGGGCGGGACGGGGGCGGGGGAGGGCGGGGCGAGTGGGTGGGAACGGGCCGGGACACCGGCCGAAACCCGCCCGGTGGGCCGACGGGGTGGGGGGTGGCGGATGGCTGGTGGTCGGGCGGGGCCACAGCACTAGGGTGGGCGTGGCGACGGCCGGTGGTGATCCACCGCCCGGCGGCGAGCCCGGGCCGTTCGACGTTGCGACGCTCCGACGACCGCCGCCCGCCTGAATCGAGACGAGGGAGGCCTGCATGACCTGGATCGGTGTGGAACTCGGTGGCGTGAGCGTGGTGACCGTGTCGCTGGACGAGGACGGCACGCAGGCGGGCGGGATCGAACTGCGAACGCCGCGTACGGGGGACCGCCTCGAGGTCCTGGACGTGCTGGAGACGGGCGTGCGGTCGGTGGTCGACGAGGCGGGCGTGACGTTGTCCGACGTCGGCGCGATCGGCGTGGCCACCCCCGGGATGGTCGTGGGTGGCACGATCGGTGGTGCCTCCAACGTGCCGGGATGGTCCGAGCGGTTCTCGCTGGCCGAGATGCTCGAGGGCCGGCTCGGACGTCCGATCCGGCTCGTCAACGACGTGACCGCGGCCGCCGTCGCCGAGCACCGCTTCGGTGCGGCACGCGGCGCCAGTGACGCGCTGGTCGTGTTCGGCGGCACCGGGGTCGGTGCCGGGCTGATCCTGGGTGACCGGGCCTACGAGGGCGGGCACGGCGGGGCCGGCGAGTTCGGCCACACCGTGGTCGTCCACCAGGGGGCGACCTGCCCCTGCGGGCGGCGTGGCTGCGTCGAGGCCTACGCCGGGCGACGCGCGATGAACGACGCGATGACGGTGGCCGTCGGGGGTGGCCAGTCGACCACGCTGTTCGACATCGCGGCCGACCATCGGCACCCGGACCCGTCCGCACAGGACTGGCGTCGCGCGCTGGACGACGACGACGACCTGGTCGTGGAGACCCTTCGGGGGGCCGTGGCGGCCATGGGGGCCGGCATCGCCTCGGCCGTCAACCTGCTCGACCTCGACCTGGTCGTGCTGGGCGGGGCCCTGGTGGACGCGCTCGGCCACTGGTACCGCCACCGGATCGAGGCCGCGATGCGTCCGCACCTGTTCCTGCAGCCCCCGACGGTCAAGGTCGCGGCGGCCGAACTCGGCGCGCGGGCCGGTGCCGTCGGGGCGGCCACCGTGGCCCACGACCACGTCGCCGGTTCCGCCACCGACTGACCGAGACGGGGACGACCGGCGGGGGAGCGGGCCGGTGACCCCCGTCCCCACGAACCCCCGTCCCCACGAACTCCCGTCCCCCTGCGCGGTCGGCCCCGCCGACGGGCCCACCGGTCCTGCCCGCCGCCTCCCTCGGCGCCGAGTGGTCCCCGGCCGGTGCATCGGCCACACTGGAGGTCCGACGACCCGGCAACCGGCCGGTGCGTGCGACCCGGGAGCCCGTCGTGGCACAGCACGTCACTCGCGACCCCACGACCGTGGACTCCACGGCCGTCGAACACGAGTCGGCGGCCAGGGAGCTGGTCGTCCACCTCGAGTGGGTGGTCGCCACGGCCGTGGCCACCATCGCCACCGACGTGGTGGTCGACGGGCGGGTGGTCACCGCAGACGTGGACGACGTCGGGACGCTGGCCTACGACCTGGCGACCGTGGCCTCGGGGGTCCGGGCGGCGCGAGCACTGTTGGACGTCGTCACCGCCCCGGACGCCGACCCCGGCGAGTCGACCCTCGCATTGGTCTTCGCCGCCGACGTCGCCGCGGACCTGGCGGCGCGAGCCACGGGTCGGTGGGCCCGCTGGGGGCTGGGCGACGACGCCCTCGATGCCGTGGCGACAGCGGTCGCCGCCGGGCGTGACCCCGCGACGATGGCCGCCGTCGGGGCCGAGGTCCTGTCCTCGGGCGAGGCCGCACCCCGCCACCTCGGTCCCGAACTCGAGATGGTCCGTGACGCCTTCCGGCGCTTCGCCCGCGACCGCGTCGCCCCGGTGGCCGAGCAGGTCCACCGCGACGACGCCGACATCCCCGACGACATCATCACCGGGCTGGCCGAGATGGGGTGCTTCGCCCTGTCCATCCCCACCGAGTACGGGGGCATGGCCGACGGTGGTCCCGACGAACTCGTGAACATGGTGCTGGTCACCGAGGAACTGTCGCGCGGATCCCTGGGCGTGGCCGGGTCGCTGATCACCCGACCGGAGATCATCGGCACCGCGATCCGACAGGGCGGCACCGAGGACCAGAAGCAACGCTGGCTGCCGACCATCGCCGCGGGCGACAAGATGTGTGCGGTCGCGGTCACCGAGCCCGACCACGGCTCCGACGTCGCCGGACTGCGGACCACGGCCGTGCGCGACGGCGACGACTGGGTGCTGGACGGCGTCAAGACCTGGTGCACCTTCGCCGGGCGCGCCGAGTACCTGCTGGTGCTGGCCCGGACCGACCCGGACCGGGAGCGTGGACACCGGGGCCTGAGCCTGTTCGTGGTCGACAAGCCACGGTTCGCGGGCCATGCCTGGGAGGTCGACCAGGAGGGCGGCGGTCGCATGGAGGCCCGCGCCATCCCGACGCTGGGCTACCGCGGCATGCATTCCTTCGAGGTGTCCATCGACGGCTGGCGGGTGCCCCATGCGAACCTGGTGGGTGGCGACGACGGGGTGGGCCGCGGGTTCTACCTCCAGATGCAGGCGTTCGCCAACGCGAGGTTGCAGACCGCCGCGCGTGCCCTCGGGGTCATGCAGGCCGCCCTCGACGAGACGGTCCGCTACGCCGCCCAGCGACGGGTCTTCGATCGCGCCCTGGGCGACTACGAACTCACCCGGGTCAAGGTGGCACGCATGGCCGCACTGATCGCGGCCAACCGGGCCTTCGCCATCGAGGTGGCTCGACGGCTGGCGTCGGGCGACGGCCAGCTGGAGGCCTCGCAGGTCAAGCAGTTGGCCTGTCGCAGTGCCGAATGGGTGACCCGCGAGGCCCAGCAGGTGCATGGTGGCTACGGCTACGCCGAGGAGTACACGGTGTCCCGGCTGTTCGTCGACGCCCGGGTCCTGTCGATCTTCGAGGGCGCCGACGAGGTCCTGGCCCTGAAGGTGATCGCCCGCCAGATGCTGGCCGACACGATCTCGTCGTGACGGGCCCGGACGACGTCGTGGGGTCGCCCGAACCGGTGACGGTCACGGTGGCACGTCGCATCGCCCCCGGGCGGGAGCACGACTTCGTGGCCTTCTCGCGTCGTGCCCTGGCGACCGCGGCGGAGTGGCCCGGCTTCCTGGGGGGCGGCATCCTGCGGCCCCCGCCGGGCGGTGACGAGTACCACGTCGTCTACCGCTTCGTCGACGCGGAGGCCCAGCGCGCCTGGGAGGAGTCCGAGCAGCGTCGCGCCATGATCGCCGACGCCGACGACCTGATGGAGACCATCGGGGTCTGGCGCATCCGCGGACTCCACGACTGGTTCGCCCTGCCCGGCCGCGGTGCCGACGGACCCCCGAGGTGGAAGCTCGCCGTGGTCGCCGCGGTCTGCGTGCTCCCGATGTCGCTGCTCATGACGGTGGTGATCGTGCCCGCGTTGGAGTTCCTGTCGCTGGTGCCACGCACGATCGTCACCTCCATCCTGTTCGCCGCCTACATGACCTTCCTGGCCGTTCCCTGGGTGAGCGGGCTGGTCCGGCGCTGGCTGTACCCCCGCGCCTGAGCCCGCGGCCCCGGCGCTCCCGGGGTGGGGTGGGCCCCGGTCAGCCGTGCCGCAGCACGGCCACGATCCCGGCGAGCGCGACGAGGTGGCACACGCGGGCGGTCGCGCCCAGTGCGTCACCGGTCAGGCCCCCGACCTTGGCGACCGACCAGCGTGCCATGCCGACGGCCGCCGCCGCCGTGGCGCCCAGGACGACCGGGCTCCACCAGCGCGCCGCCGCGGCCACGACGGCGACCGCGACGACCACGCCGACGGCCTCGGTGACGCGTCCGGGCCCGGTGGTGGCGGGGTCGTCGCCGGCCCCGGGGGCCAGCGCCACCAGGCTCGACAACGAGCCGGCCTCGGCGACCGGCGCCGCACGCCGGGCCACCAGGATGCCGGCGCGGCCCGCCGCGTGGCCGCCGGCCAGCAGCAGCCAGGCCGACCCGATCGCGGCCGGACCGCTGCGCCCGACACCGGTGGCCCCCGTGGTCCAGGGCGCCGCCAGCAGGGTCACCTCCGCCAGTGCCGCCAGCACGAGGGCCGACGCCCCGAAGGTCCCCACCCGCGAGTCGCGCATGATCGCGAGCCGATCGGTGTGCTCCCAGCCCCCGAACCAGCCGTCGGCGACGTCGGCCAACCCGTCGTCGTGGAAGGCACCGGTCACCACGGTCGCGGTGGCCACGGCGAGGACGGCGGCCACGGTGGCGCCACCGACGAACCATCCGAGCGACCAGCCCAGGGTGGCGACGGTCGCGACCAGGACCCCCACCACCGGGAACAGTCCGGTGGCCGTCGCCAGGTCGCCGTCCCGGATCGTGACGTCGGGCAGTGGCACGCGGGTGAGGAAGCGCATGGCCACCAGCAGCGGCCGCATCACCCTCCACGCCGGGGCGGGGAGGTCATCGGTGGACGTTCGGGTCCGACTGGCGGACCCGGAGCCGCACGGTGTGGACCGAGTCGCCCGACAGGATCCCGCCGCGTCCGAACAGGCGCCCGGCCTGCCAGTTGGACAGTCCCAGCTCGGGCTTGTCCAGGGCGTACTGGCCGTCGACCCAGCGGGTGAACCCGTCGCCGACGAACGGGGCGTCGACGGTGGCGAAGAAGGCGTCCTGCTCGGTTGCGTCGTCGGACACCAGCGAGGCCACGAACTTCGGGGCGTGTTCGTTGTGCAGGGCGATGGCGGCGTCGAGGTGGTCGGCCACGGCCAGGGTCAGCTCCGGGCTGTCCTCCCACTCCCACTCGGTCCCCAGTCGGTCACCGGCCAGGGGCGTGGCGAAGGGCTCGTCGTGGGTGCCGTCGGCCCGCACGACCGCCACGGTGGTGGCGAAGTGCTCGTCGGCCACGTGATCGCGATCGTCCTGGCGCACGTGCAGGCGCGGCGCGACGTCGCGTGCGTCGGCGGCGTCGCGCAGGCCGGCCACGACGACCGGGACCAGGTCCTCGGCCGCGTCGGCGGTCACGACCACGGTGTTGAGCGTGTTGCAGACCTTGCGGTCCAGGGAGGCGGCCACGACCGCGCGCAGGCGGTCGGGGTCGGCGTGGCGGGTGGCGACCATCCACGCCCCGCCGGTGCCGTGCAGCGACACGGGGTTGCCCACCGACCGGGCGATCGCCCCGAGCTGGGCGACGGCGGCGCCCGATCCGCGTGCCACGGCCAGCCCGAGCCGGGGGTCGGCGAACATGGCCCACCCGGCGGCGTGGCTGGCGGCGTCGAGCAGGGTGACCGCGCCGTCGGGCAGGCCCGACTCGGCCAGCGCGGGGTCCAGGACCGCCTCGACCAGCGCGCGGGCGGTGCCCAGCGCCGCCGAGCCGATCCGGAACACGACGGTGTTGCCCGACCGCAGGACCCCGGTGGCGTCGGCGAACACGTTGGGTCGTCCTTCGAACACGAACGCCACCACGCCCAGTCCGTCACGGACGGCCTCCGCGGACCAACCGTCGTGGTCGAGGGTGGTGACGCGATCGCCTCGACCCGACGGGGCGTCGGCCCACGTGCGCAGGCCGGCGACCATGTCGTCGCGCATGCGCTGGTCGAGGGCGAGCCGGGTCGTGGAGCGTCCTGCGGCGCGAGCCCGGTCGACGTCCAGGGCGTTGGCCTGCGCGACGGTGGCGAACACGTCGTCGTCGGACAGTCGGTCCGCGAATCCGTGGAAGAAGGCCGTCACGTCGTCGTCGGACACCGTGCCCAGGGCCTGGAAGGCGCGGCGGGCGCGGGTCACGGCCTCGGCCGCACGGTCGCGGTCGACGGCGGGGACGTGCAGCAGGTCGCCGGTCTCGTCCACCACCAGCAGCGCGTCACCGGGCGCGAACGCCTCGGCCAGGGCCTCGTCGACCTCGACGAGGTGGTCGCCGCCGACCAGGATCGGCATGCCGGGGGTCAGGGACGTGAGCGGTGTGGGAGTCGTCATGGCCCCGAGGCTAATGCCCGCGACACGACGGCCGCGTCAGCAGGCGCGCGACAGCAGCGGGTAGGGGTTGACCGGGCCGCCGCCACCGGGGTGGTACTCGAAGTGGACGTGGTTGACGCCGCCGGACGCGTTCCCGGTGTTGCCGTTGTAGGCCACCTTCTGGCCGGCCGACACGTGCGCACCGTCGCCGACCGCGTGGGAGTCGAGGTGCAGGTACCAGTAGACGTTGCCGTCGTCACCACGCAGCATCGCCCACAGGCCGGCACTGTTGCCGTAGGGGTAGATGTCCCACGTCCCCGACACGATCGCGTACACCGACTGGCGCTTGCTCCCGACCAGGTCGTTGCCCTCGTGGGAACGGGTCCCGCCGCCACGGGGGGCGCCCCAGTCGTTGTAGAGCGTGAGCCCCTTCAGCGGGCAGGCGAGTCCGCCACTGCTCGGGATCGACGAGCCGCCCGACGACGAGCCGCCCGACGACGAGCCGCCCGAGGACGAACCGCCCGACGAGGAACCGCTGGACGAGGAACTGCTGGACGACGAGCTGCTGGACGACGAGGACTCGCTGGACGAGGGCTCGCTGGACGACGACTCGCTGGACGACGAACTGCTCGACGAGGACTCGCTGGACGACGACTCGCTGGACGACGACTCGCTCGGCGACGGGCTGCTGGACGCAGCGGAGTCGTCCGACTCGTCGTCGGCGGACGATGCGGCGTCCTCGGCGTCCTGCTCGGCGTCCTGCTCGGCCTGGGCGTCGGCAGCAGCCTGTGCGGCAGCCGCCTGCTCGGCGGCCTCCTTCTCGGCTGCGGCCTTCGCGGCGGCCTCCTCGGCGGCGCGGCGGCGTGCCTCCTCCTCGCGGCGCTTGCGCTCGGCGATGGCCGCCTCGATGCGGTCGATCTCGACCGACAGCGACGACTGGTCGCCCTCGAGGTCCGAGACCCGGGCGTTGAGTCCCTGGCGCAGGTCCTCGGCCTCGTCGAGGTTGGCGTCGACCTGGGCACGACGATCGTCGGCCTCGTCGTGCAACTCGTCGAGCAGCGTCTCCCGCGTGGCCATCTCCTCGGACACGACCTCGAGGCGGGCGCGGTCGGCGTCGGCCTGTTCCGCGACCGACCGGTCGCCGTCGGCGAGGCGGGTCATGACCGATGCCCGGTCGATCGCGCGCTCGGCGGTCGTGGCCTCGAACAGCTCCATGAAGGGGGCGTCGGGGCCGTTGGTGTACAGCGCACGGGCCTTGTTCTGGATGCGTTCCCGCGCCTTGCCGACGGTCTCCTGCAACTGCAGGGCCTCCAGCGTCAGGGCTCGGACCTCGGCCTCGGTGGTGTCGATCTCGACCTCGACCGCGGCGAGATGGGCCTCGGCGTCGGCGAGGTCGTCCTCGATCAGGACGATGCGGTCGCGGACCTCGGACAGGTCCGCCGTGGTCGCGTCGATGCGGTCGCGCGTGATGGCGAGCTGGGACTCGACACGGGCGAGGTCGGACTCGTCCTGGGCGAGGGCGGCCGGGGTCGTGACCCAGGCCACGAGGGCGACCAGCAGGCACAGGGACAACGCCACGACGCCACGGGAGGACGTCGGGGCAGGCGAGATCGCGCGGACGCGCGTGGAAAGTGTGAACATGGGTGGGGACGGTAGGAGTGGTCCGGCGACGTCGAGGTGGCGACCACGGTCGATCGGACAGGGACCGCCTGGTGTCCCGACCTGCAGGTCATCGACATCCCGACCTGCAGGTCATCGACATCCCGACCTGCAGGTCAGCAGATCCTCGACAGCATCGAGTAGGGGTCGGAGGGTCCGCCACCACCGGGGTGGTACTCGAAGTGGATGTGGTAGACCGTTCCCCGCGCGTTGCCGGTCCAGCCGTTGTAGGCCACGTGCTCACCGGCCGAGACGTGCTCGCCGTCGCTGGCACGGTGCTCGTCCAGGTGCAGGTACCAGTAGTCGTTGCCGTCGTCACCATGCAGGATCGACCAGATCCCGGCGCTGTTGCCATAGGACATGCGGTCCCAGGTGCCCGACGTGATCGCGTAGACCTTCTCGCGGTAGTCGCCGTACAGGTCGTTGCCCTCGTGTGACCGGGTGCCACCTCCGCGCGGCCATCCCCAGTCGTCCCACAGGTGCGTCGAGCGCATGGGACAGACCCGTCCCGACGACCCGGAACTCGAGCTGGACGACCCGGAGCTGGACGACCCGGAGCTGGACGACCCGGAGCTGGACGAGCCGGAGCTGGACGAGCCCGAGGACTCCTGCTCGCGTTCGGCTTCCTGCTCGCGTTCGGCTTCCTGCTCGCGTTCGCGCTCGGCCTTGCGCTCGGCGTCGCGTTCGGCCTCTCGTTCGCGCTCGCGCTCCGCCTGGCGCTCCGCCTCGCGTTCGGCCTCTCGTTCGCGGTCGCGTTCGGCCTGGCGGGCGGCCTCGGCGGCGCGTTCGGCCTCGGCCTCGGCCTCGCGAGCTGCCTCACGAGCGGCCTCCCGTTCGGCCTCGCGCTCCGCCGCACGTTCGGCCTGGCGCTCCGCCTCGCGTTCGGCGTCGGCGGATGCCTCCGCGGCCGCGGACCGTTCGGCGTCGGCCTGGGCCTCGGCGGCGGCCTCGCGTTCGGCCTCGGACTCGGCCTCACGAGCGGCCTCCGCGGCAGCCTCGGCCTCGGCGGCGTCGGCCGCAGCCTGGGCCTCGGCGGCCTCCGCGGCAGCGGCCTCGGCCTCGGCCTTGCGCTCGGCCTCCTCCTCGGCGGCCTGGCGGGCGGCCTCGCGGGCGGCCTGTTCCTCGGCCTCGCGCTCGGCCTCGCGGCGGGCAGCCTCCTCGGCCGCGCGCTGGGCGGCCTCCTCGGCCTGGCGGCGGGCCTCCTCCTCGCGGCGGCGACGTTCCTCCTCGCGCTGGCGGATGTCGTCGTTGATCGCCACGATCTGGGCCTCGAGCTCACCGGCCTCGCTGCCGAGGTCGTCGCGCCGCTCGGCCAGGCCCTGGCGGATGCGCTCGGCCTCGTCGAGGTCGGCGGCGATCTGTTCCCGCACGACCTCCGCCTCCTCGCTGCGGACGCCGATCTCGCCCTGCTTGCGGGCCAGTTCGTCGACCACCAGGTCCAGGGCGCGTTCGGTGGCCTCGGCGTCCTCGGCCTCGGCGCGGTCGGTCTCGGCCACCCGGGCGACGGTGCTGGCACGGTCCACGGCCATGTCGGTTGACGTGGCCTCGAACATGATCAGGGCGGGGCTGGTGCCACCGTGCATGTACAGGCGGCGTGCCCGGGCGGTGATCCGGTCCCGCGCCACCTCGACCTGGTCCTGCAGGAGGTGCATCTCGTCGACGAGTTCCTGGGCCTCGCCCTCCAGCCGGGCCAACTCCGCCTCGAGCTCCGCGAGGTGTTGGTCGGCCTCCTGCAGCGAGGCATCGATCTCGACGATGCGGCCGAGCACGTCGGAGAGCTCGTCGGTGGTCGCGTCGATCTCGTCCCGGGTGGTGGACAACCGGTCAGTGGTGTCGGCGAGGTCGTCTTCGAGGGTCTGGGCCCGAGCGGCGGGCGTCAGGGTCGGCACCGATCCGGGTACGACGACCAGGGCGGCGACCACGGCCACGGCGGTCACGGCCGTGCGCAGGCGTCGGGGTGTCCGACCCCTCGTGACGGGCCGTGGTCGACCCTCCCGGGCCGGGGGCACGGGTGGGCGACGGGGGGGCAACGGGAAATGCGACATGGGGTTCGACGGTAGTCGTGTTGGTGGAGGAGTGGCACGATGGAGCCAGTGTCCCTTCGGACAGGGACGAGTTCGATGTCCTGATCCGGTGTGAAACGCCACTCCTGTGGGAATTGATCGTCGTGTGCGCTGTGCGGATGGTGGCGATCGCATCCGTCCACAAGTCGCGGCCTTTCCACCTGGTGCTCAGTACGTTCCCCCTCGAACCCGGTCTCGCGGTCCACCCGCGATCCGGAGGTCCACGCGACGAACCGAGATGCAGGCGGAGCATGCAGGCTGACGGCCCTTCCACCAACGGCCACGACGGTCCGGGACGGGCCGACGACGCCCGGTCGCCCGGCGGCACCGGTGCCGCCCCGACCTCCAACGTGCGCCTCCACGGGGCGGTCATCCGTTTCGCCGGGGACTCCGGTGACGGGATGCAGTTGACGGGCGACCGCTTCACCTCGGAGTCGGCCGCCGTCGGCAACGACCTGTCCACCCTGCCCGACTTCCCCGCCGAGATCCGTGCGCCCGCCGGGACGCTGGCCGGGGTCTCCAGCTTCCAGGTCCACTTCTCCGACCAGGACATCCACACCCCGGGCGACGAGCCCGACGTGCTGGTGGCCATGAACCCGGCGGCCCTGGCCAAGCACCTCCGGGCCCTGAAGTCGGGCGGGACCCTCATCCTCAACACCGACGCGTTCACGCGACGCAACCTGGGCAAGGCCGGCTACGACGCCAACCCGCTCGACGACGACAGCCTCGACGACTTCCGCGTCCACGAGGTGCCGATCACCGACCTGACCCTGCGGGCGCTCGCCGACGACGTCGCGGACGGTCTCCTCAACAAGAAGGAGGCCGAGCGCGCGAAGAACATGTTCGCCCTCGGCCTGGTGTCGTGGATGTTCTCGCGGCCCATCGAGCCCACCGTCGACTGGCTGCGCACCAAGTTCGCCAGCCGACCCGAGATCGCCGACGCCAACGTCCGGGTGCTGCACGCCGGCCATGCCTACGGCGAGACCACCGAGGCGTTCGTCTACACCTACACGGTGCCGGCGGCCCCCCTGGCGGCCGGTCGCTACCGCCAGATCACCGGCAACCAGGCGCTCGCCTATGGCCTGGTCGCCGCCAGCGTGCAGTCCGGCCTCGACATCTTCTACGGGTCCTACCCGATCACGCCGGCCTCCGACATCCTCCACGAGCTGTCGCGGCTCAAGCACTTCGGCGTGCGCACGTTCCAGGCCGAGGACGAGATCGCCGCGATCGGGTCCGCCATCGGCGCCTCCTTCGGGGGCCACCTGGCCGTGACCGGCACGTCGGGGCCCGGGCTGGCCCTCAAGGGCGAAGCGCTGGGGCTCGCGCTGGCCACCGAGCTCCCGCTGGTCCTGGTCAACGTCCAGCGTGGGGGCCCGTCGACCGGCCTGCCGACCAAGACCGAGCAGTCCGACCTGTTGCAGGCCATGTTCGGTCGCAACGGCGAATCCCCACTGCCGGTGGTCGCCGCGCAGTCACCGTCGGACGCCTTCTACGCCGCGTTCGAGGCCGCCCGGATCGCCCTGGTCCACCGCACCCCGGTGGTGCTGCTGTCCGACGGCTTCCTCGCCACGTCGTCGGAGCCGTGGCTGCTGCCCGATCCGTCGTCGCTGCCGACCATCGACGTCGCCTTCACCACCGAGCCCAACACGCCGGAGGGCTTCGTGCCCCTGCTGCGCGACCCCGACACCCTGGCACGACCGTGGGCGCTGCCCGGGACGCCGGGGCTGGCCCACCGGATCGGCGGGCTGGAGAAGGACGCCACCACGGGCAACATCTCCTACGACGCCGACAACCACCACGCGATGACCCGCCTGCGCCACGACAAGGTCCAGGCCGTGGCCGCCTCGCTGCCACCGCTGGAGGTCGACGATCCCGGTGTCGACGACGGGTCGCCCGCCGACCTGCTGGTGATCGGGTGGGGTTCGACCTACGGCCCGATCCGCGGCGGGGTCAACCAGGCACGTGACGCCGGCCACCGGGTGGCCCGGGTGCACCTGCGCCACCTCAATCCGTTCCCGCGCGACCTCGGGGAGGTGTTGGCCCGCTACCCCCGCGTCCTGCTGCCCGAGAACAACAGCGGCCAGCTGCGACTGCTGCTCCGGGCCGAGTACCTGGTCGACGTGGTGGGCCACAACCGGGTCACCGGCCAGCCGCTGCGTGCGGCCGAGGTCGCCCAGGCCATCGACGAGCTGTTGTCCCCGCCGTCGCGCGACGACGGACCGCGCGTGCGATCCCAGGAGGTCCCGGCATGAGCAGCGACGCCACGACGACACGCGAACTGCCCCAGCACCCCGAGGCCTTCACCAAGAAGGACTTCACCTCCGATCAGGAGGTGCGCTGGTGCCCGGGGTGTGGCGACTACGCGATCCTGGCCACGCTGCAGAAGCTGCTGGCCGACCTCGGCCGCGACCCGTCCGACACGGTGTTCGTGTCGGGCATCGGGTGCTCGAGCCGGTTCCCCTACTACATGGACACCTACGGGATCCACTCCATCCACGGTCGTGCACCGGCGATCGCCACCGGGCTGGCGTCGGCACGGCCCGACCTGGACGTGTGGGTCATCACCGGCGACGGCGACGCCCTGTCCATCGGGGGCAACCACCTGGTCCACGCCCTGCGTCGCAACGTCAACATCACGATCCTGTTGTTCAACAACGAGATCTACGGGCTGACCAAGGGTCAGTACTCGCCGACCTCGCCCCTGGGGTCGATCCACAAGTCGACGCCGATGGGGTCCATCGACCAGCCGCTCAACCCGGTGTCGTTGGCGCTGGGCGCCGAGGCGACGTTCGTGGCGCGGACCATCGACACCGACCGCGCCCACCTGACCGAGGTCCTGACCGCCGCCCATGCCCACCGTGGGGCGTCCCTGGTGGAGATCTACCAGAACTGCGTGGTGTTCAACAAGGACTTCGCCGAGGCCATCACCGACCGTGACACCAAGGTCATCAACCAGATCCCGCTGGTCGCCGGCCAGCCGATCATCTTCGGCGTGGACGGTGATCGCGCGGTGGTGGCCGACGACGACGGGTCGCTGCTGATCGTGCCCACGGTCGAGGCCGGGGACCGCATCGTCGTCCACGATCCCGGCCGCACCGAGCCGACGACGGCCTTCGCGCTGTCCCGGTTGTCCCACAACCCGACCGGCCCGACGCCGTTGGGGATCTTCCGCCAGGTCGAGCGTCCGGTCTACGACGACCTGCTCAACGACCAGGTCGACCGTTCGGTGGCCGATCGCGGTCGGGGCAGCCTCGCCGACCTGCTGTCGACCGGCAACACGTGGGAAGTCGGTGGGGAGGTCACGGGGCAGGTCACGGGCGAGGCCGACGGGGACGCCGACGGGCAGGCCCCCGCACCGGCAGTCGACGCCGACGACTGAGTCGTCACGCGCCGGGCGTCAGGCCGCCTCGGCGCCGCCCGGTCGGGGCGTGGGGGCGGGACCGGCGTCCGCACCGGGTTCGCCGGCCTCGCGGGGCGGGGCGGCGAAGGGGTCGTCGCAGGCCACGAGGTCCTCGAGGTTGCCCACGAGTCGGGCGAGCAGGTCGACCAACCGCACACGATCGGCGGCACCGATGTCGCCCAGGGCGCGGGCCATGAAGCGGTCCCGGTTGTCGTGGAGGCAGTCGAGGCGCTCGCGGCCGGTCGCCGTCACCGACAGCAGCACGGCCCGGCGGTCGTCGGGATCCGCGGCCCGGTCCACCAAGCCGGCCTGCACCAGGGCGTCGACGGTGCGCGACGCGTTGGACAGGTGCGTCAGGCACTGGTGGGCGACGGCCGACACGTTGACGGCGCCCTCGTCGACGGCCAACAGGGCCGCGAACTGCCCGGTCGGCAGGTCGAGGGCGGTGGCCATCCGGTCGGCGGCCTCGGCGGCCAGGGTCCGGAACCGGGCCATCGCGTCGGCCAGGCCACGCACGGTGTCGTCCACGCCACCACCGGCGAGCACCTCGGCCGGCGTGTCGTCACCACCGGCGCCGGGCCGGTGCAGTGACGCAGGTGACGGCGGCACGGGTGCCCTCCAAAGGTGACGAGACGGACCGGCGGGTTGCCCCATCCGTGCGAATGATGATAGTTTCATTCGGCAAGTATTTCAACCGACCTCGGTGGTGCCGCGCACCGGACCGGGTCGACCCGGCCCGGTCGTGACCGTCACGGGCCCACGCCACGCCATCGTCCCCGGGGGACCTCCGTGCAAGCCATCATCTCCGCCATCCAGGCCGTCGTTCGACGGTCGCCGATCGCCGTCGTGGTCGTCACGTTCCTGCTGACCGCCGTCTTCGGGGCGGCCGCCGCCACCATGACCGAGCAGGAGCAGGGATTCCAGAACTTCCTCCCGGCCAACGAGATCTCGGCCACCCAGGACACGATCGCGACCCGGTTCGCCGGCGACGACCGTGCGGCGGTGCAGGTCAGCGTCTACGCCCCCGACGGCGGCGACATGCTGTCGGCCGACGGGATCGCCGTCGCGGCCGACCTCCAGCAGCAGATCCGCTCCGACGCCACGATCGCCGACGCCCTGGTGGACGAGACCGAGCAGCAGCCGGCCGTCCTGACGTGGGGTGACCTCGTGCTCGGCGCGGCCCAGGAGCAGGGCATCGACCCGGCCACGCTGACCGACGAGCAGGTCGACCAGCTCCACCAGCAGGCGTTGCAGGCCATCCCCGAGGCCCAGCGCGGCCTGCTGTCGGCAACGCTGGGCGGTGACGTCACCCCGACCAGTGCCACCGCCGGGGTCGCCATCGTGTTCGTCGACGGCGATTCCCTGGCCGACGACGGCACCAGCCCCGTGCAGTCGGCCATCAGCGACCTGCGCCAGGACGTCGACACCGACAGCGGTGCCTTCGAGGTGCGGCCCTTCGACATCGCCGCACTGACGGCCAGCATCTCCGACACGATCGAGAGCCAGCTCACGACCCTGCTGTTGGCGGCCTTCGGGGTCATCGTCCTGATCCTGGTGGCGATCTACCGTCGCCCGACCGACGTGATCAGCTCCATGCTCGGCCTGGTGTTCACCATCGTGTGGATGCAGGGCGTGGCGGCGTTGCTCGGCCCCGGTGGCATCGGGCTGATCGGTGGCCAGAGCGAGATGTCGACCGCGGTCCCGATCCTGCTGGTCGGCCTGGGCGTCGACTACGGCATCCACCTCACCATGCGCTACCGCGAGGAGCGGGCCAGCGGCAATGCCCCCGCCGCCGCGGCCACCGGCGCCATCGGGGCCGTGGGCGTCGCGCTCGCACTGGCCACGGTGACCACCGTCGTGGGCTTCCTGACCAACCTGTCCAACCCGCTGCCCCCGTTGCAGGACTTCGGCGTCTTCGCCGCGATCGGCGTCCTGGCGGCCTTCACCATCATGCTGACCTTCGTGCCGGCCGTGCGGGTCCTGGTGGACCGTCGCCGGGAGGCCAAGGGCACCCTGCGGCCCGAGCGCAGCCACTCCAGTGAGCCCGGGCTGCTGGGACGAGCGGCCGGCGCCGTGGCGCCCCTGGCCGTGCGGCGACCGTGGGTCATCCTGGGCGTCGCGGCCGCGCTGGTGGTGGCCGGCGGCATCAGCGCCACCGGGCTGTCCACCGAGTTCAGCCAGACCGAGTTCTTCCCGACCGACTCGCCCGCCCTGGCCGAGATCGAGCGCACCCAGGACGCCTTCCAGGGTGACGTCACCGAACAGACCCAGGTGCTGGTGACCGGTGACCTGAGCACGCCCGAGGCGCTGGACGCCGTGGCGACCTTCTCCGACGGGGTGGCCACGCTGGACGACGTGCGCACCCAGGTGCCGGTGGAGTCGGTGACCACGCGCCTGGGGGTCGTGCAGCAGGCCCTGGAACAACAGCAGGGCGGTGCCGGTGACCTGCCGGAGGGCGTGGACCTCGCGCAGGTGCTGGCCTTCGCCCAGGAACTGGGCGACAGTGGTCTGGGCACCGACGCCGGGGTGTCGTCGGACACCGACGTCCCCCTGCTCTACGACGGCCTGCTGGCCCTGGACCCGTCGGCGGCCGGACTGGTCGCGATGGACGACGGCGGCAACGTCGACGCGGCGGTGGTGACCGTGCCGACGTCGGCCGGGGACGACGTCGACGACCTGCGTGCCGGTCTGGAGGACCAGGCCCAGGTGTTGGACGACGCCGGGCTGGACCATGCCCTGGCCTCGGACGGCCTGCTGGTCGACCTCGTGCTCGGCGAACTCCAGGCCAGCCAGGTCCGCGGCCTGGTCATCACCCTGGTGGCCTCGATGGTGATCCTCGCCCTGGCGTTCTGGGTCCGCGAGCGCAAGCCCTGGTTGGGCGTGCTGGCGATCGTGGCCGTGGCGATCGTGGTTGCCTGGGTGTTCGGCCTGATGGCCGCCTTCGGGATCCCGTTCAACGTCCTGACCGCGATGGTGTCGGCCCTGGCCATCGGCATCGGGGTGCCGTTCGGCATCCACGTGGTCAACCGGTTCCTGGAGGACCGGCGCACCCACGACGACACCCTGTCGGCCATGACCGACACCCTCCGCAACACGGGGGGTGCCCTGGTCGGGTCCGCGGCCACCACGATGGCCGGTTTCGGCATGCTGGTGTTCTCGAGCATCTCGCCGTTCCGGCAGTTCGGCGTGGTGCTGGCGCTGACGATCGGGCTGGCGCTGCTGTCGTCGATCATCGTCCTGCCCGCGATGCTGGCGTTGTGGGCACGCCGCCATGCGCCCGAACCTGCCTCGGACGCGGTCGGGACCACCAGCACCGACCCCGCCACGGCCACCGCCTGAGGGCCCACCCGGCCGGGGCCCGCGCGGCGGGGTCGGCGGTAGCGTCGGCCCGGCAGCCGAGTCGGGAGACGTGAGGTGGTCCAGGACGCGGCGCCCGACGACGGCCAGCCCGACGACGGCCAGCCCGACGACGGCGAGCCCGACGACGGCGCGGTCGCCGACCCGCCGGGGATCGACGCGTCGGCCGTGACGGCGTGGCTGTCCCGACGGGCCGAGGTGGTCGCGCCGCTGGCCTTCGAACGCGTGGCCGGGGGCCGTTCCAACCTCACCTACCGCGTCACCGACCGGGCGGGACGTCGTTGGGTGCTGCGACGCCCGCCCCTGCACTCGGTCCTGGCCGGTGCCCACGACGTGGCCCGCGAGCACCGGGTCATGGCCGCGCTGGCGGACTCGCCGGTCCCCGTTCCCACCACCGTGGGCCTGGAGCCCGACCCGGGCGTGCTCGACGCCCCGTTCTACGTGATGGACTTCGTCGACGCCCACGTGGTTCGCACGGCGGCCGACGCCGACGCGCTCGACCGCGCGGCGCGTGGCCGTGCCGCCCGCGACCTGGTGGACGTGCTGGCCGACCTGCACGCCCTGTCGCCGGACGAGGTGGGCCTGGGTGACCTCGGCACGCGCTCCGACTACCTGGCCCGGCAACTGCACGTGTGGCACCGCCAGTACGAACGCGGAGCGTCGCGCGAGGTGCCGGCCATCACCACGATCCGCGATCGGCTGGTGGCCGACCTGCCGCCCCAGCAGGTCGACGGGATCGTCCACGGCGACTACCGGCTGGACAACCTCATGCTGGCCGACGACGGCACGGTCGTGGCCGTGCTGGACTGGGAGCTGTGCACGCTCGGCGACCCGCTGGCCGACCTGGGCCTGCTCAAGGTCTACTGGGACGCCGTCGACGACGACGGCGGGATCCCCATGATCCCGTCGGCCGCGACCATCCCGGGTGTCCCGCCGTTCGACGACGTCCTGGACCGGTACGCGGCCCGCAGTCCGTTGGACCTGTCCCGCCTCGACCACTACGTGGCCTTCGGCTACTGGAAGCTGGCGGTGGTGCTGGAGGGGGTGCTGGCCCGCAACGTCTCCGGGGCCTACGGGTCCTCCGACGTCGCCGACGACACGAGGCTCGGCGAGGTCGTGCACGTCCTGCTGGATCGGGCGGACGCCGTGGCCACGCGGGCCGGTGCCTGAGGCGGTCCCCGGTCGGCCGCCGGACGCCGGACGCGGTCCTGAATCGCACGACATTCCCCGATTTCGGGCCTGTTCGACCACGGTGGTGGATCGAGCCGTTGGGTCGGCCCGCTATCGTGGATGCCATGACTACACATGACCAGACCGAAGAACGCCTCGCCCTGTACATCGACCACGAGAACGTGGCGATCGGGGCCCGTGACATTGGACTCCGCTTCGATGTCTCCCCGCTGCTGGATGCGCTTGCCGAACGTGGCAGGCTCATCACCCGGCGGGCCTACGCCGATTGGAACCTGTTCCGGGACGACCGCCGCGGCCTCGTCGATGGCAACATCGAACTCATCGAGATCCCGCAGCGCTCCGACTCGGTGCGCAAGAACGCCGCCGACATCCAGATGGCCGTCGATGCCATGGAGCTCGCGCTCACACGCGACTTCGTGTCGACGTTCGTGATCGTCTCCGGCGACTCCGACTTCACCCCACTGGTGTCCAAGCTGCGCGAGCTGAACAAGCGCGTGATCGGCGTGGGCATGAAGGGCTCCACGTCCAACATGCTGCCGCCGTCGTGCGACGAGTTCATCTTCTACGACCGGCTCGACGGGGCGCCACCGCGCTCCTCCGGCGGGTCCAACAAGAAGTCGTCGCGCTCCAAGACGAAGAAGAAGAGCGGCAAGTCCTCCGACGCCCCCTCCAAGTCGTCGGGCAAGCAGGACCTCCAGCAGCTCGAGCGCGTCATCAAGCGCACGCTGTCGGGCATGCAGTCCAGCGCCGCCGGGGCCGTGCAGGCCTCCAACCTCAAGCGGGCCCTGCTGCGCAAGGACCCGACCTTCAACGAGGGCGACTACGGGTTCCGGGGCTTCCAGGAACTGCTGCGCCACCTCGAGGGCCAGGGCACCGTCAAGCTGACCGAGGGCACCGCCCCCGGCGACCCCGAGGTCGACTTCCCCGACTCCGAGTCCAGCGGTGGTGGCAACGAGCAGGAGGCCTTCGACCTGCTGCGAAACACCGTCATCGAGCTGATGGGCGAACTGGGCGGCGACCCGCCGCTGTCGGGTCTCAAGGACCAGCTCCGCAAGCGCCAGGAGAACTTCTCCGAGAAGGACTTCGGCTACGGCGGCTTCCTGCAGTTCTGCAAGGCCGCGGTGACCAAGGACGTCGTGGAGATGGACTGGGAGGAGGACGACGAGGAGTACTACCTCTACGTCCCCGACGACGACCTCCCCGACAAGGTCCTCGACAAGATCTGACGACCACCCCCAACGACGAACGCCCGACCGGAATCCGGTCGGGCGTTCGTCGTCGTGGTCGTCAGCGTCCGCAGCGCAGCGGGCTCACCGACTCACGCACCCTGGCGGGTGTCCACGATCTCGTCGACCAGGCCGTACTCGAGGGCCTCGGGCGCGGTCATCCAGTTGTCCCGGTCGGTGTCGGTGGCGATCTGGTCGACGGTCTTGCCGGTCGCTCCGGCCAACAGCTGGTTGAGCCGCTCGCGCATCCACAGGATGTTGCGGGCCTGGATCTCGATGTCCTTGGCCGACCCACGGGCGCCGCCCAACGGCTGGTGGATCATGATGCGGGCATTCTCGGTCGCCTGGCGCCTGCCGGTCGGGGTGGCCAGCAGGAAGGCACCCGCGGAGGCCGCCAACCCGATGCAGCGCGTGTTCACGTCCGACCGGAGCAGGTGCATGGTGTCGTAGATCGCGAACATCCCGGTGATGATCCCACCGGGGGAGTTGACGTACAGCGTGATGTCGTCGTCGTTCTCCGCGTCCAGCGCCAGCAACTGGGCCACCAGCGCGTCGGAGGTCTCCTGTTCGAGCGGCCCGTTGAGGAACAGGATGCGCTTTTCGAACAACTTGTTGAACGCCTGGGCCCGGCCGGACATCAGCAGGGGCATCTCCGGCGTCTCGCCGTTGGGCTTGTCGTCCTCGTCGTCACCTCGCACGGCGCCGGCGGTGGCAGCGCCGGTGGCCGCGGTGGCGTCGGCACGCAGGTGCGTTGGCAGGAAGAACTCGGACACGGTTGGCCTCGATGGGGCGGGAAGCGTCGATGGGCGGTCGATCGTAGCGAGCACACCCCGTGGTCCCGGGTGGCCCTGCGGCGTCGCCACGCAGGTCACCTGCGCCCCGCTGGACGACGCCACGGCCCGTCCGGGGAGCCGACTGTTCAGTGGCTCCGCTTGACCGTGCGGGGTGCGCTCAGCCATACTCGGCGGTCGGGGCGACGGCACGACGCCGGCGCACGGTCCCGACGCGACGTGCCGACCGGTCACCACCGGGTCGCCACGGTCTGCCGGGGGAGCGGCGCCGACGCCACCACGACCCGCGTCTCCAGGAGGAAGCAGCGTGGCCAAGTCCGGTGGCACTTCGGGTCGTTCGACCGGATCTCGAACGCTCGGGCGGGGGCTGGCGCTGCTGGGCGCCCTTGGCGAGGCCGACGACGGGGACACCGTGTCGGGGCTGGCCGACACCACCGGCCTGGACCGGGCCGTGCTGTACCGGTTGCTGGAGACGTTGACCGAGGAGGGCTACGTCACGCGCGACCCCCAGACGCGCAAGTACCGGCTCGGCCTGGCCGTGCTGGAACTCGGTGTCCGGGCCGCCCAGGGGCTGGAGGTCCGGCGGCTCGCGGGTCCGGTGCTCAAGGGCCTCGCCGAGGAGACCGGGGAGACCGCGTGCCTGGCCGTTCGCGACCGCGACGACCTGGTGGTCGTGGACGTCGTCGAACCCGCCGAGCGGGTCGTGTCGGTCAACTACCGCGTCGGCTACCGCCACCCCCTGGGCGTGTCGGCCCACGGCCGCGCGCTGCTGGCGTTCCTGCCCGAGGGCGCGGGTGACCCCGAACTCCAGGCGGTCCGCCAGCGGGGAGTGGCCTACACCCGCGACGAGCTGGAGGCCGGCGCCTCGGGGGTCGCCGCACCCGTGTTCAACCATGGACGCCAGGCCGTGGCCGCGGTGGGCATCGTGGCGCCGACCGCACGGCTGCCCGAGCCCGAGTCCGTGGCGCTGCGGGTGCTCCAGACCGCCCGGGACATCTCCGAGCGCCTCGGCTGGCGGCCCCGCCGCTCCACCACCTGATGGCGGCCCGCTGATGGCCGGACCCGACGACGCCCGGCTGGCCGTCGCGCAACTGGTGGGCGCACTGGCCTACGGCCAGCTGCGTGCGTGGGTCGCCGCCGTGGCGGCCGTCCCGCTGGCACCGGACGTGCGCACGTCGGAGGAACTGGCCCGACGGACCGCCCGCGCCCACGAGCTGTGGCGCTCCTGGCGCGACCACCTCGACACGTTGACCGACCTGCCCGAACCGGTGCTGGAGCATCAGCGCCAGGCCTTCGACGACTTCTTCGGCGACCTCGCCACGGGCACGTGGGAGGAGGTGTGCACCGACCTGGCGTTCGCGTGGCCGATCGCCCACGACTTCGCGGGGATGCTGGCGCCCCACCTGGAGGGGTCGACCCGGCGCCTGGCGGAGGACCTGGCCGCAGGCGACGACCGCGTCGCGGCGTTCGCGCTCGCCGAACTGCGGCGGGGCATGCACACCGACGAGGACGTCGAGCGCGTGCGGGCCCGGTCGGCCGAGGTCGTGGGCCGGGCCCTGACCAACTACCAGCGGGTCGTGACCGACTCCGACGCGCTGGAGGTCCTGCTGGCCGGCTCGGACCCCGCCGAGGTGCGTCGGCTCGCGATCGACGTGATGGGCAACCACCACCGGCGCCTGGCCGCGCTGGGCATCGACGACCCCGAGTGAGCCGACCGATGGGCGCCTGACGTGACCAGTCCGGACCTCCGTGAGGTGCTCGGGATCGTCGGCGGCACGGGACCACAGGGGCGTGGCCTGGCAACCCGATGGGCGGCCGCCGGCCACGAGGTCCGCATCGGGTCGCGGACCCGGGCCGGTGCCGACGAGGCGGTCGCCGACGTCCGCCGGCGACTGGACGAGGCCAGCGTGGTCGTGGACGGGTCGGGCAGCGTGCACGGGGGGACCAACGCGGACGTGGCGGCCGCCGCCGAGATCGTCGTCGTGGCCGTCCCCTACGCCGCCCAGGCCACCAGCCTGCCGGACCTGGTCGACGCCATCGGTGACAAGGTCGTGTGCAACGTCGTCAACCCGATGGCCTTCGACGACCTGGGACCCCGTGCCGTGCCGGTGCCGGAGGGGTCGGCGGCCGAGCAGTGCCAGGACCTGCTGCCCGACGCCCGGGTCGTGTCGGCGTTCCACGACGTGTCCAGCACCCGGTTGCTGCGGCTCGACGAGCCCATCGACACGCATGTGCTGATCTGTGGTGACGACGCCGAGGCCGTGCACCGGGTGGCCCACCTGGCCTCGCGGATCGCGGGCATGTGGGGGGTCAACTGCGGGCCGCTGCGCAACTCCGAGTACATCGAGAACGTGACGCCGGTGCTGCTGTGGATCAACCGGGCCTACCGGATCCACGCCGGCCTGCTGATCGACGGGATCGAACGTGATCCCGACGCGCTGCATGCCCACCTCGCCAGGGGGAGTGGTCGCGCCGGACGGCGCCCACGCGACTGACGCAGCGGTCGGGGGGTCCCGACGCGGGCCCGGGCGGCCCCGGTCACATCGAGGACGGCACCGAGTAGCGCTCGCGGAAGGCGACCGTGTCGAGCTCGTCGAGGTCGGACTCGAGGCGGTCGAGGAAGTCGCCCGCCTGCTCGGGGTCGGTGAAGGTCTGGGCCCAGATCATCGCGCCGGTCTCGGACAGGATCAGCTGCACGTCGTGCATGACCGCGCCCTGGTAGCCACCACGCTGCTGGGTGTGGATGCGGAAATCGCGGCGGGCCGGGCGGGCGTCGTCGGACACGGCGTCGGGCACGGATGGACCAGTCGGGCGGTGTGTGGGATGGGCGGGCCGCCACGGTAGCCCGTGGGCAACGGGGTCCGCGGCCACCCCGACCGCCACCCGACGCGTCGCCGTCGGCGCGGGTGACGGACCGCCGCGGGCAACTTTGGGCTTCGCTCAGCCCCGCCACCCATGGTGCCTGACCTCGTTCCTCGGTCAGGTTGGAGAACTCGCTGCGCTCGTTCTCCCCGGCTTGGTTCAGCCTCGCCAGCCGTGGGTGATGGGGACGCGACGCTCCTTGCCGAACGCGCGTTTGGTGACCTTGGGGCCGGGGGCGGCCTGGCGTCGCTTGAACTCGGCCCGGTCGATCATGCGCACGACCTCGCGCACCAGGTCCGGGTCGTGTCCGCGCTCCGCGATCGCGGCGATGCCCAGGTCGTCCTCGACGTAGCCGGCGATGATGTCGTCGAGCACCGGGTAGGGCGGCAGCGAGTCCTCGTCGAGCTGGTCCGGGCGCAGCTCGGCCGACGGCGGCTTGGTGATCGTGTTGTCGGGGATCGCCGGGCTGCGGGTGTTGCGCCACCGTGCGAGGTCGAACGCCAGCGTCTTGGGGACGTCCTTGAGCGGCGCGAACCCGCCGGCCATGTCGCCGTACAGGGTCGCGTAGCCAACGGCGTACTCGGACTTGTTGCCCGTCGTGAGCACCAGCGCGCCGGTGGCGTTGGAGATCGCCATCGTGACCATCCCACGCAACCGGGACTGGATGTTCTCCTCGGTGACGCTGATGGTGTCGTCGTCGGCGCTGACGCCCGTGGCCTCCGCATGCAGGACGTCGGACAGCATCGCGTCCATCGCCTCCATGCCGGGCTGGATGTCGACCAGGTGGACGCGCATCCCCTGCAGGTCGGCCAGTTCCCGCGCATCGTCGACCGAGTGGCCACTGGAGTAGGGGGACGGCTGCAGGACCCCGATGACCGCGTCGGGCCCCAGCGCATCGGCCGCGATCGTGGCGGTCAGGGCGGAATCGATCCCGCCCGACAACGACACGATGACGCGGTCGAAGCCGTTGCGACGGCAGTAGTCGCCGGTGGCGAGCACCAGCGCCTCCCACACCTCCTCGACCGGGCCCATGCGGTCGGCGTCGGTGCGGTCGGGCAGCGGTGCGCGATCCCCCCCGACGCCGGGCAGACCGATCGACGGGACCTCGACGGGGTCGACCTCGAGGTCCACGACCAGCAGCTCCGGACGGAACTGCGGGCCGCGGGCGATGATCGCCCCGGTCGCGTCGGCCACCATCGAGTCGCCGTCGAACACGACGTCGTCCTGGCCCCCGACGCAGTTGACGTACACCACGGGCACCGACCGGGCGGCCGCGTGGTGCACCACCCACTCCTCACGCCCGGCGCGCTTGTCGCGATGCCACGGGGAGGCGTTGAGGTTGACCACCACGGCGGCGCCCCGGTCGACCGACTGGGCCACCGGCCCGGCGTCGTGCCACAGGTCCTCGCACACCGTGACGCCGACCGGGACCCCGGCCACGGTGACCACCAGCGGATCGTCGTCGGGGATGAAGTAGCGGGCCTCGTCGAACACCCCGTAGTTGGGCAGGCGCCACTTGTCGTAGGTCGCCACGAGGCGTCCGTCGGCCAGGACCAGCGCGCGGTTGCGCAACCGCCTCGCCGACACCGACACGTCCCAGCTGTCGGGGTCCGCGGCCTCGCCGTCGCCGATCGCCTCGGCCTCCCCGACCTCCCCGACGGTCCCGACGATGGCCACCGTCCCGGCCGGGCCCTCGGCGGCCAGGCGGGTTCCGGCACGAACTGTCGCGGCCAGGAACTCCGGCTTGAGCAGCAGGTCCTCCGGCGGGTACCCGGTGATCGCCAGTTCGGGGAAGACCACGACGTCGGCGCCCTGGTCGGCGGCCGCGGCCCACGCGTCCAGCACCAGCTGGGTGTTGTGGTCGACGTCGCCCACGCGGGTGGCGACCTGGGCCAGGGCGATGCGCAGGGTCATGGGCAGGGTGCCTGGTTCGGAGACGGAGGTCGTGGCCGAGTGTGCTGGACCGGACCGACGGCTGCTGGCCCGTCGTGCCGACGCCGCGCCGGGTCACGCCTCGGGCACCGCCCCGAGCGGCTGGATCGATCCCGCCCCGGCGCCGGATGCGCCACGACCAAAACGCAACATGCCCGAAACATTGCGCGCACACCGGTGAAACGGCGACCTCGCATCCTTGCCCCTGCAAGCGGCAACGGGGGCAGCGTCGCCTGGCCGTGACCGACCGACCACCGACCGAACGATCCAGGAGCATTCCATGAAGCGCAAGACTTTGGGGGTGGCAGGCGGTGTCCTGCTGCTCCTCGCACTCGGGGGCCCGGCATCCGCACAGGACGCCACCATCGAATCCCTTTCCTATGACCTCGACGTGGTGTGGGTCGGCCTGGCCGCCGCACTCGTCTTCTTCATGCAGGCCGGGTTCACCCTGGTGGAGACCGGTCTGACCCGCGCCAAGAACTCGGCCAACATCGGCGCCAAGAACCTGGCGGACATGGCGATCGGCGGCGTGGCCTACTGGGCCGTCGGCGGTGCCATCGCCTACGGCACGAGCACGGGCGGGTTGCTGGGGACCTCCGGGTTCTTCTTCGAGCCCGATGCGGCGTCATCGGTGCTGGGTGGTGACGGGGTCCAGTTCATCTTCCAGCTCGTGTTCGCCGCGACCGCAGCCACGATCGTGTCCGGTGCCGTCGCCGAACGCATGAACTTCGTCGGCTACCTCTTCGTCTCGCTGGCGATCACGGCCTTCATCTATCCGGTGGTGTCCCACTGGCAGTGGAGCGGCGAGGGCTGGTTGAGCGAGCTCGGCTACTACGACTTCGCCGGCTCGTCGATCGTGCACCTCACCGGTGGTGTCGCCGCCTTCGTCGGTGCCGCCATCCTTGGGCCCCGCATCGGTCGCTACAACTCCGACGGCTCCAAGAACCCCATCCCGGGCCACTCCGTTCCGCTGGCGCTGACCGGCGTGTTCATCCTGTGGCTGGGTTGGTTCGGGTTCAACGGCGGTTCGACCCTGGCCGCGACCGGCCAGGGCGGGGCCATCGGCCACGTGTTGTTCACCACGGTGCTCGCCGGCGCCACGGGTGGCTGCCTCGCCTTCGCGACCTCGTGGATCATCTCCCGCAAGCCCGACCCGATCATGGCCGGCAACGGCGTGCTGGCCGGCCTGGTCGGCATCACCGCCGGCCCGGACCTCGCCGGCTCCGTCGGCGCGTTCGTCGTCGGCGCGATCTGCGGCATCGTCGTCGTCCTCTCCACGCTCGGAATCGAGCGCATCAAGGTCGACGACCCGGTGGGCGCGGTCTCGGTCCACGGGGTCTGTGGCGCCATCGGCACGCTCGCGGTCGGCTTCTACGCCGCCGGTCGCGAGGCCGGCTTCTCGGTCGGCACCCAGCTGGTCGGCGTCCTGGCGATCACCGCGTTCGTCGCGGTCTGCGCCTCGATCCTGTTCTTCGTGGTTGACAAGATCTTCGGCTTGCGCGTGTCCAGCCAGATCGAACTCGAGGGTCTGGACTGGCACGAGCACGGTGTGGAGGGCTACGCCGACGACATTCCAGTCGTCGCGCGGATGCTGGCAGAGCGTGAGGAGGCCGACGCGGCATCGGTCGGCGCGACGGAATCCTCGCCTGCCTGAAACGCCTCCATGAACGCGTCGGGCACCCCTCCGGGGGTGCCCGACGTTCCATGTGGTCCGGTTCGTCCCCCCACCCCCCAAACCCCGCCGTCGCTCCGATCCAGGACGTGGCCATGAACTCGTCGTCCGGAGGGCCGCCATGACCCGAATCGTCCCCGCCTCCGACCCCCTCGCGGGTGCCGACACCCCCCCGTCGGACCCCTGTGACGACGAGGCGGCGACGCACGCCTTCATCGGGCCGCGTCGGCCACGGAGTCGCCGGTTGGCCGGTGGGGGTCCTAGTCTGGCGGTTCGACCGAGCGCCTCCCCGGGGGGCAGAGTGGGGCCACGCGTGGACAAGCAGCAGCAGTACGTGCTGCGCACCGTCGAGGAGCGCGACATCCGGTTCATCCGGTTGTGGTTCACCGACGTCCTGGGCTTCCTCAAGTCGGTGGCCATCACCGCCGCCGAGCTCGAGACCGCCTTCGAGGAGGGCATCGGCTTCGACGGGTCGGCCATCGAGGGCTTCGCGCGGGTCCAGGAGGCCGACATGATCGCGGCCCCGGACGCCTCGACGTTCCAGGTGCTGCCGTGGCGTCCCGAGTCCCGGGGCGTGGCCCGCATGTTCTGCGACGTCGTGACGCCCGACGGCGAGGCCTTCGAGGCCGACCCCCGACAGGTGCTCAAGCGCCAGCTGCAACGCGCCACGCGGATGGGCTACACGTTCTACGTCCACCCGGAGATGGAGTTCTACCTGTTCGCGTCGCCCGAGGAGCCGACCCCACTGGACAACGGGTCGTACTTCGACATGACCCCGTTGGACGTCCAGCAGGACTTCCGGCGCGAGGCCATCGACCTGCTGGAGAAGATGGGCATCTCGGTCGAGTACTCCCACCACGAGGTCGGCCCCAGCCAGCACGAGATCGACCTGCGCGACGCCGATGCGCTGACCATGGCCGACAACATCATGACCTTCCGGCTGATCGTCAAGGAGGTCGCGATCCAGCGGGGGATCTACGCGACGTTCATGCCCAAACCGCTGCAGGGCGAGTGGGGTTCGGCGATGCACCTGCACCTGTCGCTGTTCGACGGGGACGACAACGCCTTCTTCGACCCCGCCGACGACGAGCTGAACATGTCGGACACCGCGCGCGCCTTCACGGCCGGCATCCTGGCCCACGCCCCGGAGTTCACGGCCGTCACCAACCAGTGGGTCAACTCCTACAAGCGGTTGACGCCCGGGTTCGAGGCGCCCGTGAACGTGTCGTGGGGCCAGGCCAACCGCTCCGCACTGGTGCGCATCCCGCGGTCCCGGCCCCGCAACGGCGCCGCGGCCCGCATCGAGTACCGGGCGCCGGACCCGGCGACCAACCCCTACCTCGCCTTCTCGGTCCTGCTGGCCGCCGGCCTGACCGGGATCGAGGAGGGCTACGAGCTGCCGCCGCAGAGCTCCGACAACACCTACGAGCTGGGCAGTCGGGCACGCGACGACGCGGGCATCGTGAGCCTGCCGAGCGACCTTGGTGCGGCCGTCGCGGCCATGGAGCAGTCCGACCTGGTCGCCGACGTGCTGGGGGAGCGGCTGTTCTCGTTCTTCCTGGCCAACAAGCGTCGTGACTGGCAGTCCTACACCAGCTACGTCAGTCGCTTCGAGCTCGACAAGTACCTGTCGATCCTGTAGCCGGGCCGTCCCCGGCGACGCCCATCCGCACCCCACGACCGAGGCCCGGCATGTCCACGCTCGCCGGTGTGGTGTTCGACCTCGACGGGACCCTCGTCGACACCGAGTCGATCGCCCACCACGTCCTGACCACGTCGCTGGCCGCGCTCGGCCACACCATCACCGACGACGAGATCCACGATCTGCGCGGCAAGGCCTGGTCCCACACCGGGCCGTGGATGCAGGAGCGCTTCGGCGTGGCCGAGGCCGAGTACCGCGCGCAGTCGTCGCAGGCCTGGGAGGCCGCCTTCGCGGCCGGGGTGGACACCTTCGACGACACGATCGCGGTCCTGGCCGGGCTGCGCGAGGAGGGTGTGCCGGTCGCGGTCTGCACGTCGTCGGGGCGTGGTCACCTCGACCGGGTCCTGGCGGCGGTTCCGGCCCTGACCGGGGCCTTCGCCGCCACGGTCAGCGCCACCGACGTCACCAACCACAAGCCGGACCCGGAGCCCTACCGCCGCGCCGTCGGACTGCTGGGCACCCCACCGGGGCGGACCGTGGCCGTCGAGGACACCGCGACCGGCGTCGCGTCGGCCCGGGACGCCGGACTGAGGGTCGTCGGCCGCCCCAGCGGTCCGCCGACCGACCTCGCGGCCGCCCACCTGGTCGTGGAGGTCGTGACCCGCGACGTGCTGGACGACGCCGTGGCCGCGACCGCGTGACGACGTCGGTCCGCCCGCCACGTCGTGGCGCCCACCGCCGTCACGGCCGGCCGTCGACACCCGTGCGGGCGAGGTGGTCGGCGAGCGCGGCCGCGCAGCGGGCAAGCGCCTGGCTCCACGTCCACGCGGCCTGGCCGTCGGCACCGTCGCTGACGCACTTGACGACGCGCACGTCGACGTCCAGTGCCCGGCAGGTGGCCACCACGGCGTAGCCCTCCATGTCCACCACGTGGGCCCGACGGGCCAGTGCCGAGCGTGCGGCCGGGTCGGTGACGAAGCGGTCCCCGGTGGCAAGGATCGCGCTGCCGCCGGCCACCGCCAGGGGACCGCCGGGCATCGACCGTCCCACCAGCGACGAGATCCCCTCGACGTCCAGGTCGTGCTGCAGGACCCGCCCGATGGGCACCACGGTGCCCAGTGGCTGGTCGCGAAGCCCTCCCGCCGTGCCGACGTTGACGACCAGGTCGACCTCCGGGCGGGCACGGAGGTGGGCCGCCAGCCGGGTGGCCGCGGTGACCTTGCCCACCCCGAGTTCCAGCACCGCGAGGTGGTCGGGCAGGGCCGCCACCTCCTCGGCCAGGGCGGCGACGTACAGGGTGCTCACCAGGCCACCACCGCGTCGTCGGTGGGGCGGCGGGCCGAGGTGATGCGACGGACGTCGTCGTGGTGCACCGTTCGGACGTCGATGAAGCCGCTCGTGGCGAGGTCGGCCTCGACCTCGGCGGGCACCACCAGCCGGTGGGCCGCCGCGAAGCAGCGCACGAAGTCGTCGTCGCCGCGGACGCGCCGGGCGCCGTCGCGATCGGTGTAGCCCAGTGCGACGCGACCGCCGGGCGCCAGCAGGTCGTGCAGGTGGGCGAACGCCGCCACCCGGTCGTCGAGGAAGTACACCACGTTGACCGCCCAGGCCGCGTGCACGGGCCCCGGAAGGGCGAGGTCGGTGAGGCGGCACTCGTGCAGGCGCAGGCGGCCGCGCCGCACCGCCCGCCGGTGGCGGCGACGGAGCCGGGCCAGCATGGCCGCAGCGGGGTCGGCGGCGTGCACGACCACGTCGGCCGCCGCCAGCGCGGCATCGATGCCCTGGCCGGGACCGGGTCCGACCTCCAGGACGCGCTCGCCGTCGTGGAGGTCGAGGCCGGCCACGGTCGCACGGACCAGCGGGGTGTTGGACTCGACCATGGCCTTGGCGCCGAGGTGGCCGAGCACGCCCGTGGGCCGGGCCAGCGCCTGGACGTAGGCGGCCAGGACCCGTGGCCCACCGAGGGTGGTCACCCCCCGTGCGACTCGATCCCACACCTGGAGTCCTGTCCTCGCCCGGCGCGTCCAGCATGGCCGTCGGTCGTCGCCCGCGCCACCCGTCCTCGCGCCCGGCTGGTCACGTCACGGTGGGTTTCGGTCGTGTTCAGATCGCGTTTCCTCGACATTGCGCGATCCGCTCCCGACATGGTCGCGCGCTGCCAGACTGGCGACTGCAGCCCCCAAACGCCAAGGATCAGGCGATCTGGGGGGTCGGTCAGGGTTTGGGCGACCTGCTGTCGGGGCGACGGCCGCGGTAGTAGGGTGGGCACCGCCGGGATGGTGTGACGACAGGACGGGAGCCCATGGCCCAGCCGCTGGTGGAGATGAAGGGCGTCAACAAGTGGTACGGGGACCTCCACGCCCTCAAGGACATCAACCTCGACATCGCCGAGCGCGAGGTCGTCGTGGTCATCGGTCCGTCCGGGTCCGGCAAGTCCACGCTGATCCGCACGATCAACCGACTGGAGCCGATCCAGGAGGGCGAGATCTTCATCGACGGCAACAAGCTGCCGGAGGAGGGCAAGCAACTGGCCACGTTGCGCGCCGACGTCGGCATGGTGTTCCAGTCGTTCAACCTGTTCGCCCACAAGACCATCCTCGAAAACGTCACCCTCGGCCCGCTCAAGGTCCGCAAGCTCGACAAGGGCGACGCGGACAAGCAGGCCCGCGACCTCCTCGAACGCGTCGGTGTCGAGCACCAGGCCGACAAGTACCCCGCGGAGCTGTCCGGTGGCCAGCAGCAACGCGTCGCCATCGCCCGTGCGTTGGCGATGGACCCCAAGGTCATGCTCTTCGACGAGCCCACCTCGGCGCTGGACCCCGAGATGATCAACGAGGTCCTGCAGGTCATGCTCGACCTCGCCGAGGGCGGCACGACCATGGTGGTGGTCACCCACGAGATGGGCTTCGCCCGCTCGGCCGCCGACCGGGTCGTGTTCATGGCCGAGGGCGCGATCGTCGAGGAGAACGACCCCGAGACCTTCTACAACAACGCGAGCACCGAACGCGCCCGCGACTTCCTGTCCAAGATCATCACCCACTGACCGTCCGACTTGCCGACCGACCACACGCAACGTCGTGGCCGACGCCGGCGTCGGACCGACCACACCCCGACCAACGATCGATGAAGCACCGGGGGCACCCCCGCCCCAACGACCGATGAACAAGGAGCAACACATGCGAATGCGACGCAGCCAACAACTCGGCGTGGCCGTTGTGGCCTCGGCCGCGATGGTCCTGGCCGCCTGCGGCGGGTCCGACGACGAGGGCGGTGACGCCTCCGAGGCACCCGCCAGCGAGGCACCCGCCAGCGAGGCACCCGCCAGCGAGGCCCCGTCCAGCGAGATGGGCTCCGAGATGGCATCGGAGACCGGCTCGGAGATGGGTTCGGAGATGGGCTCCGAGGCCGCCGCCGGAGACGTGGAGCTGCCCAGCCCCGTCGTCGTCGGGACCAAGTTCGACCAGCCACTGTTCGGCGTGGAGACCCCCGATGGGATCGTGGGCTTCGACGCCGACATCGCCCGCGAGATCGTCACCCGGCTCGGCGGGGACCCGGAGGCCATCGAGTTCCGCGAGGCGGTTTCGGACAACCGTGAGCCGTTCCTGCAGAACGGCGAGGTCGACATGGTGGTGGCCACCTACACCATCAACGACGAGCGTGACGAGGTCGTGGACTTCGCCGGGCCGTACTACGTCGCTGGCCAGGACATCCTCGTGCCGTCGGGCAACCCCGAGGGCATCGAGGGCATCGACAGCCTCAACACCCCGGACCTCACGACCTGCACCGCCGAGGGCTCGACCTCGTTGGAGAACCTCAACGAGATGGCGCCGGACGCCGACATCATCACCTTCGACGTGTACTCCAAGTGCACCGACGCCATGAGCCAGGGGCGCGTCGACGCGGTCTCGACCGACAACGTCATCCTGCTCGGCCTGGCCGACGAGTCCGGCGGCGAGTTCGAGCTGGTCGAGAACCCGTTCACCGACGAGCCCTACGGCATCGGCGTCGCGGAGGGATCCGAACTGCGTTGCGCCATCAACGGCGCCCTGCAGGAGATGTACGACGACGGGAGCTGGGCCGAGATCTACGAGAACACCGCCGGTGCGGTGGCGTCGCAGACCCCCGAGCCCCCGGAGCTGGACAACGAGGGCTGCTGATCCCCACGGGGTCGCAAGCCCCATGACGGTGACGGACACGGCAGGGAGCGCGACGTGCTGGAGTTTCTGAGCGAGAACGGCGACCAGCTGGTCGAGTTCGGACTGGTCACGCTGCGCCTGTCGCTCACGTCGTTCGCGATCGCCATGGTCGTCGGTGTGATCATCGCCGCCTGCCGTGTCAGTCCCGTCCCCCCGTTGCGGAAGTTCGCCGCAGGATTCGTGGCGACCTTCCGCAACACGCCACTGCTGGTGGTGTTCTTCCTCGCCTACTTCGGGCTGGGGGAGCTCCAGCTGATCTTCGAGCCCTTTCCGACGGCTGCCTGGGCGTTGGGCCTGTACACCGGGGCCTACATGGCCGAGGTCCTGCGCTCGGGGATCAACTCGGTGAGCAGTGGCCAGGCCGAGGCCGGTCGTGCCATCGGGCTCAACTTCTTCCAGTTGCTGGGCTACGTGGTCGTGCCCCAGGCGATGCGAACCGTGATCGGCCCGATCGGCAACCTGTTCATCGCCAATGCCAAGAACACGGCAGTCGCGTTGACGATCGGCGTCAGCGAGCTCACGGCACTGTCGGGTCGACTCATCAACGAGACCGCCCAGACGTGGCTGTCGCTGTTGTCGGTGGCCGCGATCTACACCATCTCGCTGCTGTTCGCGGGCTGGGCCTTCCGGGCCCTCGAGAATCGCTACGCGATCAAGCGCTAGGAGCTGGCATGTCGAGTGTTCTGGTCGAGGACCTCGGGCCCATCGGGAGACGACGGGTCCGGGTGACCACGATCGTGGCCATCGCCATCGGCATCGGCCTGATCGTGTGGGCCCTGTTCCTGTTGGCCGGACGTGGCCAGCTGGAAGCCGCGAAGTGGACCGAGCTGTTCCAGCCCGCGACCCTGGAGTACCTGCTCGCCGGCCTGCTCAACACCTTCCGGGCTGCCCTGACCGCGATGGTGGGCTCCATCATCATCGGGTTCCTGTTCGCCCTGGCCCGGCTCGCACGGGCGTCGTGGGTGCGGGGCCTGGCCGTTGCCTACGTCGAGTTCTTCCGCTCGATCCCCCTGCTGCTGGCGATCTTCGGGGTCTACTTCGGGTTCTCGGCCTCCGGGATGGACCTCGGCATCTTCTGGTCGCTGGTCCTGGCGTTGGTGTTGTACAACTCCGCCGTGTTGTCCGAGATCTTCCGGGCCGGGATCAAGTCCCTGGACCGTGGCCAGACCGAGGCGGCCCAGGCGATCGGCATGCGCTACTGGCCCATGATGCGCATCGTGATCCTTCCCCAGGCCGTTCGACGCATGATCCCGGCCATCGTGGCGCAACTCGCGACGCTGACCAAGGACGTCTCGCTCGGCTTCGTGATCTCCTACCCCGAGATCGTGTCGCGGGGTGAGGCGACCTCGCGCTTCCCGGGCGCCGAGGCCGGCAACTTCCAGGCCTACGTGTTCGTGGGCGTCATCTACTTCCTCATCATCTGGGCGCTCGCCCGGCTGGCGGCGCGGCTGGAGGTCCAGCAACGAAAGAGCATGTCCGCCGCCAAGATGGATGTCGGCGCCGGCCTGGAGGACATCGCGGCCCTGGGCGAGGACGCCGACGAGAAGGAGCTGGAGGACGCCGAGCGGGAGGGTCGCAACCGCGACGAGGTCGCGGACGCCCAGGCACGCGCCCACGGCGAGGCCGAGGACCAGGGCGCTCGCCTCAACCAAGCCCGAAAGGGCGACCGCGACTGACCCGGACGGGCGGAGTCGGCGACGCGGCCGGGTCGCCACCACCCCGGCATCGGGAGCCAGATGGACGAACGCCTGACCTGGACGGCCAGCCGGGCCGTCGCGGCGTTGCGTGCCGGAGCGGTACGCCCGGGCGAGCTGGTCGAACTCGCCCTGGACCGCATCGCCGCGGTCGGACCGGTGGTCAACGCGCTGCCGACGGTGGCCGCGGACCGTGCGCGGGCCCGGGCGCGCGCGCTCGACGACGACCCACCGGGACCCGACGACCCGGCCGGGTGGCTGGCGGGCCTGCCGGTCGCGATCAAGGACCTCACCGCGGTCGCGGGCGTGCGCACCACCCGTGGCTCCGCGCTGTTCGCCCACGACGTCCCCGACACCTCCGACCTCGTGGTCCAGCGGATCGAGGCCCGGGGTGGGATCGTGGTCGCCAAGTCCAACACCCCGGAGTTCGGCAACGGCGCCAACACGGTCAACGAGGTCTTCGGGGCCACTCGCAACCCGTGGGACACCACCCGGAGCCCGGGTGGCTCGTCCGGCGGTGCCGCGACGGCGCTCAAGACCGGGCAGGTGTGGCTCGCCCAGGGGACCGACGTCGGCGGGTCGCTGCGCACGCCCGCGGCATTGTGCGGGGTCGTCGGGCTGCGTCCGTCCCCGGGGCGGGTGGCCCACGGGCCCGGTGCCGACCCCTTCGACGACGCCGGCGTGGACGGGCCGATGGCGCGCACGGTGGCCGACGTCGCCCTGTTCCTCGACGCGATGGCCGGGCGCGACGACCGTGACCCGGTCAGCGTCGCGGCCCCGTCCACGTCGTACTCACAGGTGGTCGCCGCCGCGACCCCGCCTGCCCGGGTCGCCTTCACCCCGAACCTCGGTGGCTACACGACGGTGGACCCCGAGGTCGCCGACATCTGCCGCAGCGCCGTCGCGCGGCTGGCCGACCTCGGCACGCGGGTGGACCAGGCATCACCGGACGTCACGGACCTGGACGAGGCCTACCACCTCCTGCGCGGTCGCCTGCAGGCGGGACTGGGCCACGGCCTGGGCGAGCGGCTGGAGGCCACCAACGACGACGTGCAGTGGAACGTGGGGTACGGGCAGCGGCTGTCCGGCGCCGAGGCGGCCCGGGGGCGGGCCCTGCGCGGGCAGGTGTACGCACGCTGGCTGGACTTCCTCGGGGACTGGGACCTGTTGGCCATGCCGGCGGCGATCGTGCCACCACCGGGGATCGAGGTCCGCTCGCTCGACACCTTCGACGGCATGGACTTCCCGACCTACATCGACTGGGTCAAGATCACGTTCCTGGCGACCACGGTCGCGTCGCCGGCCCTGGTCGTGCCGGCGGGGTTCACCACGGCTGGCCTCCCGGTGGGACTGCAGCTGGTGGGGCCACCCCGACGCGAGGACGTGCTGCTGGCGGCCGGGGCCGTGCTGGAGGCCGAACTCGGCCTCGACACCGGTCCGATCGACCCGCGGGGCCCGGCCTGAGCCTGCACGACCTTCGCGCATCGGCGTGCGCGACGCGCGCGATCTTGGTACCGCCTCGCGATCGTGGTATCAACGAGGCCCGGGGGCTGCTCCTCCCGGAACATGGGCTGTGCGTCCCCGCTCCACCATGCCCCCCGCCGACCCGAGGCCTGCCGATGACCAACGACGAGTCCCGACCGTCTCCCCGGATCCGGGCCACGGCCCCGTCCATCCCCGTGGCCGAGTCGGCGCGCCGACGGTTGGGGATCCGCTACCTCGACCCGTCCACGGCCGTCCCGGTCGTCGGTGGCGGCGGCGACGGGGGCGACGGGGGATCGGGCGGTGGGTCGGGCAGTGGCGACGGGCGTGACGGGAGCGGACCGGACGAGACGGCCTACGTCGGCAACCACCTGCTGGTGGCCCGGGCCTGGCAGGACGAGGTGATCGCGGAGATCCGACGCCTGTTGGTCCGTCGCGTCCCCCAGCCGCCGCCGGAGGTCGAGGACCGGCCCGAGGTGGAGGTCGTGGTCGAGGTCGTGGGGCCAGAGGCCGACCCGTGGGAGGGACGGGAGGACATCCGTGACGACCACCTCGAGCTGCTCGACGCCAACGCCGTGGACACGCTGGCGATACGTGTCCTGGTCGACCGCGTGGAGCAGGCCACGGTGGACGCCTGGCCACTGCTGCAGGAACTGCGGGCCAGCCTGCCCGACGCCGTGGTGGGGCTGGACCACGCGGTCAACCTCCATCCGCTCTTCGACGGCCATCCGCTGTTCGACGGCCATCCGCTGTTCGACGGCCACCCCCTGTTCGACGGCCACACCCCACGCGGGGCGGTCGCCGGGTACGCCCTGCCGGGGCGTGGTGGTCGCGCACCCGTGGCCCGACCCCCGCTGGGTCCGCACGACGACGGGCGTCGGCGTCGGCGTCCGGCCGTGGCCATCATGGACACCGGGGTCGAGGCCGACCACCCGTGGCTCGATGGGTTCGTGGACGACACCGTGTACGTCGACGGGCCGGGCTCCGAGACCATCGGTTCCGATGCGGCACGCACCGCCCTCCCGATGTCGACGGACCCGCTGGTCGGTGGCCTCGAGCCGTTGGCAGGCCACGCCACGTTCATCGCGGGGATGGTGCGCCAGCACTGCCCGTCGGCGCGCGTGCTGTCGTGCCCGGTGTTCCTGCTGGACGGCACCACGGCCGAGGGCATCGTGATCGCCGGCCTCGAACTCCTGGCGACACGTCAGGCGCTGGCGCTGGGTCGTCGCGACCGTGGCGCACGCATCGACGTGCTGTCGCTGTCGCTGGGGTACTACCCGGAGTCGCCCGACGACCTCGACGCCACCGTGCTGATCCGCCAGGTGCTGGCGACGCTGCGCACCCTGGGGGTGACCGTGGTCGTGTCCGCCGGCAACGACGCCACCACCCGGGCCTGCGTCCCGGCCGCGCTGGCCGAGGGAGGCTCGGCGACCCAGCCCGCCGGGGCCGCGCCGATGCTCGCCGTGGGGGCGCTGAACCCCAACGGCACGGCGGCGCTGTTCAGCAACGACGGTCCCTGGGTGCAGGTGTGGCGGCGCGGCGCGGCCGTGGTCAGCAGCTTCCCGCGGGTCAACGCCTCCGGCAACCCCGATGCCAGCCTGGCCTCGCCACTGCCGCCGCCCAGGGAGCGCGCCTCGATCGACCCGGACGACTACACCGACGGGTTCGCCACCTGGAGCGGGACGTCCTTCGCGGCGCCGGCGTTCGCGGGTGAGGTCGTGTCACGCGTCCACCACCATCGTCATGGCGCCTCCGAGCCGCCCGACCCCGAGACGTCCGACCCCGAGACGTCCGACCCCGAGACGCCCGACCCCGAGCCGGACGACGACCTGTCGGTGCTGGTGGAGCAGGCCCGGGAGGTGGTGGGGGCGACCCGTCAGGCCCAGCGGTGAGCAGTCGGGACCGCGAGCGCCACGCCGCCGACGACCTGCTGGACGGGGACGACCAGCGACTGCTCGATGCCGTCGCGGCCGCCTGGCGTGCACGCGATCCGGTCCCGGCCGGGTTGGTCGAGGCCGTGACGTTCGCGGTCGGCTGCCACGAGGTCGCCGTCGAGGTGGCCGGCATCCTGGCCCGGGACCGCCCCCTGGCGGCGGCCACCACCCGGTCGGGCGACGACGTGCGCACGCTGACCTTCACGACCACCACGACGACCATCATGGTCCAGGTGACCAGGACGGGAGGCGGTCGCCGACGACTCGACGGTTGGCTCGAGCCCGCCATGGACGGGACGGTCCGACTCCAGGTCGAGGGCGGGAGCCGGGACGCGGTCCTGTCCCCCAGCGGTCGGTTCCAGTTCGCCGACCTCCCCCCGGCGACCATGCGCCTGCTGCTGGTCGACGCCGACGGTGTGCCCACCACCGTGACGCCGGCGTTCGAGTGGTGACCGCGTCCGCCCAGGACCGGTCGGTGCCCGAGTTGGTCGCCGCCGGACGCGACCACGTCAACCACGGTTCCTACGTGGAGGCCGACGCGTGCTACGCCGAGGCCCTCGAACGCCTCGACGCCGAGCCGTCCGACGGTGTCACCGACCGGCTGCGGACCCGCGCCCATCTCGGCCTGGCCTTCGCCGAGGTCGAGCGCAGCGGGCACGTGTCCGCGGCGTTGGTCCATCTCGCCCAGGCCGAGGCGGTCCTGCCGGCCGACGCCGACGACCTGCGTGCGGCCCTGCTGGGCCAGCGCGGGATCCTGATGATCCGTTCGGGACGCCTCGAGGAGGCGCTGGCGACCTTCGTGTCCGCCGAGGGGGTGCTGGCACGAACCACCCCGTCGCACCGTGCCTCGATGGTGCTCAACCGCGGCCTGCTCCACCTCGAACTCGGGCACGGCGACGACGCCCGGGCCGACTTCCACCGGGCGATCGCCGAGGCGGCCGTCGCCGACCAGCCCCGCACCGCCTACAAGGCGCGCCACAACCTGGCGTGCCTGGCCTTCCTGGAGGGTGACCTGCCGACGGCCATCGACGGGATGGCGTCGGCGCCCGAGCACGTGGACGGCTCGGCGGAGGAGGCCGACCCGATCACGCTCATGGACCGCGGTCGCGTCCTGCTCGAGGCGGGACTGGTGGACGAGGCCGACCGCCTGCTGGCCCGGGCGCAGGACGTGTTCGAACGCCAGCAGCGTGGCCGCGACCTGGGGGAGGTGGCCCTGGTCCGGGCCGATGCCGCCCTGGTCGCCGGTGACCTCGACCGGGCGGCCGCGTCCGCCGAGACCGCCGTGACCGCGTTCACCCTGGGCGGCAACGACCGCTGGCGACGGCGCGCCGAACTGGTCGCGGTCGCCGTCACCCACCGACGACTGTCCGACATCCCCGACGCGGCGTCCGGTGGGCGGCCCCACGCCGAGCCCGACGACGACCGGGAGCGGCGGCTGCAGGACCTGGCAGCGGTCGCCGGGACCCTGGCGGACGCCGCCGCCGACGACCTCGAGGTGGCCGCGACCGCCCGACTGGTCGCGGTCGAGATCCTGGCGGCGACGGGGGACCGGGACACCGCGGCGGTCGACCTGGCCGGCGTCGTGCTCCCCGACCCGACGTCGGTGCGCCTCCGGCTCCGGTGGCACCTGGCCCGGGCGGCGGTGGCCCGCGGTGGCGACCTCCTGGACGCCGTCGAGGACGGCGTCGCCGAGTTGGGGGCGGCCCAGGCCCAGGTCGGGTCCCGGGACCTGCGCACCGCGATGGCCCTGCACGGGCGGGCACTGGTCGATCGCGGGATCCGGGCGGCACTGGACGGTGGGGACCCCGACGTCCTGCACCGCGCAGTGGACCTGGCCCACGCAGCTTCCGCACGTCTGACGCCGGTGCGTTCCGACCTCGACGACGGGGACCGGGCCCTGCTGGCCGAACTGCGCGCCATCGACACCCGGCTGTGGCGTGACCCCGACGCCGACCCGGGCGAACGCGCCGCGTGGCAGGGCCGCAGCGCGGCGTTGCGTGCCCGACTGCGGAGACGGGCGTGGGGTCGTCGCGGCGACGACGAGGCCGTCGCCGACCCCGTGGTCGCCGCGTCGGCCCATCGGGAGCGGCTCACGTCCGTGGGGGCCGTCGGGGTGTCCTACTTCGGTGCGGGCACCGACCTGTTCGCCCTGCGGACCGACGGCGCCGGCGCCGAGGTCGTCGCCCTGGGCCCATGGGCAGCAGTTCGCGAGGTCCACGAACGGCTGCGCGCCGACCTGCGGGTGCTGCACCTGCCCCACCTGGCCGAGGCGATGCGGTCGGTCGTGCGGTCCTCCCTCGTCGAGGGCCTGGACCGCCTCGACGAGCTGGTCCTGCGACCGCTGGGCGTCGAGGGCCACGACCTGGTGGTGGTCCCCCACGCCAGCCTGGCCCTGGTGCCATGGGTGCTCCTGCCGAGTCGTCGCGGTCGTGCCACCGTCGCGACGCCCAGCGCGACCCGGTGGGTGCGGTCGCCTGGCTGGGGTCGCCCCGTCGACGACGCCCGCGGCCCCGTGGTCCCCCAGGTCCGGCTCCTGGCCGGTCCCGACCTGGCGCGCGCCGGGGTGGAGGTCGCCGACGTCGCCGCCGCGTGGGACGTCGCGGCGCCACCGGGCCTGGCCACGGGTGCGGACCTGCGGGCCGCGTTGGCCACCGGTGACGTCGTGCACGTGGCCGCCCACGGCACCCACCGGCCGGAGTCCCCACTGTTCTCCTCCGTGCGCCTGGCCGACGGCGCGCTGTTCGCCCACGAACTGCTCGACCGGGTCCGTGCCGACGTGGTCGTGCTGTCCGCCTGCGACGTCGGCGAGCAGGAGATGCGCCCCGGTGACGAGCCGTTGGGATTCGCCGCGGCGTTGCTCGAACAGGGAGTCGACGCGGTCGTGGGGTCCGTGGCCCCGATCCGCGACGACGTCGCGGCCGACGTCGGTCGGGACCTCCACCGCCGGCTCGCGGCGGGGGCATCGGTCGCCGCGGCGACCGCCGCGGCCGCACAACGGGCTTTCGACGACGGTGCCGTGGCCCCGGTCGTCGTGCTGGGCAACGGCATGACCGGCGTGGTGCCCGCGACGCACGGGGGATGACCTCGGGGGACGTGACGTGGGGGAATGAGGTGGCCGGGCCGCCGTCCGCGGGCGCGCAGTGCACGTCGGGTGTCGTGCGCGAACGGTGGGGGTCGCGGAGGTATCGGGGGACCGTCGGCGGCCTCTCGTGTGGTGGATCCCCCACCCGATCCGGGTCCGATGATCGACCGTCACCCACCCATCCGACCCGGAGGACGACCGACCTCCAGCCCACGGGAGTCACCACCATGACCAGCGACCACGTACCCCTTCCCTTCCCGGCCGAGGGCCCGCTCGACGACGTCGACGACGCCGTCCTGGATCGCCTCGCCGCGGCCTGGTCCCACCGTGACCCGGTGCCCGACTCGCTGGTCGCGGGCGTGACGTTCGCCGTGGCGCTGGACGAGGTGTACGCCGAGGTCGCCGACATCCAGCGCGAGGGTGCCCGCCCGCTGTCGGGGGTCCGTGGGGCGACCGCCGATGCCGAGGCGCCCGGGATGTCGTTTTCGACCAACGACCTCACGATGACGATCATGGCGAGCCCACGGGATCGGGGCCGGCTGCGCATCGATGGCTGGCTGACCCCACCGGAGGTCGCCGTGGTCGGGTTGCGGCTGCCGGGCGAGACCCGCCGACTGGCCCCCGAGCAGGGCCGCTTCTGGTTCGATGACGTCCCCCATGGCCACGTCCAACTGTTCGTCGAGGACGACGACGGCGACATCGTCATGATCACGCCCGCCGTCGAGCTGTAGGCCTCGCGTCGCCGTCGGCCGACGCTCGTCACCGCACCACGTCCCCCCGTCCCCCGACCGAGGATCCACCCCGATGGTCATGCAACGCCACTCCAGCGCACAGGCCTACGCCGAGGACCCGGGCCTGCCGGCCGTGGACCGCGAGCCGGCGTTGGACCTGGCACCGAGCGCGGCCCGACGCTGCAACGCCCGCCACCTCGACGTCGAGGGCGGACCCCGGCTGCGGCGGGACCAGGCCATCCACCGCACCGTCTACGACGGCGAACGACTGTTGCTCCGGGACCCCGCCGACGGTGACGTGGACCGCATCAACCGGGTCCTGGCCGACGACGGGTTGCGGGTGCGTGACGACCGGGCCCTGCAGGACGCCCGGGCGCTGGTGGCCGACCTGGACCTGGCCGAGGAGGAGGTGCTGGCCGTGGAGGAGGCGACCGGGTCGGCCCGGAGCCTGGTGCTGGAGACCGACGACCCCTGGGACGAGCCGCCGGACGCCTGGCGCGCCATGCTGCGGATCCGCTCGGCCCTCCCGACGTTGAGGATCGGCCTCGACCACCTGGTCACCATGCCCACGATGGCCGGCAACCCGTTCACGTCGGGCAACCCGTTCACGTCGGGGAATCCGTTCACGTCGGGGAATCCGTTCACCTCCGGGAATCCGTTCACCTCCGGGAATCCGTTCACGTCGGGGAATCCGTTCACGTCGGGGAATCCGTTCACGTCGGGGAATCCGTTCACGTCGGGGAATCCGTTCACCTCGGGCAACCCGATCGCCGGGGCGATGGCGCTGTACGGGATGCCCGGTGGCGGCGGTCGCATGCCCGTGTCCTGGGTCGGTGCGGACATCGACGCCCCCGACGCCGCCGAGCCCGGCCCGGTCGTGGCCATCCTGGACACCCCCGTCCTCGCCCACGGCTGGCTGCCCGACCTGCTCGACGGCGACGACGAGGTCGGGGTGGTCGAGCGCCTGCCGTTCCTGGGCGACGAGCCGATCGGCGACCACGGCCTGGCCGAGGAGTCCCTGACCGATCCCGAACGCTTCGACCAGTTGCAGGCGCAGTCCGGACACGGCACGTTCATCGCCGGGCTGGTCCGCCAGGCCTGCCCACGGGCCCGGATCCTGAGCGTGCCCCTGTACGGCGCGGACGGCGTGGTCCCCGAACGCCGCCTCCTGACCGCGCTGTCCCAGTTGGTCATCCGCGTCGTCCTGGCGCGCCACGGTCGCCACGCGGGCGGCCACCGCGGCGGCATGGTCGACGTGGTGTGCCTGTCGCTCGGCTACTACCACGAGCGGCCCGAGGACCGGGACTACGACGAACTGCTGGCGTCGCGACTGCGCGCACTGGGACGCCTGGGGGTCGCCGTCGTGGTCTCTGCCGGCAACGACGCGACCGTGCGGCCGTCCTACCCGGCGGCCCTGGCCTACGGCGGCGAGGTCGAGCCAGACCACGACGTGGTCCCGCTGGTCGCCGTCGGTGCCACCAACCCCGACGGGACCACCGCCCTGTTCAGCAACGACGGCCCGTGGGTGACGGCGTGGCGGCCGGGCGTTGCGCTCGTGTCGTCCTACCCCCGGGTCGACGGCGGGCAGGAACCCGGCGTGGACACCGACCACGAGCGCGAGGACCGTCGACGCACCTCGCTGGACCTCGACGACTACCAGGGCTACGCGGTGTGGAGTGGCACGTCCTTCGCGTCGCCCCAGATGGCCGGGGAGGTGGCCGAGGCCATCGCGACGGTCGGGCTCGGCGCCAACGACGCCCCCGTCGCCGCCGCGGTCACCCGGACCTGGGACGCCCTGGTGGCGGTCCCGGACCTGGACGACGACCTGGTCCGGCCCGAGGCGGGGGCCGGGCTCTGACCTCCGGGCTGCAGGCGGACCTCGACCGAGGTCGGGACCTGGTGGAGGCCCATGCCTTCGGACGCGCCGTGGACGTCCTGGAGGCCGTCGTCGCCACCGCCGGTCCCGACCCGGACGATCCCGCCACGGCCAGGATCCTGGTCCGCGCGTTGACGTCGCTGTCGTCGGCCCGTGCCGAGATGCACGCCTCGACGGACGACCACCTGCTCGAGCAGGCCTGGGACGTGGCCCATCGACACGGCTTCAGGGAGCTGTACGCCGGCCTCCAGGGCAGTCGGGCGCACGGTCGCCTGCGCATGGGTGACGTCGCCGGGGCGCTGGCCATCTTCGAACGGGGGGAGGACGACCTGGCGCATGCCCCGCCCCAGGACCGGGTCCGGTTCCTGCTCAACCGTGGTGCGACCCACCTCGAGCGCGGATCCCTGTCGTCGGCACGCGACGACCTCACCCGTGCCGAGGGCGAGGGCCGCGACCAGGGCCTGGTCGAGTTGGCGCAGAAGGCACGCCACAACCTCGCCTACCTCGCCTTCCTCGAAGGTGACCTGCCCCGGGCCCTGGACCTGGTCGCGTCCCCGGTGGCACCCCCCGGCACCCATCCGGTGGTCCAGCAGCTGCTCGACGACCCCATCGCCCTGATGGACCGCGCCAGGATGCTGGTCGAGGCGGGGTTGGTGGAGGATGCCGACGACCTGCTGGTGGACGCGCTGGACCGGCTGGACCGCGACGTGCGGGGACAGGACCGTGGCGAGGTGCACCTGGCGCGAGCCCGCGGTGCGCTGATCGCGGGCGACCTGGCACTGGCGGCCGACCAGACCCGGCATGCCGCAGCCCGCTTCGCCGCCCGTGGCAATGCCCGCTGGCGCCGCCGCGCCGCGTTCACCCAACTCGCCGTCGTCGTCGAGGAGCTGCAGGCCCGGGCCGCGTTCGGTCCCGGCGGTGGCCGTGTCGCGTCCGACGACCTGACGTCCGTCAGCGCCGAGGCCCTGCGGGTGCTCGACCAGGTCCAGGACCTGATCGACGCGGCCGAGCGCCAGGGTGACGCCGAGATCGCCGTCCCGGCACGCCTGATGGTCGCCGAGGCCGCCATGCTGTCCGGTGACCGGACCCGTGCGGCGACGGCCCTGCGGCACGGTCCGCCGTCGGCGGACGAGGCCATCAGCATCCGGCTGCGGTGGTACCGCGCACGGGCCGGCCTGGCCGCGACCGGGGGTCCCGAGGACGTGCAGGACGTGGTCCGCGAGGGCCTCCGGGAACTGTCCCGCGCGCAGTCACGGTTGGGATCGATGGACCTGCGCACCGCCATCGCCATCCACGGACGCGAGCTGGCCGAGATCGGCATCGCCGACGCGCTCGCCTCGGGGGGACCCGAGGAGGTCCACCGGGCGGTCGAACAGGCCCACGCGTCGTCGACCCGGCTGAGCCCGGTCCGCGCCGATGCCTCCGAACGGGAGTTGGCGTTGCTGGCCCGACTGCGTCGGGCGAACGAAACCCTGTGGGAGCTCGACGTCGCGGCCGCGCCCGACGAGGCGACGCGGCTGCGAACGACCATCTCCCGGCTCCAGCAGACCCTGCGCCAGGCCGAGTGGCGCCGGATCGGCACCGACGACCGGGCTCGGACCGCCGACCTCGCCGAGGTGCGCAGCCTGCTGGCGGGGACCGACGCCGTGGTCGTGTCCTTCACCGGCGTCGGGGCGACGCTGCGCGCGGTCCGGATCGACGCGACGACCGTGGAGGTGGTCGACCTCGGCCCCCTGGCGCGGGTGGCCGAGAGGATCGAGCGTGCCCGGTCGGACCTGCAGGCCGTGGTGCTTCCCGGCGTCCCGGAGACGGTGCGCTCGGTGATGCAGCGGTCGCTGGTCCGGACCCTCGACGAGCTGGACCAGGGCCTGCTCGCTCCGCTGGGCCTCGCGGGTCGGGACCTGGTGATCGTGCCCCATGGGGCCCTGTCGTTGGTTCCCTGGGGCCTGCTCGCGAGTCGTCGAGGGGTGGCCACGACCTCGGTGCCGTGCCTCACCCGGTGGGTGGCATCGTCGCGTCGACCCCCGGCAGATGCCTCCGAGGAGGTCGTGGCCGTCGCCGGCCCGGGCCTGGTGCGGGCCGAGACCGAGGCCCGGGCCGTCGCCCGGACGTGGTCCAACGGCCGGACGCTGTCGGGCGCGGCCGCGACCGGCCGGGCGGTCCGGCGCGCGCTCGGGAGCGCCCGGGTCGTCCACCTGGCCGCCCACGGGGTGCACCAGGCCGCGTCGCCCCTGTTCTCGTCGTTGCGGTTGGCCGACGGACCGATCTTCGCCCACGAACTGGACCACGACCTCGGGCCCGACCTGGTGGTGCTGTCGGCCTGCGAGGTGGGATCCCACACCGTCCGGCGGGGCGACGAACCGCTCGGACTGTCGGCGGCCCTGGTCCAGGCCGGCGTGCCCACGGTGCTGGCCGGACTCGCCCGGGTCCGCGACGACGTGGCCCACGACGTGATGATCGACGTCCACCGGCGACTGGCGGCCGGGGACAGTCCAGCCGGGGCCCTGGGAACCGCACTGGACGTCGCCCACGACGCGGGCCAGCTGGTGCCCTTCACCTGCATCGGGGCCGGACTGTTCCCGGTCGAGTGACGTCGGGGATGGTCGGCATCCCGGCCCCGTGCGCCGGGCGGCGTGGCGGGAGCGGCTCCCCCCGGATCCGCTCCCGCCGGAACGCCGTGTCGGCCCCCCCGGGTCCGACACGGCGTCGCACGCCCCGCGCGTCGTGCCGACCGAGTCCGCCCACGGTCCCGGTCGACACCTCGGGAACCAGGAGCCCACCAGCTCGTGCCTGAGACAGCGACCCCCACGACCGCGCGTTGGACGCACACCCCAGGTGGTGGCCCCGCGGATGTCCGGTGTGGCCAGTCACGGGCCGGGGTATCACGGTGCGCGCCGGCCGCCTCCGGTCCGTGGTGGTCCGAGCCGTCCGGTCCCCACACACCGGAGGCGGCCGCCCGATCCAGACACCCGATCCAGACACCCGATCGAGACACCCGACCCCGCACCCGACCCCCGACACCTGATCGAGACGCCCGACCGAACGCCACCGACCCACGGGCACCGGTGGGGGCACCTAGGCTGGCGATCGCGGGGCCGGGTTCGCGGTCTCGCACCACCACCATCGTCGCGCGTCGGACAAGGATGCATCGTGACCACCCGCGCCAGGGTCCCCCACCCCGGACCTCCTCCGCAGGCCTGCCGGGCCTCGTTGCGCCCGGATGGCCGACGATGAGCACCACGACGCTGACCGACCGTGCCGAGGAGTGCTTCCGCCGGCACCTCGCGGGGGACCGTGCCGGCTTCGACGACCTGGTCGCCGAGGTGACGCCACTGCTGTGGCACGTCGTGCGCGGCCAGGGCTGCAACCGAGCCACCTCCGAGGACGTGATCCAACGGGCCTGGCTGGCGCTGGTGCGGCGGGCCGAGGCCATCGAGGAGCCCCGGGCCGTGGTGTCGTGGCTGGTCACCACCGCCAAGCGTGACGCCTGGCGAGCGGTGCGGCGCGACCGGCCCGTTCGCGGTGACGACCTGGGCGACAGTGTCGCCCAGCGCCATCCCGACGAGATCGACTGGGTCGCGACCGGCACCCCCGACCGCGGTCCCGACGACCAGGTGGAGATGGACGCGGACGCGACGGTGCTGTGGACCCACGTCCAGACGCTGTCGGAGCGGTGCCAGGCACTGCTGCGCGTGATCGCCTTCGCCGATCGACCGGACTACGCGTCGCTGTCGGAGGCCCTGGACATGCCCGTCGGGAGCATCGGCCCGACGCGGGGGCGGTGCCTGGCGAAGTTGCGGACCCTGTTGGCCGACGACCCGGCGTGGGAGGACGAGTGATGGACCGACGTCCCGACCCCGATCCCGACGACGGCGAGGATCCCGCGATCGCGGCGTCCGCGGCCGAGCCCATGGACGACCACGACCTGGTCGCGCTGGCCGCCCTTGCCCGGGCGGTGACCGCGGCCGACCCGCCGCCCCCCGGCCTGGTCGACCGGGCCCAGTTCGCCGTGGCACTGGAGGAGGTGGAGGTGGAGGTCGCCTCGATCCAGCGGAACGCGGCCGGTGCCGACCAGCTCGCCGGAGTCCGCAGCGTCGAGGACCAGGCGCTGACCATGACGTTCACCGCGGCCTCGCTGTCGTTGACCCTGGCGGTCACCGAGACGGCCCGGGCACGCCATCGCCTCGACGGCTGGGTGACGACCGACGGGGACGTCGTGGTGACGCTGCGACTGGGCGGCGACGCCGACCAGCGTCGCAGTGACGTGGTCGATGGCCGGTTCGCCTTCGACGACGTCCCTTCCGGCATGGTGCAGGTGGTCGTCGCCACCGGTGACGAGGCCGCACCGACCGTGGTCACGCCCGTCTTCGAACTCTGACCCGCGACATCGACGCGCCGCGTCGCCGCGGCCGGGTCACGGCCGCACCGACGAGCGGCCCACCTCGCTGACCGGATCCGACCGTCGCGCCGACACCGAGCCCCTCCTTCGTCCCTTCCACCCCCGGAGCCGCCGTGGACGTCCTCGCCGTACAGGCCTGCGAGCAGTCCGATGCCGTGTGCACCTGGATCCGTGAGCAGACCGGCAGCGACCTGCTCGCCGACGTGTCGGCCGGGGTCGTCGCGCCGTTGACCAAGGCCGTGGTCGTCCTGGTGGTGACCGCGATCGTGTCCTTCGTCGTGCGCCGGGCGGTGCGCCGCGTCGGTCGCCGCATGGCCGTCGGCGGTGACAGCCGGATGCGCGAGCTGGCCGCGGACACCACGCCGATCATCCGCGACCCGCGTCGCGAGCGTCGGGTCGAGTCGTTGGTGCAGGTGGTGGTGAGCATCACGACCGTGGTCGTGTGGGCCATCGGCATCATGATCGCGCTGGGGGCCTTCGACATCAACCTCGGGCCGCTGGTCGCCAGTGCGGGGATCGTCGGCGTGGCCCTGGGCTTCGGCGCGCAGTCCCTGGTCGCCGACTTCCTCAGCGGGTTGTTCATGCTCGCCGAGGACCAGTTCGGGATCGGCGACATCGTCGATGCCGGCCAGGCGTCGGGGGTGGTGGAGTCGATCTCGCTGCGGACCACCTCGTTGCGGTCGGTGGACGGCACCCTGTGGCACGTGCCCAACGGGGAGATCAAGGCGGTGGGCAACATGAGCCAGGGGTGGGCCCGCGCCGTGTTGGACATCGGGGTCGACTACGGCGCCAGCATCGACCGCGCCCGCGAGGTCATCACCCGCGTGGCCGAGGGGATGGCCACCGACGACGACTTCGACCAGGTCGTGCTCGAGCCCCCTGACATCCTCGGCATCGAGGACCTCGCGGCCGACGCCGTGGTCATCCGGGTGGCCGTCAAGACCCTGCCGGGGGAGCAGTGGGGCGTGGCACGCGAGATGCGACGTCGCATCAAGCTGGCCCTGGACGACGCCGACATCGCCATCCCGTTCCCGCAGCGGCAACTGTGGATCCGCAGCGACGGTTCCGTGTTCGGTGACCGCGGCGGCTCACCCGAGTCCGACATCGCGAGCCCCGACACCCCCCCGTCCTCCTCGACCCCAGCCCCCACCCCCGACGACCCCCCTGACCCCCACCCCTGACCCCCACCCCTGACCCCCGCCCCTGATCCCCACCCCTGCCGTGAGCGATCCTGCCGACAATACGGCCCATTCGCACACGATGGGCCGGGGCGAGGGGGCGTCTCCAACGACCACCCGAGCGTGAGCGATCGGGCCGAGATACCGGCGGAAACCCACACGATGGAATGGCGCGGGGGAAGTCTCCGTGCGAGCGTGAGCGATCGGGCCGAGATACCGGCGGAAACCCACACGATGGAATGGCGCGGGGGAGGTCTCCGTGCGAGCGTGAGCGATCGGGCCGACATACCGGCGGAAACCCACACGGTGGCGTCGGGGTCTGGTGGCGTTGGGGTGTGGTGGGTCGGGGTGGGTCAGGCGGTGCGCATGCTGCGGCCGCCGTCGCGTTCCCAGGACGAGCGCAGGCCCTCGCTGCGGCGCTGGCTGTCGCCGAACTGGATGACGATGCCGGCGATGGCCAGGCCGAGGTAGAGCACCACCCACAGCACGGAGGTCTCCATGGCCCGGGTGGTGGCACCCTCGCCGAGGTCGGTGGTGTCCAACGTGCCGACCAGCAGCATGACGCCGGAGATGACCACGGTGGCGCCACCGAAGGCGGTCAGGACCGACAGCAGGGCCATCGGCAGGTCGGCGGCGATCGCCACGACGGCCAGCAGCACCCCGGCGGCGACCCCACCCAGCACCACCACCCACGACCACGTCACGCCCACGGCCACCAGGATGGCCGTGCCCAGCACCCACCCGATGGCGGCCATGCTCAACACGACCGAGACCTCGTAGTACAGCCACGCCAGCAGTCCGAACACCAGCCCGACGGCCAGGCCCACCAGCCAGGCCGCCATGGTCGACAGCAGCCCGTCGTCGGTGACCTCCGCCACGACCGCGGCGCCCAGCAGGAAGCCCACCAGCGAGCCCCACATCGGGATGATCACGCGCATGGCGAGGTAGCCACGGAAGCAGAAGGCGGCACCCACCACGATGGCGAGCACTCCCAGGATGATGTCGACCACGATGACCCGCCCCTGTCGCCCCCCGGGTGGGAGCATTCGTGGGTGACCCTAGTTCGCTGCGCCCCCCCGAGTCACGCTCCCGAGTCACGCTCCCGAGTCACGCCCCCGAGCCACGCCCCCGAGCCAGGCGCCCGGATCACGTCCGGGCGTGTCGTGATCGACGGGGCCGTCGAGTGTCCGGCCGTCGACCCGATCGTCGGGCGGGGCGACCTCACAGCAGCGGCAGTCGCTCCCGGTCGTGGTCCCAGGCGCCGGCGTCGTTGGCCTGGTCGCCGGCGTGGTAGGACGACCGGACCATGGGGCCGGACTCCACGTGGTCGAAGCCCAGCACGTCCTCGCCGTAGCGACGGAACTTCTCGAAGGACTCGGGCGTGACGTAGCGGTCCAGGTGCAGGTGCTGGGCCGACGGCTGGAGGTACTGGCCGATGGTCAGCAGTTGGACCCGTGCGTCGCGCAGGTCGCGCATGACCTCGAGGATCTCCTCGTCGGTCTCGCCCATGCCGGCGATGATGTTGGACTTGGTCGCCGTGGTCGCGGGGAAGCGTTCGCGTGCGAGTGCGAGGAACGCCAGGCCGCGGTCGTAGTCGAACGACGGACGAATCTCGGTGAACAGCCGACGCGTCGTCTCGAGGTTGAACGCGAACACGTCGGGCGGGTCGGCGACGACCTGCTCCAGGGCGGCCGCACCGACGGCGGGGTCGTGGCCGTAGCCGAAGTCGCTGGGCAGCACCTCGACGCCGACGTCGGGGGTGCGCTCGCGGACCTGGCGGATGGTCTCGGCGACCAGCCATGCGCCCTTGTCGTCGAGGTCGTCGCGGGCGACCATCGTCACGACGACGAACCGCAACCCGAGGTGGTCGACCGCCTCGGCGACGCGACGGGGCTCGTCGCGGTCGTAGCCGGCAGGCTTGCCCGTCTTGATCTGGCAGAAGCCGCACCGTCGCGTGCAGTCCGACCCGCCGATCAGGAACGTGGCCTCGCGCATCTCCCAGCACTCGTAGATGTTCGGGCAGGCTGCCTGCTCGCACACCGTGTTGAGCTCGAGGTCGCCCATCAGGCGCTTCAGGTCCGTGAAGTTGTCCCCGAACGAGGCCTTCACCCGGAGCCACTCGGGCTTGCGCTCGGCCTGCAGGGTGGTGTCGATGGTCTTGCGCACGACCCCGGCTCGCTGGGTCCGTTCGCGACCCAGGACGTCCAGGGTGCGCGTGCCCGGGGGGATGACCGGTTCGGCGGTCACGGATGGCTCCTCGTCGATGGGCGGACACCGCCGATCGTATCCGTGGTGGACCTCGCGCCCGTGTGGCGGACGGGCAGTGCGAGCCGCCGAGTAGCGTCGCATCCATGGCCACCACCTTCATCTCCGGTGCCAGCTCGGGCATCGGCGCCGAGCTGGCCCGCCAGCTCGCCGCGCGGGGCGACGACCTCGCACTGGCGGCCCGTCGCCTCGACCGCCTGGACGCCCTCGCCGACGAACTTCGCCCGCAGGACGTTCGGGTCACGACCCACCTCCTGGACGTCACGGACGCCACGGCGGTGGCGACCACGATGGCCGCGGCGGTGGCGGCCCACGGCGGACTCGACGTCGTGGTCGTCAACGCCGGCACCGGTGGTGGTGCCCCCGTGGGAACGGGCCATCCCGAGCGCAACGCCCACGTGCTCGACGTCAACCTGCTCGGCGCGCTGGCCCAGTGCGAGTCGGCGCTGGAGCACTTCCGGGCCCGGGGTCGTGGCCACCTGGTGCTGGTGTCGTCGGTGGCAGCGGTGCGGCCGCTGCCGGGTTCGGTGGCCTACTCGACCAGCAAGGCGGCCCTGCGCCATCTCGGCCGGGCGCTGCAGGCCGACCTCGCCGGATCCCCGATCGACGTCACGATCGTGCTGCCGGGCTACGTCGACACCGAGATGACCGCCGGGGTGCGGTCGCCACTCAAGGTCGCCGCCCGCCCGGCCGTCGCCCAACTCGTCGCCGCCATGGACGCCCGGGTGGACCAGGCGTGGGTGCCGCGGTGGTGGGGGTTCCTGGCCCGGGTGGTCCTCCCGCTGGTTCCCGACGCCGCCCTTCGTCGTTTCGGCTGACCCTCGCGGGGTGACCGTCCGCACGGCAGGGCGCCGGCCGGCCCCCAGGCGACGCGACCGGGTCAGGCGACGCGACCGGGTCAGGCGACGCGACCGGGTCAGGCGACGCGACCGGGTCAGGCGACGCGGCCGGGACGGTCGGTGGTGACCGGGGGAAGGTCGTCCAGGCCGAGTGCGGCCGTCGTGGCCTCCTCGACGTCGCAGCCGAACACCTCGGTGAAGGCGGCCACGCTGTCGGCGACGACCGCCTCGACGGTGGTGTCGGCGCCCAGTGCCGCCATCGACGTGACCGGGCGATCGTCGATGCCGCACGGGACGATCCCGGCGAAGTCTGCCAGGTCCGTGGTGACGTTGGTCGCCCAGCCGTGCTGGGTGACGCGGCGTGCGCTGACCCGGACGCCGATCGCGGTCACCTTGCCGTGGTCGGTCCACACCCCGGTGAGCCCGTCGACGCGTCGGGCGTCGATGTCGTGGCCCGCGAGCATCCGCAGGTTGAGTTCCTCGAGTGCACGGACGTGGTCGACCACGCGTGGCCCCGACAGTTGCAGGATCGGGTAGCCCACGACCTGACCGGGTCCGTGGTAGGTGACGTCGCCGCCACGATCGATGGGCACCAGGTCGATCCCGGCCCGGGCCAGCGCGTCGTCGTCGAGCAGGACGTTGGCCGGGTCCGCCCGGGTCCCCAACGTGTAGGTGGGCGGGTGCTCGACCACGAGGAGCACGTCCCGGCCGTCGTCGCCGGCGTCGCCGCGACGCGCGACCAGGTGGCGCTGCCAGGCCCACGCCTGCCGGTAGTCGACCCGACCCGCCCACACGACCCGGACCGGCGCGGTCGAGCGGCGCAGGGTGGTGGTGGGACCACCGCGGGCGGACATGCGACGGGACTCCTCGAGGCGGGTGGGCAGGGCGCGATCGTACGTGCCCCCGAGGCCCCCACGGTCCGGTCCCGATCCCGGCCCGACCCCCACCCGTCCGTCCACCGGGGCCAATCCGTCCGACCGGTCGGCCTCGAATGGCTACCGTCTGGGCTGCGTCGGAGCCTGGCTGTCCCCAACCCCCATCGGGAAGCGTGCACGTGAAGGCAACCACCGTCGTGATCGGTGCCGGCATTGCCGGCCTCGGGGCCGCCTGGGCCCTTCGGGACGACCCCGACCTCCTGGTCCTCGACGCCGGCGACCACGTGGGCGGCAACGCCGTGACCCACCACGTCGCCGACCTCGACGTCGACGTCGACCTCGGGTTCATCGTCTTCAACGATGACACCTACCCCGAGTTCATCGACCTCCTGGACCGCCTGGACGTCGCGATCGCCCCCAGTGACATGAGCCTGTCCGTGCAGGCCCCGACCGGGGACTTCGAGGGCAGCGCCGCGGGCCTGCTCGGTTCCGGGCGGTGGCGGTCACGGCGGTCGTGGCAGCGCCTGGTCGGCATCCTGGCCCTGGGCCGCCGCTCGCGTGCCCTGGCCGACCGCGGTGCCACGGTCGGGTCGTCGCGTGCCGTGCTCGGCGACGCGGTGGTCGACGACTACGTCATCCCGATGGTGTCGGCCATCTGGTCCTCGCCGGGGGCCGACGTCGAGCGCATGCCGCTGGCCAGCGTCGTGACCTTCTTCGACCAGCACCGCCTGTTCGACCTCGTCGACCGCCCCCAGTGGCGCACCGTGCAGGGCGGCTCGCGCCACTACGTCGAGGCCATGGTCGACCGCCTGGCCGGGACCGTCCGCCACGACTCGGTGGTCACCGGCCTGGCCCGGGAGGGTGACGGCTGGGTCGTGGAGGTCGACGGTGGCCAGCGCGACCGCGAGCGCGTGCACGCCGACGACGTGGTCCTGGCCACCCCGGCCGACACCGCCCGGTGGTTGCTGGCAGACGCTGCCAGCGCCCACCAGCACGACCTGCTCGGCGCCTTCTCGTTCAGCGACAACCGCGCCGTCCTGCATCGGGACCCGTCCGTGATGCCCGCCGATCGGTCACTGTGGGCGTCATGGAACGTCGTCGCCGGCCAGGACGTCGCCGTGACGTACTGGATGAACAACCTCCAGCCCCTGGCCACCGACACCGACCTGTTCGTGACCCTGAACCCGTCGCGTCCCCTCGCCGGCACGATCACGACCCGCGACTTCCGCCATCCGCTGCTGACCCCGGAGGCCGTGGCTGCCCAGCCGCGGCTGCACACCATCCAGGGCGTCGGCCATGCGTGGTTCTGCGGTGCCTGGACGGGCTTCGGGTTCCACGAGGACGGACTGGAGTCGGGCCTGGCCGTGGGGGCCGCGATCGCCGACGCCGAGGGCCCACCGAGACGAGCGGGACGCCCCGCGGCCGCGGTGGTGGCCCCATGACCACCCCCATGACCGGCCCCATGACCGGCCCCGTGACCCGCCCAGTGGACGGGCCCGTGCCCCGCCCCGTGGACGGCCCGGCGACCACGCCCGGGACCCGTCCCGCGCGCCGGTCGGCCCTGTACCCGGGCACCGTCGTGCACCGTCGCCGCGGCCCGGTCGACCACGACCTGCGCCAGGGCGTCGTGCTGGCCCTGTTCGACCTGGGCGAACTGGCGTCGTTGGACCGCGAGGTCGCCGGCTTCGGCGTGGACCGGGCCGCCCCCGTGTCCTTCCGGTCCCGCGACCACGGACCGGCCGGGCGCGACACCTCCCCCGACGACCTGCGTTCCTGGGTCCGGGAGGTCGTCGCCACGGCGGACCCCGGACTGGACGTGTCCGGCGCCGTGCGGATCCTGTGCATGCCACGGGTGCTCGGGCACGCCTTCGACCCGATCAGCGTGTGGTTCCTCCACGACCCGCACGATCGACTGACGGCCGTCGTCCACGAGGTCCGCAACACCTTCGGCCAGCGCCACGCCTACGTGGTCGGCGACCCCCTCCGCGGGGCCGTGCGCACCACCGGGGCCACGATCCTGCGCCACCGCGCCGACAAGGCCTTCCACGTGTCGCCCTTCTTCGACGTGTCGGGGACCTACGACTTCACCGTGCGGGTGCCCGATGACCGGGCCGCCCTCGGGGTCACCTACCGACCCGGCGACGGCCACGACTTCGTGGCGTCGTTCGCGGGCCGACGCCGCGACCTGACCACCGGCGGCCTGTGGCGCGAGATGCTGCGCCACCCGCTGCTGCCGCAGGCGGTGCTGGCCGGCATCCACCTCCATGCCGGTGCGTTGTGGGCCAAGGGCGCCACCTACCATCCGGTCCCACCGGCCGGCGATCCACCCGTCACCCCTGCCTGTCCCGTGGCGGCCCACGACCGATCTGACGCGAACGCGGCGGAGGACCGACACCACACCGAGCTGGAGGTGGTCTCATGAGCCGGCTGCTGCACCTGCTGGCCAGTCGGATCGTGGCCGGGTCGATCGACCTGTCCACCCCCGACGGCCGCCGCGAGGTCCACCACGGACCACGGCCCGGACCGGCCGTGCGTGTCGACGTGCACGACGCCCACCTCGGCCGGACCGTGCTCACCGGTGGCGCCTCGGCGCTGGGTGCGTCGTTCGTCGCCGGCGGCTGGGAGGCCGACGACCTCCCGTCGACCCTGCGCATCCTTGCGGCGAGTGTCGACCGCCGGGTCCGGTCCGAACGCGGCCAGCGCCTCCAGGCCGCCGCCGGGCGGGTGTTCGGTGCCGTCACGGACCGGCTCGGGGCCGACGGGGCCGTCGGGACGATGGCCGACCACTACAACCTCGGCAACGACTTCTACACGGCGTGGCTGGACGACACCGTCACCTACTCCTCCGGGCTGTTCGACGAGCCGGTGCCCGTCGGTCCCGGGTCGGCGAGACCCTGGGCCACCGGGGTCGACGCCACGGTCGCCGCCACCGGCACCCCGGACACCGATGCCGGCACGGGCGAGCTCGTCCGGTCGGCGTCCCGGGTCTCGCGTGGGGACCTGACGGCCGCGCAGGAGGTCAAGTACGAACGAATCCTGGACCAGGTGGGGGTGTCGGCGGGGGACCGCGTGCTCGAGATCGGGTTCGGGTGGGGCGGCCTGGCCGAGGTGGCCGCACGCCGCGGGGTGCACGTCACCGGCGTGACCATCGCCCGCGAACAGCTCGACTTCGCCGCCAAGCGGCTGGCCGAGGCCGGGCTGGGCGAGTACGCCGACCTCCGGTTGCTCGACTTCGCACGGATCCCCCAGGAGCTGGGGGAGGGGACCTTCGACGCCGTGGTCTCGATCGAGATGATCGAGTCCATCCCGCAACCCCGTTGGGCCGAACTGTTCACCGTCACCCGCCGTGCCCTGCGGCCGGGGGGTCGCGCGGCCTACCAGGTCATCATGATCGCCGACGACCTGTTCGAGACCTATGCCCGCCGCGAGGACTTCATCACGACCTGGATCTTCCCCGGTGGCCGACTCCCGTCCCCGGCGGTGGTCCGCGGGCTGTCGGCGGACGCCGGGTTGCGCGTCGACGACGTCGTGGCGTTCGGTGGCTCCTACGCCACCACGCTGGCCACGTGGTGGGAGGCCTTCGACGCGGTGTTCGACGAGCTCCGCGACCTGGGCTTCGACGACCGCTTCCGACGGATGTGGCACTACTACCTGGGCTACTGCCAGGCCGGCTTCGAGATCGGGCGCATCGACGTGCAGCAGTGGACCTGGACCCGCCCGGCCTGACCCGACCCCGTGGGTCGTCGCGGTGTGGCGGTCATCCCGATCCGACCGGCCCGTCGTCGACGACCACCCGGTAGTCGTGGCCGGCGGCGCGCAGGCGGTCGACCAGGGCCGATCCCAGCCCCGTGGCTGGTGTCAGGACGCCGGCGCGGTCGGGCAGGAGGGCCGGGTCGCCGGCCAGGGCCAGTGCCGCCTCGCCCAGCATCACCTTCGTCGCGCCGTAGCCGGGGTCGCCCGGCACGCGCACCTCGACGTGCAGGCGATGGCCACGGGTGGTCAGGGCGTGGGTGTCGATGCGGAAGAACCCCCCGTCGCGGGCCGCCGGTCCCGGCCCCTGCCCCGGGTCGGGCAGCATGCGGTCCAGCAGGGCGCGTGTCGGTGGGAAGGCCAGGCCGGCGAGCAGTGCCCCCATCCCCAGCAGCATGCCGCCGGCCAGCAGGGGTCCCAGCGGCAGGCCGCCGGTGGCGACCAGTTCGCGGTGGGCGAGGTCGCGGCCCCAGGCATGGTCGAGCAGGGCGTTGGAGCGGCGGACCACCCGGGTGTTGGCGGTGGCCATCGGGAACGGGGCCAGCCAGCCGCCCAGCCGGGGGTCGTGGGCGATCCCGACCACGTCGCGGTCCCGACCGGGTGCGCGACCCGGATCGCGATCCGGCTCGGCATCCCGATCCGGGCTGAGCGCGTACGGGTCGGCCACCAGGCGGCGGGCGGCCGGGTCGGCCAGCACCTCGTCGACGACCCCGCGCGCCGAGTCGATCGTCCCGCCGCTGATCCCACCTCGCGCGGCCCGCAGGACCAACGTCGTGTCGACGAGTTCGCCGAGGTCGTCGTCGTCGGCCCGGGTGGCCAGCAGCAGCACCGACAGGTCCGACGGCACCGAGTCGAACCCGCAGGCGTGCACGATGCGTGCGCCGGAGGCGGCCGCGACGTCGTGGGCGGCGTCGATCGAGTCACGCATGAACGGGACCTCGCCGGTGAGGTCGGCGTAGTGGGTCCCGGCGCGTGCGCAGGCCTCCACCAGGGGCAGGCCGAGACGGCGGTAGGGCCCGACGGTGGTCGCCACGACCCGGGTCGACGTCGCCAGGCGCGCCATGTCGTCGGGATCGCCGGCGTCGACCACCAGCAGGGGCCAGTCCTCGGCGCCCGCGCCGAGGTCGGCACGCGCGGCTCGGAGCCGTCCGCGGTCGCGTCCGGACAACGCGATGCGCAGCCCGGGTGGGGCCGCGTCGCGCAGGTACGACGCCGTCAGGGCGCCGACGAACCCGGTCGCCCCGTGCACCACCACGTCGTGGTCGCGTCCGGAGGTGTCCGGGCGGGTTCGGTCGCCGGGCGTCATGCCCGGTCCGTCGCGGGCGAGAAGCGGGTCACGCCATCGGCGAGCCAGTCGAACACCATCGGGAGGGCCTCGTCCATCCAGCCGTTGAGCGGAAGTGCCTCCGCCTCGGCGCGGGTGACGTGGCGCACCGCCAGCAGCTCCTCGCCGTCGGGCTCCGGCGTGCCCCCGTCGATCGTGCAGTGGAACATCGTGCCGACGTAGTTGGTGCGGTCACCGTTGGGGTAGTCGATGGTGAAGGTCGGCCCGCCGGTCACGGCCACGACCGCCAGTGGCGTCACCGCCACCCCCAGTTCCTCGCGGACCTCGCGCACCACGGCGTCCGACGGCCGTTCCAGCGGCTCGACGGCGCCGCCGGGGAAGCTCCATGCGTCGTCGTTGGCGTGCAGGGCGAGCAGCGGACGGCGCCGGTCGTCGAGGATGCAGGCCGACACGGCCGGCTGGAGCAGCAGGTCGGTGCCGATGTGGTCGCGGAGCTGGGCGATGTGGCCGGTGCGCACGGGCGGGTCCTGGCGTCGGGGGAGGGTGGTGGGGCGGGAGGCAGGCGGTGTCGTTCAGCCCCTCGGCCCCACGATCGGTTCCTGGAAGGTCATGCCGAGGTCCCACGGGAAGTAGATCCAGGTGTCCTGGCTGACCTCGGTGATGTAGGTGTCGACCAGCGGCCGACCCTGGGGCTTGGCGTAGACCGTGGCGAAGTGGGCATCCGGGAGCATGTCCCGCACGACCTGGGCGGTCGCGCCGGTGTCGACCAGGTCGTCCAGGAGCAGCACGTCGGCGCCCCGGTCGGCGGCCAGCGACGGTGCGACCTCCTTGAGGACCCGGATCTCGCCCTGCTCGTCGTAGTCGTGGTAGGAGGCCACCCCGACGGTCTCGACCACCCGGATCTCGAGTTCGCGGGAGATGACCGCCGCCGGGACCAGGCCGCCGCGCGTGATGGTCACGATCGCCCGCCACGTCCGGTCCAGGCCGGCCAGTCGCCACGCCAGGGCGCGCGCGTCACGGTGGAACTGGTCCCACGAGACGGGGAAGGACTTGGTGGGCGTTGCCATCGACGGCTCCTCGCGGCGTGGCGCCCAGTGTGCCGTGACGCCGCCACGTCAGCCGAGCACGACCCCGTCGTCGGGGTCCCACGGGTAGTCGACCTGCAGCGCCGTCGCCACGGCCAGGTCACGACCGGCGAGGCGGTCGACCAGGTGCAGGGCCATGGCCAGGCCGTTGGACAGCCCACCCGCCGTGACCACCGATCCCGCATCCACCCAGCGGGCCCGTACGGCCCGTTCGCCCAGGATCGCGGCGAGGTCGGGCAGGTCCTCGTGGTGGGTGGTGGCACCGGCGACGTCGTCGAGCAGGCCCTGCCGGGCCAGCAGCAGTGATCCCGTGCACACGGTGGTGACCAGCCCCGCGTCGGCCACCACACGGGCCAGTGCCCGGGTGACCGCCTCGTTGGCGAGGACGGCGTCGACGTCGACGGCCCCCGGCACCACCACCACGTCCAGCGCCCCGGCCTGCTCGACATCGCTGGTCGCCACCAGCCCCAGCCCGCCGTAGGCCGTCACCGCACGCTCGGCGCCGTCGGCCACGACCGTCGTCACCTCGAACGGCGGCTGCTGTCCGGTGCGCACCGCCAACCGGTTCGCCGTCAGGAGGATCTCGTAGGGTCCACCGACGTCGAGCAGGTCGACGTCGTCGAACAGCAGCAGCCCCACGTGGTGCATCGGCGTCCTCGCTCGTCGGTCGTGCCCAGCATGGCACGTCGGCGACGCGGGCGTGATCATGGCCCGCGTCGCGGTGACGCGACCCGGTCGCGGACGGCGACGATGCGGTCGGGCCCGGCGCTAGGTTCGGGTCATGGCCACCACTGACGATCCCCCGCCCGCTGCGTCGTCCGACGGCGACTCGGACCCGCTCGCAGACCTCCTCGACGTGCTCGACCTGCATCGGGTGGGCGCGCGCCACATCGAGGTGTCCGGTGACGGTCCGGATGCCGACGTCGGGACCACCGATGCGGTGGTCTTCCAGGGTCGTAGCCAACCGATGCCACACGGACGGGTGTTCGGTGGCCAGGTGTTGGCGCAGTGCGTGATGGCGGCCGGCCACACCGTCGAGGGTGGGTCCACGACCCGCCTCATCCATTCCCTCCACGGCTACTTCCTGCGCCCCGGCGACAGCGAACGGCCGATCCGCTTCACCGTCGAGGCGATGCGCGACGGGCGGTCGTTCTCGGCCAGGCGGGTGCACGCCGTGCAGGACGATCGCATCCTGTTGTCCATGATCACGTCGTTCCAGGACGAGGCCGACGGGCTGGACCACCAGGACGCCATGCCGGACACGCCGCCACCGGAGGAACTGCCACGCGATGCCGACCTGCTCGCCGACCACGACGACGGCCGCACGTCCAGCTTCGCCCGCCGACGGGCGATCGACCTCCGCCACGTCGACGGCCAGATCTGGACCGGTCCGTCCCGAGATCGCGCGGCCCGGCAGCGCGTGTGGCTGCGGGCGGTCGGCGCCCTGCCCGACGACCCCCTGGTCCATGCGGCCGTGCTGGCCTACGCCTCGGACTTCTCGTTGCTGGAGTCCGTGTTGCGACGACACGGGGTGTCGTGGTCCGACGAGCGACTCCGTCCGGCCAGCCTCGACCACGCGATGTGGTTCCACCGCCGGCCCCGAGCCGACGAGTGGGTGCTCTACGAGCAGGTGTCGCCGTCGGCCCAGAGCGGACGTGGGCTGGGCCTGGGTCGGATGTTCGCCCGGGACGGGACGTTGGTGGCCACCGTCGGCCAGGAGGGCATGCTCCGCATCAAGGAGTAGTGGCGGGCCCGGGTACGGATGGTCCCGGATCCCCGGGCCCGGGTCGGCTCGCGGTCGAGTCGTCCAGGCGTGGTGGTGGCAGGTGTCGTACCGCCGGGACCGCCAACGCCCCCAGCACCGCCACGACGACCAGCACCCCGGCGCCGACCAGGGTCGCCGCCAACCCGAACGCCGCGGCCAGCGGACCGGCGATCGCCTGGCCGACCGGGGTCATCAGGATCGACCCGAATGCGTCGAACGACGCGACCCGCGACAGGTGCTCCTCGGCCACGTTGGCCTGCAGGGTCGTGTCCCAGGTCACCACGAACACGCCGATCCCGGCCCCCGAGGCCAACGCCGTCGCCAGCAGGATCCACAGCCGTGGCGCGATGCCGAGGGCCACGATCAGCCCGACCGGCAGCAGGATCCCGACCATGCCCTGCCACAGGTGCCGGGTGCGGGCATGGCCCCGGGACAACGCCAGGGTGGCCACCAGCACCCCGGATGCCTCGGCGCCCAGGACCCAGCCCCACTGGGCCCGGCCGATGGTCTGGTCCGCGACGGCCGGCCCGAGGACGGTGACGGTGGCGCTGAAGGCGATCATCAGGACCATGAAGGACAGGACGGTCACCCACAGCCACTGGTGTGCCGTGAACGCCGACCACCCCTCGCGCAGGTCGGCCAGCATCGTGGAGCCGGCGCTGCGCTCGCGCCGGGGCAGACGCAGTCGGGCGAACAGGAGGGCCGCGACCAGGCAGGAAACGGCGTCAAGTGCCAGGCCCCAGGCCGGCCCGACGAACGCGACCAGCGCGGCGCCGCCGACCAGTCCGACCAGCTGCACGGTGTTGCGCCCCGACGAGTTGAGGGCGTTGGCCCGTTGGAGCAGTGGCCGGGGCACCGTCTGTGGCAGCACACCCTGGATCGCCGGGAACGACATCGCGTCGGCGCCACCGGCGACCAGGGACAGCACCACCAGGACGGGCACCGACCCGGTGCCCGTCGCCACCAGCACCGCCACGCCGGTCTGGACGAGGCCGTTCACCACGTTGGACCAGGCGAGCACCCGGGATCGGCGGAACCGGTCGGCCAGCACGCCACCCACCAGCAACAGGACCACCAGCCCAAGCGATCGCGCACCGACCACCAGGCCGAGGTCGGTCAGGGACCCGGTGAGGTCGAGCATCGCGAAGGACAGGGCGATCGGCGCCACGGCGGTGCCGGCCATGTCCGCGGCGTTGGCTGCGAACAGCAGCCGGAAGTTGCGGTGGGACCACGGCGAGTCCGGCCGGGTCGTGGGCGAGTCGGTCATGGCGCACCTGGTCCGTCGGCCAGCCGAACGGAGCGCACGCCGCCGCGGACGGGTGGGTTCGTGGTCCGCAACGAGGGCATGCGCGGTCGCAGCGGGTGGGCGGTGGCCAGCAGCCGGGCCGGGTGGTCGTCATCCATTGCCGCTCGGGTGTGCTCGGTGCGAGGCCGATCGCGAGCGGGCCGACGCCGACCGTCAGGGCGTGGCCCCGTCGCCGTCGCGGAGCGCGTTCAGGCGCTGGGCGTTGTCGTCGACCTGCCGTGCGAGGGCGGCCAGGCCAGGGCGTGGTCCGGCCTCGTCGTCCACGGCGTCGTCGTGGCGGCGCGGCGCGGGCTCGTGGTCCGTGCCGGCGCGCACGACACGACGGGACGGAGCGTCGGGGCTGCGGGGGGGATCGAGGCTGCGGGCGACGCGGGGGCTCAGGACGATCCGTCCGTCCAGCGACAGGATGCGCAGCCCGAACACGCGGGCCGCCACGAACAGGTCGGCCACCACCCCGTCGGCCAGTGTCGCGTCGCCGTCAGGCCGGGTCCGTCGAACGATCGCCCGTCGTCCCGTTGCCATCGTCGAGCCCCCGTCCCTGGTCGGCGTACTCCTCGAGTCGTCGACCCGCCAGACGTGCCGCGACGACCAACTGTTCGTAGCGATCGCGGCCGGCCTTGGTTCCGAGGATGTAGCCGGCGGCGAACACGGTCAGGGTCCGTAGCTTCACGCGTCGCCCTCACGGTCGCGCACGGCCGACACGACCGCGCTGGCGGCCGAGGCGACCACGACGGCGGCCAGTCCGAACAGCCCGGTCTTGCCGGCACGCTCGGCCGACGAACCGCGCAGGGGTTCGGTCACGCGTTCCCAGGTCGAGGGCGGTGGGGGCGAGCGGAAGGGATTCAGGTTCACGGCGGGTCCTGGCGTTCGGGGGGTGGGTCTGGTGGTGGGGCGGGCGTGACGGCCTGGTCAGGACGAGCCGTCGGCGAGGGCGTCGACCAGCTCGGCCTTGGTCATCGTCGAGCGCCCGGGGAGGTCCTGGGCCATGGCCAACTCGAGCAACTCCTCCTTGGTCCGGTCCTCGAGGTCGACCTGGCCGTTGCCCGGGACCTCGTCGGTGAGGTCGTCGGCCGTGTCGGCCACGCCGGCGCGGATCGCCTCGGCCTCCTCGACCTCGGCCTCCACGGCGCGGGCGTCGTCCCGGGCCTCGGACGCGAGCTGGTCGGCCTGTTCGCGGGCGCGCTCGGCGGCGGCACGGGCGGCCTCGTTGGCGTCCTCGGCCAGCTGCCTGGCCTCAGCGAGGCGCTCGGTGGCCACGGCGAGTTCCTCCTCGGCGCGGGCTTGGGCGTTCTCGGCCTTCGTGGTGGCTCGTTCGTGACGTGCCCTGGCCTCGGACTGCTCGGCCTCGATGCGCGCGTCGGCCTCGGCACGGGCGGCGCGACGGGTCTCCTCGACCTGGGCGTCGGCGGCCTCGCGGGCCTCGTCGACCCGGTCTTGGACCCACTTGTCCTGGTCGGACTCGACCTCCTCGAGGCGGGCCTCGTTGTCGTCGTCGACCCGCTCGACGTCGTCGGCCAGCGCCTGGGCCTCGTCGGCGGCCTGCACGGCCCGGTCCTCGGCGTCGCGGGCCCGCTCCGAGGCGGCCCGGGCACGTTGCAGGCGGGCCTCGACGGAGTCGTCGGCGCCCGGGACGGCGTCGCGCACGGCGGCGCCGGCACGACGCGCGGTGTCGGTGACCTCGTGTCCGACGTCGTCGGCGGCTCGCGTGGCCTTCCGGCCGGCGGCCTCTCCGGCGTCCTCCACCGGGGTGAGCACCTTGGCGGCCAGCCAGGCACTGTTGCGTGGGAGGTCCCGGAAGCCGGCGGTGAGCCGGTGCAGGATCCCGGTGTCGTTGCGGTCCGCCATGATGGCCTCCTCGGGTCGTCACGCAGCCGACCGGGGGCGCCGGCTGTACGTGGCTCCACCAACGCTAGTTCTCGCGATTGGTGGCCCCTCGGCCATTCGGTAGGGGTGCGCTGTGGGGCGCGGCCGCGGTCAGAGGCCCAGTTCGCCACGCCAGTCGTGGTTCTCGATGACCCACTTCAGGTCCTGCAGGAACCGCGCGGCGTCGGCGCCGTCGAGGATGCGGTGGTCGTAGGTCAGGCACAGGTAGCTCATCCACCGGATCGCGATGGAGTCACCGTAGGCATCGGTGACGACGATCGGCCGCTTCTCGATCGCCGCCGTGGCCAGGATGGCGGCCTCGGGGGCGTTGAGGATCGGCGTGTCGAACAGGGTGCCCAGCGAGCCGGTGTTGGTGATGGTGAAGGTGCCACCCGAGATCTCGTCCGGGGAGATCTTCTTGTTGCGCGTGCGGGCCGCGATGTCGGCGATCTTGCGTGCCAACCCGGCGATCGTGAGGTCCTGGGCGTCCTTGATGTTGGGCACCAGCAACCCACGCTCGGTGTCCACGGCCATGCCGAGGTTGACGTGGCGGAAGTAGGTCGCGGTGCCGGCGTCGATGTCCAGTCGCGCGTTGACCGTGGGGTGGCGTGGCACGGTCATCATGACCGCCCGCGACACGAACGGCAGCGGCGACAGCGAGGCACCTTCGCGCGTCTTGAAGTCGTCCTTGACCGCCGCCCGCAGGTTCATGATCGGGGTCATGTCGACCTCGACCGCCGCCGTCAGTTGGGCGGTGGTCTGCAGCGAGTGCATCATCCCGTTGGCGATGGCCTTGCGGGTTCGCGACAGTTCCTGGACGACCTCGCGGTCCCCACCGAAGTCCACCTGGGTGGGGGAGGGGCGGGGGCGGTCCGGCCTGCTGGTGGACACGACCTGGACCGGGGCGGGCGTGACGCCCGCGGCCTGCTGACCGCCACCCTCGGCCGGGGCCGAACCCGCCTCGGCGGTGTCGCCGCTGCCCGACGTGGGGGGGTTGTCGACCGCGGCCTCGGCGTCGGCACGGGTGATGCGTCCCCCCGACCCGGTGCCCTCGACGGCCGCGGCGTCGATGCCGGCCTCGCGCAGCATCTTGCGCACCAGGGGCGAGGTCAGGACGGCCTCGCTGCTGGCCGTGCCACCGCCGTCGCCACCGTGCCCGCCCATGTCGGGCGGCTCCTTGGCGGTGACCTCGTCCCCGCCGCTGCCGCCGCTGCCGCCGCCGCTGCCGCCGCTGCTGCCGCTGCTGCCGTCGTCCCCACCGCTGGCGCCGGCGCCGTCCTCGTCGTCGGCCTCGGCCTCCATCTCCTCGGCGAGCTCCTCCGAGGTCTCCTGGTCCTCGGGGGAGCCGTGTTCCGCCGAGTCCTCGCCGCCGTCGCCGGCGTCCGCCCCGCCGCCCGAGGAGTCCTGCGCACCCCCGTCGGCCTCGTCACCCCCGTCGGCCTCGTCACCCCCGTCGTCGCCGCCGATCACGGCGATGACCTGGCCGACCTCGATGGTGTCGTCGACCTCGGCCTTGAGTTCCTGGACGGTGCCGGCGACCGGTGACGGGATCTCGGTGTCGACCTTGTCGGTCGAGACCTCGACGATGGGGTCGTCCTCCTCCACCGTGTCGCCGACCTCGACGAGCCAGGCGGTGATGACGCCTTCGGTCACGGATTCGCCCAGCTGGGGCAGTTCGACGTTGGCCATGGTGGGTGGCTCCGGTGTGGGGTGGGTTCGTCGGTGGTGGGGTGGGTCAGCCGTGGAGGCCACGACCGGCGAGGGCCAGGTGGGCCTCGCCGATGGCCTCGCCCAGGCTCGGGTGGGCATGGATGAAGTGGGCGACCTCGCTGGGCAGGGCCTCCCAGTTGTAGATCAGTTCGCCCTCGGCGATCAGGTCGGTGGCGCGCGGACCCACGATGTGGATCCCCAGGACGCGTCCGGCGCCGCCCTCGGCGTCGTCGTCGGCCTCGGCGATGACCTTGATCATCCCGGTGGCCTTCATCATCGCGGCCCGGCCCAGCGCCTGGAACGGGTACTTCTCGACCACGACCTCGTGGCCGGCGTCCTTGGCCTCGGCCTCGGTGTAGCCCACCGACGCGACCTCGGGGTGGCTGTAGGTCACCCGGGGGACACCCTTGTAGTCGATCGGGACGACGTCGAGTCCTGCCAGCTGGTCGGCGACCAGGAAGCCCTCGGCGAACGAGGCGTGGGCCAGACCGAGTGTGGGGATGACGTCGCCGACCGCGTACACCCCGTCGACGCTGGTGCGGGAGTACTCGTCGACGACCACGAAGCCCTTGTCGTCGACCTCGACCCCGGTGCTGTCCATGCCCATGTCCTCGGTGACCGGGCGGCGCCCGACGGCGACCAGGAGCAGGTCGGCCTCGATGGTCTCGGTGTCGCCCTTGTCGGTCTCGATGGTCGCCGTGACGCCGTCGTCACCGACCTCGACCTCGGTCATCTTGGTCCCGGTCATCGGCGTGAGGTGGTCGCGCTTGCGGAAGGCCCGCCCGACCTCCTTGGACGAGTCCTCGTCCTCCAGGGGCAGCAGGCGGTCCAGCAGCTCCACGATCGTGACGTCGACCCCGAATGCGGACCAGGCGGTCGCGAACTCCATGCCGACCGCGCCCGAGCCCAGGACCAGGGCGGACTCGGGGAGCTCGTCGAGGTTGAGGGCGTGGTCGCTGTTGATGACCTTGTCGCCGTCGAAGCTGGCGAAGGGCAGTTCGATCGGGACCGAGCCCGTGGCGATGACCAGGGCCGGCGCGGACAGGTCGCGGTCGCCGTCGTCGGTGGCGACGGTGACCTGGCCGGGTCCGGTGAAGGTCGCCGTGCCCGCGACGGTCTCGACGCCGCGGCCCTTCAGCGCGCCCTGCAGGCCCTTCCACATCTTGTCGACCACGCCCTGCTTGTGGTCGTTCATCGCGGCGACCTCGATGCCGTGGTAGTCGGCCTGGACGCCGAAGTCGGCGGCGTCCTGGGCGTGCTCGGCGACCTCGGCGGTCTGCAGGATCGCCTTGGTCGGGATGCATCCCCAGTGCAGGCACGTGCCGCCGACCTTGGCCTTCTCGACCAGGGCGACCTCCAGGCCCAACTGTGCGGCCCGCAGCGCCGTGGAGTAGCCACCGGTTCCGGCCCCGACGATGATCACGTCGTGGGAGTCGCCCTCGCCCTTGGCGACCTTGTCCCCCGACGGGCGGTCGCCGGACTCGGCGGGGCCGCCGCCCTCGGCGCCGTAGGAGCCCCCGCCGGCCTCGGTCGTGTCGTCGTCTCCGTCGTCGCCGTCGTCGCCGTCGTCGTCGGGCTCGTCGGCGGCCTCGTCGTCGGGCTCGGCATCCGCCGAGCCCGACTCGGCCTCTGCGTCCCCGTCGTCGGCCGGATCGTCGTCGCCGTCCTCGGCGCCCTCGTCCTCACCGATGACCGCGATGACCTGGCCGACCTCGATGGTGTCGTCGACCTCGACCTTGAGTTCCTGGACCGTGCCCGCGACCGGGGACGGGATCTCGGTGTCGACCTTGTCCGTGGAGATCTCCACGATGGGGTCGTCCTCCTCGACCGTGTCCCCGACCTCCACCAGCCAGGCCGTCACCACGCCTTCCGTGACGGACTCTCCGAGTTGGGGAAGTTCGACGTTGGCCATGGCGGCGGCTTTCGCAGTGGGGGATCGAGTCGGTGGCGTCCGGGCGGGGACGGGACGCGCTCGGAGGTCACGATAGCCAATGCCCGACGATGCCCACCCCGCGTTCGGACCGACCGTCGGGGCGTCGTCGTGGGCGGCTACGGTCGAGCGTCGATCCCGTCCCGGCCGGGGCCCGCGTGGCGCGATCGAGGTCCGACCGCCGACCCGAGGGACCACCAGCATGCGCGTCGTCATCGCACCGGACTCCTTCGGGGGCACCCTGTCGGCGGCCGAGGCCGCCGCGGCGATCGCGACCGGGTGGTCGCGTGCCCGGCCCGACGACGAGACCACACCCGTGCCGCTGTCCGACGGCGGCGAGGGCCTGGTCGCGGTCGTCGCGGCCAGCGACCCCGCCTGGACCGTGCACACCACCGAGGTCGCCGGGCCGTTGGGGCTCCCGGTCGCGGCCGACTGGCTGCTGCGGGAGGGCCGCCGCGGGCCCGTCGCGGTGGTGGAGGTCGCGCTCGCCTGTGGGCTCGACCAGGTCCCCGACGATCGGCGGGACCCCCTGGTCACCACCACCCACGGGGTCGGCGAGGTGCTCGAGGCCGCGCGTGCCGCCGGTGCGGTCCACGTCCTGGTCGGCCTCGGCGGCAGCGCGACCGTGGACGGCGGCACCGGGGCCATGACCGGGCTGGGCCTGCGCCTGCGACGGGCCGACGGCTCCGGCCTCAAGGTCGGTGGGGGGTGGTCGGGCGAGCTGGACCACGTCGAGCGTGGCTGGCTGGACCCCGGCTGGGGTGACGTGGAGGTGGAGTTGCTCGCCGACGTGCGCACGGTCCTGGCCGATGCCGCGGCCGTGTTCGGCCCCCAGAAGGGCGCCGACGACGACGCCGTGGTCCGCCTGGCGTCCAACCTGGCGGTGGTCGCCGAGGTGGTCCAGCGTGACCTCGACCGCTCGGGGCTCGCGACTCGGTCGGGGACCGGCGCGGCGGGTGGGCTGGCGTTCGGACTCGCGGCCACGCTGGACGCCCGGATCCGGGCCGGGGCGCCCGTGGTCGCCGGGCTGGTGGGCCTGGACGACGCCCTGCGTGACGCCGACCTGGTCGTCACGGGGGAGGGCCGCTACGACGCCACGACCGCTGCCGGCAAGGTCGTGGCCGAGGTCGCGGAGCGGGCCCGCACCTTCGCCATGCCGTGGGCGCTGGTGGCCGGGTCCGGCCACGTCCCCGACGACGTGGACGGCGAGTTGTCGGCCCCCAACGGCCCGGGACAGGACCCGGCCTCCGAGGTCGCCGCGGCGGCGCAGCGACTCGCCGGGCGGGTCACCGGGTGACCGCGACGACCGGCTCGCCCGGATCGTCCCCGGGCATCCACGAGGGAGTCGACGGTTCCGCGGCGTCGGGAAGCATGCCGGTAGACTCGACGTTGTGGGCCATGCACGACTCGGCCACGGCGCCCGTCCCGGCATCCTCGCCGCCAGGGCCGTTGCCACGAGCGTGCGCCGACCACCCCGCGACCCCCGAGGAGACGCCGTGAGCGCAGATCTGACCGTCGACCAGCCCGTGGACGACACCGCTGGCGACACCAACGTGCTGACCCTGACCGAGAAGGCCGCCGACAAGGTGCAGGGCTTCCTGTCCGACGCCGGTGAGGACCAGGTCGCGCTGCGCGTGGCCGTCCAGGCCGGTGGGTGCGCCGGGTTCCGCTACGCCCTGTTCTTCGACGACCGCCAGCTCGACGGCGACATCGTGGAGGACCAGCACGGGATCCAGATCCGCCTCGACCAGATGTCGGCGCCCTACATGCAGGGTGCGGTCATCGACTGGAAGGAGAGCCTGGAGGCATCCGGCTTCTCCATCGAGAACCCCAATGCCTCGGGTGGCTGTGCCTGCGGCGACAGCGCCAGCTTCTGACACGACCCGCTCCACGACGGCCACCCGGATCCCGGGTGGCCGTCGTCGTGTGTCGACGCCGTCGCCGATGCGCCGGGCGACGCGCTGCCGACGTCGTGGGCCAGCCTGTGCGGTGGATGCACGGGACGTGTCGACGCGGCGGGCGGCGGTGACGACACTCCGGTGACCACGTCGACGAGTCGGGGCCCGCAGGTGTCCCGATCCAGCATCCGAGAGGCCGGCCATGACCACCATTGCGATCGGGACCGAGAAGGGTGGGTTCCTGGTCGACCCCACCGACGACGACGTCTCGGACCCCTTGTTCCCGGGCTGGAAGGTCACTGCCTTCGGTCGCTCTGGGGACCAGCACCTGGCCGCGTTGACCTCCAACTGGTTCGGCGTCGGGATCCAGCGATCGACCGACCTGGCGTCCTGGAGCGCCATCGAGGCACCGCCGTCCTACGGCGATGACCCCGAGGACGAGGCGGCGCGACACGTCACCGCGGTGTGGACCTTCCACCGTGACGCCGACTGGCTGTGGGCCGGGGTCGAGGAGGCCGGACTGTTCCGTTCGGCCGACGACGGCGTCACCTGGGAGGGCATGGACGGCTTCAACGCCCATCCCACCCGTCCCGACTGGGGCCCGGGCCTGGGTGGGCTGTGTGCCCACCGCGTGCTGACCGACGGGGACCGGGTGTACGTGGCCGCGTCGGCCGTGGGCGTCTTCCGGTCCGACGACGGCGGTGGGACCTTCACCGCCCGCAACGACGGCGTCCCCCTGGCCGGTCTCGAGGAGCAGCCGGACCCACGCCCCGAGGTCGGCTACTGCGTCCACGGCCTGGCGATCGATCCCGACGACCCGGATCGGCTGTTCCGCCAGGACCACATGGGCCTGTTCACCTCCGACGACGGCGCCCGGAGCTGGCACCGCCACCAGGACGGGCTCCCGGCCGAAATGGGGTTCGGCTTCGTGATGCTGCGCGACGGCTCCACCGGCCGGTTGTTCACCCAGCCACTGCACTCCGACGGCCAGCGGCTGCCGGTGGGCGGCGACTTCCGCGTCTACCGCTCCGACGACGACGGGGTCTCGTGGGCGGTGTCGGGCACGGGGTGGCCCGAGGCCGCGACCCACACCCAGGTCCTGCGTGGGGCGTTCGCCTCCGACGACGATGGTCGCATCGCGATGGGCACGACGTCGGGCGACGTCTGGTTGACCGAGGACGCGGGCGACTCGTGGCGGCGCCTGCCGTGTTCGTTCCCGCGGATCGGGGCGGTGGCGCTGTGGTGATGGTGTCGCTGCCGACGGGCCTGGACCCGTTCACCGGGTTCGACGCCACCCACGACCACCGGGTCGAGGTCGCCGCCACCGACGTCGCCGGCGTGGTCCAGCGGTTGCGCGACGTGCTGCCCGGGCTGGACGGCCACCTGCTCGACGGCGCCGGGGCGCTGCGCCCCCACCTGTTGTGCCTGGTCGATGGGACCGCCACGCGCGACCTGGCCACGCCGGTGCACGACGAGGTCCGCTTCGTCGCCGCCGTGTCCGGCGGCTGACCGCCCCCTCCCGGCCCCCGGCTGACCAGCCCTCCCGACCCCCGGCTGACCCGGCCCTCCCGGCCCCCGGCTGACCGGCCCTCCCGGCCCCCGGCTGACCGGCCCTCCCGGCCCCCGGCTGACCGGCCCCTCCCGGTTCCCCCGACGTCGCCTCCACGTCGCCCCTCCCGACGTCTCCCCCTCACCTCACGGCCCCGACCCCGGGCCCTGGACACGCTGTCGTGTGTGTCTCGGCCGAGATCCCGGCCGATTCGATCACGATGGCGGGGGGTGATGTCGACGGCGGGGCCGCGGGAGCCGTCCGGACGCCAGCGTGCGTGACGGCCAGCGTGAGTGACGTGGCCGGAATGTCGGCCGAAACGATCACGGCAGGGGGTCTGGCAGGGTGAGGGGTCGGGCCTTGCAGAGCGTGGGGGTCCGACAGGACGGGGGGTCGTGGTGTCAGGGGGTGGGGCGGGGGTGGGATGCGGCGAGGGCGGCGACGTGGCGGGGTTCGGCGTTGGCGCCCGAGCAGACGATGGTGGTCGGACCGTCGGCCTCGACCAGGCCCGCCAGCAGGGCACCGATCCCGATGGCGCCGGCGCCCTCGAGCACCAGCCGGTGGTGGTCGAACGCGAACTTCATCCCGGCCCAGATCGTGTCCTCGTCGACCAGTACGACCTCGTCGACCAGGTCCCGGACGACGGCCAGGGTGTGTCGGTTGTCCAGCCCGATGCCACCCTGGAGGCTGTCGGCGAGGGTCGGCGCCTCCGCGAGCTCGACGGGGTACCCGGCCGCCAGGGACGCGGCCATGACGGCGCCGTCGGCCATCGACAGCCCGACCAGGCGTACGCCGGGCCGGCGGGCCGCCACCGCGATCGCGATGCCGGCGAGCAACCCGCCGCCCGACAGCGGGACCAGCAGGGTGGTCGTCGACGGTGCCTGCTCGACCACCTCCAGTCCGATCGTTCCCTGGCCGGCGACCACGGCCGGGTCGTCGAACGGGTGCACCAGCGTCAGGCCACGGTCGGCCACGAGCTTCCCCGCCGTCACCAACGCGGCCGACTGGGAGTCCCCACCGATGACCAGCTCGCACCCCAGCTCGCGCAGGGCCGCCACCTTGCCGGGTGGGACGTTGTCGGACACGCAGACCACGCTGGCAACCCCCAGTTCGCGGGCGACGTGGGCCATCGCCCGCCCGTGGTTGCCGGTGGAGGCGGTCACGACGCCGACAAGCCCGTCAGGGGTCCCGGGTTCGGCCAGGATCCGTGACGCCGCCCCCCGGACCTTGAAGCTGCCGGTCGGCTGGAGGCCCTCGAGCTTGAGGCCGACGGGGTGTCCGACGTGGGCGGCCAGCGGCGCCGAGGGCACCACCGGTGTCCTCACCACCAGGCCCGCGATCCGGGCCGCGGCCGCCACGACATCGTCGATGCCGGGGATCGACGGGTCGGACGCGCCGACGTCGGTGCGTGGGTGCGGGCCCGCGTCAGGTGGCAAGGGTCGTCCCCCGTCCGGCGTCGAGGCATCGCTGCACCGCCAGCGTGGCGATCGCGGTGTCCTGCGCACCGGTGCCGGTCAGGTCGCAGATCGTGACGTCGTCGTGTCCGGACCGGCCCACGGCGTCACCGGCGACCACCGCTCCCAGCTCGATCGCCTCGGCGGGGTCGAAGCCGGCGTCGACGGCGGCTCGCAGCTCGCCGAGCCGACGGGACTGGGCGATCCGGTCGCACACCACGCGGTCGGCGGCCCGCACCGCGCCGGCGGCCAGTTCCTGCTTGTGCTCGGCGTCGGAGCCCACGGCGGTGACGTGCAGGCCCGGATGCAGCATGGCGGCGGTGACCAGTGGCTGTGTGGCGGGCGTGGTCGTCACCAGCACGTCGGCGCCCCCCACCGCCTCGCCGGGCGAACGGGCCACGGTGGTCGTCAGTGCGAGTTCGCCGGCCAGGTCGTCGGCCAGGGCCCGCGCGGCGTCCTCGCGCCGCGCCCACACCGTCACGTGGTCCAGGGCCCGGACCTCGGCCAGGGACCGGACCTGCAGCCGCGCCTGCACCCCCGCGCCCAGCACCGCGACACGGGTGGCATCGGCCCGGGCGAGGTGGTCGGCGGCCACGGCCCCGGCCAGCGCGGTGCGCAGGTCGGTCAGGAAGCCGTTGTCGAACAGGGCGGCCACGGGGATCCCGGTCTCGCTGTCGAGCAGGACCATCAGGCCGCCCAGGCTGGGCAGTCCACGGGCCGGGTTGTCGAAGAACCCCGCCGACACCTTGACCGCGATGCCGGACCAGCCGGGGAGGTAGGCCGACTTGACGTCGACCTCGCCCCCGTGCTCGGGCACGTCGATGCGCATGATCGGCGGCATCGACGCCCGACCGGCGGTGACCACGGGGTACACGGCCTCGATCGCCGCGCGTTCCTCGGCACCGAGGCCGACGGCCGCGCGCAGGTCCGACTCGACCAGGACGGTGAGGTCAGGCATCGGTTGGGTCCTTGACGGCGATCGTGACGGCGATCGTGACGGCGATCGTGACGGGCGGTGTGGTGGGCGACGGGCCCGGCGGGTCCCACGTCGGGCCCGCGGCCGTGGGGTCAGCCCAGCGGCCTCGCGGCGTGGTCGTTGAAGCGCGCCAGGAGCATCTTCATGTGCGCCTTGCGCACCTCCGCCAGACGCGCACCGTCGCGGTTGCGCATCGCCTCGATCGTGTCGCCGACCTCGGCGAGCATGATGTCGATCTCGTCGTCGAGGTCGAGTTCGGGCAGGAACTGGAGCCACACCCGGGCGGTGAGGTGGAACAGCTGGTCGTGGATCCGGCGCAGCGTCTGGCTGGTGTAGACGCCCAGCACGGCATGGTGGAAGCGGTTGTAGAGGGCGCCGAGTTCCCGGATGTCGCGGCTGTCGCGCACGGCTCGGGTCTCGTCGGCGATCACCTGCAGGTCCTCCAGTGTCGCCGCGGGTGCCGGGAGGCGCACGAAGTCGGCGACGAGGTCGGCGATCTTCATCCGGACGGCCCAGACGTCGCGGATCTCCTTGCTGTCGATGAAGGCGACGGTGGCACCAGAACCCGGGCTGGACTGGACCAGGCGTTCGTGCTCCAGGCGTGCCAGCACCTGGCGGATGGGTGTGCGACTGACGCCGAACTCCTCGGCCAGGGGCTCCTCGCGGAGGCGTTGGCCGGGTTCGTAGTCGAGCAGGCAGATGCGTTCCCACAGCTCGGCGTAGATGTCGGCCACCGTCGGCCTCGACGCGGTCTCGGTCACGGTGCTCCCTCGTCTCCACGGGCGTGCCGACACCGGTCGGGATCGTCCCGACATCGATGTCGACGACATCTCCACGACATGTACTCGAAACGCATTCTTACTGTATACACGTTGGACATTCAATGGTCACCATGCCTAGGATGCCCCACCACCGACGTTCGACCGACCCCCGAGCTGGTCACGAGTCGCCATGGGGCGCCGATCAGCCGGGCCACCACGAGGAGCGACCGATGCGCGGACGACGACCCACCCGGATACGACCGCTGGCGGTCGCGCTGGCCAGCCTGGCCCTGTTCGTCGCGGCCTGCGGCGAGGGCGGTGGCACCGTGTCCGAGGACGGCGACGTGGTCACCGAGGACGGGTCCGCCGCAGCCGGCTCGGAGGCGGCGGCCACCGACGCCGGCGACGGTGGTGGCGGGGACACCCTGGCTGAACTCCAGGAGTCCGGTTCGATCACCGTGGGCATCGCCAACGAGGTGCCCTACGGCTACGAGGACGAGAACGGCGAGGCGACGGGCGAGGCACCCGAGGTCGCCAGGGCCGTGCTGGCCGAGATGGGCATCGACGAGGTCAACGCCGAGGTCGTGGACTTCGGCGCCCTGATCTCGGGTCTCCAGGCGGGCCAGTTCGACATGATCGCGGCCGGGATGTACATCAACGCCGAGCGCGCGGAGCAGATTGCGTTCTCCGACCCGGACTACTGCATCGGCGAGTCCCTCGCCGTCCCGGAGGGCAACCCCCTCGGACTGTCGGACTACCAGTCGGTGGTGGACACGCCCGAGGCGACCATCGCGATCCTGTCCGGGGCCGTGGAGGAGGGCTACGCGGAGACCGCGGGTGTGCCCAGCGAGCAGATCGAGCTGTTCGGCGACGTCAACGCCCAGTACGACGCCCTCACGACCGGCCGGGTCGATGCGGTCACCGGCACCTCGTTGACCATCGCGACCCAGGTCGACACCCGCGACGGCCTCGAGATGACCGAGTCGTTCTTCCCCCTGGACGACGACGGCGAGGAGATCCTCGGCTGCGGTGGCTTCGGGTTCCGCAACGAGGACCAGGCCTTCCGTGACGCCTTCAACGAGCAGCTGAACACGATGCAGGACGCCGGCGAGCTGCTGCCGATCATCACCGAGTTCGGGTTCGCGGAAGAAGACGTCCAGCGTGCCCAGGACCTCACCGTGTCGGACCTGACCGGCTGAGGCGGCGCCTCCACGTCCCGGCCCTGCCCGCGGCACCGACCGCGGCCGGGGGCAGGCCCCAGACGAATGGCATGCCGTGGACGACCTGCTGCTGACGCCCAACCAGTACTCGCGGCTGTTCGACGCGGCGCTGTTCACCCTGACGGTCCTGGGCTACTCCTTCGTCCTGGGCATCGTCCTGTCCCTGGTGTTCGGGGTCGCACGGTTGTCCGAGCACCGGGTCGTGCGTGGGGTGGCGCTGGTCTACACCGAGTTCGCCCGTGGCATCTCCTCGATCGTGCTGTTGTTCATCATGGCCTACGCCGTGCCGATCCTGGCCGGCATCCCGCAGGCCAACCTCACCATGCTGGCCTCGATCGCGTTGGGCCTCAACATGGGTGGCTACGGCGCCGAGATCATCCGGGGCGCGATCGAGTCGGTGCCTCGGGGCCAGACCGAGGCCTCGATCGCGCTGAACCTTCGCAACTCCCAGCGGCTGCGCTACGTCGTGCTGCCCCAGGCGATGCGGGTGATCCTGCCCCCGATGGGCAACCTCACCATCGAGATCCTCAAGGGCACCGCGCTGGTGTCGCTGATCGGCCTCGACGACCTCACCGGCGTGACCCAGCGCCTGATCACCTCGTCGCGGGCGCTGGGCGGCACCGCACCACAGTCGGTGTGGTACCTGAACCTGCTGGTGATCTACTTCGTGCTGTCCCAGCTCGTCAACGTGGTCTTCAAGACGGGGGAGCGCCGTGTCGACGCGCGCTTCCGGCGACGGACCCACGTCGTCCCCGACCCGATCGGCGACGACCTGGAGGGTGCCAAGTGAGCGCCGCGACGGCTGGCGAGCCGCGGGTGGACCACCGCTCGACGTGGCGCCGACCCCGGACCTGGCTCGCGCTGGGCGGCGTCGTGGTGGTCATGGTGGTGCTGTACCTGCTGGGATCGCGGGAACTCACGTTCGGGACCGACGTCGCCCCGGACCCGGCGCTGAAGTGGGACTGGGCCTTCGTGTGGTCGTTGGTCCCGGAGATGCTGGACGCACTGGCGGTCACCGCCTACTGCACCGTCTACGGCTTCGTGGTCGCGGTGGTCCTGGGCTTCTTCCTGGCACTGGGCCGCCGGTCCGACCACCGCTGGATCCGATGGCCCGCAACCGCCTTCATCGAGTTCATCCGGTCGACGCCGCTGCTGGTGCAGCTGTACTTCCTGTACTTCGGCCTCAGTGCGGCGACGGGGTTCAACTTCACCTCCAACCAGGCATTGATCGTCGGCCTGGGCGTGCACTACGCCACCTACTGTTCGGAGGCCTACCGTGCGGGCATCAACAGCGTGCCCACCGGCCAGTGGGAGGCGGCGACGGCGATGAACCTGCGCCCGGTCACGACCTGGACACGGGTGATCGTCCCGCAGGCCATCCCCAATGCGTTGCCGGCGCTGGGCAACTACCTGGTGGCGGGCTTCAAGGACGCCCCGTTGGGCTTCGCCATCAACGTCACCGGGCTGATGTTCTTCGCCACCACCATCCGGGCACGCGAGTTCCGTCCGATCGAACCCTTCCTGTTGATCGGGGTCGGGTTCCTGCTGGTCAGCATCCCCGCTGCCTGGTTGATCCGTCGTCTCGAAAGGCGCGTCGCCTATGAGCGCATCTGACCAGAGTTCCCCGTCCCGGGTCTCCGACAAGGGGGCGGCGGCCGTCACCATGCGCGACGTGACCAAGGCGTTCGGCGACAACGTCGTGCTCGACGACCTCGACCTCGACGTGGAGCCGGGTGAGCGCGTGGTCATCATCGGACCGTCGGGGTCGGGCAAGACCACGATCCTGCGGGTCATCATGACCCTCGAGCGGATCGACTCCGGGTCGATCACCATCGGCGACGACCCGCTCTACCACATGCCCGACGGGACCACGCCGGCCAACGAGAAGCGCATCCGCGAGGTCCGGTCCCACATCGGGATGGTGTTCCAGCACTTCAACCTGTTCCCGCACATGAGCGCGCTGGAGAACATCACCCTGGCGCCGGTCAAGGTGCACGGGGTGTCGCGCGACGAGGCCGAGCAGCGCGGGATGGAGCTGCTGGAACAGGTCGGGCTGGCCCAGCACGCCAACCACACGCCCGGTGAGCTGTCGGGCGGGCAGAAGCAGCGGGTCGCGATCGCCCGGTCGTTGGCCACCCGCCCGGCCGTGATGCTGTTCGACGAGGTGACGTCGGCGCTGGACCCGGAACTGGTGGGGGAGGTGCTCGGTGTGCTCAAGGACATCGCCGAGGAGGGCCAGACCACCATGATGTTGGTGACCCACGAGATGGGCTTCGCCAAGGAGGTCGCCGACCGCGTGGTGATGTTCGACCAGGGCAAGATCCTGGAGTCCGGGACACCCCAGCAGATCATGCAGGAGCCCGAGCACGAACGAACCCGGTCGTTCCTGCACGCGGTGCTGGCACATTGAGCCGAGCTCTCCCCTTCGCCCGCGAGGAGTACGACGACCGGCTCGATCGGGTGCGCGCCGCCATGGCGGCCCGCGACCTGGCGGTGCTGGTCGCGGCCGACCCGTCCAACATGGCCTGGCTGACGGGCTACGACGGGTGGTCGTTCTACACCCCGCAGGCCGTCGTGGTCACCCACGACGACGATCCCGTGTACTGGGGTCGCCAGATGGACGCCCAGGGGGCCCGGCGCACGGTGTGGATGGACCACGACCACATCGTCGGCTACCACGACGACTACGTGCAGGCCACCGACCGGCACGCCTACCAGCACCTCGCGGCATGGCTGGTCGACGCCGGCCACGGGGGGGCCCGGATCGGGGTGGAACTGGACAACTACTACTACTCCGCGGCCTCCCACGCCCACCTGGTCGCCGGGCTGGCCGACGCCGACCTGGTCGACGCGACCGGGGTGGTGAACTGGCAGCGCGCCGTCAAGTCGCCGACCGAGATCGACTACATCCGCCGCGCCGCCCGGATCGTGACCCGGATGCACGAACTGATCCGCGACACGATCGAGCCGGGGATGCGCAAGTCGGCCCTGGTGGCCGACATCGTCCATGCGGGCATCGACGGGGTCGCGGCCGTGGACGGGGAGGACGGCTTCGGCGGTGACTACCCGGCGATCTGGCCGCTGGTCCCGTCGGGGGCCGACGCGTCGGCGGCCCACCTGACCTGGGACGACGAGCCGTTCGAGGCCGACAGCCTGACCTTCTTCGAGATCGCGGGGTGCTACCGCCGCTACCACGCACCGCTGTGTCGCTCGGTGTACCTGGGCACCCCTCCCGATGCCGTGCGGCGGGCCGAGGCCGCCCTGGTGGAGGGCGTGGAGGCCGGCCTGGAGGTCGCTCGGGCCGGCAACCGGGCCTGCGACATCGCCGATGCGCTGCACGACTCGCTGCAGCGCGCGGGCATCGAGCGCGAGGGTCGCTGCGGCTATCCGATCGGCCTGAGCTACCCGCCGGACTGGGGCGAACGCACCATCAGCATCCGTGCCAGCGACACCACGGTCCTGCAGCCCGGGATGACCTTCCACTTCATGCCGGGGCTGTGGATGCAGGACTGGGGTCTGGAGATCACCGAGAGCATCCTGATCCGGGAGCAGGGGCCGGCCGAGGTCCTGGCCGACGCGCCACGCGAGCTGGTCGTCAAGGACTGATCGACGGGGCACCCTCGTGGCAGGCACCGATCGACGGCGGAGGCCAGACATGACCGGACGGCCCGACGGCGCCACGACCGACCGGGTGCTGGACGCCACGCTGGACCTGCTCGGCGCACTGGTCGGGTACCGATCGGTGACCCAGGACTCCAACCTCGGCGTCATCGACCATGCGGAGCACGTCCTGCGTGCCGTCGGGGCCACCTGCACCCGGACCGAGGACCCGGCCGGGGGCAAGGCCAACCTGTTCGCCACGATCGGGCCCGACGTCGACGGCGGTGTCGTGCTGTCGGGCCACACCGACGTCGTGCCGGCCGACGGCCAGGCCTGGGAGACCCCGCCGTTCACGGCCACGCGACGTCACGGACGGGTGTACGGACGTGGCACCGCCGACATGAAGGGGTTCCTGGCGTGTGTCCTGGCCATGGCCCCGCGATTCGCGGTTGCGGACCTGCGTCGACCCGTCCACCTGGCACTCACCTTCGACGAGGAGATCGGCTGTCGCGGGGCGCCACTGCTGTTGGCCGAACTGGCTCGGTCCGGTCGTCGCCCGGCCGCCGCGATCGTCGGGGAGCCCACGTCGATGCAGGTCGTCACCGCCCACAAGGGGTGCCACGAGTACACCACCACGATCACCGGCGTCGCGGGCCACGGCTCGGCACCGGACCGGTCCGTGAACGCGATCTGGCACGCGGCCAGGTACGTGATGCGGCTCCACGACCTGGCGGACGAGTTGCGCGACCGGGCGCCTGCCGACAGCCCGTTCGACCCACCGGAGTCGACCCTGAGCATCGGCACGATCCACGGTGGCCAGGCACGCAACGTCGTGCCGGGCACCTGTTCCTTCGACTGGGAGTTCCGGCCGATCGACGACGGCGACGCCCGTTGGGTGGCCGCGGCGGTGCACCGGATCGAGCAGGAGGAGGTGGCGCGGCTGCGTGACCTCCACCCCGACGCCGGACTCGAGACCTCGTGCGACGGCGAGGTCGGCGGCCTGGACACCCCCCACGACTCCCCGGCCGTGGAGTTGCTCCGACGCCTGGTCGACGACGTGGCACCGACGGTCGTGCCCTACAACACCGAGGCCGGGCTGTTCCAGGCGGCCGGCATCCCCGCGGTCGTGTGCGGGCCGGGGAGCATCACGGTGGCCCACCGACCCGACGAGTACATCGCCGTCGACCAACTGTCCGCGTGCCTGGAACTGCTGGACCGCCTGGTGGCCGAGTTGTCGGGTCCTGACGACCGGTGACCGGGCGGGACCGCCGGCACCGGCCTCCGGCGGGGCGTGCGGCGCCTAGGCTCGCCAGCATGGACGAGTTCACCGCATGGCGCCCCCATCCCTGGCACGGGCTCGAGCCCGGCCCGGACCCGCCCGTCATGGTGACGGCCTACATCGAGATCACGCCCTTCGACGTGGTCAAGTACGAGGTCGACAAGCGCACCGGGTACCTGCAGGTCGACCGTCCCCAGCGGACGTCGTCGTCACCGCCCACCCTCTACGGCTTCATCCCCCGCACCTGGTGCGGGCCACGGGTGCAGCGGCTCAGCCCGATGGCGGCGGTGGGGGACCGCGACCCGCTGGACGTGTGCGTGCTGTCGGAGCGGCCCATCGACCGGGCGGACGTCCTGCTCAGTGCCCGGGTCGTGGGCGGGCTGCAGATGGTCGACGACGGGGAGGCCGACGACAAGATCATCGCCGTGCTGGCCCGCGACCCCATCTGGGCCGACGTCACGGACCTGGTCGAACTCCCCGACGCGCTCATCCAGCGACTCGAACACTACTTCGAGACCTACAAGATGCACCCGGGTTCCGAGGCGACCGTCGCGATCACGCGTCGCTACGGCCGTGAGCACGCCTGGCGGGTGATCGAGGCCTCGATGGCCGACTACGACGAGGAGTACGGCTCCGGTGCCGGGGTGGCCGACAACTCGGTCACGTCGACGGACGAACCTTCGTCACCGTGAACACCACGTGGTCGTCGGCATCCTGGACGTCGTCGAGCCGCTGACGCTGCATGCGACACCACACCGGCACGTCCACCCGCGCGGCCGCGTCGTCGGCCAGCAGCCTGAACGACGTCCCGACCTGGTGGGACCCCACGGCCGCTGCGAGGTCGATCACCGGCAGCGGGCAGGCCCTGCCCCGAGCATCGACCATCACGGCATCCACCCCAGCGGCCTCGTCGACGTCCTCGCGCGGCTGGCGACGGTCGTCGGGGTCGGGTGGGGGCGTGGGGTGGTCCGACGACATCCAGGGCCTCGCGGTCGTGGCGGTGGCGAGGTCGTGGGTGACCCCGGCGGTGGCGGGGGTCGATGGTGACGGGCGACCACCCGCGGCGCAACCACGACGGCCGCGACGCCCGGGTGCCATGCCCGGGTGCGTCCCCCACGTCGGGTGCTCGGTCGCGTGCTCGGACGCGTGCCCGGTCGCGTGCTCGGACGCGTGCTCGGACGCGGGGGCCGGCCGCTAGGTTCGACCCTGCGCCGCCGGTCCCGCCGGGGTCGCCACGTCCACGTCGTCCACGCCGTCCCGGGGGACCGCATGAGCCAGCCCGCCGCTCCCACCGACTCCTCCGACGCCGCCACGTCGTCGGTGCTGGTCGTGGTGGCCGAGCCCGACGAGGCCGCCCGGGTCGTGTCCGCCCTGGGACTGCGGCGAGACCTCCGGGTGACCTCGGTGACGTCCATCGCCGACGCCCGTCCCCACCTGGCCGACGCCGACGTGCTGGTCGTCGACGGTGACCTGCGCCCCAAGGGGGGCTACTCGTGGCTGTACGAACTCCGGGGTGAGGCGGAGTACGCCGGTGGGGCGCGGGCCCCAGCGGTCGTGCTGACCGACCGGACCACTGACGAGTTCCTGGTCGAGTGGTCGGGCGCCGAGGCCCGCGTGGCCAAGCCCGTCGATCCCTTCGCGCTGGCCCGGTCGGTCGCCGAGCTGGCCGGCCGTCGCCGGTCGTCGTGAGCCCCGAGACGGCCCCCCCGGCGACCGACGCCCCGACGCCGGAGGGTGACGGCGGCCCGGGCCCCCTGCACCTGGACGACCTGTCCTGGCCCGTCGTGCTCGACCACGTGATCGAGGGCGGCGACCTGTCCGAGGAGACCGCCCACACGGTGCTCAACGCCATCATGGAGGGCGAGGTCCCCCCGGCCGTCACCGGTGCCCTGCTGGCGGCCCTCCGCGCCAAGGGCGAGTCGGCCCCGGAGGTGGCCGGCTTCGTGCGGGGGATGCTGGACAACGTGGCCCCGATCGAGCTCGCCGGGCCGCTGGTGGACACCTGTGGCACCGGTGGTGACGGTGCCGACACCTTCAACGTGTCGACGCTGGTGGCGCTGGTGATCGCCGCGGCCGGGTGCCGCGTCGCCAAGCACGGCAACCGGTCCGCCTCGTCGGCCTGTGGGTCCGCCGACCTGCTGGAGCACCTGGGCGTGGTCATCGACCTCCCGCCCGAGGCGGTCGCGACGTGCGTCGACGAGCTCGGGATCGGGTTCCTGTACGCGCGCACCTTCCATCCCGCGATGCGGTTCGTGGGACCGGTTCGGGCCGCGCTCGGGATCCGCAGTGTCTTCAACGTGCTGGGGCCGTTGTCCAACCCGGCCGACGCCGCCCACCAGGTGGTCGGCGTGGCCGACGAGCGGCTGGCCCCGGTGGTGGCCGACGCCATGGCCCGGCTGGGCAAGGCCCACGTGCTGGTGTTCCGCGGCCACGACGGGCTCGACGAGCTGACCACCACCGGCCCCAGCGACCTGTGGGAGGTCCGGGACGGCACCGTCGTGCGCTCCACCTTCGACCCCCTGGACGTCGGGGTGGATCGTGCCAGCCTCGCGGACCTGGTCGGTGGGGACGCGGTCCGCAACGCCGAGATCGCCCGGGCGGTGCTGGGTGGTGAGTCCGGACCACCGGCCGACCTCGTGGCCCTCAACGCCGGCGCGGCGCTCTACGCCGCGGACCGGGTGCCCGACGTCGCCGCCGGTGTCACGCGCGCCCGCGAGGTGCAGGCCTCCGGCGCGGCGCTTGACCTGCTGGCACGGTGGGTGGCGCGATCGCAGGCCCTGGCCGCCGCCTGACCCGGACCGACACCGCCCCGCCCGACGTCGACGCTCAGGACCAGCACATGGCCAGCCACCGGATCGACCCGGAGGGTCGTCCCCACGACCCCGAACACGTGGCCGCCAAGCCCGAGGTCGACGCGGGCGACTTCTTCGCCGTCGACCTGCGGGTCGGTCGGGTGGTGGACGTCGAGGCGTTCCCGGAGGCGCGCAAACCCGCGTGGAAGCTGACCGTGGACTTCGGTCCTCACGTCGGCACGCTGCGCACGTCCGCCCAGGTCACCAACTACGCCGTCGACGACCTGCTGGGCCGTGCCGTGGTGGGGGTCGTGAACCTCCCCAGCAAGCGCATCGCCGGGTTCGCCAGCGAGTTCCTCGTCCTGGGCGGCCTCGAGTACGACGGCACGGTCCGCCTCCTGGGCGCCGACGCCGACCTGCCCCCGGGTTCCGTGGTGGCCTGAGCCGCGCGGCCGCGGCCCCGGTGGGTCACCGGCCGAGCCGATGGGGCTGGCAGTCCACCGTCACGGCCCGGATGGCGTCGCAGGCCTGCTCGGCGAGGTCGCGGGTGTCCCACTGGCCCAGGTGGAGCACCCAGGCCGGCATGTCCAACGACGACCACGCACGTCCGTCGAGCACGCGGGTGCGAACCCCCTGACGTGGCAGTTGCAACGCGCGGTCCCACTCCGCGGCACGTCCCGCCGCCGTGACGATGTCGACGCGGTCGACCGGCAGGGCCTCCAGCAGGACGATCCAGTCACCGTCGGTGGCGCCGACCCCATCGGGCGAGTCGTCGGGCGAGCCATCCGGCGAGCCATCGGGGGGTCGGGAGGTCGACGGGGCCTCGCGCGGGCCGGGCGTGGGCTCGGGGGTCGGGGTGGGCGTCGGGGTGGGCGTCGGGGTGGGCGTCGGGGTGGGACAGGGTGCAGGCCCCCGAGCACGGTCGTCCTGCCACGCCGCGACCCGGTCTGCGAGGACGGCACCGTCCACGGCGTGACCGGTGCCCGACGCACTGCCGGTCACGTGGTCCACCAGCAGCATCCCGACCACGAGGCCGTCGACGTCGAACACGGGGGCACCGGCCAGGCCGGGACCGGTCGTGTCCAGCTCCACGACGTCGGGCAGGTCGCCGCGCAGGGTCGGGACGGTGGCCCCGAGCGCCGACACCCGGGCCGGTTGCACCGTCAGCTGCTCGTCGGCGGTGGTGGCCACCCCCACGGGGGCACCCGTCGTCGGGGCGGTCCCGAGGTCGACCACCCCTCCGGGCAGCGGCTGGTCGAGCCGCAGCAGGGCCACGTCGTGGGTGGGATCCCGACGCACGAGACGGGCGGTCCGCCGTTCCTGTCCGCGGTCGACGCGGACGAACGGCGAGGCGTCGACGAGGTGGGCCGCCGTGACGACCAGGTCCGGACCCACGAGCACGCCGGCGCCGCGGCGGGTGCGCAGCTCGCACTGGGCACCCGCGACCGTGACGACGGTGTCCGCCAGCGGACCGGTGACGGCCGACCAGTCGACCGCCGGGGGAGTCGGGTCGGGCGCCGGGGCGACGGGCGCTGGCGTGGGGGTCGGGGTCGCCGGAGCGGGTGTCGACGGGGCGGGTGTCGCCGGGGCAGGTGTCGCCGGGGCGGGTGCTGCGGTCGCGACGGCCATCCTGGGGTCGATCGCGGTCGCGACCGGCTCGGGTGCGAGCCAGGTGAACGCGCCCCATGCGAGGGCGAACACGGCGGCGGCGAGCAGGGTCGCGACGAGCGCTCCACGCGGACCGTCCGGCAGCAGCAGCCCGCCGTCCAGGCGGTGCGCGTCGTCGTCCTGGCTGGCCGGATCGTCGCCGTCCGTGACCGGCTCGTCGTCCGGAGCGGTCGCGTCGTCGGGAGCGGTGGCGTCGTGTGGGACCGCCGGCGTCGCGTGCGGCGACGGGGCGGCGGCCACCCTGGGCGCGGGTGGCGGCGCACCGCAGGCCGGGCACGCCACGTCCGACGACGTGGTCGCACCGCAGTGCCAGCAGGTCATGGTCGCCTCGTACGCCGCGTCGGGTGCCGACCACTGCCGGCCATGTCCGCCCACGGCGGACGGTACCGGCGGGTCGACCTCACGCGGCCGACGCCGCGCGGCTGGCGACCTTGCGACGGGCCAGGAGGTGGTGGTCCTTGCGCAGTTGTCGGGACAGTGGTTGCTGGACGGCCAGCACGTCGCCGATGGCCCGACCACCTGCGACCGGCAGCGCCCAGGATCCGGCGACCGCGAGCACCTCGACGTCGTCGTGGTCCAGGTGGCCGAGCAGGAGGTCGACCTCCTCGCGATCACGGTCTCCGGGTGGTGGCAGCACCCGGGATCCGGCCCGCAGGTGGTCGACCACGGCCGCCGGCGGCCAGGCCGCCGGCACGCGGTCGGCCCCCACCATCCGGCCGTGGACGATCCTGAGCACCTCGCGGTGGTCGTCGGTGGACCGGGCCACCACCAACTCGGGCAGCCCGCACAGCGCCGTGGCACGCCGGTGCCGCTCCAGCGTCGTCGCGACCAGCGCGAGGCGACGCCGGGCGAGCGCGGCCTCCTCGAAGCGGTGGTCGGCCGACAGGCGCAGCATCCGGTCCCGCAGTCGGGTCAGCAGGGCCGTGGGGTCGTGGGTCAGCCAGGTCGCGACCTCGCCGGCGACGCCGGCGTAGTGGTCCCGGGACACGGTGCCGTCGCACGGCGACGTGCAGCGGCCGAGGTCCTTGAGCACGCAGGTGGCATGGTCCTGGGCGACGCGCAGGCGCGTGGTGCACTGCCGGATCGTCGACACGTCGTGGATCGCGTCGACCAGGCGCTGGGCCCGGGCCCGTCGGCCCACCGGGCCGAGGTAGGTCGACCCGTCGTCGCGTGGTCGACCCACGATGGACAGCCGCGGGAAGGCCTCTGCCGTCAGCTTGAGGTGGACCTGGGTGTCGGGTCGTCGCGAGCGGCGGTTGTAGCGCGGCTCGTGCCGGGCGATCGCCCGGACCTCGACGACGTTGGCCTCGATGGCCGACGTCGTCACCTGCCAGTCCACCCGTGCGGTCTCGCGCACCAGGTCGTCGATGCGGCGACGACGATCGCCACCGAAGTAGCGGCGCAGGCGGGTGCGCAGGTCACCACTGGTCCCGACGTACAGGACCTCGCCGTCGGGGCCGAGGAAGCGGTAGGTCCCGGGGGCCCGGGGCGCGTCGGACACCAGGGAGACCTTCCGGAAGGCCTTGTCCGACGACGACCGGGTGTAGGCCTGCAGGTCGTCCAGCGTGGTCGCACCCAGCGTGCCGACGCGTTCGACCAGGCCGTGCAGGACGTGGAGCGTGGCCCGGGCGTCGGTCAGGGCACGATGGTCGGGCGTGACCGGGGAGCGGAAGTGCTGGGCGAGGCGGGACAACCGCAGGCTGCGAACCTCGTCGCGCAGCACCCGGCGCGCCACCGCCACCGTGTCGACCACGGGCAACCCCAGCGCGGGGTACCCGTGGCGGGCCAACGCCGCGGCCAGGAAGCGGGTGTCGAACGACGCGTTGTGTGCCACCAGCACGCTGTCGCTGCCCAGGAACTCCAGCAGGGTCGGCAGCACGGCCTCGATGGGGGGATGGCCGGCAACCATGGCGTCGGTGATGCCGGTGACGGCCGTCACCGGGGTCGGGATCGACACTCCCGGTCGCACCAGCGTGGAGAATTCCCCCACCACCTCGCCACGACGCGCCTTGACCACCCCGATCTCGGTGATGCGGTCGCGGTCGGGGGACAGCCCGGTGGTCTCGAGGTCGAGGACCGCGAAGGTCGTGTCGAAGAGGGTGGGGGAGTCCTCCAGGGTCAGTTGTCGGGTGGCCGCCGTGGCCCCCGGTGGGCCACCGTGGGCCGCCCCCGCCGATCGCTGCGTCGCCATCCCCAGAACACCTGTTCGCCGAACACCAGTTCGGACAGGGGTACCGGGCGGATGGGACACGCGCACGCCTCCGCCCCCGGCAGGGCCGGGGGCGGAGGCGGTGGACGCGGGTGGTCGGCGCGGTCAGTAGGCCCCGCGACCGGTCAGCACGGCCGGCAGCGTGCGGAGCAGGATCTGCAGGTCCAGCCCGATGTTCCAGCTGCGGATGTAGGCCAGGTCCATCGCGACCCAGCGCTCGAAGCCGATGTCGGAGCGACCACTGACCTGCCAGATGCAGGTGAGGCCGGGGTTGACCAGCAGGCGCTGCTGCTCCCAGGTCGTGTAGGCGGCGACCTCCTCGGGCAGCGGCGGGCGCGGGCCCACCAGGCTCATGGTCCCGTCCAGCACGCTGAACAGTTGGGGAAGCTCGTCGATGCTGAGCTTGCGCAGGACGCGTCCGACCGGCGTGATGCGCGGGTCGCGGCGCATCTTGAACACCGGTCCGGCGGCCTCGTTGCGCTCGAGCAGGTCGGTCCGGACCTTGTCGGCGTCCGGGATCATGGTCCGGAACTTGAAGAACCGGAACGACTCCCCACCGCGACCGATGCGTTCCTGCGAGTACAGCACCGGGCCCGACGACGTCAGGCGCACCAGGCCAGCGACCACCAGCATCAACGGTGCCAGCAGCACCAGCAGGACCAGGGCGCCGACGACGTCGAGCGTGCGCTTGGCCCGGGCATGCCCGGGGCTCGCGCCCAACAACCCGACGTCGGGCTCCAGGTACTCCCGGTCGTCAACCTCGACCGGACGGCTTCGAGGGCACGACTCCTCGACCAGACGTGCGATTGCAACTGCCCCCACGTGACTCCCGTTTCCCTCTGTCGAAGCGAACCTCGACTGCTGGCCCTCGCCAGCTCGGAGGACCCCCCTCGTGATCCTGATACATGTCGTATCCGTTTCGGAAGATACTCCTCGGGGCGGGCTGGTCAACCATCATGGCCATGTGTCAAATTCGACGCGAAACGCCCGAATCAGCCGCATTGGGGCCAGAATCGGCCGAAGAAGCCAGGTCGGGTGACGGCCCCCCGTTCGAGCCCGGGACTTGGGTCCCAGGACGTCGCGACACCCGTCCCTGCCCGGGGGTGCCGGGAGTCCGGCCCGACGACCGTTGCCGGTGCGCGCGAGGCGCCCGACGATCACCGCTGGCAGGTCCGACACCACGTGGTGCCGCGCTGGGCCACCACGGCATGGGACAGTTCGCGGCCACAGCGCTGGCACGGCAACCCGGCCTGGCCGTAGGCCTGCAGGAAGGGCGCGTTGCGACCCGACTGCCCGTTGACCATCTGGTAGTCGCGGAAGGTGGTGCCCTCGCGGTCGATGGCCTCGGCCAGGACGTCGCGGACCGCGGCATGCAGGCGCGCGGCACGGGCCGGGCCCACTCGTCGGGAGTGGGGGCTGACCCGGGCCCGCCACAGGGCCTCGTCGGCGTAGATGTTGCCGACGCCCGCGACCAGCCGCTGGCCCAGCAGGGCGGCCTTCACGGGTGCCGTGGTCGCCTGCAGCCCGGCCGCGAACCCGGCCACCGTGAAGTCGTCGCCGAGCGGCTCGGGGCCGAGGGCGGCCAGTGTCGGCACGACGTCGGCGATCTCGTCGGGATCCACCACCGACACACGCCCGAACCGTCGCGGGTCGCGGAAGTCCAGGCGACGCCCGTCGTCGAGCCACCACGCGGTCCGCAGGTGGTCGTCCCGGGGATCGTCGGCAGCCACGATCCGGAACGACCCGGTCATCCCGAGGTGCAGCACCAGCACCGCCCGGCCGTCGGTCCGTGCCACCGCTGCGGGTGTGGGTGCAAGTGGCACGAGCAGGTACTTGCCACGGCGATCCACCCGGACCAACTCGTGGCCGACGACGTCTCCCACCGCGTGGAAGCGGTGGGCCGGGTGGTCGTCGAACCACACGCGGTCCACGACGCGTCCCGCCAGCTCGGGCTCGAGCTGCCGTCGCACCGACTCCACCTCGGGCAGTTCGGGCACGGGCGCCTCCGCTGGTCGGTTCCGGGTCTGGTCCGGCGCGCTGGGGTCGGGACCGCCAGTGCGACGCCAGTGCGACGTGCCGCCCCGGCGGGCATCGGCCGACGACCGATCGACGGGCCGCCACGGGGACCCCCGACGTTAGGCTGGCCCCATGCCGTCCACCGACACGCCGTCCCCGTCGTCGCGGCCGCGTCGCGGCGCGGTCGGGTCCGGCCGTGACGGCGATCCCGGGATCGCGGCGAGCGACGATCGTGACCGCGACGAGCAGGGCCGGCCCGAGAACGCGCGCCCGCGGGACCGCACCGGGCGACCGCTGGCCCGCGACACCACCGAGACCGAGCTGGTCGAGGAGGTCCACTACGACACCGTCGAGGAGGCCCTGGCCTGGGGGGTCCGTCGCTGGGACCAGGGCCGCTTCTTCGAGGCCCATGAGTGCCTGGAGGACGTGTGGCACTGGTCCACCGGTGATGACGAGGCGTTCTGGCAGGGGGTCATCCAGGTCGCCGTGACCTACGTCCACCACCAGCGCGGAAACCCCTACGGCGTGGTGGCCACGGTCGACAAGGCGATGCCCAAGCTGGCGGGACGACCCGACCGCCACCACGGGATCGACGTCGCTGGGCTGCGTCGGTGGCTGGCCGCGGCGTCGCGAACCCAGCAGGAGGTGCCCGGAGCACCGCTGGCGCCACCCTCGCTGGGGCTCGACGGGCGGGGCGCATGGCTGCACCACGAACCGTCGACCACGCCGCTGGGCCGACGCGGCGGGGCCCACCGCGGGACCCTGTCGTCGTGACCGACCACGCCGCCGGTGTCGGCACCGGCGGAGGGTCCTCGCCGCCCCCGTCGTCCCCGGAGGACGCGTCCTCGGCGTCGTCGCCGTCCGCAGGCCCCGCGGGACCCGGGGAGGGCTCGCCCGTCCTGCCGCGGGCGACGCCGGACCCCCGGGTGTGGTCGGCCCTGCCCGACGACCTGTTCGCCCGGGCCGTGCCGCACGTGCGCCGTGCCCTGGCCGAGCTCGAGGACGTGCAGTCGACGCCCGAGGTGCGACGGCTCCGGGCCCTGCCGGCCACCAAGTTGGGGCAGGGACGCGGACGTCGTCGCCTGCTCGCGGTCCTGGGGGAGGGCGGCCCGTTGTGGGTCGGGGTGCGACGGCGCATCGACGGTGACCCCCGCCTGGTGGCCGACCTGGTGGCCGCATTGGAGGAGGAGCCGGCGCACGACCAGGACGCGACCGGTCCCGACGACGTGGCGCGACTGCGGGCCCGGCTGGCCGCGACCGAGCAGGACCGGGACGAGGCGCGTCGCCAGCGTGACGAGGCCCGGGAGGGGCGCGACGAGGCCCGGCGCCAACGCGACGGCGCCGTGGGGCGCGAGGAGTCCCTGCGCGAAGAGGTCGCGACCAGCCGGGCGCGGGCCGAGGCCCTGGCGGGCCGGGTCGCGGAGCTGTCGGCGGGCGCCGAGGCGGCCGAGCGCGAGCGGCGTGACGCGGTCGCACGCGAGGCGCGACGTCGTCAGGCCACGCATCGCGCCACGAAGGCCGAGTTGGCCGAGGCCCGGAGGGAACTGGACGCCCTGCGACGAGAGCGGGCCCGGCGGGACGCGACGCCCGACGGTCACGCCGAGCCACGACCCCGGGATCGGTCTGGTGCTCGGTCTGGGACTCGGTCTGGTGCTCGGTCTGGGGGTCGCCCCGGGGCTCGCCCCGGGAGCGGGGACCCGCAACAGATCGTGCCCGGTCGCCCGTCGAGGATCCCGCCCGGCCTGCGGCTGGACACCCGCGAGGGCGCCGAGCGCCTGCTCGGCGTCGTCCCGCGTCTGCTGGTCGACGGCTACAACGTCACGCGCACCCACCGGGGGGACTGGAGCCTCCAGCGCCAGCGTGAGTGGCTCGTCAACGGCCTGGGCGCACTGGCGGCCCGGCGCCGCCTCGACGCGACGGTGGTGTTCGACGCCCAGGCCGGCGAGCGGGCCACGGCCGCGCTGGTGCGTGGTGTCCGCGTGGAGTTCTCCCATCCCGGCATCACCGCCGACGACGAGATCGTGCTGGCCGTGGAGGTGCTCGAGCCGGGCGATCCCCTGGTCGTGGTCACCGACGACCGCGACCTGCGGGGGCGCCTCGCCCCGGCCGGTGTCGACCTGCTGGGCACGGCCGTGCTCGCTGGCCTGCTGGGATGAGGTGGTCGTGAACATCGACGATGCGGCACTCGTGCGTGCCCCACGCTGGCTGGTCCACCGGCGACTCGCCGAGCTCGGGCGGTGGTCGTGGTGGTGGCCCGGGCTGCACGTCCTGCACCCCGGTGGCTCGGTCGCCGACGGCCTCGGGCCGGTGGCCGGGCGCGACCGTGGTCCGCTCCACGTCGACCTGCAGGTCCGGCGGCCGGGGCGACCCGGCCGTCGGTTGCGGCTGGCGTTGGTGGCCCATGGCCACCGCGTCGACCTCGGGTTGCACCTGCTGGTGACCGGCGACGTCACGGCGCGGTCCGAGTTCTGGTTCGAGGACGCCACCGGGGGGACCCTGGTGCACCACGTCGGGCAGGTCGACGAGCGTGCCCGCTGGTCCGGGCCGACCTGGCGCGAGGCGATCCGCCGTGGCCTGTGGGCACTGGACGCCCGCGTGGCGGCAGAGGTGCGGACCGCCGTGGGGATCCTCGACGATGCGGGACAGCCCGCCCGGTCTCCCCGGCAGCCACCTGCTCGTCGCGGGAAGGCCTAGCATCGGGAGTCGCGTCGAGGCACCGGCCCGGACGCCACCCATCACCTCCACCACCACGACTGGCCTGTCGCCATGACCGCACCGCCCGTCCCGTCGGACCGCCCGCGCGGCCCGGTCGACGGTGCCCGGATCGTGCTGGTCACGGGCAAGGGCGGGGTCGGCAAGACCACCCTGGCCGGGGCGACGGCGGTGCATGCCGCGGCCCGCGGTGCCCGCGTGCTGGTCACCTCCACCGACCCCGCGCACTCGCTGGCCGACCTGTTCGACCAGCCACTGGGCGACGACCTCGTCCGGGTCGGCGAGCGCCTCGACGCCCTGCAACTGGACGGGCGTGCCCGGCTGGAAGAGCACTGGCACGAGGTCCGCGACTACCTGGTCGAGTTGCTGGCCCGCGGCGGGCTGGACGACCTGCGTGCCCGCGAACTGGTCCTGGTCCCCGGCATGGACGAACTGTTCGCACTGCTGGACCTGCAGGCGCGGGTCCGGTCCGGCGACCACGACCTCGTGGTCGTCGACTGTGCGCCCACCGCCGAGACCCTGCGCCTGCTCGCCCTGCCCGAGGCCCTGGCCTTCTACGTCGAACGCCTGCTCGGACCGGGACGCCACCTCGCGCGACTGGTGCGTCCGGTGGCGCGCTCCGTGGCCGGGGTGCCGGTGCCGGGCGACGAGGTGTTCTCGACCGTCGACCGGATCCAGGCCCGGTTGGCCGAGGTCCGCACCCTGCTCGCCGATCCGGACCGCACCAGCGTCCGGTTGGCCCTGACCCCCGAGCGGCTGGTGGTGGCCGAGGGCCTGCGCATGGCCACGACACTGTCCCTGTTCGGCCACGGGCTGGACGCGGTGCTGGTCAACCGGGTGTTCGGCGAGGATGCCGGGGGGTCGTGGCGGTCCCGCCAGCAGCCGCACCTGGACGCCATCGACGAGGCCTTCCCGGACCGGCCGCGACTGCGCGTGCCGTTCTGGGACGACGAGCCGATCGGCACCACGGCCCTGGGCCGGGTGGGCGCCGTCCTGTACGGCGACCTCGACCCCGGGGCGTGCCTCGCCCGGACCGAGGGGATGCGGGTCGAGCGCACCCCCGGTGGCCATCGCCTGGTGCTGCCCGTCCCGTTCGCGCAGCGTGACGACCTCCGACTGCATCGTCGCGGTCGCGACCTGCACGTGGTGGTCGGTGCCGCGAAGCGCGTGGTCGCGCTGCCCGACGCCCTGGCCCGCCACGAGGTGGTGGGCGCCCGACTGCGCGACGGTCGGCTGCAGGTCGACCTTGCCGTCCCGGCGCAGGTGGCCTCGTGACCGCCGCAACGCCCTGGTGGTCCTCGGGTGACACCGACGACCTCGACCACGACCAGGACCCACTGGACGCCCACGTGGCGGCCCGTGGGCTCGACGCCGTGCCCGACACCGAGGAGTCCGGCGAGCGGACTGGCGACCGGACGGGGGACGGGACGGGGGACGGGAGGGGGGACCGGACGACCGACGCGGGCGAGACCGGAGGTGACGACCCCACGGCGGACGGGTCCGAGCACGCGGCGATCTGTGGTGTGTGTCCCATCTGCCGGGGACATGCTGCCCTGCAGGGTCGCCATCCCGAGCTCGCCGGCCACCTCGCCGAGGCCGCCCGGCACCTGGCCCTGGCGCTGGCCGGCTTCGCCGACGTGGTGGACACGGCCCGCGCCGGGGACACCGACCCCGGGTCGGCGTCGGGCGTCGGCGACGCGACGACCGGGTTCACCGACATCCCGCTCGACGACCTCGGGGACGAGTCCGCCCCCGACCCCCCACACGACGATCGGCACGACGGACCATGACCGACCTCGCACTTGGCGTGGACATCGGCGGCACCAACCTGCGGGTGGGTGCCGTGGACGAGGGCGGGCGCATCGTCGCCCGCCGCGGCTCGCCGACGCCGGCCGGCGCCGGACGTGACCCCGACGTCGCGGGTCGCGACCTGGTGTCGGCCATCGTGGCGACCGTGCGGACCGTGCTCGACGACGTCGGGCTCGCCCGGGACGTCGACGTGCCGCTGGGCATCGGGTTCGCCGGCGGCATCTCCCGCGAGGGCGAGGCCGTCTACGGCTCGAACGTGTCGACCCGCAACCTCCCGCTGCGGTCGGCGGTGGTCGACGACCTCGGCCACGAGGACGTGATCGTGGTCAACGACGCGAACGCCGCGACGTGGGGTGAGGTGCAGCACGGCGCCGGCCGGCACTCCGACGACGTGGTCATGGTCACGGTCGGTACCGGGGTCGGCGGCGGCGCGGTGACCGACGGCCACCTGGTCGTGGGGGCCCAGGGCTTCGGTGGCGAGGTCGGCCACATGGTCGTGGCCCGTGACGGCTGGATGTGCACGTGCGGGCACCGGGGCTGCCTGGAGGCCTACGCCGCCGGCGACGCCCTGGCGCGACATGCCCGCGACCTGCTCGACGAGGGCGAGCCCTCCACCCTGGCGTCATTGGCGCACGTGGCCCCGGCCGACGTCACGGCCGCCGCCGGGGACGGCGACGTGGTCGCCCTCGCCGCGATCGACCGGCTGGCGGGCTGGCTGGGCATCGGGCTGTCGTCGCTGGTCACGCTGCTGGACCCGGAGGTCGTGGTCATCGGCGGGGGCGTGGCCGACCACATCGGTCGCTGGCTCAAGCCGGCGGCCGAAGAGGCCATGCGGGGCCAGACCTTCGCCAACCAGTACCGCCGGATGCCCGTGGTCCGCCTGGCCGCCCTCGGGGACCGGGCCGGCATGATCGGTGCCGCCGAGATGGCGCGCAGCGTCACGACCGGGCGTGTGAACGCCCCGTTCGCACGCCGGGCCCAGGCCCGCCCGGGGGAGCAGCGAGCATGACCGCGCCGACGACCCCCGGCGGCACGACCGACCCGAGCGGTGACTTCCCCCGGCGCCACGCCGCCACCCAGCGCTTCTCGCTCGGGCGGCCACGCACGATCGTGGTCTCGTCCGACGGCGAGCGCGTGTGGTTCCTGGCCTCGGACGGCGGGGAGGACCGCGTCCACCACCTGTGGCTGCACACCGTGGCCGACGGGGCCACCCGTCGCGTCGTGGACGCGACCGGGCCGGGTGCCGGCGAGCTCACGGACGCCGAACGGGCCCGGCGCGAACGCCTGCGGGAGGGCGGCGGCGGCATCGTCTCGCTGGCCACCGACCGGGCCGCGCGGCGGGTGACCTTCGTGCTCGGCGGCGAGGTCCACGTCGTGGACGCCGACGGTTCGGACCTGGTGGTGGAGGCCACGGGGGCGATGTTCGACCCCCGCCTGTCCCCGGACGGCCGGCGGCTGGTCGCGGTGGTGGACCGCACCGTCCACCTCGCCACGCTGCCCGACCAACTCGACGGTGAGCCGACCGTGACCGCCACGGCCCTGGTCGGCCCCGACCCGGACGACGACGCCGTGTCGTGGGGCGTCGCGGAGTTCGCCGCGGCCGAGGAGATGGGTCGCCAGCGGGGGTCGTGGTTCGCACCCGACGGGCGTCGCCTGCTGGTCACCCGCGTCGACGAGTCCGAGGTCGACGTCGCCCACGTGGCCGACCCGGCCCACCCCACGCGACCGGCCCGACCGCACCGCTACCCCTTCGCCGGCACCACCAACGCCACCGTCGACCTGCACCTGCTCGACCTCGCCGACGACGACACCGTGGCCGACGACCGCACGGTCGCACCGCCCGACGGCGCCCCCGACGAGTACCTGGTGGACGTCCGATGGGAGGACCACGAGGTCGCCCTGGTCACCTGGCAGGACCGCGCGCAGACCCGGTTGGTCACCGCCGCACTCGACGCCGACTCCGCCACCGCGACCGTCGTCGCCGACGTCACCGGCCGACCCTGGGTCGAGCCCGTCCCGGGCACCCCGCGGTGGGTCGGCGACGAGGTGCTGACGGTGCAGGACCGACTCGACCACGGTCCCGAGGGCACCCGCAGCCTCGTGCTGGGCGATCGCGTGGTGTCCCCGGCCGGCCTGCAGGTCCGGTCGGTCCTGGATGCCGAGCCCCACCGCATCGTGGTGCGTGCCAGCGGAGACGACGCCACCAGCATCGGTGTGCGGGCCGTGGACCCCCGGGACGGCCGCGTCGAGGACCTGCTCGCGGGACCCGGGGTGCACACGATGGCGCTGGGTGGGGACACGCGTGTCGAGGTGGTGTCGTCGATGGCCGCCGCGTCGCGCGCGACCGTCGTCTCCTCCTCCGGGCGCCACGAGCTCCCGGACCGGTCGTCGGACCCCGGCCTGCCGGTCGACGTCGCGTTCCAACGGGTGACCGACCACCACCTGCACGCGGGCCTGTTGCTGCCGCCGGCCGACCGGTTCGGTGACGGCCCCCACCCCGTCCTGCTCGACCCGTACGGCGGCCCGCACGCCCAACGCGTGGTGCGATCACGAAACGCCTGGCTGGTGCCTGCCTGGTTCGCCCAGCAGGGCTACGCCGTGCTGGTGGTGGACAACCGCGGTGCGCCCGGTCGGTCCCCGACGTTCGACCACGCCATCCGTGACGACATGGGTGCGGTGGTGCTGGGCGACCAGGTCGCGGCGCTGGAGGCCGTGGCGGCCCGCGACGACCGGCTCGACCTCGAGCGCGTCGGCATCCGGGGCTGGTCCTTCGGGGGCTTCCTCGCCGGGCTGGCGGCCCTGCGACGCCCTGACGTCGTTCGCGCCGCGGTCGTGGGGGCCCCCGTGACCGACCAGCGCCTGTACGACACCCACTACACCGAGCGCTACCTCGGCCACCCCGACGACGCGCCCGATGCCTACCGCGAGTCCTCGTTGGTCGACGCCGACAACGCCCTGGTGGGCGCGGTGGCGACCGACGATCCGCCGGCGATGCTGCTCATCCACGGACTGGCCGACGACAACGTGCTGGTCGCCCACTCGTTGCGGCTGTCCAGCGCCCTGCTCGCGGCCGGGCGACCCCACCAGTTCCTCCCGTTGTCAGGGGTGACGCACATGACCCCGCAGGAGGAGGTCGCGGCGAACCTGCTGCGACTGCAGCTGGACTTCCTGGACCGGGCGTTGCGGCCCGCCGCCTAGGACCGTCCGCGCGCGACCAGCCACAGCACCACCAACGCCGTCACGACGAACACGGCGACGCTCATCCACAGGGTCGGCATCAACAGCCCGACCAATGCACCGCACGCGATCGCGACCACGATCGGGGCGATCTCCATCATGCGCTCGGTCATCATGCGCCGTGCCATCGGTGCCTCCTGGGGCGAGTGTGGGCCGTCCGGACGCGGACAGTAGCCGGGGCGGCGGCCAGGGGGCGGGCGTCCACCGACGGTGCGCCCGGGTCCGCTAGGTTGGGCAGCGCGATGGAGGAGTGCCGCAGATGGCAGGCATGGCGGACGCCCCCGGCCTCTACCGGGTCGTCAAGACGGTGGTCAAGCCCGTCCTGACGCGCTGGGTCGACCTGACCGTGGACGGGCTGGACAACGTGCCCGTCGACCGTCCGGCGATCCTTGCCTGCAACCACCTGTCCTTCATGGACTCGCTGGTGATGCCGATCCACGTGCCCGGCCCGGTCTACTTCCTGGGCAAGGCCGACTACTGGGACTCGTGGCGCACCCGGTGGTTCTTCCAGGGTGTTGGGGTCGTACCGGTGCGACGCGAGGGTGGTGCCGCCGGCATGGCCAGCCTCGAGACCGGCATCGAGATCCTCGAGTCCGGCGACTTCGTGGGCATCTACCCGGAGGGCACCCGCAGCCCGGACGGCCGGCTCTACCGTGGCAAGACGGGGCCGGTCCGCATGGCCCTGGCGGCAGGGGTCGACATCATCCCGTGCGGGGTGATCGGGACCGACCGTGCCCAGCCGACGGGCCAGTACCACATCAGTCGCAGACCCGTCACGATCCGGTACGGGCGTCCCCTGGACCTCGGCCGCTACGCGGATCGGGCCGAGGACCCATTCGCCCTGCGCGCCGCCACCGACGAGGTCATGTACGAGATCATGATGCTGTCGGGCCAGGAGTACGTCGACGAGTACGCCGGCAAGGTCAAGGCGGGCGAGGTCACCCCCGAGCCGGCCGCGTCGCCGGCCACCGACCTCGGTCGCCATCGGGAGGACGTCCGCCGCAGCGCGTGACGCCCACCAGGCCCGGGACGGTCCGGGCACGTCGTGTGTCGTCAGGCGTCACGATCCGACCCGTCGTCCGTGCCCGCGTCGGGGGTCGTGTCGGGGGTCGTGTCGGGGGTCGCCTCGGGGGTCGCCTCGTCGAAGTCGATGCTGGCGCTGTTGATGCAGAAGCGCAGGCCGGTGGGCTGGTCCGGGGCATCGTCGAAGACGTGTCCGAGGTGGCCACCACAGGTCGCGCAGGTGACCTCGACACGACGCATGAACATCGAGTCGTCCTCGTGGTAGGCCACCGCCTCCTCGCTGGTGGGGGAGTGGAAGCTCGGCCACCCGCAGGCAGCGTCGAACTTCGTGTCGGCGTCGAACAGCACGGTCCCGCACCCGGCGCAGCGGTACAGGCCGTCGTCGAAGGTGTCCCAGTGGGCCCCGGTGAAGGGACGCTCGGTGCCCTTCTCGCGCAGGACGTGGAACTGGGTGCCGGACAGGCGTTCGCGCCACTGCTCCTCGGTGAGCGCGCCCGGATCGGTGGGGGTGGTGTCGGTGGTGGCCTCGGTGCTCATGGTCGTCCTCGTCGGGTCGACGGTGCGGTGTCCGTGCCAACGTGTGCCGTGTCGACGACCTTCCCGGACGCCGTGGCCGGACCACCCGTTCACGGATCGGCAACCTCGGCCCGCCACCCTAGGCTCGTGGGGCAGCCACCCCGTCCCCGACGACTCGCGCCGTCGCCGCGCACCCGGAGTCCCGCATGTCCCACGTCCCGGCCCGTCCCGCCGCGCTGCGGGACCTCGCGGTCCGCGTCGCGGTCGAGGCCGGGGACCTGCTGGTGGAACACGCGCTGCGTGGGTTCGACGCCCAGGCCAAGTCCTCGGCCACCGATCCCGTCACCGACGCCGATCGCGCCAGCGAGCGACACCTGGTCGCGGCACTGCTGGATGCGCGACCCGACGACGGGATCCAGGGCGAGGAGGACATGGGGGACCGGGCGGGCACGTCCGGGCTGCGCTGGATCCTCGACCCGCTCGACGGCACCGTGAACTACACCTACGGCTTCCCGCAGTGGTGCGTGTCCGTCGCGGTCGCCGCCGACGACCAGGTGCTGGCGGGCGCGGTCGTGGACCCGATCCGTGGCGAGGTGTTCGCGGCCGCACGGGACGGCGGTGCCACGCTGAACGGCGAACCGATCGCGGTCACGGCGGTGACGGACCCGGCCATGACGCTGGTGGCCACGGGCTTCGCCTACCGGCCCGAGGTGCGACAGGTGCAGGGCCGCCAGGTCGCCGACCTGGTCGGCCGTGTCCGCGACGTCCGCCGCGCGGGATCCGCCGCCCTGGACCTGGCCTGGGTGGCGGCCGGACGCATCGACGGCTACTGGGAGTACGGACTCAACGCCTGGGACTGGGCCGCCGGCGGGCTGGTCGTGCGCGAGGCCGGCGGCCACACCCGACAGGACACCGTGGAGGTCCTGGGGACCCGGCTGCAGGTGGTTGCGGGCAACCCCGACGTGGTCGCCCACCTGGTGGACTGGGCCGACACCACGGCCGCCCACCTGGCCGACGAGGAGCTCGGTCGTCAGGTCGCGGGGCAGGGTCCCGCGGTCGGCTCCGAACCGGCCGACCGGGGGGCCTGACGTGGACCGCCCCGTCGACCTGCGCTCCGACACCGTCACCCGGCCCACCGCCGGCATGCGGGCGGCCATGGCCGCCGCCGAGGTCGGCGACGACGTGTACGGCGAGGATCCCACCACCAACGCGCTCCAGGACGAGGTGGCGGAACGCTTCGGTCGCGACGCGGCCCTGTTCGTCCCGTCCGGCGTGATGGCCAACGTCGTGTCGGTCAAGGTCCACACCCAGCCCGGCGACGAGGTCGTCGTCGAGCGCAACGGGCACTCGGTGGCCTACGAGGACGGGGCACCCGCGGCCATCGCCGGGGTGCAGTACCTGACCGTGGAGGGCGACCGAGGTCGCCTGGACGCCGATCGGATCGCCGCGGCGTGGCGCCCGGCGGGGTGGCCCTACCCGACCACGGCCCTGGTGAGCGTGGAGGAGACCACCAACCGTGGTGGCGGGGCCATTCACGGACTCCCACGGCTGCGCGCGATCCGGGCCCTGCTCGACACCCGCGGCACCCGCCTGCACCTCGACGGGGCCCGCATCTTCAACGCCATGGTGGCGACCGGCACCGACCCGGCCGACTACGGGCCGATCCCGACAAGCCTGAACTTCTGCCTCTCCAAGGGACTGGGTGCGCCGGTGGGGTCCATGATCGTGGGCGACGCCGACCTGGTCGCTGCCGCACGTGTCTGGCGTCGACGCCTGGGTGGGGCGATGCGGCAGGTGGGGGTGCTCGCGGCCGCCGGTCGCCATGCCCTGGACCACCACGTCGCACGACTGGCCGACGACCACGCCAACGCCCGGGCGATCGCCACCATGCTCGCCGACCGGGTCCCGGGCAGTGCCGAGCCCGACCTGGTGGACACCAACATCGTGTTCGTCGCCACCGGGGACCACGACGCGACGGCCGTGGCGACGGCGGCCGCAGCCCGCGGCGTGCGGTTCGGTCCGGCCGACGCCCACACCGTGCGGCTGGTGACCCACCTCGACGTCGACGCCGCCGACGCCGCCCGCGCCGCCGAGGTCATCGCCGACGTGCTGGCCGCGCCCGCCCACGCCTGACCGTTCCGCGCCCGCCCACGCCGGACCGTTCCCGCCCACCCACGCCGGACCGTTCCCCGCCCACCCACGCCGGACCGTTCCCCGCCCACCCACGCCGGACCGTTCCCCGCCCACCCACCCGGAGTCGCCATGCCCAGTCCACGCACCCTCGGTCGCCTCGCGCTCGGGGCGTTCCTCACCGCGGCCGGCACGGGCCACCTCACCGTCCTGCGACAGGAGTTCCAGGCCCAGGTGCCGGACTGGGTGCCGGTGGACGACGACCTGGTCGTCCTGGGATCGGGCGTGGTCGAGATCGGCCTGGGACTGGGCCTGCTGGCGTTGCCACGGCACCGGCGCCTGGTCGGGATGGCCACGGCCGCGTTCTTCGTCGCGATCTTCCCCGGCAACGTCGCCCAGTACCTCGAGGGCACCGCCGCGTTCGGCCTCGACAGCGACCGCGCCCGACTGGTCCGGCTGGCCTTCCAACCGGGGCTGGTCGCCTGGGCGCTGTGGGCGGGCGGCATCTGGCCGCGCGAGGCATCGCCGGGCCTGGACGCCGGCGACGAGCCGCCCGACCCCGCCTGACCGGGACCTCGGCGCGGGCCGGTCGAACCCACCGCCCACCACGTCCACACCGGACCCGGGAGGATCCCGTCGACCACCTGCACCGCATCCAGCGCGACGACGACGAGCTCGGCCGGTGGTCCATGGTCACCCGTCCGGTCGTCGGGCCGCTCGCCGGCCTTGCGTCGCCGATCCGCGGCTACGAGCAGGCCCGGTCGACGCCCGGGGAGCACGTCACCTCGGCCACCGCCCGCCTGCCCCTGGTGATCCCGTTCGGTCACCACCACCGCATCACCTCGGCCGACGACACGACCACGGAGGTCGGGGCGTTCCTGGCCGGGTCCCACGACGCCGTGGGCACCGTCGCCGCGACCGGGTTCAGCGGGATCCAGGTCGACCTGTCCCCGGTCGCGGCGTTCCGGATCACCGGTGGCGGTGTCGCCGACCTGGCCGGTCGCGTGGTCGGGCTCGACGACGTGCTGGGCCCGACGGCGACCACACTGGTCGATCGACTGGCCGAGCTCGACGACTGGCCCGCCCGGCTCGACCTGCTCGAGCAGGCCCTGACGGCACGCTGGGAGGCCGGTCCACGGCCCGACCCCGAGGTGGTGGAGGTCTGGCGTCGACTGGCCACGGGGGGCACGCGGATCGACGACGTGGTGGACGGACTCGGCTGGAGCCCGCGGCAGGTCCGGCGCCGCGTCCGGGCCCAGCTGGGGCTGCCACCCAAGCGCCTGGCCCGACTGGTGCGATTCGAACACGCCCTGGCCCGGTTCGAGCGCGACCGGGACACGCCGCTCGCCCGGCTCGCGGTCGAGCTCGGGTGGTACGACCAGGCGCACATGGCCAACGACTTCGCCACCCTGGCCGGGAGGTCCGCGCAGCGCGAGCGCCAGCGCCGCACGCCCCGGTGACCGCCCGAGGGGGACGCATCGACGTGTCCGTTTCCTCCAAGCCCGTCGGGCCGCGGGCGCCGTAGGGTCGTCGCCGACGCCTCGACAGGAGCCCACCGTGCGCCCCATCATCCCGACCTACCGCTACGACGACGCCCCCGCCGCGATCGACTTCCTGGTCCGGGCCTTCGGCTTCGAGGTGGTGATGGACGTCCGCGACGGTGACCGCGTGGACCACGCCCAGCTCCGCCGCGGCGACGGCATGATCATGCTGGGGTCGGTCCGCGACGACGAGTTGGGCGACCTGGTGGCCCGGCACGCCCCCGGGGGTCGGCACACCTCGACCGCCTACGTGGTCGTCGACGACGTGGGCGCCCATGCCGAGCAGGCCCGGGCGGCCGGTGCCGACGTGCTGGTCGAGCCGGTCGCGCAGGACTACGGCGGGGCCAACTACGTGGTGGCCGATCCCGAGGGCCACGTGTGGTCGTTCGGCAGCTACGACCCGTGGGTCGAGGTGGACGACGACCACGACGCGGGCCAGGACGTGCCGGGCGACGGGCCGGCCTCGTCGGCCACGTGACGCGGCCGGCACGGGCTCGCCGCGGCCGGGTCGGTCAGCCGCGGCCCCAGGCGTTGTCGCCGGCCAGCGCGGGGTCACGACGTTCCGGCAGCGTCCGGCCCATCGCCGGGGTGAGCGTGGCGACGGCATCGCGCAACGCCACCATGTCCTCACGCTTGAGCGCCTGGGGCCCGTCGCACAGGGCGGTCTCGGGGCGGGGGTGGACGTCGATGATCAGCCCGTCGGCGCCCACCGCCATGCCGGCACGCGCCAGCGGGAGCACGAGGTCGCGCTTGCCGCCCGAGTGGGACGGGTCGACGATGACCGGCAGATGGGTCAGTGACTGCACGACGGGCACGGCCGACAGGTCCAGGGTGTTCCGGGTCATCGGTTCGTAGGTCCGGATGCCCCGCTCGCACAGCACGACCTGCAGGTTGCCCTGGTGGGCGATGTACTCGGCCGCCATGATCCACTCGTCGATGGTGGCCGCCAGCCCGCGCTTGAGCAGGACCGGCTTGCCGGCCAGCCCGACCTCACGCAACAGCTGGAAGTTCTGCATGTTGCGGGCGCCGATCTGGAGCATGTCGGCCTTGGACGCCACCAGGTCCACGTCGGCGGGGGTGACGACCTCGGTCACGACCGGCAGTCCGACCTCCTCGGCCACGCCGGCCAGGATGTCCAGGCCCTTGTCCCCGAGGCCCTGGAAGGCGTAGGGCGAGGTACGGGGCTTGAACGCACCGCCACGCAGGATCATGGCCCCGGCGTCGCGGGCCATGCGGGCCGCCGCCAGGGTCTGCTCCTCGGTCTCCACCGCACACGGGCCGGCGATCAGGGTCATCGTGTCGCGCCCGATGGGCACGTCGTCCACCCACACCGTCGAGGGACGCGGGTGGGTCTCGTTGGACACCAGCTTGTACGGGCGGGAGACCCGGATGACGTCGTCCACACCGGGGAAGGCGTGCAGCGGCATCTCCGCGAACTGGGCGAGGTCGCCGACGAGGCCGACGATCGTCTGGTTCTTGCCACGGGAGACGAAGGCGTCACCCCCGACGTCCTGGACGGCCTCGACGACGTTGTCGATGTCGGTGCTCGTGGCGTTGTGTCGCATGACGACGACCATGGCGGTGTCCTCCGTGGGCATGGCGCCCTCCCGCGGTGCGGTTCCCGGAAACGTCGCGCGTCGAAAACGCCCCGGGTACCGGCCCCGGGGCGTGCGCGTGGTGGGTGGTCTCAGGCGCAGCGACCGGGCTCGGCCTCGAAGCCGAACCAATACTCGGTGCTCGCGTGGATGTGCATGGTGCGCACGATAGCACCGGTCCCGCGGTCCTGCCGCCAGCCCCCGGCTCGGCCCCCAGGTCTGGGTCCCAGGTCTTTGTCCGGGTCTGGGTCCGGGTCTCGGTTCGGGGTCTGGGTTCGGGGAGGCGGCAAGTAGCCTGTCGTCGTCCGAGGTCGATCGAGCGGGAGGGTGCCGGTGCCCACGTGTGCCGCGTGTGGGGTGACCCTGCGGTCGACCCAGCGCTTCTGCACCGCGTGCGGTGAGCCACGACCCCTCGACGACGTCGAGGACGGCGATCCCGGGGCCGGTGACCGGGCGCACGACCCCGACGCCACCCTGGTCCGATCGCCGCGGGAGGCGCCGGCGCGGTCGGTGGCCGTGGCCGTGGACGACGAGCCGACGTCGGACGGGACGGCGTCGCCGACGGAGGTGATCACGGTCACCGGCGGGGTCGACCTGTCCGCCTGCCCGGCCTGCGACGCGGTCAACGCCGTCGAGCGCGCCCAGTGCGCCCGGTGTGGGACGTCACTGCGGGCCGGGGCGGAGCCGGTCCAGGGCGTCGAGGACTGGTCCACGCCGGCCGGTCCCGCCGACGACTCCTCGGGCGACCTGCCCGTGGCACCGCCGGGTCGCCGTCCGCGGACCTTGGGCATCGCCGTGGTGGTCGTCGGGGCGCTCCTCGGCGCCGTGCTCGCCGCCTGGCTGTTCGGCTTCGGCCCCTTCCAACGAACGACCGGTTCGGGCGTGGAGTTCCGAGGTGCCGACTACCCCGGGCAGGCCGACGCGGTGCGACCGGACCAGGCCCAGACGAGCCCCGTCCGTCCCGCCGCCGACGGCCGCACGTTCGGCGTCGCGCAGGCGGTCGACGGCGACCTGTCCACCGCCTGGATCGGGACCGACGGGGACGGCGCCCGGATGACCTTCGAATTCGACCGGCCGATGTGGGTCACCGCCGTCGAGGTGGCCAACGGGGACCAGTCCTCCGACGAGGCCTTCGAGGAGACGGCCCGGATCCGGACCCTGGACGTCGACCTCGGCTTCGGCGAGCGGCTGCGGGCAACGCTGCTGAGTGGGACCGGATGGCAGGTGTTCCGACCCCTCACCCCCGTGCTGACCGACGAGATCACCCTGGTCGTGGTCGACCGCACCGAGGGTGAGCAGGTCGCCCTCGCCGAGGTGCGCTTCGTCGGCTTCCCCGCCGACGCCGACGACGCCCGCGACTTCGCCGAGGCGGCCTGACCCGTCCGGGGCCGTGCGGGGGGTGGGTCACGGGTCCGCCGATAGCCTTCGGCAACGGGCCAGCCACACCGGCGGCCCGAGGTGACGAGGAGTCGGTCGTGGCGACCTTCGAGGACGGCCTGGAGGAACTCGGCTTCGTGCTGGGGGGATCGTCGCGTCGTGGCGGGCGAATGTGGCACCTGCAGTTCAACTCCCTGTTGGAGTTCGTCCTGCACGACTACGAGGACTCGGTCGTGTTGAGCTGGTCGTTCGGACTGGGGGAGTTCGCCGTCCGACAGGGCTGGGTGCTTGGGACCGGCGAGCTGTCCTTCCATGACCTCTACCCGGCCCACGACGTGCGCCTGCCCGTCGAGGTCCAGGCGGTCGAGGCCGAGCTCCGACGGGTGCTGGGGACGCTGCGGGTCGACTTCGGGTCGCTGGACCTGTGACCTCGCCGTCCCACGACCTCGACCAGCAACGCGGCGTCCCCGACCAGCCCGAGGCGCCGGACGGCCCCGTCGTGCCGGACGTCCCCGAGGCGCCGGACGGCCCCGTCGTGCCGGATGCCCCCGTGGCGCCGGACGGCCCCGAGGTGGCGGACCTCGACGAGGCGCCCGTCGTCCTGGTGGAGTGGGAGGCCACCGCCCGACGAGTGCGACGGTCCTCGCTGGTGCTGCTCACGATGGCCGTGGTGGCCTGGGTGGTGGCGTCGGTCGCGACCGGGGGCTGGCGGGTCGGCGTCCTGGGCAACCTGCTGGGCCTCGCGCTGGGCGCGATGTTCGTCGTCGAGCTGGTCGTGGTGGGTGGCTCGGCCGTTCGTGGCCTGCTGCGGGCCGGTGACCGTGGTGAGCGACTGTCCAGCCACGACGTCGGGCTGTTCCCGCCACGCCGCCGTCGCGACGCCGACTGACCCCGGCGCGGCGCCCACGGGCCCGCCCGGATCAGTGCTGGGCGGCCACGCGCTGGTCCAGGACGAAGCTGGTGACGGTGGCGCGGTCGAGCACGTCGCAGCGCTGCAGGCCACCCCAGGTCAGCAGGGCGACGGCCGTCGGCATCGCCGTCGGGTACGGGACGACCAGGAGTCGGTCGGGGAACTGGGCGACGAGGTCGCCGACCATCATGTCGTCCACGTCCGCCCCGGGCGACAGTGCGAGCACCACGATCCCGGACTCCAGGGCGGCGACCACCTCGGCGTCGCGAAGGGGCTCGTCGAGCTGTCCGGGGCCGGGAGCCTCCGGTGCGTGCCAGCCACTGGTGGGAGGCGTGGAGGTGTACGGGGACGGGGGGTCGGCGTCCCCGACGAGGTGCGAGGCGACCTGGATCGGCGGATGCTCCACGGGCCCGCACCCGGTCTCGGAGTCCACGACGCCGACCCGGTCGGAGGTGGGCGTGGTGGTCGCCGAGGGCTCACCCCCACACCCGACCACGGACACCGCGGCCACCACGAGCCCTGCCAGGGCGCGGCGGGTGCTCACGACGACGTGGCCTCGGCCGTGGGCTCGGCGGTCGCGTCCTCGTCCGCCTCGCTCGGCTCGTCCGTGGTGTCCTCCGACGCCGCCGGCGCCGCCCCCGTGGCCGCGCGCACGGCCTCGGCCAGCAGGTCCGGCAGCACCGGACCGGGGAAGCGATCGACGATGGTGCCGTCGGGCTCCAGCACCCAGGTCCATGGCTCCGTCGGCAGTTGCAGTTCCTCGACCAGCGGGATCGGGGTCAGGTCCTCGTCCTCGTAGGGCTCGACGTGGATGAAGGTGGCCTCGGGCAGGTCGTCGTCCTCCGACACCGACAGCACGTCCTCCAGCACCGGACCGCAGATGGCCGTCGCGCAGAACTTCGGCGTGGACACGCACAGCACGACCGGGACGTCCCCGCCCAGGGCCTCGTCGAGGCTGACGTCGTGCAGCCCGCAGTTCTCCTCGCGGGTGCACAACTCCTCCAGGCCCATCTCGTCGTCGGTCGTGGGCGTCTGGACGGCCGGGATCGCGCTGCCGGTCGCCGGCGCGACACTCTCCTCCGGGAGGATGGCGTTGATCCCGGCACTGCCCGCGCGGCTGCCGTCCGAGGTGGCCACCACCAGGTCGAAGGTGCCCGACTGCTCGGCTCCCAGGGCCACCTCGACGGCGTGCAGGCCCTCCGTCGGCAGGCGGTCGTCGGGATACCACGTCGTGGTCAGGGGGCCCGTGACCACCTCGCCGTCGAGGTCGACCAGCCACACGTCCACCGGGTCGGTGACCAGTTCCCCCTGGTCGTCGCTGACGACCAGCAGCAGGTCGGTGGTCAGTCCCACCAACAGCTCGTTCCAGGTGGACTGGGGGGTCAGGGCCAGTTCGGCGTCCTCCAACCCCGCCGCCGCGAGCGCCCCCTGCACCGCGTCGGAGGCGTTGGGCAGCGGGACGGTCGCGCCGGGGGAGGGCAGGTCGGAGGTGGCCGCCTCGGTCGTGGAGCCACCACTGGCGCACGCGGCGAGCGTGGCGGCCGCGCCGGCCAGCATGGCACGACGGGTGAGTCGGGGACCGGTGGACATGGTGGGGCCTTGACCCGCGTGGGGGACGCGATCGGAAGGTGCCGCAGTGTCGGTCGGGCGGGTCCCGGCCGACGCGGGGGCGTCGACGGCACGGGGGCGATGCTATCGCCGGGCGGGTCCCGCTCGACCCCGTGCCGGGGTGCACGACCGACCGTGGCCGGCGCGTCTGGCACGCTGGTGCCATGCCTCGCCACCGCTGCCACACCACCACCCACCCGGCCCGATCCCGACGTCGGCTCACGGTCGTGCTGGCGCTGGTCGTGGCGCTGGCGGGGTGCACCCTGCAGCCGGGCGCGGACACCGCGACCCCGAGCCCGACGGCCACCTCCGGTCCGGTGGTGCGCATCGGCATCGGCCCGGAGGCGGAGTCCGGGCTCCTGGGCACGGTCCTGGCCGAGTTCGTCGAACGCGCCGACATGACCCCGGTGCTGGTGGAGCTGGCCGACGCCGGTGCGGCCCGCCAGGCCCTGGAACTGGGTGACGTGGACGTGGCCCCGGGCTACAGCGGGCAGGTGTGGCTCGAAGAGCTCGGACGCGAGAACCCACCCGGGGACCCGCGCACCTCCTTCCAGCGGGTGCGCTCGGCCGACGAGCCCAACGGGATCGTGTGGTTGCGACCGGAGTTCGACGTGGAGGCCGGGGTGGACGGCCCACCTGCCGACGCCACCTTCGGCCTGTTCGTCGCCCCCGACACCGCCGACGAGGTGGCGACGATCCCACAGCTGGCCACGGTGCTGGCCGAACGCGACGACGCATCGATCTGCGTCGATCCGGTGTTCGCGTCACGGGCCGACGGCTGGAACGCGCTCGCCTCGCGCTACTCGATCACCAACCGGGTCCTGACCGAGGCACCCGCGGCCGAGGCCGTGTCGGGCGTGGCCGGCGGGCAGTGCTTCGTCGGCCTGTCCACCCTGACCGACGGGGCGGCCTGGCTGGAGGGCCTGGTGCCGTTGGCCGACCCGCTGGACGTGTTCCCGGCCTTCGTGGTGGGGGTCCAGGTCCGCCAGGACGTCCTGGACCAGCACCCGGAGCTGGAGGGGGCGCTGCAGCCGCTGGCCAGCCACCTCACGACCCGGATGCTGGGCACCTGGAACGCCCGGGTCGTACGTGGCGACGCGGTCGAGGAGGTCGCCACCGACGCCGTGGGCGAGATCCGTCGGGCCGCCGACGGCTGAGTCCTGCGACCCGGCGCCCGGGATCGGCCGGGGGGCTCGCGGCTGGGTCGAGATCAGGCCCGGGGGGCGCGGAGCACCTGCAGGCCGAGCGCGATCGGGACGGTCTGGCCGAGGGCGACGGCCACCGCCAGGACCACGATGACCCAGGTCGCCGTCCGGGACCGTGACTGGAGCCGGGCCGTGAGGTCGTCGACCAGCGTGGACGCCTCGCGGGCCGTCGAGCGGTAGTCGTCCAGCAGGTCCCGGGACGCGACGAGGTCCTCGCTGATCGTCGCGAGGTCGTCGGCGACGACCTCGCCCTGCCCGGCCAGGTCGTCGAGGCGACCGGACACGTCCTCCAACCCCTCGCGTTGCGCACGCAACTCCGGCGGGATCTCGGTCAGGCGGTCCTGGACCGTCCCCAGTGACTCGTCCAGGGGCGTGCCGGGGGCGTAGTCCACGCCCACGAACGACAGCGCCCGCAGTGCCGAGTCGATGACGCCGGCGGTGCGGACCAGTTGCGGCATGGCGTCGTTGACGGCGTCGAGGCTGGCGGGGACGTCCTCGGTGACCAGCACGGTGAGGTCGTCGAGCGTGGTCCCGACCCGTCCCATGGTGGTCGTCGCGTCGCCAACCGAGCCCTGGACGGTGTCCAGCGCCGTGGCCACGTCGGTGAAGGTGGTGTCCAGGACGACCGCGGTGTCCTCGACCGCGGCGAGGACGGTGTCGGTCAGCGCGAGGGCCTGGACCGAGGCGTCGGTGGTGTCGCGGACCAACACCACGCCCACGACCGCGCCGGCGAGGCTGGCCACGATGCCGACGACCCCCGCGACCACCCACGTCGTCGCCAGCCATCGGGGCAGGCGCAGGAGCATGCCGGTCGGGGCGGACGGGGGAGCGAGGTCGCGCGTGGGGTCGGCCATGGGCCGCAGGCTAGGGCCGGCCGGGCCACCGGACCGACCATCGGTCGGCCGATCGGGGCCGCGGGCGAACGTGACGAGATGGGGGCGGACGAGGTGGGATGGACGGCTGGGGATGGACGGGAGGCGCCACGCGCGGGCGCGTGTCGCACGGGCGGCGCCCAGCGCCCCGTGGGCCGGGCAGGCGACGTCCTGGCGTCACCCGACGCCCGTCGCCGAGTGGTCCCGTGGGTCGCTCCCGGGTCACCGCTTGACCGATGTCGTGGGGGTGGCGTAGGTTCGTTCACTCGAACACGTGTTCGATCAACGGGACAGCGCGCGGCCCGAGAAGGCGCCCGAGGAGGCGTCCATGAAGGCGCCCGAGGAGGCGCCCGGGGAGGCGCCCGGGGAGGAGTCCCGGGGAGGAGTCCCGGGAGGAGTCCGGGGAGGCCGGTGCACCAAGCGACGAAGGAGCAGGTCGATGAGCAAGCGGTATCGCGAGGTGCTGGCGGAGGTCGAGACCCCGACCAGCCGAGCGCAGGACCGGGCCGGCGCGGAGTCGCCGGACCCACCCGACGAGCCTGGTCCCCCCGGGGCCGGCAGTGGGTCCGCCAGTGGGCCCAGTCGTGTATCCAGTCGGGGATCCGGTCGTGGTGGGTCCGACGGTGCGGGGTCCGGCGGGGGGGTGGCCACGCTGGTGCGTCCGGTCGCGACGGCCGCCGAAGCCGTGGCGGTGCCGGTCCATGCACGGTCACCGACGTCGCCGGTGGCACGCCGTCCCACACGACCGGGCAACGGACCGGTCGACGCCGAGGAGCCGTTGGCGTTCGCGTGGCGCGGGCGTCGCTACGAGGTCACCCGGATCCTGGGCCACTGGCGTGAGGAGGAGGGCTGGTGGCGTCGTCCCGATGGTGAACCCATCCGCATCGAGCAGTCCGACCTGTGGCGCGTCGAGGCCACCCGGGGAGCGGGCACGGCATGGGATGCACGTGGAATCTACGAACTGGCCCGTCGCGGCACGACCTGGCGCCTCGACCGCGTGTGGGACTGACCGTGTGGTCGCGGACGTCGGCAACGCGACGCGCTGGCGACGACGTCCGGGGCGCCGGACGGTCCCGACGTGGTCGTGGGACGACTCCCGAGATGGCTGCGGTCAGTCCGTGGACACGCCGGGTCGGTGGTGCAGTGGTCGCGTCAGCGGCTGGTGGAGCTTGCGGGCCAGCGGTGTGGCGAACGGTCGCGGAGCCGGTGGGCATTCGAGGCTCGGCAGCTTCGTGTGCAGCGGCTGCCCCAAGGTCTGGTGCAGGGGCGTGGCGAAGGGACGGGACGTCATTGTCCTCACCTCTCGTCGGGACGCGGGATCGTTCGTGGCGGTGCCCGATCCTGGTTCGGTGCGGTCCTGGTTCGGGCGGAAATGGCTCGTGTCGGTCGACTCCACGTCGGTCGGTCAGTCTGTCCATGATAGGCCACCAGGGGGCCAGATCGGGGGATCTCCACGAAGATGGTGAAGATGGTCCAGACCGGTCGTCATGCGGGTCCGCGTCCGCCGGGGACCCGGCACCGGACCGGGGTCTCGCATGCCTCGCTGACGAGGCGGGCTGATGCCGGGGTCGCGGGCGTTCAGTGCTGACGAGGTGGCCATCACGGCGATGGACGTCGACGTCGACCAGCGGCGGGCGACCGTGGCGGGCGAACGGGTCCGGGAGCGCCTGGCCGCACATGCCGAGGACGACGGCGGCACGACCGCCTTCACCCACCTCACCGCCCGCACCGGCTACTCGCTGCGTGACGGCATGATCCGTCCCGGTGAACTGGTCGCCGCGGCCGCCGCCGCCGGGATGACCCACGTGGCGGTGACCGACCGCGACGGGGTCTACGGGGCGGTCCGGGTGGCCCAGGCGGCCGCCGCGGTGGGGATCACCCCGATCCTGGGCGCCGACCTCGCGCTGGCCGTCACCGACGACCCGGGCTGGTCGTCGCCACGGGTCGGTCGTGACCGCGGCGGCCGTTCCGGACCGGCCGTCGGTGGTGGCTGGCTGGAGGACGACGCTGCCCGGGTGACGTTGGTGGCGGCCACCAACGCCGGGTACGGCGACCTGTGCCGGGCGATCACCGCGGCCCACCTGGGCCCCGACGGGCTCGACCGACTGGTCGCCGGCACGTCGCTGGACCGCGAGTCGTGGCGGGCCGAGGTCGACCTCGCAGACCGGTCCAGCCCACACCTGTCCTTCACCGACCTGGGCGTGGCGACCTCCCACGACGACACCTGGGTGCTGCTGGGCAACGACTCGCCGGTCGGGCGGCTGGCCGCGGTCGGACGCCTGGACGCCGCGACCGACCAGCTGCGTCGCTTCCTCGACGTGGTCGGGCCCGCGCGTCTGCGGATCGCGGTGCGCAACCACCTGGTCGCGCCGTCGGGTCGACGCCGCGGCGAGGCGGTGCGCCTGACCGCCGACGGGGCGCCCGCGGTCGGCCGCGACGGGGTGGTCGACGAGCCCGGCGACGACGTCCGGATCCGCAACCTGCTGGAGGTCGCCCGCCGCAGCGGGGTCGAGGTGGTGGCGGTCAACGACGTGCGCCACCTCGAGCCCGACGACGTCCACGTCGCCGACGTGCTGGCGTGCGTGCGCCAGCAGGTCCCGCTGGGGGCGCGCCACCTCGGCCGCACCACCGCCGAGGCCCACTTCGCCACCGGGGCCGAGATGGCCCACCGGTTCGCCGAGCGACCCGACCTGGTGACGGCCGCCCACGACCTCGCCGTGACCTGCGAGGTCGACCTCCGGCTGGGTGAGGTGCAGGTGCCACGCCTGACCGGGCTGAGCGACGAGGTCGCGGCCGGCGAGCTGCACCGGCGCTGCTGGCAGGGGGTGGCCGACCGCTACGTGCGGGTGACCTCGCGGATCCGGGAACGGCTGGAGCGCGAGCTGGCGATGGTGGACCGGCTCGGGCTGCACGACTACTTCCTGACCGTGTCCGACATCATGGCGGCGGTGCGCGACGAGCTCGGGATCCTGGCGTCCTGTCGGGGGTCGGCGGCGGGGTCGCTGGTGTGCCACGCCGTGGGCATCTCCGACGTCGACCCGGTCGGCAACGACCTCGCCTTCGAACGCTTCATGAACCCCTACCGCGACGAGCTCCCCGACATCGACATCGACGTCGAGTCCGCGCGGCGCACCGACGTCTACGACCTGGTGATCGCGCGCTACGGCCAGCACCGGGCCGCCTGCGTGGCGATGGTCGAGACCTTCCAGGCCCGTATGGCGATCCGCGAGGCCGGCAAGGTGCTGGGACTGCCGCCAGACGAGATCGGGCTGGTCGCGACGTCCATCACCCATGCCCGGGCACGCCAGGTCCGGGCCGTCGTGGCGGACCTGCCCGAGCTGGCGCACTCACGCATCGACGCCGGCCAGCTCGACCGGCTGCTGGCCGTGGTGGAACGCCTCGACGGGCTGCCGCGCCACCTCGCCCTGCACCCGTGCGGGATCCTGCTGGCCGACGACGACCTGCTGTCCCACACCTCCATCGAGCGTTCCGCACAGGGCTTCCCGATGGTGGCCTTCGACAAGGACGACGTGGCCGCGCTGGGTTGGCTCAAGCTGGACGTGCTGGGGGTGCGGATGCTGTCGGCGATGCGCCACGCGATGGAGCTGGTCCCGACCGTGCGGGGCCACGAGCTCGACGTCACCGACATCCCGGACGGCGATGCCGAGACCTTCCGGCTGGTGCGCTCGGCCCACACCATCGGGGTGTTCCAGATCGAGTCGCCGGGCCAGCGCGAACTGCTCGGCCGGCTGCAGCCGGACGACTTCGGTGACCTGGTCGCCGAGATCTCGCTGTTCCGGCCCGGCCCGGTCAAGGCCGACATGGTGACCCCGTTCGTGCAGCGTCGCCACCGCACCGGGCACGGCCGCGGGGCGGTGTCGTCGAGCGACGACGCGGCCACCGACCCGGAGGCGTCCGAGGGGGACTGGTACCCCCACCCGAGCCTGGAGCCGGTCCTGCGCGAGACCCATGGCGTGGTCGTCTACCACGAGCAGGTCATGGGGGCGCTGTGTGCGCTGACCGGGTGCGACATGTCCTATGCCGACCTGCTGCGGCGTCGGCTGTCGACCGACGCCGAGACGATCCGCCCCTGGGCGTTGTCCCGGGCGCGCAGCCGGGGGTTCACCACCGAGGCCGCCGAGTCGGTGTGGAAGCAGGTCGCGTCGTTCGCCTCGTTCGGGTTCTGCAAGGCCCACGCGGCCGCCTTCGCCATCCCGACCTACCGCTCGGCCTGGCTCAAGGCCCACCACCTGCCGGAGTTCATGGCCGGGCTGTTGACCCACGATCCCGGCATGTACCCGCGGCGGCTGATCCTGGACGAGTGCCGTCAGTTCGGGGTCGCGGTGCTGGGGCTGGACGTCAACCGTTCGGGCACCGACTACACCGTGGAGGTCATCGACCGTGGCCAGGCCGAGCACCTGCTCGGGACCTACCGGCGACCGGGCGCGTCCCAGCCGTTGCCCAGGGGCTGGACGTTGCAGGACGGGCGTCCCGTCCCACCGGGTGGGTTCGACGGTGGCGACGCCGGCAACGGGTGGCGCTACGGGGTCCGGGTCGCGCTGTCGTCGGTCAAGGGCATCAGCGACGTCGAGGTGGACTCGATCGTGGCCAACCGGCCCTACGGGTCGCTGGTCGACGTGCGGGCGGCGACCTCGTTGTCGCGTCCGGTGGCCGAGCGACTGGTCCGCGCCGGGGCGTTCGACCACCTCGCCGGCCTGCACCGGCCCGACGGGGCCCGGGACCGGCGCGAGGTGCGCCTGGCGGTCGAGGAACTGTGGGCGGACTCGCGACGACGACCGCGGCGTGACGAACCGGCGCAACTGCCGCTGGACGTGACCCGGGGCGTGGCGCTGCCGGGCCTGCCGGCCCAGTCCCCGGCCGAACGGGTTCGCGACGAGCTGGCCGCGACCGGACTGGACACCTCGCGTCACGTGCTGTCGTTCTACGAGCCGTTGCTGGACGTGCTCGGGGTGGTGGACGCCGCGGCCGTGTCGGGCCTGCCGAACCAGCAGCGCGTGCGCGTGGCCGGGGTCAAGGTGGCCGTGCAGTCCCCGGGGCAGCGGTCGGGCAACCGGGTGCTGTTCCTGTCGCTGGACGACCGGACCGGGTCGGTGCAGGTGACCTACTTCTCCTCGGCGCTGCCCGACAGTGCCTGGACGGTGCTGCATGCGTGGTTGGTCGTGGCCGAAGGCCGGGTGAGTCGTCGTGACGCCTCGACCAGGAAGGACGCCGGCATCTCGTGGCGGGCACGTCCGTTCAATGGAGATCGCCCGGCCCGACCCGACCAGGGGGTCGTGGGTGCGGGGCAGGGGGGCGCGGGGGAGGGGAGTGGTCGTTCGGGTCGCGTCCCGGTGTCGGATCGTGGGCTGGGGTCGCGGGGGCGGCGAAGCCGCGGTGCGGGGGAGGGGGGCGCGACGATCACCGGGGTGCGAGCGTGGGACCTGTCGCGGTTGTGGCGGGCATGGCAGGAAGGGTGGCTGCCCGACGCGCTGGACGAGAAGGGCACGCCCCAGGCCCACGAACGTCAGGACACCCGCCGTCCCGCCGGCCTGCACGCCTCCGAATGGGGCCGCGGCTCCCGCTGAGCGTCAGCGCGTTGCGGCTGCGGGCGGGCCCGGCGGTCGTTCGCGGGTGCCCTTGCTGCTCGCGCGGCCGACGTTGCCGACTGATGTGTTCGCAGGCTTGGCTCCGGCCGCGTTGGAGTTGCTCGCTGCGCTCACAACGTCCAGGGCTGTGGCGCCTGCGCTGCGCTTGAGGCACCCGCTCCCGACCCCCCGATGTCGGCTGGTGTTGGCCGGCTTGGGGACCAGCCGTTCGAGCCTGCCGTGGACGTCGCGGCGGCGCGGTCGTAGCCTCGCCGGTGCACGTCGATGGATCTCACCATGCCCAACACGATCGACCCGACGCGCGCGTCGGCGCTTCGCGTTGCCCCTGACCTCACGGGGACGACCATCGCCGTCACCGGCGCCAACGGCTTCGTCGGCGCCCGGCTCTGTGCGCTGCTCGCGGCCACCGGGGCCGCGGTTCGGGCGGTGGTCCGCCGGCCGGGGACTGCGCCCGTCGACGAGGGCATCGTCGAGGTCGTGGCCGACCTCGAGGAGCAGGAGCTGGAAGCCGCGTTCGGTGGCTGCGACGTCGTCGTCCACACGGTCTCCATCATCGACCCTGACCTCGCGACGTCGCGCGTGGTCAACGTCGAGGGCACCGCCGCGGTGCTGGCCGCAGCGAGCGCGGCCGCCGTCGCTCGCGTCGTGCACCTTTCGAGCGTCGTCGTGTACCCCCTCGACGAGGTTGGCTCGATCGGCATCGACGAGGACACGCCGCTCGTCGGTGACGACGGCGACCCGTACGCGGTGTCGAAGCGTGAGGCCGAAGAGGTCGTCGCCGCGGCGCCCGAGGGCGGCCCCGACACGGTCGTCCTGCGTCCCCCCGCGATCCTCGGATGGGGCCCCACGTCGTTCTGGGGCCAACGGCTACCCGCGCAGGTCAGTGATGGCGTGTTCGGTGAGGTCGACGAGCGCGAACCGCTCGGGTGGGTGCACGTGGACGACGTCGCCGCCGCCATCGCGCTCGCCGCGACCAGCCCTGTCGCCGCCGGCCGCACGTACCTCGTCTCCGCGGGTGACACGACGTGGGGCACCTACCTCGGCGCCGTCCACCCCTGGTTCCCGGACGCTCCCTCTCCGCTCACCCAGGCCGACGAGCCGCCGGCACCGTGGCACCTGGTCACCGACCGCGTCCGCCACGAGCTCGGCTGGGTCCCGACCGTCGACCTCGACACCACGATGGCGGAGATCGCTGCGCACCACGACTGAGGTCCGGGCCCGTCGGCCCCGGTGGAGTGCCCGTGCCACACGAGGTTCGGACGACCTGGCAGGAGTGTGGAGGCCCCTGGCGCTCCGAGGGGTCGCGGACCGGTCGGTCCGCGTCCGGGTACCGGGGACGGGTCACGAGGTGACGGCGCCACGGAGCCAGCGGACCGCCAGCACCCAGGAGGCGGCGGCGAACGCAACCAGGACCACGGCGCTGGTTGCCACGTCCGTGGCAGGACTCGCACCCAGCGCGGCGCCACGCAGGAGCGTGAGCAGGTGGGTCATGGGGTTGACGAGCGACGGGACGCGCAGCCACCCCGGTGCCTGGTCCAACGGCATGAACGCCCACGACACGAGGAAGATCGGCAGGAAGATCCCCTGCACGAAGAACGGGATCTGCTCGAGCGTCTGCATCCTGGCCGCCAGTGCGGCGAAGAAGCAGGCGAAGGCGAACCCGCCGACCCACCCCACCAGCGGCACGGCGGCGGCCGTCACGGCCAGGTCGACGCCGAGCGGCGCGGCGACCAGCACCGTGACCGTGGCCACGCCGGCGCAGCGCACGCCCGTCCAGGCTGCCTCCCCGGTGACCAGTTCCGCCACGCTGGTCGGTGTCGACAACAACCCGTCGTACAGGTGCTGGGCGGTTCGCCGGAAGAAGCCGTTGAACAGGCCGGCGAACGACGCGGTGAACAGCACGGACACGGCCGCGGCGCCGGTGGCCATCCAGGCGAGGTAGGGGATCCCGGCCACGGTCGCGACGAGCGCGCCGAAGCCGTACCCGAACCCGACCAGGTACAGCAGCGGCTCGAACACCGACCCGAACGTCGGGGCCAGCCACACGCGCTGGAAGCACCACCACTCGCGCACGACCACCGTGCGCACGGCGTCCCATCGCAGGCCGTCGGGGGCCGTGGCGGTCGCAGTCATCGCACCCTCCCTGGTCGTCTCGCACCGGACGTGGGCAAGCTCGTCGCCATCACCGCACCACCGCGGTGCGCAGCGACCACACCGCCAGCAGCCAGGAGAGCGCCGCGAACGCGATGACGATGCCTGCCTGCGTCACGACCGCGGCCGTGGAGGCGCCCCCGAACGCCGCCGCCCGGAGCAGGCCCACGACATGGGTGAGCGGACTGGCCTGGCCGGCCAGCCGCAGCCAGGTGGGCGCGTCCTCCAACGGGAAGAAGGTCGCCGACATGACGAACATCGGCGCGAACACGCCCGCGATGACCACGTCGAACTGGTGCTCGGACCGCAGTCGGGCACCCACGGCCGTGCCCAGGCACGCGAACCCGAAGCCGGCGACCAGGCCCACCACCGGTGCCCACGCCACCGTCCACGCCAGGTCGACGCCGAAGGCGCGCGCGACCACCAGGGTCGTGATCGTCACCCCTGCCGCCCGGATCGCGGTCCAGGCGGACTCGCCGGTCACGATCTCGGCGACGCCGGCCGGGGTGCTGAGGAAGCCGTCGTAGACGTGTTCGGCCGTGCGGCGGAAGTAGCCGTTCATCGCGCCGGCCATGAGCCCGGTGAGCAGGATGGCGTTGGCCGCCGCGCCGGTGGCCATGAAGTCCAGGTACGGGAGCCCGGCGACGTCTGCGACCAGGGCCCCGAACCCGAATCCGAACACGACCAGGTACCAGAGCGGTTCGAGCACGGACCCGAAGGTGGGCGCGTACCAGATGCGCCGGAACATCTCCCACTCCCGCCACATCAGGGCCAGGATCGCCGACCGCCGGGTGGCAGGGGCGGGATGGAGTTGGGCGCGTGGTGGCGCCACCGTGGCCGTCATGCCAACAACTCCCCGGTGAGCGCGACGAAGACGTCTTCGAGGTTGGCCGGACGATGCAGGCGCACCGCCAGGTCATCCTCCTCGAGCGGGGCTCGTCCGCCGAGCGCGGTGACGACGTCGTCGGTGAACACGGCGACCGACGTTCCTGCCGACCGGTGGGCGACGCCGGCGTCGTCGGCGGCCGCGGCCACACGTCCGCGAAGCGCGGCGTCCCCGTGCACCTCCACCACGACCTCGCTGCGCACGTGGTCGGCGACCAGTCGTTCCGGGGCGGCACGGGCGAGCAGCCTGCCGTGGTCGATGATCGCGACCTCGTCGCACAGCCGTTCCGCCTCCTCGATGTAGTGGGTCGTGAGCACGGTCGTGGCGCCACTGCCGCGGATCGCGTCGACCTGCGTCCAGACCTCCTGGCGGATCTGGGGATCCAGCCCGACCGTGGGTTCGTCCATCAGCACCACGGCAGGGTCGTGGAGCAGGGCGCGTGCGATGAGCAGTCGGCGCCGCATGCCGCCGGACAGGTCGGCCGCCAGCGAGTCGGCACGATCCGCCAGGCGGGCGAAGGCCAGCCCGCGGGACACGGCCGGGTCGCGGGCGGTGCGGGCCAGTCCGTACAGGCGGGCGTACAACGCGAGGTTCTGGGCGCACGTGAGCTGGTCGTCGAGGTTGTCCGCCTGCGGCACCAGGCCGGTCCTGGCGCGCACCGCGCGGCCCTGCCCGGGCATGGCCATCCCGAGCACCTCGACGGTCCCCGACGTCGCCACGACCGTGCCGGTGAGCACGCCCATGAGCGTGGACTTGCCGGCGCCGTTGGGGCCCAGCAGGCCAAAGGTCTGCCCCGGGGTGACGGCCAGGTCGAGCCCGTCGAGGGCCCGGATCTCCCCGAACGTCTTCACCACGCCACGGACGTCGAGGGCTGCTGCCCCTGGTGCCGGCGCATCCGTGGGTCTCGGGTCAGCGGGAGCGCTGCTGGCCGGCCGCCTGTCGGTCGTCGCCACCATGTCGTCCTCCATCGCGTCGTGGGGAGCACGCTAGGTCCGGCGCGTTCGAGGCCGACAGGGTGGGCCTCACCCACGTCTGGCCTCCGCTCACCCAGGAGTGCGTGCCGAGCCCGGTCCGTCACCCCCCGGCTCCAGCAGCCCCTCGGACCGGGCGATCTCGACCGCGTGGTCGCGGTCGTCGGCCTCGAGGCGTCGCAGCACGTGCGCCACGTGGTTCTCCACGGTTCGCCGGGAGATGAACAACTCGTCCGCGATCTCGGGGTTGGTGGCGCCGGTGGCCAGCAGGGCGAGGACCTCCGCCTGGCGCGCGGTGAGTCCCGCCGCGTGCGCGCGGGTGGCTCGGCCGCGCCCACGTGGCACGGTGACGCCCCGTTCGCGCAGCAGGGCCCGTCCTCGTGCGGCGACCGCGTCGGCGCCGAGGTCCTCCAGCAGCCGAACGCCCTCGACGGCCTCTTCCGGGGCGCCGTGCAGGAGCGCGATCGCCCGGTTGTAGGGCATGCCACGACGCGCCCACTGCGTCGCGGCCTCGCCGCCCGCCCCGTCGAGGATCGCCCGATAGGCGGGGTCCACGTGGTCGGGGACGTCGTCGAGGTGGCCGACCATTGCCGCCCAGAACAGCAGCTCCTGGTGTCGGGCGTCCCGGGCGCTCCGCGCCGAGGTGATCCGGTCGTGCAGCAGGGTCGACACGTCGCTGCCGGTCCCTGGTGTCAGCCACGCTCGCTCGGTGGCGAGGGCGGCTGGCCACACCAGGTACTGCTCGCCCAGCACCGTCGCGTCGCCCACCACGGCATCGACCAGGTCGTCGGCCCCCGGACGGCCCTGGCGCATCGCGATGGCCGCGCTCGCGCATCGGGCCAGCAGCAGGGCGTCGGGCGGCGCGGTGGTGGTCTCCACCCGATCGGCGCGGAGCTCGGCGGTCGGCCAGTCGCCGGTCCACACCGCCCCGACCGCCAGGCACGCCTCCGCGAAGGTGGCCAGGTCCAGGAACTCGTGGTCGGTGGCGAGCCGCCGCGCCTCCCGCAGGTCGTCCATCGCCTGCCCGAGTCCGTCGTAGTGGGCCATCATCATGGCGCCGGCCATGAGCAGTGCGTCCACCTCCTCGTATCGGTGGGCGTGTCGCCGGGCGAGGTGATGGCCCTCCATCATCAGGTCCCGCCCGGTGGAGTCGCCAGCGGCGGCGCGCAGGACGCCGAGGATGGTGATCGCACTGGTTTCCACACGGGTGTTGCCCACCGTGCGGGCGGTCGCCAGCGCGCGCTCGGCGACCGCGGTCACCGTGGTGTCGTCGGCGATCATGAGGAGCCGGGCACGTTCGGCCAGGGCGTAGGCGATGTCGCCGCTCGGACCACCCGGTTCGACGAGCTCGACGGCTTCCCGGGCCCAGGACCTGCCCTCGTCGGCCCGTCCCCCGAGCAGCAGCACGAACGCGCCGAAGGCCAGCGTGCGTGCGAGGGCCGTGGCGTCACCCTCGGCACGCCGCAGCGATGCGGCTCGGACGACGAGGTCCACGGCGGCCGTGGGGTCGACGTGCCACGTGGCCCGCGCCCACCCCTCCACCACGGTCGCGGCCGCGTCCACGGCCAGGTCGTCCAGGTGGCCCTCCAGCGACCGGAAGTGCTCGATGGCCTGGCGATGGCTGTGTGCCGCCAGGGCGCGCCGGGCGGCCTCGGGGCCGTGGCGGAGCAGGGCCTCGCGGTCGCCGGCCCCATGGGCGTGGTGGGCCAGGCGCGCAGGGTCGGCATCGTCACCGAGCGCGGCCAGGACCCGTGCGTGCAACCGGCGCCGTTCCAGGGCGGGCAGCGACCCCTCGACGGCACGGCGCTGCACCTCGTGGCGAAATACCACCCCGTCGGGCTCGACGCGGAGCAGCCCGAGCCGTTCGGCGGGTGCCGGGTCGGCGGCGTCGGAGTCGAGCACGTGCTCGATCGTCGACCACCGGGTCCGACCGGGCACGACCGAGACCAGGTGCACGAGGTCCCGGGTCGACCGCGGGAGGGCGGCGAGCCGACCGATCACGGCGTCGCGGATCGAGCGGGGAACATCGGATCCGCCGGCGGTGACGACCTCGGAGACGAACAGCGGGTTTCCGCCGGTCAGGGCCAGCACGTCCACGGCGTCCCCGCCGGACGTGCCGTCCACCATCGCCCGCACCCCGTCCAGCGACAGCGGCGACAGTCGGATCCGCTCGACCGAGCCGGGCGCCAGCGCCCCCAGCGTTCGCCGCAGGGGGTGGTCGTGGTCGACTTCGCCGTCGCGGTAGGTCAGCACGAGCAGGCTGGTGGTGCGGTCGATCCGCCGCCCGACGTAGGTGATCACGTCGACCGTGGCGTCGTCCGCCCAGTGCACGTCCTCGATCGCCAGCAGGCTCGGCGCCTCCGGGTCGGCGACCAGGTCGAGCGTGGCCTCCATGACCCGGCGCGGTTCACCGGAGCGCAAGGCGGCGGCGAGCGCGGGATGCCCTCGCGCCACGTCCCACAACGGGGCCCAGGGCTGCGGCGTCCCGAGGTCGTCGCAGGTGCCGACGAGGACGGCAGCGTGCTGGTCGGCCTCCTCCAGCGCACCTCGCAGCAGGGTCGTCTTGCCGATGCCCGGTTCACCGCGCACCAGGACGACCCGCCCGCCGTCCGATGGTGCGGCCGCGAGCAGGTTCCCGAGCAGCGCCAGCTCCTCGTCTCGCTCGAGCAGCGATTCGACCATCGCCTCGTCTCCTCCCGTACGGCCCGGTGCCACCGCGCTGCACCCCGCGGCTCACGGGGACGCCGCCGCGACCCTGGACAGCCGCCCGATCTCCTGCGGCTGGGTGGCCCGTCGGGAGCCACGGGATCCAGACACGTCTACTCGACCGTCCGACCGATCGTCAAGACGCGCCGTGGTCGGGCTCTGACGAGCGAGCCGTGGCGGCACGTCGGGTTTGCACCGTTGGCCACGCCGGCACGGCGCCCGACGCGAGATCGAACCCTCCGGTAGCTGTCCGACGTCGGTACCCGCCGAAGCGCTTCCGATGAAGCGGCCGACCGCACTGCCACCGTGCGCTCCCACATCCGGGATGGGACGGCAACCGGCTCCGCCTCGACGACGCCTGTCGACCAGGGGGCCGGGAACTCGGCCGCACCCCGATGACCCGACCCACTCGGCTGCAGGAGGGCATGGCGTCGCCGGCATCCCGGTCGTCGCGCTGGAGGTCGCCCTGCTGTTCAACGCCGACCACGACCGGCCACCGGGCCGAGTCCGAGGCACCTCAGAGTTCGGACCCCGGCCAGGATGGGGCGCAGCCGTGCGGGGCCGCGCGCCCAGAGGTGCAGGCCTCGACCCCCGACCCATCGGCGAAGGCTGGGCAGGTCGCGAGTCAGGAAGGTGACGTCCACGTCGTCATGGGGACGCGAACGACCGCTCGCCAGCTCGATGGCCCACCCCCCGGTGATCCACCACCTGCGGGGCTGTCCGACGACGTCGTTGATCGACAGGATGCCACGACCTGCGGACGTCGTGCTCGTCGCCATCCAGGGGAGCACCCACCCGCAGGGGCGTCGCCGTCCTCGTCGCGTTCTACCTGGTCACGTCGGGCATCGGTCGATGGCCGAGTCAGGGGCTGGGTCCGGGGTCGTCGGGGTGGCGGCGGGTGTGGGGTGGGCGTGCTTGGCCGATGATGTAGCCGGAGCGGGCGGTCCAGGTGCGGGTGCCGTCGGGGTGGGGGTCAGGTGCCAGTCGCTGCGGCGTTTGGCCTGGTTCCACCGGGCCGACAGCAGGGTGAGGTTGTCCACGTCGGTGCGCCACCGTCGGCCCAGCCGGTGACGTGGTCGACGTGGCAGTGCACGGCGGGTGTGGTGGAGCACGGCGCGGTGTCGTGCAGGTCCCTGGCGATGATGGCGTCACGCAGCCAGCCGGGCGCGAACCGGTTGCGTCGCCCGACCCCGACGACCTGACCGACGTCGTCGAACACGATGAGGCGGCCGTCGGCGCCGTGGGTGTCGACCCAGCGGCGGATGGTCGTGCCGGTGGCCTTCATGCGGCCGGCCAGCCCGGACAGGACCCACCCGGGCGTCGTGTCGCCCAGGAGCGTGTCGAGGTCGCAGGTGACCAGCACGGACGGCCGGCCCGACCCAGCCGAGTCGTGGTGGTCGAGGGGTGCCAGGGTGGTGGCGTCACACCCGGTGACCAGTTCGAACAGCGCCAGGCCCCGGCGGACGGCGTTGCGCCGCCCGATCCTGGCGGCGTGGCGGTGGGCGGCGGTCACGGCGGCGTCGGCGGTCCGGTCACCGACGGCCATGGTGTCGTCGACGTCGGGGACGGCGTCCAGCGGGAACCGGTCCGCGGCACGGTTCTCGACCGACTGGGCGAACAACGGGAAGTGGTCGCGATCGGCCTCGCCCCAGTATCGGCCGGAGCCGTCCAGCGCGGGTTGCAACACCAGGCGGGTGTCGGTGACTGGCTGCTGGTGGCGGTCGACGTCGAGTTCGGCGCGGAGTTGGTCGACCAGCCAGTCGACCTCGACCACCAGCGCGTCGGCTTCCAGGTCCACGTAGGTCGGCGCGAGCTCGGCGACCAGGTCGTCGACCCGGTCCCGGCCATCGCGGTCGAGGCAGCCGACGGCGGTGACGACGGCACGGACCTGTGACCACGAGATCCAGCCCTCGCGGAACGCCTGGCGGGTGGCGGGCATCGCCGCCAGCGTGGTGGCAGCGCGCAACAGGGTGCGACGTTCGAACCCGACGGCGCGGCAGGTCTGCGACAACACCAACTCCACGGCCACACCGAGCGTGGCCTCGGTCGCGCTGGACTCGACCACGCGGATGAGTTCGTCGATCACCCGGGCAGCCCAACGGTCGGCCTGCCCGACCGCCTCGACCAGCCGGCCCACCATCGCCGCAGCGGGATCACCCGACCAGTCCACCCCGCCCACCTGCGACGGCACCGGCACGGTGCCGTCAACCAACGGGATCGGCGCGGATGCGGGGGTCGAGTTCATGCCCAACACGGTATGACCCGGGTGCGACATCCCATGCCGTTCGAGTTGATCTCACGGGCGATGGGCGCACGTCTTCGCGGGACGAGCGCGACCCCACGACCGCACGCACGGCACGTCGCAACGGCCGCGACCAGTCCCCACCGCCTGCGCGGCGACCGTCCTGTCAGCCTGACCTACTCGACGAGGACACCGCCGCGCCCATGGCGTCCCCGGCGGCGTCGGCAAGGCGCTCGGCGAGTCCTGCCCGGGTCGGTGGGACGTGGGTGCGGCTACGGGTCCTGCCTGGCGACGGTCGCGGCATCGGTGACCGGGGCGAGGTCGCGCACCAGGTCACCCGCGGAGTGGTCGCGCAGGATCGACCGTTCGGCGTCCCGTTCGGGGTAGCCCAGGCTGGTGCGGACCAGGAACTGGTCCCGCTGTGCCCCAGGGAGGGGATAGGTGCCGTCGAGCTCGATCGGGTTCTGCGTCGCGATCACCATGAACGGGGTGGCCAGGTCCCGGGTCACGCCGTCGATCGTGACGGTCTGCTCCTCCATGGCCTCCAGCAACGCGGACTGCGTCTTCGGGCCGGCACGGTTGATCTCGTCGGCGAGGACGACGTTGGCGAAGACCGGCCCGGCCCGGAAGGTGAAGGCGCCTTCGGCGGGCGAGTAGACGCTGACGCCCGTGACGTCGGTCGACAGGAGGTCCGGGGTGAACCGCAGGCGTCGGACCTCGCCGTCGCTGCTGGCCCCCGGAGCCCGGGCCAGCAGCGTCTTGCCGACCCCCGGGACGTCCTCGATGAGCAGGTGCCCGCCCGCCAGCAGTGTGGTCAGGGTCAGTCCGACGACCTCGGGCTTGCCCATCAGCACGGAGCCGATGTTCTCGCGGATCCGGTCGAGGGTGGCCGCGAAGGCGCCCGGTTCCGGGCCCAGACCCGGCGCTGCGGCCCTGCTCGAGCCAGGCTCGCCTGCTCCGCGGGCAGCCGTCGGGATGCCTCGACCCGCTCCGACGCCGGTGTGTCGTGGCGTGCCCGCCCGTTCCGGGATGACCCCGCCCGCCCCGATCGTGCGGCACGGACCGCGCGCGAACCGGTCGCGGATCGTGGCCTGGGGACGCGCGGGCGGCGGGGGAGCGGCCGGGGTGCGGGCGAGGGCGGCGCGACGGTGACCGGCGTACGGGCCTGGGACCTGTCGCGGTTGTGGCGGGCCTGGCAGGAGGGCTGGCTGCCCGACGCGCTGGCCGAGACGGGCACGCCCCTGGCCCACGAACGCCGGGTCGCGCGGCCCGAGGGCCTCCATGCCTCCGAGTGGGGCCGCGGTTCGCGCTGACACCGTCGTGGACCACGCCTCCTGGTCTCCGTCGACGGTCCAGACGTGGGGTGTACGCTCGGAAGATGACCGTCGCACCGTCGAATCCGGCGGACGCGACGCCAAGGCGGCGCTGGACCGGCCGCCCACGTCGATGTTCGGACTTCGGGCGTTTGCGTGGCCCATCCTCGGGCTGCGAAACCGAAGGGACCGACATGGTCCACCACGACGCACTCGTGGCCGCCTTCTCCGACTACGCCGACGCGGTCCTGGCGCCCTACCGGATCGGCGACGTCCTCCATCGCCTCATCGACCAGGCCGTGGACGTGCTGGGCGTGGACGGCGCCGGGGTCTCGCTGGCCGACGGCGACGACCTGGTGTTCATCGCTGCCACCGATGCCAGCATCGCCACGATCGAGGCCACCCAGGAGGCGGGTCGCCAGGGGCCGTGCCACGACGCCTACCGGACCGGGAAACAGGTCACGGTCAACGACCTCGCCGGCGATCGTCGCTGGCCGACCTTCGGCTTCGTGGCCATCCAGGCCGGGTGCCGCGCCGTCGCGGGCCTGCCCATGCCCAGCTCCGACCGCTCCATCGGCGCCCTCAACCTGTTCCGGAATCGGCCGCACGAGTGGTCCGACGAGGAGCTGACGGTCGGCCAGCTCCTGGCCAACATGGCGTCGGGCTACGTGCTCAACCAGGCGGAGCTGTCCGAGAGCCGGACCCTGGCCGCCCAGCTCCAGACGGCGCTGGACAGTCGCATCATCCTCGAACAGGCCAAGGGCATCGTGGCCGAGCGCCAGGGCGTGACCCCGGACCGGGCCTTCGACCTCCTGCGCCAGCAGGCACGGTCCACCCAGACGCGACTCGTCGACGTCTGCCAGGCCGTCGTGGACACCTCCCGGGACGGCTCTGGCTGACCGTTTCGGACCGCGTCCCACCCGGTGGCGGTCCCGGCCGTGATCCCACGGTGCCGACTGGCCGGCCCGGGACCCGCCGTCGGCCGCCCCCACCTAGGGTGGGGGCATGGACGCCCTCCCCACCCACGACGTGTTCGTCAGCTACCGCCACGGCGAGCCCGACGAGTCCTGGGTCCGCACGGTGCTCGTGCCGGGCCTGGCCGACGCCGGGGTGTCGGTGTTCCTCGACCACGACGACTTCCTGCTCGGCGCGCCGGTCCTGCTCGAGATGGAGCGCGGGGTGCTGGCCAGTGCGCGGACCCTGGCCGTCATGACCCCGCGCTACCTCGCCTCGCGGTTCACCGAGCTGGAGAACGTGTTGGCCGAGACCCTGGGATTGGAGCGCAGCCAGCGTCGTCTGCTGGCGGTGCTGCGGGAGGCCTGCGAGCCGCCCCTGCGGATGCGGGCGCGGCTGTACCTGGACATGACCGACGATGCCACCGTGGCCGACGGCCTCGAACGCCTGGTCGCGGCGATCCGCGCCCCGGCCGACACCTGACCCTCAGTCGCCACAGCTCGATGGCTCGGCGACGACCACGCGCCGGGCCAGCGCACCGGGGTGCGGCGGCCCCAGCGTCGAGGTCCGCGCCGCGGGCGAGCGTTCGGGCCGGGTGGGCAGCGTCGTGGCGCAGACCACGTCGGTGGTGGCCGCCCACCGTGCCAGCGCCAGCCCCGAGCCCAGCGGCAGGGTGCGATCGACCCGGGCGTGTCGGGAGAGGGTGAGCGCGACCCGGCCACGGGTCACCGCGTCCGCGCCGGCCATCGCGGCGAGCAGTCGGCGCAGGGCGTCCTGGGTGCGTCCCATGCGGCCGAGGTCACCCGGCGGCTGGGCCACCCAGGTGCCGTCGACCCGGGTCTCCGGTTGCCGCGAGCGCAGCCACGCCACCGCCGCCGGTCCGTCCAGCCGCGACCGCCCGGCACCGGCCGAGAACCCCGACACCCGGTCGCGCACCGGATGGCGCAGGTCCACCTCCAGCCCACCGAGGGCCTCCACGACCGCGGCGACACCGTCCAGGTCGAGTTCGAGGTAGTGGTGCACGGATCGGCCGGTGACGTCACGTGCCGCGGCGACCAACCCGGCCGGGCCGGCGACCTCCCGCACCTCGGCCAGCACCAGGTCCCCCTCGCGGGAGCCCGTCCGCAGGTCCCGCGGCAGGCCCTCGACCACGACGCCCCCCGGCCCCACGCGGGTGAGCACGATGCTGTCGGCACGGGCCCCGGCCAGCCGCCCGAACCGGTCACCCAGCGTGGTCGCGCCGGCCCGGTCGTCGCTCACCACGACCAGCACGTGGACGGGCTGGCCCCGTCGGGGCGGGGGATCCAGCGCCACGACGAGGGGATCTGCCCGGGCCAGGAGGTGGAGCGCCCAGCCGCCGACGTCGATCCCGAGGCCCACGGCCACCACGACGGCCACGAGCAGACCGGTGGCCAGCCGTGGCCGCCAGCCGGTCATCGGGCGGTGGCACGGGCCAGCACGACCGCGACGGCCTCCGCCCCGTCGGGGGTGCGCGGGGTGACCACGGCGGCCGTGGCTCGTTCGGTCCAGTGCACGCGAACGGTGATCCCGTCGGCGCGCAGCCGTCGGGCGGCCCAGCGGGCATGGTCACGCAGGGGATCCCGGCGGCCGACCACCAGGTCCATGCCGGCCGGCGCGGGCTCGCCGGCGAGTCGTGACCGGGGGGCCACCGCGACCGGGTTGCCCGCCACCCAGGCCCGACCCGCGACGTCCGGCGACCCACCGAACCAGGTGTCGGCACCGGCACCCGGCGCGGGGTCGTCGGCGGCCCAGCCGAGGAACCCGGCGAGGGCGACGACCGCGTCGGCGCGACCCTCGCCGGCCGCCGTGCAGCCGGCCGCCGGGGGCGGCGGGGCCAACCCCGCCGTCGCCGCCAGCAGCGCGCCGTCGGACCAGCCGACGGCCACGACCCGGTCCGTGCGGGCACCCAGGTCGGTGGCCAGGTCCCGGGCCACCGCGATCGCACAGGTCGCCTGACGGTACGAGCGGGGCCAGCCCCCTCCGTCGGCCAGGGTCGTCCAGTCGACGTTGAGCACCAGCCCGCCGCGGCGTGCCAGTGCGCGTGCCAGGGCGCCGAGGTCGGCGCGATCGCCACAGCAGCCGTGCAGCAGGACGATCGTGGGAGCACCCGCCGGGTCCGCTGGCCGGTGCAGGTCCGCGTCGGACCCCGGCGCCACCCGCACGTGCTGGACCGGTGGCACGTCCCCGGCGGTGCGGTGGCGTGCCGTGCCGACCACGACCACCAGCAGGGCGACCAGCACCCCCACCACGGCGACGGCGGTTCGTCGGGTCGCGGGGCCGCCCCGGGTCACGGGGGACACGACGACACCACCGGGCCCCCGTCACCGACGTGGCGCGCCCACTCGTCGGCCCGGAGGTCCCGGCCGGCGAGGTCGCAGGCCTGTCGACGCCACGAGGTCGGGTCGAGGTCGAGCACGACCACGTCGTCGTCGGTCGTGACCGCCGCGCGCGTGCCGGTGGCGTCGATCGTGACGTCGGCGATGGGGGGCGGCAGCTGCCATCCCGGCCCCAGGGTGCGTCCCGACGCGAGGTCCCAGGCCTGCACGATGCCGTCCCGACTGCCGGTGACGACCGCCGCCGGCGACGTCGCGCTGTGGGCGACGGCGGTGGTCTCCCCGGCGGTCGAGTTGAGCATGTCGGGGTCGTCGACCCAACCGAGGACCTCCGGGTCCCGCCACAGGGTCGTGTTCCCGTTGGCCGTGCCGGCGACCACCAGCAGTCCGTCGTCGGCGACCGCCTCGAGGTCGTTGACCCGGGCCTGGCGGGACACCGCCTCGTCGGAGGCCAGCACGACGTCGTCACCCTCGCGCCACCAGCGCAGGGCGGCGGTCTCGTTGCACCCGACGGCGATCCGCAGTGGGGGATCCGGTGCGGCGGCCAGGGCCAGGGGCGTGCACCCCTCCACCGACAGGCTCGGGGCCGCGACCACCCCCGATCCGGCATCCCGGAACACCACCGTCGCGTCCGATCCCAGCGACACGAGCATGTCGGTGGCAGGGACGTGGGCCAGCGCGACCACCGGTCCGTCGTGCAGGCGGACGGGCTCGCCCGCCACCCCGTCGACCCAGGTCGTGATCGCACCGTCGTCGTGGCCGACCGCCACGCGGTGGTCGTCCATGGCCACCAGGCTCGTGGCCGGCCCGACCCCCGCCGGTGCCGGTCGCGTCGTGGCGGTGCCGTCCCCACGCCACCGCACCAGGCCACCGGTCGTGGACGCGCCAACGACGTCGTCGCCGCTGAACACCGCCCCCACGACCGGCGCCACGGTCGGCAGGGGTCGGGCGAGGTGGTGCGTGCGTCCCGGGTCCAGCACGACCAGGCCGGTTCCCAGCGTCGCGGCGAGCAGTTGGTCGTCACGGGGCCAGGCGAGGCCACGGGCACCGGCACGCAGGGTCGCCACCTGCACCAGGTCCGCCACGCGGAACACGCGCACGGAGCGATCCGCGCCGGACGTGGCGACGCGATCCCCGTCCGGGGAGAAGGCGACGTCGAAGATCCGGGCGGCGTGGGCCTGCACGACCGTCGGCTCGGCGTCGAGCGCGTCGGTGGCGAACAGCGCCAGTCGACCGTCGTTGCCGACCGCCGCCAGTCGGCGCCCGTCGGGTGACCAGGCCACCGCGCGGGCGTCGCCGCCGACGTCGGCCTCGCCCCCGTCCGACCCGGTCCCGGGACGTGGCGAACGGTCGACGGTGCCCAGGACGCGGACGGCATCGGGGTCGTCGAGGTCCCACACCCGCACGGTGTCGTCGCGGGACGCGCTGGCCACCAGCCGCCCGCCGGGGTGCACGGCCACGTCCATGACGTCGCAGGCATGGCCGGCCAGCACGACCTCGCCACCCCCGTCGAGGTCGCGGACGCGGACCACCTGGTCGTGTCCGGCCGTGACCAGTGCCCCACCGTCGGGGCTGAACGCGACCGTCCGCAGGTCGGCCGCGGCCGGGTCCTGCGCCGGCCGGCACCGCTGGTCGGCGGGGATCCGTGCCGGCGACGGGATCCACGTGGCGACCACCTGTCGGCCGACCACGTCCCACACCACGACCCGGTCGTCGCGGCCGACCGAGGCCAACCGGGTGCCGTCCGGGCTGAAGGCCAGGGCCGTGACCTCCTGGTCGTGGCCGTCGTCGAGGGTGCCGGCCAGGTCGTGGTCGCCCAGGCCCCACAGCTGGATGCGCGGTCGGCCACGGTCGTGGAAGCCACGTCCAGCCGTGGCGACGAGCCCGGCGCGCCCGGAGGTGGCGACCGCCAGGAGCTCCTCGCGATCCGCCACCAGCCGCCCCCGGGTCGCGGGTTCCTGCGCGAGGGCCCGCAGCACCGCGTCGTAGCCGTCCGCGGACTCCAGACGACGCAGGGACTCCAGGCCGAGCAGGGCGCCCATGTTCGGCGCATCGTCCTGCGACGCCGCGATCCGGGCCAGCAGCAGGGACTGGGCGCGAGTGGCCGACACCGTGGCGGACCGGCGGCTCACCAGGGCGAACGCGGCGAACGCCACGGCCGCACACGTCGTCGCGACCAGCGTCGCCTGGAGGCGTCGTCGTCGCCGTCGACGACGGTCGTCGAGGGTGCGGCTGGCCGCGACCAGCTCACGGACCTCGTGGCCGACGCCGACCTCGCCCACGACCTCCCCGCCCAGCCACGCCTCCGCCTCCACCAGGTGGGCCTGGTCGAGCAGGCGTGCCGGTGACCGGTCGTCGTCCACCCAGCGATCCGCCCGTTCCTGCAACTCCCGACGGGTCACCTCGCCGGCCTGGCGTCGGGCGATGAGGTCCCGCAGGGTCGGCCAGCCCTGGATCAGGGCCTCGTGGGACAGGTCGACCACGGGTGTCTCCACGCCGTCGTGGACGGCCGTGCCGGTGGTCACCAGGCGACCGGCGGTCAGCGCCCCCAACGCCCGGTCAAAGGTGGCCGCATCGTCGTCGTCGGCGCGCAGGGCGTCCACGGTCTGCTGGCGTCGGACGTCCTCACGCCCCTCGCCGAACTGGACGAGCCGGAGCAGGATGCGCCGGGCGACGACGGCCTCGTGCTCGTCGAGGTCGGCCAGCACCGCGTCCGCGCGGCGCGACACGGCCACCAGCAGGCCGTTGCGGAACGAACGGTCGTAGGTGCGCGCCCCCAGCACCAGCGCCTCGTAGCCACGCAGGGTGAGCAGTCGCCGCTCGATGCGGTGCCACAGTTCGGCCATCGTGGCCTGCAGGCACGGCAGCATCCCCGGCTCCCCGGAGGCGTCGGCGATCAGGCGCACGACCAGTGCCGGCTCGATGTAGACGCCGACACGCGCAGCGGGCAGCACCAGGGCGTCCTCCAGTTGCTCGTCGCCCAGCGGCAGCACCTCGAAGCGGTGGTCACGCACCAACGGCCACAGCGGGCTCTCCATGAGGGCACCGAGGAAGTCGGCCCGCACGGTGAGGATGGTGCGCACGCGGGCGACCGGGGCCAGCCGCTCCAGCAGGTCGGCGACCCGAATCACGCCGTCGGCGTCGTCGCCGGTGAAGAACTCCTCCGCCTGGTCGATCACCAGCAGCCGGCGCTGCTCGCCGGCGACGCGCTCCACGATGGCCGCGAGCTCGGCCGGCGTGACGTCGCGGGCGGCGTCGAAGGTGGCCGCGACCCGTTCCCAGGCGGCCGGACCCGGTCGCACCACGTGTCGACGCCAGGTCTCGCCGGCCGGCAGTCGATCGTCCAGCCGAGGCACCAGGCCGGCCAGGACCAGCGACGACTTGCCACTGCCGGACGGCCCGATGACGCACGCCCGCGGCCCCAGTTCCAGGCGCCCGGCCAGTTCCTGGACCTCGGCGTCGCGTCCGACGAAGTCCTCGCGGTCGTCGGGACCGTAGGCGCGCATGCCGGGGTAGGGGCAGCGCGGCGGTGGCCGAGCCGGGCCCAGCGGTCGTCCCAGCTGGGTCACCAGCCGCTGGATGCCGTCCTCCCAGGTGTCCTGGTCGGGCAGGTCGATGCCGACCAGCATCGCGATCCGGGCCGGCAGTTCGACGTCGCCGAGGACGACGGGGACCAGCGGCCAGGTGTTGGTCTCGTGCCCGAGGTGCTGGGCCAGCAGGACCAGGAACTCGTTGCTGTCGTCGCTGACGAAGGCGGGCGAGTACACCGCCACGATCCGTCGACACCGCGACACCGCACGCTCGACGGCCTCGGCACGGGCCACGCCCAGTTCCAGGGTCGACTCGTGGGTGACCCCGGCCTGGTCGAGGGCGTGCAACAGGTAGCCCGCCACCCATTCGCGGTCGTCGGGACTGTGGGCCACGAAGACGTCCACCGGACGGTCGCGGGGGCTCGGCTGGCTCCCGTCGACGGTCGCGGCGTCGGCCGGGCCAGGGTTCACGGGGAGAACTCGGTGGGGAACACGGCCGGGTCGAGGACGACGACGACGTCGACGGCGGCCGGGTCACGTCCGTCGAGGGTGGCGGTGACGTGCAGGTCGTTGTCGCCCTCCTGCAGGTCCACCACCAGGTCCCAGGTGCCGGTCGCGTCCACCAGCGCGCCACCGGCGCGTCCCTCGACGGCCACCAGGGCTCCCGGCGTCGCGGTCCCCCCGAGGTCGAGCGGGGACTCGGCGACGACCTGGCCGTCCTCGACGTCCACGGTCAGGTCGACGGGACCGGCCTCCGTGACGTCCGACCCCCCGTCGGACACCTCCGTCGACACGGTCGTGGCGTCCGTCCCGAGCGAGGTGACGTCGACCGTGGTCGGTTCGCTGCCACAGGCGGCGAGCACCAGCACCACCACGATCCCCGCCGGGACCCGGCGGCGACGCGCAGGCCCGACCGTTGCTCGTCCGACGGCGCGGTTGCGACCCATGTTCCTGCCCTTCGCACGGGTACCTCCGGAGGCCCCTCGGCGCACCCGTGATACGACTATGCGTGATCCGGGGGGATGTGGCAAGCACCGACCCGGGTGGCGGCCAGTGTGGACGCCCGTGCGAGGGTCGGTCGCGAGGGCTGGGTGGGGGCCCGGAAACGAGCAACCGCCCGACCGAGAACTCGGTCGGGCGGCGGTTGCGGGCCGTCGGTCGGTCGTCGGGGGGAGACGACGTCGAGCGGCCCGTCGTGGTCGCCCCGGGGGGTGGGAGACCACGTGCTCTCGTGCTCGATGAACCGTACGGTGGCACGGCTCGCACCCCCAACCCACGGGGCGGCCCGATTCGGCGTGTCCGGATGCGGACACGATCGGGTGATCGCGGTCCCGGACCGGGGGGCGCCACCGGCCCAGCCACGCCGGGACTCGTGTCACGGACGCCCCGGACGCCTCCCGGCCTCGTGTCCGCCCAGCGCACGCCCGACGGCGGGGCGGCAGTCCGCTCGGGCCCCCGCGATGGGCCACGGCCATAGCCTCCGGCCCACCCGGCCCGGAGACCGCCATCGTGACCCCGTCCACCGTGTCCCACCTCGAGTGCAGCTGGACCGGTGAGCGCCATCCCGCCGGTGTGGTCCACAACCTGTCCCGGGCCGGCAAGCCCCTGCTGGTGCGCTACGACCTCGACGCCGTGCGGGCGACCGTGACCCCCGCGGACCTCGCGGCACGACCGGACGGGATGTGGCGGTACCACGAACTGCTGCCGGTCGAGCCGGGCAACCGGGTCAGCCTGGGCGAACCCGCGACCCCGCTGGTGTCGCTGCCGACCGTCGCCGCCGCGGCGGGCGTGGACCCGGCCCGGCTGCTGGTCAAGGACGAGGGGCGGTTGCCGACCGGCTCGTTCAAGGCCCGCGGGCTGGCCATGGCCGTGAGCATGGCCCGTCAGCTCGGCATCACCCGGCTGGCGATGCCCACCAACGGCAACGCCGGGGCGGCCCTGGCTGCCTACGGCAGTCGTGCCGGGATGGAGACCTTCGTGTTCTGCCCGGCCGACACCCCGGCCGTCAACGTGCGGGAGATCGCCCTGCACGGTGCCCGGACGTTCCGGGTCGACGGCCTCATCGACACCTGTGGGCGCCTGGTGGCCGAGGGCACGGAGGCGATGGGCTGGTTCGACGTCTCCACCCTGCGCGAGCCCTATCGCATCGAGGGCAAGAAGACCATGGGGATCGAGCTGGCCGACCAGCTCGGCTGGGAGGTCCCCGACGTGATCTTCTACCCGACCGGTGGTGGCACCGGCCTGATCGGGATGTGGAAGGCCTTCGCCGAACTCGAGGAGCTGGGCTGGCTGGGTGGACGACGCCCCCGCATGGTCGCCGTGCAGGCGACCGGCTGTGCTCCGATCGTGCGGGCCTGGGAGGCGGGGGAGGAGGTGGCGCAGCGGTGGGAGGACGCACACACCGTCGCGGCCGGCATCCGCGTGCCGGCGGCCATCGGCGACTTCCTCGTCCTGCGGGCGGTCCGGGAGTCCGACGGCTTCGCGGTGGCCGTCGACGACGACGCCATCGAACGGGCTCGGGTCGACGCCGCGACCGGCGACGGGCTCCTGCTGTGCCCGGAGGGCGCGGCGACGCTCGCCGCCTGGCGGCACTCGGTGGCCGACGGACGGGTCGGGCGTGGGGACCGGGTCGTCCTGTTCAACTGTGGGTCGGGGCTGAAGTACCCGATGCCGGACCGGTCGGTGCACGTCGACGCCGATGCTCCCCTGGACCTCGACGTGTTGCACCACGCGCCCAGCGGGTGACCACGGTCGGCAGGACCGGCGGACGTCGGGGCCCGCTCGGTAGCGTCGCGACCATGGATGTCGTGGGTCGGGCCGAGCGGTTGCTGCGCAACTCGCTGTTCGATCCCGTCCCCCGGGACCACTGGCAGCCGGACCACGAGTTCCGCCGGCGCCGCGTCGTGGCCGGGATCACGGTCGCCGTCGGCGCCGTGCTGTTGGGCGTCTCCCTGGGATTGCCGCCGGGAGACGACCGCTTCTACCTCGCAACGGTCGCACTGGCGGCGTGCTGGGTCATCGGTGCCGTGGCATCGGGCCCACTCCACCTCGGCCACATCCGGGGGCGCGACGAACGCCTGACCCGTCCGGTGCTGCAACCGATCCTGGTCGGGCTCGTGGCCGTGGCCGTGTTCGCCGTCGGGGGCCTGGTGGTGGCCAGGTTGCCGTTCCTGCGCGACCAGGTGGTCGAGGTGCTCGACCATGCCGATGCGGGGTCCCTGGGCGTGGTGCTGGCCATCACGGTGCTCAACGGGATCGCCGAGGAACTGTTCTTCCGCGGCGCCCTGTTCGCGGCCATCGGTCGCACCCGCCCGGTCGTGGTGTCCACGATCGTCTACGCACTGGCCACGGTGGCCACCGGCAACGTCATGCTGGTGTTCTCCGCGGTGCTGCTGGGGGCGTTGGTCGGCATGCAGCGCCGGGTGACCGGTGGCGTGCTCGCCCCCATGCTGACCCACGTGACGTGGTCGGCCTCGATGGTGCTGGTCCTGCCGTGGGTGCTGGGGACGACCCTGCGCTGACGGGCACGGGTCAGTGTGGGTCGGCGAGGATCCGCCGGGCCAACCGGTCCCGTGACCACCCGATGGCCGCCGCGCGCGCCACCAGGTCCTCGATCGCGTCGTCCAGTCCCAGGGCCGCGACGTCCACGTCGTCGCGGACCCGGGTGCCGCGCCCGACCCGCGACACCACCAGCCCGTCGTCGGCCAGCACGCGGTAGGCACGCTGCACGGTCTCGGCGTTGACCCCCAGGGCGCCCGCGGCGTCACGCGTGGCTGGCAGGGACGAGCCGGCGACGAGTGTGCCGTCCAGGACCGCGCGGCGGACCGAGGCCGCGAGTTGGCGGTACAGCGGCGTGTCGTCGGACTGGTCGATGGTCAGCAGCATCTAGTGCGACCCCGATCCGGTGCGCGGGTCCGTGGCCGGCGTGGGGGCCCGCCGGTCCAGCAGGGCGTTGACCACCGCCGCGGCCTCGTCGGCATCGTCCAGGCCGACCAGGATGGTGGAGTCGTCCGTTCGGACCAGTCGCAGCGCCGGTCCGGATCGGGTGACCACGGCGGTGATGGCGCGACCGGGCAGCATGCGGATGCCCCACCCGCCGTACTCGACGGGACGGATCGACGTGGTGTCGGCGGCCGCGATGCCGTCCAGCGGCACGTCGACACGTGGCCAGCCCGCGACGAGCCCCGCGATGCGCACCCCGCCCGGACCGATCGTGACGGCGAAGCGCATCGAGGCGAGCACCAGCAGCGCCCCGGCCAGCAGGATCGCGGTGAACCACCACGCCAGCAGGACGCCACCGACGACCCCCGCGACCACCAGGGCCACCCCCAGGCCGGCCACGGTCGGACCCGTCGGGGTCTCCCCACGCCACAGGGCCGTCGCGCCGTCGGGCAGGTCGGCCCGCACGGACCCGGATGGTGCCGGTCGGACACTGGTCGGGGGATCGGCCTGCCCCGCCACCCGGGCGCCCGCGATGGTCGCGACGACGCCCAGCACCACCGCCACCAGGATCGCGACCGGGGAGAGCGCGGTCGTCGCGGCATCGGCCAGACCGCGCTGCGGCCACAACGTCGCCAGCATGATCCCGCCCACACCCCACACCATCCCGAGGGGCAGTCCCGCGGTCCAACGCAGCCCGGCCGGTGGTCGTCGCCGTGACCACGTCGTCGCCGTGACCACGCTGGCCACCAGCGCCGGCAGGCCCAGCCCGAGCACCCAGGCGAACATCCTCGGGCCGTCGCCGTCCGGCGTGCCGTCCGGGCCGAAGTGGATCGCGATCGGGTCGGGAAGGTCGGTCACCACGACCGCCAGGACGACGGCCAGTGCGGCGAGCGACGCGGCGGTGGCGAACAGGACACGGCGCACGGGATCCTCCAGGAGCGAGGTGGTCCTCGGGCAGCGGGAGCAGGACCCGGGGCCGCCACCGTATTGAATGGTATGAACCCAGTCAATACCTCCTCGTCCCCCAGGGTGACATCGTGGTGGTTTCGTGGGGGGCCGGGAGGCCCGGGGGGGCCCGGGGGGCCCGGGGGTGCCCGGGGGGGCCTGGGGGGCCCGGGTCCCGTAGCCTCGTCGGCATGATTCGCCACGTGGTCTGGGACTGGAACGGCACGCTGCTGGCCGACCAGTTCGCCGTGCTCGATGCGCTCAACGTCCTGCTGGCCGACCTCGGACGGCCAGCCACCGACATGGCCACCTACCGGCGGCTGTACACGCGTCCCGTGCGCACCTTCTACGAGCGCCTGCTGGAACGCGACATCGACGACCGGGCCTGGTCGTCGATCGACACGGCCTTCCACCACGCCTACGCCGAGGTGGTCCGCCACGTCGACCTCGATCCCCAGGCCCGGGACGCCCTGGCCACGGTGGCCACCTCGGGTCGGCGCCAGTCGTTGCTGTCGATGTCCCAGCACGACCACCTCGTCGAGATGGTCGACCACCACGACCTCGGCCACCACTTCGACCGCGTCGCCGGTGTGCGTGGGGTCGGGGGCGGCCACAAGGCCGACTGGCTGCACGCCCACCTCGAGGCCCTGGCCATCGACGACGTCGACGAGGTGCTGGTGGTGGGCGACGCGCTGGACGACGCGGTGGCCGCCCACGACGTCGGCGCCCGGGTCGTGCTGTTCGCCAGTTCCACGCACGGGGGCAGTCACGCGGCCGACGACCTGGCGAGCCTCGGCGTGCCCGTCGTCGACAGCCTTGCGGCGGCGCTGCGGCATGGCGGGGTGACGAACCCCGGGTGACCGGGACGAGCACGTGTCGGGATAGGCTGCGTCGAACACGCGTTCGGTCATCCGGGGTCCGCTCCGGGGGAGGGAGTCGAGGTGGCGGTCCCGCGTGTCACCGAACCGATCCTGCACGCGGACATGGACGCGTTCTACGCCTCGGTCGAGCAACGCGACGACCCGGACCTGCGGGATCGTCCGGTGGTGGTGGGCGGCGGGTCCAACCGGGGGGTCGTCGCGGCCGCCAGCTACGAGGCCCGGCGCTTCGGGATCCGGTCGGCGATGCCGATGGTGCGGGCGCGACGGCTGTGCGCCGACCTGGTGGTGGTGCCGCCCCGCTTCGACACCTACCGCGACGTGTCCCGGTCGGTGATGGCGATCTTCCGCTCGTTCACCCCGCTGGTCGAGCCGCTGTCGTTGGACGAGGCCTTCCTGGACGTCGGGGGCTCGGTGCGGCTGTTCGGCCCACCGGTCCGGATCGCCCACGACATCCGTACCCGGGTCCGCACCGACCTGGACCTGGCCGTGTCCGTTGGCGTGGCCCCGACCAAGTCGCTGGCCAAGCTGTGCTCGGACCATGCCAAACCGGACGGGCTGTTCCACCTGCCGGCCGACGAGGTGACCACCTTCCTGCGGCCCCGTGCGCTCAGCGACCTGTGGGGGGCCGGTCCCAAGACCGTCGAGCGGTTGGCCGACTACGGGCTGCACACCATCGGCGACGTCGCCGACTGCGAGGTCGGGTTGCTGGTGCGGTTGTTGGGCAGCGACCGCGGGCGTGGCATGCACGACCTCGCACGGGGCCGTGACCCCCGCCGCGTCGTCCCGCACGAACCGGCCAAGTCGGTCTCCAACGAGACCACCTTCGAACACGACGTGGACGACCCGGCCGAACTGCGCCGGGTGCTGCTGCGCCTGTCCGCCAAGGTCGGGTCCCGGCTGCGGGGTGGCGACCTGTCCGGGCGCACGGTCACGCTCAAGCTCCGGTTCGCGAACTTCTCCACCATCAGCCGGTCCACCACGCTGGACGTGCCGACCAACGCCACGCGCGTGATCTCCGACGTGGTGATCGACCTGCTCGACCACCTCCGGCTGGAACGCGTGCGCGTGCGCCTGGTCGGGGTCGGCGTCAGCAACCTGGCCGCCGGCGACGCCGCCCGGCAGCTGGTGCTGGAGGCCGACGACCGCTGGACCCACGTCGACGAGGTCACCGACGCCGTCCGCGAACGCTTCGCCGGGATGGACGTCACCTTCGCGTCGTTGCTGGACGACGACGTGGTCGAGCTGTCCGAGACCGGCGACGACCGGCGTCACGACGACCACGAGCCCTAGGCTCGCGGGGCGGTCCGTGGGCGTCCGTGCTGCGCCCGGGGGTGCTCCGTTGCCCACCGGCCGCAACCGCCCCGGACCAGGAGCCAGTCCATGACCGAGTCGCCCGACGACGTCGTCCGCCTCGAGGTCACCGACCGCGTGGCCCGGGTGACCATCGATCGCCCGGCCACGCGCAACGCCATGGACTGGGCGGTCTTCCGTGGTCTGGCCCGGGCCGCCGAAGCCATCGCGGCGGACGACGACATCGGCGCCGTGGTCCTGGCGGGGGCCGGCGGCACCTTCTCGTCGGGACTGGACACCGCACTGTTCGGTGCGGCCGGTCCCGACGGTGTCGACGCCGAGTTCATCGCCGGGCTGCAGGACGCGTTCAACGTGTGGGAGGACCTCGCCGTCCCGACGGTGGCCGCCATCACCGGCCACTGCCTGGGAGGTGGCGCCCAGCTCGCGGCGGCCTGCCACCTGCGCGTGGTGACCGACGATGCCCGGATCGCCATCGCCGAACGGCGCTGGGGGCTGGTGCCCGACCTCGGTGGGACCTGGCGCCTGCCCCGGCTGGTCGGGCTGGGACGGTCCACGGACTGGGTGATGACCGGCCGCACCATCACCGCGGACGAGGCCCTGGCCAGCGGGTTCGCCCAGCGTCGCGTCGCCGACCTCGCCGAGGCGGTCGACCTGGCCGCCGCGCTCGCGACAGCGCCGGGGGCCACCCGACGGGTGGCGGCACTGCTCCGCGACAACCTCGACCGGCCGCGGGACGAGGCGTTGGCCGCCGAGGCGAGGGCCCAGTTGGCGTGCATGGCCGGACCTGACGTGGCGGAGGCGGTGGCGGCGGCACGGGCCGGTCGCCCGCCCCGGTTCGTGGGTCGCTGACCCGGAGGTGACGGACCGTGGCGACGTCGTCGTCGTCAACCCCCGATTGGTCCCGATGAGGGGGCGACGTCGGCGGGCGTCGTGGATAGGATGACTGGCACCAACAGGAGCTGTTCGCATGCCGTTGTCCGAACACGAGGAACGCGTCCTGGCGGAGATGGAGCGCCGGCTCGCCACCGACGACCCCCGCTTCGTGGCCCGGACCGATCGGGCGGTCCAGAAGGTGGACCGCGCGAGCTCTCCCATGGCGTCCTCGACCCGCCGGCTGCGCCGGTCCATCGTGGGCATCGTGGTCGGGATCGGGTGCCTGCTCGGCCTGACCTTCCACATCGCGCTCGGCGTGGTGGGCTTCGCCCTCCTGCTGGTCTCGATCACCGACCTCGTCGGCGGCCTGCGCCAGCGACGCGAGGCCATGGACGCCCTGGCCGAGGCCGACGCCGCCCACTCCGACGACGACGACCTCTCCAACGGCCTGCGCTAGACCCCGGCAGGCCCTCGTGTTCGCACACCCACCCCGGTGGGTGTGCGTCGTCGTCTCGGGACCGAACCGGTGCCGACGCCCCGGTCCGGCCCATCGATCCGGTCCGGCCCATCCATCCGGTCCGGCCCATCGACCAGGTCCGGGCCATCGATCAGGTCGGGTCGGCGATCAGGGGCGGGCCCGGACGCGACGGGGGCCCGACAGGACCCGGTCGGGCAGGGCGGCCCGCTCGCGCAGGTGGTCGCCGATGGCGGCGCAGGCGTCACGCAGGTGGGCCGACTCCTCGACCGACAGGCGACGACCGAAGGCGGCGGTCCCCCCGAGCTCGGCCACGGTGTGTGCGTTGGCCGCATCGACCTCGTCCTCGGCGACCCACCGGTCCGTGACCTCGCGGAGCGTCTCGGCCCGGTGGCGTCCACGACCGAGGCTGGACGCGCCGACCAGCAGGTGTGACACCGCCAGCAGTCCCGACTCGGTGGGGTCGGTGGCGGTCGGGACCGTCCGGGCACGCCACCACGTCCAGGCCGCGGCCGCGGCCAGTCCCACGGCCACCAGCGCCAGCACCCACCACACGGCCGCCAGGCCCCCACTGGTGTCCCGCGTCGTGCCGGCGGCCGACTGGTCCTGGATCGACTCGGACGGCTGGACGTCGCCGAGCGGGTTCTCCCCGGTGAACCCGCGTGGGTCGTCCTGGACACCGGTCCCGCGAACGGCGTCGAAGGGAGCCAGGTCCTGGGCGTCGGGCCGCAGCCCCCGGGTGTCGCTGCGGGGGGTCGGGTCGAAGGTGACCCAGCCGACGTCGGGGAAGAACACCTCCACCCAGGCGTGTGCGTCGGTCGACGACACGCGATAGGTCCCGGGCTCCCCGTCGGGGCCGGGTGGGACCACCTGCGCGCCGGGCAGGTAGCCGGTGGCCACCCGTGTCGGGACGTCCAGGGTCCGCAGCATGACCGCCATGGCCGTGGCGAAGTACTCGCAGTAGCCGGTCCGGGTGGTGAGCACGAAGTCCTCGAGCGCGCTGTCGCCACGCAACTCCGGGACGTCGGTGGAGTAGGTGAACTCGGTGTCGGGTCCCCCCAGGAACTGCTGGACGGCCAGCACCTGGTCGACGGTCGTCGTGGCGTCGGCGGTGACCTCGCGTGCGACCTCGGCCAGCGACGGGACCGGGACCGGCAGCTCGGTGGTGGTGGGTCGCGGCCGGGCGTCGATGATCCCCAGCGCGACCAGGTCGTCGTAGCGGGGGGTGGGAACGGCGACCTCGGCCACGTAGTCGGGCTGGTCGGTGGTCGCGAGCATGTCCGGCATCGCCTCGGTGGCCGCGAAGTCCCCGACGCGTGACCAGATGACCCGGGCGGGCTCCTCGGTCGCGGCGACCCGCAACGGACGGTTGGGCACCGGGAGGTAGACGTTGGGCAGGTCGATGGCGTCGACCTGGTAGGTGTCCACCGGGCCCTCCGGGGATCGCCCACCGATGCCGTCGCTGGCGTCCTCCTGGGCGGAGGGGGGAATCGTGGCCCCCTCCAGGTCCTCGCCGACCCGCCAACGTCGTCCGTCGAACACCTCCAGCGCCGCGGTGCGGAGGTAGGCCGGTCGCGACGTGGTCACCTCCATGACGGTGCGTGCCTCGGGCAGTCGCAACTGGTCGCCGACGTCCACGATCGGCTCGTAGCCCTCGATGGTCGCACCCCATCCCCGCAGGTCGAACACCGGTGCGCCGCCGTGGCCGGGACTCGCCAGGGCCAGCGGGACCGCCACCACCACCACGACCATCGCCACCACGAGGCCACGGCCACGTCGTGGCCACGACTGGCCGGCGGTGCCCACGGCCGGGTCGTCGACCAGCGCGAGCGCGAGGCCGGCCGGGATCGCGAACGCCAGGGCGGACAGGACCAGGTTGCGCTGCTCCAGCGGGATCGTCAGGGGGGCAACCCACAGCACCAGCGCCACCATGAGCGCGCTCAGGACGAGGCGGCGGCCCAGCAGTTCGGTGACCACGACCGCGACCAGGAAGCCACCACCGACCACCAGCAGCGAGATGCCGGTCAGGAATGGTGTCGGGGCGACCTGCTGGGCGATCTCCTGGCGGGCCAACGACCAGCCGTCGGCCAGCACCGCGGGACGTGCCGACAACGGCAGGCCCGCGGCCAGCGGGAACCACGCCAGCAGCCATGCCGATCCCACGCCCAGGGTCAGCACGAGTCGCGCGACCGTCGGGACGCCGAGCAGGCGCCACAGCGTGGTCAGCCCGACGCCGCCGACCGCGGCCACGGTGACCGGGAGCACCCAGCCCTGGTCGAGGAACAGCGCGCGGAACCCGACCGTCGCACCGGCCACGAGCAGGACGCCCAGGACGCCGGCCAGCAGGATGTCGCCGACCTCCCGTGCTCGTCGGTCCGTCGTCATGCCACGGCCCCGGGTCGTTGCGCGACGTCGCGCCACGCCGGCGGCAGGTCGTCGAGACGTTGCACACGCACCACCTGCCAGTGCAGGGCGGTGGCAGCCGTGGCCGCGGCATTGCGCGCGACGGGCGTGGCGCCGTGCTCGACCAGCACCACGATGCGACGGTCGAAGGACCGTCCGAGGCGCTGCAGGATGGCCGGCATGCCCTCGGGATCCGCCGTGACCACGACCAGCGTGCCGCTGCCCGCGGCGCCCCCGGCGACCAGCGCCGTGAGGGACTGCAGGTCCCACCCGGGCTCGGGGTCGAGCACGGCCAGGCCCTCCAGCTGGACGTCCCACGGCAGCGGCGTCCCCTGCAGTTCGGCCGGGTCGTCCACCACCTGGACCGAGGTGCCGCCGTCGTTCCAGGTCGCGCCGATCGAGGCAGCGACCTCGATCGCCAGCTCGAAGCCGGGGGACGGGCGGCGGTCCAGCAGCACGACGCCGCGCTGGCGCTGGCGCGACTCGGGCTGGCGCACCATCAGGCCCCCCCGGTGGGCCGTGGCGGGCCAGTGGATGCGACGCAGGTCGTCGCCGACGACGTATTCGCGGATCATCCCGACGTCGTCGCCGGTCGGTCGTGGCGTGCCGGCCCCGCGGTCGCCCGGCACGCGCCCGGCGATCGGACGTGGTCCGCCCGACAGCTCGATGGTGCGCGGCAGCACCAGGACGCCACTGGACCCGGGAAGCTCCACGCTGCGGCGGGCGATGCCCAACGGGTCGGCGATGGTGACCGCCAGCGGGCCGAAGACGTGTCGTCCCCGGGTGCGGCCCACGGCGCGATAGGACAGGGGGACCTGGCGACCCGGGTCGAGGCCGCGCAGGTTCGCGGTGGCGCCGGTGTGCAGGTCCCGCGGCGTGGCGTCGACCAGGTTCATCGGACCGGCCGCCAGTCGACCGACGTTGCGCAACGTCAACTGCACGTCGACGGTCCCGCCGTGCTCGACGACCGGGTAGTGGGCCGGGCGCAGCACCTCCAGTGGCGGGCGGCGCACCACCAGCGCGACCGCCACGACGACCAGTCCCACGGCGGCCACCGCCACCACGTCGAGGGCGGCGATGCCCAGCAGCCGGCCGGCCACCAGGCAGGCGACCGCCCCGGCGAGCAGGCCGACGCCACGGGGGGTCAGCACGTCATCGCACCGGGGCGTCGGTGGCCTCGACCACCTGCCGGACGACCATGGCCGGCGTGACCTCGCCCACCCGGGCTCGCGAGGTGACCTGGACCCGGTGGGACAGGACCGGGACCGCCAGCGACTTGACGTCGTCGGGGAGCACGTGGTCGCGGCCACGAAGCGCGGCCAGGGCGCGGCCGGCCCGTACCAGCGCCAGTCCCGCACGCGGGCTCGCGCCCAGCGCCAGGGCATCGCTGGACCGGGTCGCGGCCACGAGGTCCAGGACGTAGTTGGCGATGGGCTCCGCGACGGTGATGGCGCTGACCCGACGCACCATCTGGGCGATCGTGGCCGCGTCCGTGACCGGTCGCAGGGCCCGGACGAGGTCGGACCCGGAGTGCTCCCGCAGGATCCCGAGCTCGGCGGTGCGGGCCGGGTAGCCCAGGCTGGTGCGGACCAGGAAGCGGTCGCGTTGCGCCTCGGGCAGGGGATAGGTGCCGTCCAGCTCGATCGGGTTCTGGGTCGCGATCACCATGAAGGGACTGGCGAGGTCGCGGGTCACGCCGTCGATGGTGACGGTCTGTTCCTCCATGGCCTCCAGGAGGGCGGACTGGGTCTTGGGGCCCGCACGGTTGATCTCGTCGGCGAGCACGACGTTGGCGAAGACCGGGCCCGGTCGGAAGGCGAACGTGCCCTCGGCGGGGGAGTAGACACTGACCCCGGTGACGTCGGTCGGCAACAGGTCGGGGGTGAACTGCAGGCGTCGGACCTCGCCGTCGATGCTGGCGGCCAGGGCCCTGGCCAGCAGGGTCTTGCCGACCCCGGGCACGTCCTCGATCAGCAGGTGCCCACCGGCCAGGAGGGTGACCAGCGTCAGCTCGATGACGTCGTCCTTGCCCAGCAGCACCGAGGCGATGTTGGCGTGCAGGTCGTCGAGGGTGGCGGCGAACGAGGCCCGGCGGCCCGACGAACCGGCAGGGCCGGGATCCCGGGGCGTGTCGCGGGCAGTCGGGGTCTGGGTCACGTGGTCGTCGTCCCGGTCGGCTGAGGCGTGCAGGGTAACCGTCGGGGGGGTCCCACCATGCCCGGACGCCGTCCCGACAGCGCGGTCACCGCGCATGCATCCGCGTCGTCCACGACCCGCCGGCGACGGTCCGCCGGCCGCCGGCCGGACGGCTCGGCCGCGGTGCGGCGACTACCGTTCGTGGCGACCACGATGGATCGCGACGGCAAGGCGAGGACGTGGAGGAGGCGGTGGCGGACGGTCCGGACGGGCCGCGGACCACGCGCGGGGAGCGGACCGCCGGTCGCCTGCGCATGGCCGCCCGCGAGGCGTTCGCCACGATCGGGTACGGCGGGGCGCGGGTCGAGGACATCACCGCCATCGCCGGGGTCAGCCACGGCACCTTCTACACCTACTTCGACAACAAGTCCGCCGTGCTGGACTCGTTGGTCATGCTGGCCTCCCAGCGACTGCTGCACGTGGTCGACGAGTCCTGGGAGGGCGACGACGTCTGGGCCACCGTCCACGACGTCATCTCGCGCTTCGTGGACGCCCTGGCCGAGGAGGGCGACGTCATCTCGGCCTGGATCGAGGCCGCCACCAACGACCAGCACTTCCGTGACGAGCTGCGCACGGTCCGTGGCCAGTACACCGACGCGGTGGCCGGCCATCTCGAGCCGGTGCTGGCCAACACCCCCCACGACGCGGGGGTCGCCGCCGGGGCGCTGGTGGCCATGGTCGAGGGCTACACCGTCGATCGCCTGGCCGTCGCCGGCTCCGAGGGGCGCTCCTCGGCCGTCAACACCCTGGCGACCCTGTGGGTCGGCGGGCTGATCCGGATGTCCTCGGACCGGTGACCTGGGCGCCGCGTGCGGCGGCCCGCCCCACCCGTCCCCACCGCGCCCCACCACCGGCCGGGGGCGCCCGCGGGGACCTCGGGCGAGCCGGCGATCGCGTGACTCGGCCCCTCGATCCGCGTCCCCAGGCACGACATGGCCCGGTTTCGTGGGGTGGTCCTCCACTTCCCTCCACTGGCACTCGCCGCTGATTCAGCCCTTCTACCCCCCTCCTGTGACACAGCGTGCCGAGACGTCCTCGACGTGGTGGAGTGAAGTGGAGTAGAGTGGGGAATCGCGGCGATCGTCGCGTGGGCGACACGACGAGCAACACGCCGAACGGCACAACGAACAGCACGACGAGGCGGAGGAGGTGGTCGGCGATGTCGGACGCCCTGATGGAGGAGTACATCCTCGGGACGTATGACCACACGCTGGACGCCAAGGGCCGCCTGATCCTGCCTGCGGCCTACCGCGGCCGCTTCGTCGACGGCGTGCACCTGACCACCGGCCCGGAGAACACCGTGCAGGTGTGGGACATCGCCGGGTTCCGGACGGCACTGCAGGAGGCCATGGCCCTGCCCACCGGCTCCAGCATGGGGCGCCGCCGCCGTCGTGCCATCACCGGCGCCACGGTCGACACCCCGGACAGCCAGGGGCGGATCACCATCCCCAGGGCGCTCCGCGAGGCGGCCGGGCTGGTGCGCGAACTGGCCGTGGTCGGCAACGGCGACCACTTCGAGCTGTGGGACCGGGCCCGCTGGCAGTCCTACCAGGACGAGACCACCGCCATCTTCGGCGACGACTACGACGACGGCCTGGGCACCAGGTGAACGGGGGAGTGGCCATGGCGCCACCACACGTGCCGGTGATGCGCGACGAGGTCGTCGCGCTGCTGGCCCCTGCGCCGACCGGCACGATCGTGGACGCCACGCTGGGTGCCGGCGGGCACGCCGAGGCCATCGCCCGGGCACGTCGCGACCACGTCGACGACGTGGCCCTGCTCGGCATCGATCGTGATCCCGACGCGCTCGCGCTGGCCACGACCCGCCTGGCCGACCTCGACGGGGTCACCCTGGACGTGGCCCAGGTCCGCTTCGACGCCCTGGCCGAGGTGGTCGCCGCGCACGACATCGACCGGGTCGCCGGTGTGCTGCTGGACCTGGGCGTGTCCTCGATGCACCTGGACCGCCCGGAGCGGGGATTCTCCTACCGCCACGACGGGCCGCTGGACATGCGCATGGGTCCCGACGCGCCCGAGACCGCCGCGGAGCTGCTGGACCGGCTCGACCTCGACGGCCTCACCGACGTCCTGCGCCGCTGGGGTGAGGAGCGCCATGCCCGCCGCATCGCGACCGCCATCCTCGCGGCGCGGCCGATCACCACGACCGGTCGCCTGGCCGAGGTCGTGGCGGACGCGATGCCGGCCGGTGCGGCCGCCCGAGACCGGGGCCATCCGGCCCGGCGGACCTTCCAGGCCCTGCGGATCGCCGTCAACGGCGAACTCGTCGCGCTCGAGGCGGTGCTCGACCAGGCCATCGACGTCCTCGTGCCCGACGGGGTGCTGGTGGTGCTGGCCTACCACAGCCTCGAGGACCGCATCGTCAAGCAGGCCTTCGCGGCCGCGGCCACCGACTGCGTGTGTCCGCCCGACCTGCCGGTGTGTGCCTGCGACACCGTCCCGCGCGTCGCCCCGCTGGTCCGCCGTGCCGGACGCGCCAGCGACGAGGAGGTCGCCCGCAACCCGCGGTCGTCGGCCGTGCGCCTGCGCGCGGTGAGACGACTCCCCACCGACACCACGACGACCCCCACACGAGTGGAGATCCGATGAGCGCCGCAACCACGACCGCCGCCGTCCGGGCCGCCGCCCGTCGGACCGGCGCCCGCCGCGAGCGTCGCCACCTGCACGCGATCGACGACCGCCCGCGCCGTCACCCGATGGTGTTCATCGCGTTGTACGTGGTGCTCGCGATCGGCGCCGTGATGGGTGCGGTGTCGCTCAACGCGCTCGCCGCCCAGGACGCGGTCGAGCTGAGCCAGCTGGAGGCCGACGTCGTCGACGCCGAGCGGACCTGGAGCCAGTCGGTGGCCGACGTCGCCGGTCTGGAGGACCCCGCCCGCATCCGCATGCTCGCCGAGCAGATGGGCATGGAGTCCACGCCCCAGCGCTACCTCGTGCCCGAACAGACCCTGCCCGGTGACCACGAGGAGCCCGGCACCGCCGACCCGATGAAGTCGATCCTGTCGGCGGATCGCTGATGACGGGACGGCGTGCGCCGCACCCGATCGACCTCGACCGTCCGGTCGAGGTCCGTCGTGACCCCGCCGGTGGCGGGGTCCGTGGCGTCGTCGTGTCGATCCTGGCCATCGTGCTGGCGGTGGTCGGGGGCCTGCGAGGGTGGATCCGCGACCACCTCCACTGGCCGGCCTGGACCCGTCGGCTCCTGGCGGCCGCGGGCGTGCGAACCCGGCGGTGGGGCCTGGGCGACCGGCTGCTGGCCCTGGTGCCGGCGCGCTGGCGCCCGGCCGTGTGGTCCCTGCCGGCGCGATGGCGGATCCCACACGGCACCGTCCGGCGTCGCACGGCGTTGCTGCTGGCGCTGTACCTCGTCGGGATGGTGGTGCTGGCGGCGCGACTGGTCCAGGTGCAGGCGGTGGACGCCGAGGCCTACGCCCTGCAGGGGGACTCCCAGAGCGTCCGGACCATCGACCTGCCGGCCCAACGCGGCCGCATCGTGGACCGCGACGGCTCGGTGCTCACCACCACCGTCGACGCCGCCGCCATCTACGCCGACCCGTCGACCTTCGAGGGCTTCCTCGCGGACGGGTCCCTGGACCCGGCGGCGGGTGAGGTGTCGCGCCGCGAGGTCGCGATCGCCCTGGCCCCGCTGCTCGATCGATCCGTGGATGCCGTGCTCGCCGACCTCGAGGTGGACGGCCAGTTCGTCTACCTCGCGCGCCAGGTGGACTGGGACAGGGGCGAACAGGTCATGGCGCTGGACCTGCCCGGCATCCACCGGCTGGTCGAGCCCAGCCGCCGCTACCCCAACGGTGACCTCGCGAGTTCGCTGATCGGCATCACCGACATCGACGGCAACGGCCTGGAGGGGCTGGAGGCCCTGGCCAACGACGAACTCGCCGGAGAGCCCGGTGAACTCCGGGTCGAGCGGGCCGCGTCCGGCGGCATGGACATCTCCTCGGCCGACCGCCAACTCGAACCGTCCGTGCCCGGGACCGACCTCGTGCTGACCCTCGACCGCGACATCCAGGCCGAGGCCGAGCGCGCCGCCCGCGACGCGATGGTGGACAACAAGGCCGACGGCGCCTCGGTGCTGGTCATGGACGCGCGCACCGGCGAGATCCTGGCCGCGGCGTCGGCGCCCGGTGTCGACCCCGTCGACCGCAACGGCACCAGTCGCGACGATCGCCGGGCGCGCTTCTTCACCGACGCCTTCGAGCCGGGCTCGGTGCAGAAGGCGATCACGATCGCCGCGGCCTGGGAAGAGGGCATCGTCGACGAGGACACGGTCCTGGAGGTGCCGTCGAGCTGGACGGCCGGCGGCAAGACCTGGCACGAGCCCTTCGGCGCGTTCGGCTCGCTGGAGGTGGGCGACATCCTCGAGCGCTCGTCCAACGTCGGCACCATGCTGATCGCGACCGAACTCGGCCCGGACCGCCTGGATGCGTGGCTGCGCAAGTTCGGCTACGCCACGCCCACGGGCGTGGGCTTCCCCGGGGAGTCGGCCGGGCTGCTGCCCGCGGTCGACCGGTGGTCGGGGACGTCCCTGCCGACCATCGCCATCGGCCACGGGGTCGCCGTCAGCCTGGTCCAGCTGGCCGGGTTCTACCAGGTCCTGGCCAACGACGGTGTCGGCATCCAGCCGTCCATCCTGCGTGGCACCGTCGGCGGGGACGGGACACTGGAACCCACGCCCACCCCCGACAGCCGGTCGGTGATCTCGGCGGACACGGCCCGGGCCGTCCGCCAGCGGATGCAGCGTGTCGTGGAGGGCGAGCACGGCACGGGCAAGGCCGCCGCCGTCGAGGGCTACGAGGTGGCCGGCAAGACCGGGACGGCCGAGAAGCCCCGCGCCGACGGCCGCGGCTACTCCAACCAGACCACGGCCGTGTTCGCCGGCATGGCCCCCGTCGACGACCCGGAGCTGGTCGTGGCGGTGATGGTGGACGAGCCGGCCACCCGCTACGGGGGCACGGCGGCCGCGCCGACCTTCTCACGGGTCATGGGCCACGCGCTGACCCGTCGTGACGTCGTTCCCGACAGCGACCAGGGCGACATCGACGACGCGCTGGACGCGGCGGCCGGTCGGCAGGCGGAGGCCGAGGCCGCCGAGCGCTCCCGCCAGTCCCGCATCGACGAGGCCCGGGCGCAACGAGCCCACGACGCCCAGTCGACCCGGGACGAGGCCACTGCCCGAGCGGCCGGTGGAGGCGCCCCCGGCGACGCCGACGTGCCCGACCCTGCTCCCGACGACCCTGCCCCCGACGATGCGGCCCAGACCCCGTGACCACGCTCGAGGACCTGCACGCCCGACTGCCGGGTGCCCGCCTCGAACCCGCCACCGCCGGCGGGGTCGAGGTCGACGACGTCGTCCATGATTCCCGCCAGGTCACCCCCGGGAGCCTGTTCGTGGCCCTGCGTGGCGCCGCCACCGACGGCCACCGCCATGCCACCGGTGCGGTCGAGGCGGGTGCGGCCGCACTCCTGGTCGAACAGGTGCTGGGCATCGACGTCCCCCAACTGGTGGTCGACGACACGCGGCGAGCGGCCGGACCCGCGGCGGCCGAGGTGCACGGGCGGCCGGGCGAGGCCCTGGACCTCGTGGCCGTCACCGGGACCAACGGCAAGACCACGACCAGCCACCTGGTCGAGGCCGCCGCCGCCGCCGGTGGCCGCGGGACCGGCCTGGTCGGCACGGTCGCCACCCGCATCCACGGCGAGTCCGTGCCCGCGACCCGCACGACGCCAGAGGGCACGGACCTGCAACGACTCCTGGCCGACATGCGTGACCGCGGGGTCGAGGTCGTGGCCATGGAGGTCTCCAGCCATGGACTCGCACTCCATCGCGTCGACGGCATCCACGCGGCCGTGGCGGTGTTCACCAACCTCAGCCGGGACCACCTCGACTTCCACGACGACTTCGAGGACTACTTCGCGGCCAAGGCGCGACTGTTCACCCCGGAGCTGGCCGAGCGCGGGATCGTGGGCGTGTTCGACGACTGGGGCCGCCGCCTGGCCGACCAGGCCAGCATCGACGTCGCCACCGTCGGCACCGCCGACGCCGACGTCGTCATGGACCTGCTGGGCGCCACGCTGCACGGCACGCGAGGCGTCGTGCGCGGCCCGGCGGACCTGCTCGGTGGCCGCACCGAGGTCGAGGTCTCCACGCGACTGGCGGGCGAGTTCAACCTGCGCAACGCCGTCCAGGCCTTCCTGGCCGCCGTTGCCGTGGGGATCGACGCGGACGCCGCCATCGCCGGCATCGCGGCGGCCGACGACATCCCGGGCCGGTTCGAGCTGGTGGTCGAGGACGACGTGACCGCGCTGGTCGACTACGCCCACAGCCCGGACGCCATCGCTGCCCTGGTGGCCACCCTGCGACCGGTCACGCCCGGCCGGGTGGTGCTGGTCGTCGGTGCCGGCGGGGATCGCGATCGGGCCAAGCGTGGCCCCATGGGCGCCGCGGCCGTCGCCGCCGACGTCGTGGTGTTCACCTCCGACAACCCCCGGACCGAGGCCCCGCAGGCCATCCTCGACGAACTGCTGGCCGGCGCCACGGCCGCCCGGGGACGTGCACACGTCGAGGCCATGGTCGACCGCGAGGCCGCGATCGATCGCGCACTGGCGCTGGCGGAGCCGGGCGACGTGGTCGTGGTGGCCGGCAAGGGCCACGAGACCGGCCAGGACCTGGGCGGCATGGTGCGGCCCTTCGACGACCGCGAGGTGCTGGTCCGACGGTGGCGGCGGCAGCAGGGACGTCGATGATCACCATCGACCTCGACGACCTCGCAAGCCTGCTCGACGCCGACCGCGCCGGGTGGGACGACACCGTCGCGGCGCGCGTGGTCCGGGGCGTGGCCACGGATTCGCGCGAGGTGGTCCCCGGCGACGTCTACGTGGCGCGTCGGGGGGAGGCCGCCGACGGCGCCGACTTCGCCGGGTCGGCGGTGGACGCGGGTGCCGTGGCCGTGGTGGCCGACCGGCCGTTGGCCGTGCCCACCCTGGTCGTGCCGGATGCCCAGGCAGCGCTGGTGGCGATGGCGACCGCGGTCCGGGACCGCTGCACCGCGACCGTGGTGGGGATCACCGGTTCGGTCGGCAAGACCACCACCAAGGACCTGCTGGCCGCCGTGGCCGGGGCGACGCGCACGACCGTCGCCGCCCACGGGTCGTTCAACAACGAGGTCGGCGTGCCGTTGACGGTGTGCCGGGCCGACGAGGCCACGCAGGTGCTGGTCGCCGAGCTCGGGGCACGGGGGCGGGGCCACATCGCCTCGCTGACCACGTGGCTGCGACCCGACATCGCCGTGGTCACCACGGTCGCGGGGGCCCACCTCGAACGCTTCCGGACCCTGGACGAGGTCGCGATCGCCAAGGCCGAACTGGTCGCGTCGTTGGGGCCCGACGGCGTGGCCGTCCTCAACGCCGACGACCATCGCGTGCGAGGCATGGCCGCCGAGACGGCCGCGCGGGTCCTGTGGGTGTCGACCAGCGACCGGTCCGCCGCCGTGCATGCCCGTGACGTCACCCTGGACGCCACCAGCCGGGCCTCGTTCACCGCGGTGACCCCATGGGGCAGCGTGCCCGTTCGCCTGCCGGTCCTCGGTCGCCACCACGTCCTCAACGCCCTGCTGGCCCTGGCGGCCGCCGGGGAGGCGGGGGCCGACCCGGAGGCGGGCGCCGCCGCGCTGGCCGGCGCCCCGGTGTCGACCGGTCGTGCCCGACTGGTGGTCGCACGGGACGGCCTGGTGGTCGTCGACGACTCCTACAACGCCAACCCGACGTCGGTGCTGGCGGCCCTCGACGCCTTCGCCAGCCAGCAGGTCACCGGCCGACGGGTCGCGGTGCTGGGCGTCATGGCCGAGATCGGTGCCACCCACGACGACGACCATCGCCGCGTGGGGTCGGCCGCGGCGGCCGTGGTGGACCACCTGGTCGTGGTCGGTGAGGACGCCGTGGGCCTGGCCGATGGGGCCCGCGACGCCGACCGGGACGTCGTGGTCGAGGCCGTCGACGACGCGGAGGCCGCCATCGCCGCCGTCGAGCGGATCGGGCTCGTCGCCGGGGACGCCGTGCTGGTCAAGGCGTCGCGGGTGGCCGCCCTGGACCGCGTCGTGGTGGCCCTGTCCGACGACGCGGGTGCGCCCGCCGCCATGCAGGACCGTCCATGATCGCGGTCCTGGTGTCGGGCGCGCTCGCCATGCTGCTGTCGCTGGGGGGCACGCCGCTGGTCATCCGCTTCTTCCGACGCAAGGGCTTCGGCCAGTCGGTGCGGGTCGACGAGGACTTCAACCCCCCGCACGAGCAGAAGGAGGGCACCCCCACCATGGGTGGGGTCGCGTTCGTGACGGCGGCGGTGGTCGCCTTCCTGGTCGCCCACCTCACCGAGGCCGAGGTGTCCCGCGCCGGGGTGCTGCTGCTGTTCGTGTTCGTCGGGATGGCCGCCGTGGGCTTCGCCGACGACCTCATCAAGGTGCGGCTTCGTCGCAGCCTGGGGTTGAGCAAGACGGCCAAGTTCACCGGGCAGGCCCTGATCGCGCTCGTCTTCGCCCTGCTCGGACCCGGCTGGGCCGGCGTGCCCCAGGAGCTGTCGGTGGTGGGGGGCCTGGCCGTCGAGGTGCCCCTGTGGGTGTTCGGGATCTGGGTGTTCCTGATGCTGACCGGGTTCTCCAACGCGGTCAACCTGACCGACGGGCTCGACGGGCTCGCCGCGGGGTCGGCGACGCTGGTCTTCGGGGGCTTCACCCTGATCGGGTTCTGGATGTTCCGCAACGCGGCGTCCTACGCCTTCGTGGACAACGCGGCGGCCCTGGACGTGGCGATCTTCTCCGCGGCCGGGCTGTCGGCCTGTGCCGGGTTCCTGTGGTTCAACGCCCCACCGGCCAAGGTGTTCATGGGCGACACCGGATCGCTGGCGTTGGGTGGGCTGTTCGCGGCCATGGCGCTGGTGACCGGCACGCAACTGCTGCTGGTGGTGCTGGGCGGCCTGTACGTGCTGGAGACGGTGTCGGTCCTGGCCCAGGTCGTGGCCTACAAGGTGTTCGGGCGTCGGGTGCTGCGCATGGCTCCCATCCACCACCACTTCGAGCTGTTGGGCTGGGCCGAGCCGACCGTCGTCGTGCGCTTCTGGATCATCGCGGGCCTGGGCATCACGATCGGGCTCGGCATCTTCTACGCCGAGTGGATCAGCCGCGTGGGGATCACCCCGTGACGCCCCCGCCCGCCACCCCCCATCACGCTCGCCCACGGACCACCCGGACCGAGGACAGGACCCGACCATGAGCTCGACCACCCGCTCGTCGTCGACGACCGACCTGCTGGCCCCGCGGCGACCCTTCGGGGAGCGCATCCGCGAACGCTTCGCGGCCCACGAGGTCACCGGGTGGAACGGCGACGCCACCACCCTGGTGGTGATCACGGGTCTGCTGCTGGTGATCGGCCTGGTCATGAGCTTCTCGGCGTCGGTGGTGGACGCCGCCGAGTCGGGCGACGCCTTCGGGATCCTGCGACGCCAGGTCATGTGGGCGGCCATCGGGATCCCGGTCTTCGTGGTGGTCGCACGGCTGCGTCCCCGGGCGTGGCGACCGCTGTCGTGGGTACTGCTGGTGGTGTCGATGGTCGGGCTGGTCCTGGTGGTCGTCCCGGGCGTCGGGATCACGCGTGGCGGGTCCACGCGCTGGCTGGGCTTCGGGCCGGTGGTCGCCCAGCCGTCCGAGCTGGTGAAGCTGGCCCTGGTGCTGTGGCTGGCCGACGTCACCGCGCGCAAGCGCTCCCTGCGGCCCGACGGTCGTCTCCCCGTGCGCCACCTGTTGGTGCCGGCCCTCCCGGTCCTTGCCGTGGTGGGTGTGCTGGTGATGGCCCAGCCGGACATGGGCACGACCCTGCTGATCGCCGTCATCGTGGCCATCCTGTTGTTCGCCGAGGGCCTGCCGCTGCGGCTGATGGGTGCCGCCGCGGGACTCGCGGGGGTGCTGGCGGCGGTCGGGGCCATCGTGGCGCCCTACCGGCTCGCCCGGATCAACGGCTGGCTGCACCCGGAGGCGGCGCCGACGGGGGAGGGCTTCCAGTTGCTCCAGTCGCTGTACGCCCTGGGCAACGGTGGCTGGACCGGTGTGGGCGTGGGGTCGTCCCGGGGGAAGTGGAACTTCATCCCCAACCCCGAGACCGACTTCGTGTTCTCGATCATCGGCGAGGAGCTGGGGCTGGTGGGTGCCCTGGTGGTGCTCGGGCTGTTCGCGCTGCTGCTGGTCGTGGGCCTGCGCGTGGCGCGGCAGGCCCAGGGGTTCTCCCGTACCGTCGCCTTCACCATCACCGGCTGGCTCGTCGGACAGGCGATGATCAACGTCGCCACGGTCATCGGCGTGCTCCCCATCACCGGCATGACCCTGCCGCTGGTGTCGGCCGGTGGATCCTCGCTGGTCTCCACCCTCGTGGCACTGGGGATCCTGGTGGCGATCGCCCGTGACGTCGACGACCCGAGGCCGCAGCGATGACCCGAACCGTCCTGTTCGCGGGCGGTGGCACGGCCGGCCACGTGTTCCCCGCCGTCGCCGTCGCCCAGGAGTTGGTCGCGGCCGGCGACTGGGATCCGGTGTTCGTCGGCACCTCCGGACGCCTGGAGGAGCGCCTGGTCCCCGAGGCCGGGTTCGGCTTCCACGTCATCGACGCGCTCCCGCTGCCCCGGCGCCCCTCGCTCGGGCTCCTGCGCCTGCCGGGAAGCCTGCGTCGGGCGCGTGGCCAGGTGCTGGACCTGCTCGCCGCCACCGACGCCGTGGGCGTGGCCACGTTCGGCGGCTACGTGTCCTTCCCGGTCTCGTGGGGCGCCCACCGGGCCGGCGTGCCGCTGCTGCTCCACGAGCAGAACGCCGTGCCCGGACTGGCCAACCTGTTCGCGTCGCGATGGGCCGACCGGATCGCACTGACGTTCCCGTCGTCGGCCCGCCGGTTCCGGGGACCCCGTTCGGTGGTGACCGGCAACCCGGTCCGCGACGAGATCCTCGCGCTGGACCGGGACGACCGCCGGGCCGCTGCGCGCGCGCGCTTCGACCTCGACCAGGACCGACCGACCCTGCTGGTGTTCGGCGGGTCACAGGGCGCACGGTCGATCAACCGCGCCGTGGCCGGGGCTGCCCCGGCCTGGGCCGAGCTGGGCCTGCAGGTGATCCACGCCGCGGGCACCAACCTGCACGAGGAGACCATCGAGGCGTGGCGTCGAGCTGTCGGGGACGACCCGGCATCCGGCCCGACCGTGCGCATCCTGGACTTCATCGACGACATGTCGCTGGCCTACGCGGCCGCCGACCTGGTGGTCTGCCGTGCGGGGGCGACGTCGATCTCGGAGCTGACCGCCCTGGGGCTGCCCGCCGTCCTGGTGCCCTACCCGGCGGCCACCCGCGACCACCAGACCGCCAACGGTCGCGCCCTCGAGCACGCCGGTGCCGCGGTCGTCATCGACGACGTCGACATGACCAGCGAGGCGCTGGTCGCGGCGCTGCGTCCCTGGGTGGCCGATCGTGGCGCGCGCGTCGCGGCCTCCCGACGTTCCCTGGCGTTCGGTCGCCGCGACGCCGCCCGACTGGTGGCCGGTGCGATCGTGGAGATGGTCGAGGGGGTGGACGTCACCCCGGCCGTGGTGCCCTCAGACTTCGACGACCACCGCAAGGCCGTGCCGGTGCCCACCGAGGACGAGGAGCGCGAGATCGACGAGGCCTTCGCGCAGTCGGCCCGCGTGCGGACCGAGCAGACCGAGGCCGAACTGGCCACCCCGGACGCCGACGGCGAGGTCGTCGCCCCGGCCGGCCCCGAGGAGCACGCGTGACGCCCCCCGATCGACCCACCCTGGACCTGTCCACCCCCGCCACCGTCCACCTGGTCGGGATCGGGGGCGCGGGCATGTCGGGCCTGGCCCGGATCCTGCTCCAGCGCGGTCACGCCGTGACGGGCTCCGACCTGAAGGAATCGCGTCGCACCCATGAGCTCGACGCCATGGGGGCGCGCATCACCATCGGCCACGACGCGAGCGCGGTGGCCGACCAGGACGCCGTGGTCGTGTCCTCGGCGGTCCGGGACGACAACCCCGAAGTGGCGGCGGCCCACGCCCGCGGCGTGCCCGTCCGCCATCGCGCGGACCTGCTGCACGCCCTGATGGCCGCCGACCACCGGGTGCTGGTGGCCGGCACCCATGGCAAGACCACGACCACCTCGATGCTGGTCGTCGGGCTGCAGGCGTCCGGTGGCGATCCCAGCTTCTCCATCGGGGCCCAGCTCAACGAGGCGGGCACCAACGCCCACGGTGGCTCGGACCCGGTGTTCGTGGCCGAGGCCGACGAGTCCGACCGCTCGTTGCTGGTCTACCGGCCCGACCTGGCCATCGTCACCAACGCCGAACTGGACCATCCGGACACCTACGTGTCGACCGACGACGTGCTGGACACCTTCGCCACCTTCCTGGCCCGCCGCCCCGACGACGGCATCGCGTTGCTGGGCGTGGACGATCCCGGGGGGGTCGTGCTGGCCGAACGCGCCCGCGCGGCGGGGGGGCACGTGGCCACCTACGGGCTGGCCGCCGAGGCCGACTACCAGGTGGTCCCGGCGGGTTCCCAACGCGGGACGATCCTGGTCGACGGCCGTCCCTGGGCCGAGCTCGACCTCGCCGTGCCGGGCCACCACAACCTGCTCAACGCGACCGCCGCCGTCTCCGCGGCCCACCTGCTGGGCCACGACCCCGCGGTGGTTGCGGCAGGCCTGCGTGCCTTCCAGGGGGCCGCCCGCCGGTTCCAGGTGGTCGGCCGCGAGGGTGGGACCACCGTCGTCGATGACTACGCCCACCACCCGACCGAGCTGCGGGCCACCCTGGCGGCGGCACGGGGCCACACCGACGGGCGCATCCTGGTCGTGGTGCAACCCCATCGCTACACCCGGACGCGGGAGTTCGGGGCCGAGCTGGGCCGCGCGGCGGCCGCGGCGGACCTGGTGTGGGTGACCGACGTCTACGGCTCGGGCGAGGCGCCGGTCCCGGGCGTGTCGGGACGCCTGGTCGCCGACGCCGCCGAGGCCGCCGGCGCACGGGTCACCTTCGAACCACACTTCCGTGCCCTGGTCGCCGCACTGGCCGCCGAGGCCGGCGACGGCGACCTCGTGCTCCTGACGGGCGCCGGGGACATCAGCCAGGTCGGACCGACCCTGGTCCGGGCGCTCGCCGGGGACGACGGTGGCTCCTGACACCCCCGCCACCACCGCCGGTGCCCACGGCACCGGGGACGCCGACCCGCTCGTCGCCGACCTCGCGACCACGATCGGCGACCGCGTCACGGCCGGGGTCCCCCTGGCCACGGTGACGACGCTGCGGGTCGGGGGCCCGGCCCGCGCGATGGTGGTGGCGGAGTCCGACGACGACCTCGCGGCGGTCGGGGCCAGCGCGCAGGACCACGGCGTGCCGACGATGGTCGTGGGCCGCGGGTCGAACCTGCTGGTCGGCCGGGACGGGTGGCCGGGCATCGTCGTCCAGCTCGGGCGCGGTTTCCGCGGGATCGAGGTGGCCTCGGGCGATGCCACGACCCCCACCGACGACTCGCGACCACCGGGTCGCCGCGTCGTCGCGGGCGCGGCCGACCCCCTGCCGGTGGTGGCCGTAGCCGTCGCCGACGCCGGCCTGGCCGGGTTCGCCTGGGCCACGGCCGTCCCCGGGACGCTGGGCGGCGCGGTCCGCATGAATGCCGGTGCCCACGGCGGGGACATGTCTGACGCTCTTGTTGAGGTTGAGGTCTACCGACTCCGCCACCGCGCTCGGGAGGTGTGGCCGGCGGCCATGCTGCACCTGTCCTATCGCCACAGCGAACTGCCCGACGACGCCGTCGTGGTCGGAGCCACCCTGTCCCTGCCCGAGGGCGACGCCGACCGGATCCGGACGGAGATGCGTGAGATCCGGGCCTGGCGCCGGGAGCACCAGCCGCTCAACGAACCGAACTGTGGGTCGGTGTTCACCAACCCGTCGGGTGACTCGGCGGGACGTCTCGTGGAGGCCGTCGGTGCCAAGGGCATGGCGGTCGGGGGTGCCCGGATCTCGGAGCGTCACGCCAACTTCATCGTCACGCGTCCGGACGCGACCGCGGAGGACGTCGTCGAGCTCGTGCGCCGGGTGCACGCCCTGGTCCGGGAACAGGTGGGCATCGACCTGGTGCCCGAGGTTCGCGTCGCGGGCTCGCTGGCCCGGGGACGCGGCGGGTCGGGTGCGGACGGGTCGGCCGGGACCCCCGGCACGGCGGGGGCGGCGTGGTGGCGATGATGGTCGACGAGCGCATCGCCCAACGTCGACGGGACGTGCGTGAGCAACAACGCCGCCGCCGGTTCCGACGCAGTGTCGCGGCGCTGGTGGCCCTGGCGGTCGTGGTGCTGTTGCTCATCGTGGAACGGTCACCGTTGGTCGAACTGGCCGAGGTCCGGGTCACCGGGGTGGACGTGGTCACCCCGGCGCAGGTCCGAGGCGCGGCGGACCTGCAGCTGGGCACCTCGCTGCTCCGCCTGCCGCTGGACACCGCACGCGAACGCGTGGAGGCACTGCCCCGGGTCGACACGGCCGACGTGTCGCGCGTCGACCCGGTCACCGTCGAGATCCACGTCGAGGAACGCGTGCCGACGATGGCCGCCCGACGTGACGATCGCTGGGTCCTGCTCGACGACGACGGCATGGTGCTTGATCGTGGCCGCATCGACGGTGTGGCGAAGATCGTGGTCGAGGAGGGGGACCTGCCCGCCCCCGGCGAGTCGGTCGGCAGCAATGCCGCACTCGCCAACGCCGTCGCCTTCGAGCGCCAGCTGCCCGGTCCGACCCGGTCCCGAGTGGCCTCGATCCGGGCGGTCACCGACGACCGGGCGGTGTTGGTGCTGCGTGACGACACCCGGGTGGAGGTCGGGCGGGCCACCGACGTCCCGGCCAAGGCGCGGGCCCTGGGGGCCGTGCTGGAGGACCTGGGGGGCCGCCCGGTGACGCTCATCGACGTGCGCGCCCCCTCGGCACCCGTGGTCACCCCGTGACCCGTGGGGCCGGCTCGCCCCCCGTGCTGGGGGGCGGACCCGGCCGACCGACGGCATCCTCGACTTGACGGACCTGCACCTCTACTCTAGGTTGGGGCGGAAAGTCCCAAATTTTGCAGAACTAAGCCTCAACTAGAGGTTTAAGGACCCGGCGAGACCACCGGCGAAACCCCCCACGAACCCCCACCGACGAAACCCCGGTGCGCCCGTCCGGGACGTCCCCGACAACCCCACATCCGCCCACCCCGGCCCGCCGTCCGTCACCCCGGACGCACCCAAAGGACTGACATGTCATCCGCACCCACCAACTACCTGGCCGTGATCAAGGTGGTCGGCATCGGTGGTGGCGGCGTCAACGCCGTCAACCGCATGATCGACGCCGGCCTCCGCGGCGTGGAGTTCATCGCCGTCAACACCGACGCACAGGCCCTGCTGATGTCGGACGCCGACGTCAAGCTCGACGTCGGCCGTGACCTCACGCGTGGTCTCGGTGCCGGGGCCAACCCCGACATCGGGCGCCAGGCCGCCGAGGACCACCGGGAGGAGATCAAGGAGGTGCTCACCGGCGCCGACATGGTCTTCGTGACCTGCGGTGAGGGCGGCGGGACCGGGACCGGCGGTGCGCCCGTCGTCGCCGAGATCTCCAAGGAGCTGGGCGCGCTGACCATCGGCGTGGTCACCCGACCGTTCATGTTCGAGGGCCGCAAGCGGTCCACGCAGGCCGAGGACGGCATCGACGACCTCAAGAAGGCGGTCGACACCCTGATCGTCATCCCCAACGACCGGCTGCTGCAGATCGCCGACGGGGACACCTCGGTCGTGCAGGCCTTCCGACTGGCCGACGAGGTCCTGCTCCAGGGTGTGCAGGGCATCACCGACCTGATCATGACCCCGGGCCTGATCAACCTCGACTTCGCCGACGTCCGCGCCGTGATGCAGGACGCCGGGGGTGCGTTGATGGGCATCGGCACGGCCCGCGGCGAGTCCCGGGCACTGGAGGCGGCCCAGGCCGCGATCTCCTCGCCGCTGCTCGAAGCCTCCATCGACGGGGCCCAGGGCGTGCTGCTCATGCTCGCCGGTGGCAGTGACCTCGGCCTGTTCGAGGTGTCCGAGGCCGCCGACGTCATCACCAAGGCCGCACACGAGGACGCCAACATCATCTTCGGTGCCGTCATCGACGACTCGCTCGGCGACGAGGTCAAGGTCACCGTCATCGCCGCCGGGTTCGAACTGGCCGGTGGGGTTCCGGAGCAGACCGGCGCGATCGTCACCGACACCGGTGACGACGCCGACGACTTCGACGAGTTCGACGACGACCTCGACGAGGTCTTCCGCCGCCCCGCCGCCGACGACGACGACGAGCTCGACATCCCGTCCTTCCTGCGATGACCCTGGCCCGCACACCCGTGGACCTCGGTCCCGGCGTGCGCGCGGTCTTCACGGGGCGGGACGCCGACGGGCCCCGTGAGGCCGTCGGCCACCCCGGCAACCTCAGCCACCGGCGGCCCCATCGACCGACTCGGCTGGCCACGGACCGTGCGGCCGCGGCGGCGGCCGTCGGCGTGGACCCCGGCCGGGTCGTCCGGCTGCGGCAGGTCCACGGCACCGACGTGGCCGTGGTGGACGACACCACCCCACCGGGGGCCGAGGTCGGTCCGGCCGACGCCGCGTGGACCGCGACCACGCAACGGGCGCTCAACGTGCTGGTCGCTGACTGCGTTCCGGTGCTGGTCGCCGGCCCGGACGCCGTCGGCGTGGCCCATGCCGGTCGTCGGGGGGTCGTCGCCGACGTGGTGGGCAGCCTGGTCGCCTCGATGGACGACGCCGGGGTGGCGCCCACTCGCGCCGCGGTCGGGCCCAGCATCCGCGGGTGCTGCTACGAGGTCGAGGAGTGGCTGCGCGACGAGGTCGCCGCCGACCATCCGCAGGCCGCTGCCCGGACCACGTGGGGCACGCCCTCGCTGGACCTGCCCGCCGTGGTCCGTGCCCGCCTGGCCCAACTCGACGTCGAGGTCGTCGACGACGGGGCCTGCACGTACTGCGGGTCCGGCTGGTTCAGCCATCGTCGTGACCCGGCCACCGGTCGCCAGGCCGGGCTGGTGGTGCGCACGGCATGACGAGCGACCCCGACACCGACCCGCCAGGCGACGACGCTGGCGTGGCCGAGCGGCTGGACGCCGTGCGTCGGAGGATCGCCGTGGCGGCCCGCGCGGTCGACCGGGACCCCGCCGAGGTCACGCTGGTCGCGGTGGGCAAGACCCATCCGCCGTCGACCCTGGCCGCCATGGCGACGGCGGGCGTGGCGCACCTGGCGGAGAACCGCGTGGCGGAACTCACGGCCAAGCTCGCGATCGTGGACCAGGCCGAGGTGGCGCCCTTCACGGCCCTGCGCGACGTCGCCTGGCACTTCGTCGGGCAGGTCCAGTCCCGCAAGGCCCGCGACCTGGTCGGGCGCGACGTGCTGGTCCATTCGGTGGACCGCCGGTCGCTGGTCGACGAGCTGGACGCGCGGGCCGGGCGCATCGGGGTCCGCCAGCGGTTGCTCGTACAGGTCAACGTGGGCGACGATCCGGCCAAGGGGGGGTGCAGCCTCCACGAGGTGGATGCGCTGGTGGCCTACGCTTGCCAGTGCCCCAACCTCGACGTCGAGGGCCTGATGACCGTCCCACCCCTGCCGCCGCCGGACGCCGATCCGGACGCGGCCACGGCACCCCACTTCGCCACCCTGCGCGACGTGCGGGACCGCGTGGTCGGGGACTGGCCGACGGTCCGGGAACTCAGCATGGGCATGTCGGCCGACCTGGCCGCAGCCGTGGGCGAGGGCGCGACGATGGTTCGCGTGGGCACCGCCCTGTTCGGCGCTCGGCGGGACCGGCCCTGGACGGGCCCCCAATCCGGAGGTCTGTAGCGATGAGCATGTGGAAGAAGACCCTCGTGTACCTCGGCCTGGTCGAGGAACCCGAGGAGTACGACGAGATGCCCGAGCGCTTCGAGGAGCAAGCGCGTGCAGCCCGGCCGGCCATGCACGACACCACCGGGCCGATCGCGGTCGTGCGTCCGGACCACGAGGACGACTTCGGCCTGGGCGCCGTGGCCGGGCGTGCCAGCGCCAGTGCGAACGCCAGTGCGAATGCCGGGGGCGGTGGCGGTGGCGGGTTCCGCACCGCGGCTTCGTCCGGGGACCTCACCGAGCCCGTCGGGCGCGTGCCGTCGGGTGGTGCCGCGCGCGGTGCTGCCGAGGACGGCCGACGTGGGTCTCGCCCCGACGGTGGTGGCCGGGGCGCCGGGTCGCGTGACGGTGGCGGGCGCGCCACGCGTGGCGCGGAGTCCCGATCCGGCGGCGGCGGCGAGTCCAGCAACGTGCGGGCCCTGCGACCCGACGACGGCGAGGGCGGGGGTGGCCTGCCCGATGGCCTCGGTCGACGGGTCGCCATCGTGGCGGTCACCGACTACGAGGACAGCGCCCGCGAGGTCGGCACCCGCTATCGCCAGGGATCCCCGGTCGTGTTCGACCTCACCGATGCCCCGACCGACAGCCGCAAGCGCGTGCTGGACTTCGTGGCCGGCACCATCTTCGCCCTCAACGGCGAGATGCTCAAGGTCGGTGCACGGTCGTTCATGGTCGTGCCCAAGGGCACCGACATCCCCGAACGCGAGTGGACCCGGTTGGCCACCCTCGGCTATCGCCCGTGATCGGATCCGTCCTGTGTCTGCTGGTGTCGGCCTACCAGCTGGTGGTGTTCGCCTACGTGATCCTGAGCTTCGTCCCCCAGCCACCTGCCGGCCTGGTCCCGGTCGTCCGGGTCGTCAACGGCCTGGTCGACCCCCTGTTGCAGCCGCTGCGGCGGGTGATGCCGTCGGCACCGATCGGCAACGTCCGGATCGACCTGTCGATCATCGTGCTGTTCATCGGGATCATCATCGTCAGCAGCGTCGTCTGCTAGGCGGTGGTTCGTGCCGCACCGCGGCGGGCCGCGACCTCGAGGGGGTTGTCGCGGTAGCCGTAGCGCGCCGAGTACCACAGGTACAGCGGGTACATCCCCACGCCGAGACGCTCGAACTGCCGGACGTGGACGGCCTCGTGGGCGAGGAGGCGATCCGACAGGTGGTCGGTGCGGGCCACGATCGTGTGCCCGAGCGTGTTGGCCCCCATCCCGGCCCTGGCCAGTGCCCAGCCCGACGGCCCGGCCACCCCGGTGGCCACGAAGGCGTGGACCCGGTCGTCCCACGTGGGACGGCTGCCCCCGGCCACGGCCATGGCCAGTCCGAGCACGGTCGCAGGTGACGCCCATGCCATCGCCGCCCGTCGTCGGGCCGGTGGCAGTGGCGTGGGCTCCCACGTGCACACCGCCGCGGCGAGCCCGCCCACCGGGACCGACGGGGTCGGCTGACCGTCCGGGCCCAGCAGTGGCAGCTCGCCCGAGCGTTCCCGGCGCAGTTCCCGGGCCCGCCGTCGCGCCGCCACCAGCGCCAGGCCGACCACCACGGCTCCGGCCACCGACCAGGCGGCGCCAGCGCCGCGGCTGCGGTCGTCCTGGTCGCGCTCCACGCGGTTGCTCCCCGGCGGCCGACGTCCGGGCCGCACGGCGCCGAGCCTAGGTGCTGGGCACGTGTCGCGGCCCGCCCCGACCGGACTCGACGGACCGACCGGCGCGACGGGTACCGTCCTGCGACATGGACGACGATTCCCGGCCGGGCGCCACGCGCGCCACGGACCCACCCGAGCAGCCGGTCGAGCGCCTCGACGGCCACACCCCTGACGACCGCCACGCCGGCCGCGCCGATGGGCCGGGTGACGGCCACGTGTCCGGGTCGGCCGACGACACGGACCGCCGTGCGCCCGACCCGGAGGCCTCGCGCGTCACGGGGCAGGCCGGCGTGCGGTCCCGGCGGCTCGCCCTGTGGATCGCCGCCCTCGTGGTCGTGGTGGACCAGGTCGTGAAGTATGCGGTCGAGCAGGCGCTCGAGCCGGGCCAGTTCGTGCCGTGGCTGTCCGACGACATCGGATGGCAACTGGTCTACAACGACGCCGGCGCGTTCGGGCTCCCGCTGCCGTCGTGGTCGTTCCTGGTGGTGGCGGCGGTCGTGGTGGTCGTGGTCGTGCGGGCGCTGCCACGCGTCGTCCGGGTGGTTCCGGCGGTTGCCTACGGGCTGCTGGTGGCCGGGGCGATCGGCAACGTGGTCGATCGCGTGGTGCGCCTGGGTGACCCCGGTGACCCGCGCTGGTTGCACGGCCACGTGGTGGACTTCGTGGCGTGGGGGTCCTTCCCCCGCTTCAACGTGGCCGACGCCGCGATCACGATCGGGTTCGTGCTGCTCGCCACAGACCTGTGGCGCCACGGGGACGACAGCGCCCTGCCCGGCGTCGAGCCGACCTCTGGACCGTGACCCCGCATCCCGAACCCGACGCCGGGTCGAACCGCGAGTTGGTCGTGGACGTGCCCGAGCGGTTGGCCGGGGACCGACTGGACCGGGTCGTTGCCGACCTGGCCGCGACCAGCCGGTCGCGCGCGGCGACCCGGATCGACGCCGGCGACGTCACCCTTGCCGGGGTCGTCCGGCCGCGCTCGCACCGCGTCGTCGGCGGTGAGCGGCTGGTGGTGGCCGCCGTCCCGGTGCCCACGCCCACACCTGCGCCGCCCCTGCCCGCGATCCTGTTCCGCGACGACGACGTCCTGGTCCTGGACAAGCCCGCCGGCCTGGTGGTCCACCCGGGCCACGGCCATCCCGACGGGACCCTGGTCGATGCCCTGCTGGCCGCGGGCCTGCCCGCGACCGGTGGGGACCCGGATCGACCGGGGATCGTCCACCGGCTCGACAAGGACACGTCGGGGGCGATGGCCGTTGCCCTGTCCGAGCGGGCGTTCGCGGAACTGACCCGGGCCCTGCGCGACCACGACGTGACGCGTTCCTACGTCGCGCTGGTCGCGGATCGGCTCCCGGCGGCCCGAGGCACCGTGGACGTCCCGCTGGGACGCGACCCCACCGACCGCACGCGGTTCGCCGCCGATCCGTCGGGTCGCCACGCGGTCACCCACTTCGTGGTGCAGGCCGACGGCGTGACCCCCGAGGGCCGTCCGGTCCAGCTGGTGGCGTGTCGCCTCGAGACGGGTCGCACCCACCAGATCCGGGTCCACCTCGCCCACGCCGGCGCGCCAGTGGTGGGCGACGTCACCTACGGTTCACCGCCGGGGGTCGCGGCTGGCCTCGGCCTGGACCGGCCGTTCCTCCACGCCCTGCACCTGCGACTGGCACACCCGGCCGGTGGTGGCCCGATCGCGGTCGAGGCGCCGCTGCCCGACGACCTGGTGACGGCCCTGGGGCGGGCGGGCATTGCGGCCGGTCGGGCCGTCAGCGGGCATGTGGACTGGCCCGACGACCGGCGCCCGGGGGCCTGATCCCCGGCGGCCGGCCGCCGCGTCGACGCCGCGGTCGACGACGGTGGTGCCGGTGCGCACACGGGGGTGAAGGTGCCTGGTGCCGGTGGTAGGTTCGACGAACGACATCCGTGTGGTTCCTTCCCCGGACACGGATGTCGATGACATCACCCCCAACCCGCGCACCCCCGACGTGCCCCCTGAATCGGCCTCCGAAGCGCCCCCTGAATCGCCCCCGAGTACCGCCCGGCCGCGCGCCCCGACGTGCGACCGCGCACGGTGCCCAGAATGGCGACCCAGAATGGCGACCCAGGACGGCGACCCGGACGGGCGGGCCAGACGGGGTGCCGTGCCCGCCGCCCGACCGCGGGCGACCACCGCGTGGTCGCACCGCCCATCCGGACCCCGACCGGGGAAGGTCGATCTCGTGACCACCGACTCCTTCGTCCACCTCCACGTCCACAGCGAGTACTCGATGCTGGACGGGGCCACCCGGATCGACGACCTCGTCGAGGTGGCGGCCCGTGACGGCCAACCGGGGGTCGCCGTCACCGACCACGGGGTCCTGTTCGGGCTGGTGGAGTTCCACCGCGCGGCCCGCGCGGCCGGGGTCAACCCGATCCTGGGCCAGGAGTTCTACCAGGCACACGGCAGCCGATTCAGCCAGACCCGCACGCCCAAGGGCGACCGGTACTACCACCTCACGGTCCTGGCCACCAACGACGTCGGCTACCACAACCTGGTGGAACTGTCCACGCGGGCGTCGTTGGAGGGCCACTGGTACAAGCCCCGGCTGGACAAGGAACTGCTCGCCGAGCACCACGAGGGCCTGGTCGTGCTGTCGGGCTGCCTCGGGGGCGAGGTCAACCAGGCCCTGACGATGGGCGACGAGGCGGCCGCGACGCAGTCGCTGGCCGAGTTCCGCGACATCCTCGGCCCGGACCGCTTCTTCGTCGAGCAGATGGACCACGGCATCGACGAACAGCGCGCCAACTGGCCGAAGCTGGACAAGCTCGCGGCCGACCTGGGCCTGCGCACGGTCATCACCAACGACAGCCACTACACCGCGGCCGCCGACGCCGAGGCCCACGACGCGTTGCTGTGCATCGGGACGGGGTCGCGGATCTCCGACACCGACCGGTTCAAGTTCTCCGGCCCGGAGTACTACCTGCGCACCGCCGAGCAGATGTGGCGCGCCTTCGGTGACGTCGCCCCGGACGCCCTGCGGGCCACCCTCGACATCGCCGAGATGTGCGACGTGTCGCTGGACTTCGGCCAGGACCTGCTGCCGGCCTTCCCGACCAGCGACGGGCGCACCGAGGCCGAGGAACTGCGGGCGATGGTCGAGCGTGGTGCCCGTGAGCGCTACGGGGAGGTCGCCACGGAGGTCCGCGAACGCATCGACTACGAACTGGGGGTCATCGAGTCGATGGGCTTCCCGGCCTACTTCCTGATCGTGGCCGACCTGTGCGACTACGCACGTCGGGTCGGCATCCGGGTCGGTCCCGGCCGCGGGTCGGCCGGCGGTTCGGTCGTGGCGTACTGCACGGGCATCACCCGTGTGGATCCGATCCGACACGGCCTGATCTTCGAACGGTTCCTCAACCCGGACCGCAACGAGATGCCCGACATCGACATGGACTTCGACGACCGGCGTCGTGGCGAGATGATCAGCTACGCGGCCGAGCGCTACGGGTCCGACCACGTGGCCCAGATCATCACCTTCGGGACCATCAAGGCCAAGTCCGCGATCCGCGACGCCGCCCGGGTGCTGGACTACCCGTTCCAGATGGGCGACGAGCTCACCAAGATGATGCCGCCGCCCGAGCAGGGGCGCGACGTGCCCCTGGCCGAGGCCTACGACAAGTCCGCCGACCTCGCCCGCGCCAAGGACGATCCCGACCAGCGCCGCGTGCTCGAGACCGCCGAGACGTTGGAGGGCCTGAAGCGCCAGCACGGCATCCATGCCGCCGCCGTGATCATCGGCGCCCAGCCACTGACCGAGACCATCCCGCTGCTGCGCACGGACAAGGGCGAGATCGTCACGCAGTACGAGATGGGGGCGTGCGAGGCCATCGGCCTGCTCAAGATGGACTTCCTCGGGCTGCGCAACCTCACCGTGCTGTCCGACGCCGAGCACCACGTGTCGGAGAACCGGGGTGTCGAGGTCGACCTGGACGACCAGGACCTGCTGGGTGAGATGGACGACCCGGCCGTCTACGAGATGCTGTCGACCGGCAACACGTTGGGCGTGTTCCAACTGGACTCCACCGGGATGCAGGGACTGGTGCGCAAGCTCCGGCCGACCCGGTTCGACGACATCTCGGCCCTGCTGGCCCTGTACCGCCCGGGTCCGCTGGGCATGGACATGCACACCACCTTCGCCGACCGCAAGAACGAACTCGAGGCCGTCACCTACGACCACGACGACCTCGAACCCATCCTGGGCGACACCTACGGCGTCGTGGTCTACCAGGAACAGGTCATGCGGATCGCGACCGACCTGGCCGGCTTCTCGATGGCCGAGGCCGACAAGCTGCGCAAGGCGGTCGGCAAGAAGAAGCGCGCACTGATGGAGGCGATCCAGCCCGCCTTCGTCCAGGGTGGCGTCGACCAGGGCTACGAGCGCAGCCTGATGTCGGACCTGTGGGACCTGATCGAGAAGTTCGCCGAGTACGGCTTCAACAAGGCCCACACGGTCGCCTACGGGGTCGTGAGCTACCAGACCGCCTGGCTCAAGACCCACTACCCGGTCGAGTACATGGCCGCGTTGCTGACCTCGGTGCGCAACAACAAGGACACCAAGCCGATCTACCTCAACGAGTGCCGGCGCATGGGCATCCGGGTCCTGCCCCCCGACGTCAACTCCTCGGCCGCCGACTTCACGCCGGTGGGCGACGACATCCGGTTCGGGCTGACGGCCGTGCGTGGCATCGGTGAGGCCGTGGTGGAACAGATCGTGGCGGCCCGGCGCGAACAGGGTGCCTTCACCGACTTCCGCGACTTCTGCGCCAAGGTCGACTCCTCGGCCCTGAACCGACGCACGGTCGAGAACCTGGTCAAGTCCGGCGCGTTCCTGTCGCTGGGCCACACGCGCAAGGGGCTGCTGGGCGCCTTCGAACAGATCGTGGACGCGGCGCTGGTCACCAAGAAGCAGACCGCGGCCGGCCAGGACTCGCTGTTCGACATGCTCGGCGAGGACACCACCGACGACGTCGCGTCGCTCAGCGACGGCGTGGAGATCGACCGGGCCGAGTTCGGCACCCAGGCCGTCCTGCGGCTCGAACGCGAGATGCTGGGGCTGTACGTGTCCGACCACCCGCTCAACGGCGCGGAGCGGTTGCTGGACGAGCTGACCGACACGTCCCTGGCCGACCTGCGCAGCCGCGGTGACAAGGCCAAGGTCAAGGCCGGGGGCGTGCTGACCTCGGTCACCAAGCGGTACTCGTCGCGGGGAGAGACCTATGTGCGTGCGACCCTGGAGGACCTCACCGGGTCCACCGAGGTGACGATCTGGCCGACGGTCTACCGCGTCGCCCACGATGCCCTGGTCGAGGACGCGATCCTGGTGGTGGACGGGCGGGTGGAGGAACGCGACGAGGTCTACTCGCTGGTGGCCAACAAGGTCACGGTCCCGGACCTGACGGAGGTGCGCGGCGCACCACTGGTGGTGTCCTTCGCCAGCCAGCAGGCCACCGACGCCGCCATCGACGAACTGTCCAGGATCCTCCAGGCCCACCCCGGCCACGTGGCGGTGCGGGTCGAACTCGGCGCCGTGGGCCACCCCACCCGCCGGTTCCGGTTGGGCGACGACCACCGGGTGTCGCGCCGTCCCGGTCTCTACGGCGAGCTCAAGGCGGCGTTCGGGCCCGACGCCGTGCAGGAACCGGCCGGCCACGTCGAGTTCTCGTCGCCGCCCCGGGACCGCCCGTGGGAGACGTGACGGGGAGTCATGACGGGGAGACCACGGGCAGACGTGCCGGTCGGGGGTGACGGTCGGGGGTGACGGTCGGGGGTGACGGTCGGGGGTGACGGTCGGGGGTGACGGTCCGGGGCGAGGGGAGGGGTGAGCGCAAGGACGGACCCGAGGACGGGCCGTAACCCCCCACGGATCGACCGGGTGCGGTGCCGGCCACCTAGGCTCGCACACCGACGACGACGCGAGGAGGACCATGGGCGTCCGGGAGTCACTCACCAGGGCCGTCATCACGACGGCAGCGGGGACGCACGTGGCGATCCACCGGCTGACGCGTGGCCGGGTCGGTGCCGGGATGGACGGCGACGTCGAGGAGCGCACCGATCGCACGATCCCGGTCGCCCGCCTCGAGCGGCTGTCCCGATGAGCGTCCTCGATGCCTTCGACCTGGCCGGGCGCGTCGCCGTGGTGACGGGTGGGACCAGGGGACTGGGTCGTGCCTTCGCCCAGGCCCTGGCCGAGGCCGGCGCCGACGTGGCGGTGCTGTCGCGCAACGGTGACGAGTGCGACGCGACGGCACGCGAGCTGGCCGACGACGTCGGGGTGGACGCCGTCGGGATCGCCGTGGACGTCACCGACGCCGACGGGATGACCGGGGCGGCTGCGACGGTCCAGGACCGCCTGGGCCCGGTCGACGTGCTGGTCAACAATGCCGGAACCTGCGTGCACCGCCCCGCCCTGGAGGTCACCGCCGACGAGTGGCGCGGTGTGCTGGACACCAACGTCGACGGCGTGTGGAACGGCTGCCAGGTGTTCGGTCGCGGCATGGTCGAGCGCGGCAGCGGCGTCGTCGTCAACATCGGGTCGATGTCGGGCCAGATCGTCAACCGGCCCCAGTGGCAACCCGGCTACAACGCCTCGAAGGCCGCCGTCCACCACCTCACTCGCTCCCTGGCCGCCGAGTGGGCGCCCCACGGCGTGCGGGTCAACGCGCTCGCGCCCGGCTACGTCCGCACGGAGATGTCGCCGGTCGACGACGAGCGCTTCCGCGCGCGCTGGATCGACGACGCCCCGATGCAGCGGGTGGCATCCCCGCGGGAACTCGGCCCCACGATGGTGTGGATGGCCAGCGACGCGTCGTCGTTCATGACCGGTGAGATCGTCGTGGTCGACGGCGGCTACAGCCTCTTCTGACCCGTCCGCCCCGGCCGGCGTTCGTGTTCCGGGAGTTCGCCCGGCGCGATTCGTCGGGTTCACCGCGCTATGGTCATCGCCGTTCGAGACCCCCGGGTCGGGGGTCGTGACCTCGGGGCCATCCATGCCTGACGACAGGGCCGACGACACCGCGGGCGACAAGCCGAACATCCTGGTCATCTGGGGTGACGACATCGGCATCGCCAACCTCAGTTGCTACTCCGACGGGCTGATGGGCTACCGGACGCCCAACATCGACCGGATCGCCGACGAGGGCGCGCGGTTCACCGACTACTACGGCGAGCAGAGCTGCACGGCCGGACGCGCGGCGTTCATCACCGGCCAGAACCCCTACCGGACCGGCCTGACCAAGGTGGGGATGCCCGGTGCCGACATCGGCCTGCGTGCACCGGACCCCACGATCGCCACCGCGCTCAAGGAACAGGGCTACGCGACCGGGCAGTTCGGCAAGAACCACTTCGGCGACCGTGACGAGTTCCTGCCGACGATGCACGGCTTCGACGAGTTCTTCGGCAACCTCTACCACCTCAACGCGGAGGAGGAGCCCGAGCTGGACGACTACCCGACGCCGGAGGACTTCCCGGACTTCGCCGACAACTTCGGGCCCCGCGGGGTCATCCACTCCTGGGCCAACGGTGACGGCACGCAGCGCATCGAGGACACCGGTCCGCTGACCAGGGAGCGGATGAAGACCATCGACGACGAGGTCTTCCCCGAGGCGACCCGGTTCATGGCCGACGCCGCGGCAGACGACACGCCCTTCTTCGTCTGGTTCAACACCACGCACATGCACTTCCGGACCCACATCAAGGACGGCAGTCGTGGCAAGGCCGGGCGGTGGCAGTCGGAGTACCACGACACGATGGTCGACCACGACGAACTGGTCGGCCAGGTGCTGGACTTCCTGGACGACAACGGGCTGGCCGACACCACGATCGTGCTCTACTCCACCGACAACGGGCCGCACATGAACACCTGGCCAGACGCCGGGATGACCCCGTTCCGCAACGAGAAGAACTCCAACTGGGAGGGCGCGTACCGGGTGCCGTCGATGATCCGCTGGCCCGGGAGGGTCGAACCGGGCCAGGTCCTCAACGGCATCATGAGCCACGCCGACTGGTTCGTCACGCTCCTGGCGGCCGCGGGGGACCCGGACGTGGCCGACCGGCTCAAGGAGGGCACCGAACTCGCCGGGACCGAGTTCAGGGTCCACCTCGACGGCCACGACCAGACCGACTACCTCACCGGTGCGAGCGACACCAGTGCCCGACAGCACTTCTTCTACGTGTCCGACGACGGCGACCTCACCGCGCTCCGCTACGACAACTGGAAGGTGGTCTTCCTCGAGCAGCGGGCCCAGGGAACGCTCAACATCTGGGCCGAGCCCTACACCGAGCTGCGCGTCCCCAAGGTCTTCAACCTGCGCACGGACCCCTACGAGCGTGCCGACATCACCTCCAACACCTACTACGACTGGCTGCTCGACCACGCCTGGGTGCTCGTGCCGGCCCAGGCCTACGTCGCCCGGATGCTCCACTCGCTGCAGGAGTTCCCACCGCGCCAGGAGTCGGCGAGCTTCACGGTGGGCAACATGATGGACAAGCTCAAGGTCGGTATCGCCAGCGCATGATCCCCACGCCATGACCCGCAGTCCATGATCAGCATTCCGGGGGGCACCTTCCGGATGGGGTCCGAGGACCACTATCCGGAGGAGGCCCCGGTCCACACCGTCCACGTCGACGCCTTCGACATGCACGCGACCGCGGTCACCAACGACCAGTTCGCGGCGTTCGTGGACGACACCGGGTACGTCACGGTGGCGCAGCGACCGCTCGACCCGCGTGACTACCCGGGCGCGCCGGCTGCCAACCTCGTGCCGGGGTCGCTGGTGTTCACCATGACCCCGGGCCCGGTCGACCTGCGCCACCTCAGCCAGTGGTGGACCTGGACCCCCGGTGCGTGCTGGCATGCGCCCGAGGGACCGGGCAGCGACGTCGACCGGCGCGGTGGGCACCCGGTGGTGCACGTGGCCTTCGACGACGCCATGGCGTACGCCGACTGGGCGGGGGAGTCCCTGCCGACCGAGGCCCAGTGGGAACGTGCCGCACGCGGTGGCGTCGACGGCCGCGCGTTCACCTGGGGCGACGTGGCGGTCCCGGACGGGCGTCACCTCGCCAACGTCTGGCAGGGCGACTTCCCGTGGCGCAACAGCGACGCCGACGGGTTCACCCGGACCGCGCCGGTCGGGTCGTACCCGCCCAACGACTACGGCCTGTTCGACATGGCCGGCAACGTGTGGGAGTGGACCACCGACTTCTACGCCGACCACCATCCCCCCGACGCCGACAAGCCCTGCTGCGTCCCGACCAACCCGCGTGGGCCCGACCGTGAGGCCAGCCTCGACCCGGCCCAGCCCGACTTCGCGATCCCGCGACGGGTCATCAAGGGCGGGTCGTTCCTGTGTGCCGACAGCTACTGCCAGCGCTACCGCCCGGCCGCGCGTCGGCCACAGATGGTCGACACCGGGATGAGCCACATCGGCTTCCGCACGATCCGGCCACGGCGCGCGGGCGCGACGTGACGACCGATCCCGAGCTCCTGCCGTCATGGCGACCCGGTGCGACCCGAGATGCCGTCGTCGGCTTCCTCGACGCCGCGCGGGACGTGCCGGTCGACGCCCGGGTGGCGATGGTGGACAACGACGGCACGCTGTGGTGTGAGAAGCCCGCCTATCCGCAGCTGGCCTTCCTGCTGGGGGAGCTGGACCGCGCGGTGGCCGACGACCCGGGCCTTGCCGACGTGCCCGAGTACCGGGCGCTGGTCGACCAGGACCGGGCGGCCCAGGCCGAGCTCGGGCTGGAACGCATCGCGGTGGCTCTGGTCGAGCTGTGCGCGGGCATCGAGCCGGAGGAGTTCACGGCCCGGGTCCGGGACTTCGTCGCGACCGCCGCACCGCCGACCCTTCCACGGCGACTGCCCGACCTGCGCTACGCCCCGATGCTGGAGCTGCTCGACGAGCTGCGACGACGTGACTTCGACATCGCCATCGTGACCGGCGGCGGGACCGAGTTCGTCCGGGCGATCAGCCGGGACTTCTACGGCGTCGAACCCGAGCGGGTCGTCGGCAGCCGGGTCGGCTACCGGTTCGCGCGGGACGACGACGATCGCCCACGGCTGGTGCGGACCGGCGACATCGACGGCCTGGTCAACGAGGGCGAGGCCAAGGTCGTGCACATCCAGCGGGCCCTGGGGCGACGTCCGATCCTCGCCGCCGGCAACTCCCCGGGCGACACCGAGATGCTGGAGTACGCGCTGGCGTCGGAGTGGCCGTCACTGGCCCTGCTGGTCGACCACGACGACGAGGACCGCGAGTACGCCTATCGGGGCGAGGCCGGGTCCGCGGGCCTCGAGCGCCGACTCGACCCGTCCGTGGCCACGGTGGTCAGCATGCGCGACGACTGGGCCCGCGTGTTCGTCGACGACTGAGCGTCGCACGCCGGTCTGCGCGGCCCCGCCCGGCTGCGCGACAGGCCCGTACGCGGCGTCCGGACGGGGATCCTCCGCCACTCGCCTCACCCCTCGATCGTGGGGTCGCAACCCCCGGTCCATCCGTCGAGGTCCGGGTCGTCCTGATGGCCCACCTGCAGGTCCCACGACACGTCCTCACCCGGGACCATGTCGACGGTCCGACGGGCGACCTCGACCACCGGGTCACCGTCCGTCGCGGCCCACACGACGCACGTTCCCCGGGCGGTCCGGTCCTCGGCACCGACCGCGGCCACCACGGGGCCACCCACGACCAGGCAGGCCACGTCCGCGGGCGCGTCGTCGGGGCAGTCCACGACCTGCACGTCGGAGGACTCGAACGCCACCGGGGCCGACCCGCCACTGGAACACCCTGCGGTGGCCGAGGCCAGGACGACGGCCGCGACGACGCCGCGGAGGATCACGCGGCGGGTTCGTAGACGCCCACCTCGTTGTCGCTGGGATCCAGGAAGTGGAACCGCCGACCTCCCGGGTAGTCGAAGGGCTCCGTGACGATGCGTCCGCCGGCGGCGACGACCGCCGCGTGCGCGGCCGCCAGGTCGTCGGTCTCGACGAGTGGCAGGGGCGGGACGGCGTCGGGGTTCACCGCGAAGCCCACGTCGACCGGACCTCCCTCGACCGCGGTGTAGTCGGGTCCGTAGTCGGTGAAGGCGAAGCCCAGGGCGTCGCCGTAGAAGGCCCGGGCCTCGTCGAGGTCGCGCACGGTCAGTTCGAGGTAGTTCGGGGTGATCACGATCGTCTCCGACGGGCGGCGTGGGGCGGAGGGGCTGACACCTCGGGCGTGGAGGCCCCACGGTGGCCGAGCCCGAGTGCGCCGAGGTCCCTGAGCCTAGGTGCACGGTGCGACACGGTGCTCCGCCGACGCCCTGACGTGGCCCAGCGGGACTAGCGTGCCTCGGCATGGCAGCGGCGAAGAAGTCCCCGGCGATCGAGGTGGAGGTCGGCGACCGCGTGGTGCGGGTCTCCAACCCGGATCGGGTGTACTTCCCCGCCCGGGGCGAGACCAAGCGGGACCTCGTCGCGTACTACCTGGCCGTGGGCGACGGCATCGTCACCGCACTGCGCGAGCGACCGTGCATGCTGCACCGCTTCCCCACGGGAGTCACCGGGGACAAGGTCCACCAGAAGCGCCTGCCGGGTGGCGCCCCGCCGTGGATGGAGACCGTCCGCATCCACTTCCCGCGCTACGACCGCACCGCCGACGAGCTGTGCGTGACCGACCTCGCCCACGTCGTGTGGGCCGTGCAGATGTCCACCGTCGAGTTCCACCCCTGGAACAGCCGCCGCGCCGACGTCGAGGCCCCCGACGAGTGGCGCATCGACCTCGACCCGGGCGACGACTGCGACCTCGACACCGTCCGACGGGTCGCCCACGTCGCGCACGAGGTGCTGGACGAACTCGGCGCCGTCGGCTTCCCCAAGACCTCGGGGGGCAGTGGCCTGCACGTGTACGTCCGGATCCCACCCGAGCACACGTTCACCGACGTGCGTCGGGCCGCACTGGCCTTCGCGCGCGAGGTCGAGCGACGCACCGACGAGGCCACCACGACATGGTGGCGCAAGGACCGTGACCCGACGCGGGTCTTCGTCGACTACAACCAGAACGCTCGCGACCACACCCTGGTCGCTGCCTACTCCGTGCGCGGCAACGCCGAGGCGACCGTCTCCACGCCGATCGACTGGGACGAGGTGGACGACGTGGAGCCCGGCGACTGCACCATCGCGACGATCCCGTCCCGGTTCGCGGCGCGCGGGGACCTGCATGCGACGATCGACGACCACCCGTTCGACCCCGCCCCGCTGCTGGCATGGGCCGAACGCGACGAGGCGGCGGGCGAGGACGACCCGGGGGAGTGACGTCGGGCCGGGGGTCGGTCCCTCGTGGTCACACGTCCGGGGTGATCTCGCCGCGGTGGATGGCCCGCACGGTCTGGAGCGTGTCGGCGTCGGCGACGGACTTGTCGTCGCGGTAGCGCTTGACGCGGGCGAAGCGAAGGGTCACCCCGCCGGGGTAGCGGGTCGAGGCCTGGACGGCGTCGAAGGCGATCTCGACGACCAGCTCGGGACGGACGAACACGACATGGTCGCTGCGGCGGACCTCACGGGCGAGGAACGCCTCGGTCTGCCAGGCCAGGAGGTCGTCGGTCAGGCCCTTGAAGGTCTTGCCCAGCATCACCGCTTCGCCGGTCTCGGCGTCGATGGCCCCCAGGTGCAGGTTGGACAGCCAGCCTCGTCGGCGGCCCGACCCCCACTCGGCGGCCAGGACCACCAGGTCGAGCGTGTGCGCGACCTTGACCTTGACCCACGACGCGCCGCGCCGGCCGGCCTCCCACGGCGCGTCCAGGGACTTCACGACGACGCCCTCGTGGCCGGCGGCCAGCGCGGCGCGGAGGTGGTCGGTCCCCGCCTCGGCTCCCTCGTCGGAGTCGTCGGTCACGACGCCGTCCACCAGGTGGCCCCCGACCACGTCCTCCAGGACGGCCCGACGACGCGTCAACGGCTCGTCCAGCAGGTCGGTGCCGTCCAGGTGGAGGACGTCGAAGAAGGCCGGCCGCAGCCCGGCGTCGCCCGACATCGAGTCCTGGAACGCCAGGGGCCGACCGTCGTCGGCGAGACCGAGGGCCTCGCCGTCCAGCACGATCGAGGTCACGTCCAGCGCGGCGACCGCGGCCACGACGGCGGGCAGGTCCGCGGTCACGTCACGCAGGCTGCGGGTGAACACGGCCACGTCGTCGCCGTCCCGGTGGACCTGGATGCGCATCCCGTCCAGCTTGGTGTCGACCCGTGCCGGTCCGGTTCGCGCCAGGGCGGCCGCGACATCGGGTTCCGACGAGGCCAGCATCGGCTGGACCGGGCGTCCCACCTGCAACCGCACCGCCGCCAGGGCCGGGGCCCCCTCGGTCATCGCCAGCACGGCGGCGGCGGTCAGGTCGCCGGTCAGCATGGCCGCGCGACGGACCACCGCCTCGTCGACCTCCGCCGCCGCGGCCACGGCGGTCAGCACCACGCCCTCCAGCGCGCCCTGGCGCACCTCCTGGAGCACCAGGCCGCGGAGCAGGTCCTGCTCGTCGCCGGTGGCCGCCGCGAACAGGGCCGCCAGCAGGTCGGCGCGGCGCGCGACCGATCCACGACCCTGGGTGGTGGCCACGGTCGCGAAGGCCTGGTCGACGTCGAGGACGGTGAGTGAGGACCGGGTGGCGGCGGCGACGTCGAGGTCGCGCAGGGTGGCCCACCCGACCCCCAGTCGGCCCTGCCGCGGCGCACCGGTCAGGAACGCGGTCCCGGCCACGAGTTCGGTCGGGTCGAGACGTCCCAGCGTCGTCGCCAGGTTGGCCACCTTGTCGCGGCGTGACCGCGTCGCGCCCACGGCCGACCACGTGGCGGCCACCTCCTGGAACAACACGTCGTCTCCCGGGTCGGCTGGTCGACACCACGACCGGGCCATGGTGCCAGCCCGGCGGCCGCCCGCGTGGCCGATCGCCCCCGGGAAGGCCCCGGGAGGGCCCCGGGAGGGCCCCGGGAGGACCAGGGGGGGTTGGTGCAACGCCGTCGGTGTGGCACCATCGCCGCACCGTCCCCGTGGATCCCCTCGGTGGGCATGCGACCCGGCAAGGAGCTGCCCATGATCGCCGATTCCCCGTCGCGATCCGATGCCGAGGTCCCCACCTCGCTGTCGGATGCCACCGTGGTGCGCATCCTCGCCTGGCTGGTCGTCGTCGCCGGTGCCGTGATGGCCATCGCCGGAGTCGCCACCTGGGTCGCGGTCCAGGGCCAGCTCGCCAACGAGGACATCACCGTGTCCGCCGATGCCGACCTGGCCGCCGGCCAGCAGGTCAACGGGCCCGTCACCGCCTGGTCCCAGGCCAACGTCATCAACGAGCACGCCCTGGAGGCCAGCGGCGGGGCCACCTTTGCCCAGCTCGACCAGGACGACCCCACCCGTGACGTCGTCATGACCGCGTCGTTCCTGCGGGCGTCGCTGTTCACCTCGGTGGTGGCGTTCGGGGTCGCGGCGATGGCCACGGGGCTGGGACTGGTGCTGGTGGCCATCGGGCTGGCGCTGCTGCGCCTGGCCGGTCGGCGCCAGGTCGCCTGACTGACCGGCTCGCCCGACCCCGTCGCCAGCGATGCGGTCCCGGACACGACGACGGGCCCGGCATGCGCCGGGCCCGTCGGATGGTGCGCCGCCAGGGACTTGAACCCCGAACCTGCCGGTTAAGAGCCGGATGCTCTGCCAATTGAGCTAGCGGCGCAGGTGGCGACCGGACACGGTACTGCGTGGTGGGTCCGGCCGCGAACGCGCCGATGGTGACCATCGGCACGTGGTGGTCGATCGATGGGGTGGCTGAGGGGACTTGAACCCCCGGCCTTCTGGATCACAACCAGACGCTCTAACCAAGCTGAGCTACAGCCACCATGCGCGTCCGGGCGGAACCCGGACGCGACCGACGAGGCTACCGGACCGACCCGGAGCCGGCCATTCGCCACCACGCGGGCCGGGGGTGTCAGTCGGCGCGGACCACCTCGAGGTTGCCCTCGTCGTTGTCCCCGCGCAGCACCTTCTTGTCGAACTTGCCCACGGAGGTCTTGGGGATCTCGTCGACGAATGCCCAGCGTTCGGGCATCCACCACGACGCGATCCGGCCCTCGAGGAACCCGACCAGGTCGGCGGGGGAGAGCTCGGCGCCATCGGCCACCACGACACAGGCCAACGGCCGCTCGTCCCACTTCTCGTCGGGCACGCCGATGACCGCGGCCTCCACCACGTCGTCGTGGGCCATGATCTCGTTCTCCAGGTCCACCGACGAGATCCACTCGCCACCGGACTTGATGACGTCCTTGGAGCGGTCCTTGATGACGAGGTAGCCGCCGGGTTCGATCACGCCGACGTCGCCCGTGCGCAGCCAGCCGTCGTGGAACTTCTCCCCGGCGTCGTCCAGCTCGTGGTAGCCGGCGGTGATCCACGGCCCCCGGACCTCGACCTCGCCCTGGGTGTCGCCGTCCCAGGCCAGTTCCTCGCCGTCGTCACCCACGATGCGCATCTCGACGCCGGGCACGATCCGGCCGGCCTTGGCGCGATAGGCGGCGCCCTCCTCCCAGTCCATGTCGTGGGACGGCGGCAGTCCGACCGTGCCCAACGGCGACATCTCGGTCATGCCCCAGCCCTGGACGACGTCCACGTCGAACTGCTCGTGGAAGGCGTCGATCAGGCTGCGCGGCACCGCGGCGCCACCGATGACGCACGACTCGATGGACGACAGGTCCACCTCGGCGACCTGGCTGTACTGCAGCAGGCCGTTGAACACCGTCGGCACGGCCGCGGCGAAGGTGGGGCGCTCGGCGGCGATGAACGCCGCCAGCGGCTCGGGCTGCAGGTGCGGGCCGGGCTGGAGGATGTCCATGCCCATGATCCAGGACAGGTAGATCAGGCCCCAGGCGTTGGCGTGGAACTGCGGGACGATCATGAGCAGCCGGTCCCCGGACCGGACGCCCAGCCCGCCCATGTTGGCCCCGAAGGTGTGGGTCCACTGGGACCGGTGCGAGTACACCACGCCCTTGGGGTTGCCGGTGGTGCCGGAGGTGTAGCACATGGTGCAGGGATCGGTCTCGACCACGTCGGGCCAGTTCGGCTCCGTGGAGGCGTCCGCCAGCAGCTCCTCGTAGCGCAGCACGTCGCGCCCGAGCGCCGAGGCGTCCCCGTCGCCGACCACCACCACGTGGTCCACGACCTCGAGCGTGTCCTTGACCTTGGCCAGCAGCGGGACCAGCGTGTCGTCGACGATGATGACCGTGTCCCCGCCGTCGCGGATGACGTAGTCGAGCTGGTCGGGGAACAGTCGGATGTTGAGGGTGTGCAGGATCGCGCCCATGCACGGCACGCCCAGGTAGGCCTCGGCGTGGGCGTGGTTGTTCCACATGAACGAGGCCACCACGTCACCGGGCCCGACGCCCAGGTCCTGCAGGGCATTGGTCAGCCGGATGGCCCGCTCGGCGGTCTCGGCGAAGGTGTGGCGGGTCGCGTGGTCGCCCTGCCAGGTCACGACCTGGTGGTCCGCATGGACCTTGGCCCCGTGCCAGAACATCTGCTGCACGGTGAGCTGGTGGTCGTCCATCATGGTCGACGTGACGGTCATCGGAATCCTCGTCGGGTTCGGTCGGGTGCTGGGACAGTGGGGACCACCGACTCTAGGACCCACCCCATTGTCCGTCAGCCCGTCTCCGGTCGGCCGTCACGAGGCGTGCGGATCGGCGCCGGACTCGATGCCGGCGAGGATCTCGCGGGCCACGTCCACGGCGTTGTCGACCGGTTCGCGCTCGCGGGGCGACAGGTCGCGTTCCTCGATGACCGCCTCGAGCTGGTCCAGGTGGGCCGCCAGCTGGTCACGGCGGGCGGTGCTGCCGACGTCCTCGCCAACGTCACGCACCAGTTGGACCAGTGCGCGCAGCACCTCGGCGTCACCGGCCCCGTAGTGGAGGAGTTGGTTGACGGCCAGGTCGAGGTGGTCGTCGAAGGAGGGTCGCGGGAACATGACGGTGGAGCCGTCCCGGGCGCGCACGAGGGTGCCGACGTCGCGGTGGGCCAGCCCCCGCAGGACCCGGCTGAGGTGCTGGATGGCCTCCACGGCCGTGGTGGGGTCGTTCACACCGGGCGACAACGCCCGAGCACCGATGTCGACCAGCTGGCGGATGCCGAAGGAGGGGTCGTGGGCGACGCTGCGGTCCGACGACAACAGCACGTGGTCGGCGACGACGCGTCGCGCCGTGTCGTCGTCGAGCTCGCCGGCGTCGGTGTCGTCGGCGGGCCAGGCCCAGGCCAGTGTCGTGCCGGCCACGACGAAGGCCCCCACGACCGGCCGCAGGCGCACGGTCAGCCGGGCCTCGACGGCCGCGTCGAGCAACGCGTCGAGGTCGAAGTCGTTGAGGTGTCCCGAACGCCGCGCCGCGACCACCACGAGCTGGTCGGGCAGGTCGACCTCGTCCGCGTCGTCGTCGGGCAGTCGCGCCGGGCGGTAGTTGGCGTCGATGGCCGCCAGCGTGGCGTCGGCGACACGCCACATCACGCGGTCGATCCGGAGCTGCTGGGTCAGGTGGTGGATGAAGTACACCAGCGCGATGATGGAGGCCAGGGCGGCCAGGATCGCCAGGGTCACGCCCAGCGTCGGCACCTGGACGGTGAAGGTCTCGGTGGCGCCCTGCACGAACTGCAGCAGCACCAGCGACAGCGTGAAGGTGCCGAGGAAGATCGCCAGGACCACCTTGTTGCCACGATCGGACAGGAACGAGCGCATCAGCCGGGGCGTGAACTGCCCGGACGCGACCTGCAGGGCGACCACCGTGAGGGAGAAGGTCAGCGAGGTCACGGTCATGGTCGACCCGGCGATCACCGACAGCACGCTGCGGGCACTGTCGGCCGACCCCACGAACAGCGGCAGCACGCCCGAGCCGGCGTCGCCGAGCGCGGCCAGCAGGAACGCCGCCACGATCCCGACGCCGACCCCGATCGCGGGGATGACCCACAGCGAGGAACGCAGGGTGTCGAGTTGGTGGGTGAGCCACAGGCGGAAGGTGTCCATCCGCCCGACGCTACCGCCAGGGTGGCCGTGTGGACCGGCGCCGGACGACGCCACGTCGGTCCCGGGGGTTCACCGCGTCGTGTCGCCGTCCGTCGCGTGTGCACCGACACCGGTCTCGGGCAGGCGCAGTGCCACGGGCACGCCGGCCGCGCCCAGCAGGGCCAGCGCGACCAGCGCGACCTCGGTGCCGAGCAGGGCCAGCAGCGACGTGAGGCCGCCGACGACCAGCAGCAGCAGGCCCATCACGGTGTTGGACACCGCCACGTAGCTGGTCCGGGCACCGCGGTCACCGAGTTCCACGACGTAGGTGGAGCGACCGACCCGGGCCCCGGTGTGGATCAGCGACAGCACGAAGTACAGCACGACCCACGGCCGAAGGGTGTCGGCGCCGGCCAGCGCCACGGCCACCACGACCAGGACCACGACCGAGGCCGTGCCTGCCGCGGCCGCCATGACGACGCGGCTGGAGCGGTCCGCGAACCGGCCCCACGTGCGACCGCCGAGCAGTGCCGCCAGCCCGGCCGCGACCACGAACGGGCCCAGGCCGGCGATGTCGCTGCCGGTGGCCTCCACGGCCAGCGCCACGACGAACGGTGGGGTCAGCGCCGATGCCAGCAGCAGCGTCCTGGCCACGACGAAGTGGCGGAAGTCGGCATCCTCGCGCAGCAGGCGGACCGCGTCGGCCAACGACTCGATGTCGCGGTCGTCGCCGGTGGCGGGGGGCTCGTCGATTCCCGCCAGGACGACCACCGCGAGCAGCCACAACACGGCCCCGCCCACCAGCAGCCAGGCGAAGGTGGTGGCGGCCGAGCCCTCCACCCCCCGCAACCCCAGGCCCAGCGTCAGCGCGGCCAGGCCCGACGCCGAGTCCGCCCACCCCGTCACCCGCCCGCGCCGTCCGGCCGGGATGGTTCGTCCCATGACGTCCTTGATGCTCAGGCTGCACAGCGACCGGGCGAAGGCGAACACGGCCACCAGCACCAGGATCGCCACACCTGCCACGGTCCCGGTCAGCGTGGCCGCCGTGGCGCCCATGCCGGCCGCCGCGATCGCCTGTCCGATGGCCCCGAGCACCCACACCCACGTCCGTCGCTCGTGGCTGGCGACCCACGGCGAGATGGCCGCCTGGGGGAGCAGGGCACCGGACTCGCGGATCGGGACCAGCAGCCCGGTCAGGACCAGCGGTGCCCCGGCCGACTCGAGGAACCAGGGCAGCACGGTCTTCGGGTCGACGATCCGGTCGCCGAACTTGGTGAGGGTGAGGGCGCCGACCAGGCGACGGCTGGCGGCCGTGACCCGACTGCGCGCGGGGTCGGTGGTCGTGGCGTCGTCCATGGGCGGTCCGTCCCGGTGCCGGGCCCGTGCGACCCGGGCGGCGTCCACGGCAGGCTAGGACGCCCGAGGCGGGGCGAGGTCCCCCCGGTGTGGTCTCGTGTGGTCTCGCCGTGGGCGGGCCGTGCCGGCAGGCGCCCCCGGGGCGCGGCATGCTGGCGGCATGTCGCGCCCGTCCCGCTCCGCACCCACGGCCCCGGCGCCGACGGCGCTCGTTCGTCGTCCTGGCCCGCGCCTGGCCGACGGCCTGGTCACCCACCTGCCACGTCGCCCGGTCGACGTCGAACGCGCTCGACGGCAGTGGGAGGGCTACGTCGAGGCGTTCATGGCCCATGGCTGGTCGATCCGCGAGGTCGCGCCGGCCGACGACTGCCCCGACGCGGTCTTCGTGGAGGACGCGGCGGTCGTGGTCGGCGACCTCGGCGTGGTGACCCGTCCGGGCGCCCCCGAACGTCGCGGCGAGACCGCGGGGGTGGCCACGGCGCTGGAGGAGGCGGGCCTTCGCACGGTCGCGGTGACGGCGCCGGCCACCCTGGACGGGGGTGACGTGCTGCAGGTCGGCGACACCGTCTACGTCGGTCGCGGCGGGCGCACCAACGACACCGGGATCCGCCAGTTGGCGAGGCACCTCGCCCCGCTCGGCCGGACGGTGGTGGCCGTGCCGGTCACCCGTGTGCTGCACCTGAAGTCCGCCGTGACGGCCCTGCCGGACCACACCGTGGTCGGGTACGTGCCCGTGGTCGACGACCCGACCCGGTTCCCGTCGTTCCTCGCCGCCCCGGAGGAACCCGGCGCCCACGTGGTGGCGCTGGGTGCGGAGCGCGTGCTGGTGGCGACCGGGGCGCCGCGCACGGCCGCACTGCTGGCCGCGCGCGGACTGGACGTCGTGACCGTCGAGATCGACGAGTTCGAACGGCTCGAGGGCTGCGTCACCTGCCTGTCGGTGCGCCTCGGGCCCACCACCATGCCCTGACCGGGGTACCGAGACCGGCACCCGAGCCCGCGGAGGGGGGGCTAGACGAGGTCGGTGTACTCGGTCATCGGGGGGCAGGCACAGATCGGGTTGCGGTCGCCGCCGGCGTTGTCGATGCGTCCCACGGGAGGCCAGTACTTGTCGGGGGCCGTTGCCGGACCTGCGGGGAAGGCCCCCTGGGACCGCGGGTAGGCCCGGTCCCAGTCGTCGGCCACCGCGACCGCGGCCGTGTGGGGGGCGTGGCGCAGGGGGCTGTCGTCGACCGCGATGTCGCCGTCGGCGACGGCGTCGATCTCGGCCCGGATGGTGGTCATGGCCGCGACGAAGCGGTCGAGCTCGACCAGCGACTCCGATTCCGTGGGCTCCACCATCAACGTGCCGGGCACCGGGAAGGACATCGTGGGTGCGTGGAAGCCGAAGTCGATCAGGCGCTTGGCGACGTCTTCGTTGGTGACGCCCGTGGTGGCGGTGATGTCGCGCAGGTCCAGGATGCACTCGTGGGCGACCCGGCCGTGGGCCCCCCGGTACAGCACCGGGAAGTCCTCGCCGAGCCGATGGGCCAGGTCGTTCGCGCCGAGGACGGCCACGGCGGTGGCCGCCTGCAGCCCCTCGCGACCCATCATGGCGAGGTAGGCCCACGAGATCGGCAGGATCCCGGCCGATCCCCACGGGGCGGCGGCCACGGCGCCGGCATCCCCGGCATCGGGCGCCACCACGGGGTGCCCGGGCAGGTGGTCGACCAGGTGGGCGGCCACGCCGATCGGTCCGACCCCCGGCCCGCCGCCACCGTGGGGGATGGCGAAGGTCTTGTGGAGGTTGAGGTGCGCCACGTCGGCCCCCAGGTCACCCGGGCGGACCCAGCCGACCAGGGCGTTGAGGTTGGCCCCGTCGAGGTAGACCTGCCCACCCGCGTCGTGCACGGCGTCGACGACGTCGGTGATGGCGGCTTCGAACACCCCGTGCGTGGACGGGTAGGTCACCATCAGCGCAGCGAGGTCGTCGCCGTGTGCCCGGCAGCGGGCGCGCAGGTCGTCCAGGTCGACGTTGCCGGCCTCGTCGCAGGCGACCACCTCGACGTCCATGCCGGCCATCGCCGCCGACGCGGCGTTGGTGCCGTGGGCCGACGACGGGATCAGCACGACGGTGCGGTCGTGGTCCCCGTTCGCCTCGTGCCAACGCCGGATCGCGAGCAGCCCGGCGAACTCGCCCTGGGAGCCCGCGTTGGGCTGCAGCGACACGCGCTCGAAGCCGGTCAGTTCGGCCAGCCAGGTGCGCAGGTCGTGGATCACCTCGTGGAGTCCGGCCGCGCGTGCGTGCGGCACGAACGGGTGCAGGTCGGCGAAGCCGGGGAACGAGATCGGCTCCAGCTCGGCCGCGGCGTTGAGCTTCATCGTGCACGAGCCGAGCGGGATCATGGTGCGATCCAGGGCGAGGTCCCGGTCCGACCAGCGCCGCAGCAGCCGCATCAGGGCGGTCTCGGACTGGTGGTCGGCGAACACGGCGTGGCGCAGCACGTCGCGGGTCGGGAGGTCGGCCAGCGGGGAGTCCGGCACCACGACGTCGTCGGACTCGGACCGGTCGAGCGCGGTGGCGACGGCGGCCACGACCCGGTCCACCAGGGCGGCGTCGGCGCCCTCACCGAAGGCGATCCCGACGTGGGTGTCGTCGACCTCGCGGAGCTCCAGGTCGTCGGCGCGTGCCGTGGCGTGCACCGCGGCGGCATCGGGCACCGCGACGGTCACCGTGTCGAACCAACGGGTCGTGACGACCTCGACGTCCAGGGCGGCGAGGCGGGCCACCAGCACACCGGTCGCGTCGTGGATGCGCTGGGCGATCTGGCGCAGGCCCTCGGGACCGTGGAAGATCGCGTAGGACACGGCGGCGATGGCCGGCAGCGACTGGGCCGTGCAGATGTTGGAGGTCGCACGCTCGCGACGGATGTGCTGCTCACGGGTCTGGAGGGCCAGGCGCAGGCCGGCGTTGCCTGCTCGGTCCACCGACACACCCACCAACCGCCCGGGAAGCATCCGGCGATGGGTCTCCCGGACGGCGATGAAGGCCGCATGCGGACCGCCGTACCACAGCGGCACGCCGAAGCGCTGCGTGGACCCGACGGCCACGTCGTAGCCGCGTCCACCGGGCGCCTCCAGCAGCAGCAGCGACAACGGGTCGCAGGCCGCGATCGCGATCGCCCCGGCGTCGGCGGCCGCCGCCGTCCATGCCGCCGTGTCGCGGACCTGGCCGGAGGAGCCCGGCTCCTGGACCAGCAGGCCGAAGGTGTCGGCCAGCGCCTCGGCCGGGTCGTCCGCGTCGAGGTCCACCAGTCGTACGTCCAGGCCCAGCCCCCGGGTGCGGGTCTCGACCACGGCCAGCGTCTGGGGGTGGACGTCGCGGTCCACCGCCACGACGTCGTGACGACCCCGCGTCGCCCGATGGGCCAGCCCGACCGCCTCGGCAGCCGCGGAGGCCTCGTCCAGCAACGAGGCGTTGGCCACGTCCAGGCCGGTGAGGTCGCACACCATCGTCTGGAAGTGCAGCAGGGCCTCGAGCCGACCCTGCGAGATCTCGGACTGGTAGGGCGTGTAGGCGGTGTACCAGGCCGGGTTCTCCAGCACGTTGCGCCGGATCACCGCGGGCGTCGTGGTCGTGTGGTAGCCCATGCCGATCAGTGGCGTGCCCGGTCGGCACGCGTCCGCTCGTGCCCGCAGGACGGCCAACGCCTCGGACTCCCGGCGGGCCCCCGGCAGGTCGCCGCGGCCACGGTGGTCCACGCCGGGTGGCAACGCCTGGGTCATCAGGTCGTCCAACGACGACACGCCGAGGCGGTCCAGCATCGTGGCGACCTGGGCCGCGTCGGGGCCGATGTGGCGGCGGGCGAAGCCGTCCGGGAGGGTGGTCGGGCTGGCGGCGACAGCGGGTCGCGCCGGCAGGGTCGTGGTCATGTCGTCCTCCGAGGGCTCCCCGTCGATGTCTCGGGGCGTGGGGTCGGGGTGGGCGGGGAGTGGTGTCGGACGGGGGAGGTGACGGAACGGTGGGCGGCTCGCGTCGGCGGCGCGTCGGCGACGGGCGTCATCGTCGGTAGTGGTGGGGGACGTGGGGCAGGTCGACCACCGCCACGGCGACGTCGCGTCCGCGGACGTCGGCGACCAGGTCGGTGCCGACGGCGACGTCGCTGGCCACGTGGCCCATCGCGACCGGTGCGTCCACGGTCGCGCCCCAGCCACCCGAGGTCACGGTGCCCACGGGCCGGCCGTCGTGGGACAGGTCGGCCCCGGGTCGAACCGGACGTCGTCCCGCCACGGACAGACCGACCAGGCGCCGCGGCGGTCCGTCGGCCAGTTGGCGGGCCAGCACGTCCGCGCCCGGGCAGTCGGGTCGCTCGCGAGCGACCCGGGGGATGGTCCAGGTGAGCCCGGCCTCGATCGGCGTCGTGTCCTCGTCGAGGTCCTGGCCGTACAGGCACAGTCCGGCCTCCAGCCGCAGCGAGTCGCGGGCGGCCAGGCCGACCCAGCGCACCCGGTCGTCGGCCAGCAGCGCGGTGGCCAGGCGGTGGCGGGTGGGTCCGTCGGCGATGACCTCGAAGCCGTCCTCGCCGGTGTAGCCGCCGCGTGACAGCCAGGTGTCGGTGGCGGATCCCCCCGGCGCGCCCAGTGACGTCGGCCGGCCGTCGAGGAAGCGCAGGTCCTCGGTGGACTCGGGGTGGTCGTCGAGGTCGGCCAGGACCTCCGCGGCCTCCGGCCCCTGCAGCGCGAGCACGCCGAGGTCGGGGCGGGCCCGCACCGTCACCCGCTCGGGGGTGTGGTCCTGCAGGTGGGCGAGGTCGACGTCGGCCCGGGCGGCGTTGGCCACCACCCGGAGGTGGTCGTCGTCGATGCGCGTGACGATCAGGTCGTCGACACAGCCCCCGCGGTCGTTGGTCAGGACGAGGTAGCGGGAGCGCCCCGGGGCCAGGGTCGCCACCGTGGAGGGCGTCAGCGCACCCAGGGACGCGGCCGCGTCCTCGCCATGGAGGTCGATCACCAGCATGTGTCCGACGTCGAACAGGCCCGCGGCCGTCCGGGTGTGGCGATGTTCGTCGAGCGCCGACTCGTAGCTGACCGGCATCGACCACCCGGCGAAGTCGACCAGGCGCGCACCGGCCGCCACGTGGAGGTCGTGCAGTGGGGTCCGGCGCAGGCCGTCCGGGCCGGTGTCGACGCGGGCCGCGACGTGGTCGTCGGCACGTCCGGAGGATCGGGACGGGGAGCTGGCCATGGGGTCTCCGGGCGGGGGCGGCGGTGGGTGCGACGACGCGCGGCTCGCGTCGTGACCTCCCGCTCTGTCGTCGCCCGTGACCGGGGGCCTGAGAGGTTCGTCGTCGGGGCGGACCGGAGGGGTCCGTCGCGACGACTTGCACCGTCGGCGGGCCACCGGGGTGGCCGCTCTCCAGAGTTCGTCGTGCCCACACGGTTCGGGTGCCTGAGAGTTTCGTGGGAGTGGTTGCCCCTTCGGCGCCGACGCCCGTGGCGTCGATCTCTCCCGTGTGGAACGGCATGTTCGATTGTGGTGCCTAGGCTACTGGACTCGGCCCACGACGCCGAAGGAGCCCGCGGCCATGCGATGGGGGATCACCCGCGGCCTCGAGGCGGTCCTGCGCGTGGTGGCACGGGTGCTCATGCTGGCGGTGTTCGTGCTGGGATGGTCGGTGGTGACGTCGGTGGCCTCGTTCCTGTCGGGGCTGCGGATGCCGCCAGCGGACAACCTCGTCGGCGTGGCGATGGCGGTGATGGTCGCCGAGGTCGCGCTGTGGTGTTGGTGGACGGCCAACACCCTGGCCCACCTGCAGCGTCGCGCCGTGGCGGCAGGTGGCATCGACCGCAATCCCCGTCGGACCTTCGAGGCCGACGATCGATTCTGGCGATGTCGGAACAGGCGGCGGACCCGACGCGTTCGCCCATGTCGACGCCCTCCACGACGTCGTGTGCAGGACGGGTCGTGCCCGCGTCCTGCTGTTCCTCGCCGCGGCGACCGACAACGGCATTCCCGCATCTGGTTGCACTCGGAACATCCGCCCCGCGAGCCTCGTGGGATAACCTCGCGCATCGACGCCCCCAAGGTCAACACCATGGCAACTCTTCGACGCTCCGCCGCCGTCCTGGCCACGTTCGTGGCCGTTTCGGCCTGCGCCCCGTCGACCGCCGCCGACCAGCCCACTGCTCCCGCGGTCGCGGGTTCGGCAGCCGACGAGGCCGGTCGCTCCGGCACGTCCAGCGAGGTCGACACCGAGGCCGCTGCCTCCGAGGCCGCGGCGTCCGAGGCCGCGGCGTCCGAGGCCGCGGCGTCCGAGGCCGCGGCGTCCGAGGCTGCCGCGTCCGAGGCGGCGGCAGCCGAGGCGGAGGCAGAAGCCAAGGCGGAGGCCGAGGCAGAAGCCAAGGCCGAGGCCGAGGCAGAAGCCAAGGCGGAGGCGGAGGCCAGGGCGAAGGCCGAGGAGGAGGCGCGCAAGAAGGCCGAGGAAGAGGCCAAGGAGGCCGCCGAGGTCCAGACCGTCCTGTTCGACCTGGGCTACTACGGCGGGAAGATCGACGGCGACGTCGGGCCGCTCACCCTGGCCGCCATCAAGGACTTCCAGCGTGTCAACGACCTCGAGGTCGATGGCAAGGTCGGACCCCGGACCAAGGAGGCCCTGGCCTCCGACGATGCCAAGCCCAAGCCGCCCCCGGAGCCCGAGGAGACCGAGGACGCGTCGGAGGCCGACGACGCCCCCGACTCGGACCTGCCCAGCGGGACGTTGTCGGTGTCGGACGCCAAGCAGGCACTCAAGGACCTGGGCTACTACATCGGCTCGGTCGACGGGGACAACAACGACGCGCTGCGCTCGGCCCTCCAGGCCTTCCAGTTGGTCAACGGCATCACCGCCGACGGCGTGCTGGGGCCCCAGAGCTCCGACGCGTTGCGCAACCCGAGTTCCCCGTCGCTGGTGGGCGGACCCGGCACCCGCATCGAGATCGACCTCACCCACCAGGTCATGCACCTGGTCAAGGATGGCAGTCGCGTCCGCACGATGCCCACCAGCAGCGGCAGCGGGGAGCAGTACCTGCAGGCCGACGGCGACACGGCCAACGCCAAGACCCCGGTCGGGACCTTCACGATCCAGCGTCGCATCGCCGGTGAGCGCGTGGCCGACCTCGGCACGCTCTACGACCCGATGTACTTCTACAAGGGGTGGGCGATCCACGGCTCCAACAGCGTGCCCCCCTACCCGGCCAGCCACGGGTGCACCCGCCTGACCCGCCCGGACGCGCTGTGGCTGTGGGACCAGGTCCCCGACGGCACCACCGTGGTCATCCACGGCGGCGAACACACGTTCATTCCCACCGGCTGAGCCCGGGCATTCCCACCGGCTGGGCCTGGGCATTCCCCCCGGCAGACCCCAACGGCCCCGTCACGGCAGCAACGCCGGGCGGGGCCGTCGCCGTGGGGGCGCGGCAGGGTGGGGCTGACCGGCCACCCGGGGCCTCCTAGGCTGGGTGGGGCGCGCGGTCGCCGGTCGGCGGCCGTCGTCGCGTCCCGATCGAGTCGACGAGGAGCCGACGGCATGGCCACCACGGTCCAGGGCGTCATCGCACGTGCACAGGGTGAACCGGTGGAGGTGGTCGACGTCGTCGTCCCGGACCCCGGCCGGGGGGAGGCCCGCGTGACCGTGCAGGCCTGCGGGGTGTGCCACACCGACCTGCACTACCGCGAGGGTGGCATCAACGACGAGTTTCCCTTCCTGTTGGGCCACGAGGCCGCCGGTGTGGTGGAGTCGGTCGGTGAGGACGTGACGTCGGTCGCCCCGGGGGACTTCGTCGTGCTCAACTGGCGGGCCGTGTGCGGCGAGTGCCGGGCGTGCCGCCGAGGCGAGGTCCGCAACTGCTTCGCGACCCACAACGCCGACCAGCCCATGACCCTTGCCGACGGCACCGAACTGTCCCCGGCACTGGGCATCGGGGCGTTCGCCGAGCAGACCCTGGTCGCGGCCGGGCAGTGCACCCGCGTGCCCGAGGCGCGACCCGAGGCGGTCGGCCTGCTGGGGTGTGGCGTGATGGCCGGCTACGGCGCCGCCGTCAACACCGGCGGGGTCACCGTCAGTGACTCGATCGCGGTCTTCGGGTGCGGTGGCGTCGGCGACGCCGCGATCGCGGGTGCGGCCCTGGTCGGCGCCCACACGATCATCGCCGTGGACCTCGACGACACCAAGCTGGAGTGGGCGCGGGGCTTCGGTGCCACCCACACCGTCAACGCCGGCGAGCAGGACCCGGTCGAGGCCGTGCGCGACCTGACCGGGGGCCACGGGGCCGACATCGTGGTCGAGGCCGTCGGCCATCCCGACGTGCTCGAGCAGGCCTTCTACGCCCGGGACCTGGCCGGCACCGTGGTGCAGGTGGGGGTGCCCACGCCCGACATGCCACTGCCCGACATCCCGATGATCGACTTCTTCGGTCGGGGTGGTGCGCTCAAGCCGTCGTGGTACGGCGACTGCCTGCCCGAACGCGACTTCCCCCGTCTGGTGTCGCTGTACACCCAGGGGCGCTTCGACCTCGACGGCTTCGTCAGCGAGGTCATCGGGATCGGCGACGTCGAGGAGGCGTTCCACCGCATGGAGCGTGGCGAGGTGCTGCGCTCGGTCGTCGCGATGGGGGACCGTTGATGCTGGCCCACGACCACGTCCAGGTCGACGGCGTCTTCTCCCTCGACGGACAGGACTTCGACGTCACCAACAACGTGTGGCTGGTGGGCGACCACCGGGAGGTGGTCGTCGTGGACGCGCCCCACGACGCCGACCCGATCGTGGAGGCCATCGGGGACCGCACGGTGGTGGCGATCGTGTGCACCCACGGGCACAACGACCATGTCAACGCGGCCGTGGAGCTGGCCGACCGTGTCGGTGCGCCGGTCTGGCTGCATCCGGCCGACCGGATGCTGTGGGACGCCGTGCACCCCGACCGCGGGCCGGACGGCGACCTCGACGACGGCCTGGAGATCGACGTCGCCGACGGCACGCTGGTCGTGCGCCATGCCCCGGGCCACTCACCCGGGTCCTGCGTGCTGGTCGACGGCGACACGACCGGGTCGGGTGGTCAGGTGTTCACCGGGGACACCCTGTTCGCCGGGGGTGCGGGTGCCACGGGACGGTCGTTCTCGGACCGGCCGACGATCCTGCGATCGATCCGCGACCAGGTGCTGGGCCTGCCCGACGACACCCTCGTGCACACCGGCCACGGCGAGTCCACGACCGTCGGCGACGAGCGTCCCGGCATCCTCGCGGCCATCGCCGACGAACTCCCCGACGAGGCCTGAGGCCGCCGGCCAGGCAGTCCGACCCCCCACGATCCCGACACCGCGCTCTTCGACCCGACCACCCCGAGCAGAGGACCCACCATGGACGCCCGTGACCGTGTACGCGAGGAACTGCTGGGCTGGGAGCTGGACGACGACGGCATCCACAAGTCCGTCGAGGTCGGCGACTACGCCGAGGCGATGGGCCTGACCGTGCGGATCGCGCTGGAGGCCCAGCGGCGAAACCACCATCCCGACCTGCTGGTCACGTGGGGCTCGGTGGTGATCACCCTGGTGACCCACGATGCCGACTCGTCGGTCACCGACGCCGACGTCGACCTCGCGGCCTGGATCGACGGCATCCTCGCCTGACGGCGGCCACGACCGGCACGACCAGCACGAGGGGAACACCCATGACCGACGTGACCTCGTCCGCCCACGACGCGACGGCCGGCGAGTCGGTCGTCGGGGACCTGTCACCGGCCGAGGTGCGGGTCCTGGGCTGCCTGGTCGAGAAGCAGGCCACCACGCCGGGCGCCTACCCCCTGACCCTCAACGCCCTGCGGACCGCCTGCAACCAGGCGACCAGCCGTGACCCCGTGGTCGACTACGGCGAGCAGGAGGTCCAGCAGGCCCTGCTGTCGCTACGGGATCGGCGTCTGGCGCGACCGGTGCGCAACCCCGGGGACCGGGTCACCAAGTTCGCCCACACCGTGCCCGATCGGCTCGGCCTCGACCCCGCCGAGGTCGCCGTGCTGTCGGTGTTGCTGCTGCGGGGCCCCCAGACGATCGGTGAGGTGCGCACCCGGACCCGTCGCCAGCACGACTTCGCCGACATCGACGCCGTCGGCCGGATCCTGGCCGTCCTCGCCGAGCGCGACCTGGTGGTCGAGGTGCCGCGCGGGCCGGGCCAGAAGGAGGACCGCTGGCTCCACCGCGTCGGCGACCATGGCACGCCCGGCGCACCCGTCGATGCACCGGCCGCGGGTCCGTCGGGCGCGACTCCCGGACCTCCCGGGGTCGCACAGCCGGACACGACCACGGCGGCGGTGTGGCTGGCAGGGGCCCGGGCGGTGGCGGCGGCCCTGGCGGACCCGTCCGTGGCACGCGCGTGGGAGCGCCCCTCGGTGCTGGAGCACCAGGCCGTGTCGAGCCTGGCCGGCCACCTGGCACGCGGTGCGGTGTGGGTCGTGGGCGACTACCTCGATGCCGACGAACCCGACGGCCCCCCCGACTTCGACTCGGCCGCCGCCTACCTGGGCGGGGTGGCCGACATGCTGGGTCCCGACGACCACGTCGCCATCCGTGACCGCGGGGCCGCGGTTGCCGCCGTGGGCCACGACCACCTGCTGCGACGCCTGGGCCAGCGCCTCGACGCGCTCGCCGAGCGCGTGCCGGCCGTGGAACCCGACCGGCTCGTCGCCGTCTTCGGTGGCCTGTCCATCCGGTTCGACGACTACCTCGCCACCCGCGTGGTGGAGCAGGCCGTCCACCTCGACGACCTCACCCGCAGCGTCGAGGGCCTCGACGTCGTGGTGCCGCAGGTGTGCCTGGACCTGGCGGTCTCGGTCGGCATCGACGTGGTCGGCCGGGCCCACGGCGACCGGGCCGCCCTTCGGGCGCTGTTCCGTGCGGGGTTCGCCGACGACGTGCTGCCGGTGCTGTGACCCCCACGACGACCCCACGACGACCTGGGGCCGCGACGTGCGCCCGGCAGGATTCGAACCTGCGACCGGCGGATTAGAAGGCCGCTGCTCTTTCCGGACTGAGCTACGGGCGCGCGTCGGACAGGGTAGGCCCGGCGGGTGACCAGCCCCACGATCCGACGTCCGCGACACCCCTTGCCACGGCGGTGACCCGTGGTGCATGCTGGCGAGGTGGATGGTCCGGCACCTGCGGGTGGCCGACCGGACCCCGTCCATCGATGACGGAGGTGGCGGGTGCGCAGGCGCGACGTCGGGACAGGTCGCCCGGGCCGGGCGTCCGACGCCCGTGTGCGCCTGGTCGCGACCGGGTTGCGAGGCGTGGGCTTCGTGCTGATGATGGTCGGCGTCTGGGCGACGCCGGTGGTGGTGCTGCTCGCCGGCGACACCAGCGTGGAACCGGGGGTCACGCCGTCGCCCTGGCGGCTGTGGGGGCTGCTGGAGGTGTCGCTGGCCAGCCTGGTGGCGTCGTACCTGGTGTGGTCCGTCGCGGACTGGCTCGACGAGCTGCGGACCGCCCCGCGTTGAGGCTCGCGTCGAGGCCCCGTGACGAGGCCCCGTGACGAGGCCCCGTGACGAGGCCCCGTGACGAGGCCCCTGAGAGCCCGAAAGGGGGTGCCTGCGGGCTCAGGCCGTGCGCAGCCAGTCCGACAGCGGCCAGTCCATCGCGTTGCAGGCGGCGTCGAGGGTGTCGGCCACCAGGATCGCCGTGGTGGCCGCGTCGCCGGCGGGGCGCACCACGCAGGTGGACACGGTCCCGGCCGGGTTGCGGGTGGTGGACCACCCGGACGGCAGTGAGGAACGTTCCACGTGGCGGCGTGCACCGGGCGGGAAGGACGCCACCACCTCGAGGTCACGACCGGGGACCCCGCGTCGGGTCGCGCCGGTCACCTCCCAGGTGGCCAGCAGGTCGTCGGACAGGTGCCGGGCCACCCGGTTCAGCCACGACCCGGGCCGACGGCTGGTGCCGGCGATGCGGTCGGGCCCGGTGGCGTCGCCCGCGGCGAGCACGGCGGCGGCGACACCGCCACGACTCCAGCGCGCCCCGATCGCCGGGACCGTGGCGTCGGCCAGCACCGACCGGTCCACGTCCGGGGGGTCGGCCGCCTGCGAGGAATGGTGGCGGCCGTCGGTCGAGGGGTAGGCGCGTCGGCCGGTGGACGGTGACGACGGCGCCGCGGTCGTGGTCGGTGCGTCCAACAGCAGGTCGACCGCGGCGACCAGGTCCCGGAAGGTGTCGGCATCCCCACCGGCGTCGGGGTGGTGGCGGCGGGCCTGTCGTCGGTAGGCCCGGCGGATGTCGGCCTCGCTGGCGCGACGGTCGACGCCGAGCAGCGCGCGGGCGCGCTCGTGGGAGATCGCGGCCATTCGTGGGACCACCCGGGACGGGGACGTGGCGGCGCCGGCGGAGCAGGGCCGGGGACGGCGCCGGGGGGGCGACGGGCGGGGCCGGCCGGAGGGCCGCCACGCACGGCGAGAGCGGGTGAAGGGAATCGAACCCTCATGACCAGCTTGGAAGGCTGGGGCTCTACCATTGAGCTACACCCGCGGGCGACTCGGCAGGGTAGCGACGACCGGCGCGCCCGACGGGTGACCCGTCGCGTGGCATCGGGGGTCCGAGGGCCACCCGACAGGGTGGCAGCGGGAACCGCACAACGCAGGATCGGTAGGCTTGACGTTCGCAGCAACCGGGGCGTGGCGCAGCTTGGTTAGCGTGCCTGCTTTGGGAGCAGGAGGTCGCCGGTTCGAATCCGGCCGCCCCGACCATGCCGCCTGATCCTGGCGCCCGTTCGGCCGCCCATCGACCGACTGGGCATGCCGGCTCCCACCCGCCCGACGTCGGGCCCGGCGCACGCACCCGCCCGTCGGCGGCCACCACCTTCCCACCCGTACACGAACAGGCACCCCTGCCATGAAGACGACCGTCGAGACCCTCGATCCCGTCCGCGTGAAGCTCACCGTCGAGGTCGAGCCGCACGTGGTCAAGCGCGCGCACGACCAGGCCGCCCGCCACCTCGCCGACCAGGTGAACCTGCCCGGTTTCCGCAGGGGCAAGGCCCCGCGCCGCCTGATCGAACAGCGCCTGGGCAGCGGCGCCATCGCCCAGCACGCGCTGGAGGACCACCTCGACGACTGGTACCGCGAGGCGGTCGAGGCCGAGGAACTGGTCCCGGTGGCCTCCCCCGAGGTCGACATCGAGACCTTCAGCGAGGCCGAGGGCGCCAACTTCACCGCCGAGGTCGAGGTCCGTCCCGAGCTGGAACTGCCCGACCACACCGGCATCCAGGTCACGCACCCGGACTGGTCGGTGTCCGACGACGAGGTCGACGAGAAGGTCGAGGAGCTGCGCGAGCGGTTCTCGGAGGTCGACGAGGTCGAGCGCGCCGCCGGGACCGGCGACTACGTGACCATGGACCTGTCGGTGTTCATCGACGGCGAGGAGCTGGAGTCCGCCAACGTCACCGACGCGTTGTACGAGGTCGGGTCCCAGGGCGTCACCGCCAAGCTGGACGACGAACTCGACGGTGCCGAGGCCGGCGACGACATCACCTACGTCGACGAACTCCCCGAGGAGTACCCCGAGCACGGTGGCCAGGAGGCCGAGTTCCGCGTCACGGTCCACGACGTCCGTGCCAAGAGCCTGCCGGCACTGGACGACGACTTCGCGGCCACGGCCAGCGAGTTCGACACCTACGACGAGCTGCGCGCCGACCTGCGGACCAACCTGTTGCGCCAGAAGGTCCAGCAGTCGCGCCACGAGGCCCGTGGCAGCCTGCTCGAGGCCTACCTCGCCACCATCCAGGTGCCGCTGCCGCCGTCGATGGTGTCCGACGAGGTCGAGGGCCAGCGGGCCCAGATCACCCAACAGGCCCAGCAGTACGGCATGACCTTCGAAGACCTGCTGGGTGCCCAGGAGATGGAGGTCGACGACTGGGAGGACCAGGTCCGTGGCCAGGCCGAGGAGTCGGTCAAGGCGCGCCTGGTGCTGGACAGCCTGGCCGAGCAGCTCGAGGTCGACATCGAGCCCGACGACGTCAACGAGGAGATCTTCCGCCACGCGATGCAGATGGGCATGCAGCCCGACCAGGTGGCGCAGATGATCCAGGAGCAGGGCTCGTTGCCGGCACTGATCGGCGACATCGCCCGACGCAAGGCGCTGGACGCCATCGTGGACGGCGGCACCCTGGACGGAGCACCCGACGAGCAGACCCTGATCACGCTCGGGCTGGCCGAGGACCCGGATGCCCCCGAGGTTTCCGAGGCGGATGCTCCCGAGGCGGATGACGACGTGGATGACGACGGGGACGCGCGCCGGGGGCGCGGGAGCGGCCGACGACGAGGAGTGAACGACATCGGTCGCCGTGACCCCGTCACCGGGGTCATGGCGACCACAGGTTCGGTGCGCGGTCCGGGCTCACATCACCCCGGACCGGTCCAGACCCGGCGGTACGGTGCTCGGACACGTCGACCACTGCAACCACAGGAGCCCGCCGTGGCATCCACCCCGTCAGGATTCGCACCTCCCTCGCCGACCAACTACCTCGTTCCGACGGTCATCGAGCAGACCAACCGCGGTGAACGCGCCTTCGACATCTACTCGCGGCTGCTGCAGGAGCGCATCATCTTCCTGGGCACCCCGGTCAACGACGAGATCGCCAACGTCATCATGGCGCAGTTGCTGCACCTGGAGTCGGAGGACCCCGACAAGGACATCAACTTCTACATCAACTCGCCGGGGGGCTCGATCACGGCGCTGTTCGCCATCTTCGACACCATGGAGTACATCGGCGCCGACGTGGCGACCACGTGCCTCGGCCAGGCAGCCTCGGCCGCGGCCGTGCTGCTGGCGGCCGGTGCCAAGGGCAAGCGCTCGGTGCTGCCGCGCTCGCGGGTCCTGCTGCACCAGCCCCACGGCGGGGCCGAGGGCCAGGCGGGCGACATCGAGATCCAGGCACGCGAGATCCTGCGCATGCGTGACCAGCTCAACGAGATCCTCGCCGACAAGACCGGCCAGACGGTCGAAAAGATCGATCGGGACACCGATCGGGACTTCATCCTGACCGCCCCCCAGGCGGTCGAGTACGGCATCGTCGACCGCGTCCTGGAGTCCCGCAAGACCATGCAGGACCGCTGAGCCACCCTCGTGTGCCCGGGTCACCCCGCGGCGACGGTCGGGATCGTGCCGGTCGGTGTCGCCTGGTGGCCCGGCGGTGAGCGAGGTCAGTACGCTGGTCGACGGGATCCGGCGACCCGACGAGGAACACGATGGCGAAGTTCACCGATGGTGGCGAGCTGCTCAAGTGCTCGTTCTGCGGCAAGTCCCAGAAGCAGGTCAAGAAGCTCATCGCGGGCCCTGGCGTCTACATCTGCGACGAGTGCATCGAGCTGTGCAACGAGATCATCGAGGAAGAGCTGGCCGAGGCCGTCGACCTCGAACTCGACGAGCTGCCCCGGCCCAAGGAGATCTTCGCCTTCCTCGACGAGTACGTCGTGGGCCAGGACGCCGCCAAGAAGACCCTGGCCGTCGCGGTCTACAACCACTACAAGCGCATCCAGGTCGACGTCGACGACGACGAGGTCGAGCTGTCCAAGTCCAACATCATGCTGTTGGGCCCGACCGGCTCCGGCAAGACCCTGCTGGCCCAGACGCTGGCACGCATGCTCAACGTGCCCTTCGCCATCGCCGACGCCACCGCGCTGACCGAGGCCGGCTATGTCGGCGAGGACGTCGAGAACATCCTGCTGCGACTGATCCAGTCCGCCGACTTCGACCTGAAGAAGGCCGAGACCGGGATCATCTACATCGACGAGATCGACAAGATCGCGCGCAAGTCCGACAATCCCTCGATCACCCGGGACGTGTCCGGTGAGGGCGTCCAGCAGGCCCTGCTCAAGATCCTGGAGGGCACGACCGCGTCGGTGCCACCCCAGGGGGGACGCAAGCACCCGCACCAGGAGTTCCTCCAGATCGACACGTCCAACATCCTGTTCATCTGTGGGGGTGCCTTCGCCGGGCTCGAGGAGGTCGTGGAACAGCGGCTTGGTCGTCGTGGTGTCGGCTTCGGCGCCGACGTGCGCAACCGCAGCGACAAGGACCTGGGCGACCTGCTGGCCAAGGTGCTGCCCGAGGACCTGCACCGGTTCGGGCTCATCCCCGAGTTCATCGGTCGCCTGCCCGTCATCAGCTACGTCGAGCCGTTGGACCGCGAGGCCCTGGTCGACATCCTGACGGTCCCGCGCAATGCGCTGATCAAGCAGTACGAACGCTTCTTCGACTTCGACAACGTCGAGCTGGAGTTCGAGGAGGACGCGCTGGCCGAGATCGCCGACCTGGCGATCCTGCGCCAGACCGGTGCCCGTGGGCTGCGCGCGATCCTCGAGGAGATCCTGCTGTCGACGATGTACGAGTTGCCGTCCCGCGAGGACGTCAAGCGCTGCGTCATCACGGCCGATGCGGTGCGGGAGAAGACCAACCCGACCCTGGTGCCCCACGCCGCGTCCCTGCGCGAGGTGGAGCCGCCCACCGAGAAGTCCGCCTGAGTGTCGGCCGCACCACGCCCCGGCCACGACGGCCGGGACCTGCCGCACCCCCGGATCCGTCGCGTGGTGGATCGCGTCCCGTTCCTCGACAAGGAACTGTTCGCGATGCGCGAGGTCCTGGGCCCCGGGGGCGCGATGGTCGACGTCGGGGCCGCCGGTGGCGCCCACACCTTCGTCGCCGCGAACCTGGTGGGACCGACCGGTCGGGTGGTCGCCGTGGAGGCCCGTGCCGGGTCGGCCCGACTGCTGCGTGCCTGGCGGCGGGTCCTGGGTGCCGACCACGTCACGGTCGTCACGGCCGCGCTGGGACCACGCCCGGGCGAGATGGAACTGCGCGTCCCGCTGGTCCCGACCCGCACACACCGTGACGGTGGCGACGACGGGACGTTGCTGGCGCGACTTCCCGCCGCCACCCGGTCGGTGGCCATGACCACGCTGGACGGCCTGGTGGCCGGCCAGTCGCTGGACCGCCTCGACCTGGTCAAGATCGACGTGGAGGGCGCCGAACCCGACGTGCTGGCCGGGGCGACCGAGGTCCTGGCGACCCACCACCCGGCGTTGCTGCTGGAGGTCTACGACCCCTTCCTGCGACGCGAGGGCACGTCGGCCGCGGCCCTGTTCGCCGACCTGGCGGCACGCGACTACCGCCCCCACCGCTTCGGTGACGACGGGGTGGTGGCCGTCGACGGTCCGCAGGACGACGAGCACAACTACCTGTTCCTGCCCGCCTGAACGCCCACGCGGAGCCCGTGTGGGGTCGATCGGCCGGCGGCAGGGTGGTGGCTACCCTCGCCAGCCACGACACGTCCCGTCCGGTGCGGCCTCCCATGGTCGACCGGACGCGTGACGATCTCCCGTCCCGAGGCCTTCCCGCCATGACCGATGCCCCCTCCAACGACGCCTCCGCCGGCGATTCCGGCGATCGCCACCGGCCCGGCCGCCTCCGCCGCCACCGGCGCGCTGCCGTCGGCCTACGACCCGGCCGGCGTCGAGCAGCGCCTGTACGCCGAGTGGGAGGAAGCCGGGCTGTTCCACGCCGAGCCGGACGACCCCGGTGAGCCGTTCGCGATCGTGCTGCCGCCCCCCAACGTCACCGGCGCCCTGCACGTCGGCCACGCGCTCTACATCACCGAGGACGCGATGGTCCGCCAGGCCCGGATGGCGGGCAGGAACGCGGTGTGGGTCCCGGGGATGGACCACGCGGGCATCTCCACCCAGACGGTCGTCGAGCGCCAGCTGGCCACGGAGGGGCTGACCCGCCACGACCTCGGTCGCGAGGAGTTCCTCGAACGGGTGTGGGCCTGGGTCGACGAGTACGGTGGCCAGATCCTCAACCAGCTGCGCCGCCTGGGGTTCTCCCTGGACTGGGAGCGCGAGGCCTTCACCTTCGACGAGCCCCGCTCCCGCGCCGTCAACGAGGTCTTCGTCACGCTGTACGAACAGGGCCTGCTGTACCGCGGGAACCGCCTCATCAGTTGGTGCCCCCAGTGCATGACGGCGTTGTCCGACATCGAGGTGGACCACGTCGAGACCGTCGGGACACTGACCAGCTTCGTGTACCCGTGGTCCGACGGGGCGGCGGACGGGGACGGGTCCCGTGGCATCACGGTGGCCACGACCCGGCCCGAGACCATGCTGGGCGACACCGCGATCGCCGTGCACCCCGACGACCAGCGCTACGCCGGCTCGATCGGGCGGACGGTCCGCCACCCCTTCGTGGACCGGGAGATCCCGGTGGTCGCCGACGACTGGGTCGACCCGGACTTCGGGTCCGGCGCGGTCAAGATCACCCCGGCACACGACCCCAACGACTTCGCCCTGGCCGAGCGCCACGACCTGCCCGCCATCTCGGTGATCGAGCCCGACGCCACGATGAACGACGTGGCCGGCCGGTTCGAGGGCCTGGATCGGTTCGCCGCACGCGAGGCCGTGGTCGCCGCGCTGGACGACGCCGGGTTGCTGGTCGGGCGCGAGGACCACACCCACCAGGTGGGGACCTGCTCGCGCACCGGTGACGTGGTGGAGCCGTTGTTGTCCGACCAGTGGTTCCTGGAGGTCCGCCCGCTGGCCGACAAGGCGCTGGCGGCCGTGGCCGCGGGCGACACCCGGGTGCTGCCCCCTCGCCTGCAGCGCTTCTTCGTGGAGTGGCTCGAGAACCTCCACGACTGGTGCGTGTCGCGCCAGATCTGGTGGGGCCACCGCATCCCGGCCTGGTACTGCGGCGACGACCACGTCACCGTCGCACGCACCGAGCCCGATGCCTGCGCCACCTGCGGCGTGACCGACCTGCGTCGCGACGAGGACGTGCTCGACACCTGGTTCTCCAGCCAGTTGTGGCCGTTCACGGTGTTCGGGTGGGAGAAGCCGGGCGACACCACCCCCGAGCTGGAGGCCTGGTACCCCAACACGGTGCTCGAGACCGGCTACGACATCAACACCTTCTGGGTGTCACGGATGCTCCAGATCGGGTTGTGGTTCCTGGACGAGGTGCCGTTCACGACCATCTGGAACCACGGCCTGGTGCGTGACGGCCAGGGCAAGAAGATGTCCAAGTCGTTCGGCAACGTGATCGACCCGCTGGAGTTCATCGAGTCCCACGGTGCCGACGCCCTGCGACTGGCGCTGTTCCAACACTGCTCACCGGGGACCGACGTGCCGTTGTCGCCCGACTGGGTCGAGGGGGCCCGCCGGTTCCTCAACAAGCTGTTCAACGCCACGCGCTTCGCCCTGCAGACCCTCGACGGGACCACGCCGGGCGCGCTGCCCGACGTCGCCGAACTCGACCTCGCCGACCGCTGGATCCTGTCGCGCTTCGCGGCCACGCAGGCGGCCGTGGAGGAGGCCTACGGACCCTGGGACTGGGCCCGGATGGCGGGGGCGCTGTACCACTTCACCTGGGACGAGTTCGCCGACTGGTACCTCGAGGCCGCCAAGGTCGTGCTGTACGGCGACGACGAGGACGCCAAGGCCCGCACGCGGGCCGTCCTGGCACGGGTGCTGGACGACCTGCTGCGGCTGTGGCACCCCCTGATCCCGTTCGTGACCGAGGAACTGTGGCGCCACCTGACCGGTGCCGCCGGCGGGGCGGAGTCGCTGATGGTGCAGGACTGGCCGACCGCGACCGCCACCACCGACCAGTCCGCCGAGGACGACTTCGCCACCGTCGTGGACCTGGTCACCGAGGTGCGTCGCTTCCGGTCACTCAACGACGTCGCACCGTCGCGCCGGTTCCCGCTGGTGGTCGCCTCGTCGCGCGCCGACCTGCTGGCCGACCAGGCCGCCCTGGTCACGGCCCTGGCCGGGCTCGAGGGGCTGGACCTCGTCGAGGAGATCACCGACCGGCCCGGCACGTCCACCGTGGTCTTCGCCACCGGCGAGGCCCAGGTCGAGCTGGCCGGGTTGATCGACGTCGAGGCCGAGACGGCACGACTGCGCAAGGAGCGGCAGCGGTCCACCGAGTTCCTGCAACGGTGTCGCACCAAGCTGGCCAACGAGCAGTTCGTCGCACGTGCCCCGGCCGACGTGGTTGCCGCCGAGCGTGAGCGGGCGGCCGACACCGAGCGCACCATCGCCGAGCTCGAACGCCAGATCGCCGCACTGGAGGAGCTCGCGTGACCGCTGGTCGGGGTCGGACCGCGCGTCGGTGCCCGAGGAGTGCCGCGAGCGGGTCCGGTCGTGCCTGACCCACTGGGGCCGATCACGGCCGGTCGCCGCGGCGCGGGACTGGTGTCGTTTCCCGTCGGTCCCATCCCGGTGACGATCCACCTCAGCTTCCTGATCGTGCTGGTGTTCCTGGGCATCGACCTCGGCCAGCCGGTGCTGATCGCGACGTGGGTGGCGACCGGGGTCGCGTCCATCCTGCTGCACGAGCTCGGACACGCGGTCGCGGCCGTGCTGGCCGGCTACGAGCCGACCGTCGACCTCGCCGGCATGGGTGGGGTCACCTCCTACACCGCCGACCGGGACCGCGGACGCCTCTGGGCGGTCACCATCACGGCGGCCGGTCCGGTGGTCCAGCTCGTGGCCGGCCTGGCCGTGCTCCCCCTGCTGCCGGACGGATTCGGGCTGTCGCTGTCCGGTGGGTTGGTGGGCTTCGCGTTGTCGGCATGGGTGTACGTGTCGGTCCTGTGGGGCGGACTCAACCTGGTGCCGATCCTGCCGCTGGACGGTGGCCAGCTGTTCCGCAACCTGCTTCCCGGGGCGCCGGACCGGCGGACCCGGATCGCCGAGGTCGTGTCGGTGGTGCTGGCAGCGGGCGGGCTGGCCTGGGGACTGCTGGGGGGCCAGACCATCGCGGCCCTGCTGGCGGCGTGGTTCGGGTTCGCCAACCTGCAGTCGTTGATGGCCTCCCGGAAGCCGCCCGCGGGCACCTCGTCGCGACCGCCGTCCGGCGCCGCCGGACTGCTGGGGGCCGCCCAGGAGGCGATGCGCGACGGTGACCCGGACCGGGCCGCGGAGCTGGCCGGCCGCGCCGCCCAACAGGCCGACGACCGGCGGGTCGCCACCGTGGCCGCCTCCCAGTCGCTGGCCGCACTGCTGCAGGCCGGTCGGTCCCGAGACGCCTACCGCCTGGCTGCCGACCCCCGCCACGGGCTGGCCTGCCAGGAGGTGCTGGTCGGCCACGCCCTGGCACGCCATCCCGACCGCGCCCGGGTCTGGGCGGTGCTGGTGTCGGCCGGGCGCACCGACTCGGGGGCCCGGCTGCGCGGCATCGCGGCGGTGGTCGCGGCGGCACACGGCCGGGCAACGGTCGCGGACCAGGTCATGGCCTCCGGTGCGGTCTCCGACGTCGTGCGTGCCGAGGTCGACCGCCTGGCCAGCCGGTAGCGTCGCACGACGGGGCCGACGGCCCGTTCCCGACCAGCGCGATGTCGTGGGTGCCCGTGGGCCCGTCGTCGTGTCGTCGCGCCCACCTCCTCCCGCACCCCGTCGCAGGAACCGTCGTGGACTTCGCCGCCGCTCGCCGTGTGCTGGACGACCGTGGACCCGGTCGCATGGTGCCCGACCTGTCCCGGATCACCGCCGTGATGGACCTGTTGGGCAACCCCCAGGACAGCCTGCCGACGATCCACCTGACCGGGACCAACGGCAAGACCAGCACGACCAGGATGATCGCCGCCCTGCTGTCGGAACTGGGCCTGACCGCGGGGACCTTCACCTCGCCGCACCTGCAGACCGTGCGCGAACGCATCCAGGTCGGTCTCCAGCCGATCTCGGAGGAGGACTTCGCACGGACGGTCGAGGCCGTGTCGGCCGTGGCCGGACTGGTCGACGCGACCGGCCAGGACGTGACCTTCTTCGAACTGCTGGTCGCGATGGGGCTGTGGACCTTCACCGACCTGCCCGTGGACGTGGCCGTCGTCGAGGTCGGCATGGGTGGTCGCTGGGACGCCACCAACGTGGTCCGCGGCGACGTCGCCGTCATCACCCCCGTCGACGTCGACCACCGCGAACTGGGCGACCGGCCCGCCACCGCACGCGAGAAGTCCGGCATCATCAAGGCCGGCGGCCGGCTCGTGCTGGGAGACCAGGTCGAGGAGGTGCGTGCCATCCTGGTGGACGCCGCGGCGGCGGTCGACGCCCCCGTCACGGCCTGGGGCCGGGACCTGGGCGTGGCCGACCGGGACGTGGCCATGGGTGGCCAGCAGGTCGCGCTCCGGGTCGGGGAGCGCGTGGTCGACGACATCTTCCTGCCCCTGCACGGCGCCCACCAGGCCGACAACGCAGCCGTTGCCCTGGGTGCCGTGGCCACGTTCCTGGGACCGCGGTTCGCGGAGGTGGACGACGACGTGGTGCGGGCCGGGTTCGCACGTGTGGACTCGCCGGCCCGCATGGAGGTGGTCGCGCGGCATCCCACGATCGTGCTCGACGGCGCCCACAACCCCCACGGCGCCCGCGCGGCCGCGGCCACGCTGGACGAGGCCTTCACCTTCCGCAACGTGGTGCTGGTCCTGGGCTGCCTGGCCGACAAGGACCTCGACGGGATCGTCGCCGCGTTCCGCGACGTCGTCGACCACGTCGTCGTGACGACCCCCGACTCGCCCCGTGCGGCGAGCGTGGGCGAGCTGGCCACCGTCGCCCGGCGCGTGTTCGAGGGAACCGGCATCGCCGTGGAGGAGGCCGACGACGTCGCGACGGCGATGGAACTGGCGACCGGCGTGGCCGGGCAGGGCGACGGGGTGGTGGTCACCGGGTCGTTGCACACCGTCGGTTCGGCACGCGACCTGTACCTGCCCGTCGGGGCCTGAGCGACCCACGACGGCGACCCGGGCCGCCGACGCGCTCGCGGGGCGGGCCGTCCGTGGGGGTGTGCCGCCACCGACCCCGGCCGCCGCGCGTCTGGGTTACCGTTGGGGCCCGTTCGGCTCGCGAGGAGCCGCCCTCGTGGCGCCCCCTCGCCTGCCGCCGGGTGGTCCGCCGTCCCACCGGCGCCACCCGTCCCGACCCATCCCGACCGACACAGGACCTCCCATGGCAGCCCAGCAGACCCTCATCCTCGTCAAGCCCGACGGCGTCGCCCGCGGCCTGGTCGGCGAGGTCGTGTCGCGCATCGAGCGCAAGGGCTACGTGGTCGAGGCCATGGAGCTGCGGACCCTGGAGCGGGCGACTGCCGAGGAGCACTACGGCGAGCACGTGGACAAGCCGTTCTTCGGCGAGCTCGTCGACTTCATCACCTCCGGCCCGCTGGTGGCGATGTGCGTGTCGGGTGAGGACGCGATCGTGGGGTTGCGGACCATCATGGGTGCGACCAACCCGATCGAGGCCACCCCCGGCTCGATCCGTGGGGACTTCGCCACCGTCATCGGGGAGAACATCGTGCACGGCTCGGACTCGCCCGAGTCCGCGTCGCGCGAGCTCGAGATCTTCTTCCCCGGACGGTTCTGACCCGGTCGAGGCACCGGAGGCCGGCCCACGATGACCACGCGCCTGCCCGTCCTGCCGTTCGTCCTGGCCGCCGTGCTGGTCCTGTGGGGGGCGATCGCCCTGGCGCGCACCGGCGAGCCGCCCGACGACGCGATCCTCGCGGCCGACCCAGGTCCCGACGGCTCCTCGCCGGCGGCCGAACCGAGCTCCCCGACGAGCCCCCCGCCGAGCTCCCCGACGAGCCCCCCGCCGAGCCCCGGACCGACCCCCCTGCCGACACCGGAACCGACACCCGAGACCTGGCCCGACCTCGCCGGGGGCGTGAACGCGCCGTGGGGCGAGGTCGAGGGACTCACGATGTTCCGGGGAAACCCCACCCGCACGTGGTACGGGACGGGCCCGATCCCGGCCGAGCTGGAGGTCCAGTGGACCTTCCCGGACGAACCGATGTGTGGCAACTCGCCGGTCTTCGGTGAGGACAAGGTGTGGTGCGGGACCGGCTGGACCGGCCAGCCCGTGGTGTGGGAGCGCCCCGACGGCGTCACCGAGGTGATCGTGGGGGCCTACGACAAGGCCATCCACTTCCTGGACGCCGAGACGGGCGAGCGCACCCGCGACGACTTCGACATGGGCGACATCATCAAGGGGTCGGTGTCGCTGGATCCCGATGGGTGGCCGCTGCTGTACGCCGGGTCCCGCGACGAGGACTGGCGCATCATCGCGCTGGACCGCGACGAGCCCGAGGAGCTGTGGTCGCTGTCGGCCGACGCGGTGCCCGGCATGTGGAACGACGACTGGGACAGCAACCCGGTGGTCGTGGACGGCGTGGTCTACGTCGGTGGCGAGAACAGCTGGTGGTTCGCCATCGAGCTGGGTCGCGAGCTCGACGACGACGGGCTGGTGACCGTCGATCCCGACATCGTGTTCGACATGCCGGCCTTCACCGACGAGCTCGTGGCCGAGGTCGGCCGCCAGCAGTCGGTCGAGAACTCCACCGCGGTGTTCGAGGACCGCGCCTACTTCGCCAACTCGGCCGGACGCGTGGTCGGCGTGGACATCGCCGACCTGCCCGACGGCGACGCCGAGGTCGTCCTGGACTTCTGGATGGGCGACGACGTCGACGCGTCGATCGTGGCCGACCCGGAGGGCGACATCTACGTCTCGGCGGAGGTCGACCTGGCCACGGACCGTGGTGAGGAGGTCGGCCAGCTGGTCAAGCTGGATCCCGACCAGCCCGACGACCCGCTGGTGTGGTCCCTGGACATCCCCCCTGCCGGTGGCTTCGAGGGTGGCATCTGGGCCACCCCGGCGTGGCGCGACGGACTGCTGTACGTGCCCACCCAGCCGGGTGAGCTGCTGGTCGTGGACGCCGACACCGGCGAGGTCGTGTGGTCCGACGACGTCGGCGGTTGGGCCCAGTCGTCGCCCGTGCTCGCCGGGGACCGGCTGCTGGTGGCCGTGGACTGCTTCGAGACCCCCGCCCTGCGGGTCTACGACCTCACCGACCCGCGCGACCCCGAGCGGCTGGGTGAGTCCCAGGTCACCGCGGGTTGCATCGAGTCGACCCCGGCGGCCTGGAAGGGCCAGGTGTTCGTGGGGTCTCGCGACGGCTACCTCTACGGCCTCGGGCCCGCGCAGGACACCCCGTCGGAGCAGCAGCCCGACGGGAACGTCGAGGGGGAGGGCGAAGGCGAGGGGGCGGGGGAGGACCCCAGCCCCGAGTCCTGAGCCGGACCTGCTCACACGTGGCCGGCCCGCGCCAGTGACTGCCACCGCTGGCCAGCCACGACGAGGTGGTCGAGCAGGTCGACCCCCACCAGGTCCCCGGCGCGCGCGAGTCGCGTGGTGACCGCGAGGTCGTCCCGCGACGGCGTCGGGTCGCCCGACGGGTGGTTGTGGCCCACCACGACCGCGGCGGCGTTGCCCAGCAGCGCGTCCCGGTAGACCTCCCGGGGGGACATGAAGGTGTGGTCCAGTGACCCGATGCTGACCACGGCGACCTCCAGCACGCGATGGCGGGTGTCCAACAGCACGGCCGCGCACCGTTCCCGGTCGCGACCGACCAGCAGCGGGGCCAGCACCTCGGCCGCACGCTCGGGCGAGGTCACCCCGGGCGCGTCGTCCAACGCCGAGGCGGGCCGCCGGCCCGCCTCGGCCGCGCAGCCGACGCAGGAGATCTGCGCGGTGGTCGTGCCACCGCGCGGTCCGTGATCCCAGGTCGTCACGTCGGGCTGTCCCACGTCGGTCCGTTCCACGCTGGTCGGCCATCGTGACCCGGGTCGCGACGACGCCGGGCCCCGGTTCGCCCCGCTGTGGACACGTGGCGACGATCGAGATCCCGTCGCTCAGAAGCAACACCCGCCACTTTGGCAACATGAACCGATGATCGGCTACGGTGGGAGTGACAGCCACCGATGGCGGTCAGCGTGCGTCCGGCCACCCGTGGGGTGTCGGCCGGCCAGCCCCCGCGATATCGTCGCAGGACACTCGACGTCACGTCCGCCGGTCCCTGCCGGCATGGCCGCCGGCCCTCGCGCAGACCGAGGGCGCCACCCCCTGGCACCGCCACGACGCACCGCGCCGACCCCCGCCTCCCGTTCCTCCTCCACCCGTTCGAAGGGTCCACCAGTGGCCTCCACGTTCCCCAACATCCACATGCTCGGCCGGGACATGGCCGTCGACCTCGGCACGGCCAACACCCTGGTCTACGTGCGGGGTCGCGGGATCATGCTCAACGAGCCGTCCGTCGTCGCCATCAACACCAAGAACGGCGCGATCCTGTCCGTCGGCGCCGAGGCGAAGCGCATGATCGGCCGCACACCCGGCCACATCATGGCGATCCGCCCCCTCAAGGACGGCGTCATCGCGGACTTCGACGTCACCGAGAAGATGCTGCGCTACTTCATCCAGGCCGTGCACAAGCGTCGCTTCCTGGCCAAGCCGCGCGTGGTCGTGTGCGTGCCCTCGGGCATCACCGGCGTCGAGCAGCGCGCCGTCGAGGAGGCCACGATGTCGGCCGGCGCCCGCGCCGCCTACATCATCGAAGAGCCCATGGCCGCCGCGATCGGGGCCGGCCTGCCGGTCCACGAGCCCGCCGGCAACATGGTGGTGGACATCGGTGGCGGCACCACCGAGGTCGCCGTCATCTCCCTGGGCGGCATCGTGACCAGCCAGTCGATCCGCATCGGCGGTGACGAACTGGACGACTCGATCATCTCCTACATCAAGAAGGAGTACTCGCTGATGCTCGGCGAGCGCACGGCCGAGGAGATCAAGATGGCCATCGGGTCGGCGTTCCCGCTGCCCGACGAGCCCCACGCCGAGATTCGCGGCCGCGACCTGGTGTCGGGACTGCCCAAGACGATCGTCGTGTCCTCCGAAGAGATCCGCAAGGCCATCGAGGAGCCCGTCAACTCCATCGTCGACGCGGTCAAGAACACCCTCGACAAGACCCCTCCCGAACTCGCCGCCGACATCATGGACAAGGGCATCGTGCTGGCCGGCGGTGGCGGCATGCTGCGCGGGCTGGACGAGCGCCTCAAGCACGAGACCGGCATGCCGATCCACATCACCGACAACCCGCTGTCGTCGGTCGCCGTCGGGTCGGGCAAGTGCCTGGAGGAGTTCGAGGCACTGCGCAAGGTCCTGATCTCCTCCTCGCGTGGCTGATCGGCTCCACCCACCGGTTCCGGCCGCTCCCAGTGCGGGGGCGGCCGATCCCGTGCTGGGCGGTGGTGGCTGATGTTCCATCGTCGTCGCGCCCGCATCCTGCTGGCGATCTCGGTCGTGGCCGCACTCGTGCTGGTGACCCTGGACTTCCGGTCCGACGCCACCGGCGACGACCTCGGCAGCCGCCTGCGCAACGGCGTCGGGGTCGTGCTGGGGCCGTTGCAGGACGGACTCGCCACCGTGGTGCGCCCGGTGTCCTCCGCGGCGTCCAACGTCGGGGAGCTGCTGGAACTGCGGGCCGAGAACGCGCGACTGCGTGCCCAGCTCGCCCAGACCGAGCAACGGCGCCTGTCCTACGACGACGTCGTGCGCGAGAACGACGAACTGCGTGAGCAGTTGGACTTCCGGGATCGCAACGAACTGGCGACCGTGTCGGCCCAGGTGATCGCCCAGGGGGCGTCCAACTTCGAATGGACCGCCACCCTGGACGTCGGCAGCGACGACGGGGTGGAGCCGGACATGCCGGTGGTCAACGGCGACGGCCTGGTCGGTCGCGTGATCGCCACCAACGCCGCCACGTCACGCGTGCTGTTGACCATCGACCCCAACTTCGGTGCCGCCGTGCGCGTCGCCGAGACCGGTGTGCTCGGGTCGCTGGCCGGCGACGGCAACGAGCCCCTGATCTTCGAGCCGCTGATCACCGACGTCGACATCGAGGTGGGCCAGCAGGTCGTGACCTCGTCCTACGTGGGTGGCACCTACATCTCGGGCATCCCCATCGGCGTGGTCACCCGCGCCGACGTCGAGGAGGGCCAGCTCACCCGCACCGTCGACGTGCTCCCGTTCGTGGACTTCTCCACCCTGGGGATCGTGTCGGTCGTGCAGACCGAACCCGTCGACGAGGGCGACCCGATCGAGCTCGACCCCGATCCGGAGTTCACCGCCCCGCCGGTGGACCCGCAGCGTCCGGCCCAGGAGGTCCCGACCCCGCCACCGCCGACCGGCTCGCCGAGCCCGGGCCCCGACGGCGCCACGGACTCCAGCCCCCAGCCCACGCCCGACCCCGCGTCGGAACCGACGTCCGACCCGTCGCCCACGGACACCTGATGGCGCGCGCGGTCGTGATCGGCCTGCTGATGGTGCTCATCGCCCTGGTGGAGGTGTCGATCCTGCCGGTGCTGACGGTGTCCGGCTTCACGCCCGACCTGTTGCTGCTGCTGGTGATCGCCTTCGCGCTGGACGACGGTGCGCTGACCGGGGTCCGCATCGCCCTGCCGGCCGGCCTGCTCACCGACCTGTTGTCCTCGACCGGACCGCTCGGGCTGTCGGCCGTGGTCTACCTGGGCATCGGCTACGGCGTCGGCGCCGCACGTCCCTACCTGGCCCCGGAGTCGCTGACCGCCCCGACCCTGTTCGCCGGCGCCGGCACGTTCCTCGGCGTGGGGGGCTACGGGCTCCTGTCGGCCCTGCTGGCCCAGAAGTCGGCGTCGGCCCTCCTGATCGCCGAGGCGTCGCTGGTGGCCACCGTCTACGCGATCCTGCTGGCACCCGGTGCGTTCGCCCTCACTCGATACGTTGACCGCCAGTTCCCGCTCGACGCCGGTGCCGCCAGCAACCCCGGCGGGTCGGCCGGCTGACCGCGCCCGCGACGGCCACCCGCGAGGTGGCCCGAGGGCCCCACCACGTCGACGCAACCACGCCACCGATCGGCACGTCCGACCCCTGGCCCACCGGTGTGCCGGTGCCACGGACATGCGCCCACCACCCTCCCTGACCACCCAGGCTGGACTCCATCGCCACCGACGACTACTCCCCGGGCCTGCGCCTGACGGTGCTCACCATCGTGATGGTGGGCCTGCTCGTCGCGCTCGTGTCGCGGCTGTACTTCCTGCAGGTCCTGGCCGGGGACAGCTTCCAGTCCCTGGCGCAGCAGAACCGCACCACCCAGGTCACCTCGGAGGCACCCCGCGGCCGCATCCTGACCACCGACGGTGAGGAACTGGTCCGCAACCGCATCGCGCTGGCGATCTCGGTCGAGCGCGACCGGTTCCTGGATGCCGCGGGCGAACCGCTCGACGAGCCGGATGTGGCCCGGGTGATCACCCGGCTCGCGTCGTTGCTGGACGTGGCCGAACCGGAACTGGTCGAGTCCATGCAGTCGTTGGAGCGGTCGGTGTTCCGACCGGTCCCGGTCGCCGTGGACGTGGCACCCGAGGTGGTGTTCGCGGTCCAGGAGCATCCCGAACTGTTCCCCGGGGTGGTCGCCGAGCGGCTCCCGATCCGCGAGTACCCCCAGGAGAAGACCGCCGCCCACCTCGTCGGCTACACCGGCCAGGTCACGTCCGAGGAACTCACCAGCGAGCGCTGGGCCGGGTTCGACCCCGGCGACGTCATCGGCAAGGCCGGGATGGAGCGGATCTACGACGACGCCCTGCAGGGCACCGAGGGCGTTCGTCGCATCGAGGTCAACGCCAGCAACAACATGGTCGGCGAACTGTCCAACATCCCGCCGGTGCGGGGCAACGACGTCGTGCTCACGCTGGACCTGCAGATGCAGGCCTCCGTCGAGCGCATCCTGGCGGAGGGGATCCAGACCGCCCGTGACGAGTTCGTCTACGAACTCGACGACGGGGACGAGGTCCCGGTCGAGGCGGTCGGTGGGTCCGCGATCGTGCTCGACCCCGACGACGGCGCCGTGCTGGCGATGGCGTCGTACCCCACCTTCGACCCGCGCGGGCTGGCGTCGGGGTCCCCGGACTACTTCGACTACTACTTCGACCGCGACGACGTCTACGGCGAGCCCGGCGTCAACCGGGCCGTCGGCGCGACCTACCCCCCGGCCTCGGTGTGGAAGATCGCCTCGGGCCTGGGCGGCCTGCGCGACCACGAGCGCGGCGACGACGGTGGCGGGCTCACGGTGGACACCGAGATCGACTGCCCGGCCTCGCTGGAGGTCGGTGGCCGCGAGTTCAACAACTGGAACGAGGAACCCGAGGGCGAGATGGACCTCGCCAAGGCCCTCGAGCGCTCCTGCGACACCTTCTTCTACCGCCTGGCCGCCGACCAGTGGGCCCAGGAGCGGGCACAGGAGGAGGCCGGCGTCGAGGCTGCCGACATCGACGAGGTCTACGCCGACGCCGCCCGCGAGTTCGGGTTCGGCGACACCGTCGGCCTGGACATCCCCGGCGAGGCCAGCGGGGTCATCCCGGGTCGCGAGTGGCGGCTGGACTACTGGTTCAACACCAAGGACCTCAGCATCGCCGACGGCGACGCGATCAACGGTTCCTGCACGATGGCCAACGACGTGCTGACCGCAGACGACGAGAACTACGAACTGTTCCGCGACCTGTGCGACTTCGGGCACATCTGGCGTGGTGGTGACGCGGTCAACATGTCCATCGGCCAGGGCGACGTGCTGGTCACCCCGCTGCAGGTCGCGGCCGCCTATGCGGGTGTCGCCACGCGCGGCACGATCATGAAGCCGCGGCTGGGCAAGGAGATCCGCGATCCCGCCGGTGAGGTCGTCGAGGAGATCGAGCCCGAGGTCGCCCACGAGATCGATGCCCCCGATGCGTGGTGGGACGAGTTCCAGCAGGGCCTGGAGGACGTCGTGATGGCCGAGGAGGGAACGGGCCGCGTGCCCTTCCGCGGCTTCCCCCTGGACCGCTACCCGGTCGCCGGCAAGACCGGCACGGGCCAGGCCGGCTACAACGTGGACGAGGACCGGGACAACGTGCCGTTCTCGTGGTTCGCGTCCTACGCCCCGGCCGACGACCCCGAGTACGTCGTGGTCGTCAGCATCGAGCGTGGCGGCGGTGGGTCCCAGACCGCGGCGCCGATCGTGCGGTCCATCTACGAAGAGCTGTTCGACCTGCGTGTGACCGAGATCGAGGCCGGACCGGACGACGTCGACTGATGGACAGCGCCTACTTCGGAGACGACCGCCACCAGCGGATCATGCGCGAGCAGGTCCAGAGTCGCTGGATGCGTGCCTACGAGCCGGTCCGCCACCTGGACCCGGTCCTGGTGCTGGCTGCCCTGGCCCTGGCCGGGATCGGCATCGCGTTGATCTTCTCGGCCACCACGACCCGGGTCGGCCAGACCGGGGACCCCAGCCTGGGCTTCGTGCTGCGCCAGGTGGTCGCGCTGGGTGTCGGGCTGGTCGCCATGGTCGTCACCGCCGTCCTGGACTACCGCTGGATCCGTGGCCTCGCACCGCTGCTCTACGGCGTGTCGATCGTGCTGCTGACGGTGGTGCTGCTGCCCAGCGTGGGCACGCTGGTCAACGGGTCGCGACGATGGATCACGTTCGCGGGGTTCAACCTCCAGCCGTCCGAGCTGGCCAAGATCGCCGTCATCATCGCGGTGGCGGCGTTGCTGTACGAGCGTGGTGGCGAGCCGACCATGCGGACCCTGCTGGCCTGCCTCGCGCTGGCCGGGGTGCCGGCCGGGTTGATCTTCCTCGAGCCAGACCTCGGCTCCGCGATCGTGATCGTGTGGTTGCTGTTCGTGATGTTCCTGGTCGGTGGACTTCCGCTGCGGTGGCTGGCGGGGCTGGCCGTCGGTGGCATCGGGGCGGTGGTCTACGCCTTCGTCGGCGGGTTCATCCAGAGCTACCAGCTGGAACGGCTCACGGCGTTCCTGGACCAGGGCAACGAGGCCCAGGCCGGTGACGCGCTGTACCAGCTCAACCAGTCGATGATCGCCATCGGGTCGGGCAAGCTGGCCGGCCAGGGCTTCCGCCAGGGGACCCAGAACGCGGCCGCGTTCATCCCCGAGAACCACACCGACTTCATCTTCACCGTCGTGGGGGAGGAGTTCGGGTTCGTGGGGTCCATCGTCATCCTGTCGCTGTTCGCCGTGCTGATGTGGCGGGGCCTGCGCATCGCGATGATCGCCAAGGACCTGTTCGGCAGCATCGTGGCGTCGGCCATCGTGGGCCTGCTGGCCCTGCAGGTCTTCGTCAACATCGGGATGACCATCGGGATCGCGCCGATCACCGGCATCCCCCTGCCCTTCGTCAGCTACGGGGGCACCTCGTTGATCATGTGGTTCGCCCTCGTCGGGCTGCTGCTCAACATCCACATGCGCCGCTTCGGCTAGGGGCTGGCCCCGCGCCACCGGCGACCGACCGCCGGGCCCCCATCCGCTAGCCTTGGACCCATGCCGTCGGGTGGTGGCCGAGCCGCTCCGTGCGCCGATCCGTGCGCCGCTCCGTGTGCGTCGTCGACACGCAGCAGACCTCGTCGCCCTGGCACGTCAGAGCGCCGATCGCCCCCGACCCACGACCTCGAACGGAGCGCCGCATGTGCGCTGCAACCCTGACGAACACCACGAACCCGCACCCTCCCTCGACGGCCACCCTCCGGGCCGTCCGAGCACCGGGTGACTCCGCGCTCCCGCCGTCGTACTGGGACGTGCTGGAACCGCTGCTGACCGACGTCTCCCAACCGGCGCAGTACGTCGGTGGGGAGCACAACATGTCGGTCACGCCATGGGCGGCGGCCCGCACGCGGTGGCTGCTGTGCTATCCCGACACCTACGCCATCGGGCAGCCCAACCAGGGCATCCAGATCCTCTACGAACTGCTCAACGAACGCGCCAGCAGCCTGGCCGAGCGCGCCTACGCCCCGTGGTTCGACCTCGAGGAGCGGATGCGCGAACGTGGCATCCCGACCTTCTCGCTGGAACACCACTACCCGTTGTGGGCCTTCGACGTGTTCGGCGTGACGCTTCCCCACGAGCTGGGCCACACCAACCTGCTCAACCTGCTCGACCTCGGTGGCATCCCCGTGCACGCCGACCGTCGCACCCTGGACCACCCGATCGTGCTGGCCGGTGGCCATGCCGCGTTCAACCCCGAGCCGTTGGCCCCCTTCCTCGACGCCGTGGTGATGGGCGACGGCGAGGAGGCGGTGCTGGAGATCGACGACGTGCTGCGCACGGCCAAGGACGATCGCGAGGCCGGCCGCGTGACGACGCGCACCCAGGTGCTGGAACGCCTGGCGGCGGTCGAGGGCGTCTACGTCCCCGCCTTCTACGAGCCGCGCTACGGGCCCGGGGGACACCTCCGTGCCACGGTCGCGGTCCACCCCGGGATCCCCCCGCGCGTGCCCAAGCGCACCGTGCAGGACCTCGAGGACTTCCCGTACCCCCAGAAGCAGATCGTGCCGATGACCGAGACGGTGCACGAGCGCTTCTCCGTCGAGATCTTCCGGGGCTGCACCCGCGGTTGCCGGTTCTGCCAGGCCGGCATGATCACGCGTCCCGTCCGCGAGCGCCGGCCCGAGACCATCCAGCGGCTGGTCACCGAGGGTGTGGAGGACACCGGCTTCGAGGAGGTCGGCCTGCTCAGCCTGAGCTCGGCCGACCACGCCGACATCGGCGACATCGCCCGCAACCTCGCCGACACCTACGAGGGCACCACCACCTCGCTGTCGTTGCCGTCGACGCGCGTGGACGCCTTCAACGTCACGCTGTCCAACGAACTGGCCCGCAACGGCCGCCGGACCGGGTTGACGTTCGCCCCGGAGGCCGGCAGCGAGCGCATGCGCGCGGTCATCAACAAGATGGTGTCGGAGGAGGACATGCTCCGCACCGCCGAGATCGCCTTCTCCAACGGCTGGCGCAACGTCAAGATGTACTTCATGGTGGGCCTGCCCACCGAGACCGACGAGGACGTGCTGGCCATCGCCGACATGGGCATCAAGGTCTACGAGATCGCCCGCAAGCACGGCGGCGGCAACAAGGCGACGGTGTCGGTCGGTGGGTTCGTGCCCAAGCCCCACACTCCGTTCCAGTGGGCGGCACAGGACACCCCGGCCGAGATCCAGCGCAAGCTCGACATGATCCTGGAACGCATCAAGCCCTACCGCGGGCTGCGGCTGCGCACCAACGACCCCGAGGAGGGCGTCATCGAGGGCCTGCTCGCCCGCGGTGACCGCCGGGTGGCCCCGGTCGTGGAACGGGCCTGGCGCCTGGGGGCCACCTTCGACGGCTGGCACGAGTCCGAGACCCTCCCACACTGGCACCGGGCCCTGGACGAACTGGGCCTGTCGCTGGAGGAACTGTCCCACCACGAGCGTGGTGAGCACGAGGCGTTCCCCTGGGACCACCTCGACGCCGGGCTGGACAAGCAGTGGCTGTGGGACGACTGGGTCGACGCCATCAGCGAGAAGCCGCTGGACGACTGTCGCTGGATCCCGTGCTACGACTGCGGCGTCTGCCCCGGCCTCGACATCCAGCACGACACGGGTTACACCAACCCCGAGACGCGCGGTCCGAGCCTGCCGATCCTGCCCAGCAGCGGCGCCCTGGGCGGCTCGCCCGACCTGCCCACGTCGGCCGCCCGGCTGGAAGGGAACTGACCCGTGCGCCTGCGCATCCGCTACACGAAACTGGGACGCGTCCGGTTCATCTCCGCGCGTGACCTCAGTTCCGTGTGGGAGCGCGCGATCCGCCGGGCCGGCATCCCCATCGCCTACTCGCAGGGGTTCACGCCCCACCCCAAGGTGTCCTTCCCGGACGCCCTGCCGGTCGGGCACGCCTCCACGGCCGAGTACGCCGAACTGACCATGGCCAGCGCCATCGACCCGGGCACCGGGCTGGCCCGGTTGTCCGCCGCGCTGCCCACCGGCATGGACATCACCACCTACCTGGTCGTGCCCGACGGGTCGCCGCGACTGGCCAAGTACCTCCAGGCCACCCTGTGGGAGACCGCCTGGCCGGCGCTGCCACGAGCGGACGCCACCGACCTGCTCGACCAGCTCCACCCACGGGTCGACGCCCTGCTGGCGTCGGGTTCCGTGGAGGTGGTGCGCCACCGCCCCAAGGGCGACAAGGTGCTGGACGTGCGACCCCCGCTGGTCGCCGCGACCGCCACCCCGGTCCCCGCGTCGGTGACCACCGACCACCCCGACCACCTCATTGCCACCTTCCGTGCGGTCCTCCGCAACGACGGTCCGACGATCCGACCACACGACCTCGTGGTCGCCCTCGACGCCCTCGCCGACACCTCCCTGCCCGACGCGCGGTTGCACACCCGCGTGGCGCAGGGACGGATCGTCGACGACGGCATCGTCGAGGCGCTGACCCAGCAGGTCGAACCCCTGGATCCGGGCCGCCACGCGGAGGCCGCCTGACACGAAGCGAGTTCCCCGTGACCACCAACGACCGCGCCCCGACCACCGAGACCGATTCGTCGCCCGACGACGACACCCGCACCCGATCGTCGGCCACCGTCCCCGGTGACGGTGACGGCGGGGACGGCGACACCGTCCCGTCCGGGACCCGGCGGCGCCGCCGCGGTCGTCGTGGCGGCCGAGGCCGCGGATCCTCGCGTGGCCGCGGATCCTCGCGTGGCACCGACACGACCACGACCAGTGACGACGACGGCGACACGTCGTCGAACGAGGGCTCGTCGCGAAACGGGGCGTCGTCCGGCCGCTCCGGCTCCCGGTCGCGCCGCGCGTCGTCCCGAGGCTCGTCGGGGAGGTCCTCGGGGCGGTCGTCTGGGCGGTCGTCTGGGCGGTCTTCTGGCCGGTCGTCGGGGACGTCGTCTGCGCGCTCGTCGGGCAAGACGTCGGGCCGCGGGTCGTCGTCGGACGACCGCGGTGCGGGCACGCGCATGGCGGCCAAGAAGCAGCACGGGAACCGGCGTCGCGTCCAGGGCATCTCCGAGGACCTGCGCCAGGCGCTGCGCAGCGGCCCGGCCAAGACGATGCTGGTCTCCGCCGACGGGGAGCGCACCCAGATCGCGGTCCTGGAGGAGCGGACCCTCGTCGAGCACCACGTCACCACGGTCGCCGACCGGACCCTGGTGGGCAACATCTACATGGCCCGGGTCCAGAACGTCCTGCCGGGCATGGAGGCCGCCTTCCTCGACATCGGGACGGGTCGCAACGGGGTGCTCTACGCCGGCGAGGTGCTCTACGACGACCTCGACGTCGAGGAGGGCTCGTCGCCACGCATCGAGGACGCCCTGACCCCCGGCCAGAAGGTGCTGGTGCAGGTCACCAAGGACGCCATGGGCACCAAGGGGCCCCGGTTGACGATGCAGTTGTCACTGGCCGGTCGCTACACCGTGCTGGCGCCCAACTCCGACGTGTTCGGGATCTCGCGCAAGCTGACCGACAAGGAGCGTGACCGACTTCGTGCCGCCGTCAAGAAGGTCAAGCCCCCCGAGCACGGCGTGATCGTGCGCACGGCTGCCGAGGACGCCCCGACCGAGCAGCTCGAGGCCGACCTGTCACGACTGCTGCGCGTGTGGGCGCGGGTCGAGGAAAAGGCCGCCAGCGCCAAGGCCCTCACGCCCGTCTACGAGGAGCCACCGCTGCACGTCAAGCTGGTGCGCGACAGCTTCGGCGCCGAGTACGAGCAGGCGATCATCGACGACGCCGAGATCCACGACGCCGTCGTGGAGTACCTCGCCGAGGTGACCCCCGCCACCACCGGCGCGGACGGCGTGGCCGCCACCACCGGGGGCGAGGCCGACAAGGTCCAGCTCTATGGCGAGGCCCGGTGGGAACGGGAGAACCCCGACGCGGCCGAGGACGTGGAACGGCCCCGGTTCGCGGCCCTGTTCGACGCCTACAACGTCACCGAGCAGTTGCGCAAGGCGTTGTCCCGCAAGGTCTGGCTCCCCTCCGGCGGGTACCTCATCATCGAGTCGACCGAGGCGATGAAGGTCATCGACGTCAACACCGGCAAGTACACCGGCGGCAAGCGCTCCAACCTCGAGGAGGTCGTGTTCAAGACCAACCTCGAGGCCGCCGAGGAGATCGTTCGCCAGCTCCGCCTGCGGGACATGGGCGGGATCATCATCATCGACTTCATCGACATGCTCAAGAAGGCCAACCAGGAGCAGGTGGTGACCACGCTCAAGCGCGAGTTGCTGCGGGACCGCACCAAGACACGCGTGTCCGACGTGTCGCGCCTGGGCCTGGTGCAGATGACCCGCAAGAACGTGTCGCACGGCCTGCTGGAGTCCTTCGGACACCGTTGCAGCACCTGCGACGGCACCGGGTGGACCACCGAGTTCGACTGACGGCAACGGTCCACCCACGACGACGCCCACGCCATCGGCGTGGGCGTCGTCGTGGCGGTCCGGATCAGTCGTCGTCGCCCGACAGCTCACGCACGGCCCGCTCGAGCTCGGCGATGATCTCGTCGTCGTCGCCTCCCGACCCCTGCGTGCCCACGACCAGCAGCAGTGCGCCCAGCAGCGACATGTTCTTGGCCGCATGGACCATCTGGGCCTGGCGACCGGCCTCGTCGTCGGCGTCGTTGGGGTTGTGGGCCAACACGGTCGCGGGCACGAGGTTGCCGGCCAGCAGCAGCGCGGACAGCCGCGGGAAGATCCCCAGGGCCATCGTCGTGCCGGCGACGGCGTTGATGCCGTGGTGCACCGTCTCCAGCAGTTCGGGTTCGGGCAGGCCGGCGCCCTCGGCGACCTCGGCGACGTAGCCGGGGTTCTGGAGACCGTTCACCCCGGTGTTGACGAAGATGGTGGACAGGGCCATGCGGCCCACGGTGGAGAAGAAGGACACTGCTCGATTCCTGTGCTCGTCGACGGCGACCGAGTGTAGGACCGGCCGTCGATGGCCCCGACGCCCGACGGTCCCACGACACCGGTCCGGGATACGGTGCCCAGTCGCTCGATCCGTCGCTCGATCGAGTCGCTCGATCGAGTCGCTCGATCCGTCGGGTCCGTCGACCGTCGTCCCACCCCACCGTCCGTCCCGAGGTTGCCGCGTGTCCACCACGACCGACCCCTCGACCACCGACCCGGCGTCGCTGCGCACGGGCATGGCCCTGATCGCCCGCCAGGTGCGCACGGCCCCGGTCGGGTTCACCTGGGGCGGACTCGGTGCCCTGCTCTACGCCGGCATGACGGTGCTGTCGTCGCTGGTGATCGGGGCGATCACCGACCGCCTGCTGCTGCCGTCGGCGACCGAGGACCCGACCACGCGGGCCATCGCGCTGGCGGCCGCAGCGGTGCTGGGCGTCGCGCTGTTCAAGTCGGTCGGCGTCGTCGGTCGTCGTCTGGGCGCCTACGTGTCCCAGTACGGCCTGCAGCGTCACGACCGGCGCCTGGTGACCCGTCGCTACCTGGCCCTGGGGGTGCCGTGGCACCGCCGGCATGCGACCGGGACCCTGCTGTCCAACGCGTCGTCGGACGTGGAGTCCGCCGCGTTCGTCGCCGCCCCGCTGCCGATGGCCCTGGGTGCCAGCGCCATGCTGGTGATCACCGCCGTGCTGTTGCTGGTCAGCGATCCGTGGCTGGCCGCGGTGGGGTTCGTGGTCGGCCCCCTGATCGGGGTGGCCAACTACCGCTTCTCCCGCAGCATGCGCGCGGTCGCCCGCCGGGCGCAGTCGACCCGTGGCGACGTCGCCGAGGTCGCCCACGAGAGCTTCGACGCGGCCCTGGTGGTCAAGACGCTCGGTCGTGAGGGCGCGGAGATCGCCCGGTTCGACGACGAGACCGGACGCCTGCGCGACCACCTCATCAGCCTTGGCCGCCTCCGCGCGGTGTTCGACCCGGTCGTCCAGGCGTTGCCCAACCTCGGGATCCTGGCCGTGCTGGCCGTGGGGGCGTGGCGCGTCGACCAGGGGGCGCTGACCGCCGGCGCCCTGGTCACCTTCGCCTACCTGTTCCGACTCGTCGCCATGCCGATGCGGGTCTTCGGCTGGCTGCTCGGCCAGCTCCCGCAGGCCGTCGTCGGGTTCGAGCGCCTCAGCCGGGTGCTCGACGCCGACGAGGACGTGACCTTCGGTGACGTCGTGCCCGACACCACGGCGGCAGCCACCATCGATGCCCGCCACGTCGCCTACCGCCACCCCGCCACGACACGCGACGACCTCGACGACGACGACGTCGCCTCCCCGGCAGCCGTCACCCCCGAGCACGCGGCGAACGGCCACGGCGACGGCACGGGCGGTGGGTCGGCCGGCGCGTCGGCGTCGGGCACCACCCGCGGGGTCGCCGACCTCGACCTGCGGCTGGACCCGGGCACGACGCTGGCCGTGGTCGGTGCCACCGGCAGTGGCAAGACCACGCTGGCCTGGCTGCTGGTGCGCCTGTTCGACCCCGACTCCGGGCGCGTGCGCCTCGACGGGATCGACCTGCGCGAGGTCGCGCGGGACGCGCTGGCCGACGATGCCGTGCTGGTGTTCCAGGACGCCTTCCTGTTCGACGACACCGTCCACCACAACATCACGCTGGGCCGGGACGTCCCACGCGAGCGTGTGGAGGCCGCGGCCAGGCTGGCGGCCGCCCACGACTTCGTGTCGGCGCTGGACGACGGCTACGACACCGTGGTGGGGGAGCGGGGCGCCTCGTTGTCGGGTGGCCAACGCCAGCGCATCGCCCTGGCGCGGGCGCTGGTCCGCCGACCCCGGCTGCTGGTGCTCGACGACGCCACGTCGGCGGTCGACCCGACCGTCGAACAGGACATCCTGACCGGGCTGGCCGACGCCGAGCTCGACACCACGGTCGTGCTCGTGGCCTACCGCTCCGGGTCGATCGCCCTGGCCGACGAGGTGGCCTTCGTGGTCGACGGCGCGATCGCCGCGCGGGGGACCCACGAGGACCTGCTGGCCGTCGACGCCGGCTACGCCGACCTGGTCGAGGCCTACGACAGCGACCGCGCCACGATGGGCGCGGGCAGCCACGCCACCAGCGGGACGGGGGGACGCCGATGAGTGCGACCGTCACCGCGCCCAACACCGAGCGGCTCGACCGCGACTCCGCGATGGAGACCGTCCGTCGCGGGCTGCGCCTGTCGCCCGAACTGCGTCGGGGCCTGCTCGTCACGGTCCTGCTGGCGATCCTGGCCACGGCCGGCCGCGTGGTCGTCCCGATCGTGATCCAGCAGACCATCGACAACGGGCTCGGCCTGGACGGTCGCGCCGTGGACGTGGCCCTGGTGCTGCGACAGGTGGCGTGGGCCGCGGTGGCCGTGGTGGTCACGGCCCTGGCGTCGGGGGCCATGAACGTCCGCCTGGCGACCGCGGTCGAGACGGCGCTGGCGACCCTGCGGGTGCGGACCTTCGGCCACATCCACGACCTGTCGATGCTGCACCAGGCCAGCGAGCACCGGGGCAACCTGGTCGCCCGGGTCACCTCCGACATCGACGAGATCTCCCGCTTCATGCAGTGGGGTGGCCTGAACCTGCTGACGGCCACCGCCCAGCTGCTGGTGGCCACGGTGGTCATGGCCGTCTACTCGTGGCGGCTGACCCTGGTGGTGCTGGTCCTGTTCGTCCCGTTCGTGTTGGCGGCGCGGTGGTTCCAGGCCCGCCTCACCGTGGCCTACACCCAGGTCCGCGAGCGCATCGGGACGTTGCTCGGACGCCTCGCCGAGGTGGTCGTCGGGGCGCCGGTCATCCGGGCCTACGGCATCGAGGAGTCCACCCAGCACCGCATCGACGAGGCCATCGACGACCACCACGACGCCGCCCTCGAGGCAGGACGACTGTCGGCGTGGTTCTCCGGTACCGGCGAGGCCTTCTCCGGGCTCGCCACGGCCGCCGTGGTGGTGGCCGGCGCGATCCTGGTCGGGGTCGACGTCGAGAGTCCCGGCACCGTGGTCGCCATGCTGTTCCTGATCTCGCTGTTCGTCGAGCCGGTCCAGATCGCGGCCGAGACGGTCAACGAGGGCCAGACCGCGGTGGCCGGCTGGCGACGCGTGCTGGACGTGCTCGACGTGGCGCCCGACGTCGCCGACCCGGGTGCCGACGGCCTGCGACTCCAGGACGGGCCGGTGGGGGTCGCGTTCACCCGTGTGGGCTTCCGGTACCCGCGGTCCGGCGAGACCGCCGCGGAGGCCTCCGGGCCCCGCGTGCTCGAGGACGTCTCGGTGGCCGTCCCGCCCGAACAGCACGTGGCCGTGGTCGGCGAGACCGGGTCGGGCAAGACCACGTTCGCCAAGTTGCTGACCCGACTGATGGACCCGACCACGGGGTCGGTCCAGGTCCAGGGCCTGCCGATCGAACGCATCGCCTTCGACTCGCTGCGTCGCCACGTCGTGATGGTCCCCCAGGAGGGCTCGCTGTTCGCCGGCACCGTCCGTGACAACCTGCTGCACGGGGATCCCGACGCCACGTCGGCCGACCTCGACGGGGCCCTGGCCGACCTCCGCCTGGTCGACTGGGTGGCCTCGTTGCCGGCCGGGCTGGACACCCCCGTGGGCGACCGGGGTGGCGCCCTGTCGGCGGGGGAGCGGCAACTGGTCGCGCTGGCCCGCGCCTACGTCGCCGACCCCCGCCTGCTGGTGCTGGACGAGGCCACGTCTGCGGTGGACCCGGCGACCGAGGTACGTCTGCGTCGGGCCCTGGAGGGCCTCACCCGCGGGCGCACCACGGTGACGATCGCCCATCGCCTGTCCACCGCACAGGCCTCGGACCGAGTGCTGGTGTTCGACGCCGGCCACCTGGTCGAGGACGGCCACCACGACGACCTGGTCGCGGCCGGCGGGACCTATGCCGACCTGTTCGCGTCGTGGGAGGCCGGCACCTGAGTCAGGGATCCGGTCACTCGTGCGTCAGGTGGCGACGACCCAGGTGGCACGCGCGACCGGCCGAGCGCCGCACGAGACCGGGGCGTCGGGGAGGTGGCGACGACGCAGGGCGACCTGGTCGACGACCAGGGCGTCGGTACCGCGACGGGTCACGTGCGCGGTCGCGTGGTCGGGGTCGGTGGTGTCGATGGTGACGGCCACGTCCGGGACGTCGTCGGGGTGGGCGAGGTCGTGGTGTCGCCGGACGGCCACCTCGGCGGCCTGGGCGGGCTGGGGCCACCGGGCGTTGCCACGGTAGGTGGCCAGGTCCAGCCCGCCGTCGCCGACCCGGTCCCAGAACGCGGCCGCATCGTCGACGAAGCCGTGCACCGCCCCCGACGGGAACGACAGGATGCTGGGCGCGAAGCGGTGGCCGCCCGTGTGGGAGGTCTCCCACACGGCCTCCCCGCCGATCTCGGCCAGGGCCGCGACCAGCGGTCGCCCCCACTGTGCACAGCAGGCGTCGCGGCGGCCGTGGGTGCACACCGCGACCAGCGGGGTCGTGACCACCTCGGCCGACGGCGGCGGCTCGGGCCGGGTCACGGCGGCCACGTCGAGGTCGACCAGGTCCTCGACCGGCGCGTCGAGGCGCGCCAGCCAGCCATCGACCAGGTTGGCCAGCAACACCGCACGCGTCGGTCGGCGCGTGCGGTCGGGGCGTCGGATCGCCTGGTAGCGGACGCCGTGGTCGGCGGTCGCCTCGGCCAGGTGGGCCACGGCTGCGCCCGGCAGGGTCCCGTCGGCCAGCGCGTCGCGCCCCCACGGCCCGTGGTCCTCCACCAGCAGCCAGGTCCGGGCCTCGGGCGCGGTCCCCGGCAGTGGTTCGGACGCGCGTGCCACGGGCCCACAGCGCTCCGACCGCACGTCGTCGCCGATCCCGCCCCCGGGGTCGGGGTCTGGCGAGCGCGAGCGGTCGTCCACCGTGGCGGTCCTGGTCGTTGGCCATGGGCCGCGGACCGTATCGCCCGCCACCCCACCACCCGATCACGCCATCGTGACCGATTCGGCCGGGATACCGGCCGCAACGCTCACGGTGGGCGTGATGGTGGCGCCGGAGGCGGTGGGAGCTCGTCCGGCGGCGGGCGTCGGGGGATGGGCGGGTCGGGGGGGCGGGGGGTGGGGATGCAGGTGTGCACGGGGGGGCGGGGGGTGGGGATGCAGGTGTGCACGGGCTGCGATAGCCTGTGCCTCGATGCGGTTCCGCTTGTGCGGGGCCGCCCGTCTGTCCCAACCCCTGCAGCCGCCCCGCGCGGTCACGCCACGTCGGCGTCGCCTCGCCCGCGCCTGCCCGACGTCCCGCCGGCCCCACCGCCGCGACGTCCGCAACCCCGTCCCGTCGACCTCGCGTCGACACGTCGTCCAACCGTTCACCCAGGAGGCCACCGTGTACGCGATCATCGCCACTGGCGGCAAGCAGTACCGCGTCGAGGAGGGCCAGCACCTCACCGTCGAGAAGCTCACCGGCGACGTCGGCGACTCCGTCGACCTGCCCGTCGTGCTGGTCGGCGACGGCGGCGACGTGACGACGGGGTCCGACGTGTCCGACCGCACCGTCAGTGCCACCATCACCGACCACGGTCGCGGCGACAAGATCCGTGTCTTCACCTACAAGAACAAGTCGCGCCAGCACAAGCGCCGCGGCCACCGCCAGCACCAGACCACCATCAAGATCGACAGCATCTGACCACCTGGTCCCGACCTCGCTCGGGACCACCACCAGGCGACTCCAAGGACTCCACCATGGCGCACAAGAAGGGCGGCGGCTCCTCCAACAACGGCCGCGATTCCAAGGCGAAGCGACTCGGCGTGAAGCGCTTCGGCGGTGAGGTCGTCAAGGCCGGCGGCATCATCGTGCGCCAGCGTGGCACCAAGATCCACCCCGGCGAGAACGTCGGACGTGGTGGCGACGACACCCTGTTCGCGCTCACCGACGGTTCGGTCCGCTTCCGCAAGTCCGGCAAGCGCACCTTCGCCAACGTCGACCCGGCGAACTGACCCCGTCCGGCCGGCGCGTCCGGCCGGTCGACGTCCGAGGGGCTCCCCGTCCGGGGGGTCCCTGTTCGTTTTCCGGGCCGCCGCCGGCCGGGCGACCCGGGCGGTCGGCGCGTCACCACCGGCACCGATGTGCTTGTCTGGTGACACCGGTCCGACCCTGAGCCGTCGTCGGTCCGACCTCGGTCCGAGGGTGGGCCGACGCCGGCCCCGCACGGCCCACCAGGACCGACCCGGCCCACCCGGGCCCCACCCGATCCCGCTGCCGTCCGAAGGTCCCTCGTGTCCGATGCCGTCGAGTTCGTCGACTCCACCTCGATCCATGTCCGCGGGGGTCGCGGTGGCAACGGTGCGGCCTCGATGCGCCGCGAGTCCCACGTGCCACGGGGTGGCCCCGACGGTGGCGACGGCGGCCGGGGCGGTGACGTGGTGCTCGAGGCCGATCGTGGCCAGGCATCGCTGTTGGACATCTCCCGTCGCCCCCACCGGCGAGGCGATGACGGGGGCCACGGTTCCTCGCAGCGCAAGACCGGTGCCGCCGGCGACGACGAGGTCGTCACCGTGCCGATCGGGACGATCGTGCACACGCGGGACGGCCAGCTGCTGGCCGACCTGACCCACCACGGCCAGCGCTTCATCGCCGCCGAGGGTGGACGAGGTGGCCGTGGCAACGTCGCCTTCGCCAACCGCCACCGACGGGTGCCGCGCTTCGCCGAGTACGGCGAGGAGGTCGACGAGCGGACCCTGCGACTGGACCTCAAGGTCATCGCCGACGTCGGCCTGGTCGGCTTCCCCTCGGCCGGGAAGTCCTCCCTGGTGTCCCGACTCAGCGCCGCCAGGCCGCGGATCGAGGCGTGGCCGTTCACCACCCTGACGCCGCACCTGGGCATGATGCGGGCCGGCAACCGCGCCGACGGCAGCCCCATCGACGTGGTGCTGGCCGACGTCCCCGGGCTGGTCGAGGGCGCCAGCGACGGCCGGGGCCTCGGACACCGCTTCCTGCGCCACGTGGAGCGTTGCCGGGTGCTGCTGCACGTGCTCGACACCACCCCGTTCGACCCGACCCGCGACCCGCTGTCGGACCTCGACGTCCTGCGCGCCGAACTGGTCGCCCACGACCCGGCGCTGGCCGACCGGGTCGAGGTGGTCGCGCTGAACAAGCTCGACGTCCCCGACGGACGGGCCATGGCCGAGATGGTCCACGACCAGCTGGTCGACCGTGGCTACGAGGTCTTCGAGGTCTCGGCCGTCAGTGGAGAGGGCCTGGACCCGCTGCGCTACCGCCTGGGGGAACTGGTGGCGGCCGCGCGCGACGCCGACCCCGAGGCCACCCAGCCGGGCGAGGAGGAGGCGATCGTCATCACCCTGGACGACCGTGGGCCCGACTACCGCATCGGCCGCGATCCCGGTGGCGCGTTCGCCGTGGTCGGACGACGCATCGAGCGCTGGGTCCAGATGCTGCCCGTCGACAACCCGGACGCTGCCCGCTACCTGCAGGGGCGGCTGCGTCGCGCCGGTGTGGTGCGTGCGCTGGTGCAGGCCGGTGCACGGGCCGGCGACGACGTCGTGATCGGTGAGGTCGTGTTCGACTTCCAGCCCGAGCTCGACGACCTGCCCGAGGACGAGCGTGCCGAGGTGCTGGCCGGCGAGTTCGACGACGCCGATCCCGACGACGTCACCGGCGAGATCCTGGTGGACCCGGATTCGGCCCCCCAGCCATCCTCTCAGCCATCCCCTGAGTCGTCCCCCCAGGCATCCCCCGACTCCACGACGTCGCCCGACGCCGACGACCCCACCGATGCGGCCACGGCCGAGCAGGCCTGAGATGGCCACCGCCGACGCCCGTGGGTCGGGTCCCGAGCTGGTCGTGGTCAAGGTCGGCTCGTCGTCGCTGCGGGGCGACGACGGGTTGCTGGACCGCGACGCGGTCGCGCGGCTGGGCGAGCAGTTGGCGACGGTCCGGGCCGATGGCACCGCCGTCGTGCTGGTCTCGTCGGGGGCGGTGTCGGCCGGGATGGGGCTGCTCGGGCTGGCCGCACGCCCGACCGAGCGCGAGGCCCTGCAGTCCTGCGCGGCGGTCGGGCAGGCCGAACTGATCAACGCGTGGCAGAAGTCCTTCGCGCGCCACGGCCTGTCCGCGGCCCAGGTCCTGCTCACCCAGGACGACTTCGTGGGTCGTGGCCGCTACCTGGGGGCACGCCGGACCCTCCGCCACCTGCTGACCCTGGACACGATCCCGGTCATCAACGAAAACGACACCATCGCGTTCGACGAGCTCGCCTATGGCGACAACGACCACCTCGCCGCACTGGTGGCCTCGATGCTGCACGCCGACCTGCTGCTGCTGCTGTCCGACGTCGACGGCCTGCACGACGCCCCACCGGGCACGCCGGGGGCGACGGTCATCCCCGAGGTGGCCAGCCTCGCCGACCTCGACCGTGCCCTGATCGGTGGCACCGGTTCGCACGTGGGGTCGGGGGGGATGCGCACCAAGGTCGACTCGGCGCAGGTGGTCACGGCCTCCGGCGGTGCGGTCGTGATCGCCAACGCCCAGCGCCACGACGTGGTCCGCGACGCCGTCGCCGGGCGATCCGTCGGGACCCGCTTCCCGGCCCGCGAACGATCCGGGGACGCGCGCCGGTTGTGGATCGGGTTCGCCCTGCGCGTGCGGGGGCGGCTGGTGGTCGACGACGGCGCGGTCGCGGCCCTGTCACGGGGTGGCCGGTCGCTGCTGGCCGTGGGCGTGACCGACGTCCACGGGGACTTCGTGGCCGGCTCGTGCGTGGCGGTGGACGCCCTGGACGGCAGCCCGGTGGCCCGTGGGCTGAGTGCCTTCGGCAGCGAGGACCTGCGCCGGATCGCGGGGCGCTCGACGGCCGACGCGGAACGGACCCTGGGCATCACCCCGGTGCGCGAGGTCGTGCATCGCGACCACCTGTTCGTGCTGCCCCGCGCCCGCGGCTGAGCGGCAGCGAGCGCACCCGGCACTATGCTCCCGACCGTCCGGCCATCCAGACCCGACGACCACCGCTCCACGACGTCGATCCCGGGGGCCCGCCCATGGCGCGCAACGAACCGGACTGGCAACGTGTGCTCGGTGGTCGGGGCCGCCAGCCGTCGCGCATCGGTGGTGTCGCCAAGGCCGTCCTGCCCGCGGTCGTGCGGGGCCCGATGAGCCCGGCACAGCTGGTGGCGGCGTCCTTCCTGGGCCTGATCGCCGCCGGCACCATCCTGCTGGCGCTGCCGGTGTCCCACGGGGACGAGGCGGTCAGCGTGCTGGATGCGCTGTTCACCGCGACCAGTGCGGTGTGCGTGACCGGGCTGGTGGTGGTCGACACCGGCACCGCGTGGAGCACCTTCGGGCAGCTGGTGATCATGCTGTTGTTCCAGCTCGGTGGGCTGGGCCTGCTCACGTTCGGGACGGTCCTGGCGGTCGCGACGGGACGCCGGCTGGGCGTCGGCCAACGCCTGCGCGTGCAGGAACAGGTCCGGGCCGTCGAACTGGGCAGCCTGGCCCGTCTGCTGCGGGCGATCGTGCTGATCGTGTTCGGTGCCGAGGCGCTGGGAGCGCTGGCGTTGTACGTCCCGATGGCGCGTGACGTGGGGCCCGGCGAGGGCGCCTACCACGCGGTCTTCCACAGCATCAGCGCCTTCAACAACGCCGGGTTCTCGTTGTACGCCGACAGCCTCACGCGCTACGCCGACGACTGGCTGGTCAACCTCACCGTGATGGGACTGATCGTGGTCGGCGGGCTGGGGTTCGTCGTCCTGGTCAACCTCCACCAGCGCTTCCGTGGCGATCGACGGGTGCGACTGACCCTGCACACCCGGATGGCGCTGGCGATCACGGCCTTCCTGATCGCGGCCGCGTTCGCCTCGCTGCTGGTGTTCGAGTGGAACAACCCCGACACCATCGGGTCGATGACGGTGCCCGATCGGCTGCTGGCGATCGGGTTCCAGTCGGTGACGCCCCGCACGGCCGGCTTCAACACCCTCGACTACGCCGACATGGCGCCGGCCAGCCTGGTGGTGACCATCCTGTTGATGTTCATCGGTGGCAACCCCGGGTCCACGGCCGGCGGCATCAAGACGGTGACCTTCTTCGTCCTGGTGCTGGGCGTGTGGAGCGTGGTCCGTGGCCAGCCCGAGGCCAACGTGTTCGGACGCCGCCTGCCGACCCGCACCCTGATTCGGGCCAGTGCCATCGTGTCGGGCGCGGTGCTGGTCGCCGGCGCCGGCCTGACCGTGCTGGCGCTGGTCGAACCGGACAAGACCTTCATCGGGCTGATCTTCGAGACGGTGTCGGCGATCGGTACCGTCGGCCTGTCGCTGGGCATCACGGGACGGCTCAGCGGTCCCGGGAAGGGCATCATCATCGCACTCATGTATCTGGGCCGGATCGGCTTCCTGACCTTCGCCCTGGCCCTGGTCGACCAGCAGCGCGGCCGTTCGGGCCGGCTGCTGCCCGAGGAGGTGGTGATCGGATGAGGCGCAACCAGTTCCTGGTCATCGGGACCGGTCGGTTCGGCTCGTCCATCGCGACCGCCCTGCACGACTTCGGGCACGAGGTCGTGGCGATCGACGTCGACGAGGAGGCCCTCGAGCCGATCATGCAGCAGGTGACCCATGCCGTGGTCATGGACGCCACGGACGAGGACTCCCTGCGCAAGCTCAACGTGCGGTCCTTCGACACGGTCGTGGTGGCCATCGGGGAGAACCTCGAGGCCAGCATCCTGGCCACCGTGGCCGTCCGGGCCGCCGGTGCGCGCTACGTCATCTCCAAGGCCGACGGGAAGCTGACGGCGCGGGTCCTGGCCAGCGTGGGCGCCGACGAGGTCGTGCGGCCGGAACACGACATGGGCCGTCGCCTGGCGCGCCAACTGGCCAGCCCCAACGAGGTCTCCGCGCTGGAACTCGGTCCGGACCACACCGTGGTCGAGACCGAGGCCACCGAGCACCTGTGTGGCTCGCTGGCCGAGCTGGAGCTGCCCAAGCGCTTCGGGGTCCAGGTCATGGCCGTCCACCGCGACCAGGACATCATCGTCAACCCCGGCGCCGACTTCCAGATCCAGCCCACCGACCGGGTCGTGGTGCTGGGCCACAACAGTGACCTCGCCGCCCTGCGCGAGACCATCAGCGACGACTGACCACCGGGACGGAGTTCCCATGCTCAACTGGCGCCTGCACGCCTCCTACGCCCCCGTCGTGTGCCTCCTGTTGCTGTTCGGCGGCCTGGTGGTCGACCTCAACACCAACCAGGAGCTGGTGGTGGCGATCATCTACGCCATCCCGATCGCGATCAGTGGGGTCCTCGCCTCGCGCAAGCTCACGTGGTGGTGCATCGGGCTGGCCCTGCTGGCCAACCTCGCCGCCGGGTACGGCAACGCCAGCTCCTTCGGTGGTGTGGACTCCATCACCCTCTGGAACCGCGTGCTGGCCGGGTTGTCGTTCCTGCTGGTCGGGATGATGACCCTGCTGCTGGAGTCGACCTCCGAGGAGGTCGAGGAACTGTCCGAGGCCGAGGAGCACAGCGATCGGGAGCGACGCCTGCGCGAGTTCATGGTGGAACTCAGTGGTCCGCTGGAGCCCGACGAGTTGATGACCCGGGCGGTGGCGAGCCTGCGCACGCTGTTGGGGGCCGACGCCGTGGTGGCCACCGGGCTGGACGGGGACCGCTTCTCGGCCCCGCGGTGGGCCGAGCCGGTCTCGACCGACCTGGCCGCCACTGGGACGACCGCCTCGTGGGCGGTCGACGCGCTCCCGATCACCACCACGCCCGTGATCGCCGTGCGCTCCGACCAGGGCATGATGAGCGTCGGGCGGTGGCGCTGCGCCGAGGCCCAGGACCTGGTGGTGCTGGCCGCCCGGCCCGAGCGCCGCCGCGCCGCGGCGATGCTGGGCGATGCGCTGAGCGTGCTGGCCCCGATCCGCGAGCGTGCCGAGGAACTGCAGCGTGCCCGCGAACGGGCCGGCATGACCCCACACGAGGCCGACGACGACGCGACGGGCGACGCCGACACCGACGGCCCGGACACCGATGACCTCGGCCACCTCGCCGGGGACCACCACGGGGCCGACCACCGGGACGCCGCACCGGCCACCGCGCCCGACGCCGACGCCGAGGTCGAGGCCACGACCTGACCGGACCGGCACGCCGGCGCCACCGTCGACACCCGGACCGCACCGTGGCTGGGCGGTCCACCTACCATCACCCACGACGATGGACGCGGAGGAGGCACGATGGTGTGGGTGATCGTGGCCGTGGTCGTGGTGGCCGTCCTCGTCGGGTTCGTCGTGGTGACCTACAACGGCCTGGTGCGCCTGCGCAACAAGTCCGAGGAGGCGTGGTCGGGCATCGACGTGCAACTCCAGCGGCGTGCCGACCTCGTGCCCAACCTGGTCGAGACGGTCCGTGGCTACGCCGGCCACGAACGCGAGACCTTCGAGGAGGTGGCACGCGCCCGCCAGGCCGTGGTGGCGGCCCAGGGCCCGCAGGAGGCCGAGGAGGCCGACGGGATGCTGGTCGGGGCGTTGCGGCGGCTGTTCGTGCTGGCCGAGGACTACCCGGACCTGCAGGCCTCGGCCAACTTCCTCGCACTGCAGCGACAGCTCGCCGTGCTGGAGGAGGACATCGCGTTCTCGCGTCGCTACCACAACGCGGTCGTCGAGGACCTCAACACCCGCATCGAGACCTTCCCGTCACTGCTGGTCGCGGGCCCGTTGGGATTCCGACGCAAGCCGTACTTCGAAGCCGGCCAGGACGAGCGCACCGTGCCCAGGGTCGACCTGGGCGCCACTGCCGACCCGACCACCGCGCCGACCGGCGGGCAGGCTGGCGACGCCGGGCGCGGCGCCGCGCCGGGTGGGGGTCCGGGCGCCGGTGACGACGACGGTCCGTCGTGGCCGGGTGGGACCACCTGATGGCGCGCACCTCGCGGGTCCGGACGTGCCGCCCGTCCGGGATCCGGTCGCTGGTGGCCATGGCGATCGCCGTGGTCGCGGCCCTGGCCGTGGCCGGACCGGGTGTCGGCCCGGCACTGGCCCAGTCGGGATCGTGGCGCATCGCCGACTACCAGGTCGCCATCGCCATCCAGGAGGACTCGACCCTCCAGGTCGTCGAGCAGGTCGACGTGGTCTTCGATGGCGACCAGCACGGCATCTTCCGGTACTGGGACGTGGTGGAGTCGCTGCCCGACCCGCTGCCGCCCGAGTCCACGATCGAGCTGTCCGGTGATCCGGCCGACTACCAGCGCCTGATCGAGGTCGACGACGTCCAGGTCACGTCGTCGTCGGGCGCCCCGACCGACCTCGACCTGTCGACCTCCGACGGCGAGCTGGCCGCCCGTGTCGGGGACCCCGACGTGGAGGTCACCGGCCCACAGTCCTACACCTTCACCTACACCGTGCGGGGCGCGATGAACGCCTTCGCCGACCACGACGAGCTGTACTGGGACCCCATCGGGTCGTGGGGTGTCCCGATCGACGACCTGGCCGTGGAGGTCACCGTCGACGGCATCCAGCAGACCGCCTGCTACGCCGGGACCGCCGGCAGCAGCGACGTGACGTGTCCCGTCACCCAGGGCGACGGGTCCGCGACGTTCGCCTTCGGGTCGCTGGAGGCCAACGCCTTCCCCAGCATCGTGGTCGGGATCGACCCGTCGGTGGTCGACGTGGCCGAGCCGATCGTGCGTGAGCGTCCCGGGCCCCTCGACGCGCTGTGGGGCAGCCCGTGGGCGATTCCCGTCGCGATCGCGGTGCTGGCGATCGGCATCGCCGTGGCGGCGTGGACCGCGTGGCGCACGGGCCGTGATCGCGAGGCCGTGGGCGGGGTGTCTGCCGACGGCCGCCTGCGAACCGACGGCGAGGGTCGTCGTCGCGGCCTGTTCGACACCCCGCCGGTCCCGGTGCAGTTCCGGCCGCCCCGGGACCTGCGCCCGGGGGTGCTGGGCGTGATCGTGGACGAACGCGTGGACCCCGTGGACGTGTCGGCGTCCATCGTCGACCTGGCCACGCGCGGGTACCTGACCATCACGGAGGTGGAGGGCACCGGCTGGTTCTCCTCCGACGACTGGGAACTGTCCCGGGTACCCGGGGCCGATGTCGGGGCCCTGGGGCCGTGGGAGGCCGAACTGCTCGACGGGCTGTTCGCCAGTCGGACCGAGGTCATGGTGTCGGAGCTCAAGGGCACCTTCTCGGGCACCTACCAGACCGTGACGACCATGCTCTACGACACCATGACCACCAACGGCTGGTTCCGGCGCGACCCCAGCTCGGCACGCTCGAGGTGGCTGGGCACCGGGATCCTGATCGGCGCGGCGGGCATCGCCTCGGCCTTCCTGTCGGCGCCCGCTGGCCTCGGGCTGGTCAGCGCCGCCGTGGCGCTGGTCGGTGGCCTGGTGGCGATCCTGGGTCGTTGGGCCCCGGCACGGACCCCCGACGGCTCGGCCCTGCTGCACGAGACCATGGGGTTCCGGGAGTTCGTCGAGCGCGCCGAGGCCGACCGCATGGACTTCGCGGAGAAGGAACAGATCTTCGCGGAGTACCTGCCCTATGCGGTCGTGTTCGGCGTCGTGGACCGCTGGGCGCGGGCCTTCTCCGACGTCGGCGTCGACATCGGGTCGGCGGTGGGGGGCTACTACACCGGGGTCGGGCCCTTCCAGGCCGCGCGCTTCTCCGCCGGGATGAACTCCTTCGCCAGCGTGGCGTCGTCGGCAGTGTCGGCCGCCCCACCGTCGTCGTCGGGCGGTGGCTCGGGGTTCTCCGGTGGGGGGTTCTCCGGTGGCGGCGGCGGTGGCGGGGGCGGCGGGGCCTGGTAGGCCCAACGGTCACTGGCCATCCTGCCACCTGTCCGTTCGGGGCGGCGGTCCCGGGTCCCGACGGCGGTGTCGTCCCTACCGTTGTCGACCCGCGAGCGAACCACCCCGGTGGGTCGACGCGAGCCCCGCGACACGCGTCGCCGATGGGCTCCGCGACCAGTCCCCGTCACCGGCCGCGTCGGTTCTCGCGACGACCTGCCACCGGCCGAAAGTCACCAATGACCGTCCGATCGAGTGCTTCCCGAACCTGGACGCAGCGCGGCCTCGCGCTTGCCACCGCCACCGCGACCGCCTTCGCCATGGGCGCCATGACCAGCCAGGCCGACGCCGCCACCGGCTCCGAGTGGGACCGCCTGGCGTCGTGCGAGTCGGGTGGGAACTGGAGCATCAACACGGGCAACGGCTACTACGGCGGCCTGCAGTTCTCCAAGGCGTCGTGGGAGTGGGCCGGCGGCACGCAGTACGCCAGCTACCCCCACCAGGCCAGCCGCAGCGAGCAGATCGCCGTGGCCGAGACACTGCTGGACGCCCAGGACGTCACCCGCGCATGGCCGCACTGCTCGTCGAAGCTGGGCCTGACCCAGTCCGGCATGCAGTCGGGTTCCGCCGGCAGCGACGACGCCGACGAGCCCGAGGAGGAGGCCGAGCCCGCGACCGCGGAGGAGACCTCCGAGCCCGAGGCCGAGCCGGAGCCGGAATCGGAGCCCGAGCCGGAATCGGACCCCGAGCCGGCCGAGTCCTCGTCCTCGTCGTCGGATGACGACGAGCCCGCCGAGGAGCCGAGGAAGGGCGGGTCCTACGAGGTCCAGCCGGGCGACACCCTGGCCCGGATCGCCTCCAAGCTCGACCTGGACGGCGGCTGGCGCGCGCTCTACAACGCCAACGACGACCGTGTCGCCAACCCCAACGTCATCCGCGTCGGCCAGGTCCTGGCCGTTCCCGGTGGCACCGGCGAGGTCGTTTCCGAGGCCGCCCCGTCCGTCGAGGCCCCGTCCAGCAGCTCCGGGAGCTACACGGTGCGCCTCGGCGACACCCTGTCGGAGATTGCCCGTGACCAGGGCGTCGCCGGTGGTTGGAGCGCCCTGTACGCCGCCAACGACGACCGCATCAGTGACCCCGGCACGATCTACGTCGGCCAGACGCTGCGCCTGCCCTGAGCCCGACCACCCTCCACGACGGCCACACCCACGCGGGTGTGGCCGTCGGGGTTTCGGGGCTTCCGGGGCAGGTGCGGGCCCGCCCGTGCCGAGCCGGCGGCTACAGTGCAGCCCAGCAGCCACCGATGTCCTTTAACCACGGTCCCGTGAGGCCGGGAAGGAGCCGGCTCGATGCAGCCGCATGCGCCCCGAACCACCGCCCGTCCGCCTGTTGCCCGTCCGCCCGCAGCCTCCGCCGATCCCGTCCCCGGGGTCGGCGCCGTCGTTGGCGGGGGGCCCCGACACGCCGGCGGTCCGGCGTGAGTCGCCTGCTGGACGCCGACGACATCCGCCGCGCGTTGCGCCGACTCGCCCACGAGGTGGTGGAGGCCAACCAGGGTGCCGACGGACTGGTCCTGATGGGCGTGCAGACGCGTGGGGTCCCCCTGGCCCGTCGGCTCGCCGACAACATCGCCGAGATCGAGGGCCAGCCGGTCCCGGTCGGCCCCCTGGACGTCACGCTGTACCGCGACGACGTCGCCTCGCGGCCACCCCGGGCGCTCAACGACACCCGCTTTCCCGTCGACGTCAACGGCACGACCGTCGTGATCGTCGACGACGTGCTGTTCACCGGGCGGACGATCCGGGCCGCCATGGACGCCATCCTCGACGTCGGACGACCCGACGCGATCCGGCTGGTGACCCTGGTCGACCGCGGACACCGCGAGTTGCCGATCCGCGCCGACCACGTCGGCAAGAACCTGCCGACGGCGCTGGCCGAGCGCATCGCCGTCCACCTCGCCGAGATCGACGACGTCGACGAGGTCGTGCTCGAACAGCCCGTGGCGGCCGAGTCCGGCGCCCCCGACGACGGGGCACGGCGAGCGGTGGACGGGGGCATGGCATGAAGGCGAACCGGCTCATCTCCATCGCGGACCTCGACGCCGAGGACCTGGTCCTGGTGCTCGACACCGCCGAGGTCATGGACGAGATCTCGACCCGGCGGATCAAGAAGGTCCCGACCCTGCGCGGACGCACGGTGTGCAACCTGTTCCTGGAGGACTCGACCCGGACCCGGCTCAGCTTCGACATCGCCGCCAAGCGGCTCAGCGCCGACGTCATGAACTTCTCGGCCAAGGGGTCCAGCGTCTCCAAGGGGGAGTCGTTCAAGGACACCGCCCTGACGCTGGACGCCATGGGCGTGGACGCCGTGGTCATCCGTTCGGGGTCCTCGGGCGCGCCGTTGCAGCTCACGCGCCACCTCGACGTGCCGGTGCTCAACGCCGGCGACGGATGGCACCAGCATCCCACCCAGGCGCTGCTCGACCTGTACACCATGCGCGCCCACTTCGGACACCTCGAGGGGCTGCGGGTCACCATCTGCGGCGACATCATCCACTCCCGGGTGGCGCGCTCGGAGATCGAGGCGCTCACGTTGGCGGGAGCGTCGGTGCGGCTGGTGGCGCCCGACACCCTGTTGCCCACCGACCTGTCGGCCTGGACCGAGGTCGGCGACGTCGACGTGGTCACCGACCTCGACGACGCCCTGGTCGACGCCGACGTGCTGTACCTGTTGCGGGTGCAGCGGGAACGGATGCACCGTGCGTTCTTCCCGTCCACCCGTGAGTACCACCGGCTCTACGGCATGGACGCGCGCCGACTGGCGGCCCTGCCCGACCACGCCATCGTGATGCACCCCGGCCCGATGAACCGCGGGGTCGAGATCACCCCCGACGTCGCGGACTCGCCGCGGGCGCTGATCACCGACCAGGTCAACAACGGCATCGCCGTGCGGATGGCCTGCCTGTACCTGCTGATCGCCGGCTCGGAGGTCGACGACGGACCCACACGCACCGACGCGGAGGTGGCGGCATGACGACGCTGCTGCGCGGCGGTCGGGTCGTGGACCCGACGCGGGGCCACGACGACCGCGCCGACGTGCGCATCGACGGCGAGCGCATCGTGGAGGTGGGCGTGGACCTGCCCGACGACGGCGATCGGGTCGTGGACTGCGCGGGGCTGTGGGTGCTGCCCGGGTTCGTCGACCTGCACACCCACCTGCGCGAGCCGGGCTTCGAGGACGCCGAGGACATCGCCACCGGATCGGCCGCGGCGGCCGCCGGGGGCTACACCGCCGTCGCGGCCATGGCCAACACCCTGCCCGTGTGCGACACGGCCGCCGTCGCCGAGCTGGTGGAACGTCGTGGACGTGACGTCGGGCTGGTCGACGTCCGCCCGGTCGGGGCGATCACCGTCGGGCTGGCCGGCCAACGCCTGGCCGAGATGGGTGAGCTGTACGACTCCCACGCCCGCGTGGACTGCTTCTCCGACGACGGCATCCCGGTGTCGGACACCCTGATCATGCGACGCGCGCTGCAGTACGCCGCGCGGTTCGACGCGGTGATCGCCAACCACTCCCAGGACATGGACCTCACCGAGGACGCCCAGATGAACGAGGGCCGGATGTCGGCCGTCCTGGGCTTGCCGGGGTGGCCGCACGAGGCCGAGGAGGTCATGATCGCGCGGGACCTGCTGCTGGCCGCGGGCCTCGGGGCCCGGCTGCACGTGCCCCACGTGTCCACCGCCGGCAGCGTGGAGCTGGTCCGGTTGGCCAAGCAACGGGGCGTGCGCGTCACCGCCGAGGTCACACCCCACCACCTCCACCTCGACGACCGCGTCGTCGCGGGCTACGACCCGGTCCACAAGGTCAACCCCCCGCTGCGGACCCGCGAGGACGTGGCATCGCTGCGGGCCGGCCTGGCCGACGGGACCATCGACGCGGTGGCGACCGACCACGCCCCCCATCCCCACGAGCAGAAGGACCAGGAGTGGGACCACGCCCCGTGCGGGATGCTGGGGCTGGAGACCGCCTTCGCGGTGGTGGTGACCGACCTGGTCGAGACCGGTGAGCTGTCCCTGTCCGACGCGGTGGCTGCGTTCACGTCGCGTCCCGCCACGGTGCGCGACATGGGCGCGCACGGTGGGCCGATCGTGGGCGACGCCCCGGCCAACCTGGTGGTGGTCGACCCGGACGCGCGCTGGACCGTCGACGGCCGCGCGCTGCACTCGCGCGCCCACAACACCCCCTTCGCCGGGGAGAAACTGGCCTCCCGACCGGTGCACACGCTCCTGCGCGGCCGCTTCACCCTCCATGATGGGGTGGTGGCCGAGCCCGGCTCCCACCTCGACGGCGTGACGTCGTGACCGTCGCCGCCCCCGCCACCCTGCACACGACCGGCCCGTGCGCCACCCGCCCCGCCACCTCGACGAAGGCTCCCGCGTGACCCGGCCCCCAACCGCCGATCAGGCCCCAGATCAGGCCCCAGATCAGGCCTCAGATCAGGCCCCCGATCGACCCTCCGAGCCGCGCAACGACTCGGCGGCCGCGTCCGGCGGTCTGCGGTCCCTCGGGGGTCCCGGCGAGGCCAGGCCGGCCCTGCTGGTGCTGGAGGACGGGTCGGCCTTCCGTGGCCGCGCCATCGGCGCGGACGGCACCGGCTTCGGTGAGTCGGTGTTCAACACCGCCATGACCGGCTACCAGGAGGTGCTCACCGACCCGTCGTACCGACGCCAGGTCGTCACCATGACGGCGCCGATGGTCGGCAACTACGGCATGTGCCCGGCCGATGCGGAGTCCGACCGCATCCAGGTCTCGGGCTTCGTGGTCACCGAGGCCGCCCGTCGGGTGTCCAACCACCGGGCGACGTCGACGCTGCGTGACGACCTGGCCGCCGCCGGTGTGGTGGGCATCGAGGGCATCGACACCCGAGCCGTCGCCCTGCGCCTGCGTGACCAGGGGGCGATGCGCTCGGGCGTGTCCACCGAGGTCCTCGACGTCGACGAGCTGCTGGCCCAGGTCCGGGAGTCGCCCGGGATGGCGGGCCGTGACCTCACCGGCGAGGTCACGACGGCCGAGCCCTACGACGTCGCCGCCACCGGTGAGTCCCGGTTCCGGGTCGTGGCGGTCGACTACGGCGTCAAGCGCCGGATGCTGGCGCTGCTGGCCGAGATGGGCTGCGACGTGCGCGTGCTGCCGGCCTCGGCGACCGCCGACGACGTGCTCGCACACGAACCCGACGGCGTGCTGGTGTCCAACGGTCCGGGTGACCCGGCCGCGGTCGCGGGTGGGCCGGCCATGGTGGCCGGCCTGCTGGGCGAGGTGCCGGTGTTCGGCATCTGCCTGGGATCGCAGTTGCTGGGGCTGGCGTTGGGCGCCACGACCACCAAGCTCGCGTTCGGCCACCACGGCGTCAACCAGCCGGTGCTGCGTCGCCACGACGGCGTGGTCGAGATCTCGTCGCACAACCACGGCTTCGCCGTGCTCGCCGACACCCTCGGGGACCCGGTCGGCGCGGGTGGCGACACCTTCGCCACCGCCGACCATGGCCGGGTCGCGGTCAGCCACGTCAACCTCAACGACGACTGCGTCGAGGGGTTGGCGTGCCTGGACCTGCCGGCCTTCGCCGTGCAGTACCACCCGGAGGCGTCACCGGGACCGCACGACTCGCGCTCGCTGTTCGACGACTTCGCGTCGTTGATGACCCACCGGCGCACCCCCGATCGGCTGCGCCCGACCACCGACCACGTCCCCGCGGGAGCCTGAGCATGCCACGTCGCGACGACCTCACCTCGGTGCTGGTGCTCGGATCCGGGCCAATCGTGATCGGCCAGGCCTGCGAGTTCGACTACTCCGGGACCCAGGCCTGCAAGGTGTTGAAGGAGGAGGGCCTGCGGGTCGTCCTGGTCAACTCCAACCCGGCCACGATCATGACCGACCCGGAACTGGTCGACGCGACCTACGTCGAGCCCCTGACCGTGGAGGCCGTCACGCGGGTGCTCGAACAGGAGGACGTCGACGCGGTCCTGGCGACCCTGGGCGGCCAGACCGCCCTCAACCTGGCCGTGGACCTGCACGAGGCGGGCGTGTTCGAACGGCTGGGCGTGGAGGTCCTGGGCGCCGACCTCGAGGCGATCCAGACCGCCGAGGACCGCCAGCGGTTCAAGGACGCGATGTCCGAGATCGGCCTGGAGTCGCCGGAGTCGACCCACGTCCACTCCGTCGACGGGGCCCTGGAGGCCGCCGAGGAGTACGGCTTCCCGGTCGTGCTGCGTCCGTCGTTCACCCTCGGCGGCAAGGGTGGCGGCATCGCCCACGACCCCGACGAACTGCGCACCATGACCGCCCAGGGCCTGCACGACTCCCCGGTCCACCGGATCCTGGTCGAGGAGTCGGTGCTCGGTTGGAAGGAGTACGAACTGGAGGTGATGCGTGATGCGGCCGACAACTGCGTCGTCATCTGTTCGATCGAGAACGTCGACCCCATGGGCGTGCACACGGGCGACTCGCTGACGGTCGCGCCGTCCATGACCCTGTCGGACCCCGAGTACCAGCAGATGCGGACCGCCTCGTTCGCCGTGCTGCGTCGGATCGGGGTCGAGACCGGTGGCTCCAACGTGCAGTTCGCGGTCGACCCCGTCACCGGCCGCCAGGTCGTCATCGAGATGAACCCGCGCGTGTCGCGGTCCTCGGCGCTGGCGTCCAAGGCCACCGGCTTCCCCATCGCCAAGATCGCCGCGAAGCTGGCCATCGGCTACACCCTCGACGAGATCCCCAACGACATCACCCGCGAGACCATGGCGGCCTTCGAGCCCACCATCGACTACGTCGTCACGAAGGTGCCCCGGTTCGCCTTCGAGAAGTTCCGCGGTGCGGACGAGACCCTCACCACCAAGATGAAGTCCGTCGGCGAGGTCATGGCCATCGGGGGAACCTTCCGCGAGTCGGTCAACAAGGCCCTGCGCGCGTTGGAGGACGGCCGGGTCGGCTTCGGTGCCCAGGCCCCGCTCGACGTCGACGACGACACGTTGCGAGACCGGCTCCGGCGACCCACCGCCGACCGCCTGCGGTCGCTGGACGAGGCCCTGACGCGAGGCTGGTCGGTCGACGAGGTCGCCTCGCTCACCGGGATCGACCCGTGGTTCGTCGACCAGTTCCTGCTGCTGGTCGAACGTCGTCGCGACCTTCGTGGTCGTGAGCACCTGCACGCCCTCGACGACGACCGGCTGCGGGCCGCCAAGGCCGACGGCTTCAGCGACGACCACCTCGCCGCGATCCTGTCGACCACGGGCGACGCCGTGCGGGCACGGCGGCTGGCCGCCGGGATCCGACCGGTGTTCAAGACCGTGGACACCTGCGCCGGCGAGTTCTCCGCGCACACGCCCTACCACTACTCGACCTACGACCGCACCGACGAGGTCACCCCGGCCGACCGCGACACCGTCATGGTGCTGGGCTCGGGTCCCAACCGCATCGGGCAGGGCGTCGAGTTCGACTACTGCTGCGTGCACGCCGTGCAGGCGCTGGGCGAGGCCGGCTACGAGACCATCATGGTCAACTGCAACCCCGAGACCGTGTCCACCGACTACGACACCTCGGACCGCCTGTACTTCGAGCCGCTGACGTTCGAAGACGTCATGGAGGTCGTGGACCGCGAGCAGCCGGTGGGCGTGGTGGTGGCGATGGGGGGCCAGACCCCGCTGAAGCTGGCGAGGCGGCTGGAGGCCGCCGGCGTGACGATCCTGGGCACCGCTCCCGACGCCATCGACGCGGCCGAGGACCGCGGTCGCTTCGGGGCGCTGATGGCCGACCTCGGCGTGTCGATGCCCGAGGGCGGGGTCGCGCGCTCGGCCGACGAGGCACGCGCGATCGCTCGTCGCCTGTCCTACCCGGTACTGGTGCGCCCGTCCTACGTGCTGGGTGGCCGGGCCATGGAGATCGTCGACGACGACGCGTCGTTGGACACCTACCTCGACACGGCGTTGGCCGACGAGGCCCTGCACGCCGACGGGGGCCTGTCGATCCTGGTCGACCGCTTCCTGGAGGGCGCGATCGAGGTCGACGTGGACGCGGTGTTCGACGGCACCGACCTGTTCGTCGGGGGCGTGCTGGAACACATCGAGGAGGCGGGCGTGCACTCCGGTGACTCGGCCTGCACGCTGCCGCCGATCACACTGTCCCGCGGGACCGTCCGGCGCATCGGGGAGATCACCCGGGGCATCGCCGAGGGCCTGGGGGTGCGTGGGCTGGTCAACATCCAGTTCGCGACCCGCGACGACCAGATCTGGTGCATCGAGGCCAACCCGCGCGCGTCCCGGACCGTGCCGTTCGTGTCCAAGGCCACCGGTGTGCCACTGGCCAAGGTGGCCGCGCGAGTCATGGCCGGCGAGACCCTGGCCGACCTGCGCGAGGCCGGGCTGGTGCCCACCCACGACGCGGTGACGGGTCCGCGACCGGCCCACATCGCCGTGAAGGAGGCCGTGCTGCCGTTCGATCGCTTCCCCGGCGTCGACGCGCTGCTGGGGCCGGAGATGCGTTCCACCGGGGAGGTGATGGGCATCGACACGACCTTCGGTGCGGCCTTCGCCAAGTCCCAGGCCGGGACCGGGTCGATGGTGCTGCCCGCCGCGGGCACCGTGTTCGTGTCCGTGGCCAACCGTGACAAGCGCTCGATCGTGTTCCCGGCCAAGCGTCTCGCCGACCTCGGGTTCGACCTCGTGGCCACCGAGGGCACCGCCGACCTGCTCCAGCGGGTCGGGGTCGACGCCGACGTGGTGGCCAAGGTCTCGACCGGGGACACCGCCCTGCTGGACATGGTCGCCGCCGGCCGGGTGACGCTGATCCTCAACACCCCGAGTGGGCCGGGCACCCGCGACGACGGCTACCAGATCCGCCAGGCCGCCATCGCGGCGGGCGTGCCGGTCATCACCACGTTGTCGGGCATCCTGGCCGCGATCCAGGGGGTCGAGTCGGTCCGCACCGACGACATGCGTGTCACCAGCCTGCAGGACCACCTCGCGCGGATGGCCGCCGAGCACGACGGGGTCGCCGCCCCACCCGAGCCACGACCGCTGGCGCCGGCCGGCCGCCCCGATCCGGATCCCTCGGCGTCGTCGACCACGGCGGGCGTGGCGTGACCGGCGTGCTGGGACGCGACACCGGACCGGTCGCGGTGACCTGTGAGGTCGTGGACCGGCGTCGGCTCGGTCGCTACTGGGGCCTGACCCTGTCCGCGCCCGACATCGCCCGGCGCTCGGCGCCGGGTCAGTTCGTCAACGTCGCCGTCGACGCGCCCGGGACCCTGCTGCGACGGCCGTTCTCGATCGCCGGCGTGTCGCTGGGCGGTCACGTCGCCGGCACCATCGACATCGTCCTGGACGCCCACGGGCCGGGCACCGACGTGCTGGCCGCGATCGCGCCGGGCGCCAGCCTGGACGTGATGGGTCCGCTCGGCCGGGCCTTCCCGATGCCGCAGCGGCGCGTGTCCGCCCTGCTCGTCGGTGGGGGCTACGGCGCGGCCCCGATGTACTACCTGGGCGAACGCCTCCGGGCCGAGGGCCACCGTGTCAACTTCCTGGTCGGCGCGGCCGACGCCCAGCGCATCATCGACCCGATCACGCCCAAGCGGATGGCCAACGCATCGTCGTTCACCACCGAGGACGGCTCGATGGGGGTGCAGGGTCGGGTCACCGACCTGCTGGCCGAGGACATCGCCTCGACCGGCGCCGAGGTGGTCTATGCCTGCGGGCCGAACGCGATGCTGGCCGCGGTGGGCGCCATCTGTGAGCGCCTCGGGGTGCCCTGCCAGGTCGCCGTCGAGGAGCACATGGCCTGTGGCGTCGGGGTGTGCATGACCTGCGTGCTCCCGCTGCGGGGCCGCAACGGCACCGTGTCCAACCGACGGGTCTGCATCGACGGTCCGGTCTTCACCTCCACGCGCATCGCGTGGGAGGAGTCGCGCTACGCCGACCCCGCGACCGGGCCCGTGGACGTGGTCGACCTGCCCGACGACGAGGTCGCCCCGACCGGGGACGGCGTGTTCACCGCCGGGGTGCGCACCGTGTCCCGCCAGGGGCGCCCATGACCACCACCTCCCGCTCCGCCGGCGTGCCCGGGCCCGATGCCGCACGCGCCCCGTCCGGCGACGGATCGGGTGACGGGTCGGTGGACCTGTCGGTCGACCTGGGGGGCGAGGACGCCGCGCTGCTGTTGCCCAACCCGATCGTGACGGCGTCGGGGTGCTTCGCGTCCGGTCGCGAGATCGACGCGCTGTGGGACGTCGCCGAACTGGGTGCGGTGGTGGCCAAGTCCGTGACGCGCGAGCCACGCGAGGGACTGCCGACGCCACGCATGGCCGAGACCCCCTCCGGGATGCTCAACGCGATCGGCCTGCAGAACCCGGGGGTGGACGCCTGGGTCGACCGCGACGTGCCGTGGCTGGCGGGGCGCGGGGCACGGATCGTGGCCTCCATCGCCGGCAACACCGTGGAGGACTTCCGTGAGGTCGCCCGCCGGGTCGGGTCGTCGCCCCACGTCGCCGCGGTGGAGATCAACCTGTCGTGTCCCAACGTGTCCCACCGCGGACTGGTGTTCGCGACCCAGCCGTCCACGGCCGCCGAGGTGGTCCGCGCGGTCCGCCAGGTGCTGCCCGACATGCCCCTGTTCGGGAAGTTGACCCCCGACGTGACCGAGCTCGCACCGGTCGGTCGCGCCGTGGTGGAGGCCGGGGCGACCGGGGTGTCGGCCATCAACACCACCCTGGGGATGTCGATCGATCCGAGCACCGGTCGTCCCCGGGTCGCCAACGGCTACGCCGGCCTGTCCGGTCCGGCGATCCGGCCGATGGCGGTGCGCGCGATCCACCAGCTGTACTCCGAACTGGGACCGGCCGTCCCGATCATCGGGATGGGCGGCGTCCGCACGGTCGACGACGTGATCGAGTTCGTCCGGGCCGGGGCGTCCGCCGTGGCCGTCGGCACGGCCACGTTCGCCGATCCCTTCACCGCCCGTCGGCTGGTTCGCGGCCTGGCGGCGTGGCTCGCTCGGCGCGGCCACACCCGTCTCGCGGACCTGCGCGGGGCCGTCGAGCCGTGGCCACATCACCCCTGACGCCAGGGCACGACGACGGCGACCGGCCCCGTCACCAGGTCGGCCCAGAAATCTTCTGCTTGCTCCGGCTCGGTCGTCTATGGTGTGGGCTGGTTCGACCACCTAGTGGCCTGAAGGTCGCGACATGGTGTGGTTGGCCGAACAGCGCGTCGCATCCCGTGACGCACAACACCCCTCAAGCCTCCGGAGTTCCCCATGATGCGCAAGAAGCTCGTCGCGACGTCGACCACGGTCGCTGCCGTGGCGGCCATGACCCTGGCACTGGCTGGCACGGCCAGCGCCGACCTGACCACTCGCTGCGACGGCGAGGGCGGTGCCGTCACCATTCCGACCGACCTGATCGTGCCGGCCGGCAAGACCTGCCTGCTCACCGGCACGGTGATCCAGGGCGACGTGCGCGTGGGCGCCGGCGCTGACCTGATCGCCGAGGACGTGACCATCGAGGGCGCGGTGCGCGTCAACGGCAATGCCTACTTCGAGACCTTCGACACCAGCGTGTCGGGCCAGGTCACGATGCGTGGCGCGTTCGGCTCCTACCTCACGACCTCCGACCTGGGCAGCGACGTCAACGCACGTCCGGGCGGCGGCTACGACTCCGCGGGCTTCGTGCTGGCCGAGGAGGTCGACTCCATGGGCCGCGTGGTCGTGGACACCGGCGAACTGCTGCTGGAGACCTCCGACGTCGCCGGTGACGTGATCGTCCGCGACTCGCTGTACGCCGATGTCTACGACACCTTCATCGACGGTGAGCTGCGTTCCCTGCGCAACGAGCAGGGCTCCGTGGTGTGCTCCTCGGTCATCCAGGGCGAGGCCCGGTTCGTGGACAACATGCTGTCGGTCCAGTTGGGCGGCGACGGTCCGCTCGTGGAGTGCGACGGGTCCAGCTACTGGGGTTCTGACGTCCGCGTCATCGGCACCACCGGCGGCGTCTTCCTGGACGACAACATCGCCAACGGCGACGTGATCCTGCGCAACAACGACCCGATCGCCCAGATCGGCACCGGCAACATGGTCCGTGGTGACGTCATCGGTGACTTCGAGGCTGCGCCGTCCATGGCCGCGCTGTCCAAGTCCAAGGTCTCGGCGCGTGCCGCCCAGGACGTCGTCGCCCGTGAGGACGCCGTCGACGCCAAGATCGACGCTCGCCGCAGCGACGCCATCGAAGCTGCCGAGGCTGCCGGCCCGGCCTTCTGAGTCACGCTGCACCACCCACTGATCGGCCCGGGCGCTCAGCCCGGGCCGATCGGCGTTTGGTGGACCCTGCCGGTGCACGGCGTTGAACCACGTTGCCGACGACGGGCCGCGGCCCTGGCGCGCACCGGGGGAGCGCCGCCGCGTCCCCGGGCACGGACCCCGGCGCACGTCGCACGGTCGGCCCTCGACACGGCCGTCGGGCAGGCCGCTGGTGCGGGCACGAGCGCTGGTGCGGGAACGAGCGCCGGGACACCCACGAGCGCTGGGACAGGCGCGAGCGCTGGTGCGGGCACGACGACGGGCCGGCCCCCGGGGGGGCCGGCCCGTGCCTGCAGGTGGTCGGGAGCCGGGTGTGGGTCGGGCCGGGCTACGACAGGTCGTCGAGCATGGCCTGCATCTGCTGGATCTGCGTGGTCTGCGTGGTCAACATGTCGGTCGCCCAGCCCTCGAGGATGAAGTCGTCGCCGTTGATGATGACGTCCACCAACATGTCGATGGCGCCCTCGTGGTGTTCGATCATCAGCTCGAGGTACAGGATGTCGAAGGCCGTCCCACTGGACGCCTCCAGTTCATCGAGTTCCTGGGGGGTCGCCATGCCCATGCTCTCGAGCATGGCGGGCATCCCCAGCATCATCTGGTAGGCCTGCGCGTCGTCGGTGACCTCGAGGCCGTTCCAGCCCTGCCACCCCTGCATCATGGAGATCTCGAGGAACTGCTCGATGTCGATGCGGCTGGCCATGGCCTGGACGGCGTCGTCGCCGGAACGGGTGGGGGCCATCTTGCTCATGACGAGTGCCTGGTGGTGGTGCGGGATCATCATGCGGGTGAAGTCGGCGTCGGCGGGGTTGCCGGCCTCGACCGCCGCGGCGGTCGAGGCGGTCGCGGATGTCGTGCGGGACCGGGGTGTTGCCGTGGCCGATGCGGCTGCGCCCACCAGGAGGGCAGCGGCGACCAGCCCGGTGGTCGCGGTGTGTGGAATGGTGGTGAACTTCATGGTGACGTCCGATCTGGGGTCGTGTGTGGTGGCTGCTCGCGGCGACCGACGTGGGCCGCCGCCCCGGGCCCGGTGGGCGTGCCACCGGGCCCGGTCGGCCGGATCAGTAGTCCAGTTCGAACTGGGTCTGGGCGTTGAAGTAGTCCTGGTGCACGCGGTAGGCGCTGCTCAGACCACGGTCGCCGTTCAGCTTGAGGACGTCCAGGCCCTTGGTGATGTCGCTGGAGTAGACGAAGCCGTTGTACCAATAGGCCGACCACGTGCCCCCGAGGGCACGGGGCGACAACGGGCCACGATCGAACCAGGCGATCTCCACCGGGTTGTCGGGATCGGTGAACTCCCACACCGAGACTCCGCCCTGGTACCACGACTGCACCATGATGTCGCGATCACGGACCGGGATGATCGAGCCGTTGTGCGCGACGCAGTTCTCGGTGTTGTCCTGGTTGCGGGGGATCTTGAAGTAGCTGCGGAACTGCAGTTCCCGATCGTCTCCCTCGCCGACGATGTCGAAGATGGCGTTGGCGCCTCGCTGCGGGCCGACCGCGTCGTTGCAGGTCGCTGCGCCACCCCCGCCGAGCTCGTCGGTGAAGACCACCCGGCCGGCGTCGTTGGTGAAGGTCGCGGAGTGCCAGAACGCGAAGTTGGTGTCGCGGACCGAGTCGATGACGTAGGGCGCCGCGGGGTCGGAGATGTCGAGCAGGACACCTTCACCCATGCAGGCACCCGCGGCCAGGTCCTCGTCGGGGAACACCGTCATGTCGTGGCAGCCGGCCGTGCCCGGGGCCCCACCGTCGGGGAACAGGACCGGCTTGGCGATGACCGACGCAGACGCGGGGTCGTCCAGGGGCACCTCGACGATCGAGATCGAGTCGTGCGGGGGCTGGCAGTTGGGGAACGCCGCGTTCGGTCCGTACGACGACACGTAGAGGTACACGACCTCGCCGTCGTCGTCGGGAACCAGCGTGTGCGTGTGCGAGCCACAGTCGGTCCGGACCGCCGCGACGTACTCGGGGTCATCCATGTCGGTGACGTCGAAGATCCGGATGCCTTCCCAGGCGTTCGGGTTGGCCGGTGACGAGCCCGAACTGGTGCAGGTGTCGTCGGAGCGAGCCGAGTCGACCGACATGAACACCAGCGAACCATCGGGGCTCACCGACGGGTCGCCCTGTCCACCGGGACACCCGATCTGGCTGACCAGCCGGGGCCGCTGTGGCCGCGTGATGTCGTAGAAGTTGATGCCGCCGTAGGTGCCCTGGATGGCCGTGTCGCCCCAGAACGCGATGTCGCTGTAGAACTGTCCGTCGTTGACGCCCTGCCGTGGGATGTTGGACACCAGGCGGAAGTTGTCGCTGCTGGCGGTCTCGCCGGGGGCGAGCTCGGTGCTCTGCGCGGAGGATGGCGCCGCGGTTCCGAGGAGGGCGAGGACCATGGCGGCGGCCAGGGCGCCGATCACCCAGATTCCTCGTTGCAGGGAAAGGCCGTGGGAAGGGATGTGCATGGGGGGAATGCCTTGTGTGGGGGGAGACAGAGGCCGGGGGGAACATGCAGCCGGCCCATCAGATGTGCGGCCGGCAACGACCACCATAGTTTCGCGCTGACGCCACCGTCAATGCACCGACGGTCGGCGTGGACCCGGACGAAGTCGCTCGCCCACCCCCCGGGAGGTGTGGTCGTCGAGGTGTGGTTGCCGGGCGCACACGTGGTGGTGCATGGGGTGGCCCGACGGGCTCGTCTAGGTTGCCGGCCACGCGGTCCGGCCCCGCGTCCGACGAGTCCAGGGACGTGCCCAGCGGTACGACCCGACGAGAGGATCCGATGAGCACGACAACCCGTCCCCCGTCCTCCACCACCGGCATCGACCGGTTCTTCCACATCAGCGAACGCGACTCCGACGTCGGGACCGAGATCCGGGCCGGGGTGACGACCTTCCTGACGATGGCCTACATCATCTTCGTGAACCCGTCGATCCTGTCCAGTGCCATCGACATCGAGGGGGCGTTCCCCCAGCTGCTGACCGTGACCTGCCTGGCGGCGGCCGTGGGGACCCTGGTGATGTCGTTGTGGGCCAACCTGCCGTTCGCCCTCGCGCCGGGCCTCGGGCTCAACGCCTACTTCGCGTTCACCGTGGTCGGCCAGTTGGGCTATTCGTGGCAGACGGCACTCGGCGCGGTGTTCCTGTCCGGGATCCTGTTCGTGATCGTGGCCGTGACCGGACTGCGCCAGTGGATCCTGGAGGCCATCCCGCTGTACCTCAAGCACGCCATCACGGCCGGGATCGGCGCCTTCCTGGCCATCATCGGGTTCGTCGGAGCCGGGTTCACCCAGGCGTCACAGGACCCGGTGCTCACGCGGGGGGACTGGACCTCGCCCGGGTTGTGGCTGGCCGTGGTCGGCGTGGTGGTCGCCGCCGCCCTGCTGGCCCGGCGCGTCAAGGGTGCGCTGGTGATCGCGATCGCCGTGGTCACGTTGCTGGCGATCGTGACGGGCGTGGCGGTCTACCCCGGTGCCGAGGGAGAGATGGTCGCGTTCGCGGGCTTCACCGACGGCATCGTCGGGTTCACGTGGCCGTCGGACCTCATCGGCGCCCTGGACATCGGGGCGGCCCTGGGGGCCGGCGTGGTCTCGGTGGTGTTCACGTTCCTGTTCGTGGACTTCTTCGACACCGCCGGGACGCTGATCGGACTGACCGACCGGGCCGGGATGATGGACGACGAGGGCAACATCGACGCGCCGATGCCGGCCTTCGCCGCCGACGGGATCGCCACGACGGCCGGTGCGCTGCTGGGCACGTCGTCCACGACCACCTACATCGAGTCCGCGGCGGGTGTCGAGGAGGGCGGCAAGACCGGCCTCACGTCACTGGTGGTGGCCGGGATGTTCCTGCTCGCGATGGTGTTCGCGCCGTTGGCCAGCGTGATCCCCGAGGTGGCGACCGCCCCGGTGCTGATCGTCATCGGCGCGATGATGATGACCGCCGCCGTCAAGGTCGACTGGACGGACTACACCCAGTCCGTCCCGGCGTTCCTGGCCATCGTCGGGATGCCGTTCACCTACTCGATCACCGACGGCATCAGCCTGGGCATCATCGCCCACGCGCTGATCATGGCCGCCAGCGGCCGGATCCGCGAGATCAAGCCGGTCATGGCGATCCTGGCCGTCCTGCTCGTGTGGCGCTTCTTCGTCGTCGGCTGACACCCCACCCCGACCCCCGACCCCAACCCCGGCAACCCCCGTCGGTTGGGGAGTGCAGCCGCGCTGGTGGGGGTCGAGACGACACTCGACCGGTTTCGCGACCGGTTTCGGGACTGGTGTTGCGACCGGTTTCGGGACTGGTGTTGCGACCGGTGTCGGGGCCGGGTTCCGGGACCGATTCCTTGGGGGGGTGCACACGACGACGGGCGGCCCCGGAAGGGACCGCCCGTCGTCGGGTGCGGTGGTGGGTCGGTGGTCAACCGCGGCCGGTGCCCTCGCAGTCGGGGCAGGCGATCAGGCGGCCGTCCATGGGCGCGCCGAGCGGCACCTGGCCGGTGGCGTGGCAGGTCGGGCAGTTGCCGGCCGCGCGGATGGCGGCGTCGGAGGGGTAGTGGCGTCGGAGCTTCATTGCTCGTCCAGGTTTCGTGGTGGGAGTTGGTGGGCACGATCCGCGCCGGTGCCGGGTGGGCGCTGCGCGTCGGGACGTCGTCCCTCGTGCTGCTTGTGACGGTACGTCACCAGGCCGTCGGCGCCGCCCGAACCACGGTCGGAGTACCACGTCCGTGGGCCCCATCGACGGGAATACGGGCCACCGCCACCCCCCACCCGTGTCCACGCCACCCGAGCCGGTGTCAGCGGCGCGGGCGCACGCCCGGCTGGACGAGGATCGTGCCCTGCCCCCGGTGGTCCCCGGGTGGGCGGAGGGTGGCCTCGACGCCGACCGGCAGGGTCCACTGGGGGTCGGTGTGGCCGAAGTCCAGGCCCGTCACGACCGGCACGCCCGGGGCGAACTCCGCCATGACGTCGAGCAGGGCACGGTCGTAGGCGTCGTCGTCGGCCCGGTCGAGCACGCCACCGACCTCCATGCCACCCGGACGTCCGACCAGTAGCCCGGCGAGGCTGGCCAGTTCGTCGGTGATGCCCAGCGGTCGCAGCATCCGGGCGACGACGTCGGGGGGAGGGGCCTCCTCGGAGGTCTCGATCGCGAGCAGCGCGCCGTCGAGGTCGGGCCACCACGGGGTGCCGTGCAACGGTGTCACCACCTCGAGGCAGGCCGGGACCAGGTGGCCGGTGACCTCGTGGTCGAGGCCGTGCCAGCGCCACCCGGTCGTCGGCCGCAGGTCACGCACGACCGACGCCGCTGCCGGGTCGTCCCAGTCGAGCAGTTGGGTGGTCCAGCCGTCGGCGTTGGGCGACCACACCACCGGGTCGGTGTGGAACAGGACCTGGTCCACCCCGTCACGCAGGTAGTCGTGGAGGCCACCATTCTCGGCGAAGCCGGACAGGATGGCGGGTCCCGAGAAGGACACGAGCCCGGCGCGCAGGCAGGCCAGGTGGGTGACCGTGGTGTCGGAGTAGCCGAGCACGATCGTGGGATGGTCGGCCAGCAGGTCGTGGTCGAGGTGGGGCAGCATCCGGATCGAGTCGTCGCCGCCGATGGTGGAGATGACGGCTCGGATCGACGGGTCGGCGAAGGCGGTGTGGAGGTCGGCGGCCCGGGCTCGCGGCGTGAGTTCCTCCTGGCGTGCGCGGGTGTGGGGCAACTCGACCACCTCGACCCCGAAGGCCTCCTCCAGTTGGGCGACCCCGACGTCGAAGCGATGGGGGACCTCGTGGGCGCCGGCCCACGACAGTGTGGCGACGGCCACTCGATCGCCGGCTCGCAGGACCGGCGGTCGCAGGAGTTCACGGCGGGCGATGGTGTCCTCGATCAGTCGGTGTCGGGGTCGTCGCCACCCATCGCGCGTGCCGTGGCCAGCCGGACGCACAGCACGAAGACCTCCATCGCACGCTCGACATCGGCCAGCGAGGGGTAGGTCGGGGCGAGGCGGATGTGGCGGTCCTCGGGGTCGTCGCCGTACGGGAACGCGGCACCGGCCGGAGTCAGCGCCACGCCCGCGTCGGCGGCCAGCGCCACGACCTCGGTGGCCAGGCCCGGACGGGTCCAGAACGAGATGAAGTAGCCCCCGTCGGGGTCGGTCCAGCGGCCCAGCGTGTCGTCGGTGCCCAGCCCCTCCTGAAGTGCCGAGGTCACCGCGGCGAACTTCGGGCGGATCAGCTCGGCGTGGGCGGCCATGTGGTCGCGGATGGCGCCGGGGGCTCCCAGCTTGCGGACGTGGCGGAGGTGGTCGACCTTGTCCGGGCCGATGGTGAAGTACTGGAGGTGGTCGCGGAAGGCCGCGAGGTTGCCCATCCCCGTCCCCAGGAAGGCGATCCCGGACCCGGCATGGGTGATCTTGGAGGTCGACGCGAACTGGACGATGCTGTCCTGGGTGCCCTCGGTGTCGGCGGCCGAGAACATCGACATCAGGTAGTCCGGCTCGCCCAGGTCGTGCACGGCGTAGGCGTTGTCCCAGAACACGCGGAAGTGGTCCCCGGCGATGCGGGCGAGCTCGGCGATGCGACGCACGGTCGCCTCGTCGTAGGTCACGCCGGTCGGGTTGCTGTACTTGGGCACGCACCACATGCCTCGGACCTGGTCGTCGTTGCCGACCAGCTCCTCGACCCGGTCCATGTCGGGTCCGGTCTCGGTCATCGGCACCGGCAGCATCTCGATGCCGAGGTGGTCGGTCAGGGCGAAGTGGCGGTCGTAGCCCGGCACGGGGCACAGCATCTTCGGCGTGCCGCGGTTCCATGCGGTGTCCCCGCCACGCACCCCGAACACGTGGGCGTGCAGCAGGTAGCGACCCATCAGGTCGAGGCTGGAGTTCCCCCCCACCAGCACGTTGGCCGCCGGCATGTCCAGCAGGCGGGCACCCAGGGCCTTGCTCGACGGCTGCCCGTCGAGCCCGCCGTAGTTGCGGGTGTCGACGCCGTCGAGCTCCCAGTCGCCGTCGATGATCCCGTCGAGGTCGTCGGACAGGTCCAACTGGTCGCTGCCCGGCTTGCCCCGGGTCAGGTCCAGGGACAGCCCGGATGCGGCCACGTCGGCGTGGGCACGTTCGAGCTCGTCGAGCGAGGCGGTGGTCACGTCGGGTGCGGTGGGCATGCGGAGGGGCTCCGATGGGACGAAACGGTGGAGTCGTTCGACCCGACAGCCTATGGCCCCGGTCGCCACGGCTCCCGGGGGGCGACCCGCCCGGGCGGGCGCTGCACCGGGCCCGGGTGGCGTCGTGGCGTCCCGGCGGATCCGACTCCTCAGCGGGGGGCCACGCCCCACTGTTCGCGGTAGGCGCGGATGCGCTCGAGGTCGTCGGTGCCGAGCACGTCGTCGTCGGTCCGGTGCGGCGAGGTCAACTCGGCCACGATGGCGTCGACGTCGGTGATGGCAGTGGCGTGGAGGTCGAACTCCTCGGCGACCTGGGCCAGGGCGGTGACGTCGTCGCGGGTGTGGCGCTCCAGCCGGTCGACCGCGATGACCAGCCCGACCACCTCGACGTCGGCGGCAGCCATGAGCAGGGGAACCGTTTCGCGGATCGAGGTCCCGGCCGTCGTCACGTCCTCCACGATCACGACTCGTTGGCCGTCGGTCGGGGCGTGGCCGACCAGGCGTCCCCCCTCGCCGTGGTCCTTGACCTCCTTGCGGTTGCAGGTCCACGCCACGTCCCGACCGTGGTCACGGCACAGCGAGACGGCGGTCGCGACCGCAAGCGGGATGCCCTTGTAGGCCGGCCCGAACAGCACGTCCACGTCGTCGCCGAAGGTGGCCACCACGTGGTCGGCATAGGCGCGGCCGATGGTGTCGACCTGCCCACCCGTCCCCAGACGCCCGAAGTCCAGGAAGTAGGGCGTGGAGCGCCCGGACTTGGTCGTGAAGTCCCCGAAGGTCAGCACGTCGCTGGCCAGCAGGAAGTCGACGAAGGAAGCGGTGTCCATGGTGGTTCCTCGGTGGGTCGTGGCCGGTCGAGTCCGGCGAGCCCGGTGTCAGTAGTGCCAGGGCACGCCGGACCAGTCGCGGTCACGCTTGTCGAGGAAGGCGTCGCGGCCCTCGACGGCCTCGTCGGTGCCGTAGATGAGGCGCGTGGCCTCGCCGGCGAAGACCTGCTGGCCCACCAGCCCGTCGTCGGTGAGGTTCATGGCGAACTTGAACATCCGGGTGGCGGTGGGGGAGTTGGTCAGGATGGTCCGGCCCCACGCGATGGCGGTGTCCTCGAGCTCGGCGTGCGGGACCGCCCGGTTGACCGCACCCATGCGCACGCCGTCGTCGGCGGTGTAGGTCTCGCCCAGCAGGAAGATCTCGCGCGCGACCTTCTGGCCGACCTGCTTGGCGAGGTAGGCGGACCCGAAGCCCCCGTCGACCGAGGCGACCGCGAGGTCGGTCTGCTTGAACAGCCCGTGCTCGGCAGAGGCGATCGTGAGGTCGCACACGACGTGCAGCGAGTGCCCGCCGCCGGCCGCCCACCCGTTGACCACGGCGACCACCACCTTGGGCATGGTGCGGATGAGCCGTTGGACCTCCAGGATGTGCAACCGACCCGAGCGGGCGGGGTCGATGCCGGAGGCGTCGTCGGCGTCGGAGTAGCGATAGCCGTCGGCGCCGCGGATGCGTTGGTCCCCGCCACTGCAGAAGGCCCGCCCCCCGTCCCTGTCGCTGGGACCGTTGCCGGTGACCAGCACGCACCCGACGTCGGAGGTCTGGCGCGCGTGGTCCAGTGTCCGGAACAGTTCGTCGACGGTGTGGGGTCGGAAGGCGTTGCGGACCTCGGGTCGGTCGAAGGCGATCCGGACGATCCCGGCGTCGACGTGGCGGTGGTAGGTCAGGTCGGTCAGGTCGAAGCCGGCGACCGGCTCCCACTGGGTGGCGTCGAACAGTTCGGACACCATCGGGACGGCCTCGCTCGGCATGGATCGGGGACGCCGCCAGCCTAGGGTCGTGCCTGCCCGGACGACGTGGCGTGGCCGCGCCACGTCGGCGCCGCTGCCGAGGAGCAACCGATGGACGACCACGATCGCCACGTCGCCGACAACCGCGCGCACTGGGACGATCGTGCCCCGGCCCACGCGGCCTCGCCGGACTACCGCTTCGACGAGTACCGCCGCGATCCGGCGGCCTGCTCGACGGCGGTCGCGTTCGACCGTGCCCACCTCGGCGACCTCGCCGGCCGCAGCGCGTTGCACCTGCAGTGCCACCTGGGGACCGACACGATCTCGTTGGCGCGACTGGGCGCCACGCCCGTGGTCGGGCTCGACCTGTCGTCGGTGTCCATCGCGCACGCCCGGGACCTCGCGGCCGCCACCGGCGACCGGGTCGAATTCGTGGTGGGAGCCGTCGACGACGCCCCCGAGGTGCTGGCGGGACGGACCTTCGACCTGGTCTACACCGGGGTGGGCGCGTTGCTGTGGCTGCCGCGCATCGATCGCTGGGCCGAGGTGGTCGCGGGGCTGCTCGCGCCGGGTGGGGCGCTGTACGTCCGCGACGCCCACCCGGTCCTGCTGGCGCTGGACCACGAGGCGGGGGACCGGCTGGAACTGGTCCAGCCCTACTTCGAGGTGGCGACGCCGACGACGTGGCGCGACGAGGCCACCTACGTCGAGGTGCCCGACGGCCACACGCTGTCGCCGCTGCCGAGCCACGAGTGGAACCATGGGCTGGGCGAGATCGTCACCGCGTTGCTCGACCACGGCCTCGTGGTGGACCACCTCGCCGAGCACACCTGGGCCGACTGGGCCCCGTGGGACCTGTGGGAGCCGGTGGCGGACGGCTTCTGGGCCCTGCCGGAGCCCATCCGGGCTCGCTGCCCGGCGATGTTCTCGCTGCGGGCGCGGCGGCCCGGCGAGGGGGGGTGACGACGCGGGCATGTCGGCAGCGGCGGGCTGGCCGGAGGCGTCGGCAGGGGGGTGGCCGGTGGGGTCCTAGACTGCGCCGCACACCAACGGGGGAGGTCGGCGTGGGCGTACCGCAGCGCAGCGACGAGCAACGCCGGGCCGCCCTGGCCGAAGCCCAGCGCGTGCGCCAGGTGCAGGCCCAGGTCAAGCAGATGCTCAAGACGGGCGAGGTCGGGCTGGCCGACGTGCTCGACCGCGCCGACGACGCCGACGAGGTGGCCCGGCTGCGTGTCGCGGACGTGTTGCGTGCGCTTCCCCGCATCGGACCGATCCGGTCGCGCCGCCTCATGGAGGCGCTGGACATCGCGGCGTCGCGCCGCCTCGGTGGCCTCGGTCCCAACCAGCGCCGGGCCCTGCTCGACGAGCTCGCATGAGCGGGCTGCTGGTGGTGGTGGCCGGACCGTCCGGGGTCGGCAAGGGGACCGTGCTCGCGGGGGTGCTCTCGCGGTTGCCCGACGCCGAGAAGTCGGTGTCGGCGACGACGCGCCGGCCGCGTCCCGGGGAGGTCGACGGTCGCCACTACCACTTCGTCGACGACGACGAGTTCGCCGACCTGGTCGCCCGCGACGCCTTCCTCGAACACGCCGAGTACGCCCGCAACCGGTACGGGACCCTGGCCGATGCCGTGGTCGAGCGGCTCGAGGCCGGCGCGGTGGTGGTCCTGGAGATCGAGGTCCAGGGCGCGGCCCAGGTCGCGGCCCGTGCCCCCGGCGCACTGCGCATCTTCCTGGCCCCGCCCGACATGGACGAGCTGCGACGCCGGCTGGCATCTCGTGGCACCGAGGACGCCGGCCAGGTGCAGCGTCGGCTCGCCCGGGCCGAGTTCGAGCTGGCCGCTGCCGACGCCTTCGACCACGTCGTGGTCAACGACGACCCGGCCGCCGCCGCCGACCGCGTGGTGACGTTGATCGAGGCCGCGCGGCACGAGTCGGGACGGGCCGACCCGACCGAGCTCGACGCCGGAGCGCCGCCGCGCGGGTGACCCGGTCCGACCTCACCGGTCCGAGCACCACACGGTAGACTGGTCATTCGACTCTCGCGCCCGCGTGCGTCCCGTTGCGGCTGTCCGCACCCGCCGGTTGCACCCCGCCGTCCTGATCCGACGCTCGCGTGGCGAATCCACCCGTTCCCGACATCCCAGGCGATGCACCCATGGCCCACATCGACGATCTGATGGACGCCACGTCGTCCAAGTTCCACCTGACCATCCTGGCGGCAAAGCGCGCCCGGGAGATCAACTCCTACTACCAGCAGCTCGGTGAGGGCACGGGCCGCCTGGTCCCGCCGCTGGTGACGGCGGAGTCCAACAAGCCGCTCACGATCGCCCTGGAGGAGATCGCCCAGGGCAAGATCGAGGAGGGCGAGGCCGTCGAGGTCGTCACCGACGACCCGTTGGCCTTCATCGAGGGCAGCGACGACGTGCTCAGCCTCGTCGAGGCGCCAGACGAGCAGGTCGACGAACAGGATGGCGAGCAGGACGACGCCCCTGCCGCCGACGACGACACCGACACCGCCACCGCCCAGGACGACGACGACGTCGAGGCGTGAGTTCCGGGGTCGGGCCCCGCGTCGGGGGCACGGTGGCGGAGGTCGCGTCGTTGCGTGACCGGCGCATCGTCATCGGCGTCACCGGTGGGATCGCGGCCTACAAGGCCCCGCTGGTGGTGCGGCGCCTGGTCAAGGCCGGCGCCGAGGTGGACGTGGTGCTGACCCGTGGCGGTGCCCGGTTCGTGGGTGCCGCGACCTTCGAAGGCCTCACGGGCCGATCCGTGCGCACCGAGGTGTGGGACGACGTCGAGAACGAGACCCACGTGGCGCTGGCCCGTCACGCCGACGTCGTGGCCGTCTACCCCGCGACCGCCCACACGCTGGCCCGCGCGGCCGCCGGACTGGCCGACGACCTCCTGACCACGACCCTGCTCGCGACCCGTGCGCCGGTCATCATGGCGCCGGCCATGCACACCGAGATGTGGGACCACCCGGCGACCCGTGCCAACGCTGCTGCCCTGGTCGAGCGGGGCATCGAGCTGGTGGGCCCCGCGGATGGCGCCCTGATGGGTGGTGACGTCGGCGCCGGCCGTGCGGCGGAGCCCGACGTGTTCGTGTCCGCCGTGGTGCGAGCCCTGCACGCCACGCACACCCCCCGCGAGCCGGACGACGCGGGCGGCCCAGCGGGCGGCTCCGACCATGGCGGGCCGTCTTCGACCCACGAGCATCCGGCCGACGGACGCGTCCCATTGGACGTGGTCCGCGGCGACGACCACGGCAACGCCACCACCGGTCGGCGTGCTTCACGCCCCGCCGGGTCCGGGCAGCCGTCGGCACCCGTGGCGCTGGACCGGGCACGTCCGACCACCGGGTCGGCGTCCCGACAGCGGCACGCCGACCCGGCATCGGCGGACTGGGCGGGGCGTCACGTCGTGGTCACCGCGGGTGGGACCCGCGAGCCGCTCGACCCGGTGCGCTACCTCGGCAACCGGTCCTCGGGTCGGATGGGCGTGGCGATCGCCCGGGCCGCGGCGGATCGTGGCGCCCGCGTCACGCTGGTGATCGCGCCGTCGGACCTGCCCACCCCCGAGGGTGTGGAACGCGTCGACGTGACCACGGCTCGCGAGATGCACGAGGCCGTGCTCTCCCGCGCCGAGGCCGACGTGGTGGTCAAGGCCGCCGCCGTCGCGGACTTTCGTCCCCGGGCCACGTCCGACCACAAGCTCAAGAAGGCCGACGGGGTGCCGCAGCTCGAACTCGTCCGCAACCCCGACATCCTCGCCGACCTCGGCGCCCGTCGGGCCGAGGGCGGGGGCGGCCCGCTCGTGCTGGTCGGGTTCGCCGCCGAGACCACCGACGTCGAGTCCCACGCCCGGGACAAGCTGGCCCGCAAGCAGGCCGACCTGTTGGTCGTCAACGACGTCTCCGCGCCCGGCGCGGGGTTCGGCCACGACACCAACGAGGTCGTGATCCTCGGTGACGACGGCAGCCGCGTGGAGGTGCCCCTCACCAGCAAGGACGAGGTGGCCGTCCGCCTGCTCGACGTGGTGGCCACGCGACTCGAGGCGGCCGAGGCCGTGTCGCCGGCGCCGTCCACGACGACCTGACCTCCTCGCACCCGGGCCCGCCACGACCTCCGCCCGACGACACCTCGACCCACGGGGCGGACGGCTGACATAGCCTCCACCTCGGCCCGGCGCCCACCCCCCGGCCACGCGTCCCGTCCGACGCCACGCCCACGACCAACCAGACCGCAGCCCCCGACGACCGTCGCGTCCCGCCGACGCGGTGTCGGCCCCAGACCGAAGGAACGCCCGTGGCACGCAACCTGTTCACCTCCGAGTCCGTCACGGAGGGTCACCCCGACAAGATGGCCGACCAGATCTCGGACAGCATCCTGGACGCCATCCTCACCGACGACCCGGAAGGTCGGGTCGCGTGCGAGACGCTGGTCACCACCGGCCAGGTGATCGTCGCCGGCGAGATCTCGACCAGCACCTACGTCGACATCCCCAGCGTCGTGCGCCAGACCGTGCTGGACATCGGCTACGACACGGCCGCGATCGGGTTCGACGGGCGCACCTGTGGCGTGTCGGTGTCGCTGGACGAGCAGTCCGCCGACATCGCGATGGGCGTCGACGAGGCCCTGGAGCACCGGGGCGAGTCCTCCGAGGACCGCTACGCCACGCTGGGCGCCGGTGACCAGGGCATGATGTTCGGCTTCGCGTGCCGCGAGACCGACGTGATGATGCCGCTGACGATCCACCTCGCCCACCGCATGGCCGAGCGCATCGCCGACGTCCGCAAGAAGGGCGAGCTCGCGTGGCTGCGCCCCGACGCCAAGACCCAGGTCACCGCGGTCTACGACGACGGTCGCCCGGTCGCGATCGACACCGTGGTGTGCTCGACCCAGCACGACCCCGACGTGACCCTCGACGAGGTGCGTGCGGCGGTCGAGGAACACGTGATCCGGCCGATGCTGCCCGACGACGTCGACACCTCCGACGTGCGGATCATCGTCAACCCCACGGGTCGCTTCGTGTCCGGTGGCCCCGTCGCCGACGCGGGCCTGACCGGGCGCAAGATCATCGTGGACACCTACGGCGGCGTCGCTCGCCACGGTGGCGGGGCCTTCTCGGGCAAGGACCCCTCCAAGGTCGACCGCTCGGCGGCCTACGCCACCCGCTGGGTCGCCAAGAACATCGTCGCTGCCGGCCTCGCGGAGCGGTGCGAGCTCCAGGTCGCCTACGCCATCGGCGTGGCCAACCCGGTGTCGCTGATGGTCACGACCTTCGGCACCGAGACCGAGGACCCGGCCAAGATCGAGGCCGCCGTCCGCGAGGTGTTCGACCTGCGTCCCGGGGCCATCATCGACGCGCTCGCCCTCCAGCGTCCCGGGTATCGCGAGACCGCCGCGTACGGCCACTTCGGCCGTAGCGGTGACCGCTTCACCTGGGAGTCGACCGACCGCGCCGACGACCTGCGCGCCGCGATCTGACCCCCGACCCGCTGGCTGGACAGATGACCCACACGCCGACCCCGCCACGGGGTCGGCGTGACCTCGTCCGGGTGCTGGTGGAGCTCGAGCCCTACCACCTCGACCGTCCCTTCGACTACCTGCGCGGTGACCTCCCCGATGCCGTGGACGTCGGGTGGCGGGTCGAGGTGGTGTTCGCCGGTCGTGTCCGACGCGCCGTCGTGGTGGGGCGGCCGACCAGTACCGACGTGGTCGAGTCGCGCCTGCGTCCGGTTCGTCGCGCCCTGGGCGACTACCGCTGGATGACCGACGCCGACCTCGACCTGGTGGCCTGGGCCGCGGACCGCTGGTGCGGTCCGCGGGCCGACGTGGTGCGACACGCCCTGCCCGGGCGTGCCGTCCGGGTCGAGGAGTCCTTCGTGGCCGCCGGACTGCTGCCGTGGGACCCGGACGTGACACGCCCGGTCCGGGATCCCGTGGCGATCCCGCAGGGATGGGCTCGGTACGTCCACGGCGGGCCCGACTGGTGGGCGAGCCTGCCCGACGGGGCCGACGCGCGGGTGTGGCGGCCACTGCCCGGTGAGGACGTGGCCGAACGCCTGGCCGAGGCGGCCCGCGCCACGCTGGCCGGCGGCCGCGACGTGCTGGTGGTCGTGCCCGACGCCAACTCGCGGGTCGCGGCCGCGGTGGTGGCCCACCTGCGCGACGACCCCGGTCTGGACCGTGACGAGTTGGTGGACGTGACGGGGTTGTCGTCGGGCTCGGCCGTCACGCGGGCGTGGCTGCGTGCCCGCACCGGCACCGCGCGGGTGGTCGTCGGCGAGCGGCGGGTGGCGTTGTGGCCGCTGGCCCGTCCCGGCCTGTACGTGGTGCTCGACGAGGCGAACCCGGCCCTCAAGGAGCGTCGCAGCCCGCGCCACCACGCCCGCGAGGTCGCCCTGGAACGGGCGCGGCGCGACGGCGCCGTGGCGCTGCTGGTCACCCACGTCCCGTCCGCGCCGACGTGGTCGCTGCTGCGCGCCGGCCGACTGGGGGGGATCACCGCCGATCGTGCCGCCGAGGTCGCCGCGGCCCCCCGGGTGGTGGTCGACGACCACACCGGCGTCCGGCTGGGTCGCAGCGGGGTGGGCGTGGTCCGCGACGCCGTGCGTGCCGGCACCTTCGCGGTGGTGCTGGCGGCACGGCGGGGGGAGGGGCGGGCACTGGTGTGTGCGGCCTGCGGCCATCGGCCCGTGTGTTCCGAGTGCGGCTCGTCGCTGGCCGGCGCCGACGGCCGGGGTCGCAGTCGTCGCGGCCTGTGGTGCCCGACCTGTGGCTGGGCCACCCCGACCCGGCGGTGCCGTGACTGCGGCAGCACCGAGTTCGTGCCCCTGGCCGCCGGCACCGAGCGGTTGGCGAGCGAGTTGCGTCGGGCCGTGCAGGTGCCGGTGCACGTGCTGGAGGGCTACGACGCCGAGGTCGGACCCCCGCCGGCCGTGCTGGTGATGACCCGTGGCTCGGTCATGGATGCCCCGCCCGGACCGGTCGGTGGCGTGGTCGCCGGTGACGTCGACTCGCTGCTGCGCCGTCCCAGTGTCGACGCCCCCGAGGACACGCTCCGGCTGCTGATGGCGCTGGGCGCGTGGCTCGGCGGTCCGAGGTCCGATCTCGCGCCGGGGCGACCGGGCGGACCGGGTCGGGATGGCCCCCCGCTGGTGGTGGTCACCCGCGAGCCGGACCACCCGGCCGTGGTCGCCCTGCGCCGGTGGGACGCCGGGGGGTTCTGGCGGGCCGACGCCGAGGCCCGTGCCCCGTTCCCGCCGTCCCGGTCGGCGATCGCGGTGACCGCGCCCGACGACGCGGTGGCGGCCGAGGTCACCGCCGCCGTGGCCGCTGCGGACACGATCGTGCTCGGGCCGGCCCCGGTCGACGACGGACGGCGTCTGCTGCTGTTGGCCAAGGACCGTCCCGCGACCGTGGCGCGACTGGCGACCGTCCGGCGCCGGTTGTCGGGCGACAACGTCACGCTGGTGGTCGACGTCGACCCGGTCGACCTCACCTGACCCGGCCGGGGACGACCGGGCGCGTACGCTGTCCCGGACTCGATGGCCGACCCCACAGGAGCCCGCGTGGGCACCCTCCAGATCCGACTCTTCGGTGATCCCGTGCTGCGTCAGCGCGCACGCGAGGTCACCGACTTCGACGACCGCCTGGTGCGGTTGGCCGACGACATGCACGCGACCATGGACGAGGCCGAGGGCGTCGGCCTGGCCGCCAACCAGGTCGGGATCCTCAAGCGGCTGTTCACCTGGGGCGTGGGCGACGAGGAGGACGGCGAGCGTGGCAGTGTCGTGAACCCGGTCCTGCTCCGGGCCTCGGAGGAGCTGCAGGAGGGCGACGAGGGGTGCCTGTCGTTCCCCGGGCTGTTCTACCCACTGGACCGACCGCTGCGGGTCGAGGTCGCCTACCAGGACCTCCACGGCGACGACCAGCAGGTCCAGCTCGAGGGCCTGTTCGCACGGATCTGGTTGCACGAGATGGACCACCTCGACGGGGTGCTGTTCATCGACCACCTCGCCCGCCACGACCGCAAGGCGGCCCTGCGCGAGATGCGTCGCATCCGCGCCGAGCGCGGGATCGAGGAACCGACGTCGCGACCGGGCGGCCTCCTGCTGGGCAACGGGCCCCGCTGATGCGACTGGTCTTCTTCGGCACCCCGGACGTGGCGGTGCCGGCCCTGGACGCGCTGGTGGCCGCCGAGGACGTCGACGTCGTCGCCGTGGTGACCAACCCCGACCGACCGCGCGGGCGGTCACGGCGTCCCGTGCCGTCCCCGGTCAAGCAGGCCGCCGAGGCCGCCGGGATCCCGGTGTGGCAGCCCGAACGGGGCCGCGACGTTCGCGACGACCTGGCGGCGGCCGCCCCGGACGTGTGTGCCGTGGTCGCCTACGGGTCGATCCTGCCCCGCGACGTGCTCGACGTGCCCACGCACGGCTTCGTCAACCTCCACTTTTCGCTGCTGCCACGTTGGCGCGGTGCCGCACCGGTGCAGCACGCCATCCGGGCCGGTGACACGGTCACCGGCCTGACCACGTTCGTGCTCGACGAGGGCATGGACACCGGCCCCCTGCTGGCCACCGTCGAGACCCCGATCGGGGACACCGAGACCGCCGGTGAGCTGCTGGACCGGCTGGCGCTGGCCGGGGGGGCGGTGCTGCTGGGGTCGTTGCGGGACCTGGTGGCGGGTGCCACGGCGACCCCGCAGCCGTCCGCGGGCGCGACCCTTGCCCCGCGGATCGACCCCGCCGACGTGCGCATCGACTGGGCGGCGCCGGCGGGCACGGTGGCCGCACTGGTGCGGTCGGCCTCGCCCCGGCCGGGGGCCCACACGACCTGGGAGCACGACCGGTTCAAGGTCCTGGGCGCCGTCGAGGTGGTCGCCGCCGTCGACGCACCCGACCCGGAGCACGCCGACACCCCCGACGCCGCGACATCCCCGTCCGACGGGGCGCCGGGGGAGGTGGTCGTCGTCGACCCCGGCACCGGTCCGGTCGTGGCCTGCGGCACCGGGAGGGTCCGGCTGACCCGCGTGCAGCCCGCCGGCAAGGCCGCGATGGACGCCACGGACTGGGTCAACGGCTACCAGCCGCGACCGGGTCAGCGCTTCGACCACCCGGGCACGGCGTGACCGTCGGGCTGGCACCTCGCAGCGTGGCCCTGGCGGCGATCCGTGCCGTGGACGCGGGGGCGTGGTCCACCGCGGCGGTGCCAGACGCCATCGCCGAACTGGACGATCCCCGTGACCGCTCGCTGGCGGCCCACCTCGCCTACGGGACCCTCCGGTGGCGCGGCACCCTCGATTGGACACTGGGACGGGTCGTGAGTCGGCCGCTGGACCGGGTCGAGGAGCCCCTCCGGCAGGTCCTGCGCCTGGGGGCGTTCCAGCTGCGCCACTCCCGCGTCCCGGCCCGGGCGGCCGTGGACACCGCGGTGGCGCTCGCCCGGTCGTCGGTGCCCCGCGGACGCGCGAACGGGGCCGGCGGTTTCGTCAACGGGGTCCTGCGAGGGGTCGCGCGCGCCGGCGACGACCTCGACGCGGCACTGGCCGCCGAGGCCCCCGTGCGCCGGGTCGCGCTGGCGACGGGCCATCCCGACTGGATCGTCCAGGAGCGGGTCGCGGCCGGGCTGGACCTGGACGCGGTCACCCGCCTGCTGGCCGCCGACGACGAGCCGCCGGGTCTGACGCTGCGCGCGACCGGGGACCGCGACGCCCTGGTCGCCGAGCTGGTGGCCGCCGGTGTCCACGCCGACCCGACCGGACTGGCCGACAACGGCGTGCGTGCGCCCGGTGCCGACCCACGGGGGCTCGGCGCCGTCGCCGAGGGCCGCGCGGTGCCCCAGGACGAGGCCTCGATGCTGGTGGGTGCGGCCGCCCGGGTCGCACCGGGCGACCACGTCGTGGACCTGTGTGCCGCCCCGGGTGGCAAGGCGACCGACCTCGCGACCCGGGCCGGCGCCGACGGTCGGGTGACCGCCGTGGAGCTCCACGACCATCGCGCCGACCTGGTGCGGGAAGCCGCCGACCGGGTGGGGGTCGTGCTGGACGTGGTGGTGGGCGACGCCCGCACGGTCGCGCTGCCCACCGGCGTCGACGTCGTGCTGGTCGACGCTCCCTGCACCGGGCTGGGGGTGGGCCGGCGCCGCCCCGAGGTGCGGTGGCGTCGCAGCCCCGACGACCTCCCCGGCCTCGTGGCCCTGCAGGTCGAACTGGTCGGCCGCGCGCTGGACCTGGTGCGGCCAGGCGGCCACGTGACCTACAGCGTGTGCACCTGGACCGACGCCGAGACGTCGGGCGTGGCCGCGGCGATCGAGGACACCACCGACCACGCACTGGTCCGGGTCGGGCAACGCCAGCTCACCCCCGACGAGCACGACACCGACGGGATGTTCCACGTCACGTGGCAGGTGACCTGACGACGCGGTCGGTGGGCGTGGTCAACGCGGTCCGGAGTCGGACCAGCGCGAACTCGAAGGCCTGGTCGAGGTCGCCTCCCAACCGGAAGGCGCCGGCGAGCTCCATGCTGATGAACCCGACCACCCAGGCGGTCACGAGCCGGGCGGCATCGAGGGCCTCGTCGCTGCCGACCACCTGCTCGGTCGCGGCCAGGACCGGTGCGCTCAGGCGGGCCAGTGCCTCGGGGTCGGCGCGGAAGGACAGGACCAGGCGGAAGCCCTCCGGCCGTCGGTGTGCGAACTCGCGGTAGGCCCGCGCGAGCCCGGTGATGGTGCGGTCGCTGGCCTCCAGCCGAACCGCCAGGTCGTCCATGGTCGCCGCCACGACCAGGTCCAGCAGCGCGTCGCGATCCCGGACCCGCTTGTACAGCGACGGTGCCCGGACCCCGACGGCATCGGCCACTGCCTGCATCGTGAAGCCGGACGGGCCCTCGAGTTCGAGGATGTCGCGACCCGCGGCGACGATCTCGCCCCGTGACGTGCGTTCCGGTGTCGGCATGGCGCGCTCCCTCCATCATGGCTATCATACGTAGCCATGATGGCTAACTGCCATAGCCTGTTGTCGAGCGGCGTCCACCGGGCGCCCGGACACGGACGGAAACGGGGACGACCATGAGACTGGGCCCGCACCTGCACCGGATCGGCAACGACGTCGTGGCGGCCTACGTGGTCGACGTCGACGACGGGGTGACGGTCATCGACGCCGGACTGCCCGGCCACTGGGACGACCTGGTCGCCGAACTCGCGGTGCTCGGGCGCGACGTCGACGACGTGGCCGGGGTGGTGCTGACCCACGGCGACAGCGACCACATCGGCTTCGCCGAGCGCCTGCGCCGTGACCATGGCGTCCCGGTGTTCGTGCACGCCGACGACGCCGATCGCGCGCGGGGTGGGGACACGCCGAGCACGAAGATGGGCCCGATGCGGCTCGGCCCGACCGTGGGGTTCTTCGCCTACGGCCTGCGCAAGCGGGGGTGGCGCACGCACCACCTCACCGAGGTGGTCGAGGTGGCCGACGGCGACGTGCTGGAGCTGCCCGGGTCGCCGGTCGTCGTCTCCCTGCCGGGACACTCGCCCGGCAGCATCGCCGTGCACGTGCCGGTGGCCGACGCCGTCTTCGTCGGTGACGCGCTGACCACCCGCCACGTGCTCACCGGGCGCACCGGTGTCCAGCCCGCACCGTTCACCGACGAGCCGGACCGTGCCCTGGCGTCACTCGGACGACTCGCCGAACTCGACGCGTCCTGGGTCCTGCCGGGCCATGGCCCCCCGTGGCGCGGGGACCTCGCCACCCTCCCGGAGCAGGTCCGTGACGCCGGCCGACCGGATGCCGGGCGCTGACCCGCGTGCCCCCGCCACGAGGTCGTCGACGACGGTGGACGGGGAGGATGGACGGGTGGCTCGTCGGGGAGGATGGCCGGGGACGGGTGCCGGGGGCGGGAGCCCGGGCGTTAGGCTCCGACGCAGCGACCAAGGCCTGCCGTGACTGCCTCCCCGCGCCACGACCTCGTGGTGTCCCCGTCCATCCTCGCCGCCGACTTCGCCCGCCTGGGGGAGGAGGTGGCCGACGTCGCCGACCACGTCGAGTGGATCCACGTCGACGTGATGGACGGCCACTACGTGCCCAACATCACCCTGGGCAACCCGGTCGTGGCGAGCCTGCGAGCCGCGACCGACCGCGTGCTCGACCTGCACCTGATGATCACCGATCCGCGGACCTATGGCCCACAGTTGGTCGACCGGGGGGCGGACTCCATCACGTTCCATCCCGAGGTCGAGGACGACCCCCTCGGGTTGGTCGCCGACCTCCGCGACCGGGGCGCCAGGGTCGGCGTGGCCGTGAAGCCCGACCACCCGCTGGCCACCGTGGTCGACCTCCTGCCGCACGTCGACATGCTCCTGCTGATGACGGTCGAGCCCGGCTTCGGGGGCCAGGCGTTCCGGGCCGACGTGTTGTCCAAGATCGTCGAGGCGGCCGACTGGCGCGACGCCCACGACGCGACCTTCCGGATCGAGGTCGACGGCGGTGTCGACCCCGACACCGCGGTCGCGGTCGCGCGTGCCGGGGCCGACACCCTGGTGGCGGGCTCATCGGTGTTCGGCCATGACGACCGCGGCGCGGCGGTCGCCGCGATCCGGGCGGCGGCCGAGCGTGCCCGGGTGACCACCGGGGCGTCGTGACCAGGCTGCTGCGGCGCTTCCTGGCACCGGCCCGGGGCGCGCTGGCCGGCGTGGTGGTGCTGCAGCTGATCAGTTCCCTGGCGACGCTGTACCTGCCGACGCTCAACGCCCGCATCATCGACGACGGCATCGCCACCGGCGACACGACCACCATCGTGCGCACCGGTGGCTGGATGCTCGCGATCAGCCTGGTCCAGATCGTCGCCCTGGTGCTGTCGACCCGGCTGGCCGCCGCCGTGTCGATGGGCATGGGTCGCGACGTCCGTGGCGCCCTGTTCCACCGGGTCGCGGAGCTGTCGTCGCGTGAGGTGACGATGTTCGGGGCGCCGACCCTGATCTCGCGATCGACCAACGACGTCACCCAGGTCCAGACCGTGGTGTTCATGGCGCTCGCGCTGATGGTGACGGCCCCGATCACGATGGTGGGCGGGATCGTCATGGCGCTGCGCGAGGACGTCAGCCTGTCGTGGCTGGTGGCGGTCGCCGTGCCCGTGCTGGCCCTGGCACTGGGCCTGCTCATCCGACGCATGATCCCACAGTTCCGCCGGATGCAGACCGCGCTGGACACCGTCAACCGGATCCTGCGCGAACAGATCACCGGGATCCGCGTGATCCGGGCCTTCGTCCGCGAGGGCCACGAGCGCGACCGCTTCGGGGTGGCCAACGCCGACCTGACCGGTGCGGGGCTGGCCGTCGGGCGCCTGATGGCGTTCATGTTCCCCATCGTCATGCTGGTCCTGAACGTGTCCACGGTGGCGGTGCTGTGGTTCGGGGCCCGCGAGGTCGCCGCCGGGGGCATCGAGGTCGGCGGCCTGACCGCGTTCATGGCCTACCTGCTGCAGATCCTGGTGGCGGTCATGATGGCGACGTTCATGTCGACCATGATCCCGCGGGCGGCGGTGTCGGCGGACCGCATCAACGAGGTGCTGGACACCGAGACGTCGGTCCGGTTGCCCGCCAGCCCGGTGCGTGACCTGGCCTCCCCGGCCGCGGTGTCCTTCGACGACGTCGGCTTCACCTATCCCGGGGCCAGCCAACCGGTGCTGGCGGACATCACCTTCACGGTCCGGCCCGGCGCGACCACGGCCGTCATCGGGTCGACCGGGTCGGGCAAGTCGACCCTGGTCAGCCTGGTCCCACGTCTGTTCGACGCCACCTCCGGCCGCGTCACCGTGGGCGGGGTGGACGTCCGCGACGCCGACCCCGAGGCACTGTGGGCACGCATCGGGCTGGTGCCCCAGCGCCCCTACCTGTTCTCGGGGACGATCGCGACCAACCTGCGCTACGGCGACCCCGAGGCGTCCGACGAGGTGTTGTGGGCGGCGCTGGACGTGGCCCAGGCCGCCGACTTCGTCCGGGCCATGCCCGCCGGACTGGACACCACGGTGGCCCAGGGCGGCACCAACGTCTCGGGTGGTCAGCGCCAGCGGTTGGCGATCGCCCGGGCGCTGGTCCACGACCCCGAGGTGCTGGTGTTCGACGACTCGTTCTCGGCGCTGGACGTCGCCACCGACGCCCGCCTGCGATCGGCGCTGGCCGACGTCGCCGACACGACGGCGGTCCTGGTCGTGGCCCAGCGCGTGTCCACGATCATCGACGCCGACCACATCGTGGTGTTGGAAGGCGGTCGGATCGTCGGCCAGGGCCGCCACGACGACCTCGTCGACACGTGCACGACCTACCAGGAGATCGTGGACTCGCAGCAGGCCGCGGCGGTGGGTGGCTGATGGCCGAGGGCGTGCGCAGCGAGGAGGACAAGGCCGCCGAGGCGCGCCGGGGCCCGGCCGGCGGGCCACCAGCGCGAGGCCCGATGGCGATGGGGCGTCCGACCGAGTCCTCGATGGACTTCGTGCCGTCGGCCCGTCGGCTGCTGGCCCGCCTGCGACCCCATCGGCTCCGGGTGGTCGTGGTCGTCGCGCTCGGGGTGGTCAGCGTCGCCCTGGCGGCCGTCGGACCCCGAGTCCTGGGACGGGCCACCGACCTGATCTTCTCGGGTTTCGTCGGCAGCTCCATGCCCGCCGGCGCCACGCGTGACCAGGCCATCGCGGCCGCCCGGGCCGACGGGTCGACGATGGCCGACCTGTTGACCGGCGTGGACTTCACCCCCGGGCAGGGGATCGACGTCGCCGCGCTGGCCAACGTGCTGCTGCTGGCGCTGGTGATCTACGTGTCGTCGTCGGCGCTCCAGGCCCTGCAGGGCTGGATCCTGCAGGGGGTGATCCAGGACACGATGCAGCGGTTCCGCCAGGAGGTCGAGGAGAAGCTGCACCGACTGCCGCTGGGTCACGTGGACGCCCAGCCACGGGGGGAGCTGCTCAGTCGTGTCACCAACGACCTCGACAACGTCGGCCAGTCGCTGCAGCAGACCTTCTCGGGTCTGTTGACGGCACTGATGACGGTCGTGGCGGTGCTCGGGATGATGGTCTGGATCTCGTGGTTGCTGGCGCTGGTGGCGCTGGTGGCGGTGCCGCTGTCGCTGTGGGTGACGCGCGTGATCGCCCGGCGCAGCCAGGCGTTGTTCGTCCAGCAGTGGACCAGCACCGGCGAGCTCAACGCCATCGTCGAGGAGGCGTTCACGGCCCACGGGCTGGTCAAGGTGTTCGGACGCCAGCGCGAGGTGCAGGCCACCTTCGACGCCACCAACGCCCAGCTGTACGAGGCGTCCTACGGCGCCCAGTTCATCTCGGGGATCATCCGCCCGGCGCTGATGTTCATCGGCAACGTCAACTACGTGATCATCGCCGTGGTGGGTGGGCTGCGGGTGGCGACCGGACAGCTGTCGCTGGGCGACGTCCAGGCCTTCATCCAGTACTCCCAACAGTTCACCCAGCCGTTGACCCAGGTGGCCTCGATGGCCAACGTGATGCAGTCGGGCGTGGCATCGGCCGAGCGCGTGTTCGAGGTCCTGGACGCGCCCGAGCAGCGACCGGAGTCGGTCCGGCCCGTCGTCGTCGACGACCCCTCGGGCGAGGTCGTGTTCGACGACGTGTCGTTCGCCTACCACGCCGACGAGCCGTTGCTCGAACACGTCGACCTGGACGTCCAGCCGGGCCAGATGGTCGCGATCGTGGGCCAGACCGGGGCGGGCAAGACCACGCTGGTCAACCTGGTCATGCGCTTCTACGAGCTCGACGACGGGCGCATCACCCTCGACGGGGTCGACATCGCCGACATGACCCGCGACGGACTGCGCGGGCGCATCGGCATGGTGCTGCAGGACGCGTGGCTGTTCGAGGGCACGATCCGCGACAACATCGCCTACGGCCGACCCGACGCCTCCGACGACGACATCCGGGCCGCCGCGGCGGCCGCCCGCGTCGACCACTTCGTGCACAACCTGCCCGACGGCTACGACACGGTGCTGGCCGACGAGGCCAGCAACATCAGCGTCGGGGAGCGCCAGCTGATCACGATCGCCCGCGCGTTCGTGTCCCAGCCGTCCCTGCTGATCCTGGACGAGGCCACGTCGTCGGTCGACACCCGGACCGAGCTGCTGGTCCAGCAGGCGATGGCGTCGTTGCGCACGGATCGCACCAGTTTCGTGATCGCCCACCGGCTGTCCACGATCCGCGATGCCGACGTCATCCTGGTCATGGAGCAGGGCCGAATCGTCGAACACGGGACCCACGACGAACTGCTGGCCGTCGACGGGGTCTATGCCGCGCTGTACGCGTCCCAGTTCGCCGGCGCCGCGACCGACCTCGACACCCGGCCCGACACCGCCCTGGCCGTCACACCGGGACCGCCGGCGTCGCCCCGACGGCGGCCGCGGTCGTGATCGCGGGCATCGGCGACGCACGGCGGGGGGCTACCCTCCCCAATGACGTCTTCGGGGCAGGTGGAAGTCCTGGCCGGCGGTGAGAGCCCGCGAGCCGAGGCCGTCACGACGACCCCTCGTCGTGACCCGGCCGACGCAGACCCGGTGTGATTCCGGGGCCGACGGTGAGAGTCCGGATGGGAGGAGACGCCCGGGACGACCCCCGTGTCGACCCGGGGCCACGGCCGTGGTCCTGCCGCGGTGGTCGCCGACCACCGCGCACCCGTCGGTCGTTCCTTCCGTGATCCGGGTCGTCACCGCTGCGACGACCGGACGCCCCGTGGCCACCTCCCGCGACGCCGTGCACCCCGGCGGGGACTCGCGCTGGATGCGTCGCGCGCTGGCCGTCGCGGCACCTGCGCGTGGCCGCACCCGTCCCAACCCGTTCGTGGGCGCCGTCGTGGTGGTCGACGACCGTGAGGTGGCCGTGGGCGCCACCGGCCCGGCCGGGACGGCCCATGCCGAGGTCCGGGCGCTGGCCGCCGCCGGTGGGGCCGCCCGGGGTGCGACGCTGGTCGTGACCCTCGAACCGTGCGCCCACACCGGTCGGACCCCGCCCTGCACCGAGGCGATCCTGGCCGCCGGCGTCACGCGGGTGGTCGTCGGACTGCGCGACCCGAACCCCCTGGCGTCCGGTGGCGCCCAGCGGCTGCGTGCGGCCGGGGTCGAGGTGGTCACCGGCGTGCTCGCCGACGAGGTCGCCGCCCAGCAGGCCGAGTTCCTGGCCGTGGTCGAACAGGGCCGACCCCATGTCACGGTCAAGCTGGCGCAACGGCCCGACGGCAGCACCCGTCCCGACGACACCGGTGGCCGTTGGATCACCGGGGCGGTGGCCCGGCGACGCGTCCACGAGTTGCGCGCGAGCGTCGACGCGGTGCTGGTCGGGTCCGGCACGGCGCTGGCCGACGACCCCTCCCTGACGGTGCGTGACGCCGCGCCGGGTCCCCGTCCGCCCCGCGCCGTCGTCGTCGACCGGCGAGGTCGCCTGCCCCTGGACCGTCGGGTGGTGCGCCCGGGCACGATCGTGGTCACCGCCCGCGACGCCGACCCGGCATGGCGGGAGGCCCTGGCGGGCCGCGGGGTGGTGGTCGTGGTGGCCGAGGACCTCCGCGGCGGGCTCGCCGCACTGCTGGACCACGACGTGGACACGGTGCTGGCCGAGCCGGGCACGACCCTGGGTCGGGCCCTGGTCGCCGGCGACCAGGTCGACCGCCTGCTGCTGCACGTCGCCGACCGGACCGTCGACGATGCCCGCCCCTGGACCCCGGCCGTGCCCACTGGTGACCTGCTGGCCGTCGCCAGCAGGCGCCTCGGCGACGACGTCGAGTGGGACCTGCGCCGGGTCCGACGCCCCGACCACGCGGGGCCGGACGGGTCGGGGATCCCCGACGACGTCGTCGAGCCGGGCCACCGGCGCGTCCCGGTCACCACCCCGGGTCCGACACCCACCACGTCCTGACGCGTCGCGTCCCAGGAGGTCCCATGTTCACCGGCATCATCGAGGAGGTCGGCACCGTCACCGACATCACCGTCGGCGACGGCCGTGCCCGACTCACGCTGCGTGCCCCGACCGTCGTCGGGGACGCCACCGAGGGCGACTCGATCGCCGTCGACGGCTGCTGCCTGACGATCGCCGGACTGCGCCCGGACGGCTTCGTGGCCGACCTGATGGCCGAGACCCTGCGGGCCACCGCGCTGGGTGGACTCGGGGTGGGCGACCCGGTCAACCTCGAGCGTGCCATGGCGGCCGACGGGCGCTTCGGGGGCCACGTCGTGCAGGGCCACGTGGACGACGTCGGCACCGTCACCGACCGGGTCGACGAACCCGGTACCACCTGGCTGTCGGTCCTGGCCCCGGCCACGATCGCACGGCACCTGGTCCCGAAGGGCTCGATCACCCTGGCCGGCGCGAGCCTGACCGTCGTCGACGTCGTCGACCACGACGACGCCACGGCGACCTTCCGCGTCGGTCTGATCCCGCACACCCTGGCCCACACCACCCTCGACACCCTGGCCGCCGGGGACCGCTGCAACCTGGAGGCCGACGTCGTGGCCAAGTACGTCGCCCGCCTGGTCGCGCTCGACGTGGCACCCGGCGTGTCCGGATCGATCAGCACCACCCCGCCCGAACGGACGCCCCGACCGGCGCCCGACCCCACCTCGTCCGATCGGCACCACCCATGAGCCTGGCATCCATCGACACCGCGATCGCCACCATCCGCGACGGGGGGGTGGTCCTGGTGGTCGACGACGAGGACCGCGAGAACGAGGGCGACTTCATCATGGCGGCCGACGCCGCCACGCCCGAGGCGCTGGCCTTCATCGTGCGCCACTCGTCCGGCGTGGTGTGCGCGCCGCTGCTGGCCGCCGACCTCGACCGGCTGGCGCTGCCGATGATGGTCGACGTCAACGAGGACCCCAAGCAGACGGCCTACACGATCAGCGTGGACGCCAGCGAGGGGACCACGACCGGGATCAGCGCCGCCGACCGGGCGCGGACCATCGCGCTGCTGTCGGATCCACGAGCCACCGCCGCCGACTTCCACCGGCCTGGCCACGTCTTCCCCCTGCGCTACACCGAGGGCGGCGTGCTGCGACGTCCCGGCCACACCGAGGCCGCGATCGACCTCGCCCGCCTGGCCGGCCGTCGTCCCGCCGGCCTGCTCGTCGAGGTCGTCAACGACGACGGTTCCATGGCCCGACTGCCCGACCTGCTGGCCTTCGGTGAACGCCACGACCTGCCCGTGGTCACCATCGCCGACCTGGTGGCGCACCGTCGCCGCCACGAACGCCTGGTCGAACGGGTGGTCGAGGTGCCGCTGCCGACCGCCTACGGCGACTGGCGCATGGTCGGGTACCGCAACACCCTCGACGGGACCGAGCACGTCGCCGCCGTGCACGGCGACGTCGACCCGGAGGCCCCGGCGCTGGTGCGCCTGCACTCCGAGTGCCTGACGGGCGACGTCTTCCGGTCGCGCCGGTGCGACTGCGGTGCCCAACTGGACGTCGCGATGGAGCGCATCCAGCAGGAGGGGGCCGGGGCCGTGGTGTACCTGCGCGGGCACGAGGGACGTGGCATCGGGCTGTTGAACAAGCTGCACGCCTACCGGCTGCAGGACGAGGGCGCGGACACCGTGCAGGCCAACCTCGAACTGGGGCTTCCGGCCGACGCCCGCGACTACGGCGTGGGGGCCTCGATCCTGGCCGACCTCGGCCTGACCCGGCTGCGCCTGCTGACCAACAACCCGGCCAAGCGCGCGGGCCTGGAGGGCTTCGGGCTGTCGATCGTCGAGCGCGTGCCGCTGGAGATCGAACCGACCGACGGAAATGCCGCCTACCTGGCCACCAAGCGGGATCGCATGGGCCACGTGCTGACCGGTCACGGCGTGGTGTCGGGCGGGGTCGGAGACCGGGCCCGGGCCCATGACGACGACCGCGCGAGCACGGTCCCCGACGCGGGGTCGCCCGAACCCGAGGGCCTGGCCATGGCCGGCCGTGTGCGGTACCTGCGCGACGACCTGCGCGACGCCCTCCCCGGGCCCCTGCGCGACCAGCTCGCGCCCGACCGCGACGGCCCCGACGCCCCACCACCCCATCCCGGCGCGCGTGACGCCGTCGCCGACCGAGCGGCCCGCCGCCGCGACCTCGAGGAATCCGCATGAGCACCCGAGCACCTGACGAACTCGACCTCGACGCCAGCGGACTGCGTGTCCCGATCGTGGCCAGCCGCTTCAACGCCGACGTCGTGGACGTGCTGGTCGAGGGCGCGCGTTCCTGCCTGGTGGAGCTGGGGGTGGCCGTCGACGACTGCCCGGTCGTGCGTGTCCCGGGTGCCTTCGAGTTGCCCGTCCTGGTGGCCCGGCTGGCGGCCCGCGACGACGTCGACGGCGTCGTCGCGCTCGGGGCGGTCGTGCGCGGTGGCACACCCCACTTCGACTACGTGTGCCAGGCCGCGACGATCGGGCTGGAGGCCGCCGCCCGTGACCACGACACGCCCGTCGGCTTCGGCCTGCTGACCACCGACACCTGGGAGCAGGCGACCGACCGCGCTGGCGGCGCGCACGGCAACAAGGGCGTCGAGGCCGCGCAGGCCGTGCTCGAGACCATCGCCGCCCTCCGGACGGCCTGAGGAGGCGACCGGGGCTACAGCCGGCAGGACAGGATCTCGGTGACGAGGATCCCACGGGCCCCCAACGCGTACAGCTCGTCCATGACCGCGTTGGTGCGTGATCGTTGCACCATCGCGCGGACCGCGACCCAGCGCTCGTCGTGCAGTGGCGACACGGTCGGTGACTCGATCCCGGGGGTCAGCTCGCAGGCGGCGTCCACCGCGTCCACCTCGACGTCGTAGTCCATCATCACCCACTGCCGGGCGATGATCAGGCCCTGCAGCCGGCCGACCAGCTGGTCCAGGGCCGCCGCGGGCTCGTCGCCGTCGGTACTGGCGATCAGGACGGCCTCGGAGTGCAGCAGGGGATCGCCGAACACCTCCAGTCCCGCCTGGCGCAGGGTGGTGCCGGTCGAGACCACGTCGGCCACGACGTCGGCCACCCCCAGGCGCGGTGCCGTCTCGACGGCGCCGTCGAGGTGGATGATGTCGGCCTCGACGTCGTGGCGTCGGAGGTGGCTGCTCACCAGGCCCACGTAGGAGGTGGCGATGCGCTGGCCGTCCAGGCCGTCGGTGGAGGTGACGGTCCCCGGGCGCGACGCGAACCGGAAGGTCGAGTGGCCGAACCCCAGGGGCAGCACCTCGTGGGCGTCGGCACCCGAGTCCAGCAGCAGGTCGCGACCCGTGATCCCGGCCTGCAGGGCGCCGGTGCCCACGTAGGTCGCGATGTCGCGGGGGCGGAGGTAGAAGAACTCGACGTCCAGGTCGGGGTCGACCAGGACGAGGTCCCGGCGGTCCCGCCGCTGGCGATAGCCGGCTTCCCGCAACATGGCGATCGAGGACTCGGACAGGGTCCCCTTGTGGGGGATGGCGACACGCAGCATGGGGCTCTCACGGGGTCGACGGTGGAGCGGTTCCACCACGACGCCCGCCACGCGGTCGGACCGCGGCGACGGGCGCAGGTGGCTCTAGAGGTGATCGTAGACGTCGTCGAGGGTCAGCCCGGAGGCCAGCAACAGGACCTGCACGTGGTAGAGCAGCTGGCTGACCTCCTCGGCGGTGCGGTCGGGGCCCTCGTGCTCGGCCGCCATCCACACCTCCGCCGCCTCCTCGACCACCTTCTTGCCGATCTCGTGGACGCCCGCATCCAGTGCGGCGACCGTGCCGGAGCCGGACGGGCGGGTTCGGGCCCGGTCCGACAGCTCGGCGAACAACTCGTCGAAGGTCTTCACGGTGGGCGCCTCCGTGGTGGCCGCGTCCGTGGGTGACGGCGGGGTGGTCGGTGGGGCGACGGTAGCCGGGCCAGCAGCCCGGCCGACGGTGGCCTGCCAGCCACCGGCCCGGACGGTCATGGGCTCGCTCAGGGGCTCGGTCATGGGCTCGGTCATGGGCTCGGTCATGGGCTCGGTCATGGGCTCGGAATGGCGGCCCGGGGCAGCCGGGACCTATGCTGGCCACCACGGCGACCGCGTGCCCGCCGACCCGCCTTCCGACACCAGTGCAAGACACCATCCCCGACACCATCCCCCGACCCGACCGCCGACCACCACGCATCGCGTCGGTCCGACCGAAGGCCACCATCGTGACCCGCCGTCTGCCCATCCTGCTCGTCGCGCTCGCGGCGAGCCTGTTCAGCCTCGTCGCCGTGGCACTGCCCGCACTGGCCACCGAGGGCGAGGAGGCCGCGTCCGGCGGCTTCGGCACCGGCCAGTGGGACGGTGTGCTGCTCGCGGTGGTCGTCGGTGCCATCCTCGGCGCCCTGGTGTTCGCCGATGCCGACCCGGGTGGCATCCCGCGCGCGGACGCCCACCACTGAACCCATCGGGCGTCGGGCGTCGACACTCGCCGCGATCGACGTCCCACCCCCGACCCGCACCCGCAGCCCCGCACCCCGACTCGCAGCCCCGGACTCGCAGCCCCCGACCCGCAAGCCCGGGCATCGGTCGGGCTCGGTCTCCCGGACCGCCGCCCGTGACCGGCTCGGCACGCCCGCCCGTCATCGGGTCGACCGCGGCCATCCCCGACTCCCGTCTCCCCGTTGGAGCCCGCCATGAGTGACCTCCCCATCGACCCGACCGGCGCTGCCGGTGCCGCACCCGGCGAGCCCTCCGAGGAGGAGGTCCGCCAGTACCTCGCCCAGATGCGAGGCGCGCCTGCGGAGCAGGTCCTGGCCGAGGTCCTGCAGGGCCTGTTGAACGCCGCCCAGGTCAAGCTCGGGCGCGCGGACGCCCGACTGTTGCTCGACGCGGCGGCCGACGTGGTCGATCGCATCCGCCCGCACGTGTCGGGGGACCTGTCCGGGCAGGTCGACGACGTCCTGTCCCAGCTCCGTATGGCCCAGGTGCAGGCCGAGCAGGAGGTGGCCGAGTCCGGTCGCGAGGAACCCAACGACCTCGCCTCCGGTGGTGCGGGCGCCACACCCGAGGAGCCGGCAGATCCCGCTGCGGCGCCCCAGCCCGGCCCCGCGCCCCGGCCCGGCCCCGACGGCCCCGGCGCGGGTGGACCGGGTGGCGCTGGAGGGTCCTCGCCGTTGGACAAGCTGTGGATCCCCGGACGCTGACACCCCGGAGGCCGACCCGGGACGCGGACCCCGCACGCTGACCCCACGGCCTGCGTTCCCGGACGCACGACCGGGACCATCACGACGGTGCGCTACACTCGTCGGTCGACAACCACACAGGTCGAAGCGGGTCCACCCGGCCACCACGGTCGACGGGCCCCACCCGGCAGGGGAAACCCTCCCCGGGTCGCACACCACCCTCGTCAACCACTGGTCCGCCGGTGGTCCGACGAGACGTCTTGGGCGACCCGATCGGGTCGCCCTCGTTGCTGTCCGGACCGCCGGTCCGGGCTCGACCCCCACCACGCACCAGGAGACACCACCATCGACCAACCGCACCGTCTCAACGCCGACATCAAGGAACCTCGCGTCCGCCTGATCGACGCCGCCGGGGACCAGGTCGGCATCGTCCAGTTGGCCGCCGCCCTGCGCCAGGCCCGTGAGCTCGACCTCGACCTCGTCGAGGTGGCACCCCAGGCCGACCCGCCCGTGTGTCGCATCATGGACTACGGCAAGCACCGCTACGAGCAGGACCAGAAGGAGAAGGAAGCGCGCAAGAAGCAGTCCCAGATCACGGTCAAGGAGATCAAGATGCGCCCCAAGATCTCCGACAACGACTACGGGACCAAGTCCGGGCATGTGCGCCGCTTCCTCAACGACGGCTCGAAGGTCCGCGCGACGATCATGTTCCGCGGCCGCGAGATGACCCACACCGAACTTGGCCGCCACCTCCTCGACCGCCTGGCCGAGGACATGGAAGACCTCGCCACCGTCGAGGCCTATCCCAAGGTCGACGGCCGCAACATGGTGATGGTGCTGTCGCCCCACCGGGAGAAGGCCGACAAGGCCTGAGCGACCACGACCCGGCACGCGGCGAGGTCGCCGCGTCCCGACCCGTGCCCGACCGGCGGCGCCCGGTCCCGGCACCGGTCGCCGTGCCCGACCCCCACACGTCCACGACTGCCCGCTGCACGCCCCAAGGAGGCAGCACATGCCCAAGCAGAAGACCCACAGCGGCGCCAAGAAGCGCTTCCGCGTCACCAAGAACGGCAAGGTGATGGCGAAGCAGAAGAACCGCGCCCACATCCTCGAGAAGAAGAGCTCGTCCCGCAAGCGTCGTCTGAAGGGCCAGGAAGAGATTGCCGGCCCCGACGCCAAGCGCGCCAAGCGACTCCTGAACAAGTAAGGAACGACCATGGCACGTGTCAAACGAGGCGTCCACACCAAGAAGAAGCACAAGGCGGTCATGGACCGCGCGAAGGGCTTCCGCGGTGCACGCAGCCGCCGGTTCAAGGTGGCCAAGGAAGCCGTCATGCACGCGGAGCGGTATGCCTACCGCGACCGTCGTGCCCGCAAGGGTGACTTCCGCAAGCTGTGGATCACCCGCATCAACGCCGCCGCCCGCATGGACGGCCTGAGCTACTCGCGCTTCATGCACGGGCTCAAGCTGGCCGAGATCGAGGTCGACCGCAAGAACCTGGCGGACCTCGCGGTGCGCGAGCCCGAGGGCTTCTCGGCCCTGGTGGCCGTTGCCCGCGACGCACTGGGCGAGGTCGACACCAGCGCCGGTGGTCCCACCGCGGCCGACGAGCCCACCCGCTCGTCGTCGGACGTGGCCGACACCGTCGCCGGCACCGACAGCGTCGGTGCCGTCGAGTCCGACCAGATCGTGGACGAGGCGAGCCCGCCCGTCGAGTCCGACGACGAGCCCGAGGCTGCCGAGGCAGTCGACGAGGCCGAGGTCGAGGAGAACGTCCTGGTCGAGACCCCCGAGCACGACGAGGTCGACCTGACCCCCCAGGACGATGCCGAGGACGATGCCGAGGACGATGCCGACGCGGATGCCGACGAGTCGCCGTACGGCGACGGCTCGGCCAGGGCCGACGACGACGGCGCCGGCCCCGAGGGCTGGAACGTCAAGGGCAACGCCGACTCGATGCTCTACCACACCGAGGAGTCGCCCTACTACGACCGCACCAAGGCCGAGGTCTGGTTCGAGACCGAGCAGGCCGCGAGCGCGGCCGGCTTCGAGCGCTGGGACCACGAGGCTCCGGCCGACGACGACGTCGAGGTCGTCGACGCCGAGGAGGACTCCTCCGAGGAGGAGTGACTCCCCCGCGCCACGCCGTACGACGGCCCGCCGGATCCCGGCGGGCCGTCGTCGTGCCACGGGGATCGACGTCGGGGCGACCTAGGCTGGCGACAGCCCGTTCGCGCCCCACGACCCGGAGACCGGCGATGACCGAATCCGCCCGTGCCACGGCCGACCCGCGGGCCAGCAGGGTGGTCGCCGACCCGATCACCTCGGTGCGCAACGACCGGATCGTCGCGACCGCGAAGCTGTCGGGCACCAAACAGCGCCGTGCCACCGGGACCTACCTGGTCGAGGGCCAGCACCCGGTGGCCGAGGTGGTGGCCGACGGCCACGCCGAGGTCGTGTTCGTCACCACCGACCGGCTCGACGAGGTGGGTCGCCTGCCCGGCATCGCCGACGTGGAGGTCGTCGCCGTGGCCGACCACGTGCTCGAGCGCCTCGCCGACGCCCGCGCTCCCCAGGGGATGGTCGCGGTGGCGCGCCAGGACTGGTCCACCGTCGACCGTGCGGTCGCCGCGTCCGGGGTGGCCGTGCTGCTGGTCGACGCCAACGACCCGGGCAACGTCGGCGCCATCATCCGCACCGCGGACGCCGCCGGCGCCGGCGCCGTGGTGCTCACGACGGGCTCGTGCGACCCGTACAACCCCAAGGCCGTGCGGGCCGCGGCCGGGTCCGTGACGCACCTGCACCTGGCCATGGCCGACGACCCCGTCGGGGTGGTCGCCGCGGCTCGCGCCGCTGGCCGGCGGGTGGTCGGGCTGGCGGGGGACGGCGACCTCGACCTGCTGGCGGCCGGGCCGAACCCCGGTGGGGACCTGCTGGTGATGGGCTCGGAGGCCCACGGCCTGCCCGAGGAGGTCCTGGCCGCGGTCGACGCCGTGGCCTTCGTCCCGATCCGCGGCCGTGCCGAGTCGCTCAACCTCGCGGCGGCGACCGCCGTGGCGCTCTACGCCGTGACCGGACCGGCCACCGGTCCCTGAACGGAGTCCGGGACCGGGTCGCCACGGCCCGACCCCACCGGCACCGAGGTCACCGTCGATACCGTCGCGGGCCGGGACCGGCGACCCGACGACGGACAGGCAAGGACGTGGCAGGCAGGGACGGGGCAGGTAGGGACGGGGCAGGCGAGGGACGGGGCAGGTCGTGTGACGCTGGTGATCGGTGGGGCCGGGGGCATCGGGAGCGAGGTGGCCCGACGACTCGACGGCACGGTCGTGGTCGCCGGCCGGACCCGCGAGGACCTCGATGCGGTGGCCGACGAGACCGGTGCCGTCCCCCGGGTGCTGGACGCCCGCGACCTCGCCGCCGTGGCAACGGCCGTGGCCGAGGTCGCCGAGGAGCACGGCGGCCTCGACGGCGTCGTCAACTGTGCGGGCAGTGTGGTGATCAAGCCGGCACACCTGACCACGCCCGACGAGTGGGACGACGTGGTGGCCACCAACCTCACCACGGCCTTCGCCACGGTTCGGGCGGCCGGCCAGGTGCTGCGCGACGGCGGCAGCGTCGTGCTGGTCTCGACCGCGGCGGCCACGACCGGTCTGGCCAACCACGAGGCCATCGCGGCCTCCAAGGGGGGCATCGACGCGCTCGTGCGCTCGGCCGCCTCGACCTACGGCGGTCGTGGCCTGCGCTTCAACGCGGTTGCGCCGGGGCTGGTGGCCACGCCACAGACCGTGCGCATCACCGGCAACGACACCCAGGCCGAGACGTCGCGCCGGATGCATGCCCTGGGCCGCCTCGGCGAGCCCGGCGACGTGGCCAGCGCGATCACCTTCCTGCTGGACCCGGCCAACGACTGGATCACCGGCCAGGTGCTGGGCGTGGACGGGGGACTGGGACACGTGCGAACGCGGTGACGGGGCCGGGGTGGGACCGCCGCGGCCACGGCCCTGCCGCCCCACGGGCGCGGTCGCGATCGCGTTACGCTGCCGACCCGACCGACCACCGACCTCGAGGCTCGACGTGTCCGCCCCATCCTCGACCCCGCCCGAGGGGATCGACATCCTCGCTGACCTGCAGGCCCGTGCCCTGGCGGCCATCGCCGCCGCCGGGTCGCCCGACGAGCTCGACGAGGCACGGGTCACCTTCACGGGTCGCAAGTCCGAGCTCGCCACGGTGCAGCAGTCCATGGGCCGCATCAGCGCACAGGAGCGCCCCGCGCTGGGCAAGGCCCTGAACGCGTTCAAGGCCACGGTCGAAGGCGCCCTGGACGAGCGCCGCGGGGTGCTGGAGGCGGCGGCACTGGACCTGCGCCTGGCCGGTGAGCGCCAGGACCTGACCGTCCCGCCGGCCGCGGTGCCGCCGGGTCGCCCCCACCTGATCAGCCAGGTCGAGCAGGCCATGGTCGACACCTTCGTCGGCATGGGCTGGCGCGTCGCCGACGGCCCCGAGGTCGAGTCCGCCGCCTACTCCTTCGACGCCATGAACATCCCACCGGACCACCCCGCGCGTCAGGACATGGACACGATCTACCTCCAGGACGGGCGGGTCGACGAGTTCGGCCTTCCCGAGGTGATCCTGCGGCCGCACACGTCGCCGGTGCAGGCTCGCACGATGCTGACCCAGGACCCGCCGATCGCGATCGTGATCCCCGGACGCACCTACCGCAACGACTCGGTGGACGCGACCCACTCGCCGGTCTTCACCCAGATGGAGGGGCTGATGGTGGGGGAGGGCATCACCATGGCCCACCTGCACGGGTCCCTGGTCGCCTTCGCACACGCGATGTTCGGTGCCGACCGCCGCACGCGACTGCGCCCGTCGATGTTCCCGTTCACCGAGCCGTCCGCCGAGCTCGACGTCGCCTGGGGCACCAATCCCGACGGCACGACCCGATGGCTGGAGGTCCTGGGCTCGGGCATGGTCGACCCCCTGGTGCTGTCGTGGTGCGGGATCGACCCCGACCGCCATGCCGGCTTCGCCTTCGGCATCGGTGTCGAGCGCGTGGCCATGCTGCGCCACGGGGTCACCGACATCCGGGACCTCTACGAGGGCGACGCCCGCTTCTCCGCCCAGTTCTGACCCCGTCGGCCGTGCCGGTCGGCACCGGGACCACCCGCCCCTGCGGTGACCACCGGCGCCACGACCCGCCCGGACCACGTCCTGCCCACCCCGCCCACCTCCCTGCCACCCCGTGAGGACGCCGCGATGAAGCTGCCACTGTCCTGGCTCGCCACCTTCCTCGACCTGCCAGACGTGCCGGTCGCCGAGCTGGCCGAGACCATGGGTCGTTTCGGGCTGGAGGTCGACGAGATCCACACGCCGGGTGCCGGCGTGTCGGGGACGCGCACGGCCCGCGTGCTGGACTGGGCGCCGCACCCCGACGCCGACCGACTGCGCGTGGTGCACATCACCCATGGCGACCCCCCCGACGACGGTGGGGCCGGCGAGGACACGGTCGAGCTGGTGTGCGGGGCGTCCAACTTCGACGTCGGCGACGTCGTGGTCCATGCCGGCGTGGGCGGGTCCATCCCCGGTGTCCGGCTGGAGGCACGCGAACTGCGCGGCGTGGTGTCCAACGGGATGTTGTGCTCGGCCAGGGAACTCCAGCTGGGCGAGGACCACGACGGGATCATGGTGCTGGCCGACGACACGCCGCTGGGACTGGACATCCACGAGGTCCTGCCCCTGGGCGAACCGGTCATCGACCTCGAGGTCAAGGGCGCGCGGGGCGACGTGTTGTCGGTGCTGGGCGCCGCCCGCGACCTGGCGGCCGTGCTCGACGTCACCGTCGCGGAACCGCTGCCGGACCTGCCGACCCTGCCGTCCGAACCGCCCTCGCGGCCCGTGGAGGTCACGATCTCGGCCCCGTCCGGGTGCACGCACTTCGTGGCCCTGACCCTGGACGACGTGGCGGTCCCGGAGGTCTCGCCGTGGTGGCTGCGCCAGCGGCTCGCCCAGGTCGGGGTGCGTGCCATCAGCCCACTGGTGGACATCACCAACGTCGTGATGATGGAGCTGGGCCAGCCGATGCACGCCTACGACGCCGACCGGCTCACGGGTGACCTGGAGGTGCGTTGGGCCACCGACGGCGAGGGCCTGACCACGCTCGACGACGTCGAGCGGACCCTGGCCACGCGCGACCTGGTCGTGGCCGACGCCGACGGCGCGGTGGGACTGGCCGGCGTGATGGGCGGTGACGCCACCGAGGTCAGCGCGTCCACTCGTCGCCTCGTGCTCGAGGCCGCGGTGTGGGATCCCGCCACCATTCGCCACACCGCCCGGTCGCTGCGGCTGACCTCCGAGGCCTCGCTGCGCTTCGAGCGCGGGGTCGACCCGGCCGGAGCCCGGCGCGCGGTGGCGCGGGCGTGGGAGCTGCTGGTGGCGGTGGGCGGATCGGCGACCCCGGTGGGCCTGCGCGAGGCCGGCCAGCCGGTGACCGAGCGCGAGGGCCTCGAGGTCGACGCGGGACGCATCCGGGACCTGCTCGGCCTGGACCTCGACGCGCCCGCGCAGGTGGCCCTGCTGGCGCGGTCGGGCGTGCACGCCACGGCCGACGGTGACCTGCTGACGGTGACCCCGCCGTCGTGGCGCAGCGACCTCGCCCGGATGGCCGACGTCGCCGAGGAGGTGGCTCGCCTCCACGGTTACGACCGCATTCCGGCCGAACTGCCACCGCTGGTGCAGGGTGGCGGCCTGGCCCCCGACCAGCAGGCAGAGCGCGAGCTGCGCCGGGCCGCGACCGCCTTCGGCCTCGACGAGGTCGTCACCCGGCCGTTCGTGGGCGACGACCACGTCGCCGGCATGGTCGCCGACGGCGAGCTGGTCGTGCTGGCCAACCCGTTGGCGACCAACGCCGCGGCCATGCGCCCGAGCCTGCTGGAGGGCCTGCTCGGCGTGGTCCGACGAAACGTCGGGCAGTCCCGTCCCGGTGTGGCCGTGGTCGAGTTCGGACGCGTGTTCCGTCCGGCCGGTGGTCGCATGGACGACGTCCTGGACGCGCTCGCGCCGCCCGGAGCCCCCGACTGGCGCTGGCGCCTGCCCGCGGGACCCGCCACCACCGCGACCTCCGGCGGTGACGGCCACGAGGCGGGGTCCGGCGAGGGCCTGGGCGACGGCCGGGGTGACGGTCTGGGCGAGGATCTGGGCGAGGATCTGGGCGAGGATCTGGGCGAGGGTCTGGGCCGCGGGGACGACCCGGGGGACGACGCGCTGCTGCCGACCCAGCCCAAGGCGGTCGGGGTCGCGCTGCAGGGTCGCCGCCACGCCCCGGGACGGTTGTCGGACGAGACCTGGTCGGTCACCGACGCCCTGGCGGTGTTCGACGAACTGGTGCGCCGGCTCGGTGGTGGCGGCTTGCCGACGTCGCTGACCAGGGTCCCGGTCGAGGTCCCCGGGTTCCACCCGTCCCGCACCGTGCGGCTGGAGGTCACCACCGACGACGGCGCGAGGGTCGAGGTCGGCCTGGTCGGACAGCTCCACCCCACCGAGGCCGGCGATCGCGACCTGCCCGAGCCCGTGGTGGTGGGCGAGCTGGTGGTCGAGCCGTGGCTGCGGGCCTTGGCCGGTGGCCGGGAACCGGTCGTGTCCACGCCCCTGGTCACGCGTCCGTCGATGATCGTGGACGTGGCGGTCGTGGCGGCCGACGACCTCGCCTGGGCCGACCTCGAGCCGGCCCTGCGTGCGGCTGCGGGCCCCCTGCTGGCGGACCTGCAGGTGTTCGACGTCTACCGCGGGGACCCGCTGCCCGACGGGCACCGCTCGATCGCGGCCCGCCTGTGGCTGCAGTCACCCGATCGTGCCCTGGACGGTGACGACGAGGCCCGGGTGCTGTCCGCCGTCGAGGCCGCGGTCGTCGACGCCGGTGCCCGCCTGCGCGGCTGAGGCCGGCCCGAGGGTCCCGGCGGCACCAGGGCATGTCGTCCTACGCTGGGCCGCAGCCGGCCACGGACGAGGAGGAGCCCATGTCGTCGCTGCACGTCGACGACGACCATCGCATCCCCGACTACGAACTCGACATCCGGGCGGCCAAGTCGTCCGGGCCGGGTGGCCAGAGCGTCAACACCACCGACTCGGCCGTCGAGCTGCGTTGGTACCCCGAGTCCTCACGCGCCTTCACGCCCGACGAGAAGCGCCGGATCGCGTCACGGCTGGGCAATCGCATCACCAAGGACGGGTGCCTGATCGTCCGGGCCAGCGAGCACAAGAGCCAGCACCGCAATCGCCAGGAGGCCCGCGACCGGCTGGGGTCGTGGCTGTCCGACGCGATCACCGTCCAGAAGCGTCGCCGGCGTACCCGCCCGAGCCGGGCCTCGCGACGTCGCCGCGTCGACAACAAGCGCCACCGCGGCGAGGTCAAGCGCCTGCGCAAGAACCCCCGCCCACCGGTGTGACCACCAACCCGCCACGCGAAAGCCGTCACCCCCGCCGGTCCACCCGTCGGTGGTCCAGGATCGCATAATCGGTGCATGAAGTTGCACCGCCGGGTGGCGCGGGTCTAGGCTCCCCACCGTCGACGACGAGGACGAGCGCGTGGCACGGGTCGGGATCGTGGGGGCCTCCGGCTACGGGGGTGCCGAACTGGTGCGGCTGTTGGCGGCCCACGACGAGGTGGAGGTGGCCGTGCTGGCCGCGCACTCGGCGGCGGGACGACCGGTCGCCGAGGTGTTCCCGCACCTGCCCGACCACGGCACCTTCGACGACATCGAGGTCGATCACCTCGCGGACCTCGACCTGGTGTTCGTGGCGACCCCCGACGGCCCGGCGCTGGACCTGGTCCCCGAACTCGTGGCGGCCGGCACCCGCGTGGTCGACCTGTCCGCGGCCTGGCGACTGCCCGCGGCCGACTACGAGCAGTTCTACGGTCGCTCGCACCCCGCCCCCGACGACACCCCGGCGGTCTACGGCCTGACCGAGTTCGCCCGCGACGACGTCGCCGAGGCCGACGTGGTGGCCAACCCGGGGTGCTACGTCACCACCGCCCTGTTGTCGCTGGTGCCCGTGGCCGGACTGCTGGACCTCGCCACCCTCGTGGTCGACGGCAAGTCCGGGACCAGCGGCGCCGGACGTGGGCTCGCCGACGGCATGCACGCCTCCCACGTCATGGGCAGCATCGCGGCCTACGGGGTGCCGGGCCATCGCCACACGGGCGAGATCGAGGTCCACCTCGCTGCCCTGGGGGGCGTCGACCGTCCCACCATCACCTTCACCCCCCACCTGGTGCCGATGCCGCGGGGGTTGTTGACCACGTCGGTCGCCGCCGTGGCCGACGGGGTGTCGCGCGACGACCTCGCCGACGCCCTCCACGTGGCCTACGACGACGAGCCCTTCGTCACCGTCCTGCCCGCCGGGACCCAGCCGGTCACCAAGGCGGTGGCCGGGTCCAACGCCTGCCACGTCGCCGTGGCCGTGGACGAGCGGACCGGGCGGGCCACGATCACGTCGGTCACCGACAACCTCGTCAAGGGTGCGGCCGGCCAGGCGATCCAGAACGCCAACCTCGTGCTGGGCCTGCCCGAGGGTGCCGGGCTGCCGGTGATCGGCACCTACCCGTGACCGGTGACGCGACGACCACGCCACCCGAGCCGCTGCAACTGGGCCCCGAGCAGCGTCGGGCCCTGCGCCGATGGGGTCCGGCCGACCGCTCCGGACTGGCGGCCCTCGACGGCGGGCTGACCGCCGTGCCGGGGATCCGCGCCGGCGCTGCCACCAGTGGCATCAAGCCCTCCGGGGCCCCCGACCTCGCCCTGGTCGTCACCGACGGCCCGGCCTCGCTGGCCGCCGTCACGACCTCCAACCGAGTCAAGGCGTCCAGTGCGACCCGGACCGACGAACTCGCCGCTCGCGGGACCGCCCGGGCGGTCGTGATCAACGCCGGCAACGCCAACGTCGCCACCCGCGACGGCGCCGCCCACACCCGCCGGCTGGCCGATGCCGTCGCCGCATGCACCGATGTCGCCACCGACGAGGTCGTGGTGATGTCGACCGGGGTCATCGGCGTGCCGCTGCCGGTCGAACGCATCGAGGCGGCGATGCCCGACGTGGTGGCCGACCTGTCCGACGACGGGGGGGTGCGGGCGGCGCGGGCGATGATGACCACCGACTCCGGTCCCAAGCAGGTGGCGGTCCGGGTGACCGACGAGCGCGGCGGGACCTGTGTCGTGGCCGGCATGGCCAAGGGCGTGGGCATGATCGAGCCGAACATGGCCACCCTGCTGGTCGTGGTCGCGACCGATGCCCCGCTGCCGGCGCCCGTGGCTCGCCAGGTGGTGCGACGCGCCGCCGGCGTGACGTTCAACCGGATCAGCGTGGACGCCGACCAGTCCACCAGCGACCAGCTCGCGCTGGTGGCGACCGGCACCGCACCGGACCCGCCCGGACTGCAGGCCCTGGCGACCGGGGTGCACGCCGTGTGCGCCGATCTCGCCGCCCTGGTGGTCAGCGACGGCGAGGGCGCGTCGCGCCTGGCCGCCGTGACCGTCACCGGCGCCGACGACGAGGACCAGGCGACCGCCCTGGCCCGGTCCGTGGCGACGTCCAACCTGGTGCGGGCCGCGGTGCACGGCGCCGACCCCAACTGGGGCCGCGTGCTGATGGCGCTGGGCAATGCCGGCGTGGACTTCGACCCCGCCCGGGTCATGGTGTCGTGCAACGGGATCGCGGTGTGCCGGTTCGGGGTCGCGGCCTCCTTCGACCGGGGCCAGGCCGCCCGTGCGATGGATCGCGACGCCGTCACCATCGACGTCGACCTGCAGGTCGGGCGTGCCGAGGCCACCGTGCTGACCTGCGACCTGACCGAGGCCTACGTCCACTTCAACAGTGCCTACACGACATGACCATGTCGACTCCCGATCCCACCCACGCGATGCCCGAGGCACGCCCCCCCGCGGCCCCGGGCACCGCACCCGACGGCACGGCCGCGGGCGGGCTCGACGACCACCTCACGAGTCGCGAGGCGGCGGCCCAGTCCAAGGCCGCGGTCCTGCGTGAGGCGCTGCCCTGGATCACCGAGTTCCGTGGCCAGACCGTGGTCATCAAGTACGGCGGCAACGCGATGGTGCGCGAGGACCTCAAGCGCTCGTTCGCCGCCGACGTCGCGCTGATGCACGTCGTGGGGCTGCGCCCGGTCATCGTCCACGGCGGGGGACCGCAGATCTCGGCGCTGGCCGAGCGCCTGGGGGTCCCGTCGACCTTCGTCGACGGCCTGCGGGTGACCGACGACGCCATGATGGACGTCGTCAGGATGGCCCTGCTTGGCACGGTCAACCCCGAACTGGTCGGACTGGTCTCGTCCGCCGGGGCGCCGGCGGTCGGGGTGGCGGGCACCGACGCCGGGTTGCTCACGGTCGAGACGGCCATCTCCCCGTCTGGCGCCTCGCTGGGACGCGTCGGCGACGTGGTCGCGGTCGACACGACCATCCTCGACGACCTGCTCGACGACGGGTTCCTCCCGGTCGTGGCCACCGCCGGTCGTGACGTCGACGGCGTCGACCACAACGTCAACGCCGACCTCGCCGCCGGGGCCATCGCCGGGGCGCTCGGCGCGGCCAAGCTGATCTACCTGACCGACGTCGCCGGGCTGTACCTCGCCTTCGGCGACGCCGACGCCGGCATCGAACCCGACCGTGGCTCGCTGATCGGCCAGGTCAGCCCGGAGCGGCTGCGCGAGATGCTCGTCAGCGGCGACCTCCACAGCGGGATGCTGCCCAAGGTGCGCTCGGTGCTGGACGCACTCGACGCGGGCGTGCCCCAGGCCCACCTGCTGGACGGGCGCGTGCGCCATGCCGCCCTGATCGAGCTGTTCACCGACGAGGGGATCGGCACCATGGTGACGCGCTCGCCCGCCGGCCGCGGGGGCCTGACCTTCGCCAGTGACCACGACCCCGAGCACCCCTCTCCCCGTGACGCCACGCGGGCGGCCGCCGGGGTGGAACACGACGGCGAGGCGATCCCGTCCCATCGCAAGCGCCCCGAGCGAGACGACGACCCGGGGGTGTCCACCGCCGGGGGTTCCACGACGCCCCACCCGACCACCCCACCACTCGCCGGGGGAACACCACCATGACCGACGCCACCGCCACCGGGCACGACGGCCTCTCCGACGCCGCCGCCACCGCCCACGCACGGGACGCCGCCCACGTCATGGGCACCTACGCCCGCCGTCGGCCCGTGTTCGTGCGGGGCCAGGGCACCGTCCTGTTCGACGCCGACGGTGACACGTGGCTGGACTTCCTGGGCGGACTGGCCGTCACCGCCCTCGGGCACTCGAACCCGGCCGTGGCCGCCGCGGTGCGCGAGCAGGCCGGCACGCTCCAGCACACCTCGAACCTGTTCGTCACCGAGCCGATGCTGGGCCTGGCCGAGCGACTGGCCCGGATCACCGGCTGGGACGACGCCAGGGTGTTCTTCGCCAACTGTGGCGCCACCGCCAACGAGGCCGCGATCAAGCTGGCCCGGCGCCACGGCAAGGCCATCGACCCCGACAAGGTCCGGATGGTGACCCTGGACCGCTCCTTCCACGGTCGCACCCTGGCCACGTTGGAGGCCACCGGCCAGCCCGAGAAGCACACGCCGTTCGAGCCGCTGCTGGGCTACGTCGACACCGTCGCCCACGACGACCCGGATGCCGTGACCGCGGCCGTGACCGACCAGCACTGTGCGGTCATGCTGGAGGTCGTGCAGGGCGAGGGTGGCGTGCGGCCGATCGACCCCGACGTGCTGGCGGCCGCGCGGGCCGCCTGCGACGCCCACGACGCGCTGCTGGTCATCGACGAGGTCCAGACCGGCATGGGCCGCCTGGGGGAGTGGTTCGGGTTCCAGACCACCGACGTCGTGCCCGACGTGATCACGTTGGCCAAGGCCCTGGCCAACGGGCTGCCGATCGGGGCATGCGTGGCCCACGGGGCGGCCGCCGAGGTCTTCGGACCCGGTGACCACGCGACCACCTTCGGTGGCAACCCGGTGACCGCGGCCGCCGCCAACGCCGTCATCGACACGATCACCGACGACGGCCTGTTGCACACCGCCCGGGTGCGTTCGTCGCGCCTGACGTCGGCGATGGACGGCCTGGCCCAGCGCCACGACCTGGTCGCCGGCTGGCGTGGACGCGGGCTGTTGCTGGCGCTGGAGTTGACCCAGCCGGTGGCCGCCGAGGTCGAACGGGCCGCCGAGGAACGCGGGTTGATCGTCAACGCCGTCGGCCCCGACCTGGTGCGACTGGCCCCGCCCCTGACCGTCACCAACGCCGAGATCGCCACTGCCGTCACCACCCTCACCCAGTCCCTCGACCACGCCCTCCCCACCCCCTGACCCCCCACCCCGCCCCTGACCCCCCACCCCCACCCCCGCCCCCCACCCCACCCCTGCCCCCCACCCCACCCCTGACCCCCGCGCCACCAACCGCCCATCGGGTGCGATTCGACCGGGAAACCGGCCCGAACGCACACGACAGCCGGAGCGGATGGCTGCCACCCACGGCGAGCGGGTGCGAGTCGACCGGGATACCGGCCCGAACGCACGCGACAGCCGGAGCGGATGGCTGCCCCAACGTGACGGGGGCGAACGTCCGACAACGGTCGGGCGCCGGACCGACGGCCGAGCAAGGACATGACCGATGCAGGACTTCCTCTCCGCGGGTGACGCCACGCCCGACGACCTCGTCGCGATCCTGGACGCGGCCGACGCCATGAAGGCCGCGCGGGCCGAGGCCCTCGCGGCGGGACGCTCGCCGGTGACGGCCGGGGTGCTCGACGGCCGCAGCGTGGCCCTGGTGTTCGAAAAGCCGTCGTTGCGGACTCGGGCCTCCTTCGAGGTCGGCGTGCACGAACTCGGTGGCAAGGCGCTGCCGATGTGGAACACCGAGATCAACCTGGGCGGGCGCGAGGAGGTCACCGACGTCGCCGCGGTCCTCGAGCGCTACGTCCAGGCCATCGTCATCCGCACCTTCGCCCACGACAACCTCGTCGACATGGCGGCCGTCGCCGACGTGCCCATCGTCAACTCCCTGTCCGACCACGAACACCCCTGCCAGGCCCTGGCCGACCTCCAGACCGTGCGCGAGGTGTTCGGCGACCTCGCCGGCCGTTCGCTGGCCTACGTCGGCGACGGCAACAACGTCGCGCACTCGCTGCTGCTTGCCGGCGCGTTGGCGGGCATGGACGTCCGCGTGGTGCATCCGGACGGTTTCGCACCCGACCCCGGCGTGTTGGCCCGGGCCGCGGAACTGGCGGTGGACGGCGCGTCGGTGGTCGCCACCAGCGACCTGCGGGCGGGGGTCGACGGGGTGGACGTGGTCTACACCGACGTGTGGGCCTCGATGGGCCAGGAGGACGAGGCCGCGTCGCGCGGGAATGCCTTCGCCGACTACGCGGTGACTCCCCGGGTCATGGCGGCGGCCGATGACGACGCGATCTTCCTGCACTGCCTGCCCGCGCATCGGGGCGAGGAGGTGGCGGCCGAGGTCATCGACGGGCCGACGTCGCGGGTGTTCGACCAGGCCGAGAACCGCCTGCACACCCAGAAGGCGCTGCTGGCCCACCTGCTGGGACGGGTCGAGGGATGACCGTGCCGTCGGTCGACAAGGCCCATCGCCAGCGCGTGCTGCGCGACCTGCTCGCGACGCGGGACCTGCGGTCCCAGACCGAGGTGGTGCAGGCGCTGGCCGACGAGGGCATCGACTGCAACCAGGCCACGGTGTCGCGCGACCTCGACGACCTCAAGGCCGTCAAGGTCCGCGGGGTCGACGGCGGCCAGTCCTATCGCCTGCGCGCCGACCTCGCGGACTCGGGCTGGGCCAGCGTCGAGGCGACGATCCGCCAGTTCGTCACCGACATCACCGTCAGCGGCAACCTCGTGGTCCTGCGGACCCCGCCCGCGTGTGCCAACCCGGTCGCGTCCGCCATCGACCTCGAGGGCATCGAGGGTGCCGTGGCCACCGTGGCCGGCGACGACACGGTGCTGGTCGTGGCCGAGGAGTCCGTCGGTGGCCACGACCTGGCCCAGCGGATCCGTGCCCACCTCGGCCCCTGACGCCTCGGACGACCGCATCGCATAATCCATGCATGAAGTTGCACCCTCGCGGCACCGTGGGCTACCGTCGCGGCGTCCGCCACTCGCCCTCGACTCCCGCGAGGACGACCACCCGTGACCCAGCCGGAAGGCGCCACCCCATGAGCAAGGTCCTGACCAGCCTGCCGGTCGGCGAACGCGTCGGGCTCGCGTTCTCCGGTGGCCTGGACACCTCGGTCGCGGTGGCCTGGATGCGTGACCGTGGCGCCGTCCCCTGCGCCTACACCGCCGACATCGGCCAGTACGACGAACCGGACGTCTCGGGGGTGCCCGGCCGGGCCGCGGCCTACGGCGCCGAGATCGCCCGTGCGCTGGACATCCGCCACCAGCTGGTCGAGGAGGGCCTGGCCGCGATCGCCTGTGGTGCCTTCCACATCCGGTCTGGCGGGCGGACCTACTTCAACACCACGCCGCTGGGTCGCGCCGTCACCGGCACGATGCTGGTCCGGGCCATGCACGACGACGACGTCAACATCTGGGGCGACGGGTCCACCTTCAAGGGCAACGACATCGAGCGGTTCTACCGCTACGGCCTGATGGTGAACCCGAACCTGCGGGTCTACAAGCCCTGGCTGGACGCCGAGTTCGTCGCCGAGCTGGGCGGTCGCACCGAGATGAGCCAGTGGCTGGCCGCCCACGACCTGCCCTACCGCGACAGCGAGGACAAGGCCTACTCCACCGACGCCAACATCTGGGGCGCCACGCACGAGGCCAAGAGCCTCGAACACCTCGACGTGTCGCTGGAGAGCGTCCAGCCGATCATGGGCGTGCGCTTCTGGGACCCGGCCGTCGACATCGCGACCGAGGACGTCACGATCGGCTTCGAGGGCGGCCGACCGGTCAGCATCGACGGTGAGGAGTTCGACGACCCGATCGCGCTGGTCATGGCGGCCAACACCGTTGGCGGTCGCCACGGGCTGGGCATGTCGGACCAGATCGAGAACCGGATCATCGAGGCCAAGTCTCGTGGCATCTACGAGGCGCCGGGCATGGCGCTGCTGTGGATCGCCTACGAGCGACTGCTCAACGCGGTCCACAACGAGGACACCGTGGCCTACTACCACGACCAGGGACGCCGACTGGGGCGCCTGATGTACGAGGGACGCTGGTTGGACCCCCAGGCGCTGATGCTGCGCGAGTCGATCCAGCGTTGGGTCGCGTCGCTGGTCACCGGCGAGGTCACCCTGCGACTGCGGCGTGGGGACGACTACACGATCCTGGACACCCGTGGCAGCAACTTCTCCTACCACCCCGAGAAGCTGTCGATGGAACGGGTCGAGGACGCGGCCTTCGGTCCCACCGACCGGATCGGCCAACTGACGATGCGCAACCTCGACATCGCCGACTCCCGGGACAAGCTCGAGGTGTATGCGACCCAGCCGCTGGACCAGGGCCAGGTACTGGTGGAGAACGGCACCCTGTTCGGCGACCTCCCGCCCGGCGGCGCCAACCGGATCACCCGCAACACCTCGGTCACCGGCCGCGAGGAGTCCGCACTCGACGACGCCGCCATGGAATCCGGCACGGACTGAGCACCCGCGGGGGGCCACGGACGGGCCGTGTGGTCGAGGTCGGACCGTCGCCGGACCCATCGTGAGCGATCCGGCCGGTATCTCGGTCGAAACGCTCACGCTGGCATGATGCGGGGGCGGGGGCAGGGTTCGTGGGGGGAGGCTCGTGGGGGGAGTTCGAGGGGGAGGCTTGTGGGGGAGGCTTGTGGGGGAGGGACGGGGGGCGCGTAGGGTGGCGGGGGAGGGAATCGAGGGAGGAATCGTGGGGCGGGTGGTGGCGCTGTTGCGCAGCGTGAACGTCGGGGGGAACCGGATGACCATGGACCTGCTGCGTGCGCTGGCCGCCGAGGCCGGGTGCGAGGAAGTGCGGACGGTGCTGGCGACCGGCAACGTGGTGATGGCGCCGCCGGACGACGCGGTCGCGGTCCAGCATCGCTTCGAGGCGTTGCTGGCCGACCGCGTGGGTCGCATCGACGTCGTGTGGCGGACGCACGGGGAACTGGTGGACGCCGTTGCCCGCAACCCCTACGGCGACGACGTCGAGGCCGGAGACCGCGAGGGCCGCTTCGTCCACACGATGTTCCTGCAGTCCCGACCTGACGAGGAGGCGCGGGCGTCGCTGGTCCCCGACGACTCCGACGACGTCTTCGTGGTGTCCGGGCGCGAGGTGTTCGTCGCCTACGACGGATCCAGCCAGGGCAGCCGCTACCAGGGCGCCTGGTTCGAACGCCATCTCGGGGTCACCGGAACACTTCGCAACCACAACTCCGTGCGCAAGGTCATCGCCGCGGCGGCCGCCGACTGACGCCGCGACGTTTCCCCGCAACCTGGCCGAGCGCAGCCGGTAGGCGTCGATGTCTCCCGGCGCGCAACGAGCGCAGCGAGTTTCTGCAACCTGGCCGAGCGCAGCCGGTAGGCGTCGATGTCTCCCGGCGCAGAACGAGCGCAGCGAGTTTCTGCAACCTGGCCGAGCGCAGCGAGGCCAGGCGTCACCGCTTCCACAGGTCGGGGGTGAACAGCAGCAGGAGCGGGAAGATCTCGAGTCGCCCGACCAGCATCAGGCCACTCAGCAGCCACTTCCCCTCGGGTTGGATCAGGGCGAAGTTCTCGGTGGGCCCGACCTGGCCCAGGCCGGGTCCGATGTTGCCGATCGCGCTGGCCACGGCCGACACCGACGTCACCAGGTCCAGGCCCACGGCGCCCAGCTGCCGGGACTCGATCACGCTGAGCAGGAACGTGCCCGTCATGAACAGGAACATGTAGAACAGGAAGAACGACTGCACGTTGCGGACGAGGTCGGGTGGAACGGCCTTGCCGTCGAAACGGGTCACGAACACCCCCCGCGGATGCACCAGCCGTCGCAGGTCGGAGGCGGCGGACTTGGTCAGGACCCCGACCCGGAACGTCTTGACCCCGCCGGCGGTCGAGCCGGCCATCCCGCCCAGGAAGAACAGCCCGACGATCAGGATCTGCAGCCCGGGGACCCACTGGCCGAAGTCGGCGGTGGCGAAGCCGGTGGTGGTGATGACCGTCAGGGCGGTGAACACGCCGTCACGCAGCAACGCCTCGAGCCCGGTTTCGGCGAACACGACGTCCCCGCCATCGAGCAGTCCGATGACGATCAGGGCCGTCGCCCCCACGGCCAGGGCGGCGTAGAGCCGGAACTCGCCGGACGAGCCGTACACCTTCGGGTTGCGCAGGGCACGGAAGTGCAGGGCGAACGACGCGCCGGCCGCGAACATGAACAGGATCACGACCCACTGGGTGTAGGGGCTGAACCCGGTCAGGGAGGTCGCCTCGGTTCCGAAGCCTCCGGTGGACATCGTGGTCATGGCGTGGGCCACGGCCTGGAACACCGTCATCTCGCCCAGGGCCAGCAGGAGCGCCTCCGCGGCGGTCAGGCCGGCGTAGACCAGCCACAGCCGCTTGGCGGTCTCGCGGAACCGGGGGGTCAGCCGGTCCGGTTGCGGGCCGGGGGACTCGGCCCGGGCCAGTTCGACCCCGCCCACGCCCAGCAGCGGCAGGATGGCGATCGACAGCACGATGATGCCCATGCCACCGACCCACTGGGTCAGCGATCGCCACAGCAGCACCCCGTGCCCCAGTGCCCCGGGGTCGGGCAGGATCGACGACCCGGTCGTGGTGAAGCCCGACGCGGTCTCGAAGAACGCGTCGGTCAGCGACGTGATCGACCCCGTCAGGAGGTAGGGCAGGGTCCCCACGGCCGACAGGGCGATCCAGGACAGGCCGACGGCCGCGAAGCCCTCCCGCGTGGTCAGTTCGCCCGGGCGTCCGACCCCACGCCACATCGCGGCGCCGACCACCATCGCGATCGCCGCCGCGGCGGCGATCCCGGCGGCGTCGGTCCACTCGCGGTAGGCCAGCGAGGTCACGGCGGCCGGCAGCATCGCGACGCCGATCGCCCCGACCACCGCTCCGACGATGTAGACCAGCCGCCGGACCATCTGGGACTGGCTGCGCCGGTTGCGTCGTCGGGTCAGCCGGACGCGCACGGGCGTGGCGCGGTCGAAGGGTCGATCGCTCAGGCCGTGCACATCGCCTCGATGTCGTGGATGGCGTGTGCCGGGGCGAGGACGATCAGCCGGTCGCCGGCGGAGATGTCGGTGGATCCGGACGGCACCGAGGCGTGGCCGTCGCGCGAGATGCCACCGATCACGGCCGTGGTGGGCAGCTCGAGTTCCTGGACCAGCCGTCCGTCCGCGCGACTGCCCGGTGCCACCTCGATGTCGAGTGCCTCGGAGTCGGTGTCCTTGAACGTGGCCACCGAGTGGATGCGGCCACGTCGGACGAACGCCAGGATCGCGTTGGCCGCCGTGAGCCGGCTGGACACCGACGCGTCGATGTCGGAGCCAACCATCAGCCCGACGTAGCTGAGCCGGTGGAAGCGGGCCAGGGTGGTGGAGGCCCCGAGGGCCTTGCCGACCAGGCTGGCGGTCAGGTTGACGTCGTCCCACCCCGACAGCGACGCGACCGCGTCCCCCTCGCCCAGGTTGAGGTCCGACAGCACCGACGGGTCGGTCGGGTCGCCGTGGATCACCAGGGCCTTGGGGTGGCGATCGGCCAGCCGCCGGCAGCGGACCTCGTCATGGTCGACCAGCACGACCTCGAGGTGGTCCTGGAGCAGCAGGTCGACGGCGAGTTCGGCCATCCGGGTGGCCCCCATCACCACGACCCGCTGGATCGGCTCGCGCTCACGGCGCAGCAGGCACCGGGCCCGTGGGAGGTCCTGGGTCCGGGACATCAGCAGCACGTGGTCGTGTTCGGTGATGACGGTGTGGCCGCGGACGGGCAGGGTCTCCCCATGGCGCACGATCGCCGCGACCGCCCAGTCGAACTGGTCGTGGCGCTGCCGGAGGTCGGCAAGGGACTGGTCGAGCAGTTCGCTGTCGCGCCGGACGATGCCGCCGACCAGGGTCAGCTGTCCGTCGACGAACTCCACCAGGTCCGACACCCCCCGCTGGCTGACCAGGTCGAGGACCTCGTGGGCGGCCATCTCGCCCGGGTCGATCACGACGTCGACACCCAGGTCCTGGGTGCCCGCGATCAGGTCCGGGTCCTCGATGCGGGCGACCGTGCGCTTGGTCCCGAGCACGTGCGCGGCGTGGCAGGCCAGCACGTTGACGCCGTCGGAGTTGGACACCGCGATCATCAGGTCGGCGCGGTCGGCCTGGGCGAGACGCAGGGTGGCGGGGCTGGCGCCGTTGCCGGTCACGACCAGGGCGTCGAGCTGGTTCTGGACCGCCGCGGCGCGGACCTCGTCGTTTTCGATGACGACGACGTCCTGGCCCTCGTTGGAGAGCCGCTCGGCCAGGTAGCTGCCGACCGCACCGGAGCCCACGATGATGATGCGCAACGGGTCCTCCGGGGCGGTGTGGTGGCGGCGGGGCGCGGGCGGGGCGCCGATGGTCCGGAAGGGTACGCGAACGCCGGCCGGGTGGTCGTGGCCGGAGCACCGACGGCGGCGTGGGGGTGGACGGGGCGTCCGGGCCGGCCACGGTCGCCGGACGGCGGGGAAGTAGCATCGGGCGTCGCGGCCCGGTCGTCCGGCTCGGGCGTCGGCCGCCCCGACGATCCGGGAGGCACCCGCGTGGGCACGCCAGCCGAACACGGCACGCACGACGGTTCCGATGGCGACGCCACCGGGGCCGGTCGGCTGTGGGGCGGACGGTTCGACCAGGGTCCCGCCGAGGCGGCCTGGGCCCTGGGCGTGTCGACCGGCTACGACGTGCGGCTGGCCCGCCACGACCTCGCCGGGTCCCGAGCCCACGCCGCCGAACTGCATCGCATCGGCGTGCTGGACGTCGACGAGCACGCCCGGCTGGTGGCGGCGCTGGACCGCTGCGCCACGTTGTTCGCGACTGGCACGTTCCCCGTCGCCGACACCGACGAGGACGTCCATGGCGCGATCGAGCGCTGGCTGGTGGAGGACCTCGGTGACCTCGGGGGCAAGCTCCGGGCCGGACGCTCGCGCAACGACCAGATCGCCAACGACCTCCGCCTGGCGCTCAAGGAGGCCTGCGACGGCGTGGTGGACGGCATCCGCGGGGTCCAGCGGTCCCTGGCCGACCAGGCCGGGGACAACCTCGGCCTGCTCGCGCCGGGGATGACCCACCTGCAACGAGGCCAACCCGTGCTGCTGTCGCACCTGCTGCTGGCGTGGTTCTGGATGCTGGAGCGCGACGCCGGTCGCTTCACCGACGCCCGCGACCGCATCGACGAGTCGGTGCTGGGTTCGGGGGCCCTGGCCGGCCTGACCCTCGACCTCGACCCGTCGGCCTACGCCGACCAGCTCGGCTTCGCCCGCGTCGCGCCCAACTCCATGGACGCCGTGGCCGCCCGTGACGGTGCGGCCGAGTTCCTGGCCGCGGCCGCGATCCTGGCCGTGACCTGTTCGCGCATGGGGGAGGAGCTGGTGCTGTGGTCGACCGCCGAGTTCGGCTTCGCCCGGGTCGGTGACGCCTTCTCGACCGGCTCGTCGATCATGCCCCAGAAGCGCAACCCCGACATCGCCGAACTGGTCCGGGGCAAGGCCGGGCGCGTGGTCGGTGACCTGGTGGCGCTGCTGACGGTCGTCAAGGGCCTGCCGCTGACCTACAACCGCGATCTCCAGGAGGACAAGGAGCCGGTGTTCGATGCCGTCGACACGCTCGCGTTGGTGTTGCCGGCGCTGGCGGGGACCGTGGCGTCGCTGACCTTCGACGCGGACCGCCTGGAGGCGGCCGCGGCGGGGGGGTTCTCGCTGGCCACGGACCTGGCCGAGGAGCTGGTGCGTCGCGGGGTGCCGTTCCGCGAGGCACACGAGGTCGTCGGCGGACTGGTGCGTCGCGCGGAGCACGAGGGGGTGGACCTGGACGGGCTCGACCCGGACGACCTCGCCGCCGCCCACGAGGCGCTGGACCCCTCGGTCGCCGACCTGCTCGACGTGCGCGCCGCGGTGGAGCGTCGCGACGCATCGCTGGGCACCGCGTCGACCAGCGTCCGCGACCAACTGGACCGGGCGCGGGCCATCCTCGACCGGGCGGACACCGGAAACCCAGCGGAGGACTGAGCCATGCCACGCATGAACGACGACGTCGCGGCGGCCCTGGACGAGCTCGCCCGGCTGACCAAGGTCGACGAGCAGGACCCCAACTCCTTCCGGGTCCGGGCCTACGAGAAGGCCGCGCGCTCCGTGGAGTCGTTGACCACCGACGTGACCGACATGAGCGCGACGGCGCTGGCCAAGGTGTCGGGGATCGGCCGGTCGACGGCGGCCAAGATCCGCCAGTACGTCGACGAGGGGCGGATCGACAAGCTGGAGGCCCTGCGCGAGACCTACCCGCCCGGCCAGCTCGCACTGCTGCAGGTCCCGGGGCTGGGCCCCAAGATGTTGTCGTTGCTCGACGAGGTCCTGGGCGTGCGTGACCTCGACGGCCTCAAGTCGGCGCTGGACGACGGGTCGTTCGCCGACCTGCCGGGCCTGGGCGACAAGACGGCCGAGAACCTCGCCAAGGCCATCGACCGCATGCACCTCGCCTCCAAGTCGTCGCGACGACCGATCGATGCGGTGTTCGGGATCGCGGAACGGCTGGTGGCCGACCTGGCCGAGGTCCCCGAGGTCGGCGAGGTCGCGTGGGCCGGTTCGCTGCGCCGCTTCCGGGAGACGATCGGCGACGTGGACCTGCTGGTGACCCTGGCCGACGACCAGACCGGCGACCCGGTGGGCGATGGCACCCACGCCGACACCGACGCCGGCGACCTCGACGCCGTCGCGGGCGAGCCCGGTGCCGCGGCGGTCATGGCGGCCTTCCGCGACCATGAACTGGTGGCCGAGGTGGTCGGGTCGGGCCCCACCAAGACGTCCGTGGTGACCCGTGACGGCCTGTCGGTGGACCTGCGCGTGGTCCCACGAGCCTCCTTCGGTGCGGCGATGGTCTACTTCACCGGCTCGAAGGGCCACAACATCGCCCTGCGGCAGCGGGCCATCGCCCGCGGCTGGAAGTTGTCGGAGTACACCCTGGAGGACGCCGAGACCGGCGAGCTGGTGGCGGGGGCCACCGAGGAGGACGTCTACGCGGCGCTGGACCTGACCTGGGTCACACCCGAGCTGCGCGAGGACGTCGGCGAGGTCGACCTGGCCGCACAGGGCTCCCTGCCGACCCGACTGGAGGTCGCCGACCTCCGCGGCGACCTGCACGTCCACACCGACTGGTCGGGTGACGGCCGCGAGACCCTGCCGGACATGGTCGCTGCCCTGGTCGCCCGGGGCCTGGACTACGCCGCGATCACCGACCACGCCGAGGACCTGCGGATCAACGGCCTGTCGCGCGAACAGATGCTCGCCCAGCGCCGGGTCCTGCGTGAGCTGGAGCAGGAGCGGGGCGACATCCGACTGCTGCACGGCACCGAGCTCAACATCGGGGCGGACGGATCGGTGGACTACGACCAGGAGTTCCTCGACGCGTTCGACTTCTGCGTCGCGTCGGTCCACAGCCACTTCACCCGCCCCGTGGCCGAGCAGACCGAGCGGATCGTGACGGCCGTGCGCAATCCTGCGGTGAACGTGATCGGCCACCTCACCGGGCGCAAGCTGGGTCGCCGACCGGGCATCGAGCTCGACCTCGAACCGGTGTTCGCCGCCTGCGTGGAGACCGGCACGGCGCTGGAGGTCAACGCGGCCCTGCCCCGTCTGGACGCCAGCGTGGAGGTCGTGCGTGCCGGGATCGAGGCCGGCGTGACGTTCGTGGTCTCCACCGACTCCCACGCCATCCGCGAGTTGGACCGGGCGCGACACGGCGCCGCCCAGGCCCGTCGGGCCGGCCTGGAGCCAGGCTCGGTCGCCAACACCCGCGACGTGGCCGCCTTCGAGGACTGGGTGCGGCAGGTGCGGGCGGGCTGATGCCGCTGCCGCCACGCGACCCGGACCGGTCCGGCACGGCCAGCGGCGACCTCGCCGAGCTGTTGGCCGGTGCGGCGGTCGACGTGGCTCCACGGCTGCTCGGGGCGCGCCTGGCCGTGGTCCGTGACGGCCGGACCGTCGCGGTGCGCATCGTGGAGGTGGAGGCCTACGACCAGGACGACCCGGCGTCGCACACGTTCCGTGGCCGTACCTCCCGCAACGCCGTCATGTTCGGGCCACCGGGTCACCTCTACGTCTATCGCAGCCACGGCATCCACCTGTGTGCGAACATCGCGTGCGAACCGGCAGGGCGGGGCGCAGCCGTGCTGGTGCGTGGCGGGGTGGTGACCGCCGGACGGTCCACGGCCGTCGACCGACGTGGCGGCCGTGACGCCGACGCCTGGTTGGCCGCGGGCCCCGGCCGGCTCACCCAGGCCCTCGGCGTCCGCGCGACCGATGACGGGGCGTGGTTGCTCGGCGACGGTCCCGTCCGCCTCGAGGTCGCCTCGCCGCCGTCACCGTGGCCCGGGGGAGTGATCCGTCGCGGTCCACGGGTCGGGGTCACCCAGGCTCCGGACCGCGCATGGCGGTTCTGGCTGGACGGCGTCGTCGGGGTCTCGTCCTACCGGCGCAGCCCCCGCGCGCCCGATCCCGTGGCCGATCCCGTGGCCGATCCCGGGGCCGATCCCGGGGTCGATCCACGCACCGACGACCGGACGCCTCCGGCAGCCGTCGTGGATCGTGACCAAACCGGTCGGGGTCGTGGCACGTACCACGGGTGAACACCACGACAACGACCAAGAGGAAAACCGAATGCGCAAGTCACTGACCACGATGGCACTCGCGGGTGCCGCGTTGCTGATCGCGACCGGTCCCGCCCTGGCCGATCACGAGGGCACCGCCTACGAAGGCTCCCTGAACGAGCTCAACGCGTCCGGCGGTTCCGGCGACGCGTACCTGGAGGTGTCCGAGGACGGCGAGAGCCTCGAGGTCACCGTCAACGCCACCGGCCTCAACCTCGACGGCCCGCACGCCATGCACATCCACGGCGTGCTCGACGGGGACGAGATCCAGGCCTCCGCCTGCCCGACCATGGACGACGACGCGAACGGTGACGGCGTGCTCGACGTCGCCGAGGGTGTCCCGCTGTACGGCGGCATCCAGGTCTCGCTGACCACCGAGGGCGACACCTCGCCCGACTCCGCCCTGGCCGTGGATCGCTACCCGGTCGGTACCGACATCGAGTACATGCGGGGCGAGATCGACCTGCCGGACAACGTCAAGCCGTCGCTGGACAAGGTCCACGTCGTGGTGCACGGCATCGACGAGAACGGCAACGGCACGCTGGACATGGACCAGGAGGAGCGTTCGTCGCTCACCGAGGACCTGCCGCGTGAAGCCACTGCTCCCGCCCTGTGCGGTGAGCTGACGGCCGTCGCAGCCGGCGCGGTCCAGACCGGTGGCGGTGGCACCGCCGACACCGGCAACGGCGTCGACGGCGCTGCCCTGGCGGGCCTCGGCCTCGCCGGCCTCGCCGGTCTGGCCGTGACCACTCGTCGTCGTCGCGCGGGCTCCAAGGCCTGAGCGACCGCACGATCGCAACGCCACGATGGTGGGGTGGGTCCGCCCGCCCCACCATCGTCATGTCGGCCCACGGTTGCCACCGCAACCACGAAAGGAGCCATCGATGAGTCCCGACGACCACCACCGCGCTGCCGGACGCCGAGTCCTGGCGGTCGTGGCCACGCTGGTCGTGGCCCTGGCCGGCTGTGGCGATGCCACCGAGGAGCCGGCATCGACGGCCGCATCGACGGTCCCCGCCCCCAGCCCCACGGCGGCACCCTCGCCGACCCCGACACCGACGACGTCGCCCACCCCGTCACCATCGCCGCCCCCAGGGCCGAGGCCAGAGCCGAGTCCCGAGCCGAGCCCCACTCCAACTCCCGAACCGACGCCGTCCCCCACGCCCAGCCCCACCCCCAAGCCGTTGCCCGAGCCGGAGTACCGCACGGGCGTGGAACCCGTGCGCCTCGAGATCCCGGCCATCGGCGTGGACGCCGCGGTCGTCGACCTGGCCATCGGTCCCGGCGATCCCGAGGTCCCCGATGCCTGGGAGGACGCCGGTTGGTACACCACCACGCGCAACCCGGGCGAGATCGGGCCCGCCGTGATCGCCGGCCACATCGACTCCAAGTCCGGGCCGGCGGTGTTCTACCGACTCGACGAACTGGAGCCGGGCGACGAGGTCATCGTCCACGGTGAGGACGACGAGCGCACCTTCGTGGTGCGCGACTCCGGCCAGTACCCCAAGGAGGACCTGCCCGACGAGGTGTTCGGGTACGGGGACCGGGTGCCCGAACTGCGCCTGATCACCTGTGGTGGGAGCTTCGACTCCTCGGTTGGTCACTACGTCGACAACCTGGTCGTCTACGCGTCCGCACAGGACGCCTAGGCCGCCGGCGGTCGGTCGTGGGCACGATGCCCCACCGACGCCACCACCATCGGCGACGCCGGGCCACGTGGCCCGGCGTCGACGCATGTCGAGGCGATGCACGTCGCGTGGCCCCCGGGTGGCCTGCGCGCGCCGCGACGGTCGCTCTAGGGTGGGAGGTGTCCTCGCACCCCCGCCCACGCTCCCCGGAGTCCGCGCATGCCCGTGTCCCTCGCCCCGCTGCTCAACGACGAATCGGCCCACATCGTGCTGCTGGTCATGGACGGACTGGGCGGCTTCGCGACGGCGGAACGGGGCTCGGAGCTGGAGGAGGCGGACACGCCCAACCTCGACCGGCTCGCGACCGAGGGCAGCTGCGGACTGGTCCTGCCGACCGGGCCCGGCATCACGGCGGGGTCGGGGCCGGGGCACCTGGGGCTGTTCGGCTACGACCCGACCGAGTACGAGCTCGGCCGTGGGGTGCTGGCCGCCGTGGGGGTCGGCTTTCCCCTGGATGTGGGCGACGTCGCCGCGCGCGGCAACCTGGCGCTGCTGGGCGACGACGGCACCGTCACCGACCGACGAGCCGGACGCATCCCCGACGACCAGGCCGGACCGTTGGTGGACCACCTCAACGCCCGGGTCGAGGTGGACGGTGCCGAGGTCTTCTTCCAGGCCATCTCCGAACACCGCGTCCTGGTGGTCCTGCGGGGTGACGGGCTCGACGCACGGATCCCGGACCTGGACCCCCAGCGGGTGGGGGTTGCCCCACGTGTGGCATCGGCCTCCCACCCCGACGCCCAGCACACCGCCGACCTGCTGGTGGAGGTGGACCGGCAGGTCAGGGAGGCCCTGGTGGACCAGCCCGCCGACACGCTGCTGTTGCGCGGGTTCGACACGCTGCAGGACCTGCCACACATGCACGAGCTGTTCGGCGTGACCGCCGCCACCGTGGCGCGCTACCCCATGTACCGCGGCGTGGCGAGCCTGGTCGGGATGGACGTGTTGCCCAAGCCCCCGGATCGCCAGGCCCAGGTCGCGGCCATGCGCGACCGGTGGGACGACTACGACTACTTCTTCATGCACGAGAAGGAGACCGACCGGGCCGGACACGACGGGGACTGGGACGACAAGGTGGCGGCGATCGAGGCGATCGACGCCCTGGTGCCCGACATCGTGGAGCTCGGACCGGACGTGTTGGTGGTGTCGGGTGACCACAGCTCCCCGACACAGTTGTCGGGTCATTCCTGGCACCCGGTGCCGACGCTGATGTGGGGACCGCGGGTGGGGCGCGACGGCGTGACCAGCTTCGGGGAGCGGGCCTGTGCGAGTGGGCTGCTGGGCCAGCGACCCACCAACGAACTGATGCCGATCATGCTGGCTGCCGCCGGGAGGCTGGAGAAGTACGGCGCCTAGAACCGGCTGGTGCCGAGGATCGCCTGGAGGACGAGCGCGTCCGCGGACCGACGCCGCGGGCACCGGCCGGCCACGCGCGCTGAGCGAACAACCGCTTGTGACAGTGTTCTCAAGCAATGCGGCACGGTCCGCAGCCGGGGAAGCGGATCGCGGCAGCCACCGACTGGCACGGCGACCGTCGGCGCCATATCGTTCCACAAGCGCCGCGGGCCAACCGCCCGGAGGCGCACAGGGCGCCGGACACCGGCGCACTTGACACACACAGAGCGCGCACGATACGGTGCGCAGTCCGCTTCCGCCCCTGCGGCGGAGCGCGGCAGGCTCGTCCGGTGTCGCCTTCGGAAGTTCCCTTCGGGGTTCGACCGTGCTCGCGACTCCAACGACGGGTCGACTGGTCGCCACGACGGAAGCCCACCCCGGGCTCGAGGTTCGCCTCGGGCTGACGAGCGGGAGGACCCCGTCCCAGCGCGATCATGACACGCTCTTTGAGAACTGCACAGGGTGCCAAAAGCCAGTGCCGCGACCATCGCGAGATGGTCGCAGCCCCGTCGATCAGGACGAGCCTCACGGCTCTGAAAGATCGCGGAGTTTTAACAACCCATCCCACTTCGGTGGGAAATTCAAAAGTGGTGACCCACATTTTCCTGGGGTCACCGACAAGTTCAAGCACTCTGCTTGAAAGTGATTGTGAAACCCTCGTGGTTTTCCTTCTCTCAACGGAGAGTTTGATCCTGGCTCAGGACGAACGCTGGCGGCGGGTTTAACACATGCAAGTCGAGGGACGAAGTTTGGTGCTTGCACCGAACGGAAACCGGCGAACGGGTGAGTAACACGTGAGAAACCAACCCTTCACTTTGGGATAACCCAAGGAAACTTGGGCTAATACCGGATACCCCGGTCGGATCGCATGATCCTTCCTGGAAAGTTCCGACGGTGATGGACGGTCTCGCGGCCTATCAGCTAGTTGGTGAGGTAACGGCTCACCAAGGCGACGACGGGTAGCTGGAGTGAGAGCTCGAACAGCCACACTGGGACTGAGACACGGCCCAGACTCCTACGGGAGGCAGCAGTGGAGAATCTTGCACAATGGGCGAAAGCCTGATGCAGCCACGCCGCGTGAGGGACGAATGTCTTCGGATTGTAAACCTCTTTCAGTCGTGAAGAAGCGCAAGTGACGGTAACGACAGAAGAAGCCCCGGCTAACTACGTGCCAGCAGCCGCGGTAATACGTAGGGGGCAAGCGTTGTCCGGAATTATTGGGCGTAAAGGGCGCGTAGGCGGTCCATTAAGTCGGATGTGAAATCCAGGGGCTCAACCCCTGAACTGCACCCGATACTGGTGGACTTGAGGTAGGTAGAGGAGAGTGGAATTTCTGGTGTAGCGGTGGAATGCGCAGATATCAGAAGGAACACCGATGGCGAAGGCAGCTCTCTGGGCCTTACCTGACGCTGAGGCGCGAAAGCATGGGTAGCAAACAGGATTAGATACCCTGGTAGTCCATGCCGTAAACGATGGGTGCTAGGTGTGGGGATCAGTTCACGATCTCCGCGTCGAAGCTAACGCGTTAAGCACCCCGCCTGGGGACTACGGCCGCAAGGCTAAAACTCAAAGGAATTGACGGGGGCCCGCACAAGCGGCGGAGCATGTGGCTTAATTCGAAGCAACGCGAAGAACCTTACCTGGGCTTGAAATATAGCTTACAACGTGAGAGATCACGTGGATTCGTTCGTGCTATACAGGTGCTGCATGGCTGTCGTCAGCTCGTGTCGTGAGATGTTGGGTTAAGTCCCGCAACGAGCGCAACCCCTATCCTATGTTGCCAGCGAGTAATGTCGGGGACTCATGGGAGACTGCCGGTGTCAAACCGGAGGAAGGTGGGGACGACGTCAAGTCATCATGGCCCTTATGTCCAGGGCTGCACACATGCTACAATGGCCGGTACAGAGGGCTGCAAACCCGCGAGGGGGAGCGAATCCCACAAAGCCGGTCTCAGTTCGGATTGCAGTCTGCAACTCGACTGCATGAAGTCGGAGTCGCTAGTAATCGCAGATCAGCAACGCTGCGGTGAATACGTTCCCGGGCCTTGTACACACCGCCCGTCAAGTCATGAAAGTCGGTAATACCCGAAGTCAGTGGCCCAACCCTCTGGGAGGGAGCTGCCGAAGGTAGGACCGGCGATTGGGACTAAGTCGTAACAAGGTAGCCGTACCGGAAGGTGCGGCTGGATCACCTCCTTTCTGGAGCTTGCAATCATGCGTGAGCCGTCGGCGCCACACAACGTGGCCGAAGCGACCGATGGAATCGCGCAAGCATCCAAGTGAACCACTGGCTAGTCAACTTTTGGCCTGCGCCCTCCGCCTGGGGGGACTCCCACAGCGACCATGCCGACGAGCATGGCGACAACGTGGAACTCGAGTCGTGACCAGGCCGTAGGCGTGACAGCGAAATGTTGGGCACCCCGTGCAGCTCCCAGAGAGCGAGTCGCCTTCTGTGCGACCCGTTCTTCTCGGGTGTCTTCACGACAGGGAACCACCGGCCGTATCCGAGCCGGCAGGCCGTGTCATCTGGCACCCGTCGGTCCTTGAGAACTCCATAGCGAGCGCGAGCATCTAATACGGCAAGTAACAAGTGCACTCGGTGAATGCCTAGGCATTGAGAGCCGATGAAGGACGTGGGAGGCTGCGATAAGCCCTGGGGAGGAGCCAACCATCCTCAGATCCAGGGATGTCCGAATGGGGAAACCCAACCAGCTCCGCCTGAATACATAGGGCGGTTGCAGGGAACCCGGGGAACTGAAACATCTAAGTACCCGGAGGAAGAGAAAACAACGAGTGATTTCCTGAGTAGTGGTGAGCGAAACGGAAAGAGCCCAAACCGGACGCGTGTCATAGCTGACAGGCGTTGCGCGTCCGGGGTAGTGGGACCATCCTGAACAGGCTGTTGACTGTTCAAGGAGTTACCAATCGCGCATGCAGAGGAACAGCTTGGAAACGCTGGCCACAGACGGTAACAGCCCGGTACTCGAAGTCATGACGCGACTCCTGGATGGCACCCAAGTAGTGCGGGGCCCGAGAAATCCCGTACGAATCCGCGAGGACCACCTCGTAAGGCTAAATACTCCTCAATGACCGATAGTGAACCAGTACCGTGAGGGAACGGTGAAAAGTACCCCGGGAGGGGAGTGAAATAGTACCTGAAACCGTGTGCATACAAACCGTTGGAGGGGTCCTTGAGATCCTGACAGCGTGCCTTTTGAAGAATGAGCCTACGAGTTAGCCGTCACTGGCAAGGTTAAGACGTGAGTCGAAGCCGGAGCGAAAGCGAGTCCGAATAGGGCGACGAGTCGGTGGCGCTAGACCCGAAACGATGTGATCTATCCATGGCCAGGGTGAAGCGAGGGTAAGACCTCGTGGAGGCCCGAACCGTTGTAGGTTGAAAACTGCTCGGATGAGCTGTGGATAGGGGTGAAAGGCCAATCAAACATCGTGATAGCTGGTTCTCCTCGAAATGCATCTAGGTGCAGCGTCGCGCGTTTCTTCTCGGGGGTAGAGCACTGTTTGGACTAGGGGGCCTACAAGCTTACTGAATTCAGGCAAACTCCGAATACCGAGAAGTCAGAGCGCGGCAGTGAGAACGCGGGGGATAAGCTCCGTGTTCGAAAGGGAAACAGCCCAGACCGCCGGCTAAGGCCCCTAAGTTTGTACTAAGTGGAAAAGGATGTGGGATCGCAAAGACAACCAGGAGGTTGGCTTAGAAGCAGCCACCCTTGAAAGAGTGCGTAATAGCTCACTGGTCAAGTAATCCCGCGCCGACAATGTAACGGGGCTAAGTACAACGCCGAAGCCGCGGATTTGCGTCACACACGCGAAAGCGGACGCAAGTGGTAGAGGAGCTTCGGCATGCGAGTGAAGCGGCGACGTCAGTCAGCCGTGGACGCGTGTCGAGTGAGAATGTAGGCATGAGTAGCGAAAGGGGAGGGAGGAACTCCCCCGCCGAATGACTAAGGGTTCCTGGGGAAGGTTCATCCGCCCAGGGTTAGTCGGGTCCTAAGACGAGGCCGAACGGCGTAGTCGATGGACAGCAGGTTAATATTCCTGCACTATCAACATCGCGTCTATACCGAACACTGTGTGCTAACGGCGTCTACGGACGTCGGACCCCGCAGCCAGTAGGTCACCGACGGGATGACGGAGAAGGCTAGGTGATCCCGGGCGTTGGTAGCCCCGGGCCAAGTGCGTAGGGCGTGGGCCAGGGAAATCCGGACCACATGAAGCCTGAGACACGAGTGCGAGCCCATATGGAGCGAGTCACTGATGCCATGCTTCCAAGAAAAGTCTCTAGGGAGTGATGTTGGTACCCGTACCCGAAACCGACACAGGTAGTCAAGTAGAGAATACTAAGGCGATCGAGAGAACTCTGGTTAAGGAACTCGGCAAATTGATGGCGTAACTTCGGGAGAAGCCATGCCGCAGTAGGTGATCCCCTTCACGGGGTGAGCTTACGGTGGTCGCAGAAACCAGGCCCAAGCGACTGTTTACCAAAAACACAGCAGCGTGCCAACACGTAAGTGGATGTATACGCTGTGACGCCTGCCCGGTGCTGGAAGGTTAAGTGGAGAGGTTAGCTTCGGCGAAGCTTTGAAACAAAGCCCCAGTAAACGGCGGCCGTAACTATAACGGTCCTAAGGTAGCGAAATTCCTTGTCGGGTAAGTTCCGACCTGCACGAATGGCGTAACGACTTGGGCACTGTCTCAACCAGAGACTCGGCGAAATTGCATTGCGAGTAAAGATGCTCGCTACGCGCAGCAGGACGAAAAGACCCCGGGACCTTTACTGCAGCTTGGTATTGGAGCTTGGTACGTCACGTGCAGGATAGGTGGGAGACTGTGAATCGGACACGCCAGTGTTCGTGGAGTCAACCTTGGAATACCACCCTTGACGTGCTGAGTTCCTAACCTTGGTCCGTTATCCGGACCAGGAACAGTGCCTGGTAGGCAGTTTAAGTGGGGCGCTTGCCTCCCAAAGAGTAACGGAGGCGCCCAAAGGTTCCCTCAGACTGGTCGGTAATCAGTCGTTGAGTGTAAAGGCACAAGGGAGCTTGACTGTGAGAGAGACATCTCGAACAGGTACGAAAGTAGGGCTTAATGATCCGACGGTGGAGTGTGGAATCGCCGTCGCTCAACGGATAAAAGGTACCCCGGGGATAACAGGCTGATCCTGCCCAAGAGTCCATATCGACGGCAGGGTTTGGCACCTCGATGTCGGCTCATCGCATCCTGGGGGTGGAGCATCTCCCAAGGGTCGGGCTGTTCGCCCGTTAAAGCGGTACGCGAGCTGGGTTCAGAACGTCGTGAGACAGTTCGGTCTCTATCCGCTGCGCGCGTTGGTGATTTGACAGGATCTGCCCCTAGTACGAGAGGACCGGGGTGGACGTACCTCTGGTGTGCCGGTTGTTCTGCCAAGAGCATGGCCGGTTTGCTACGTACGGCAGGGATAAGCGCTGAAAGCATCTAAGCACGAAGCCCACCTGAAGATTTGATCACCCATCCCTACAAGGGAGTAAGGACCCCAGCCAGACGACTGGGTTGATAGGCCGGAGGTGGAAGCACAGCAATGTGTGCAGCTGACCGGTACTAATAGTCCGAGGGCTTGCCGTGTCGCGCTCGCGCTCGCTATGGAGTTCACGACCGTCCACCAGGACGGGACCGTGACAACGCCACCGGTGTCGGTCTTGAATACCGCGCCGGATGGCCACAAAATGTTTCGCAGGACCAGTTTTCCCGTGGTCCGAGCGGAGGGGCCACACCCGGTCACATTCCGAACCCGGAAGTTAAGCCCTCCAGCGCCGATGGTACTGCCGGGGCAACCCGGTGGGAGAGTAGGTCGCCGCGGGATCCTTCTTCGACGAAGGCGTCATCGATTCGGACAACGTTCCGTTTCGGTGGCGCCTTCGTCGTGTTTCAGGACTCGCAGGCCACGACCGGCGAGTGCCACGACCGACCCACCCAGGACCATGACGATGACCGACACGCCACGCCGTCCCCTGCGACCCCGCCGTCCGCGGACCGTTCGTCAGGACCCCGACGCGGAGGTTCGCCCGACCGGTCCCTCGGCCGTGGCCAAGCCCATCATCCCCGACGGTGACCCGTGGTTGCCCCGTGGGTTGCGACGCGCGGTTCGCCAGCAGGTCCGAGACCCCGACACCGCCGACGAGGTGTTGCGCGCCATCGGTGCCGGCGGGGACCTGCTCGACGAGGGAGAGGGCGGGCAGGCCGTGGCCCTGTTCGCGTGGGCGAAGGTCCAGGCGTCGCGCATCCCCGACATCCGTGAGGGCCTGGGGGTGGCGCACTACCAGGCCGGCAACTATCGCGAGGCGCTCAACGAGCTGCGGACCTATCGCCGCATGGGAGCCGCCCATGACCAGGACCACCTGATCGCGGACTGCCTGCGGGGGTTGGGCCGTGACACCTCCGAGGTCGCCTCGGAGGTCGCGGGCATGTTGGCTGCGGACGGCGTGCCCCCGGAGCGCCAGGTGGAGGGACTGTTGGTGTGGGCGGGGTCGGTTCGCGACGACGGCGACGTGGCTGCGGCCCGAGCAGTGCTGCGGCGAGCCGATCCGGACCTGCTGAGGCGTGCGGGTGACGAGGCACGCGACCGGTTGACGTGGCTGGCCGCCGACCTCGCGGAGGCCGACGGTGACGTCGACGCCGCACGTGAGGGGTTCCGTGAGTTGGCTCGCCGGCCCGAGGACCCCTTCGAGGCGGGACCGCGGTTGTCCGAGCTGTGACGGACGGGCTCACCGGCCGAATGGGCGCTTCCCGGTCAGGATGCCGCTGATCGTGCGCAGCGGTCGGGTGGCCCGCCAGGACGTGCTGGCGCGCAGGTCGTCGAGCTCGCGGCGCGCTCGGCGTGCCTCCTCGGCGTGGCGCTGGGCCTCGTCCCGGCGGTCACGATGGCGAGCAGCGAGGTCGTCCTGGGCCGCTTCCAGCTCGCGCAGCGACTCCTCGAGCTGCGAGGTGGTCTGGCGAAGTCGCGCGTGGCGTCGCCGCAGTCGCTCCAGGCGACGATCCCGCGTCGCCAGTCGGGCCGTGGTCTCCTGGTCGATCGCGGCCAGTGCGGGCGCCAGGACGGCCGTCGCCTCGTCGAGCTCGGCGAGGTTGGGGGGCTGGCGGTAGCGGGACCAGTCCGGGGCGAGGTCGTCGGCATCCAGGTCGGCGTGGCGCTCGGCGAGCCGCTCGTTGCCCGGTGTGTAGCGATCCTGGAAGGCCGTGGCGACGTCGATGCCGATCTGCAACGGTGGGGCCGGTGGCAGGTCGTCGAGCGGCGGCAGGGGCAGCGAGGTCGCCGACGCGGCATTGGCCAAAGCGATGTGCGGCCAGCCCAGCGCGGGATTGTCGTGGGTGGCGGGTGGGAAGTCGGCAGGGTCGAGCCCGAGCGCACCCAGGACCGCCCGGCGGGTGTCGGGACGACGTCGGAACGCCGTGGGCACGACGCGATGCTGCCCGAAGACCTGCTCCCAGGTCGCCAGTGACGTGTCGTAGTCGTAGAAGGGGTGGATCTCGTCCAGACCGGCGTAGCCCATCCGGCGCAGGCTCACCGGCTTGCCACGCCGCGCTCGTTGTGAGGCGTTGGAGACCCACAGGTCGACCTGTGGTCGCAGGGTCACCCCGAGCTCGATCTCGGAGAAGATCGGTTCGAGCATGGCTCGGAGGTGGTCGAAGGCCTCGGACTGCTCGGGGTCGGACAGACGCGCCCACAGGGCCTCACTCGACATCAGGCACGCCGTCGCCCCGCCCGCGGCCGCCTGGGCGACCTCGTCGGCCAGACGCGCGGCGAGCTCGTCCCGCCGCCGTGCCAGGTCCTGTCGGTCCGATGGTGGGGCCGTCTGCGGGGACACGCAGGTCTGCCACAGGCCCCGATGGTTGACCTCCCCGGGTGCGCGGGGGTACAGCACGCCCTGCCGGAGGAGGTCGTCGCGATGCCGCGAGCACCAGCGTTGCAGGCTCGTCGTCCCCGTCTTGGGCGTCCCCAGGTGCAGGTGCAGGCGCATCACGAGGCCCGGTCGGGTCGAGATCGTGCTCGGGGGGGCGGGGTGGCGAGATCGTGCTGGCCGGCGTCGCCGTGGGCGGCGCATGCCGGACTCGTCGCCGCGGCGGTCGGTGCGATCACGATCGCGCGCGTCGTGACAGGTCGCTGATCCGCCTCGCGACGTGGCGAAGGGGTGCCGTGATGCGCCACGAGGTGCTCGACTCGTACGCCTGGAGGTCCAGGCGTGCCGACTCGAGTTCTCGGCGCAGGACCTCGAGTTCTCCGCGCAGGACCTCGTTGTCGTGCTCCGCCCGCTCCAGGCGCCGTCGAAGCGTGTCTCGTCGCGTCGCCGTCCGGGCCAGCCGCTGGCGGTCGTCGTCGTGGTCGTGGCGTTCGTCGGCGAGTTGCTGTTCGAACCAGGAGATCTCCCCATGGAGGGCAGCAGTTCGCACCTGGGCGGGCGTCAGCGGTCCCGGGTCGCCGCGCTCCGGCGGGGTCGAGGGCGTCGCCGCCGTGTCGGCGGCTGCCGACACGGCGGCGACGCGGCCATCGTCGTGGGCGCCGGACGCACGCTGACCGTCGACGCGCCTGGACGCGACGCCGCCGGCCGAACCCGTCGCCCCCGATGAGTGGAACTCCACCTGCTCGTGCAGCTCCTGCAGGCGATCCTCGTCGATGGCCATGATGTCGCGGATGTCCCGGGCATCCACGTGGTGGTGGGGGAACTCCTGCCCGAAACGTCGGTAGTCCATGCCGGCGAGTTCGAATCCGAAGTCCTCGCGGACACGGTCGAGGTCCGGGTGGCCGAAGTCGACGTGGTCGGCGTGGGCGGGCACGAGTCGAGCGGGCGATGGCGCCGCGAGGGCGGCGTCGACGTCCAGCACGCGCTGGACATGCTCGCGCGACGCCGGGGTGAAGATGTTCTTCCGATGCGGGAAGGACGCGCGGCGGAAGTCCTGCAGCTCCTGCATCGCCTCGGCGGACATGCTGGTGTTCGTGCGGGGGCCCGCCCCCGGGGTCGACGGGAGCCCCAGCCGGTGCACCACGTCCGACACCACGTCGCCGTCATGGAGCCGGTCGGGGGAGAACTCGGCGATCTCCAGCGCACCGACGCGTGACCAGGCCACGAGACGCCCGTGGTGGCGGACACGCAACTTGCCCAGCAGGGTGTGGTTGGCCTTGACGTGTTGCTGCAGCCGCGAGGCGTACTGCCTCGACGGGCGACGCACGTACACCAGCATGCGGCGCTCGCTGACCTGGGGCAGGAGGTCGTCGAGCATGGCGGCCACGTCGTCCACGTGGGGCGGGTCGAGGCTGTACATGTGCTCGGCGGACACCAGCAGCGTGGTGCAGCCGCTGGTGCGGAACTCCGCGGCGACGTGGCCCCACCACTCCGCAGCGTGCTGGCGCAGCTCCCCGAAGCGGCCGCGCCACTGGTGGGCGTAGAGGCGTGACGGTGTTCGTTGGAACGGCACCGCAAGCATGTTGTGATGGAGGTTCGGACCGACGTCGGGGAACAGGATCCCGTGCTCCCGCAGGCGGTGGCGCTGCCCGGCCAGGGCCGACTGGATGGAACTGGTCCCGGTCTTGGCGCTGCCCAGGTGGAGCCAGAGCCGCACGCAGGTCTCCTCGTCTCCGGTCCCGTCCGTACCCCCGAGCGGCGGCCTCGTCGCCGGCAGCGCATCGGTGGCGCGAGGAGCCGGCACACGGGGTGTGCAGCCTAGTGCGGGAATCCCGGGCTCCGTCGGCAGCGTGGTCGCCCGTGGCGACCGTGGTCTAGCCGGTGGGGGTCAGCGAACCCTCGTCGCGTCGCGTGAAGTAGCGCACGAGTCCGGCGGCGTTGGATGCGGCACCCGACAGCAGTTCGAGTCGCTCGAGCCCGTCGGGGTCGTCGGCGATGGCGTCGAGGTCCATCTCGTCGGCGAAGCGGGTCGCCAGGGTCTCGGCGACGTGGTCCAACTCGCCCGACGCGTACCACGCCGACTCGGCGGTCTCGGCCCACAGCCGGAGGCGGTCGGTGGCCTCCGACAACGCGTCCAGCGGGGGGTCGATCGGCCCGTAGTGGGCGAGGAAGAGTCGCGACGGGTCCCGTTCCCGATACCGGTCCAACGACGCCAACGCGGCCTCGAGGTGGAAGTCCGCCGGTGGCGTGGCGGGCCGGATCGCGGTCATCCCGGGCAGCTTCACCCCCACGGAGTCCCCGCTGTAGATGGCACCCGTGTGGGTGTCGAACAGTCCGATGTGGTGCTTGGCGTGGCCAGGGGTGTACATGACCTCGAGGTGTCGGCCACCGCCCAGGTCCACCAGGTCACCGTCCCCGACGGCCCGGATCCGCGGCGCGTCGATCGGGGTGCAGTCGCCGTAGACGGTGTCGTGAAGGGGTCCGTACACCCGCCTCGCGGAGGCGTTGAGCCGGGCCGGGTCGTGGAGGTGGCGGGCCCCCACGTCGCACACCACCACCTCGGCGTCCGGGAAGGCCGCCGCGACGTCACCGGCCCCGCCGGCGTGGTCGAGGTGGATGTGGGTCAACACGATCGCAGCCAGGTCACCGGCCTCGAGACCGACCGCGGCCAGCCCGGCGAGCAGGCGGTCGATGGTCAGGGCGGGTCCGGTCTCCACCAGCGTCGGGCGCGGTCCCGTCAGCAGGAAGCCGGCGGTGACGTGGGACATGCCGCCCGTGAAGGTGTCGATCGACAGGACGTCCTGGTCGTGGTGTCGTTCGATGTTGGCATCCGGATCACCCACGACCTCGGCCCGGGTGCCCTCGTCCCGGGTGCGCGGGCGCGACGTCTCACCGGGATGCGCCGTCCCCCCCGCCCCGTCGTCGCGGTGTCGGTCGGTCGTCGCCACGGCCAGCCTCCGTCGGTGGTCGAACGACGACGCTAGGTCCCGAACAGTTCGTCCGCACGGTCCGAGGAGCCGTGCTGGGCCAGCTCGACGGCCACGCGCGCCATCATCGCGCCCACGACGTTGCCGGTGCCGCTGTAGCCACCCACCGCCCACACCCCGGAGCGAACCTGTTCGCACACGGGCAACGCCGACGTCGTGAACCCCACGGTCGCCGCCCATCGATGGGTGATCGGGGCCGTGACCCCGAGTCGGGCCCGGAGCAGCTGGTCGAGGTGGGCCTGGACGGCGTCGCTGGGCTCGGGCGGAGCGCCCTCCTCCTCGTCGGCGCCGTGATCGCGTCCGCCCCCCAGCGCGATGCGGCCGTCGGGGGTCTGGCTCCAGTAGTCCAGCCCGTAGCGGGCGTAGACGGGGCGGGGGAGTGCCACCTCGCCGGTCGGCGCCGTCCCCAGCATCTGCAGCCGGACCGGGCGGACCCGGCCCGCGAGTTCCGGCAGCACCGAGCCCAGGGCGCCGTCGACGGCCACGACCACCCGATCGCAGTGGACGGTGCCCTCGGCGGTGGTGACCCGCTGGCCGGACACGGTCCGTGCCGGGCTGTGCGCGAACAGGTCGGCCCCGGCGTCGATGGCGTGTCCTGCCATCACCCGGCAGCGGGACAACGGGTTGGTCGCGGCATCCTCGGGCACCAGCAGTCCACGGCCCTCCGGGCCGTCGTAGGGCTCCGCCTCCAGCCCGTCGGCATGCATCGCGTCCAACTGGCGCTCGACGTCGGCGAACTCCTGGTCGTCGACGGCCAGGCGCAGGGAGCCGACCCGCCGCACGGTGTCGTCGTCGGTGGCGATGCGGTCCAGCTCCTCGAGGGTGGCGCGGTACCAGGCCAACGCGCGGCCACGCCCGAACCGCCGCACCGCGTCGTGGTGGAACAGCGCGGTCCCGGCGAGCAGGAACCCGCCGTTGCGACCCGTGGCCCGGCCGGCGACCGGTCCGGCGTCCAGCCCGACGACCGACATCCCGCGGTCCAGCGCCTCGGCGATGGCGGTCAGTCCCGATCCCCCCAGGCCGATGACGCACAGGTCCGCGTGGACGTCGTCGGTGAGTCGCGGCAGGTCGGGCACGTCCCGGGTCGGCGCGGCGACCTCCCAGACCGGGTCGTTGGGGCCGTCGGTGGGTGGCAACGAGCTCGCCAGCACGGGCTCGGTCCGAGCCGAGGGTGACTCCGACGCCACGTCGTCGGGGGTGTCGTCGTCCGGTGCCGGCTCGGGTGCCGGGTCGACCGGTCGTCGACCCCGCACCAGCCGTCGCCACCACCGCGCCAGTGGGTTGTGGCGCTGCGGCGTGGTCGCGTCCGTGTCGGATCCGACGGGTGTCATCGTTGCCTGCTGGTGGTGGGACGGCCGTGGTGGCCCTGGGCGTCGTGGCGAGTGTGGCAGGCCCGGGCACCCGGCGACAACACGGCGGGTCGGTCGAGACGGCGATCGGCCCCGCCACCCCGCGGCGGTGGACCCGATCCGTCCTACAGGACCGCGCGCAGTCGCAGCAGGTCGGTCATCGACGCGTCGACCCGGATGCGGCCGTCGGCGAGGGCGCGCCCGAAGTCCAGGCGACCCGCGGCCAACTCGATGAGGTCGTCGGAGCTGAGCCGGATCCGGATGTCGGGCCGGCGTTGCGGCGAGCCGTCCTCGACGGGTGAGAAGTGACCGTTGCGCCACGTCGCGTGCCACGACTCGTCGAGGTCGGGGCAGGTGGCCTGGATCGTGCGCCGCGACGGGAGCATCGCGCGCTGGCGCTGGTCGAGCGCGTCGAGGCGCCCGATCAGGTCGGCGAAGGTGCCCTCGACCTGGTCGCTGGTGGCCACGGTGGTCCTCGGCGGGTTCGACGTCCGCCCCCGGTCGGGCGCGGTACGCGGGACGGTCGGGGGCGGGCGATGGTCGCGTCCGCCGGGGAGTCTGCCGGTGGTTGGTCGTGATGCCGGTCCCGCCAGGAGCCGGGATCTCGCCGCGGCGGGGGCGGTGGGGCAGCCGGGTCGGACGGTACGGTCCGGCCCGGACCGACGATAGCAGCAGGACGGGCACCACCATGGAGCGGCTCTGGCCCCCGGACGGCGATGGCGTCACCGACGACCAGGCCGGCCCGAGCACGCCCGGCGGACCCCGTGGGGGAATCGACGCGGCAGACGTGCATGCCGAACTGGCGCGGCGGCCCTCCTGGGTCGCCAGCAACTTCGTGGCCGCCCTCGACGGGGCCATCAGCGTGGACGGTCGCTCCGGTCCGCTGGGCGGGGACGGTGACCTGGCCGTGTTCCGCTCGCTGCGCGACCACGCCGACGCGATCCTGGTCGGTGCGGGCACCGTGCGGGCCGAGAACTACGGTCCGAGCCGCGCCCGCGCGGTTCCCCGTCGTCGCGCCCGCGGCCAGGCCGACCGCGCACGCCTGGTCGTCGTCACCCGCAGCGCCGACCTGCTCGACCTCCCACGGCTGTGGTCCGAGCCCGGTGCGCCCCTCACCGTGCTGACGGGAACCGACGCCCCGGCCGAGCGTGTGGCCGCCCTGCGGGACCGCGCCGAGGTCCTTGCCGTTGGCGACCACGGCCCCGACCTCGCCGCCGGTCTGGCGCTCCTGGCCGATCGCGGCGAGGGCCGGATCCTGGTCGAGGGCGGTCCCGCCCTCCACGCCGACCTGCTCGACGCCGGGCTGCTCACCGACCTGTTCACCACCGTCGCCCCGACCGTCGTCGGGGGTGGTGCGACCACGGTGGACCGTCCCCTGGGGACCCGCGTCCCGCTGACACTGGCCGCCGTCTGGCGCCACGACGACGAACTCTTCCTCCACCACCACGTCCCCCACCCCTGACCCCCACCACCCCCAGTCGGTTGGGGAGCTCGGCCGCGCTGATGGGGGTCGAGCCGACAACCGACCGGGACCACGCTCGTCACCCCCAGTCGGTTGGGGAGCTCGCCCGCGCTGATGGGGGTCGAGGCGACAACCGACGTCGACGGCTGGCAGCGAGCTGGGGGTCGAGGCGACGACCGACGTCGACGGCTGGCAGCGAGCTGGGGGTCGAGCGGTGCCGGGGGTCAGGGTGCCGGGGTCAGGGTGCCGGGGTCAGGGTGCCGGGGGTGGGTCGGAGGCGGCTCGTGAGCGTGGTGGGACATGACGACGAGTGGTCCCGGCCGTGGGTCGGGGCTCGGGGTCCGGGCTCGGGATCGGGGTTCGGGGTCTGCGGTCGAGGCCTCGGGGATGCCGGCTGGGGGAGGGGTGGATGCTGTGGTTCCGGTGGGGCCACCGGTACGCTCGGGCCCGGTCCGAACCGTGGACACGGCCTCGTGTGGCCGTGTCATGACCTCCTCGCGGTCCCGCCCACCTGGCTCCGACCCGTCCCCGAACCTGGACCCGACCTGGACCCCGGGGCGCTGCCCGAACTCGCCCCCGACCCGCCTGACCCCCGACCCTCCCGGAGACCTCGCCATGGGTAGTGATGCCGCCGCCCGACCTGCTGGGGGATCGATGCATGGTGCTGCCCAGGACCGGGACGACGCCCCCGGGAACGACCGTGGACCCGCGCCGGCGGCGGCCGCGACGCAGCCCGAGATCCCGGACGCGACGACCGCCCCGGACCCGGACCTGGACCTGGATGGGGACGTCTCCCTGGAGGTCCGGGTCGCGGCACTGGGTGACGTGGCCCTCGTGGATCGGCCGGACGCCTTCGCGGCCCTCGACGCGGCGATCGTGTCCGAGTTGCGTGCCATCGAGGACCTGTGACGTCCGTGCCCGCCCGTCACCTGGCCGCTGGCGCCGACGTCGCGTCGGCGGCGACGTCCGCCCCTCGCTCCGACCAGCCCGTCGATCGCATCGGCCTGGTCGTGCACTCCGGGCGCGAGCCGTCGGTGGCGATGGCGCGTCGGCTGGTCACGGCCCTGCGAGACCGGGACGTCGAGGTGGTCGTCGCGCGCGAGGGATCGCGTCCGGGCGACATCGGCGCGGCCGTCGTCGACGAGGACTTCGCCGAGAACCTCGACCTGGTGCTGTCGGTGGGCGGCGACGGCACCTTCCTGCGCGCGGCCCATCGCGCGCGCGACGCCGGTGTGCCGGTCCTGGGGGTCAACCTGGGTCGCCTCGGCTTCCTGACCGAGGTGGACCCCGAGGCGGTCGACGACGCGATCGGACCCATCGTCGAGCGCCGCTGGGCCGTGCTCGAGCGCTCGACCCTGCGGATGGCCGCGGTGGACGGCGACGGGGAGACGGTCGGCTCCGGCTGGGCGCTCAACGAGGTCTCGGTGGAGAAGTCGGCACGCGAGCACATGTTGCGCATGGACGTCCTGGTCGACGGTGACCGGTTCACCCGCGTCGGCGCCGACGCGATGATCGTGGCCAGCACCACCGGATCGACCGCCTACGCCCTGTCGGCCGGGGGACCGATCGTGTCGCCCCACCTCGACGCCATGCTGGTGGTGCCGGTGGCTCCCCACACCCTGTTCGACCGCACCCTGGTGACGGCCACCACCCAGCGCATCACCGTCGCGATCTTCGACGACCAGGAGCCCGCCGTGACCTCCTGCGACGGCCGCACGCCGATCATGGTCCCCCCGGGCGGCCGCGTCGAGGTCACCGGTGCCGACGTCCCGGTCCGCGTGGCCCACCTCCAGCCGCGGGCGTTCCCGTCGCTGGTCCGGGCCACCTTCCGACTCGACTGAGGTGGCCGTGATGGACACCGTGCGCCACGAGGACTGACGTGCTCGACGAGCTGCGCATCCGCAACCTCGGGGTCATCGAGGACGCCACCGTCACCTTCGACGGGGGGCTGACCGTGCTGACCGGCGAGACCGGTGCCGGCAAGACACTGCTGGTCACGGCCGTGCAGTTGCTGGTCGGCGCCCGCGGCGACACCAGCCTGGTCCGCACCGGCGCCGACGAGGCGATCGTGGAGGCCCGCTGGGTCCCGGCCCCCGCCGGTGTGGTGGCCGCGCGGCACGACGGCGACCGCGACCAGCCCGACCCCGCGGGTCCCGACGGGGCCGCCACCGGCCGACGCGCCGACCCGGCGGCGGTCGATCGCGGCGACGACGAATGCGTGGTGCGGCGCACGATCCGGGCCAACGGTCGGTCCCGCGTGCACGTCGACGGCGACCTCGCCACGGTCGGCAGCCTGGCCGACACCGTCGGTCCGACGGTCGAGGTGCATGCCCAGGACAGCCACCGGCGCCTGCTGCAACCGAGCATGCAGCGGGACCTGCTCGACGCCTGGGCCGGGGCCGACCACCTCGCCAACCTCGCGGACCATCGTCGCGCCCACGCCGAGCACACGGCCGCGGTGGCACGTCGCGACCGGGTGGCGGCCACGACCACCGAACGGGCCCGCGAGCTGGACCGGCTGGCCTTCGAGATGGACGAGATCGACGCGGTCGGCCTGACCGATGACGACCATGCCCTGGCCGAACGCATCGACGAGCTGGTCCACGCCGAGGACCTGCGGACCGGGTTGGACGGCGCGGCCGCCGCGCTGGGGCCCGAGGGCGCCGGCGAGCCCCTCGGCGAGGCGGTCACCGCACTGCGCCGGTTGCCGACGTCCACCGACGCCACGCGAGCACTGCAGGAACGACTCGACGAGGTGGTCGCGCTGGCCGACGACCTCGCCCACGACCTGCGCCAGCACGCGGGGGCCATCGAGTCCGACCCCCGGGCGCTGGACCGCACGCAGGCACGACTGGCCCAGGTTCGCGGGCTGACCCGCAAGTACGGACCGGGCCTGGACGACGTGGCGGCGTTCCGGGCCGAGGCCGGCCGTCGCCATGCCGAGCTGGACGCCGAGGAGCAGGACGCCGCGGCACTGGACGACGCCGTGGCGACCACCGCCGCGGCCGCGACCGCGACCGCCGAGGTGGTCACCACCGGGCGTCGGCAGGCGGCCGGGGGACTGGCCGACGCCGTCCACCACCACCTCGCCGACCTGGGGCTGGGCCACGCCCGGTTCCTCGTCGAGGTCACGCCGGGGCCGCTCGGGCCGACCGGTGCCGACGACGTCCGCTGGGCACTGGCGGCCAACCCGGGCCAGGAACCCGCCGACCTCGCGGCCGGGGCCTCGGGCGGGGAACGCTCGCGGGTGGCCCTGGCCCTGGAGGTGGCGTTGGCCGACGTCACCGACGCCCAGGTACTGGTCTTCGACGAGGTCGACGCGGGCATCGGCGGGGCGACGGCGATGCAGGTCGGGGCGAAGCTGGCCGCGTTGGCCCGGTCGGGTCGCCAGGTCCTGTGCGTCACCCACCTCGCCCAACTGGCGGCCTGGGCGGACCGCCAGTACGTGGTGGACAAGGTGGTCGACGGCCGCGACGGCGACGTGGACGGGGCCAGCACGCGCACGACCGTGACGCGGGTCGACGACGCCGACCGAGTGGCCGAGTTGGCCCGCATGCTGGGCGGAGAGACCACCGAGGCGGCCCGCGCCCACGCCGCCGAGGTCCTGGCCGAGGCCCACCCGGTCGTCGCCTCCGCCTGACACCCCGCCTGCCCCCCCGGCGGTCCCTCCTGTCGGGTGTCGGGGGTCGCGTGCTACCGTCGGCATGGCCGCGCGAGGACGCCGGCCAGGCGGGACGACACCCGGAACCGACGGGTCGTCAGCCCGCTCCCAGCCTGGTCGAGCGGAGGCGCGGTGTGGTGGACGACGTGGTCGTGAACGGATCCGAGGGTGCCGCCGACGGCGGGTCTGCCCGTCCGGGAGCCGTCTCGCCGGCCAACGGCGCGGCCAGTGGTGGTTCCAACGGCACCGCGCCGGGTGATCCCGCCCCCGCCGTCCGGCCCTCGCCCGCCAGTGGCCTCGTGGGCACTCCCGCCGGCCCCGCCGAGGACCCCGTTCGCCGGACCCAGGCGGGTGGCTCGCCTCGCAACGGCACCAAGTACGTCTTCGTCACCGGCGGCGTGTCGTCGGCACTCGGCAAGGGCATCACGGCCGCCTCGCTCGGCCGCCTGCTCAAGGCCCGGGGCCTGCGGGTCATGCTCCAGAAGCTGGACCCGTACATCAACGTGGATCCCGGCACCATGAACCCCTTCGAGCACGGCGAGGTGTTCGTCACCGACGACGGCGGCGAGACCGACCTCGACCTGGGCCACTACGAACGCTTCCTCAACGAGTCCCTGCACCGGGGCTGCTCGGTGTCGTCGGGCCAGATCTGGTCGTCGGTGATCGACAAGGAGCGCCGCGGGGACTACCTCGGCAAGACCGTCCAGGTCATCCCGCACATCACCAACGAGATCAAGGAGCGCATCCACCAGGTCGGGCGCGACGCCCCCGACGAGGCCGTCGACGTGGTCATCACCGAGGTCGGCGGCACCGTCGGCGACATCGAGGGGCTGCCGTTCCTGGAGGCGATCCGCCAGCTGCGCCACGACGTCGGCCGGGACAACATCTGCTACCTCCACGTCGCGCTGGTGCCCTACATCGCCGCGGCCGGCGAGCTCAAGACCAAGCCGGCCCAGCACTCGATCCGGGAGCTGCGCTCGATCGGGATCCACCCCGACGTGCTGGTGCTGCGCGCCGACCGCCCCATCGACCACTCGCTGCGGGCAAAGATCGGGATGCAGTCCGACGTCGACCCCGACGCCGTCATCGCCGCCGTGGACGCCGACAGCCTCTACGAGGTGCCGCTGGCCATGCAGGAGGAGGGCCTGGACCGGGTCGTGGCCAAGCGCCTGGCCCTGCCCGACGTGCCGCCCGACCTGACCGGGTGGCGCACCCTGGTCGCGCGCCAGCGCGCCGCCACCGACCAGATCACGATCGCCATCGTGGGCAAGTACGTCGACCTCCACGACGCCTACCTGTCCGTCGCCGAGGCGCTCGAGCACGCCGGCATCCGCGTGGGCGTCCACGTGGCCATCGACTGGGTGGCGTCCGACGACCTGACCGCCGAGACGGTCGCGTCGCGGCTGCGGATGGCCGACGGCATCATCGTGCCCGGTGGCTTCGGCATCCGCGGTGTGGACGGCAAGGTCGCGGCCACCCACTTCGCCCGGACCCACGAGGTCCCGTGGCTGGGGTTGTGCCTCGGCATGCACGTGGCCTGCATCGAGTTCGCGCGCAACGTGGTCGGGCTGGCCGACGCCAACTCGGCCGAGTTCGACCCGCACACGGCCCATCCCGTCATCGCCCTGCTGCCCGACCAGCGCGACGTCACCGAGATGGGTGGCACCATGCGGCTGGGCTCGTACCCGGCACGCCTGCAGCCCGACACCGTCACGGCCGAGGTCTACGACGGGGCCGAGCTGGTGCACGAACGCCACCGCCACCGCTACGAGTTCAACAACGCCTACCGCGATCGCTTCCGGGAGGCCGGCATGACCTTCTCGGGCAAGTCGCCCGACGATCGCCTGGTCGAGTTCGTGGAGTTGTCGGACCACCCGTACTTCGTCGCCACCCAGGCCCATCCCGAGCTCAAGTCCCGCCCGACCCGTCCGCATCCCCTGTTCGTCGGCCTGGTCCGCCGTGCGGCCCGTCGCCACGACGAGGCGTCCGGCCGCCTCCCGCTCGAACTCGACGAACCCACCGCGGGCGAGCTGGCCGACGCCGTGCACGTCCCCGAGGCCTGAGCCACCCACTCCCTGCCGCCACCGGCGTCAGGGCCTGCCACCCCACCGTTTCCGGAGCCGCCCGTGAGCACCCCCTACGAGGTCGTGGACTCGACCGTGCAGTGGTCGGGCTATTCGACCGTCCGGGTCGACACGGTCGCGATGCCCGACGGCGACCACGTCCAGCGCGAGGTCGTCGAGCACCAGGCCGCGGCCTGCGTGGTGCCGGTGACGGCGGACCGCGAGGTGCTGCTGGTGCGCCAGTACCGCCACGCACTCCGCCAGTACGTGCTGGAGGTCCCCGCCGGTGGGGTCGACCCCGACGACGCCGACGCCCGCGCGGCCGCCGAACGCGAACTGGCCGAGGAGGTCGGACGCCGGGCCGGGCGGCTCGACCACCTCGCGTCGTTCTTCAACTCGGTCGGCTGGTGCACCGAGGCCACGGAGATCTTCCTCGCGCGTGACCTGGTCGAGGTCCCCCCGCCCGACGACTTCCGCGCGGTCCACGAGGAGGCCGACATGGAGGTCGTGGTCCTGGCGCTGGACGACGCCGTCGCCGCCGTCCACGACGGCACGATCACCGACGGCAAGACCGTCATCGCCCTCCTCCGCGCCGCCCACCACCTCCGCACCTGACACGCCGGCCTCCTCGCCACCCGAGCACACCGCGTCCCGCAGCCCGACCGCCTCCGCCAGGTCCCGTGGAGGGTCCCGAGCGTGGGCGTTGCTGCCGGAATGCCGGCGCGAACGCACACAGTGGGCGGCAGGGGCGTGGGCAGGCGCGTGAGTCGTGGCGAGGGAGCGGGAGGAGGCAGCGGCAGGAGGCAGCGGGAGGAGGCAGCGGCAGGAGGCAGCGGCAGGAGGCAGCGGGAGGAGGGAGCAGGAAGGGGAGGAGGGAGCCCGGGGAGGGACGGGGGAGGGGACGCGGGGCGGGGGGTCGCTCTAGTGTTGGGGCGACGACGCCGGAGGCAAGGGAGCCTGCATGCGCATCGGAGTGCCAACCGAGGTCAAGGTCGACGAACACCGGGTCGCCGCGACCCCGCACGCGGTCCACGACCTGGTGGTCGACGGCCACGAGGTGGTCGTCCAGGCCGGCGCCGGTGACGGGTCCTCGCTGCCCGACGACGACTTCGTCGACGCCGGGGCCCGGATCGTCGCCACGGCCGACGAGGCGTGGGGCGAGGCCGACCTGGTGCTGAAGGTCAAGGAGCCGCTGGAACAGGAGTACGGCTACCTCCGGGACGACCTGACCCTGTTCACGTACCTGCACCTGGCCGCCGACCGGGCCCTCACCGGGGCGTTGCTCGACGCCGGCACCACCGGCATCGCCTACGAGACGGTCACCGGGCGCAACGGCGGCCTGCCACTGCTGGCCCCGATGTCGGAGGTGGCCGGACGGATGGCCCCGCAGGTGGGCGCCGCGACGCTCCAGGCCGAGCACGGGGGCCGCGGTGTGCTGCTGGGCGGGGTGTCGGGCGTCCAGCCCGCCTACGTGGTCGTGATCGGCGCCGGGACCTCGGGTCGCAATGCGGCGGTCATCGCGGCCGGCATGGAGGCCGACGTGGTCGCCCTCGACCTCGACGTCGACGTCCTGCGCTCCATCGATGCCATCCACCACGGCCGCATCGGCACCCTGGTGTCCAACCGACTCACCATCGCCGAGCAGCTCGAGCGGGCGGACCTGGTCATCGGGGCCGTGCTGGTGCCCGGCGCGCGGGCCCCCAAGGTGATCACCCGCGACATGCTGGGCGTGATGAAGCCCGGTGCGGTGATCGTCGACATCGCCATCGACCAGGGCGGCTGCACCGAGACCTCCACGGTCACGACCCACTCCGAGCCCACCTACGTCGTCGACGACGTGGTGCACTACTGCGTCGGCAACATGCCGGGCGCGGTGCCCCACACGTCGACGTACGGACTGACCAACGTGACGACGCCGCACGTGCGCAGACTGGCCAACGGCGTCCGGGACGCGTTGGCGGCCGACGAGCACCTGCGCAACGGCCTCAACACGCATGCCGGACGTCTGACCAACGCCCCGGTCGGCACCGCCCACGACCTCGACAGCGTGACGCCGGACGAGGCCCTGGGCCTGGCCTGAGGACCCCGTCCCGCCGGGACGGACGTCGGCGGTCCGGACCCGCCCGGGAGATAGCATCGGGGACGACGGCGGACGTCGTCGGCGCCGCCAGAACCCGTCGCCCGACCCGCCACCCACGGCCTCGCCACCCACGGCCCTGCCAACCACGAACCTGCCGCCCCGAACCTGCTTCCCGGGATGATCCCGCGGGCCACCCGTGGACGGCCGGACCCCCACGATCGACCGGAGCACCTCCCATGGACCAGGACACCCTGACCACCGTGCGTGACCAGTTGGAGGAGGACCGCCGTCACCAGATGACCGTCCTCGACGAGCACGGCGCGGACCTGCACTCCGAGTCCGTCGACGACCTGGGCGTGTCCAGCTCCGGCTTCTCCGACGCCGGGGCGCAGGCCGAGGCTCGCTCCGAGGTGCTCGGGTCCATCGAGACCGCCCGCACGCGCGTCCACCAGATCGACGTCGCGCTGGAGCGCATGGACGATGGCACCTACGGCACCTGCGTCGACTGTGGCCAGGAGATCCCGGTGGCGCGCCTCGAGGTCCGTCCGCTGTCGGTCCGGTGCGTGGAGTGCGCAGCCGAGCACGAGGACCGCTGATGGCGTCGCGACCGGTCACCCGGCTGGACGTGCCGGGCACGATCGGCCGCAAGCGTGACGGCGAGTCGCTGTCGGCCGACGACATCCGACGGTTCTTCTCGGCCTACCTCGACGGAGGCGTCGCCGAGGAGCAGATGGCGGCCTTCCTGATGGCCGGGGTCCTGCAGGGCTTCACGCCCGACGAGGCGGTCGCGATGACCGACGCGGCGGTCGCGTCCGGTGACGTGGTGGACCTGTCGGCGCTGGCCGGCCCGACGGTCGACAAGCACTCGACCGGCGGGGTGGGCGACTCCACGACCCTGGTCGTCGCACCGGTCCTGGCCGCCTGCGGACTGCAGGTCGCCAAGTTGTCGGGCCGTGGGTTGGGCCACACCGGCGGGACGCTGGACAAGCTGGAGTCGATCCCGGGGCTGGGCGTGTCGATGGCGCCCGAGCAGGTCACCGCGCAGGTGGCCGACATCGGGTTGGCCGTGGCGGCCGCGACCGCCGACGTGGTGCCGCTGGACAAGCGCCTGTACGCCCTGCGGGACGTCACGGCGACGGTGCAGTCCCCGGCGCTGATCGCGGCGAGCGTCATGAGCAAGAAGATCGCCGGCGGGGCCTCGACGGTGCTGTTGGACGTCAAGGTGGGTGACGGGGCCTTCATGGCCGATCCCGACGACGCCCTGGCCCTGGCGCACCAGTGCGTGGCGATCGGCCGTGCGAGGGGGCGGGCCACCGGCGCCCTGATCACCGACATGTCCCAGCCGCTGTCGCACGCGGTCGGCAACGCCCTGGAGGTCGCCCACGCCATCGACGTGCTCGCCGGCACCCGAACGGGCCGCTTCCGCGACCTGTGCGTCGACCTGGCCGCCGCCGCCTTGCAGCTGGCCGGCCACGATCCCGACCACGCGACGGCACGGGCCGAGGATGCCCTGTCCTCCGGCGCGGCCGCCGAGCGGTTGGCCCACATGGTCGCGGCCCAGGGTGGGGACCCCGACGTGGTCGTGCGCCCACGCGAGGTCCTGCCCAGCGCCCCGGTCGTGGGCCACTGGCAGGCCCCACCCGGCATCCTCACCGGGGTGGACACCCGGGGGATCGGCGTGCTGGCGGGGGGCCTGGGCGCCGGCCGCCAGCACCGCCAGGACCGCATCGACCCGGCGGTCGGGCTGGAGTTCTGGGCCACGGTCGGGGACGACACCGCCACGGTGGAGCCCAGCGTGACCGTGCACGCGGCGTCGAACGACGATCTCGAGTGGGCGCTCGCGGGCCTGGACGACCTCGTCACCGTCGGCGACGGCGCCGACCTCGTCATCCCACCACTGGTCCACCACCGCCTGCTGGAGGCCGACGACGCATGAGTGACTGGAACACCCCGGGCGCGCAGGACCGCGGGTCCGCGGCACCCGGGACGCCCCCGCCACCCGGGTCGCCCCCGCCACCCACGGCCTCACCGACGTCCGGCCCACCGGCCCCGAGCGGCCCACCGACCGCGCCCGGTGGGGCGGGACGGCCACCCGAGCCGCTGCCGCCACCCGGGACGGGACCACCCGTGCCGGACGGGACCACCGGCCGGCCGCCGCCGCCGTCGACCGAGGCGGCGCCGCCGATGGCCGCCGGATGGGGCGGTGGCCCGCCGCCGCCGACCGGGCCCGCCCTGGGACGGTCCAACCCGTCGGTGGGCGACGTCATCGAGACGATGTTCACCGTCTACCGGGACACCTTCGTCACCACCGCGGCCGTGCTCGCGGTGCTGGTCCTGCCGGGCCTGGTGCTGCTCGGGATCGCCTTCCTGCAGGTGGGCGACCTGTGGCGCCTGCTGCTGGGTGACCCCCAGGTCGCGACCCAGGTGACCGAGGCGCAGGTCGTCGACACCTTCAGCCAGCCGCTGCTGTGGGTGACCGGCGCGACGGGGGCGGTGGTGCTCCTGCTGGGTCAGCTCGCCGTGATCCCGGCGCTGCTGCGGGTGGGAACCGACCACCTCGACGGCCGGGAGCCCGAGCTGGGACGGTCCCTGCGGGTGGCCGGTCGACGGATGTGGGGCATCGCGGGGATCTGGATCCTGCTGTTCCTGCTGGTCGCGGTGGTCGTGCTCCTGCCCCTGCCGTTGCTGCTGGTGGACACCACCTTCGCCCTCCTGTTCATCGTGACCGTGCCGTTGGGCTTCGCGGGCTACCTGGTCATGACGATGGTCGGCTACCTCGTGTCGGCGACCGTCGTCGTGGAGGACCGCGGCGCCTGGGAGTCGTTGGGCCGTGTCCGGTCGCTGCTGTCCGGCACGTTCTGGCCGACGTTCGGACGGGGGCTGCTGATCGGGCTGCTGGTCGGCCTGATCGGCCAGGTCCTGGGGTTCGCGAGTCAGTTCACGGTGTTCGCCGGACCCGAGGTCGCGATCGTGTCGCTGGTCGTCGTGGCGATCCTGGGCTACCTCGTCAGCACGCCGTTGGGCATCTACGGCGGACTGGCGCTGTACGGCGACCTGTGCATCCGCGCCGAGGGCACCGACGTGCTGGGCGCGGCGGGTCGGCTCCCCGGGTGAGTCGAGGCGGACCGGGTCGCCGGGACGGGCCCGACGGGCAGGCCTGCCCGGAACATCCGTCGAGGCGCCGCCCCGAGCCGGTTCGGCTGGCGGCCGGGGGACTGGTGCTGGTCGTGCAGGACGCCGACGTGGCCGACCGCATCGACCGGTCGGTGCGCGACGTCCTGTCGCGGCCGCCCTACGCCGAGGAACCGAACCCGTTGGACCGATTGGTGCAGTGGGTGCTGGATCGGCTGGGTGACGTCGGGCTCTCCGACGGTGTCCTCGGCGTGCTCGCGTGGGTGGTCCGGGGCCTGGTCTGGGCGGTGGTCGTCGCCGTGGTGGTGGTCGTGCTCTGGCTGGTGCTGCGACGAGTCGGGCTCGGGGCGTTCCGACGGGCCGGCCGGGATGACGGCCCCACGACCTCGGTCGGGTCCGTGGACCGCAGCGCGGCCGACTGGTTGGCCCGGGCCCGTGCCGCCGAGGACCGTGGTGACCACCGGGAGGCCGTCCGGGCGGCCTACCGCGCCGTCGTCGTCCACCTGGTCGCGCTCGAGGCGGTGCCGGCGATGGCGGGCGCCACGGTGGGTGACCATCGGTCCGCGCTGCGCCACTCCGACGTGGTCGCCGTGATGGAGGCGCATGGCTTCGACGCCGCCAGCGACGTGTTCGAGCGGGTCTGGTACGCCGACGAACCGGCCGGCGCCGATGATGCCAGGACGGTCCTGGCCGCCGCCGACGACCTCGGGATCGGTCGATGAGCGCCGCGACCGACCCGTCGAGCACGCGGACGTGGCGTGCCCCGTGGTGGGTGCTCGGGGCCGTCGCCGTGGTGGTCGTGCTGGTGGTCGCGGTCCCGGACGGCGCGGCGCCCTACGCCACCACGTCGACCGACGGGGACGGGACCGACATCCTGCGCAGGGTGCTGGCCGACCTCGGCACCGAGATGGTCCAGGGGTCGGCCGGCGACGTCCTGGGCTCCCTCGACCCCGGTGACACCGCGGTGGTGTTCCGCGACACCCTGACCGAGCGCCAGGAAGCCGACTTGCGCGACCACGTCGAGGCCGGCGGGCGGCTGGTCGTGGGCGACCCCGGCTCGGGGCTCGCCGGTGGCCTGGGCGTGGTGCGTGGCGAGGGCGTGTCCGGCGGTCCACGCTGCGACCTGGTGCCCGGGCGGACCCGTCTGCAACTGGACCAGGGGGTCCTGCCGACGGGCGAGGTGGTGGCCGTGCCCGACCTCGTGCGGCTGGGCGTCGACCCGTCCGCCGCCTGTTGGGAACGCGACGGGGCCGCCCTGGTCGCCACGTGGGATGGCGCGTTGGACGGACCACCTGCCCGGGTGGCGGGCTCCGGTGGCACCACCGTCGTCCTCGGCGACGCCGACGTCGTGACCAACGCCGCCATCATCGCCGACCCGGACCTGGGCCAGTTGGCGGCGCTGTTCCTGCCCCCCGACGACGCCGGGCGCGTCGTGGTCGTGACCGGGCCGCAGGCACCCCCGGTCCCCGGGACCCAGGCCGGCGTCCCCGGTGCCGACGTGGCCTCGGCCGACGCCGGCGTGGTGGGCGCACTGCCGGATCGGTTCCGGCAGGGCCTGTGGCTGGTGGCGCTCGCCGCCGTGCTGTACGGACTGGCACGCGCCCGTCGGCATGGGCGGGTGTTGACCGAGCCGCCGCCCGTGGAGGTGCCGGCGTCGGCGCTGGCGGGCAGCATCGCCGAGTTGCTGGAGCGTCACGGCGAGGCGGCGGACGCGGCCGCCCGGGTCCGCGACCAGCTTCGCGTCGACCTCGCCCCCCGGCTGGGCACCGGCGTCGGTGGGTCGTGGCACGGGGCTGGCGACACCGGCGACCGGGACGCCGAGGACCTCGTGCCACTCGCGGCCCGCGCGAGCGGGCTCGACCCCGAGCTGGTCGCGGTGGCGATGGCCAACCGGCCGGTCCGCGGGGTCGACGACCTCGTGGCCGTGGTCGCGGCCGGCCGTCGGCTCCGCGCCGCACTGCAGCCGGGCGGGGAGGCACCGACCCGGCCGCACGGCGCATCCGACGACCGCGGCGGTGGCCGCCACGGCGGTCACCGCCGCGAGGGCGACGCCCGCGACCCCGACGACCACGATCGCTCGACGACCACGGGAGGCCACCATGGCCGCTGACCACGACGACCGCACGGGACCGCACGGGGACACGACGGCGGACGCCGACGGCGGGAACGACCCACGGGCGGCCCTCGGTCGGCTGCGCGAACAGGTCGGACGCGTGGTCGTGGGCCAGTCCCACGTCGTGTCCGGGCTGGTCACGGCCCTGCTGGCCGACGGCCACGTCCTCCTGGAGGGGGTGCCGGGCGTCGCCAAGACCCTGACCGTGAAGGTGCTTGCCGCCGCGCTCGACCTCGACACCACGCGGGTGCAGTTCACACCCGACCTGATGCCCTCGGACGTGACCGGGCACCTGGTGTTGGAGGGCGGCGACCTGCGCTTCCGCGAGGGTCCGGTGTTCACCAACCTCCTGCTGGCCGACGAGGTCAACCGCACGCCTCCCAAGACCCAGGCCGCCCTGCTCGAGGCGATGGAGGAACAGCAGGTCACCGCCGAGGGCCACGCCCGGCCGCTGCCCGCACCGTTCATGGTGATCGCGACCCAGAACCCCATCGAGTACGAGGGCACGTACCCGTTGCCCGAGGCCCAGCTGGATCGCTTCCTGTTCAAGCTCGAGGTCGGCTACCCCGACCTCGACGAGGAGGTCGAGGTGGTCACCCGCCACGACGAGGGCCTCGACCCGCACGACCTGCGCCAGGTCCGGGCCGTGGCGAGCGCCGATGACGTGCTCGCCGCCCGGCGCGCCGTCCGGGCCCTGCGCGTCGCCCCGCCGGTGCGTCGCTACATCGTCGAGGTCGTCCGCGCCACGCGTGAGCTGCCGTCGGTGGCGGTCGGGGTGTCGCCCCGCGGGTCCGCCATGCTGCTGCACGCGGCCAAGGCCTGGGCGTGGCTGTCGGGGGCGCCGTTCGTGACCCCCGACCACGTCCAGGCGATCGCCCGTCCGACGCTCCGCCACCGCATGCAGCTGCGTCCCGAGGTGTCGCTGGAGGGCGGCAGTGTCGACGCCGCGCTGGAACGCGTGCTGTCGACCGTGCCCGTGCCGCGATGACCGCCACCCCGTCGTCGCCACCCGTGGACCCACCCGGGGCCCCCGGCGGGGCGCCCGCCGACCGGACACGCGGGGCAACGGCGGATGGGGACGACGGCGGGTCGCGGGACGGCCCGACCCCGGCGCCACCGCCGGCCCGCGCGACCCGGGCATGGTGGACGTCGCTGGCCCCGCTGCCCCGGGTCCCGTTGGTGGTCGTGGTCCTGGTGGTCGCGGTCGCCGTCGGGCTGGGCGCCCCGGCCACGCCGGTGGTCGGCGTCGTGGTGGTCCTGGCCGTGGGCGATGCGCTGCTGGTGGGTGGGCCGTGGGCGGTGCAGGTGGCTCGTCGGTTGCCCAGCGCCGTCACGCTGGGCGAGCGGGACCGGGTGACGTGGTCGCTGCGTGGGTCCCGTCCGTGGCCCCAGCGGGTCGAACTCGCCGACGACCTGCCACCCTCCCTGGGTGTGGTTCGGCGCGTGTCGGCCATCGTCCGGACCGACCGCACCACCGACGTGACCGCGACCCTGGCACCGCGACGTCGCGGTCCGCACCGACCCGACGAGGTCGTGGTGCGGCTCGCCGGGCCGTTGCGCCTGGTCGCGCGCCAGCACGCCCGTTCCCTGCCCGGTCACCTCGACGTGCTCCCGGCCTTCCCGTCACGGCGAGAGGCCGAACTCAGGATCTCCGACCGACGGGTGCTGGAAGCCGGTGTCCGATCGGCCCGGCTGGTCGGACAGGGGACCGAGTTCGAGTCCCTGCGTGACTACACCCCCGACGACCAGGTCCGGCGGGTCGACTGGTCGGCGACGGCACGCGCGGGCAAACCGATCGTGCGCACCTACCGCGTCGAGCGCAACCAGACCGTGCAGGTGGTGCTGGACGTGGGGCGCCACTCGGCCGGCCTGGTCGGCACCGGCCCGGCATCGCCGTCACGCGGGCATCCCGACGCGGCGACCACGCGTCTGGACCACCTGATGGACGCGACCCTGGCCGTCACCACCGTGGCCACCGCCGTCGGGGACAAGGTCGGGTTCCAGGCGTTCGCCGGGGACGTCCACGCGGTCGTGGCGCCGGCCGGTGACCGACGCCAGCGCAGCCGCATCGCCACCGCGATGGCCGGGCTGGAACCCGTGCTGGTCGAGTCCGACTACGCCGGGGCCTTCGTCGACGTGGTCGCCCGACAGCGGCGGCGGGCCCTGCTGGTGGTGCTGACCGACCTGGCCAGCGAGGCCCTGGTCGACACGCTGGTCCCGGCACTGCCCGTCCTGCTGGCCTCCCACCTGGTGGTCGTGGGGGCCGTGGAGGATCCGCGGGTGACCGCCTGGGTGGACCGGCCCGGACAGGTGCCCGACGACGCCTGGCTGGCCGCGGGGGCCGCCACCCTGCAGCGGGCTCGGCGCCGCACGGCACGGCTGCTGGTCCAGCGCGGCGCCGTGGTCGTGGACGCCCCGCCCGCCCGGCTGGCGGGCCGGCTGATGGACACCTACCTCGACCTCAAGTCCCGCGGGACCCTGTGATCGTGACGGGGTCGCCTTCGGCCCCGACCGTCCCCCCAGGCGATCCGAGGCTCGGCTGGTCCCTCGACCGGTCCCTGAACTGGTCCTGGAGCCACAGCCGTCGGCCCAGCAGCATCGGTGCGACCCACACCGCGACCAGGGCGGCGGCACCCAGCCCGATCCGCAGGGCGTCGGGCAGTGGGGACGGGGTGATCCATGCCTCCAGCGCGGCCGCGAGTGCCAGTGCGGCGGCCGCGGTGAAGGCCACGACCGAGGCCGCACGTCCCTCCTCGCGGATCGCCGTGCCCCGGGTGCGGTCGCCGGGCGCGATGGCGGCCCATCCGACGTGCAGCCCGGCCCCACCGGCCACGAAGATCGACCCGAGCTCCAGCAGTCCGTGGGGCAGGATCAGCCGCCAGAACGTCCAGCCCCGGCCGGCGGCCGTCATGACGCTGCCCGCCACGCCGACGTACCACCCGTTGACCGCGGCGATCCCCACCGTCGGCAGCCCCAGCGCGATCCCGGCCCCGAACATCCGGATCGCGATCGTGGCGTTGTTGACGAACAACCGGATCGCGAACAGCCATGCCGGGCCCTCGGAGTAGTAGGACTCGAAGGCCTCCTCGACGTAGTACTGGCGGTAGTCGGCCGGCATGGCGTAGTCGATCGCGCCCGGGGTGGTCGCCAGCCACGCCCCGGCCACGACCGCCGCGGCGATCGTGACCGCCATGACCACCCCGATGGACCAGCGACATCGCCACAGCGCCCGCGGGACCGTGTCGGCCAGGGTGCGCTCGACCCGCGCCAGGCTCAGCGGCGCCGGCCGGTTCAGGCGTGCGTTGGCACGTGCCAGGATGCGGGTCAGGTAGACGACCAGGTCGCGGTCGGCGTAGCGGGTCCGGGCGATGGTCAGGTGGCCCGAGGCCCGCTGGTTGAGACGCACGAGTTCGTCGACCTCGCCGCCGTCGTGGCGCCGTCGGCCGGCCAGCTCGTCGAGTCGTTCCCACTCGTCGAGGTGGCTGGCCACGAAACGGTCACGGTCCACTGGTCCCTCGCTGGCCTGGCCCCGTCGGCGTCCGGGACGGGGTCGCGGACGTGCGCCACGATAACGTCCCGGGCCGTGAGGCCGGTGCCCGCGCCGGCCCGGACGTTGCCCAGGCCAGGAGGGCGCATGTCGGCGACCCCCGACCGCCACCACGACCGCCACCACGACCCCACCCTCGACCGTGGCCCCGGCGGTGGCGGCGGCACCGTGTCGGCGCGGCCGTACGGGCCCGGTCCCGGGGCGTCGGTCCGGACGGGTCCAGCCCGGGGACTGGTGACGGCCGAGGCGGTCGAGCTGGAGATTCCGACCGCGTCGGTCGGCTTGCGGGGGTTGGCGGCGCTCATCGACGTGGTCGTGCTCGGCGTCCTCACCGTGGTCGTGTTCCTGGCCACCTCGGCGCTGTTGACGACGTTGGTGGGCGCCGAGGACGGTCAGCAGGCCGTGGCCGTCGTGGCCGTGGTGACGCTGTCCACCCTGGTGGTGGTGCCGACGGTGGTGGAGGCCACGACCCGCGGGCGCAGCCTGGGCAAGCTCGTCGCCCGACTCCGCGTGGTCACCGTCGAGGCCGGCCCGGTGACCTGGCGCCAGGCCGCCGTGCGGGCGGCGGCCGGCGCGTTCGAGATCTATGCGACCTTCGGCCTGGTGGCCCTGCTCGTCGCGCTCGTGTCGGCACGCGGCCAGCGCCTGGGTGACATGGTCGCCGGCACGGTGGTGGTGCGGGAGGCGGTCAGCCGGGCCGACATCCGTCCGGTCCGGTTCCGTGCGGTCCCCGGGACCGAGGACCTCGCGGCCGGGCTGGACACCACCGCGCTGGCCGACCCGGACTACCAGGTGATCCGCACCACGCTGCTGCGCACCGGGCTGGAACCGGAGCGCCACGCCCGCGTCTGCGCGGTCGTGGTCCGACGGGTCTGGTCGCGGGTCAGCGGGTTGCCGTTGCCGACCACCATCCCCGCACCGGCCGTGCTGACCGCGATCGCCGCCGCCTACCAGGACCAGCACGCCCCGACGGAGGCCGGACGCGCGACCGACTGGGTCTGGTCACACTGACGTCGGTTCCCACCTGCGGTCCGGCCCCGCGGGTCGGGGACCCGCCGGACCGGACCGGCGCGGCGTTGGCCGGCTGGCCGGGGAGCGGATGCGGATGCACGGTTGGCTGGGGCCGAAGCGTTACGCTGCGCGCAGCGCCGCGGCCACCCGCCGTGCGGTCGCATCCGCCCTCATCGACGCCTCGTCGTCGCGCGTCGCACCGGCCGGTGCCCGCCTGCGTCGTGGCCCGCGCCCGCCGACGCCCGCCGTGGGCGCCGCGTCATCGAACCCCGACCTCGAACTCGTCACCGAAAGGGCCCACCCCGATGGACCACTTCGTGGACCTCGAGGTGTTCCAGGGCCCGTTCGACCTGTTGCTCGAACTGATCGCGCGACGGCGCCTGGACGTGACCGAGGTGGACCTCGCCGAGATCACCGGGGACTACCTGGCGTCGCTGGACGGGCTGGATCGGGTCGACCTCGAGACCGCGACCCGTTTCCTGGTGGTCGCGGCGACGCTGGTGGAGCTCAAGGCCGCCCGGCTGCTGCCCGACGACGACATCGAGGACGAGCACGACCTGCTGGCCCAGGCCCGCGACCTGCTCTACGCCCGGTTGTTGGAGTACCGCGCCTTCCGTGACGTGGCCTCGGCGCTGGGGGACCGGATGGACGTCGAGGGACGCCACCGTGCCCGCGAGGTCGAGCTCGAGCCGCGCTTCCGCCGGTTGGTGCCCGACGCGCCACTGGAGCTCACCGTCGAGGACCTGGCCCGGATGGGCGCCCGCGCGACCGCGCCGCGACCCGAGCCGTCGGTGGGCCTGGACCACATCCGACGGACCTTCCTGTCCATCCGTGACGCGGCCGGACTCGTCCTGGAGCACCTCACCGGCGTCGGTGCGCGAGCCACCTTCGACCAGCTGGTCACCGGGCGCAGCCGGTCCGACGCCGTCGTGGTGTTCCTGGCCGCGCTGGAGCTGTACAAGCTGGGCCACGTCGAGCTGGACCAGGACGAGCACCGTGGCCCGTTGGCGGTGTCGCGCAGCGAGGCCGCCGGCGACCTTCGTGTCCTGCAGGTCTCGGCCGCCGAGGACGTCGACGACGACGGCCCGGTCGCCGAGGTGTCCCCCACGGCCGCCGCCAGCGACGACCCCTCGGCCGCCGCGACCGATGCCGACGAGTTGGTCGGGGTGGCACCGTGACGATCGACCCGACGTCACTGGCCAGTGTCGAGGCCCTGCTGTTCCTCGCCGACGAGCCGATCCCCGTGCCCGCCCTGGCCAGCGCGCTGGAGTGCGACGCCGAGCAGGTGCGGGTGCTGCTCGACGAGCTGGTCCAGCGCCTGGAGGAGCGCCAGTCGGGCCTGGTGGTGCGCCACGTCGCTGGCGGCGTTCGGCTCTACACCAGCCCGGTGGCCGACGACGTGGTCGAACGCCACCTGCTGGCCGGTCGCAGTGGCCGCCTGTCCAACGCCGCGCTGGAGACCCTGGCGGTCGTGGCCTGGAAGCAGCCGATCAGCCGGGGTGACGTGTCCGACATCCGGGGCGTCAACGCCGACGGGGCGATGCGCTCGCTGCAGGCCAGGGGCCTGGTCACCGAGGTCGGTCGCGACGACGGGCCGGGCCAGGCCGTGCTGTTCGGCACCACCACCACGTTCCTGGAACAACTCGGGCTGGCCAGCCTCGAGGACCTGCCGCCGCTGACCGACTACCTCGACGAGGTCGCCCCGGACGAGCCCGTGGGCGACGGCATGCGCCGGGCCCGCCGGGCACTGGCGGCCGGCGGCCGGCTCCCGTCCACCCTGCGAGGAACGTGGGACGGCTCGGTGCTCGACGAGGACGACGACGGTGCCGACGGCGACGAGGTCCGGTCGCGCAGCGACGACTTCCGCGACCTCACCGAGGACCTGGAACGCGTGGCCCAGGCGGCGATGGATCGGTTGCGCGAGGCGGTCGCGGCGTCGGAGGACCCCGAGGCCGCCATGGCCGACGCGCTCGCGAACGGCACCGGCACCAACGGCACCGGCACCAACGGCACCGGCACGAACGGCTCCGGCACGAACGGGTCCGGCACGAACGGCTCCGCCACCGACGGGTCCGGCACGAAGGGCGACGACCCGGCGGACGATGGCGTGGGGCACGACGACGGGGCGGGGGCCGACCGTGGCGACTGACCGACTCCAGAAGGTCATGGCCCATGCGGGCATCGCGTCGCGGCGCGCCAGCGAGGACCTGATCGCGGCCGGCCGGGTGACCGTCAACGGCGAGGTGGCCGAGCTGGGCCGCAAGGTCGACGCGTCGTCCGATGACATCCGGCTGGACGGCGAACGCGTCAACGTCGACACCGATCTGGTGTACGTCATGCTCAACAAGCCCCAGGGCGTGGTGTCCACGGCCGACGACCCGCGTGGCCGGCCCACGGTGGTCGACCTGGTCGGGTTCGACCAGCGGCTGTTCCCGGTCGGGCGCCTGGACCTCGACAGCGAGGGGCTGGTGCTGCTGACCAACGACGGCGACCTGACCCACCGGCTGCTGCACCCGTCCCACGAGGTCGACAAGGTGTACGTCGTGCTGGTCCGTGGGACCATCCGGGACCGCACCGTGACGACGTTGCTCGAGGGCGTCGAACTCGACGACGGGCTCGCTCGCCCGCGCCAGGTCGAGGTGCTGGAGACGCGCCACGACCAGTCGCTGGTCCAGCTGACGATGACCGAGGGTCGCAAGCGCGAGGTGCGACGGATCTTCGACGAGGTCGGCCACCCCGTCAAGCGGCTTGCCCGGGTCGCCTTCGGCGGCGTGGAGCTGGGTGACCTGCGCCAGGGCCACTGGCGTGAGCTCACCCAGCAGGAGATCGCGCGACTGCACGCCGCCACCGAGGGTCGCACCGGCCCGCCCGAGCATCGCCGCCACGCCCGCGACGAGCGTCGCAGCCGTGGACGCGCGCACGACCGCGCCCACCGCACCGGGCGCGACGGCCGGGGAGGGCGCGGATGAGCGACGCCACCGACGAGGCGGTCCCCACGGCGACCCCCGACCCGGCCCCCGACCCGGCCCCCGACCCGGCCCCCGACCCGGCCCTCGAGCGCGACCCGACCCCCGAGCGCGTCCCGGCGCCCGAGCGCGTGCGCGCGATCCGGGGCGCGACCACGCTGGACCACGACGACCGTGACCACCTGCTGACCCGGACGGGTGAGCTGATCGACGAGCTGTTCGCCCGCAACGGCCTGACCACCGACGACCTCATCTCGCTGGTGTTCACCGCGACCGACGACATCTCGTCGGCGTTCCCGGCCGAGGCGGCCCGGGCCGGGGGAATCACCCACGTCCCGTTGCTGTGTGCCCGCGAGCTCGACATCGACGGGGGCATCCCGCACTGCGTGCGCATCCTGGCCCACGTCTACACCGACCGGGCGCCGACCGCCTTGCGCCACCCCTACCTCCATGAGGCGCGACAGTTGCGCACGGACCTGCCCGAATGACGGCCTGGCAGGTCGCCATCGACGGACCGTCCGGGTCCGGCAAGTCCACCATCGCGGGACTGCTCGCCGACCGGTTGGGCGTGCGCCACCTCGACACCGGTGCGATGTATCGCGCGGTCACGCTGGCCTGCCTCGAGGCCGGGGTCGACGTCCATGACGGTGCGGCGTGCACCGCCGTCGCCGAACGCGTCGAACTCGCCTTCGATGGACCGCGGATGCTGCTCGACGACGACGACGTCACCGACCGGATCCGCACACCGGAGGTCAACGACGCCGTGTCGCCGGTGTCGGCCCACCGCGGCGTGCGCAGTGCGATGGTGCCCCAACAGCGTGCGGCCCTGGCCGACGGCGGCGTGGCCGAGGGCCGCGACATCGGCGAGGTCGTGCTGCCCGACGCCGACCTGAAGGTCTGGCTGACCGCCGACGAGTCCGAACGCGTGCGCCGACGCGCCGACCAGCTGGGCCGGGACGCACAGGACCCGGTCGTACGCGCCGAGGTCTCGACCCGCGACGAGCGCGACGCGACCCGCGAGGTCACCCCGATGCAGCCCGCCGCCGACGCGTGGCACCTCGACACCACCGGGATGGAGGTCTCCGAGGTCGTCGACGCGATCGTGGAACGCCTCGGCGGTGGCGACGTGCTGGCCGTTCGTGGCTGGCGCCAGCTGCCGCGAGTGGCGATCGTCGGCCGCCCCAACGTGGGCAAGTCCACGCTGGTCAACCGCATCCTGGGCCGACGGGTCGCGATCGTGGAGGAACAGCCGGGCGTCACCCGCGATCGCACCGAACACCGTGCCGAGTGGCTGGGCCGCGAGTTCGTGCTGATCGACACCGGTGGCTGGGAGCACGCGGCCGAGGGCATGGACGCCCGCATCGTCGCCTCGGCCGAGGCCGCGATCGCCGACGCGGACCTGGTCGTGTTCGTCACCGACGTCACCATCGGGGTGTTGGAGGACGACGAGCGCTACGCCCGGCTGCTGCGTCGCTCCGGTGTCGACGTGGTGCTGGTGGGCAACAAGGCCGACGCCGAGCGTCACGAGCTGGGCCTGGGTGAGTTGTGGAAGCTGGGCCTGGACGAGCCGTACCCGGTGTCGGCCCGGCACGGTCGCGGGGTCGGCGACCTGTTGGACGTCGTCCTGGACCGGCTGGGGGAGTGGATGGTGGCCTCCGAGGAGGTCCGGATCCCCCGCGTGGCGCTGGTCGGCAAGCCCAACGTGGGCAAGTCCTCGTTGTACAACCGCCTGCTGGGGGAGGACCGCTCGATCGTCGACGACGTCCCCCACACGACCCGGGACTCCGTCGACACCCTGGTCGAGATCGACGGCCGGGCATGGACCTTCGTCGACACCGCCGGGATGCGTCGGCGCTACCGCAGCGGCGAGGACGTGGAGCTGTACTCGGTCGACCGCACGCGTGGCGCGATCGAGTCGGCCGACCTGGTGCTGTTCCTGATCGACGGTGGCGACGCCATCAGCGACCAGGACCAGCGGCTGGCGGCGCTGCTGCGTGACGCCGGGCGTGGGGTCGTGCTGGTCGTCAACCAGTGGGACCGGGTCGACGAGGAACGGCGCTTCGACCTCGAGCGCGAGCTGGACCGGATGCTGTCGTTCGCCGACTGGGCGCCCCGCCTCAACATCTCGGCGCTGACCGGACGGGGGACTCGCCGGGTGCTGCCGACGTTGTTGCGGGTGTGGGAGCAGTACACCCGCCGGATCCCGACCTCCGAGCTCAACCGGTTCCTGCGCGAGGCCGTGGACCGCAATCCGCCGCCACTGACGTCGGGCCGGACCGTGCGCGTGCGCTACCTCACCCAGGTGGGTGCGGCCCCACCGGTGTTCGTCGCCTTCGCCAACCGCGAGATCCCCGCCGCCTGGCGTCGCTACCTCGAACGTCGCCTGCGCGAGGAGTACGGCTTCGAAGGTGTCCCCGTCACCATCCAGGAACGCCGCCGCCGCACCCGCGACCGCCGCCACTGACCCCCCCGCCCCCCGCGGCGCCCCCGCCCCACCCCCCCGCGGCGCCCCCGCCCCACCCCGGTCCCGCTCGTCCCTCCCCCTGCTGTCGGGTGCGATCGAGCCGGTATCCCGGCCCCCGGCCACCCACCCACGCACGACGGCTCGGGACCCCACGCTGTCGGGTGGGATCGAGCCGGTATCCCGGTCGTACGCCACCCACCCGTATCCCGGTCGTACGCCACCCACCCGCGGCCGCTGGCGGAGTTCTCCCGCCACGCTGTCGGGTGCGATCGGGCCGGTTTCCCGGCCCCAGGACACCCAGCCGCGCATGACGGCTCGGGACCTCACGCTGTCGGGTGCGATCGGGCCGGTATCACGGCAGAAACACGCCCAGCAGCGGTTGGGGTGGCGAGCGGTTGGGGTGGCGAGCGGTTGGGGTGGCGAGCGGTTGGGGTGGCGAGCGGTTGGGGTGGCGAGCGGTTGGGGTGGCGAGCGGTTCGGTGGCAGCGGGAGTCGGTGCAGCGGGAGTGGGGGGTTGCGGGGTGGGGTTCGTGAATGTAGATTTACGAACTGCGTCGACGAGGGGCGCGACGACGGGACGCGACGACACGAGGACGGACGATGGGTGGCGAGCTGGACGGGCGGGTGGCGTTGGTGGCGGGGGCGACGCGGGGGGCGGGGCGGGCCTTCGCGGTGGAGCTGGCGCGGGCCGGGGCGTACGTCTACGCCACGGGCAGGTCCAGCCGCGAGACCGGGCCGTCGGAGGTGGGACGGCCCGAGACCATCGAGGAGACCGGGGACCTGCTGGCGGCGGCCGGTGGGCGGGGGCGGGCCCGCGTGGTGGACCACGAGGACCCGGCGGCCGTGGCCGACCTGGTCGCCGACATCCGCGCCGACCACGGGCGGCTCGACGTGCTGGTCAACGACATCTTCGGTGGCGACACCTACGCCGAGTGGGACAAGCCGCTGTGGGAGCACGACCTGGCCGGCGGCTTGCGCATGCTGGCCATGGGCGTGCACACCCACCTCGTCACGGCCCACCACGCCTTGCCGCTGCTGCTGGAGGACGGGGGTGGGTTGCTGGTCGAGGTCACCGACGGGACCCGGGAGTACAACACCGAGTTCCGCGAGGGCGTCGGGTTCTACTACGACCTGGTCAAGGCGAACGTGGACCGCATCGTGCGGGGGCTCCACCACGAACTGGCCGACCACCCGGTGACCGCGGTGGGCGTGACCCCCGGGTGGCTGCGGTCCGAGCACATGCTCGACCAGTTCGGGGTGACCGAACGCCACTGGCGCGACGCGCTGGACGAACACCCGGGATTCTGGATCTCCGAGACCCCCACCTTCGTCGCCCGCGGGGTCGCGGCCCTGGCCGCCGACCGCGACGTCGCGCGCTTCGGTGGTCGCATCCTCAGTTCCGCGGACCTGGCCCACGAGTACGGCGTGACCGATGTCGACGGGAGCCAGCCCGACTGCTGGGGGTTCCTGTCGGCCGGTGAGGACATGGCCTCCGCGGCAACACCGGCATGGGAGGCCGGGTACCGCTGACCGGGCCACGGCGCCGGACGAACCGGGCCACGGCGCCGGGGCGGTGGTGGGCTCAGCTGCGGTCGCCCCACCCAGCCAGGACCGTGTCGACGTCGGTCCGGGCGCGGGCGACCAACGAGCCCTCGGGCGTGACGGCCCACGTGATGCGGATTCCCTCGGTCAGGGCGAACACCAGCCGGGCGGCCGCGGGTGGTGGCGGGGAGTCCGGCAGGCATCCCGCCTCCCGGGCCGCGGTGATCTCGCGTTCGAGGCGGCGGACGTGCACCGCCCAGCCCGTGGCGAGCAGGCCGCGCAGTTCGTCGTCCAGCAGGTCGTTGCCCAGTGCGGACACCACGTTGGTGACGGTGTCGGGGTCGTCCATGTCGTGGAACCACGCCAGCGCGACGGCCCGGACCCGGTCGACCGGTTCGTCGATGCCGGCGAGCACCTCGTCGAACGCGGCGTCCGCCCCGGCGACCCAGCGCTGGCTCACGGCCACCAGCAGCCCACGTCGCGAGCCGAATCGTTTCACCAGGGTGGGCGACGACACGTCGGCGCGGTCGGCGACCGCCCGCAGGGTGAACCCGACGATGCCCTCGGCCGCCAGCGCCTGCTCGGCGTGGTCGAGCAGGACGTCGTCGGCGATGGTGCGCGGGCGGGCCATGCCGGCCAGTCAAGCAGGTCCGCCACCTCGGCCCCGGCCGGCGTCACCGTTCGGGGGACTCGATGCCGTCGGCGTCGTCGGGCAGGTCCTCGACGGCCTCGTCGTGACGGTGCTCGTCACCGCCGTCGCTGGCCGACTCCTCGACCCCGGTCTCGCTGGTGTCGCTCTCGACCACGCTGGACGAGTCGTCGAACGCCTGGGGGGTCTCCACACCGCCGATGGCGCGCACGTCGGCGGACAGCTCGGCGGTCTCGTCGGGGGACGGATCCGTGACGCGGTCGACGTCGTCGTCGACCGGGTCGATGCCGTCGATCGGCTCGTCGTCGAGGTCTCCGCGGGCCTCGTCACCCAACGGCTCGTCGCCGGACACGCGGTCCTCCGCCACCGGCTGGTCCGTGCCGTCCGGAGGGTCGCCCTCCAGCGGCCCGCGGCCGGCCTGGCTCGACCCCGGGGTGTCGACATCGGCCTCGCCGGCGTCGTCGACCGCGCCGCCCGCCTCGACGGCCGGGGAGTTGGCCGCGTACCCGTCACCGGCCGCGCCGACGGACCCGGGGTCGTCGTCGGGCACCTCGTCGGCCATCGCGTGTTCGGTGGCGGCCTCGTCGATGGCGTCGTCGTCCACCTCGTCGGGGTCACTGGCGACGTCGTGGTCGGGCAGCAGGGTGTCGTCGTCGGGCGTGCCGTCGTCGACGTCCGGATGGCGGTCGGGGGCATCGCCCGGCCCGGACGTGGGTTCAGTGGCCATGGTCGTGCTCCGATGGTGGGCGGTGGTCGTCGGGGGGGATCGTCGGGGACTCGGCGCATCGGCGGCGAGGCCGTGGTCACGACGTCCGACGACGACGGTATGGCGGTCGCGTGGTTGGTCGCTGCCCGAAGGGTCGGGTAGTGTCATGGGTCGCACGAACGGGCTGTGGCGCAGTCAGGTAGCGCACTCGTCTGGGGGACGAGGGGTCGCCGGTTCAAGTCCGGCCAGCCCGACCACCGTGGTCCCCGTCCCGCCCGATCCGGCGGGACGGGGCGCGTCGGACCGCGGACACCCGGCGACGTGACGGCACCGACCGGCCGCCCCCAGACCCCGCAGGAGAGCGCCGTGCAGCTCTTCGACAGCGGCAGCCGCGACGATGCCCCGGCCATCGTCACCAATCGCATCTGGACGGTCGCCAACGCGCTGTCGTTGGCGCGACTGCTGATCCTGCCGTGGCTCTACACCATCATCGTCGACGAGCGCTACCTGTTGGGCCTGTTCGTCGGCCTGTTCTTCGGGGCCAGCGACTGGTTCGACGGGTACGTCGCACGGCGCTTCGACCAGGTGACCCGCCTGGGCCAGGTGCTCGACCCGATCTCGGACCGCCTGTTCATCGTCACGGCGATGGTCGCACTGGTGGTGGCGGGCGTGGTGCCGTGGAGCCTGGCGCTGGCGATCGCGGCCCGCGACCTGGTCCTGCTGGTCGGTGGTGCGATCATGCTGGGCTCGGGGGGCGAGTGGCCGGGGGTGACCCGCCTGGGCAAGGTCGCGACCTTCGGGCTGATGATGACCTTCCCGTGGCTGCTGGTCGGCGCGCACCTGTCCACGCAGTCGTCGGGTGGCTGGGGCTGGGTCCGGACCGTCGGCCTGGTCATGGGCTGGGGCTTCACCATCCTGTACTGGTGGGTCGGACTCGGCTACGCCCGAGTGGCGCTGTCCCGGCGCCGCGCTGCTGGCTAGGGTCGACCACCCGCGTCCCCCATCCGCGAAGGACAGCGAAGCCATGGCCGACGACCACGGCGACCTCCCCGAGGACCGCCACTACACCAGCGACCACGAATGGGTCCAGATCGACGGCCAGACGGCCGTGATCGGGATCACCGACTTCGCCCAGGAGCAGTTGGGCGACGTCGTCTACGTCGACCTGCCGGCGGTGGGTTCCTCCATCACCAGCGGCGAGGTGTTCGGCGAGGTGGAGTCCACCAAGTCCGTGTCGGACCTGTTCGCCCCGGTGACCGGCCAGGTGGCCGCCCGCAACGAGGCGTTGGACGAACAGCCCGAACTCGTCAACGCCGACTGCTGGGGTGACGGTTGGCTCGTTCAAGTGACGGTCGAGGGTGAGGTGGACACGTCCCCGCTGTTGGACGCCGTGGCCTACCGCTCGCTGCTGCAGGACTGAGCCCTCGCGACGATCGCACGGACCTGTCCCGGGCGGCGTGGCCCAGGGTGGCCCAGGGTGGCCCAGGGTGGCCCAGGGTGGCCCAAGAGGCTGGCCCAGAGGCTGGCCCAGAGGCTGGCCCGAGCGGCGTGGCCCACGGGGGCCCGAGGGTGGCCCGAAGTGGCCGCGCGTGACCCGGCAGATCGCGCGCTCACCAGTGCTCACGAGTGTGCGTTCCGCAACAGATGCCACAGGTGGTCCCAAACCCTGAAGGTGTCGTCTACCCTTGGATGCACGTCGACGTCCGGGTCGGCGGAGGAGAGATGATGTTCTGCAGCCACTGCGGTGAGACGATCGACGCCGACGACAACTTCTGCTCGGCGTGCGGGACCCCGGTGCGGCGGCCGTCGGACACCAACGCCACCATGTCGATCGAGGTGGACACGGTGGAGGAGCCGTTGGAGGACCTCCCCACGATGGAGGACGGCACCGGCCTGTTCGTGGTGATGCGCGGCCCGCTGTCGGGCTCCCGATTCCTCCTCGACAGCGACACGACCACCATCGGGCGTCACCCGGAGGCCGACCTGCTGCTCGACGACGTCACCGTGTCGCGCCACCACGCCGAGGTGCGCCGCGACCCCGCCGGGCTCACGCTCGTGGACCTCGGCTCCCTCAACGGCACCTACGTCGGTGACCATCGCATCGAGGAACACCACCTCGGCATGGGGGACCAGGTCCAGATCGGCCGTTTCAAGCTGTTGTTCGTGTCGCCCGACGACGCCGCCGACGGTGATGTCGGTGGGGACGCCGGTGGGGCGGAGCAGGCATGACCGGGACCCTGACCATCGGCGAGGTGCTCAAGGCCCTGCAGTCGGACTTCGACGACATCACCATCTCCAAGATCCGGTTCCTGGAGGCCGAGGGGCTGATCTCGCCGGACCGCACCGACTCGGGCTACCGCAAGTTCGACGACGACGACATCGATCGGCTCCGCTACGTCCTGCGGGCCCAGCGTGACCGCTACCTCCCCCTGAAGGTCATCCGCGAGGAACTGGACCGCATCGACGCCGGCCTCGACGTGGACTCGCTGGCCGGGCCGACGCCCGAGGACGTCGCCAGTGTCCGTGGTGAGGACGACGGCCTGGGCGACCTCGACCAGCCGCTGCTGCCGCCCCGGGGAACCGAGACGTGGGACGTCGAGGGACTGGCCGCGGCCGCCGACCTCGAACCCGCCGACGTCGAGGCACTCGTCGGCCACGGACTGCTCCCGTCCACCGCCACCTTCGACGCCGCCGCCCTGCGCGTGGCGCGGCTGGCCGCGGACCTGCTCGACGCCGGCCTCGAGCCACGCCACCTGCGGATGTACCCGCAGTTCGCCGAGCGCCAGTTCGCCCTGATCGAACAACTGATCGCCCCGGTGCTGCGCCAGCGCAATCCGGAGGCACGGTCGGCCGCCACGGCCCGGGGCGAGCGCGTCGCCGAGCGTGGCGCCGCCCTGAACCGCGCCCTGCTGGGCAACCGGCTGCGGGACAACCTGCCCTCGTGACGCCCCGTCGCCACTCGACGGCCCCCCTCGGGGCCCGCCCGCACCGTCGCGGCGTGCGCACACGTCTCGCGCGCGGTGTCGTGGTCGTCGCCCTGCTGACCACCACGGGGACGGCCGCCGCGGCCCAGGACCCGTCCGGTCCGCCACCCGATCCGTCGGCCATCCCGTCCCCGCTGCCGTCGGGCGTTCCCACCGGCTCGGAGGCCCCCACGCCGGCCCCCACACCCGTTCCCTCGGACCCGTCCCAAGGTGCGTCCAGCGACCCGGGAGAGGGTGCATCCGACGACGGGTCGGGCGATGCCCTCGACGCGACCATCAGCGAGGGCTTCACCCTGGCGCCGCAGCCGCCGGCCGGCTGGCCGCAGGTCCCGTTCGCGACCGCCCGATCGGTCGTGGCCATGGACGCCACCACCGGGCAGGTGCTCGGCCTGCACGACCCCGACGAGCGTGTCCAGGTGGCCTCGACGATCAAGCTGCTCACGACCCTGACGGCGTTGGACGTGCTGGACCCGACCGACGAGGTCACGGTCGGACCCGAGGTCGAGATCGATGGGTCGACCGCGGCGCTGGAGCCGGGGGACACCTGGACGGTCCGTGACCTCGTGGCCGGTGCGATCGTGCGGTCCGGCAACGACGCGGCCGAGGCGCTGGCCGTGGCCGCCGGTGGCGGGGACCGGGACGCCTTCCTGGCCATGATGAACGACAAGGCCGAATCGCTGGGCATCGTGGGCGCGAGCATCGCCGACCCCAGCGGGCTGGAGGACGTCAACCTGCTGTCGGCCCGCGACCTCGCGCTGATCGGGGCTGCGGCCCTGCGCCAACCGTTGATCGCCGAGGTGGCCGCGGCGCGCGACTGGGACCTGCCCTCGACCGGCCCGGTGCCGGCGCGCAACCTGTTGCTGCAGCAACGCGAGGACGCGACCGGGCTCAAGACCGGCACCACCGACCTCGCCGGGGCGTCCCTGGTCGGGTCGATCCGGACCGGATCGGCCCCGGGTGCGGCCGCCGACGACGGCGAGGCGACCGCCACCGCGCCGGGTGACGGGCCCCACGACCTCGTCGCGGTGGTGCTGGGCACCCGCAACGACGACCAGCGCTACATCGAGACCAACACGGTGCTGGACTGGATGCAGTCGGCGTTCCAACGCCAGCCGGTGTCGGTGGGGGCACGCGTCCGGCTGCCGGGGGAATGGGTCGGCGAGGTCGTCGAGGTCGACCTGTGGGCGCCCGAGGAGCCCACGGTGGACACCAGCCTGGCGGTGGACGGGTCCTCGGTGGTGTCGGAGGTGTCGGTGGGCGTCGGCGGACGGTTGGGGGAGTACGTGGCCACGGCCGACGTGTCGCGGCCCGACCGTGCCGGGGAGTCGTTGGCGGCGGCGTTGTACGACGGCATGCGCCAGGCCCACGAGTTGGGCGCCTGGGACGACGTCGGTGGCGGGTCGGGCGACGGTACGAACGCCGGGGGCGGGGACGACGGCAACTGACCGCCCGCGACCTGCCCGACGGCGCAGGCGCTGGGTGCCCGTGACCGGCTCGCGCCGGTCGGCGGGGCCGTGACCGTCGGCAGTGGCGGGGCGCCGGTCGGGACGGAGGTCGTTGCAGTACCGTGCGAGCACACGGCGGGCGACGGAAGGACCGCGAGGTGAAGCCCCTCGAACTGGTGGGTGTGCGCGTCGAACTGCCGGCGAACCAGCCGATCGTGCTCCTCAAGGAGAGCGACGGCACGCGCTACCTCCCGATCTGGATCGGGGCCGTCGAGGCCACCGCCATCGCCTTCGCCCTGCAGGGTGTGGAGACCGAGCGGCCGCTGACCCACGACCTGATCGTGGACACGCTGGCGGCGTTGGGCCAGCGGTTGGACAGCGTGCGCATCACCGACCTGCGTGACGGCACCTTCTACGCCGAACTCGTCCTGGTGGGCGGTGACGGTGTCGAGGTGCCGGTGTCGTCCCGGCCGTCGGACGCGCTCGCGATCGCGGCCAGGTTGCCCGGCACCCGGGTCTACGGCGCCGTCGAGGTGCTGGACGAGGCCGGGGTCGAACTGGACGACGAGGACGCGGTCGAGGACACCGAGCAGGCCGAGGCCGAGGTCCGCCAGTTCCGACAGTTCCTCGACTCGGTCACTCCCGAGGACTTCCGCGAGCAGTGACCGCACGTGCCGTCGGGGACCGTCGCGGTCGTCGGCCGCACATCCCGCTCACCGAGTGCGCAGGGTCCGGAAACGGCCGCTCGTGCGGGCCAGGAGGCTCGGAGCGCCGGCCCCAGGACCGCCCCCCGGTCCCGGCTCCCGGCGAACGACACGGCGGAAGTTTCACTTCTGTTGCGCATGTTGCTAGTGTTCCGTGCGACGGCAGCGCGTCCGCATCGGTGGGCGCACGACCGTGCCGATGGCATGGACGAGGCCCGGGCGACGGGCCATGCTGGGCCGACGAGGCGGACACCGCCGGGAGGAGCGCAGGGGATGGCGGGCAACCAGTTGGCACTGGACGTGGGGGACGCCCCGGTGGGCTATCGCGGGCCCACGGCCTGCAACATCGTCGGCATCACCTATCGCCAACTGGACTACTGGGCGCGCACCGACCTGGTGTCACCCTCGGTGCAGCGCGCCGAGGGCTCGGGGAGCCAGCGGCTGTACTCGTTCAACGACATCGTGGCGCTGCGGGTGGTCAAGCGTCTGCTGGACGCCGGCGTGTCGCTCCAGCGCGTGCGGCTGGCCATCGACACCCTCGCGTCGCAGGGACGGTCCCCGTCCGACGTGACCATCGTGTCCGACGGCGCCAACGTGTTCATGGTCGACGACGACCGCGAGGTGGTCGAACTGGTGATGGGTGGCCAGGGCGTGTTCGCGATCGCGCTGGGTCCGGTCATCGAGGAGCTCGAGGGTGAGGTCACCGCGTTCCCGACCGAGCGCGCCCAGCCCATCGCCCCCGCCGGCATGGACGACTCCGCCGAGGGCTGACTCCCGCCGTCGGGGAGGGGCCACGAATCCCGCGGCTCGTCAACCCTGCTCGTCGCGCTCCAGGAGCACGAAGCCCGCATCGGTCGCGACGACGTGCCAGCCGCCGACGTCGTCGGTCAGCAGGCCCGGCAGCGGGTCGTCCTCGTTGAGCAGGACATGGTCCAGGTCGTTGCTGCGCAGGTGCTGGCGCCATCCGGGGAGCGCCTTCTCGATCTCCCGGTAGGTCGTGAAGTGCTCGAAGGTGTAGGCATTGGAGTTGCCGTCGATGAACGGCTCGACGTTGCGGTGCTCCCACTCCAGCCAACCCCCCAGGGCATACTCGTTGAAGATCGGCGTCCCCTCGGGCAGGGCGGCGAGTTCGTCGTCCAGGCCCGTCGGCACGATGCCGGGAACCGCCGACGTCGTGGGCACGGCCACGGCCAGCGCTGCCAGCGCGACGGCGCCCACGGCGACCACGGCCCCCACTTCGCCGCGTCGGGGTCGGGACGGGGCTCCCCCCGGGATCCAGGACTGGATGGCCTCGGCCACCAGTGGGGTCATGATCAGGGCGCCCCAGGTGACCGACCTGGCGGCGTAGAGGGTCCAGAGCGCGGCGAAGGCGACCATCGCCATGAGCGACCACGGGATCGGACCGGGACGTCGCAGCCACGTCGCGAGCACCACCGCGATCATGGCCCAGGTCACCAGGACGGCGGGCGCTCGCAGGCTGGGGCTGGCGAACTCGCTGATGTAGGGCTGCCACCGGTACGACCCCGCGGCGCCCGTCAGCACGCGCAGTCCCAGCGGCGTGAGCGTGGCCGCGACGATGCTGGCGGCCGGAACGGCTCCCAGGCGGAGGAAGGTCGTGCGGTCGAGCCGTCGTTGCATCGCCATGCCGACGATGACGGCGACCCCGAGCATGACGCCGGTCCACCACATGCCGTGGCATGCCGCCCAGATCCAGGTCATCGGGACGATCCACCATCGTGGTCGACGGTCGTCGATCGTCGCGCGCCACGCCCCGACGGTGAGCAGCAGGAAGACGTAGCTGACCATGTGGGGGCGCTCGGTCAGGCTCATGCTCGCACCCTGGGCGACCAGCACGGTCACCAGACCGGACACCAGCACGTCGGCGTAGCGGCGGGCGAGGCCATAGACCCCGATGACGACCAGGACCAGGCCGAGGCCGAAGACCCACGCCACGCCGGGAAGGCCGAAGGTGTGCTCGACCCAACTGATGCCGATCTCGGGCAGCCACGACCGGGCGTCCCAGGACTCGGTCCCGAACGACGACAGGAAGCCGGGTGCGGACACCGACCAGGCGCCGGTTCGGAACTCCTCGCCGACGCGCAGGTGCCACCACAGGTCGGGGTCGGCCAGCGGCTCGGCTGCCTTGCCCACCACGGTGATGGCGATCGCGGCGACCAGGGCCAGGAATCCGGCGACTCGCGCCGTCGACGACTCGCGGTGCGTCGGTGACCCGGCAGGTCCCAGGACCACGTCGACCGGATCGGCATCGGCACGCGTCGTCGAACTCATGTCGGTCAGCCTAGATGGGCGCGCCCATGGTGGACGTGGGACGCCGGTCCCCACGGCCCCGACCCGGTCGTGGACTCAGTCCGCGGAGGCCTCGAGCAGGTGCAGCAGCGTCCGGACGCCGACCCCGGTGGCCTGGGCCGGAAGATGGCCCCTCGCCTCGCTCGCCCACGATGCCCCGGCGATGTCGAGGTGCACCCAGGGGACCGCGCCGACGAATCGGCGCAGGAACAGCCCGGCGACGGTGGCGCCGCCGCGTTCGCGGTCCGACGGCCACACGACGTTGACGACGTCACCGACCTCGTCGTCGAGCTCCGGATCCACGTCGTCCCACAGCGGCAGGTGCCACGCGGACTCCCCGGCGGCCGCCGCGGCCGTCAGGACCCGGTCCAGCAGGGCGTCGTCGTTGCCGAACACGCCGAACGCGCGTCGGCCGACGGCGTGCTGCACCGCCCCGGTCAGCGTCGCCACGTCGATGATGGCGTCGACGTCCTCGGCCGCCGCCAGTGCCAGGGCATCGGCCAGCACCAGCCGTCCCTCGGCATCGGTGTTGGCCACGGCCACGGTCGTGCCGTCGGCCATGGACAGCACGTCACCGGGTCGGGTCGCGTGTCCGGACGGCATGTTCTCGGCCAGGGCGAGGTGGGCGGTCACGGCCACGGACAGGTCCTGGTCGACCAGGGCGGCCATCACGCCCAGGATGGTGGCCACGCCGCCCATGTCCTTCTTCATGATCTGCTGGCCATCGGGCGACTTCAGGCTCAGGCCACCACTGTCGAAGGTGATCCCCTTGCCGACCAGGGCCACCGAGGCGACCGCCCGGTCGGGGACGTGTCGGACGCGGACGAGTCGGGGTGGTCGCCCGGACCCGGCCGCGACCCCCAGCAGTCCGCCACAGCCGAGCTCGCGCAGGTCGTCGGTGTCCAGCACCTCCACCGTGAAGTGCCCACCCAGCTCGGCGACGACCCAGTCCGCGAGCTCGACCGGGCCGAGGTGGCCGGCCGGGGTGGTCACCAGCTCGCGTGCAACGAGCTGGCCGCGAACGTGGCGGCGTGCCGCGGCGACCCGGTCCTGCAGCGCGTCCACGCGACCGCCCGACACCACCAGGGACAGCGACTCGACCGTGGACGGCTCGGGGTCGGTGCGGAAGCGCTCGTCGCGGTGCACGCCCAGCAGGAAGCCCTCCACGACGGCCAGCGCATGGGCGTCCGACGGGTCGACCTGGGCCAGGGTCGTGCCCACGTGGTGCGCATACCCCGTGACCTCACGAGCGGCCGCCCCGGCCGCCCGCCGCAGGACCTCGGGCGTCAGCTCCGACAGTTGGCCAAGGCCGGCGACCACGACCCGTCGCCACGGTCCGGTGGGCGTCGCCAACACCAGCACCTCACCGACCCGGGCACGGAAGTCCCCGGTGCGCAGGTCCAGCGTCGGGTCGAGTCCGACCCCTGCCAGGACCTCCTCGGTCCCCGGTGGCGTGAAGCCACCCCGGAACCACCCGACCACCATCGTGTCCAGGTCGTCGGTCGGCGACGGTGCGTCGGTGTCGTCGGTGACCGCCCCGCCCCGGGTCCCGGACCGGTCGTCGTGGGAGGTCGTCAGGCGGTCACGGTCGACGACGCTGACCGGGGCGACGTCGGCCAGGACGACCACGGGGGCACCCGCGTCGCGAGCGGTGGGGACGGCGTGCACGGGGACTCCTGGACGGTGGCCTGGACGGTGGCCACGGGACTCGGGTGTGCGGGCGGGCGACGATCCGGCCGGCGCCGAGGTGGTGCACGGGCCGCGGCGCCGGATCACCACGCTAGTCGGGCACCCGGCACCACTAGGCTGTCGCCTGGGAACGACACTCGAGGGAAGGGTGGGGGTGACGGGGGGGCCAGTCGGGTCCGACGCGCAGGCGACGGATGCCACGCGGATCGACGCAGGCACCCGCGCCTCGCTGCGCGCCGACGAGCCGTGGACGACCGACCCCCGCGACCCGGAGGTGTTCGAGGCGCGGCTGCGGGCGCACGGCCACCGGGTGACCGATGCCCGTCGGGCCGTCCATGCCGCCCTGGTCGGGGCGTCGCGCCACCTCACACCGGAGCAGGTCGTCGAGCGGGCCGGTGGCGAGGTCAACCTGGCCACCGTGTATCGGGTCCTCGGGCTGTTCGAAGACCTCTCGCTGGCGCGGTCGACGCGCCTGGACGCCGACGGCCCGGCGTCGTGGGAGCTCGCCCACCCCGACGACCACGTCCACCTCGTGTGCGAGCGATGTGGGGACGTCGACCACCACGTCGGTGACGCCGTGTCCCGCCTGCGTGGGCACCTGCTCGACGGCCACGGGTTCGCCGCCGACGACGTCGACCTGGTCGTGCGGGGCACCTGTGCGTCCTGCCGTGGGGTCGTCGACGACGTGCTCCCACCCTCGGTGCCGTCGGCGCCGGCCTCGGCGCCGTCCGGCATCGCGCGGGGGGTCGGCTAGTGGCCCGGGTGGGACTGTTGGGACTGGAGCCCTTCGTCGTCAGCCAGGTCGAGAAGCTGGACCGCAACCTGGACGTCGTGGTGCTGGACGCGGTCGACGACGACGCCCGCGGCGGGCTCGACCTGGACGTGGTCGTGGTCAACCCGGAACATGCCGGCGCCCCACGCTTCCTGTCGTCGCACCCCCGTCCACCCGTGGTCGTGGTCCAGGAGGGCGTGTCGGCCAGCGACGAACCGTCGACGTCCGGGGAGCCGATCCGTCTCGGTCGGCCGATCAGCTCGCCGGAACTGCTCGAGGCCATCGACCGCAGCCGCGGCGTGTCGTGGCTGCGACGGTCGTTGCGGGCCATCGCCATCGAACAGGACGACGCGGCCGTGCCGGACCGGTGGGGCGCGGTGGTGCGCACGCTCACGTCGCTGTCGGTCCTGGCCTGGGGCGCCTCGCAGGGCCCGGCGTGGCCACTGTCGGCCCTGGTCGTCATCACGGTCTGGTCGATCGGTCGCGCCCTGTGGTGGCGCCTGACGCCGGGACTGGTGGCCGTCGACGCCACGGTCGTGCTCGGGCTGGTGCTCGGGGTGGCGGCGCCCACCGGGACCCCACCCGTCGCGTTGACCCTGTTGGCCACGGTGATCGCGCTGGAGGCCGGGTTCGCCGTGGGCCTGTGGAAGGCGGTGACGGGGGCCGTCCTGGGCCTGGCCACGATCGGCGTGACCTGGGTGCTCGTGCTGGGCTACTCCGTCGACCGGGTCATCGAGGAGGGCACGGCCAGCCTGCTCGTCGTGACCGCGGTGGGCACGGGCGCGATGGCGCGGCGACTGTGGCAGAGCCAGACCCAGACCCGCAGCAGTGAACTGCGCCGGTTCCGGTCGGCCCTGTACGAGCTGAGTCGTCGTCAGGCCATCGTCGCGGTGTCCTTCGACGTCGGCACGGTCGCCGAGGACGCGCTGGCACGCCTGATCGCCGACGTCCGGCCCCAGGCGGCCGTGGTGCTGGTGGCCGATGGCGCGGGACCGCTCCAGGTGGGTGCCAGCCACAACCTGGCCACGCCGCCGCCGGTCCGCCTCACGTGGCAGCCCGGCCTGGCCGAGGACCAGCGTGCGGCCAGCACCGAGCGGGTGGAGCGAGCGACGACGACCAGGACGACGGCGCCGTCGGGCGGCGCCCCGGACGGGCCGTTGCCGGACTGGCGCTCGTCGCGCGAACGCGACGAGGACGCGTCGGCCGGGGCCCGGGGGTCGGGGGAGGCGAGGGAGTCGGGGGAGGCCAGGCATCGGGCCGACCCGCCCACGGCGACCGGCCCCGGTGACGACGGACCCGCGACGCACCGCGTGCTGCCCGTCGATGATCCGTCGGGACGTCCGGACGCGGCGGACGACGATGGGCTGACGGGCACGTTGCTGCGTCGGATGCAGGCCGCCGGGCGAGCCGGGACGTCCGGGCGCGGCGGGGCCGGCCGGGAGCAAGACCGCACCCGGTTCGACGGCGGGGGGGATGACGGGCCGGGCGACGGTGGGGGGGATGACGGGCCGGGCGACGGTGGGGGGGAGGAGGCACCGGTGGCCGGCGCCGACCATCAGCAGCGTGCGCGTGGACGACGTCGCGCCGGTCCCCACGAGCAGCACGTGCTGGACGACCTGCTCGATCGCACGACGATCGAGGCCGTCCAGCGAGCCCGCCTGACCGAGATCCTCGGACAGCTGGCCACGTCGCTGCCGGCGACGGGGGACATCCACGTCCACGGCGCCGAGCTGGACGGCGAGCTGATGGGTGCCCTGGTGGTCGTCGGTCCGACCGACACCCGACCGATCACCCAGCACGCCGAGGAGGCGGCGCTGGCGCTGGACAGCGTGCGGCTGTTCAACCGGTTGCGTGCCTTCACCCGTGACCAGGAACGCGCCCGCATCGGACGCTCGCTGCACGACGGGGTGATGCAGACCCTCGCCCACGTGGCCCTGGAGCTCGACCGCGTCTCCAACGAGTCGTGGGACGAGTCGCAGGCCGAGACCCTGGGCCAGCTCCGCGACCACGTGCTGGGCACGGTGGACGAGATGCGGGCCGTGGTCAACGACCTGCGGACCGTCCGGTTGGACCGCGGACTCGCGGCGGCCCTGGAGGCGATGGCCCTGACGCTGTCACCGGCCGGGGGGCCGGTCATCGAGGTGACCACCAGTGACGTCGGGACGCTGCCCGGAGACGTCGAGGAGCAGTTCCTGCGCATCGCCGAGGAGGCCCTGACCAACGCCGTGCGGCACTCGGGCGGGCGCACCGTCCAGGTGGACCTGCGCCGGCACGAGGGGTCGTTGGTGCTGCAGGTGATCGACGACGGGTTCGGATTCACCCAGTCCCGGGTCGGGGAGCAGGATGGTGGCGTGGGGCTGACGTCGATGTACCAACGGGCCAAGGCCGTCGGCGCCGGCCTGGACATCGACACGGGGGCCAACGGCACCATCATCACGACGCACCTGCCGCTGGGGCGGCCGTCGCTGTCGGCCCCGACGGCCGTCCTGGAGGCGCCGCCGCCCCCACCCCGTGGGCGCTTCCGCCGAGGCTGACGCGTCCCCGTCCGCCCGGGCGACCGATCCGCCGGTGACCGGCGGATTCCGAGCGACTAGCGTCGCCGGTCACGGTCGGCCCGGTCGCCGGGGCGGACGTGCACGAGGGCCGCGGTGGATGTCCGGGGTCCGCACGGTGACCACCACCGGGGTGCATCGCCCGGTCGCTCACCCCCGAACCGACGATGCACGAGTGACAGGGATCGACCCATGGCCCCGGACGATCGCGCCACCCCCCCGACCGCCGAGGCGGAGAGCCTGCCCCGACTGGTCGTGTGTGACGACCACACCCTGCTCCGGCAGTCCCTCGTGCGCACGCTGTCGCGTGTCGGCGAGGTGGTCGGCGAGGCCGCCGACGGTCGGGAGTCCCTGGCGGTGGTCGAACGCCTCCAGCCCGACCTGGTGCTCCTGGACGTGAACATGCCACCCCCCAACGGCCTGGAGGTGGCGGCCCACGTCCGGGCGACGTGGCCGCACGTCAAGATCGCGATCGTGACGATGCTCGACGACGACGACACCCTGCGCCGGGCGACCGAGGTCGGCGTCGACGCCTACCTCACCAAGAGTTCGTCGACCAACGAGTTCGTGACCGCCGTGACCTCGGTGCTGGCCGGTGGGTCGTGGGTGTCGCCGGCCGTCGCGTCGCGCCTGATGTCGCTGTCCAGCACGGCGCCCGACGACCTGACCGAACGCGAGCGTGAGGTCCTGGTCGAGCTTGCGGCGGGGGAGCGGATCGCCGGGATCGCCGACCGACTGTTCGTGTCCGAGAAGACGGTCAAGAACCACCTCACCAGCATCTACGCCAAGCTGGGCGCCGAGACGGGCGCGCAGGCGGTGGCCGTGGCGTACCGGTCCGGGCTGGTCTCGCCGCATCGCCGCGACTGAGCGTCACGTCGCCGCCCGGGCCCACGTCGTCAGCTGGCGTCGCCGCCCAGCCGGTCGTCGGCCAGTCGTTCCGACACCATCCGGCCCTCGGGTTCGTAGCGGAAGTGCGTGAAGTCCTTGCGGAACTCCAGGTTGACCAGGTTGGGGCCGGACCGGTTCTTCTCCAGGGTCCAGATCACCCAGTTCTCGAAGTCCCTCGCCGACGTGCCCCCATAGCCGAGGTGGGCCTTGGCGATGGCGTCCAGCTTGTCGGCCAGCAACACCACCACGTCGGCCTCGAAGGCGATCGCGGAGGTCTCGTCCAGGTGCGCCAGGCGCAGCCGACGCGCGGTCAGGCCCCCGATGCTGAGGCTGGCCATCGCCACGACGGGGATGGTGTGGTGCATCGCGAGGTCCTTGAGTCCCTCGACGACGCGTCGTGACCGGGCGAGGGCGTCGACGTCGTCGGTCGGCACCTTCTGGAGGTAGTCCACGACCAGCAGCGGCGGCACACCGCGGTCGGCCGCCACCTCGGCCACGAGGTCGTCCAGGGCGTCCAGTCCGGTGTCGCGGACCGACCCACCCAGCAGCGTGAGGTGGTCGCCGACCTCGCTGAGCGCCAGCAGGGCCTTGTGGAGGACCGGTTCTCCCCGGACGACCTCGGCCAGGCCCTGGCCCTGCTCGGCACCCCGACGAAGCCGTTCGGCCAACGAGGAGATGGCACGACCCTGGGTGTCGGCGCGGCCCGCCTCCTGGGACAGCAGGCGCAACAGCATGGCCGTCTGGTCGTGTTCGTAGCACACCACGATGGCGGGGTGGCCGGTCGCGGCCACGTGTCGGGCGAGTTGGAGACCGAAGATGGTCTTGCCCACGCCCGGCGGGCCGGCGAAGACCGTGAGGTCACCGCCACGGAGCCCGCCACCGGTGACGTCGTCGAAGGCGGCGAAGCCGGTCGGGACGACGTCGAAGTGCTCCGAGTCCCCCTGCGCAGTTCCTCGTCGAGCCCGTCCAGCAGGGCCGTCACCGTCTGTGGGCGTGGCGGGGTGATGTGTCCGGGCATGCGGTCCCCTGACGATCCGATGACGACAGGAAACCACATGGCCCGAGACCACCGGGGCCGCCCCGGAATCCGATCGTGACGTGTGCCCCACGAACGTTCGACGCGTGAACAACGGGACTCTGGTCCTACGTGGTCGTGGCTGGAGTCCGGCACGATGGGGACCCGTCGACGCGTACAGTCGGACCCAACGTGCGTGACGTGACAACGTGGGTGCCAACCGGACCGCAATCGTGGGGGATCGCACCCTTCGTCCGGGGGAGGACTCCGCGCCCCGACCACCCCCGGGGTCCATTCCAGCCAGGAGAACCACACCATGCTCATGATCCGCGAAGCCCTCAAGACCGCCCGTTCCCGTGAGGACGGCGCCACTGCGGTGGAGTACGCCATCATGGTCGCGCTGATCGCCGCGGTCATCATCATCGCCGTCGTCGCGCTGGGCAACAACGCCAGCTCGACCTTCGACTGCACGGCCGATGCCATCCAGAACGCCGGCGCCTCCAACTGCTGAGCATCCGGGAGCGAGGGAGCCGGGGTCCTGGCGGGTGAGCGCCCGCCACCCCTCGGCTGCCAGCACGACCACGAGGGCGTTCCATGGCACTCCGCACCCCAGGGCACCGTCTCCCGGTCGGTCGATGGTTGCTCGCGAGGCTGTCCCGGTTGCCGGCGCTCGCCGACCGCGACGAGGGTGCCACCGCCGTGGAGTACGCCATCATGATGGCGGCGATCGCGGCCGTGGTCGTGGTGGCCGTCGCCGTGCTCGGGTCCCGGGCATCGGCAGAGTTCGAGTGCGTCAACCAGCAGCTCGAGACGGACGGCACCGCGACCTGTTGAGCGCCGACCGGGTGCGCACCGGCGACCGGCAGGGGCGTCGTCGACCGGTCGTCAGTACGTTCGGGCAACCCACATCCAATCCGTGACCTCGCCGGCTGCGTACTGCAGTCGGTGGTCGGCGGTGGGCCACTATCCTCGACACCGGACCACAGGTCCATGCACCATGGGTCACCAGCGCCGGGGGTTCGACGGCGGTCGTCCTCCCCGCGCGAGTCCGGGATGACGTCGGGGCCGTCCCCGACCGATCCCGGATCGGACACGCACCACCGCGCACGTCGGCCGTGACCGCAACGGTCGCACAGGGGAGTTGGACACGTGGCATCACGAGCAGCAACCGGGCGCGCCATCGCCATCGTCGTCGGCCTCGTGCTGGCGCTGGTGTCGGCGTTCCTGGTGTGGCGCTACGTCAGTGCCGCGGACCAGCGCGCCATGGAGGGTGCCGAACTGGTCGACGTCTTCGTCGCGACCACGGCGGTGCCGGCCGGCACCACGGTGCAGAACGCGGTCAGCCAGCAATGGATCGAGGCGCAACAGCTGCCGACCGCGAACCGCCCGGAGACCGCGGTGACCAACCTCACCGAGATCGCCGGCCTGGCGGCGCTCGATCCGATCCAGCAGGGGGCGATCCTCCAGATCGGCCAGTTCGGTGACCCTGCCGTCGCCAATGCCGAGTTCACCCTCGACGAGGGCCAGGTCGCCCTGACGGTCCAGGTCGGGATCCCCGAAGGCGTCGGGGGCTACCTGACCCAGGGGGACACGGCCGGGATCATCGCCCACATCGACGCCCAGGTGACGACGGCCCCGACCCTGGACGCGGAGGGAAACGTGGTCGAGCCCGCGGCACCGGCCGAGGCCACGGTCACCCGCACCCAGTTCCTGGGGACCGGCGAGGTGCTGGCGATCGGCCAGCGGGTCGTGTCCACCGACGACCAGGGCAACCGCCAGGACCAGGTCCAGCAGGGTGACGAACAGGTGCTGGCGACGCTGTCGGTCACGCCGGCGGACGCCGAACGCATCGTGTTCGCCCAGAACGAGGGCCTGCTGTACTTCACGCTGCTGCCCGACGGCGCCGAACTGGGTGACACGCCGAGCACCCAGTACGACAGTCTGTTCGAGGGGTGAGCGTGACGACGCACGTCTTCGTGGTGGACCCGGTCGAGGAGGCCCGGGTCCAGATGGCCGAGGCACTGGGCCCCGACGAACCGTGGGTGGCCCACGACTCGTTGCCCCAGGTGGCCCAGTCCATCGATCGCGGCGCGCTGCCGGCCATCGTGCTGGTCGGTCCCGGCGTGGTGCACGACGATGCCATCATGCTGGCCGAGTCGATCCAGGACGAGCAGTTGGCGGTCCGGATCATCCAGTTCACCAAGGTGCTCGACCCCGACCGGCTCCGGGACGCGATGCGCGCCGGCGTCGCCGACGTGGTCGAGGTGGGGGCCGATCCCGAGGAGGTCGGTGATGCCGTCGTCCGCGCGGAGCGTGACCTTGCCGCGCGGATCGAGGCGGTCGCGGCGGCCAGTCCCGTGGACGCCCAGCAGCCGACACCCGTCATCGCCGTCACCGCCGGCAAGGGCGGGGTCGGGACGTCGTTGGTGACCACGAACCTGGTGACGGCGATCGCCAGGCTCGGGGGGACCGTGGGCCTGGTCGACCTCGACGTGTCGTCGGGCGACCTCGCGATCATGTTCCAGCGCCGGCCGTCCCTGACCGTGCTGGACGCGGTGGATCGCGTCGACCACCTCGACGCCGACGCCATGAGCGGCTACCTCACCGAGGTCGCCAAGGGCGTCCACCTGCTGGCCGCCCCGCTGGCAGGTGGCGAGATCCACGTGCCGACCGGTCCGTTCATGCGCCTGCTCGGCATGGTGGCCGACACCGTGGACGTCGTGGTGGTCGACCTCGGCCAGACCCACGACTCCACGGCCCGGGCCGTGCTGGCGGAGGCGCGACGCGTGGTCGTGGTGACCACGCGCGAGGTCACCGGGGTGCGGGGCACCCGCCGGGTCCTGTCGGAGATGGGCGCCATCGGCGTCCCCGCGGACGGCACGCGGCTGGTGGTCAACCGTGCCGACGAGTCCACGGGCCTGTCGGTCCCCGACATCGAGAAGGCGCTCAATCGTGGTGTCGACGTGGCGGTGCCGTCGGACAAGAGCGCCGCCCGGTCCATCAACCAGGGGGATCCGCTGGTCAACCGACGCCGCTCCAAGGCCGGCCAGGCGCTCGAGGCCCTCGCCAGGGACCTGATGTCGTCGCTGGGCCTGCTGGACGACGACGCCTGAACCAGGAAGGCACATGCCATGGGACTGTATGACCGACTGACCGGTCGCCCGGGTGAGGACCAGGACGGCGACGACCGCCCGTCCCCGGCGCCGGACCTCGGTGCGGCGTCCAACGGCGCACGTCCCAACGGCGTGGGTGCGAACGGGGTCCAGGTCCCCAGCCCGGACGACGCCCCCGCGGTGCCCGCACCCCTGCGCGAGCCCGAACGTGACGAGCGCGACGAGTACCTGGCCGACATCCGCCGACGCACGCACCTGGCCCTGGTCAAGGCGATGGGCCCGGCCCTGTACGACCCCAACACGTCCGACGCTGGAACTGGAGCGCAAGGTCCGCGGCGAAGCTCGGCGAGGTCATCGCCGCCGACTCCACGCCGTTGTCGCAGGCCGACCGGCAGACGCTGATCGAGACCACGATCGACGACATCCTCGGCTACGGGCCGATCGAGCCGCTGCTGGACGACCCGGACGTCACCGAGGTCATGTGCAACGGTCCCGACGCGGTCTTCATCGAGCGCGACGGCCGGCTGCAGCCGACCGACGTCCGGTTCCTCGACGACGGCCACCTGCGACGCACGATCGAGAAGATCGTCGGCGAGGTCGGCCGTCGCATCGACGAGTCCAGCCCCTACGTCGACGCCCGCCTGCCCGACGGCTCGCGTGTCAACGCCGTGATCCCCCCGGTGTCGATCGACGGGCCCATGCTGACCATCCGCAAGTTCTCGCCGCGAGGCCTACGGCGGGTCGGACCTGGTCGCCTTCGGGACGTGGTCGCCGCAGGCCGCCAACTTCCTCGCGGCCTGCGTCGACCGGTCGCACCAACATCCTGGTGTCGGGGGGGACCGGCGCCGGCAAGACCACGACCCTGAACGTGCTGTCGTCCTACATCCCCCTGGACGAGCGCATCGTCACGATCGAGGACTGCGGCCGAACTGCAGCTCGAGCAGCCGCACGTGGTCCGGCTGGAGTACCGCCCGCCCAACATCGAGGGTCGCGGCGAGGTCACGATCCGCGACCTGGTGCGCAACTCGCTGCGCATGCGCCCCGACCGCATCGTCGTCGGTGAGGTCCGTGGCGGCGAGGCGCTGGACATGCTCCAGGCCATGAACACCGGCCACGACGGGTCGATCTCCACCATCCACTCCAACAGCCCGCGGGACGCCCTCTCCCGGCTCGAGACGATGGTGCTGATGGCCGGGGTCGAGCTGCCGGTTCGCGCCATCCGCGAGCAGATCGCCGCCGGCATCCAGTTCATCGTCCACCAGTCCCGCTTCCAGGACGGCTCTCGCAAGGATCACCCACGTGACCGAGATCACCGGGATGGAGGGCGACGTGATCACGATGCAGGACATCTTCCTGTTCGACTGGAAGGCCGGGGTCGAGTCCGAGACGGGCCGGGCCCTGGGCAAGCTGGAGCCGACCGGCATCCGGCCCGGGGTCACCGATCGGCTCAAGGACCTCGGCGTGCCGGTGTCGGTGTCCTGGTTCGCCCCGGACTCCGAGCCGGTGGGGGTGTGATGCCCGTCGACCGTGCCCGGCGGGTGCTGCGTGGTGGCCGCCGGATGCCTGCTGGCGGCGCTGCTGGTCGTGGCCCCGGGCCTGGCCATCCGGGCCACGGCACAGGACGGCCTGGCCATCGACGTCCAGGATGCCGACATCACCAAGGACGGCGAGACCCAGTTGGACCTGGACGTGTCCGGTGTGGAGGCGGACCGGATCGACCCGTCGCTGTTCACCGTGACCGAGGGCGGCGTGGACATCCCCGAGTTCACGGTGGAGCCGGCGTCACAGGCCGTGGACCCGGAACCGCGATCGGTCATGCTGGCCATCGACACCTCGGACTCGACGCTGGGACCCGCACGCGAGAACTCGATCGCCGGGGCCAAGGCGTTCAGCCGGGCGGTGACCGAGCAGGGCGTGTCGGTGGGTGTGCTGTCCTTCTACGGCGAGGTGGAGGTGTTGGTCGAGCCCACCCAGGACGTCGCGGCGATCGACTCGGCCCTGGACACCATGTCGGGCGGGCTGGCCACCCGGCTCTACGACGCCGTGCGCCTGTCGGCGGCCACGCTCGCCTCGCTGGAGGGCGAACGCACCATCGTGACCTTCACCGACGGGGCCGACGTCGGGTCGGAGGCCACCCTGGCCGAGGCGATCCGGACGGCCGAGATCGCCGGCGCCACGGTGACATCGGTCTCCCTTCAGACCGACGACCTCGACGTGGCGCCCCTGGAGGCCATGGCGCGCGCGACCGACGGCCGGGTGATCCGGGCCACCGGCGTCGACGGGCTGACCGCAGGCGTTCACCGACGTCGCGAAGAACCTCAACAGCCGCTACGTGCTGACCTACCCGTCCACCGGCAGGACGGGCCAGTTCACCTTCGAGGTCGCCGTCGCGCGGGACGGTGCCCGTGCCTCCGACCAGTTGCCGTGGCTCAACGCCGTCGAGTTGCCCGTCGACGCCGAGCCCAACGTCGTCGCCGTGGCCTCGCCGGGGCTGTTCGCCAACGCCTGGGTCGCGACCCTGGCCGTGGGTGCCGCGGCGCTGGGGCTGGCGCTGTTGCTGCTGGCGTTGTTCGTGCCGATCGGCGACCGCCAGGTCGCCCGCAACCTCCAGGTCGCGATCGGCGGCGGCCAGGTCCCGGCCGAGGTGAGGGAGGACCTGTCCCCGACCACGGCGGCGATGTCGCGTCGTGCCATCGAGCTGATCGAGCGCGTCCCCAAGCCGGAGGGCTACGACGCGACGCTGCAGGCCCGCATCGACCGGGCAGCCTGGCCCCTGCGGTCGGGCGAGTTCACCACGCTGCGGGCGATCCTGGCGCTCGTCGCGCTCGGCCTGGGGTGGGCGTTGGGCAACGTGGTCGTCGGGTTGTTCCTTGCCGTCCTCGGCTGGGTCGTCCCCAACATCGTCCTCGGCGTGCGCGTCGACTCCCGCCAGAAGCAGTTCATGGAGCAGCTGCCCGACACCCTGCAGCTGCTGGCCGGTTCGATGAAGGCTGGCTACGGGGTCCTCCAGGCCATCGACACCGTGGTCAAGGAGACCGCCGGACCCGACCAGGTCGGAGTTCCAGCGAGTGCTGTCGGAGGCCCGGCTCGGGCTGCCGTTGGAGGATTCGCTGATGGAGATGGCCGAGCGGGTCGGGACCGACGACTTCCGCTGGGTGGCCGTGTCGATCAACATCCAGCGTCGGGTCGGTGGCAACCTCGCCAAGCTGCTGGAGACCGTGGCCGCCACCCTGCGCGAGCGGGCGGCGACCCGACGCCAGATCACCGCGCTGTCGGCCGAGGGGCGCCTGTCGGCGATCATCCTCACGGCCCTGCCGTTCGCGTTGGGCGGCTACATGCTGCTCGTCAACCCCGACTACCTCCAGCCCCTGGTGACCAGCGGGGTCGGCCAGGTCATGATGGGTGGTGCGTTGGTGTTGATGGCGATCGGCGTGTACTGGATGAAGAACCTGATCGAGATCGACGTCTGATGGATCCCTACCTGCTCACCGCCCTGGCCGTCGGCACCGTGGCCGTCGGCATCGTGTCGATGGTCGCCGTCGATGCCGTCCTCGCCCGACGCTCGGTCAACCGGAGCCTGCGCACCGCGACCTGGGACGACCCGGAGGTCACCCAGGTCCGCGAACGCGAACTCGCGGTGCCGGCCTCGCAGCGCATCCTGGTGCCGGCGTTGCAGGGCGTCGGCCGGTTCGTCTCCCGCTTCACGCCGGGGTCCGTGGTGGAGCGACTCGACGAGGAACTGGTCTACGCCGGGGGCAGTTCGAGCTGGGACGGCGAGCGTGTCCTGGCGGTCAAGGTCGTCCTGGCGCCGGTGCTGGCCGTGGTGATGCTCGTGCTCACCAGGCTGGCGGGGCTGTCCCTGCTCGTGCAGTTCGTCAGCGCGTTCGTGTTCGCCGCGGTCGGGTACTACCTGCCCGAATGGATCCTGCGCAGCCGGGCGAGCGCGCGCCAGTTGCGGATCCAGCGGTCCCTGCCGGACGCGCTGGACCTGCTGTCGATCACCGTCGAGGCCGGACTGGGCTTCGACGCGGCGCTGGACCGGGTGGCGCGCGAGATCCGGGGTCCCCTGGGGGGTGAGATGTACCGGGTCGTGCAGGAGATGCGCCTGGGCCGGTCGCGTGCCGATGCGCTCCGCGACCTCGGCGAGCGGTCCAAGGTCGAGGAGTTGAAGTCGTTCGTGCTGGCCATGATCCAGGCCGACATCTTCGGGATCTCGGTCGCCAAGGTGTTGCAGGTCCAGGCCGACGAACTGCGTCTCAAGCGTCGCCAGCGAGCCGAGGAGGAGGCCCAGAAGCTCCCCGTCAAGATCATCTTCCCGCTGTTGTTCGGGATCTTCCCGGCGCTGTTCGTGATCCTGCTGGGGCCGGCGGCCATCTCGATCTACGACAACGTCATCCAGCGCTGACCCGGGGCGACGTGGGCACCGGGACCGCCGGTCACAGCCGCTCGGCGAGGCGATCCCGGTTGAAGTCCCGGGCGGCCAGGCGCAGGGCGACCAGCGCCGCCACCCAGATGAGCAGGCCGAGCCCGGCCACGAACCTGGGCGAGAACAGCAGCGCGCCCGACACCTGGCCGATGAGCAGCAGGATGATCGGCAGGACGACCAGCGACCCGAACTGGTGGGCGGCCTGGACCGACTGGACCCGGCTGGACACCAGGACCATCACCCCCAGCGCGAGGGCGGCCAGCGCCGGGGTCACCACCAGGGCCAGCAACCACCACTCCGGCGTGGGGAAGAAGATCGCCCCCACCACGGGCCAGGCGACGGCGTTGGCGATCACGCTGTAGACCACGAATCCGCCCAGCGAGACCACCATCGCCGGGATCCAGGCCGACAGGAACTTGCCGACGAAGAGTTCGCGGTCGGTGGTCGGCGTGTGCAGGAGTGGCTCGAGTGTGCCGCGGTCGCGTTCGCCCGCGAAGGAGTCGGCGGCGATGACCGTGGCCACCATCAGCGGGATCAACAGGTACAGCGGCGCGATGAACACCTGCAGGATGAAGGTCGGCCATGCTGCGGCGCCCGTGAACCCGGTGGCCAACTCGGCGGTCTCGGGGGTGAACGACTGGGTGAGCGCGCCGGCGCCGCCGCCCTGGCCGAACTGCCCGGTGGTGGACGACGTCAGGACGTCCCCGCCGGTGACCAGCAGGACGGGCAGGATCACCAGGATCACCGTGGGGGCGACCAGCAGCGGGACCCGGACCCCCTTGTTGCGCAGGATCGAGGCGATGTCCCGCCGGGCGATCGAGCGGACACGCCGCCAGCGAATGCGCGTCGACGGCTTGTCGCGTGGGGACACCAGGCTGGTCATGCGGGCACCTCGGTCCGTTGCACGGTCGGGGCATGCAGCGAGACGTAGACGTCCTCCAGCGATGGCGCCTCCGGGACCACGGCCTCGACCGACAGGCCGGCCGCGACCAGGGACGCCACCAGGCGCGGGACGCCCACGTCGCGGGTCGACACGCTGAAGGTCGCGTTCCGGCGGTGTGGCTCGCATGCGCCCGCAAGCCGGGTGGCGAGGTCCATGGCCGCGGCCAGGTCGTCGCCAGCCACGGTGACGGCGACGTGCGGACGGGCGCCACGGGCGACCAGTTCGTCCACCGTCGCGTCGGCCAGCAGCCGGCCCCGTTGGAGCACGACGACGCGGTCGGCGATGGCGCTGGCCTCGGCGAGGTTGTGGGTGGACACGACCACGGTGGTGCCGTGCTCGTGCGAACGTGCGGCCACGAGCTGTCGCACGTGGCGGGCAGCCAGCGGGTCCAGGTTGGACGTCGGCTCGTCCAACAGCAGCAGGTCCGGGTCGTGGAGCAGGGCCCGGGCCAGGGCGGCGCGCTGCTTGAGCCCCGCCGACAGGTCGCGTGTCTGGCTGTGGGTCCGGTCGGCGAGGCCGAGTTCCGCCAGCAGGGCGGCGCCACGCTGTTCGACCAACGTCGGGGCCAGCCCGTACATGGCCCCGTAGGCCTCGAGGTTCTCGCGGATGGTGAGGAAGTCGTCCAGGGCGGGGTACTCGGTCAGCACACCCGTGCGTTCGCGCACGGACTGGCCGTCCGTGACCGGGTCGAGTCCCAGGGTCCGCACCGTCCCGTGGGTCGCGCGCAACAGTCCGTTGAGGATGCGCAGCAGGGTCGTCTTGCCGGCCCCGTTGTGACCGAGCAGGGCGACGACGGATCCATGGGGCACCACGAAGGAGACGTCGTCGATCGCCCGGAGGTCACCGAAGGTCCGGACCAGCCCGTCGACCTGGATCGCCGCGTCCGTCATGCATGCTCCCTGCCGCCGGACGCGTCGCGGGGCGTCCGATCCACGATGGTATTGCCGGTGTGGTCCGTACCGCGCAACGCGACGGTTGGGTCGTCGCCCGCCACGGCCACCGGCGGTCCGCGCCAGTCCGGCGGCAGCGTCGACCACCACAGCACGCCGACGACCACGACGTAGCCGATGCGCAGTGGCGCCGGAACCGAGAAGGCCAGCACGCCGGCAGCGGCCCACAGCCCCAGGCCCCAGGCGGGACCACGATGGCGGACCACGACCGCCAGGACCGGGACGAGCAGGCACAGTTCGTAGAGCAGGGCATGGGGCGCGGTCAGCAGCAGTGCCAGGACGATGATCGGCAGGAGGTCCCGGGGGCGGTTGCGACGATGCGCCACCACCGCGAACCCCAGTCCCAGGCCAACGGCCAGTGCGAGGCCGACGAGGTCGCCCGCGGGCGAGGCCACCACCCCCCGCACCCATTCGACCGGCGACACCGTCGCGCCGGTGTTGAAGATCCGGTTCCCGGTGTCGGTCAGCCGCAACAGGTCGTACCAGCGAGCCAGCCAGTCCCCGCCGAACACCAGGCCGGTCACACCGGCGATGGCGAGCCCGACGGCGCTGGCGACCGCCACCGTGCGACGATGTCCGGCCACCAGCACCAGCGCCAGCACCGGGATGGCGAACTGTGGCTTGAACCACAGCAGTCCGAGCGCCAGCCCGGCCGCGACCGGCCGATCATCGGCCAGCAGGCGACCGGTGAGTGCGAGCAGGAACAACGTGATCGTGGCGTTCTGGGCACCGCCCACCGACAGGAACGTCCCGGGGTAGGTCATGGCCCCGAGGAGTCCCACCAGACGCCAGTCCGACGACACCCCGGACAGGTCGAGGATCCAGCGCACCGCCACGATGCCCAGGGCCAGCAGGCACAGGACGTAGACCACGTAGCCGACCCGGAACCCCACGAGTGCGAACGGCACGTACAGGTAGCCGAACAGGGGTGGGTAGGGGAAGGGCGCGAAGTTCCCGTCGAGGTAGCGGGCCATCTGGTCCTGTTGTGCCACGGGGTCGAGCAGCAGGCCCGGGTCGTCCAGCAGCAGGACCCCGGCCGTGTGGAAGGCGGCCCAGTCGCCACCCAGGCGGCCACCCGCGATCGCCTGCACGCCGTCGGCCGTCGCCACGAACACCACGAACGCCACGGTCAGGGCGACGGCAACGGCGATCCCGAACCGCGTCAGTCGCGCGGGCGTCAGCAGTCCGACCCACCCGCCCGAACCCGCAGGTGCCGGGCTCGTCCCGTGTGATGGCTGCACGGTGGTCCGTCCCTTCCCTCCCGGCGCGGTCGAACCGGTGGTGCCGACCCGGGTGCGGACCAGACCAAAGATGACTGGCCGGCGAGCAGGATTTTCCCCCGAAATCCCTGCTGCCGGCCAGTCGAGTTCGGTGGTGGGGTCGCACTCACCGAACGCCTTCACGATACGTCACGCGCGGTGGCCGACGGTTGGGACCACGGTCCCTTCGGCCCGCGACCGCGGTCGCGATCGTAGTCGTGTCGTGGTGACCCGCCGGCGCCAGGAAGGACCGGGCCATCGTGATGTAGACTTTTCGGGGTTGGTCGCGGGATCCTGCTCGTGCCCGTCCGGGCATCGGGGGCGGCGGGACGACTGCCGGCCGTGGATCCAGTCCGGGGGATGTGATGCGTGAGGCGACCGTTCGTCAGGGCCGTCGGCGTCCCGACGAGGGGGCTGCCGCCGTCGAGTTCGCCATCGTCGCCCCGTTGCTGTTCATGCTGGTGTTCGGCATCATCCAGTTCGGCATCTTCTTCGCCCAGGACCTCGCCCTGAGCAATGGCGCCAAGCAGGGCGTCCGGGTGGCGGTCGTCCCCGAACAGCCGGCGGATTCACCCAGTGATCCCCCCGTGTCGTCGGGGAGTTGCGGCGACATCGTCGATGCCGTGCAACAGGGGGTCGTGACCGTGGCCCTGGCACCTGCCGACGTCGAGACCTGGGTGCACGACAGCACGGTCGACCCGGCGCTGCGAAACGGCGCATCCGACCTGTGTGCGGCCCCGGCGGTCAGGCCCTGCGTGGGACGGCCCGTGGGGACCGAGCTGGTGGTCACCACCAACTACACCGCGAGCCTCATCATCCCGTTCTTCGGTGCGGACACCTTCGACCTCCGGCGTGAGGGCAGCGCACGATGCGAGTACAACGCGGTGATGCCATGATGCGGGGTCGCCGAGGGGTGCATCCGTGGACCGCGGGACGGGACGACCAGGGGGGTGCGGCCGCGGTGGAGTTGGCGTTGCTGCTTCCGCTCCTGCTCGTGGTGCTGCTGGGAACGATGCAGGTCGGCACGGGCTTCGGCCAGGTCATGGCGATCGCCAACGGGGCCCGTGAGGGGGCGCGATACGGGTCGCAGGGCAGCACGTGCGCCGAGGTCGTGGACCGCGCCCGCGATGCCATGGAGACGTCCAACATCGATCCCTCCACGGACGCCACGCTCAACATCGTGGTCCGCAACACCGCGGACGACGGCGACCCGACCCGCAAGAACCTGTGTCCCACGCTGGCGGCCGTCCCCTGCGAGGACCCGGATGCGACCTGGGTCGCCGTGGAGGTCACCATCACCCGAGCCCTGTCCATCCCGTTCGTCCGCAACGACCCGGACTTCACCATGTCCCGGGACGGCGTGTTCGCGTGCGAGGCATCATGACGACCCGGCCGGGACCACGACCCGTCGACGACGAGCAGGGCGCCGTCGCCATCGTGGTGGCCGTGTGCCTGGTCGTCCTGCTCGGCCTGTCGTCGTTCGCCGTGGACTTCGGCCTGGCCTACTCCGAGAGCCGCCAGGTCCAGACGGGCGTGGATGCGGCGGCGCTCGCCTCGGCGGCGGCCTATGCCGAGGTCCCCGGTTCGTGTCCGCAGATCCTGGCCACGGCCGGGTACGAGCTCGGCGTCAATGCCGGCCAGGACGTGTTCCAGCAGAACCACCCGAGCGTCGACGTGGTGGCCGACATCCGGTGCGAGGGATCCGAACTCCGGGCCGGCTGGACGGCCACCGTCACGACCGAGACCTCCCTGGCGCGGGCCATGCCCGGCGCGCGCACGCAGATCCAGTCGACCCGGAAGGCCGAAGCCGCCCTGGGCATCCCGGGCGCCCTCGGGTCCGGGGTGCGGCCGTACATGCTGTGTGCCGCCGACGCGCCGGCCTCCGACGAGCCCATGCCCACGCAGGTGCGTTCGACGACGGTGGTGGACAACGGCGCCCCCAGTGACCCGGCGGCGTGCCCGGAGCCGCCCGGGAACTGGTGGACCATCGACTGCCCGGGTGATCTGCCGTCCCAGCTCGGCCCCGCGATCGCGCAGGGCTGCACCAACCCCATCGGGCCGTCGTCGGCGCCGATGACCTTCGTGGACTGTCCGCCGACCGGCGATCCCATCGTGCCCGCCCGGTGCCTGTCCGGGGACACGGGAACACCCGTCTCGGCGGCCTCGAACTTCGATCCATTGATCGACGACGAGGTCGACTTCCAGTTGCCGGTCTTCGGGGCGGTCCAGGGCACCGGCACGAACGCCGAGTTCACGGTCCTGGCCGTGGTCACGGTGCAGATGTGCGGGTACCACCTGGGCAACCGCATCCACCCCTCCTCGCCACCTGCCACAGGACCGTGCAGCGCGGCCAACACGTCACTGATCGACCCCCCCCGTGACGTCACCGTCGGGACGAACCAGGAGTTCTTCTTCAACCTGGTCTACAAGCGCGTCAACTACACCGACAGCATCACGCCGAGCTCGTGCGCGCTGGGCGATCCGTGCGACCTGGGGACGCGGTCGGTGTTCCTGGTGCAGTGACCGGTCCTCAGTCCAGCGCGTCCATGATGCGTTGCTGGTCGCGGGCGACCTTGCGGACGTAGCGCATGGTGGTGTCCTGGCTGCTGTGGCCGAGGAACTCCTGCACGGCCGGCGTGGGCACACCGCGTTCCACCAGTTGCACCGCGACGGTGTGGCGCAGTGCGTGCACGAGTGCGCCGGGGGAGCGCTGTTCCTCCAGCCCGGTGCGCCGGTACAGCTTGGCGATGCGGTACTGGACCTGGTTGGAGGTCAGCCGGCGGCCGTCGTTGGCGACCAGCAGTGGTGCCGGTCCATCCAGAGACCCGACCTCGGCGAAGCGATCGCTGTGTCGGTAGTCGTCGAGGGCGACCTCGAGGTCGGGGTGGACCGCGACCTGGCGGCGCTTGGCGCCCTTGCCGATGATGGTGAGCGTGCGCTCGCCGGCCGGTCCGGTGATCGACCCGTTGTTGAGGTCGCACACCTCCGACAACCGCGCCGCGGTGTAGAGGAACGTCGCCACCAGCGCGACGTCACGTGCCGGCCACGGGTCACGGTCCGGGGCGACGCGGGTCCGGGGGTCGTGTTGGCGGTCGTGCAGGTCGCTGCCGGGGACCAGGTCGTCGTCGGCGGGCAGGGGACTCGCGGCAGCCGCCAGCAGCATGGTCCGGACCTCGCCGGCATCGCCCGGCAGCGAGCGGACGTCGTCGGCCCGGCCGGTGACGGCATCGGTCGCGGCCCTCGCCGTGGCCTTGGGCACCCCGGCCATGCGGTTGCCGTCCACCACGCCGGCCTCGGTGAGGTGGTCGAACAGTCGCGACCAGGCCGAGTGGGCACGCCGCGACGACGACACCGCGTGGGTCGCCGTCCACGCCCCGAACGATCGCCGCAGCACCGACGCCGTCAGGTCACCGACCACCACCTCGTCCAGGTCGGCGTCGGTCGCCGTGTCGGCCGCCAGTGCGGCCAGTTCGCGCCCGGTCAGTCCTCGCGCCTCCGGCCGCGCGGCCACCGCGGCCACCCGACCGATCCCCACGATGTCGGACTGGTAGGCGCGAACGGTGTTGTCGGCCACACCCTGGGGCTCGAGGTACTCCACCATGAAGTCGTGCAACGCCGCCATCAGCGGCTGGTCCGACCCCGGCATCCCACCCCCGCTCGTCGCGTGGCGGGCAGGCTATCCCGCCCGATTATCCTGCACGACCAGGCACGGCACGCCGCGTCGACGCGGACGATCGGAGGCATCGAGCCCGGTCGGGGGCCGTCGCCCGCGCACTACGGTTCCCGAGTACCCCACGCGACACCACCCGAGCGGGAAGATCCACGTGCAGAACACGGCTGACTGGCGACCGACGAAGTTCGTGGAGACTGCCGACGGACTCCGGGGGTCGCGCGACACGGCCGACCTCAACGCGGGGTCGCGGTTGCAGGCCGACGCGGTCGCCGACGGCATGGGGCGGGCCATCCAGGCCCACGCCCGTGGCCGCCTGGTCGACCTCGGCTGTGGGCTGGTGCCCTTCTACGGGACCTATCGCGACAAGGTGGACGAGGTCGTGGCGGTGGACTGGACCGACAATCCCCACCTGGACGTCGTCGCCGACCTGGCCGAGCCCCTGCCGTTCCCCGACGACGACTTCGACACCGTGGTCCTGTCCGACGTGATCGAACACGTCCCGCGACCCGAACTCGTGCTGTCGGAGTCCGCGCGGATCCTGCGTCCCGGCGGCACGGTCCTCATCAGCGTCCCGTTCCTCTACATCATCCACGAGCCGCCCCACGACTACTTCCGGCCCACCGAGCACGCCCTGCGGTGGCTGGCCGACCAGGTCGGGCTGGAGATCGTCAGCCTGGAGGTGCTGGGGGGGTCGCTGGACGTGCTCGGCGACTTCGTGGCCAAGCACGTGCAGCAGGTCCCGCGTGTCGGCGAGCCGTTGGCCGACGGGCTCCAGCGCGCGACGGGCTGGTTCACCCACCGGACCAGGCTCGGACGTCGCATCACCGACGAGACCAAGCCACGGTTCCCGCCCGGGTACGTCGTGGTGATGCGCCTGCCCGGCTGAGCCACCCCGCCGCCCATGAGGTCGAGCGGGGCCATCGGGTCAGGGGGCGACGGGGATGACCTCGAACCCGGCGGGGCCGGCCAGGACCAGGACGTGCGCGGCGTCGTTGCCGGCCAGGGCACCCGTGACGCCGTCGACGTCCCACGATGGCGAGACGCCGTCGTCGCGCCGCCACAACTCCACGCGCGCGTCGGTGGCCGCACGCAGTCGGGCGACGACCTCGCCGTCGGCCACCCCGACCAGGGTGACGTGGGCGGGAAAGGCCCCGCCGTCGGCGCCGGCCCGGGGGTCGTCCGCATCGCGGTCGCGACGCCACGACGCCGCGTGCAGCAGCGCCACGCCACCGGCGGTGACCAGCAGGGACAGGCCGATGCGCGCGTCGAACACCGTCTCGGCCCCCAGCCGCCCCGAGAACACGTCCTCGAACACCCCGACGACGCCGACCAGCAGTGACGCCACCGCGACCAGGGCGCCGATGCCGAACAGGCCGACGAGGTAGACGCGGCGGGCGGGGGACCGACGCTCGGCGCGACCCGGATCGTTCGGGGCAGGGACCCCTGCCCCGGCCGTCGGCGCGGGCCGGGCCGCCAGCCGTTGACTGCGCCCCCACGCCCGCCACCACACCGGCACACCCAGGACCAGCAGGGTCAGCGCGGCCAGCAGGGTGTTGACCGGGTCGGGGCCGCGTGCGAGGGCACCGCTGCCGGTGACCGCCTCGACGATGGCGACCACCACCGTGGCGAACCCCCCGGCGGCGGCCCCCAACCCGACCGCGGCCAGCAACAGGTCGTGCACGCGGTCGACCTCGGTCCGCGTCCGCTGCGTCCGTGGCACCAGCACCGCCCGGTGCACGACCACCACCACCGCGCCGACGAACGCGGCCGCCAGCGCCGGGGCCAGGTCGGCGACACGCTGGGCGCCCATGGGGCCACCGGGGTTGCCGACCAGCCCCACCAGCACGCCGTGGAGCACGACGGCGGCACCGCCGAGGGCCACGAGCAGGCCCTGCAGCATCGGACCCAGCAGGACCCACCCGTACCACCAGGCGTCCCGCGGACGCGACACGCCGTCGAGCACCCAGTAGGCGGTCCACACCGCCGCGCCGAGGACCAGCGCGACCAGCACCGACGCCGGCGAGGTGTCCACGACCACGGCGCGTCCCACGACGTCCTCGACCACCCGGGTCAGGAGCAGGTGCGCCGCGACCGCCCACGTCAGCAGGCCCACGGCACTGCCCGCGATCACGTGGAGGATGGACAGGTGGGTGTCGAGGTGGCGGTCCACCACCCGGTAGCCGACCCACAGGCCACCCCACACGACCAGGTTGGCCACCGGTGTCGCCCATCCCCCGCCGTCGCCCAGCGCCCACCCGGCCAGCTGCCATGCACCCACCATCGCCACCACGACGGACCCCACGCCCACCCCGGCCAGGTGCAGCGCCCACGCGACGGACTCGCGCTCGACCCGGTCGTGGTCCATCACCCGCAGCAGCCACCACGCCATGACCAGGTACAGCGGGACACCGACGAGGGTGAAGGTGACGGGGACGGCCAGGGCCTGGTCGGTGTCCAGCAGCCCGGGCCCGGACAGTGCCAGGGCCAGCAGGCGCGACAGCCCGCCGGCGGCCACGACGGCCAGGATCGCCGCCACGAGGTGCTGGAAGAACTGTCGGACCAGCGTGGTCCAGTCCGCGTCGCCGTCCCCACGCACGGCACGTGCCATCGCGAGCACGACCGCGACCACGACCGCCAGGGGAACGAGGGCCGACAGGGCAGCGACGACGACCATGTCAGTGCCCCTCGTCCACGGTGTGGTCCACCGCGTCGTTCCAGCAGTGGTCCCACGGCCACCCGTACGCCGAGATCACCCAGCCCCGGTCGACCCGGCGCAGCCGGTATCGCTCGTCGTGGCTGAAGCCCTGGTCGAACACGCCACCAGCGGACTCGGTGATCGTCACCACCACGGTGGCACGTTGCCCGTCGCGCGTCGTGTCGACCAGCACCGCACGGACGTCGTCGTCGCCGACCACCACCCCCGAGTCGTCGCCGCACGCGGTGGCGGGATCGAGCATCGCCTGGTCGGGTTCGCCATCCGCCACCGACTGCAGCCAGGCCTGCACCGTCCCCTGGGGCGTGGCCAGGTCCGGTGGTGGGGGATCACGCTGGAGCACCACGGCCACCAGCGCGACCAGCACGACCGCGGCGACGACGAGCGCCGCGACCAGTCCCGTGCGGGTCGTGGGATCGGTGCCCACTCGGTCGGCGGCGGGACCGTCGCCCATCGGCGAGGTTCCGTGGGGCGGGTCCGGGTCGCCGGGGGTCGATCCGGACGGGTCGGGTGTCGTGTCGGGAGGTGGAGGTGGCAGTGACACGGTCGGCTCCGGTGGCTCGTGGGTGCAGGGGACCGGGTGCGGATGGCCGGGAGTGGTGCGTCCTCGACCCCACGCGGTGGTGGCATCATGGCATCGCCCGCGGCCCGTGACCTCAGGGATGTGCCGGAGGGAGACGGAGGACGTGCGTGACCGGCTACCTGACCCTGGTTCGGCGCCGCGGTGCCGGCGTGCCGTGGGCGGCCGCCGTGCTGTCACGCGTCGTGCTGGGGATGGCGGTCGTGTCGGTGGTCCTGCTGGTGCGCCGATCGGGCTACGGCTACGACCTCGCGGGGGTGACCGCCGCCGTCATGTCGCTGGGCACGGCCGTGGCCACCCCGGTCTGGGGTCGGCTGGTGGACCGTCGGGGACCGCGACGACTGCTCCTGGTGCTCGGGCCGGCGTATGCGCTGGCCGCGATCGGGTTGGCCGCGGCGGTCACGCGCGCCACGCCGGTGGCCGTGGTCCTCGCCGCCGCCGTCGTGCTGGGACTCGCCTTCCCACCCGTGTCACCCGTGGCCAGGGTCGGGTGGCGGCGGCTGTACGGCATCGAGCTGCGCGATCGCGCGTTCTCCCTGGACGGGGTCACGACCGAACTCGGGTTCGTGACCGGGCCGATCCTCGCGGCGGCCCTGGTGGACCTGGTGGCCCCGTGGGTCGCCGTGGTGGTCGCCGGTCTGGCGATGGCCGTGGCCACGGTGTTGTTCGGGCGCTCGGAGCTGATCCGTGGCATCCCCGGCACCCCGGCGACGATCCGCGGTGGTGCCCTGCGGGTCCCCGGCGTGCGCGTGCTGATGGGCGTGTTCGCCCTGGTCGGGGTCGGTTTCGGGACCCTCGACATCCTCGCGCCAGCCGTCGCGGAGGCCAACCTGCGGCCCACGCTGGCCGGGTTCGTGCTTGCGGCCTTCGCGCTCGGTTCGGCCGTGGGGGGACTGGTGTACGGGTCACGGACGTGGCCCGGGACCCGCCACGGCCGGCTGCTGGTGCTGTTGGTCGGCCTGATGGTGTCGTTGTCGGCCGTGACGCTGGTGCTGGACGACCTGGTCTGGTTCGCCGTCGTGGCCATGGTCGGGGGGATCGTGATCGCCCCGGCGGTGGTCATCATCTTCGCGCTGGCCGACGACCTCGCGCCGGCGTCGGTCGTGACCGAGGCGTTGTCGTGGCTCAACACCGCCGTGACGGCCGGGGCGGCGACCGGGGCCGCGGTGGCCGGAAACCTGGTCGAGGACGTCGGGATCGCCCAGGCGTGCCTGGTCGCGGTCGGCGTCCTTGGCGTCGCCAGTCTCGTCACGGCCCTGGGACGCACGACCCTGTCCGCGGAGCCCGTCCGGTCCTGATCGCGCGGAGGGCCGTCACATCCCTGCTTCACGAGGTCGACCTCGTGCCCAGGTCGATGGTTCGGACGGTCTCGACCAGGACGTGAGGCTGATCCATCGACGGTTCGTACAGCCTCAACCTCCCCATGAGGTCGAGGTCAATCCCGGGCGCTCGGGGCGCCGCGCTCGGCCTGACCGGCCGTGCCGGACCCTGGTGCGGGGGACGACCCCGGGGGCGACCATCGGTACCGCTGCACCAGGGCCTCGGCGACGCGATCGAAGCGCTCGCGGTTCGAGCGTGGCCGCCTCTCGACGCATCCCGGCGGGGCGGACCAGCAGGAGCCGCTCGAGGTCGACCCAGGACTCCCGGTGGGCACCGTCCCAGTCGCCAGCCCCGATGCCGACCCAGCCGCGGTCGTCGTCGTGGTCGCGGCTGGACAACTGCACCGCCAGGACGGCGTCGGAGGCCAGCCGGGCGACCACCACGACGGGGCGGTCCTTGCCACGGCCGTCGGCCTCCTCGTAGGGCACCCAGGTCCACACGATCTCGCCGGGGTCCGGGTCGCCGTCGGTGTCGGGGTTCCACTCCGTGCGGACCAGGTCGAGGTCACCCGGTTCCACCTCGATGGTGGCTGCCGGGCCGAGTTGGCCGGGGGAGGCCACCCCGTCGTCGTCGCGGTCACGGCGACGACGGTCGCGTTCGGGGTCGTTGCCGGCATCGGGTGGGGTGGCCGTGCCGGGGGCGGCGTCGTCGCGGGCGTCCCGCGCGGCGCGGACGTCGTCGACCGTCGCCAGCTCGGGCATGTCGATGTCGGTCGAGCCCGCCGTGCGGGACGACTGCATGGCCCGGCCGGCGGCGATCATCGCCGTCCGGGCCAGGTCTCGGGCGATCGTGGTCCAGGTGGCCATGGCCGCGAGCCTAGGGGGCACCCGACCGAGGGGGACCCCGTCCCGCGGGCCGGTGCGCCGCGGACGCCACGACCGGGGCCGGACGTCCCCCGGGCCACCACCGGACCGGGCAGACTGGGACGACGACCGATCCGAGGACTGCGTGTGTACTGGTACTGCCTGCACCACGACCGCGTCGAGCAGGAGGACGAGGGCTGTGCCGATCGTCGCCGACTCGGGCCGTTCCAGACCCGCGAGGAGGCCGCCGGGGCGCTGGCGCGTGTGGCCGAGCGCAACGAGGACTGGGACGACGACCCGGCCTGGAACGACGACGAGCCCGGGGCCTGACACCCCCTGACCGGCATCGTCACCGGTGCCGCAGGGCATCGGTCCGCGGCCCCGGTGACGACGGGATCGCGCACGACCCGCCCACGTGTGCCTCGGTCGGACGCAGCAATCTCCTTGCTACGCTCCGGGCACCCCAGCACGTTGGGTCGTGCGCCGCGGCCCGACACCGAGACCCGGGTCGGAGGAGCCGATGGCCGACACCCCGTCCGCCGAGAGTCCGGGTGACTTCCTGTCACTGATCCGCAACGGCCAGGCCAGCACCCGTGCCGAACTGGCCCGCCTGACGGGCCTGTCGCGTTCGACGGTGTCCCAGCGCATCGATGCCCTCATGGACGCCGACTTCGTGTACGAATCCGGTGAGGCGCCGAGCAACGGGGGGCGTCCGCCACGCACCCTGGCCTTCAACGGCCACGCCGGACTGGTCCTGGTGGCCGACCTCGGCGCGACCCACAGTCGCCTGGCCGTGGTCGACCTGTCCGGGGAGATGCTGGCCGAGACGGCCGTGGACCTCGACATCGGACGGGGGCCCGACGAGGTCCTTGGCGTCGCCGTGCATCGCTTCCGCGCCATGCTCGAGGACGCCGAGCGCGACGTCGACGACGTTCGTGGGATCGGGGTCGGCCTCCCCGGACCCGTGGAGTACTCGGCCGGCCGCGCCGTGAGCCCACCCATCATGCCCGGCTGGGACAACGTGCCGGTGCCCTCGATCCTGCAACGGGACTTCCCCGTGCCGGTGCTGGTCGACAACGACGTCAACATCATGGCGCTGGGGGAGTACTGGACCAACTGGCGTCATCGCATCGACGACCTGCTGTTCGTCAAGGTCGGCACCGGGATCGGGTGCGGGGTCGTGGCCAACGGCGACATCTACCGGGGGGCGCAGGGCGCCGCCGGTGACATGGGACACATCCAGGTGTCCGACGGTGACGACAAGCTGTGCCGCTGTGGCAACTGGGGTTGCCTCGAGGCCGTCGCCGGTGGTGCCGCCATCGCCGCCCAGTTGCGCGCCGAGGGCCTGGCCGCCACCCAGGCCCGGGACGTGTCCCGGTTGGCCCGCGAGGGCGACCCGACCGCGACCCGGCTGGTCCGCGCTGCCGGTCGCCACATCGGTGACGTCCTGGCCGGGGCGGTCAACCTGTTCAACCCGGGTGCCATCATCCTGGGTGGGGACGTCGCGGACGCGGCCAACCAGCTGGTGGCCGGGGTCCGTGAGGTCGTCTACGAGCGATCGACCGTGCTGGCCACCCACGACCTGCGCATCGAGCAGGCCGGCCTGGGCGACCGCGCCGGCATCATCGGGGCCGGCGTCATGATCATCGAGTCGATCCTGCGGCCACGGACCGTCGACGCCCTGATCGCCTCCGCCGCCGGCACCTGACACCACCAGGCCGGCGAGATGTTCCCGGTGCGTGCACCCAGCGCACTAGGATGGGGATGGTTCTGGGGACCTGCAACGCCGGGTTGGTCCACGGCGTCCGACTCCAGGTGCCACATGCGAGACAACCGCACGAGTTTTTACTATCGTGGGAGGCCCCTTCTGTCTGTGGTGCGAACAAAGGTAGGACGTGGAACGGGTGCTCGGTCGCTGCGACACCACGTTGACAGGACGTTCGCCATGCATTTGAATGCCGCCCACAACAAATGCTCGGGCCTGGGACCGGCCGACCGCGCGTCGGCCGGTCCGTGCGACCACCGCTCCGAGAGCGACTCCGACGACCTGGGGAGGACCGTGTGACGGCCGACACCGTGGCCACGCCCGAACGTCACGCCGACGACGTGGACGACCCGATCCTGCTCATGGAGGGGATCGTCAAGATCTTTCCGGGCGTCCGGGCCCTGGACGGCGTCGACCTCGACGTCCGCGAGGGCGAGGTGCACTGCCTGCTGGGCCAGAACGGGGCTGGCAAGTCCACCCTGATCAAGGTGTTGTCGGCCGCCCACACCCCCGAGGAGGGCACGATCACCTGGCTGGGGGAGGAGCGCGACTTCGCGACCCCCATGTCGGCACTGCAGGCCGGGCTGGCCACGATGTACCAGGAGCTGGACCTGATCGACGGCCTCAGCGTGGCCGACAACATCTTCCTGGGCCACGAGAAGTCGAGCCTGGGATGGATCGACTCCGGCGCGTCCAACCGCGAGGCCCGCGCGATCCTCAAGCGGCTGGGCCACCCCGAGATCCGTGCACGCCGCACCGTGGGCGCCCTGTCCGCGGCGGGCAAGCAGATCGTGTCGATGGCACGCGCCCTGTCCCACGACGCCCGACTGATCGTGATGGACGAGCCGTCGGCCGTGCTCGACGGTGACGAGGTCAAGAACCTGTTCCGCACCATCCGCGAGTTGACCAACGACGGCGTCGCCATCATCTACATCAGCCACCGGCTGGAGGAGATCCGCGAGATCGGCGACCGGGTCACCGTGCTCAAGGACGGCGCCACCGTCGCCACGGGCCTGGACGCCAAGAACACCCCAACGTCCGAGATCGTCTCGCTCATGACCGGGCGCAACGTCGAGTACATGTTCCCACCCCGACGCACCGACGACAGCCACCTCGGCGAGGTCGTGCTGGAGGTGGACGGCCTGTCCCGCAAGGGTGAGTTCCAGGACGTGTCGTTCGCCGTCCGGGAGGGCGAGATCCTCGGACTGGCCGGGCTGGTGGGTTCGGGACGCTCCGAGATCCTCGAGACGGTCTACGGCGCCCGGGCGGCGTCCGGGGGGACCACGTCGTACTTCGGCGAGGAGGTCAGCCGACGCTCCGTGTCCAAGACCGTGAAGATGGGACTCGGGCTGGCCCCCGAGGAGCGCAAGTCCCAGGCCCTGCTCATGGAGCAGACGATCGCCCGCAACATGTCCCTGTCGGACCTGGGCAACTACAGCCACGGGGGCTGGATCGGCGCCAACGCCGAGGTCGACGACGCACGTCGCATCACCGAACAGCTCGAACTGCGACCCCCCGACCCGACCCGTCGGGTCAGCACGCTGTCGGGCGGCAACCAGCAGAAGGTGGTGGTCGGCCGGTGGCTGATGAAGGGCTGTCGGGTGCTGCTGCTCGACGAGCCCACGCGCGGCGTCGACGTCGGGGCACGGGCCGAGCTGTACTCGCTGATCCGGGAGCTGGCCGACGAGGGCGTGGCCGTGGTCGTGGTGTCCAGCGAGGTCCCGGAGGTGCTGGGCCTGGCCGACCGGGTCCTGGTGGTGGCCGACGGGCGCATCATCCACGAGGCCGAGGGCGGGGTGCTGGAGGAGGACGACGTCCTCGACATGATCATGGAGAACACCAGCCACGTCTACGACGACCCCGACAGTGACCCCGACGCCCCGTCGCCGGGCCGGCCGGACGGCCCAGAAGGCGACGCCGGCACCGACACCGGCACGCAGGATCGTCCGGACGAGCCGTCCGGGCACACCACCGACCACACCGAACCGTCCGACTCCGACGCCGATCGCGTCGATCCCGGGAGCAACCAGCGATGACCGACCCCTCCACCACCACGGCCGACGAGCCGCGCGTCTCCAAGGGCGGCAGTGCGTCCCTCACCGACCGCATCAGTGGAATGCAGAACCTCGGCCTGGTCGCGGTGCTCGTGCTGGCCTTCGTCGCCGGGTGGGTGACCGCCCCGGAGAACTTCCTCGACGCCAACAACTTCCTGACGATCCTGAAGTCCGCGGCCGTCATCGGGGTCGTCTCGGTGGGCATGACGTTCGTGATCATCGGTGGGGGGATCGACCTGTCCGTCGGGGCGATCGTCGCGCTCGCCTCGGTCTGGGGCACCACGGTGGCCTCCCAGGACATGGGGCTGTGGGGCATGCTGGCCGCCTTCCTGCTGGTCGGGACCGCCACGGGACTGGTCAACGGCGTGCTGATCGCCTACGGCAAGATCGTGTCCTTCATCGCCACGCTGGCCATGCTGGTGTCGGCTCGGGGACTCGCCCAGTACATCTCCGGTGGGCAGACCCAGATCGTGGAGGTCAACGCCTTCCGCAGCCTCAACAACGGTGACGTGTTCGGGGTGCCGAACCTGGTCGTGATGCTGATCGTGGTGGCCGCGATCGGGTGGATGGTCCTCAACCGGACCACCTTCGGTCGTCGCACCTTCGCGGTGGGTGGCAACGACGAGGCCGCCCGACTCGCCGGCATCAACGTCAAGCGCCACACCATGTGGCTGTTCACGCTGTCGGGCCTGGCCTGCGGGATCGCCGCGATCATGATCGTGGCCCGCACCACCACCGGGTCCTCCACCCACGGCGAGCTCTACGAGCTGGACGCCATCGGCGCCGTCGTCATCGGTGGCACCAGCCTGGCCGGCGGTCGCGGGACCATGGTGGGGACCATCCTCGGTGTGCTCGTGTTCACCGTCATGACCAACATCTTCGTGCTCAACAACCTGACCACCGACATCCAGAACATCGCCAAGGGCGTCATCATCGTCCTCGCCGTGTTGCTGCAGGCCCGCGCCCAGCGTGGGTCCGACGGGGGCCACACCTGATCAACCCGACCACCCGCAACCAACCAGCTCGTCCCCGGCGGACCACCCGCACGTCGCCCCCACCGGTCCGCTCGCACCATCCCGACACCGGTCGCAGAACTCGTGGGGTTCGACGCCCGGCCACCGATCCACCCACACCACACCACCCGGCAGTGCCGGGCAACCAGGAGCACCTGAATGACTGACGCACCACAGAACCTGTCCCGACGCAACCTCCTGCGGGGCGCGGGAGCCTTCGGCGCGATGAGCGTCCTGGCGGCCTGCACCAGCAACGAGGCCGAGCCCGAGACCCCGACCACCAGCGCGGCGGCCGCCGCGACCAGTGACAGTGCCGGCAGCGACACCTCGACCGAGGCCGCCGCCCAGGAGTCCGGTCCCGACGTCACCATCGGCTTCTCGGCGCCGGCCGCCGACCACGGCTGGATCGCCGCCGTCACCGACAACGCCGCCAAGGCCGCCGAGGAATTCGACGACGTGACCTTCACGGCCACCGAAGGCACCAACGACGTCAACCAGCAGATCAGCCAGGTCGAGACCCTGATCAACCAGGGCGTCGACGCGCTGGCGATCCTGCCCTTCGACGGTGCCGCGCTGACCGAGGTCGCGCAGTCCGCCATGGAAGCGGGGATCCCGGTGGTCAACATCGACCGCATCTTCGACTCGCCACAGGCCTACCGCACCTACGTCGGTGGTGACAACTACGGCATGGGTGTCAGCGCCGGCAACTACATCGGCCAGCGCCTCACCGACGAGGGGGTCGAGGACCCGGTCATCGCCGAGATCGCAGGCATCGACAACCTGCCCCTGACCCAGGCGCGGTCCCAGGGCTTCGCCGACGCACTCGACACCTACGGGTTCTCCGTGACCGCCCGCCAGGCGGCCGAGTTCACCGTCGAGTCCGGCCAGCAGGTCACCGCGAACCTGCTCCAGGCCGAGCCGGAGATCGACGCGGTCTGGAACCACGACGACGACCAGGGCATCGGCGTCCTGGCCGCCATCGAGGAGGCCGGTCGCGACGAGTTCTTCATGGTCGGGGGTGCTGGGTCGGCCAACGCCATGCGTGCGATCCAGGAAGGCAACTCCGTGCTGGAGGCCACCGTGCTGTACTCGCCGACCATGGCGGGCACGGGCATCAACATGGCCCGCCTGATCGCGCAGGGCAAGGGCATGGACTCCCTGGTGGAGCTCGAGGTCCCGGCCTCGCTCACCACCTACTCGGCGGTCGTGACCGCCGACAACGTCGACGAGTACCTGCCCCTGGGCTTCGAGTCCTGATCAACCGGTGACGACCGGGGTCCCGCCAGGTGCGGACCCCGGTCGTCACCGTCGACGTGTCCCGGCGCCAGCCAGCACGTCGACAGCCCCCACCCCCGACCAGCACCCGGGCCGCATCCGTGCTGGCCGTGGGCCGCGCCGGGCCACGTTCCACCCGCATCGTCCGACACATCCTGACCGCCCCCACGAATCGATCTGCAGGAGTCATCAATGACCGCCACGCTCGGCATCGGCATGGTGGGCCACGCCTTCATGGGCCGCACCCACTCCCACGCCTGGCGCAACGCCGCTGCCGCCTTCGACCTCCCCCTGCGACCACGGCGGGTCGTGGTCGCGGGCCGTGATGCCGACCGCACGGCATCCGCCGCCGATCGGCTGGGCTGGGAGGAGTCCACGACGGACTGGCGATCGCTGCTCGACCGTGACGACGTCGACGTCATCGACATCTGCACGCCGGGGGACAGCCACGCCGAGATCGCCATCGCCGCACTGGAGGCCGGCAAGCACGTGCTGTGCGAGAAGCCGCTGGCCAACTCGGTCGCCGAGGCCGAGCAGATGGTCGCGGCCGCCCGGGCGGCCAACGCCGACGGCGTGCGATCGATGGTCGGGTTCAACTACCGCCGCGTGCCGGCGTTGGCCCTGGCGCGCCAACTGGTCGCCGACGGCGCCCTCGGCGACCTGCACCACGTGCGGGCCCGCTACCTCCAGGACTGGCTGCTGGACCCGGAGTTCCCCCTGGCCTGGCGCCTGCAGAAGGAACACGCCGGGTCGGGTGCCCTCGGTGACATCGGGGCCCACATCATCGACGCGGCCCAGTTCCTGACCGGCGACCGGGTCGCGGGCGTCTCCGCGCTGACCCACACCTTCGTCACGCAGCGTCCGCTGCCCAGCAGTTCCGACGACGGCCTGTCGGGCAGCGGCGGTGACGACTATGGCGAGGTGACCGTCGACGACGCGGCCCTGTTCATCGGCCGGATGGAGTCGGGGGCCCTGGCCAGCTTCGAGGCCAGCCGGTTCGCCGCCGGTGCCAAGAACGACATGGGCATCGACCTGTACGGCTCACGGGGCGCCCTGCGGTTCTCCTTCGAGGACATGAACGAACTGTGGATCCACGACGCCACCGCCGATGCCGCCACCGGCGGGTTCACCCGCGTGCTGGCGACCGAGGGCGCCGACCCCTACTCGGGGGCGTGGTGGCCACCCGGCCACGTGCTGGGCTACGACCACACCTTCGTCCACGAGATCGCCGACTTCGTCCGCGCCATCGGTGACGAGCAGGACCCCACCCCGTCCTTCGCCGACGCCCTGTCCGTGCAGCGTGTGCTCGACGCCGTCGAGCGCAGCGCTGGACAAGACGGCACGTGGGCGAGCGTCGACGCGTGAGAGTCACGTCGATGCCGCCAAACGACGACGTCATTCGACCCCTCGTCATGTGTTCTCGGCGGTCGTCGTGGCGGCGTCAGGCCCCACAGGGGCGTGACGAGCCCGTTCGCGGGGCTGCCACCACCCTGCCAGCGGACCGCTGGCGACCATTTTCGGCCGAGTTTGTCGAACCCCTTGACAAATGTCGGTTCCGGAGTTTGTATCAACGAGACAACTAGTTCCCGCCCCCACGGCGGGAACTCCTGTGCCGAGACCGACCGAGACCGACCGAACCACGCTCGTCCCGACCGACCATGTCGCACCATCGTGTCACTGTGTCCGCCGCCAGTGCCACACCGACCGCCACGGAGTCCTCATGACCGCCGCACCACGCCGCTTCTTCGCCCTCCTCGCCACGCTGGTGATGATGGTCAGTTCCCTCGTCGCCATGTCCGTGCCCGCATCGGCACAGGCGGCCGAGGACTACTCCATCCTGGTCTTCTCCAAGACCGCAGGCTTCCGTCACAGCAACATCGACGAGGGCATCGCCGCCATCCAGCAGTTGGGGGCGGACAACAACGTCGCGGTGGATGCCACCGAGGACGCCACGGCCTTCACCGAGGACAACCTCGACAACTACGCGGCGGTCGTGTTCCTGTCGACCACGGGTGACGTCCTCAACGCCAGCCAGCAGGCGGCGTTCGAGAACTACGTCCAGACCGGGGGCGGCTTCGCGGGCATCCACGCCGCGTCCGACACCGAGTACGACTGGGCCTGGTACGGCGACCTGGTCGGCGCCTACTTCCAGGGCCACCCGCCGGGAACGCCCCAGGCGACGATCATCACCGAGGACCACGCCCACCCGTCGACCTCCCACCTGCCCACCCGGTGGACGCGCAACGACGAGTGGTACGCCTTCCAGACCAACCCGCGCCAGGACGTGCACGTCCTGCAGTCGCTGGACGAGTCGACCTACACCCCGGGCGGCAACTCGATGGGCCTGGACCACCCGATCAGCTGGTGCCACAACTACGACGGCGGTCGTTCCTGGTACACCGGCCTGGGCCACACCGAGGCCTCCTTCGCCGACGCCGACTTCCTGACCGAGATCTGGGGCGGCATCGAGACCGCCGCCGGTGAGGCCTCGGCCGACTGTGGCGCCTCGCTGACCGAGAACTTCCAGAAGGTGACCCTGGACAACGACACCACGGCCCCGATGGCGGTCGAGGTCGCGCCCGACGGTCGCGTGTTCTACATCCAGCGCACCGGCGAGCTCAAGCTCATCCAGCCCAACGGCGCCATCAGCACCGCCGCCGACCTGCCGGTCACGACCGTCCAGGAGTTCGGCCTCATCGGACTGGCGCTGGACCCCGACTTCGCCGACAACAACTGGATCTACCTCGCCTGGTCTCCCAGCGCGGACACCGGGGACTGGATCTCGCGGTTCACCATGGACGGCAACACCCTGGACCTCGACAGCGAGGTCCGCATGCTCAACATCCCCACGCAGCGGGCCGAGTGCTGCCACGCGGGTGGCAACCTGGAGTTCGACAGCGAGGGCAACCTGTACATGGCCACGGGTGACAACACCAACCCGTTCGCCTCCAGTGGCTACTCGCCGATCGACGAGCGTGCGGGTCGTGAGGCCTGGGACGCCCAGCGCTCCTCGGCCAACACCAACAGCCTGAGCGGCAAGCTGCTGCGGATCACCCCGCAGGACGACGGGTCCTACACCGTCCCCGACGGCAACCTCATCGACACCGAGTGGGCGGCCGACAAGGACCAGTCCCTCATCCGCCCCGAGATCTACGCGATGGGCTTCCGCAACCCGTTCCGCTTCGGCATCGACCCGCTGACCGACACGGTGGTGCTGGCCGACTACGGCCCGGACGCGGGCTCGGCCAACGCCAACCGCGGTCCCGACGGTCGCGTCGAGTGGAACATCATCAAGGAGCCGGGCAACTACGGCTGGCCGTACTGCGTCAGCAACAACGTCCCCTACAACGACTACAACTTCGCGACGTCGACCTCCGGTGCACTGTTCAACTGTGACAACCCGGTCAACGAGTCGCCGAACAACACCGGGCTCACGGAACTGCCCCCGGTGGTCCCCGCCGACGAGTGGTTCGGCAAGTCCAGCACGGGTACCCCGGAGGTGGGCCAGATCGGTGCGCCGATGACCTCGGCCCCGTACCGCTACGACGCCGACCTGTCGTCGGAGGTCAAGTGGCCCGCGTACTGGGACGGCAAGAACATCTTCGCCGACTGGAACCGCACCAACAACGCGTGGTGGTCCTTCCAGGTCGACGACGACATCGACAAGGTCGAGAAGATCAACTCGGTCTTCCGCGGCGTGTCCTTCGTCCGCACCCAGGACTTCTTCTGGGGTCCGGACGGCGCCCTGTACGTGGTCGAGTGGGGCAACGGGTACGGGGACAACAACCCCGACTCGGGTGTCTACAAGATCGAGTACGTGGGTGGGAACCGCTCGCCGGTCGCCCGCATCGACGCCGACCCCCGAGCCGGTGCGCTCCCGCTGGAGGTGGACTTCTCCGCCGCCAGGTCCAACGACCCGGACGGTGGCGACGTGACCGTCGAGTGGGACTTCGACGGTGACGGCACCGTGGACTCGACCAACGTCGAGGACACCTACACCTACGTCACCGGTGGCGAGTTCAACGCCCTGCTGACCGTGACCGACGACGAGGGCGACACCGCCTCGGCCAGCGTCACGATCACCGCCGGCAACAGCGCGCCGGTCATCGACGTGAACGCCCCGCTCAACGGTGGCTTCTTCTCCTTCGGTGACACGGTCGCCTACGACCTCGACGTCACCGACGCCGAGGACGGCACGGTCGACTGCGACGACGTGATCACGCAGCCCGCACTTGGCCACGACCAGCACGCCCACCCCTACGACCAGTACACCGGGTGCTCGGGCCAGTTCCCGATCCCCGGTGACACCGGCCACGTGGGTGCCGACATCTTCGGTGTCATCACCTTCACCTACACCGACCAGGGCGGCGAGGGTGGTGCCGGCAGCCTCACGACCCAGGAGGTCGTCAAGCTGAACCTGCGCCACACCGAGGCCGAGTACTTCGCCGAGACCGGCCGCCAGGCCGACGGTGCGGGTACCGACGACCCCGGTGTCGAGGTCGAGGACAGCGACGATTCGTCCGCGGGCAGCCATGTCGGCTTCGTCCAGGACGGCGACTGGTGGTCGATGGACCCGGCGAACCTGTCGGGCATCGACACCGTCGACGTCGCGGTCGGTTCGGCCGGCGACGGTGGCATCCTGGAACTGCGTGCCGACGCCCCCGACGGACCCGTGATCGCCTCGGCGACCGTGGAGCCGACCGGTGGCTGGCAGACCTACGAGACGGTGACCCTGGACATCCCCGCGGGGACGACCACGGACTCCATCTACTTCGTGGCACAGTCCAGCGACAACTCGTCGGGCTACCTGTTCAACGCCGACTACATGGACTTCGACGGCCAGGGCGTGAGCTCCAACCGCGCCCCGACGATCGACGCCACCGCGACCCCGACCTCGGGTGAGGCCCCGCTGGACGTGGACTTCTCCGCGACGGCGACCGACCCGGAGGGCGACTCCCCGCTCACCTACGACTGGACCTTCGGTGACGGTGGCGTCGCCGACGGTGCCGACGTGTCCCACACCTACGACTCCCCGGGTGACTACACGGCGATCGTGACCGTGGCCGACCCGGACGGTGCGAGCTCGACCGCGGAGATCGACATCGAGGTCGACTTCCCGCCAGGGCCCGACTGTGACGGCGGAGGTGGGTTCGTCGACGACTTCGACGGCGACTCGCTCGACGCCCGCTGGTCGGTGCTGCGTCCGGACGGCAACCTCCGGGTGGAGGACTCCACCCTGGTGCTGCCGCTGACCGCGACCGACATCTACTCGACCAACAACACCGACACGCCCAACATCGTGCACACGCCGCTGCCGGATGGTGACTTCGAGATCACCACCGAGGTCACGGCCCAGCTGTACGACGCCTACCAGCAGGCCGGCCTGATCCTCTACGAGGACGACGACAACTACGTCAAGTTCGTCATGGAGGGTCGCACGGACGCCCAGGCCAACCCGGCGAGCCGCGTCATGCAGCTGGTCAGTGAGGTCGACGGCAGCCCGACGGAGAACAACAGCGCCGCACTCGGTGCCGCGTTCCCGGACACCGTGTACATCCGCCTGACCGGGACCGACGACGTCATCCAGCCCGCGTACTCCACGGATGGCGAGAACTGGACCGACTTCGGCACCACCGCGAACCGGACCAACTTCGAGAACCTCCAGATGGGCGTGTTCGCCCTGTCGGGCAACAACCAGCCCGCCGACGAGGAAGCCGCGTTCGAGTCCTTCGCCTACGTGGGTGACGGTGCGTCCGCGAGCAACGTGGTCGAGGACGACTTCGAGGGCACCAGCCTCGACAGCGCCTGGACCGTGATCCGCCCCGACGGGAACCTGCGCGTCGAGGACTCCAACCTGGTGCTGCCGGTCAGCGCGACCGACATCTACGGGACCAACAACACCGACACCCCCAACATCGTGGTCCGGCCCCTGCCGGACGGCGCGGGGTCGGTCACGACCGTCGTCGACGTCGCGGCCTACGAGGCCTACGAGCAGGCCGGGCTGCTGCTCTACCAGGACGACGACAACTACGTGAAGCTGGTCGTGGAGGGCCGTGACACGTCTGCCGCGAACCCGGAAACACGGGTCGTGCAGTTCCTGTGGGAGGTCGACGGCACGCCGACGGAGGTCAACAGCGCCGCACTGGGTGCAGCCTTCCCGGACGAGATCTACCTCCAGCTGATGGTCGACGCCGAGGGTTCGGTCACGCCGTTCTTCTCCAGCGACGGCTCCGACTGGCAGCCCATCGACGCCGTCACGGGCATCGCTGGCTGGGACGACGTGCAGATGGGGCTGATGGCCCTGTCCGGCACCGACAACTCCGCCGACGAGGAGGCCAGCTTCGACTGGATCCGGTACGAGGGTGCTGACGGCAACGGTGGCGGCGGCAACGCCGGCCCGGTCGACCCCAACGACGAGTTCGACGGGTCCGAATTGGACCTGTGCCGCTGGACCGACAGCGTGCGCGTGGACGAGAGCGCCTACGAGGTCACGGATGGCGAACTGATCATCCAGACCGGCGACGGCGACATCTACCAGACGCCGAACGGCGAGCCGACCAACTTCATCCTCCAGCCGCAGCCGGCTGAGGACGAGTGGACGGTCGAGGCCAAGCTCAACACCTCCGCCCTGTACGAGCAGTACCAGCAGGGTGGCCTGATCCTGTACCTGGACGACGACAACTACGTGAAGTTCGACCACGTGGTGACCAACGCCGCCGGCAGTGCGCCCAGTGGCCTCGTCGAGCTCCTCAGCGAGATCGACGGGTCCGTCACGGCGGTCAACGGTCCGGCGCTGGCGCCCCAGGACGAACTGTGGCTGCGCCTGAGCCGTTCGGGCGACACCATCTCCGGGTCCTACTCGGTCGATGGTGAGACCTGGACCGACATGCCCGACAGCGCGACCAACGCGGCCGTCGCCGAGGGCGGTTCGGTCGGTCCCTTCACCGTGGGGACCAACCAGACCAACGGCTCGGTCCCGATCGCGTTCGACTACTTCCACGTGGTCGAGGAGGAGGTCGACGGCACCCCGCCGACCGTGACCGCCACGCTGCTCGGGACCTTCGAGGGCTCGTTCACGCCGACCACCGGCACGGCCATCGAAGGCACCGGCGAGATGATCGTGGAGGAGGACTCCACCACGATCAACGTCGACGTCGGTGGCCTGGAGCCCAACTCGCAGTACAGCGGGCACCTGCACGACCTCGCCTGTGGCGAGGACGGGCCGCACTACCGCGACGACCCGGACGGCGCGACCGAGCCGCCGAACGAGTTGTGGCTGTCGGCCACGCAGGACCCGACCGCCGGGTTCACCACCGACGCTGACGGCAACGCCACCGCAACCGGTGTCGCCGACTGGGCTGCGCGGGCGACCGCACAGTCGGTCATGGTCCACGTCGGTTCGACCGGCCTGCCCATCGGCTGCGTGGACCTGGACACCTCGTCCGGGACCGTCACGGTCGACCTGTCCGCCATGGACGACACCGAGGTGGACTACGTCGAGTACCGCATCGACGGTGGCGAGTGGAGCGAGTACACGACCGAGGTCGAGGTGAGCGCAGTCGGCAACCACGTGGTCGAGTACCGCGCCACGGATGTCGACGGCAACACCAGCGACATCGAGTCGGCCAGCTTCACCATCGCCGACGACGACACGCCACGCATCCTGGTCTTCTCCAAGACGGCCGGCTTCCGCCACGGGTCCATCCCGGCGGGCAAGCAGGCCATCACGGAGTTGGCCAACGCCAACGGCGCCGTGGTCGACATCACCGAGAACGCGAACTTCTTCAGTGAGTCGTACCTGGCACAGTTCGACGCCGTGGTGTTCCTGTCCACGACGGGTGACGTCCTCAACGGGGTCCAGCAGGACGCCTTCGAGGCCTACATCCAGGACGGTGGCGGCTTCGCCGGCGTCCACGCGGCCAGCGACACCGAGTACGACTGGCAGTGGTACGGCGACCTCGTCGGCGCCTACTTCGAGGGTCACCCGCCGGGCACCCCGGAGGCGACGCTCAACATCGAGGACATGGACCACCCGTCCACGTCGATGCTGCCCGAGGACTGGACCCGCGTCGACGAGTGGTACTCCTTCATGGAGAACCCGCGTGAGGACGTCCACGTCCTCATGACCATCGACGAGTCGACCTACGCCGTGGGCGGCCTGGCGATGGGTGACCACCCGATGTCGTGGTGCCACGACTACGACGGTGGCCGCTCCTGGTACACCGCGCTGGGCCACACCGACGCCAGCTTCACCACCGACACCCTGTTCCGCGAGCACCTGTGGGGTGGCATCGCCACCGCCGCCGGGATCGAGGACGCCGACTGCACGGTCGACGAGGTGGAGGAGTTGACGCTGGACGTCACGCTGGACCCGGCCGACCCGGATGGTCGTGACGGCTGGTACGTCAGCCCCGTGACCGTGACCGCGACGACCAACGACGACGCCACGATCGAGTTCTCGGTCGACGGTGGCGAGTGGGTCGCCGACGACGACGGTGTCCTGGTCGTGGATGCCGATGGCAGCCACACCCTGGACGTGCGGGCCGTGCGTGGCGACGAGACCTCGCAGGTCGAGTCGTTCACCATGGACATCGACACGACCAACCCCGAGCTCATGGTCGACGGGATCACCGACGGCCAGGAGTTCGCGCAGGGCGGTGGTGACGAGGTCACCTGGTCGGCCACCGACGCCACGTCGGGGGTGCGGATCGTCCGCGTCCGCCTGGACGGGGTGATCATCGACCGGGACCTGCCGGCTGGTGGTCCGTTCGTGCCGGGCAGCCTGGAGCCGGGCAGCTACGAGCTGTTCGTGCGGGCCCACGACGTCGCGGGCAACTACACCACGCAGCGGCTGGACTTCACGGTCACGCCGCCGCCGGACACCACGAAGCCGACCATCACGGTCACCGGTGTCCGCAACGGTGGGACCTACGGTGACTCGCGCGTGCTGGACATCGTGGCGACCGCGACCGACAGTGAGTCCGACCTGGACTTCCTGCGGGTGTGGCTGGACGATGATCGGATCCACAACGGTGACTCGCCGTTCGAGCTCGAGCTCGGACTGTGGGACCTGGACCTGGGTGAGCACACGATGAAGGTGGTCGCTCGTGACTCGGCGGGCAACCGTCGCGCCACGACCATCACCTTCACGGTGGGCACGTCGATCACCGACGTGTTCATCAACCTGGACCGGTTCACCGAGGCGGGCCTGATCACCACGAGGGAGGCCAACGAGGTCGCCAAGCACGTGCAGCGTGCCGAGCGTCACCTCGACCGTGGCAGGACGGCGCAGGCCCGCACCGAGCTGCAGAAGGCTCGGGACAAGGCCCGCGACATCGACGACTACGACGTCCAGCGCCTGCTGGCACGTGACCTGACCGAGCTGATCCGCGACCTCAACGGTGACGGCTCGGCGGCGAACACGGACAAGGACGCCGCGGCCAACGCCAAGGCGATCGAGAAGTCCAACGGCAAGGCCCCCAAGTTCGTGGAGACCCCCGACTTCCTGGAGGAGGACGAGTGACCTCGGTCTGACCGAGGACCCCCGCACCAGGACAACCCGCCGGTCCCGTCGACCACGTGCCTGCACACGTGGTCGACGGGCCGGCCGGGCCCGTTCACGGGCCCACTACCGTCGCACCGAGGGGTGCGGCCCTCACCCGACCACCGACATTCCGAGCAAGGACCCGCGACATGACCCGACCCGTGACGCTGTTCACCGGCCAGTTCGCCGACATGCCCTTCACCGAGATCTGCCGAAGCGCGGCCGAGTGGGGCTACGACGGGCTGGAACTGGCGTGCTGGGGTGACCACTTCGAGGTCGACAAGGCCCTCGAGGACGACTCCTACATCGACTCGCGCAAGGAGATCCTCGCCGAGCACGGACTGGAGACGTTCGCGATCAGCAACCACCTGGTCGGCCAGGCGGTCTGCGACGCCATCATCGACCAGCGCCACAAGAACATCCTCCCGGCCGACATCTGGGGCGACGGCGACGCCGAGGGCGTGCGCCAGCGAGCCGCAGAACGCATGAAGGACACCGCCCGGGCGGCGGCCAAGTTGGGCGTCGACGTCGTGATCGGCTTCACCGGCTCGGCGATCTGGCACTACGTCGCGATGTTCCCTCCCGTGGAGCAGGCGACCATCGACGCGGGCTACCAGGACTTCGCGGATCGCTGGAACCCCATCATCGACGTCTACGACGAGGTCGGGGTGAAGTTCGCCCACGAGGTGCACCCGTCCGAGATCGCCTACGACTACTGGACGACCGTGCGCACCCTGGAGGCGATCGACCACCGCGAGGGGTTCGGGCTCAACTTCGACCCGAGCCACTTCATGTGGCAGAACCTCGACCCGTTGGGCTTCCTGTGGGACTTCCAGGATCGCATCTACCACGTCGACTGCAAGGAGTCGGTGGTCCAGGACAACGGGCGCAACGGGCGCCTCGGCTCCCACCTCGCCTGGGGTGACCCACGGCGTGGCTGGGACTTCGTGTCCACCGGCCACGGCGACGTGCCGTGGGAGGGCGTGATCCGGATGCTCAACTCGATCGGCTACGAGGGCCCGATCTCGGTGGAGTGGGAGGATGCCGGGATGGACCGCCAGCTCGGCGGCCCCGACGCCCAGGAGTTCATCCGCAAGGTCGTCGCCATCGAGCCGTCCGACTCGTCGTTCGACGCCGCCTTCTCCTCGGAGTGACCTCCCGGGTGTCGCCCGGATCCGACCGGACGACACCGCAGTGATCCCGACCCCGTCGGCCCGCGTCCCGCGGGTCGTCGGGGTCCGGTCGATGCGGCCCGCGGCGCACGACGGAAAGCAATCTGGGGGAACGTGGACGCGCGGCATGAGAACGCTCTATCGTTGCCGCACGAGGCATCACGGCCGACCGGTCGTCGTGACCCCGACCATGCCGACACCGTGGGCCCAGACGGCCCACCCGAAGGGAACCACCATGAACGCCACGACGCGCACACTGCGCCTCGTCGCCGCCACCACCGTCGCCGCGCTCGCGCTGGCCGGGTGTGGTGGCGACGACGGCGCTGACGACGGCGCCAGTTCGTCGGATGCTGCCTCCGAGGCACCGGCGTCCGAGGCACCGGCGTCCGAGGCGGCGTCCTCCGACGCCGGCAGCGAGACGATGTCCGAGGCCATGACCGAGGGCGGCAGCGAGATGTCGACGGAGGCCGCCGGGGGAGGGGCTGAGGGGATGGTGGCCGTGCTGCTGCCGGACTCGGCGTCGTCGTCACGGTGGGAGACCGACGACCGCCCGGGCTTCGAGCAGGCCTTCACCGACCTCGGGTTGTCCGAGGACCAGTTCCAGATCCTCAACGCCGAGGGGGACGCGTCAAACCAGCAGAACCAGGCCGAGCAGGCCATCACCAACGGGGCGACCGTGCTGGTGATGACCAACCTCGACTCCGGGTCCGGCGCCACGATCATCGACAACGCCAAGGCGCAGGACGTGGCCGTGATCGACTACGACCGACTGACGCTGGACGGTGACGCCGACTACTACGTGTCGTTCGACAACGAAGCCGTCGGGCGTCTGCAGGGCGAGACCCTGGTCGAGTGCGTCGACGAGCAGGTCGACGTCGACACCCCGGCCGTGGCGGTGCTCAACGGGTCCCCGACCGACAACAACGCCACCCTGTTCAAGAACGGTTACGACGGGGTCATCAACCCGTTGTTCGACTCCGGCGACTGGACCGAGGTCGACGACCAGTCCGTCCCCGACTGGGACAACCAGGAGGCCCTGGTGATCTTCGAACAGATGCTGACCGCGGCGGACGGCAACGTCGACGCGGTGCTCGCGGCCAACGACGGGCTGGCCAACGCGGCCATCCAGGCATTGCTGAGCCGTGACCAGGCCGGGATCCCGATCACCGGTCAGGACGCGACCGTGGAGGGACTGCAGAACATCGCGCTGGGCAACCAGTGCATGACCGTCTACAAGGGCATCGTGGCCGAGACCGCGGCCGCGGCCGAGTTGGCCGTGGGGCTGATGAACGGCGAGGGCCCCGAGGTCGACGACACCGTGGACAACGGGTCCAAGGAGGTCCCGTCCCTGCTGCTCGAGCCGGTCGCGGTGACCGAGGACAACATCATGGACACGGTGGTGGCCGACGGGTTCCGGAGCGTGGAGGACATCTGCACCGGCGACGTCGCCGAGACCGAGTTCTGCCAGGCCAACGGGTGACGCCGGCGTGACCGGTCCCGCCTCCGACGCCCCGGACGCCGGCAGCGAACCGCTGCTGGCGCTCCGGGGCGTGTCCAAGCGCTTCGGCGCCGTCCAGGCCCTCGAGGACGTCGACCTCGTCGTGCACGCCGGTGAGGTGGTCGCGCTGGTCGGCGACAACGGGGCCGGCAAGTCCACCCTGATCAAGGGTGTGGCGGGCATCCACCCGTTCGACGCGGGCGAGGTCCAGTTCGAGGGCCGCGAGGTCGCGATCACCGGCCCCCACGACGCCGCCGAGCTCGGCATCGAGATCGTCTACCAGGACCTTGCGCTGGCCGACAACCTCGACGTGGTCGAGAACATGTTCCTCGGGCGGGAGCGCACCACTCGCTTCGGCCTGGTCGACGAGGAGCGGATGGAACGTGATGCCGCCGACACCATGGCGGGCCTGGCCGTCACCACCCTCAGTTCGGTGCGCCAGAAGGTCGCCGGACTGTCCGGGGGCCAGCGCCAGACGGTCGCCGTGGGCAAGGCCGTCATGTGGAACTCCAAGGTCGTGATCCTCGACGAGCCCACGGCCGCGCTGGGCGTGGCCCAGACCCGCCAGGTCCTCGACCTGGTCGGGCGACTCGGCTCCCAGGGACTCGGCGTCATGCTGGTGTCCCACAACCTGCACGACGTGTTCGAGGTCGCGGACCGGATCGTGGTCCTTCGCCTGGGCAAGCTCGTCGGGAACCTCGACGCGTCGCAGGTGACCCAACAGCAGGTCGTGGAGGCGATCACCGCCGGCACGCTGACCGAGGTGCCCGGCATGGCACGAAAGGACCTGTCGTGAGCGACGCCACCACGCCCGAGGAGTTGTCGGCCGCGACCGCGTCGCGGCCACAGGGCGTCGGTGAGGCGTTGGCGGCCTGGTGGACCCGGGTGCGTGCCGGCCAGTTGGGCAACCTGCCCATCCTGGTCGGGCTGCTCGCCATCACCGTGATCTTCACCACGTTGAACGAACGCTTCCTCAGTTCGGTCAACTTCGTCAACCTGATCGTGCAGACCGCCCCGCTGGCCGTGATCGCGATGGGCGTCACGTTCGTGCTGATCATCGCCGAGGTGGACCTGTCGGTCGGCTACCTGTCGGGGGTGGCCATGGTGGTGCTGGGGCGACTGCTGGGAGAGCAGGGGTGGCCGACCTGGGCCGCGATCGCAGCGGTCCTGCTGATGGGGGCCACGGCCGGCCTCGTGCAGGGGTGGCTGGTGGCCAAGGTCGGCCTGCCGTCACTGATCGTGACCCTGGCCGGCCTGGTCGGGTTCAACGGCCTGGTCCTGATCCTGATCGGCGGCCGCGGGACCGTCGTGATCCAGGACGACTTCATCATCGACATCACCAACCGCTTCCTGCCCAACCCCGTCAGCTACGCCCTGGTCGTGGTGGCCGGGGCGGCCTACGGCGGCGTCATGCTGGCCCGTCGTCGTCGCCGGGCCGCCGCCGAGTTGGAGGTCGAGCCCGTCAACCTGCTCGTGCTCCGGGTCTCGGCCCTGGTGGTGGTCGGACTGGGCGTGGTCTACTTCGCATCGCGCAGTCGCGGGATGCCGTGGGTCGCGGTGCTGCTGGGCGTGCTGCTCGCGGGCCTGACCGTGCTGCTGTTCCGCACTCGCCGAGGCCGGCACCTGTTTGCGGTCGGTGGCAACCCGGAGGCGGCCAACCGCGCGGGCATCGACCTCGTGCGCACGCGCATGACGGCCTTCGTGATCTCGGGCTCGATGGCGGCCCTGGGGGGGATCGTGTTCGCGTCGCGACTGCGGTCGGTGGACACGGGGGCCGGCGGCGGCCAGATCGAGCTCAACGCCATCGCGGCGGCCGTGATCGGCGGGACGAGCCTGTTCGGCGGTCGCGGCACCGTCTCGGCCGCACTGCTGGGCGCCTTCGTCATCATGGGCGTCGACAACGGCATGGGCCTGCTCGGCCTGTCCTCGGGCTTCAAGTTCGTGGTCACGGCCATCGTGCTGCTCGCCGCCGTCCTGGTCGACTCGATCGCCCGTCGGGGCCAGAAGAAGTCCGGCCTCGCCTGACGGAGGCCACGCGCTCGCCGTGACGGCGGTCTGGTGGGATCATCCGACCATGCCGCCACGGCGCGCGTGGCACGGTCTGTGGACCGTCGCGTCCGCTCCCCCTGATCTGGAGGGGCCGGACACGTCGGTGGCGGTGACCCGGCCGGGGGTGGCCGGGGCACCGCCATCTGTGGGAGCCGGGTCGCATGGACCGACCCCAGGCCGTCAGCCGACGTCGGGCCGCTGCCCGCCGGCGTGCCGGCGGCGGCGCACCAGCACCCACCCTGCCAGCAGGAGGCTGCCGGCGAGCAGGACGAGGCTGGGCATGCCGCCGCTGCCGGTGTTGGCCAGCGTCGAGCGGTTCGAGCCCGTCGAGGTCGTGCCAGGCGACCCGGGCGTCGCCGGGAAGGTCGTGGTGCCGCCACCGCCCGACAGCGACGACGAGCCGCCCGAGCGCGGCAGGGCCACGCCGCCGTTGCCGGCGCCGAACCCGTCGCCGTCGTCGCCGGGCTCGAACCCGTCGCCGTCGTCGCCGCCCGTGTCGACCGCGAAGGTGACCTGGTCGGGAGCGGAGGTGTTGCCCGCCGCGTCGGTCTGGGTCGCGACGACGGTGTGGTCGCCGTCGTCGAGCGGCTCGTCGACCGTGATGGTCCAGTTGCCGTCGCCGTCGACGGTGGTGGAGCCGACCTCGTCGCCGTCGATGGTGACGTCGACGGTGGCGCCGGGCTCGCCGGTGCCGGTCACGTCCGGCGTGTCGTCAGCCACGGTCTCGCCGTCGTCGGGCGACTCGATGACCGGCGGCTCGGGTGGGGTGGTGTCCTCGTCGTCGGACGTGTCGACCGTGAAGGTGTTGGAGTCGGCTTCGGAGGTGTTGCCGGCGTCGTCGGTCTGGGTGGCCGACACCGTGTGCTCGCCGTCGGCGAGCTCGTCGGTGGTCGGCAGGGTCCAGTTGCCGTCGCCGTCGACGGTGGTGGAGCCGACGTCGTCGCCGTCGATGGTGACGTCGACGGTGGCGCCGGGCTCGCCGGTGCCGGTGACGTCGGGGGTGGGGTCGGTGATGGCCTCACCGTCGGCGGGGGACTCGATCACCGGTGCATCCGGTGCGGTCGTGTCGGCAACGGTGAACGTGACCTCGTTCGAGGGGCCGGAGACGGTGCCATCGAGTTCCTCGGTCCCCACGATGGTGTGCTCGCCGTCATCGAGTGGATTCGTCGGCACGAAGGACCAGGTGCCGTCGTCGCCGACGACTGCCGTCCCGACCTCGTCGCCGCCCTCGGTCACGGTGACCGTCGCCCCGGGCACGCCCGTGCCGGCGATGGTCGGCTCTGGACCGGTGGTGTCACCGTTGCTGGGATCGGTGATGACGGGCGGGTCGAGCGCGTCGCACTCGACACCTCCGACCGGGGCGGTCGCCGAGGCCGACAGCGGCAGGATGCCCAGGTCGAGCGTGGCGAGGGTCGCACCGTCCAGGGCCTCGATCGTGCCGGTCAGGCTCAGGAACGTGGTGGAGCCGGCGCCCGTGGCGCCGCTGGACTCGTCAGTGAAGGTGCCGACCTCGAGGGTCGCATCGACGGTGGCCACGGTGCCGATCGCAAGGTCGATGTCGACGGACCCGCCAGCGGTGAGTTCGGTGGTGGTCCCGCCGATGGTGACCTCCACGGCGTAGTCGTTGGCCGTCGCGGTGCCGGTGGTGCCGTCGGACGTCGCGGTGATCTCGGGCTCGGTCACGACGTCGACGGTGACCCCGTCGTCGAACAGGGACAGGTCGGCGATGCTGCCGGCACTGGTGGAGACGACGGACCCGTCGTCGAGTGTGGTCTCCCCGGAGGCGGACAGGGTGCCGACGTCCAGGATGTCGACAGCGGGGATGCCGAGCGTGATCCCTGCGACCTCGGTCTGTGCCTCCGCGATCGGATCGCCGTCCGGGACGCACGCGGCATCACCCGCCCAAGTGGCCGATCCCGTTCCGGTGACGATGCCGGTGTCCAGCAACGCGGCCACGTCGACCTCGCCCAGGGCCAGGTCGTAGGTGTCCGACTCGTCGTCCGGTCCGGCACTGGCGTTGTCCTCGTTCACCGACACGCCGAGCCCGACTGCGCCGGCCTCGACGTTCGCGGACTCTGCGTCGGCGCGTGGGTCGGCCTCGCTGTCGACCTGCGTGAGGGCGTGGCCGATGGTCGCGTCGACGTCTGCGGCATTGAGCGCGGTCACGTCCAGGGCGAGGACGTCGCCGTCGGTCTGCCCGTCGTAGTCGGCAGGGAGTGGGTCGGCAAACGCAGGAGCCAATGCCGCCAACAGCATGGCGAGGGCGCCCAGGACCACGACGGCGACCGTGGTCGAACGGGGTAGATGGGCATGAACAGGGGGCATGAGGATCTCCGACGCCTTGAATGGAAATCTCGACCGGTCGATCGAAACCTTCGTGTTCCCCCCACGGCGGAACCTATGAACGGTGGACGTCGGGCACAACCTGCCGTATGGCCGACGAAGCCGGCGGCCGAACTCCCCAGAACAGCAACAGATGCCCGCTTCTGGATCCAAAGACGGGACATGGGGCGGGCGCCGAGTCCCCTTGCGCTGCATCATGTGGGACCATGGACCTGGACGTCTCGGACCATTGGCGTCAATTCGCGTGGTGGACGACAGGTCCATGGTCATCTGCTTTTCTGGCTGCAGGCAGTCCATGGGCCGACGGAGAACGCGACGAGGGAGCCCACAGGGGGCTCCCTCGTCTGTCCGTGGTCGACTCGGCTCAGTCGTCCCAGCAGAAACGACGGTCCCGTGCCCATGACGGCGTTGGGCTCCGCCGGGGTCGAGATGCCCTCGACGCCGAACCGGTGGAGCACGGAGTCCGGGGTTCGTGACGGCGGTGCCCACGGTCACCGGGTTCGTCGAACGGACCAGTTCGAGGGGGTGGGGGAGGGGTGGCCTAGGATGGCCGGCCCGATCGACCTCGAAGGAACGACCTCGATGCCACCGCCACCCGGGGGGACCCCGCGCTCGTCCCGTGGGATGTGGCGTGCCGAGTTGCAGGACCGCCTGCGTGACTCGCTGCTGTTGCGGCCCGTCCTGTTCGTGCTCGCCGGGTTGGTGCTGGCGTGGCTGGCCCTGGGCGTGGACGACCTGGCCCCCGATGCGCTCCCGACCGGCCTGCGGTTCGGGGCCGAGTCGGCACGGTTGCTCTACGTCACCCTGGCCGGCGCCCTGCTCACCGTGGCCGGCCTGACCTTCTGGGTGCGGTCGGCGTCGGTGTCGCTGGCGGCGTCGCAGTACTCCGCACGCGTGGTGTCGGGGTTCCTCGAGGACTTCTACCAGCAGTCGATGATGTCGATCATGCTGGGACTCTTCGCCTACGTCGTGGCGGTGTACCGGGTCCTGCCGGTCGGGCGAGCGTCCAGTCCGCACTTCGCGGTCCTGCTCGGCATCCTGCTGTCGGCCGGATCGATCGTGGTGGTGATGGGTGCGATCCGCAACGCCGTCCGCTCGATGCACCCCGGCCAGCTCGCGCGCAGCATCACCGACGTGACCCTGCTGCGCATCCGGTCCTTCGCCCCTCTCGCACGTGGCCAGGACGACGACGCGGGCGACGGTCGCGAGTCCGACGTCCCCGCTCGGGGTGGGATCCTGGTGCGGTGCGGCAAGTCCGGGTTCGTCCAGAGCATCGACGAACAGGCGATCCTGGCGTCGGTGCCGCCTGGGGCCGTGGTGCTGTTGCGTGTCCGCGTGGGCCTGTTCGTGCTCGAACACCGTCCGGTGCTCCGGGTGTGGGCCGATGGCGACGTCGACGTCCCGGCCCTGCGCGAGGCCATCCGCATCGGACGCCATCGCGTGCTCGCCCTGGACGCCGAGTACGGGTTGCAGCAGCTGGTCGACATCGCCGTGGGGTCCCTGTCCAACCACGGGGACGTCGGTGCGGCGTTCGAGGTGCTCCAACACATCGAGATGGTGCTGCGGGAGTTGTCCCGGCGGTCACTGCCCGAGACGGCGACGACGACGCCCGACGGGATCCGGATCGTGCGGGAGCGTGCCTTCACCTTCGACGACTACGTCGCCGTGGCCTTCGACCGGTTCCGGCGCGCGGCTGCGGGCCACCCGTCGGCACTGGCCCCGCTCATGACCTCGGCCGCGTTGTTGGCCGAGGACCTCGACGAGGTGGGCCGGCATCGTCGTGCGGACGCGCTGCGTCGACAGATCCCGCTGGTGCTGGCCACCGCCGAGGCCAGCGACGCGCTGGTCGACGCCGACCTGCAGCGACTGCGGGCCCGCGCCCAACGACTGCTGGACGGCCACGACGTCGAGCTGGGCTGACCGTCCGGGGCACACGGCCGGTGGCCGGGCGAGCGGGCGGCGACACCTCCCGACGATCGCGACGGGCCCACGATGGGGGAGGGAGCCCCGCGGGGCTCCCTCCGTGCAGCTGGTGGCGTCCCGCTCAGTCGTCGAGCAGGTAGTCCATCGTGCGACCCATGACGCTGTTTCGCTCGTCGGACGTCGACACGCCCTCCAGGCCGAACCCCTGGAGCACCGAGTCCTCGGTGGTCACGGTCGCCCACGCCAGGACCAGGGCCTCACTGCGGATCCAGTCCTGCGGGTTGTCGGCACTGCCAGGCGGGCTGCCCGGCACGGTCCAGCCACCCAGGTCGCTCTCGAACGACGTCGAGCGGACGGTGGCCCCGTCGACGATCACGCTGGTGTCGTCGACGAACACGCCGGTGTTGAGCGTGCTCCAGTCGGTCAGGTAGCTGATGCTCACCTCGACCTCGCTGCCCGCGTAGGCCGACAGGTCGATGTCCCAGGTCTGCCAGCCGGGGCCGGTCCCCGACACCGCGTTCCACTCACCGGTCGTGCCCGTCGGCGAGCACGTCCCATCGGCATTCACGGTCTGGTAGTGGTCGAGGAAGCCGTGCAACTGGGCCTGCCAGCCACTGGTGCACGACTGGCCCGTGGCCTGGCTGGTGACGCCGGCGACCGGCAGGGTGGTCCAGTCGTCCTGGCCCACGGTGTGGGCCTCCACGATCACGAAGTCCCAGTTGCCCTCGGTGTCGTAGCTGACGTTGGCCTCCACGGACCCGCTCGCCGCGCCCGTGAGGTCGACCGTGGTCGCCAGCCGCTTCCACGTGACGCTGTCGGACTGGCTGGCCATGTAGTAGTCGCCCGTCAGCGGCTCGAACGCGCCGCTGTCGCCCTGCCACTCGGCCGAGCCCGTGCTGGCGAACTGCGGGAACTCGTCGACCGGAAGGACCTCGCTGGTGACGGCCCACGCGCCGGTGCCGGTCCCGGTGGTGTTCGTGCCGCCGACACTGCCCTGGTTCATGGCCGAGTCACCCCCGTCCAGGGTCCAGTCGTAGCCCGTGTAGGGCACGTCCAGCCCGTTGATGTCCAGGGCCTCCTGGTCGGCGCCCAGCCCGCCCCGGCGGGTGTGGTTCCACCCGCCGAGCCAGTACTGGTCGAAGTCGTTGGTCAGCAGCAGGCAGTTGCCCGAGGTGCAGGGCGTGTCCGGGTCGGCGTTCTCGCCGTAGGCCGTGCCGAAGAACTCCTGGAAGCCCAGGTTCTTGCCCGTCGCGAGCAGCTTGCCGCCCTCGTTGATGTAGTCGCGGAGGGCCATCGGGACCTCGTGGGCGACCCGGGAGCTGACGATGAGGCCGTTGGGGAGCTGGCCGGCGAAGTTCGTGGCCAGGTTGTCGCCGGTGTACCAGACGACCGCGTCGTAGTGCGACAGCACGCCCAGGGGGTCCGGGGCGACCCCGGTGGCGGTGACGTCGTAGAGGTCCGACGTGTAGCCGTTGGCCTCGAGGGCGTCCGCGTAGTAGTCGTCGTAGAGCAACTCGGTCACCCCGCCCGACAGCCCGTGCCCGTAGTCGGTGTCGGCCACGACCAGGACGTCGCCGCCGATCTCGTCGGCCACGGTGTAGGTGAACGGGTCACTCGTGGTCCGGCCGGCCTCGAACCAGACGGTGACCTCGTCGCCGGGCTCCTGGGTGGGAACGGTGCCCCGGCGCCAGGCGTAGTAGATGTCGTTCTCGGCGCCGTAGCGCTCGCCGCCGTCCCACTCCGTGGTGCGGACGTAGCGCGTGCGGCCGTCGTTGACGCGGTAGCCCATGCGGACCCGCGGGAGCTCCCGGTCGGCCGTCACCTGCACGGTCTGCTGCGTGCCGTACGAGGTGTCGAACTCGTCCACCACCAGCTCCGGTGCGACGTTGCCCAGGTGCGACACCGGGTCGGACGGGTCGGCGGCCGAGCGGGCGATGTCCAGCGCGAACGGGATGTTGGCCTCGAACTCCTCCTGGACGAGGCGTTCGTCGTCGGGGAAGTTGAAGCCGGACTGGCAGTTCCCGGCCTCCCACTCGTCGTCCGGGTACTTGTTGCTGGCGGTCGCGCAGGTGGACATCTCGGGGGTGTAGGCCAGCGTGCCGTACAGGTTCTGGGCGTGGCCGAGGGTGGCGCCGTTGGTGATGTACAGCTCGGCCGACTGGTCCGGGTCGTAGCCCGGGACGGCGGGGTCGGCATCGTCACCGGCGAGGGTGATCATGGGGATGTCGTCCGGCGTGGGCGTGTCGACCTGCCACCCGACGCCGTAGAGCAGCAGCTCCGCGGCCGAGTGGTAGTTGACCATGAAGGAGAAGTCGACCGCGGCCAGCAGCCCGTCCATGGCCTGGGTCTCGGGCTCCGACATCGGCCCGGGACCGCGGTAGGTCTCGGACGTGCCGTTGTCCGACGAGCCCTCGTTGTCGTAGCCCCACTTGTAGCCGAAGTTGCGGTTGAGGTCGACGCCGTCGCCGGTGGTGATGGCCCCGTCGTCGTTGTTGTCACGGAGGTTCTTGCGCCACAGGCGGTTGGCGGGGTCCTCGTGGGTCCACTGGTAGCCGTCCGGGTTCGCGACCCACACGAACCACAGTTCGTTCTTGTTGACCAGGCGGCGGATTTCCGGGTCGCTGTCGTAGTTGTCGAGGAAGTAGTGGGTCAACCGGCGGCTCATCTCCGGGGTGATCCACTCGCGGGCGTGCTGCGCGGCGTTGTAGAGCACCGCCGGGCGACTGCCGTCCTTGCGCTGGTTGGCGTTCTTGTTGATCTTGATGGCCCAGATGTCGCGCCCCTGGACCGTGTCGCCGATGTCGACCAGCTTGACCAGGTCGGGGTTGGCGTCGGCGATGGAAACCATCTCCGCCTCGAGCCCGTCCGGACCGTCCCAGGGTCGGAAGACGGGCTCGTCCTCGGCGGCCGCCATCCGGGCCGAGCGATCGACCTGGCGCTGGCCCTTGGTGAGGCTGAAGGTGGTGTCCTCGTCGTTGCGGAACGGGGCCAGTTCCTTGGCGGTGGCCACGATCTCCATGCGGGTCGTGTCACCGGCCACGACCTCCTGCTCCCCGATGTCGATGCCGGACTCGCGCATGTCCACGGCCACGTCGGCGGGGACCTCGGCGTTCCAGGCCTTGAGGTCACCGGTGGTGGTCGTGTCGTCGGGCGCAGCCTGGGCCGCGGTCACGGACACCACGAGCAGGAGGGACAGGAGCAGGGCGGTGAGCCAGCGCATCGGGACTCCAGGGGGTCGGGGGAAGGGCACCCGGCGGTGCCCGTCTGCTACGGGGACCCCGACCCTAGGTGCTCGGGTCGCGCCTGCCCGCCGGTCCGTTCTCTTCGTGCTCACCCCGCACGGACGCACGGTTCCTCGACGGCGTCGTGACCGCCCCGGGTGGCCCGAGCCACCCCCGGCCGGGCACGTCGACCGCAACGCCGTCGTCCTAGTGTGGGGGGGACGCGACCGGAGAGGGGCGGGGCATGGGAGACGACCGCGACGCGACCACGACGCACGACGTGGGCGCGCCCAACTTCGGGCGGGCGACGCAGGCCGACATCTACCGCGCGGGCGCCTTCGGTCGTCGTCCCGCGGTGCCGACCAATCCTGCGGCCCTGGTCGCGGCTGCCCGTGAGGCGATGTCGGAGCGGGCCTGGGCCTACGTCGACGGATCGGCCGGCAGCGAGGACACCGCCCGGGAGAACCTCGCGGCCTTCCGGCGCTGGCGGATCGTGCCGCGGATGCTGGCCGACATCTCGACGGTGGACACGACCACGTCGGTCCTGGGGACCGACCTGCGCAGCCCGTTCCTGTTCGCCCCGGTGGGTGCCCTGGAGATCGTCGACGACGAGGGTGACCTCGGGGTGGCCGCGGCCGCCCGGACCCTGGGCGTGCCGATGGTGATCTCGACCCAGGGTTCCAGCCCGATGGAGGACACCGCACGCATGCTGGGCGACACGCCGCCCTGGTACCAGCTGTACTGGAGCCGTGACGACGAGCTGGTGACCAGCTTCGTGCGACGGGCCGAGGCCATCGGGGCGCGGGCGCTGGTGGTGACCCTGGACACCCCCGGTCTGGGATGGCGGACCCGCGACCTCGACCTTGCACACCTGCCGTTCATCCGCAACGAGGGGATCGCGCAGTACACCAGCGACGACCGCTTCGCCGAGCTGGTCGACGAGCACCTGGCCGCCAGCGCCGACGACGAGCAACCGCGCCCGACCGTGGGAGCGGTGAGGACCCTGGTGGCCCAGGCCCGGGCGCACCCGGGCGCGCTGCTGGACAACCTGCGGTCGCCGCGCGCGCGGGCGGCGGCCCAGACCTTCATCGACGTGTTCGTTCGCGCCGACCTGACCTGGGACGACCTCGCCTGGTTGCGGGAACGGACCCGGCTGCCGATCGTGCTCAAGGGGATCCAGCACGTCGACGACGCACGTCGGGCGGTCGCGCACGGCATGGACGGGATCGTGGTGTCCAACCACGGTGGGCGCCAGGTCGACGGCGCTGTCGCGTCCCTGGACGCGCTGCCGGGCATCGTGGACGCCGTCGGGTCCGACCTGGCCGTCCTGTTCGACAGTGGGGTTCGTACCGGCGCGGATGCGTTCACCGCCCTGGCGCTGGGCGCCGAGGCGGTCCTGGTCGGGCGCCCGTGGGTGTACGGGTTGGGCATCGCCGGACGGCGTGGCGCCCACGAGGTCATGCGCAACCTGCTGGCCGAGTTCGACCTGACGATGGCGCTGGCCGGGGTCACCACGATCGCGGGGATCACACGTGACCGGCTGGTCCACCGCGATGTCGCCACGGCCTAGCGGCGTGGTGCGGCCGGTCCGGCGGCTCGGACCCGCCCACCGACGCCCGATCAGGTGGCCGTCCAGCGTGCGAGCTGGCGCGACTGCACCACCAGGTGGCCCGACGCGTCCCGGACCAGCGCGTCCTCCTCCAGGAAGCCGTCCCCGACGTGGTGGGTGTCGACCTCGACCGTCAGGGGGCCGTCCACCGGCCGGGCACGGACATGGGCCGTCAGCTCCATGGTGGGGACCCAGCCCTGCATGCCCAACGGGTTCCACGCCGCCGGTGGCGTGATGTCGCAGGCGAGCAGCGCGGTGAACTGGTCGACCGGCTGGCCGTCGTCGTCCAGACGCGCCCGCAGCCGTGCGTGGTCCCCCCGCCGGCCGACGGCGAAACCGGCCGTGGAGGTGTCCAGGCGTAGTCCGAACTGCTCGGCGACCCGTGGGGCCGTGAAGGGCAGTTCGGGATGGCCGGCTGGCGGCGACAGGTCGTCGTCGCCCGGGTGCCACGCGGGCTGGTCGCTCCAGGTGGGGCCTTCCATGCCGGTGCGGTCGCCGGCCAGGGCCATCGTGGTCAGGACGACCTCGCCGTCCTGGACGGCCGTGGCCTGCAGGCTCGAGAAGCGGCGGCTGGCCCCCAGGCGGCGGACGTGGACCTCCAGCGGTCCGACGGCGCACTTGCGCACGAAGTGGGTGGTGATCGTGAACAGGTCGGGCAGCCCCGCCACGGCCAGCACGGCCCGTCCTGCGAGCGCCGCGAGGTAGCCGCCATGGGGGATGCCGAAGACGTCGAACCCGTCGTGGATCGTGGTGTGCACGACGTCGCCGTCGACCTCCAGGGCCAGTGCGGTCGCCAGGGGGGTGGTCGTGGACGTGTCGGACATGGACGACTCCGGTCGGTCGGTGCCGCCATGACCGGATCGACGGCCATGACGTTGTCATATGACGATGTCATCGCACGGTAGCCTGTCGGACTCGGACCGGGCAACCACGTGCCCGATCGACGCGGGGAGGGCGAGGCGTGACCACCGCCGACGACGTCATGGACGCCGCCCTGGACCTGATGCGGTCCGGGGGAGTGGAGGCACTGTCGATGCGACGCCTCGCGGATCGGCTCGGCACCAGCTACCAGGTCGTGTACAGCCGCATCGGCGGCAAGGGCGAGGTGGTCCGGGCGTTGCACGACCGTGGCTTCACCCGCTGGGTGGCGGCCAACCAGGACCTGGCGACCGAACTGGGCACCATCGAGCACGTGCGGGCCGTGGCGCGCGGCTACCTCGCCGAGGCGGTCGCCGACCCGTTGCTCTTCGCCATCATGTTCTCGTCACCGGTTCCGGACTTCCGACGCGACGAGCGGGCCCGCGCGGTGGAGTGGTCGGCCTTCCGGGCGTGCTGGCTGGCACCGGTCGCGACCTGGCTCGACGCGAGCCTCGACACGCGACCGCCCGGGACCGGTCGGCGACTGGCGTGGCGGTTGTGGAGCGCCGTGCACGGCATCACCACGGTGCACCTGGCCGGACACGAGTCCCCCAGTGGCGACCCCCGGACGGAGGTCGACGCCGTGGTCCGGGTCCTGCTGGCGGATCCGTTGGCCGCCAGTGCGCCGTGACCGGGGGAGCGGTCAGTCGTGGCGGCGCAGCACGAACAGTCCGTCGCCGATGGGCAGGATGACGCCGTCGAGCCGGTCGTCGGCCGCCGCGTGGTCGTTGTAGGCCCGGATGGCTCGGGTGTTCTCGTCGTCCACGGAGTCGTCGACGACGTCACCGGACCACAACACGTTGTCGACCAGCAGGAGCCCACCGGGGACCATGCGCGGCACGATCTCGTCGTGGTAGGTGACGTAGCCGGGCTTGTCGGCGTCGATGAAGGCCAGCCCGATCGTGCGGTCGTCGGGGAGCTCGGCCAGCCCCTCGGCCGCCGGTCCCAGGTGCAGGCGGATCCGGTCGGCGACACCGGCACGCTCCCAGAACTCCCGGGCGATGTCGGTCCAGTGCAGGGACGAGTCGTAGCAGTGCAGGACGCCGCCCGGTGGCAGTCCTCGGGCGATCGCCAGCGACGACGTCCCGGTGAAGGTCCCGACCTCGACGGCGATGGCCGGGGCGACCAGCTGGGTGAGCAGCGTGGTGAGCACGGCCTGTTCGTGGTCGATGCGCATGGTGGCGGCGCCGCCGAGCTGGGCCGTGGCGGCGTGCTGGTCCCGCTCGACCACGTCCGGGGTGCGCGTGTGCACCCGGATGTAGTCGTCGAGCTCGGACGGGGACAACAGGCTGCGGCGGCCGGCCATGGGCACCTCGGGCGACGACGGCGACGTCATCGACCCTAGGCGCCCGAGCCGCCCGGTGGCGCCAGGCCCGCATCCAATTCCTCGCGCAGGGGCCGTCGTCGCGACGACGGCCACCGACCGTGGCTAGGGTGGCCGCGCAGCCTGTCGGGGGTACCGATGGAGACCGCGCGCCGCGTCGCACCCGAGTGGGACGATCGGCTCTGGGACCAGGTGTGGGAACGCAACCTGACCCAGGTCGAGCGTCACAACACCGGGTTGGCCGTGCTGCGCCAACGCCAGCCCGGCAGTCCCTTCGAGGACCTGGTGGCGAGCGAACTCGCGCATCGCTGGCGGCGGCGGTCCCTGGTCCTGGGTGCCGTGTGGGCGATCTGGACCGCCTTCTGGGGTGCGTTGGTCGTGGCCCCGTTGCCCGACGACGTGGACCCGTCGCCCCTGCCACGGGCGTGCGTGGTCTTCGGGGTGGTGGTCATCGCCGGCTGCCTGGTCGCCCGTCGACGCTTCTCGGGCTACCTGGCCATGGTGTCGGGCGGTCTCGCTGCGGGGGGACCGGGCCGGTCGGCCGTCCAGGAACCCCGACCGTGACCGACCCCGTCCCGCGAACAATTCAGCATAATCGGTGTTATCATGAATGAGGAAGCGGCGGGTTCCGTCGTGACCGCGGGCCGGTCACGCCGACGGCGCGCCGTCGACGGGTCTCCCGAGCGGTCGCGTCGTTGGGTCACGGCCCTGCAGGTGCTGTCGGCGGTGAACCTGGCGTTGGTGTTCGTCCAGGCCGTCACCGCCGGCAACGTGCTGACGGGCAACCGGGGACTGTTGGTGGTCCACGAGGTCATCGGTGCCAACGTGATCGGGTTCGTGTCCATCGCCCAGATCATCGTGGCCGTCCTGGCCCGTCGGGCGCACCAGGTGTCGACATGGGTGGTCGTCGTGGCCGTGCTGGCGTTCGGCCTGGTGGTGGCCCAGGTCTTCCTCGGGTTCGACGACCGGATGGCACTCCACGTCCCCAACGCCCTGGCCGTGTTCGCCACACAGGGCGTCCTGCTGGTGGCCCCGGGACGCCACCCGACTCGGGGTGCGCGGACACCGTGACGGTCAGCTCGCGAGTGGTTCGATGCGGACGTCGCGGAAGGACACCTCGTCGGCGTCGGAGTGGTTCTGCAGCCCGACGTAGCCGGACACGTCCCCGTCGGGGTCCTCGAACACGTTGACCGTCGTGTCGTTGAGCCGGACGGTGATGGTGGCGCCGCGGACGGTGACGGTGAGGTCGTTCCACGCACCGGGCGGGCGGGACGCGACCGACCGGGGAGCCTGTTCGCCGTAGATCGCACCGGTCTTCTGGGGCTCGCCGGTGTCGGCGTCGTAGATCTGGACCTCGTGGCCGGAACGCATCGCCGCGAGCATGTCCTCGTCGGGGTCGCCCAGGCCGACGAACACCCCGGAGTTGTCGGTGGCCTCATCGGTGCGCCACTGCAGCGTCACCCGGACGTCGTCGACGCGCTCGGGATACCACAGCAGGCCCATGCCACCGCGGCTGGTGATGGCGTCGTCGACCAGCTCGAAGGATCCCGGACCTGCCTGGCGCCACTGGGCCAGGGTCGACGGCGACCCGTCGAAGGCGGGCTCGGACCCGCCGGGGTCCGGCGAGGCGGCCGCGTCCGTCGACGGCGTGTGGGAGTCGGTTGCCGTCGGTGCGGTGGAGGGAGGCGACCCGCACCCGGTCGCGACCAGCAGCGCCAGTGCGCCGAGCACTCGCGTCATGGCGGGGACGCGCACGCCGTGGACCTCCCTCAGTCGCGCTGGCCGGCGCCGTGGCGCACGTAGTCGAGTTCGAGGAAGTCGGCCACGTCGCGTTGCCACACCTCGGCCACGAACGCCTGGTGGCTCGGATCGCCGTCGTAGGCGTCGTAGGCCGCACGATCGGCGAAGCTCATCGACAGCCCGTGGGTGAAGCCGTTCTTCGGGCTGACCTCGTCCAGCAGCTCGAACTCCTCGACCCCGTCGATGGCCTCCAGGGCCAGCAGTCGGTCGAGGAAGGCCGCCACGTCGGCGTCGTCGTGCAGTCGGAAGCTGACGGTGTGGCGGACGCGGTGGTCGTCGGTGAGCATGGCGGGCCCGATCGGCTGGGGTGGGACGGCGACGGGACCCCGCTGGTCGGTGGCCCGCGTTCCCGCACGCTAGCGACACCTGGCCCCCGGCCGACGACGGGCCACCGACCGCGTCGAGGACGGGCGCGGGGGGTCGGACGGCTCCTAGGCTCGCCGAGCGGCCGCCGGTGGCACCACTCCCCCGCCGTCGTGGCCCGCCCCGCGACGAAGGAGCCGGGACACCATGGCCGACCACCAGTCCGACCCCGCCACGACCTCGTCGGGGGCCACCTCCGACCGCACCCGGTCGCGCCCCGTCACCCCGTCGTGGGACCCGCCCGACGGCGCCACCACGACGATGACGTGGGACCCCGACGGCCACGACCCGATCGACGTGACGGCCAGCGCGGGCTGGACGGTGCTGCGTCGCGAGGAGTCGCCCGCAGCGGAGGTCTTCGCGGTGTCGTGGGTCGCCGTGGACGCCCCCGCGGACCGCCCGGTCACGTTCGTGTTCAACGGCGGTCCCGGGGCGTCCGCCGCCTACCTGCACGTCGGTGCCGTCGGACCACGTCGCGTGGTCATCCCCGACGACGGGTCGCTGCCGTCGATGCCGGTTCGACTGGTCGACAACGACGCGTCGTGGTTGCCGGTCACGGACCTGGTCTTCGTCGACCCGGTCGGCACGGGGTTCTCGCGCAGGATCCCGGTGGACAAGACCGACACCACCAGCGCCGCGGGCGACTCCGACGACGACCAGGGGTACTACTCCTTCGACACCGACCTCGCCGCGATGCGGGAGTTCATCGGGCGCTGGCTGTCGGCCAACGGGCGCTGGTCGGCACCCGTGTTCCTGGCCGGCGAGAGCTACGGCGGGTACCGGGTGGGTCGACTGGCACGGTCCCTGCCCGAGGACGAGGGGGTGGGCCTGGCCGGGGTCGTGCTGATCTCACCGGCGCTGGAGCTGACCCCGCTGACCGCCACCGACTACTCGCTGGAGACCTACCTCGACACCGTCCCGACGATGGCGGCCGGCGCCGTGCACCACGGCCGCTGCCGCGTCGACGGGTCCGCCGAGGAGGTCATGGCGGCGGCCGTGGACTTCGCGACCGGCGACTACGCCACGTTCCTGGCCCGTGGCGAGTCGATGCCCGACGACGACCGGGAGGCCGTGCTGGATCGCCTCGGCGACCTGGTCGGACTCGACCCCGACGTGGTCCGTCGCTTCCACGGCCGGCTGCGGATCGAGACGTGGGTACGAGAGGTGCTGCGTGACCAGCGCCTGGTGGCCGGGCTCTACGACGCCTCGCAGGTGACGGTCGACCCGTTCCCGGATCGCGAGCCCTTCGGTGGGGCCGACCACACGCTGCAGGGCATGACACCGGTGTTCACCATGGGCGTCAACCAGGTCCTGCGGGGCGAGATCGGCCTGGCGACCGACCGTCGCTACGAGGTCATCAGCATGGCGGTCAACACCGACTGGTCCACCGACGACGACACCCATGCCCTGGAGACCCCGGCGGGGGCCACCGACGACCTGCGCTACGGCATGGTCCTCAACCCGCACCTGCAGGTCCTGGTCGTGCACGGGCGCCACGACCTGGTGACCCCGGTGCAGACGTCACGCCGCATCCGCGACCTCATGCGCCTGGACCCGTCGACGGCCGGCCGGATCGAGGTGCGTGACTACGCCGGCGGACACATGTTCTACTCCGTCGCCGCCAGCAGGGACGCCTTCGCGAGCGACGCCGTGGCGTTCCTGCGTGCCTGCCTGGACCAGGACTGAACCGTCACTCGTCGGCGCCCTCGTAGGCGCGATAGACCAGTTGGCCCGGCGCCGTGGTGACCTCCAGGACGACCTCGCCGTCGGGGGTGACCTCGCTGACCACCGGGTCCACCAGCTGGCCCCATCCGATGAGGGTGTTGCCGTTGGCGAGGCGCTCGGCGGAGCCCATGATCGGGGTGTAGCGGCCGTCGTCGTAGGACCACACCAGCTCGGCGGTCATGGCGTCGTCGTCCAGGTCGTACTCCAGCACCCGGCTGACCGGGTCCTCGCGCAGGTTGCCGTTGTCGAACACCAGCAGGTTCCCGTCGTCGAGGATCGTGGCGTCGTGCTGGTGGCTGATGCCGCCCAGCGGGTCGTCGCCCGTCATGGTGAAGTCGTTGTCGGCGCAGTTGTCGCCCCCGAAGGTCCACACGATCTCGCCGGTCTCACGGTCGATGCGCAACAGGCAGTCGTAGTGGCGGATCGACACCAGGACGTCGCCGTCGTCGAAGATCTCCAGGGAGTTGGGGTGGGCGTAGTCGATCACCGACGGTGGTTCCGCCGCGAAGCGCTGCTCGGCAACCGCCGCGGGCACGTCCGCGAGGTCCATGTGCTCGGCCCCGTCCCACAGCCACACGGTCTCCCCGTCGGGCGTGCGTTCGGCGATGACGGTGTCCCACACCAGCGCATCGGCGACGCCGCCGAAGGCCGTCATGTCGACCTGGCGCTTCCGGTAGGCCAACAGCATCGCATTGCCGTTGTCGAGCAGTTCGAAGTCGTGGAGGTCGGCGTCGCCACCCTCGAGGTCGTCGAGGTCGAAGGACTCGAGCACGTTCAGGTCGGCGTCGGTGAGGTAGTGCGTGACCTCGATCCCCGCCCCGTCGACCCCCTCGCGGTCGGCCACGTTGTAGGAGTAGCCGTCGCCCTCGGGCTGGAACATCGTGGTCCCGGCGTACTGGCGCTGGGCCGCGACGATGGACCCGTCCTGCTTGTCGAGCTCGGCGATGAAGGCGGGGTGGAAGGCCTGGCCCAGCTCGCGGCGGGGGGTGGTGTAGGACGACACCAGCAGGGTCCCCGGTTGGTGGCCGGGCGACGAGGTCAGCTCCATCGGGGGAAAGCCCGCGGGCGGCTCGTCGGGCTCCAGGACCGGGTCGAACTGGGGGTGCAACCGCGACACCGCCGCCAGGATCGGTGCGGGTGGTGCCTCGGCCGCGGCACCCACCAGGGCCCAGCCACCGACGGCGGCCACGGCCAGGGCGGCGCCCGCCCCCACCAGGGACAGTCCCCGGGCCGAGGTCTCGTCGGCCGTCACCGCACGGCGGACGGCGACGACGGCCAGGGCGAGCGCCACCAGCACGACGACGACCACCGCCACGACCACCAGGGTCGCGGTCGTCGTCAGGCTCGTCAGCATCTCCACGTTGGGCCTCCGGTCCGCGTGGCGTCCCCGAAACTAGCGCGGTCGGAGGGTGCGGCCGTGTCCGTGGCGGGCCGGCAGGCCAGTGCCCGCAGGTGAGACCTACGATCGGGCCCGGCCCACGTCGTCGCGGCCCGATCGGAGGTCCCCAATGGCCTGTCCCCCCACCCCTCGCTCCCCGTCTCCTCGATCCCCGTCGTCCCACTCCTCGTCCCCCACGCCCGAGGCCACCGCTCGGCCTCCCGTCACGTTGCGCCTGGCCAGCCCCACCGACGGCCGTGCGCTCGCATCGATCTACGCGCCGTGGGTGGTCGACACCACGGTCAGCCTCGAGGAGGTCCCGCCCACGGCCGACCAGATGGCCGAGCGCATCGCCGACACGTTGCCGCGCTGGCCATGGCTGGTCGCGGAGGCCGACGAGGTGGTCGGCTACGCCTACGCCGGGCCCCACCGCGGCCGCCCGGGGTACCGCTGGTCGGTCGAGGTGTCGGCCTACGTCGACCCCGCGACCCATCGCCACGGGGTCGGCACGGCGTTGTACACCGCCCTGTTCGCGGTGCTGGAACGCCAGGGCCACCATCTCGCACTGGCCGGGATCGGACTGCCCAACACGGTCAGCGTCGGCTTCCACGAGGCCCTGGGATTCGCCCACGTCGGGACCCTGGTCGACGTCGGACGAAAGTTCGGATCGTGGCAGGACGTGGGCTGGTGGCAGCGGCCCCTGGGCCCGGACCGTGACGACGTCGCCGAGCCCCGGTCGCTGGACGACCTGGGGTCCGAGGTCGTGGCCCGCCTGCTGCGCTGAGGACGGCGTGCCCGGCCGGTCGCCTCGACGGCCACACCCCAAACGAAATCCTCAACAACGTCTGTGGGAAGAACACCTAGGGGGCGAGGCGCACGATGCGGTCGTCGGTCGGGCCGGGGTGGCCGTTGTCGTCACGGTTGCTGGTGAGCACCCACAGGGAGCCGTCGGGGGCCCCGGTGACGTGGCGCAGGCGCCCGTAGGTGCCCACGAGTCGTTCCTCGACGCCGACCACCTCACCGTCCTGGAGGTCGACGCGGTACAGACGCGAGCCGCGCAGCGCCGCGACGAACAGGTCGCCCTCCCACGCTGGGACGGCGCCACCGGTGAGCACCGAGATGCCGCTCCACGACGCCTCGGGCGGTTGCCGCACGACCAGCGGCAGCACGAATCGGGGGTCGTGGTCACGGGTCCCGGTGGTGACCGGCCATCCGTAGTTGCCGCCGGGTTCGATCCGGTTGATCTCGTCGTCGCGGTTCGGGCCGAACTCCGAGGCGTACATCCGCCCCTCGGCGTCCCAGGCCATGCCCTGTGGGTCGCGGAAGCCCAGGGCCCAGACGGGGTCGTCGTCGGGGGTGGCGGTGGTGGCCACGAACGGGTTGTCCGCGGGCACTCCCCCGTCGGGGGTGTAGCGCAGGATCTTGCCGTGGCGCGTGGTCGGGTCCTGGGCCAGGTCGGCGAGGCGCACGTCGCCCACGGCCACGTACAGCATCCCGTCCGGACCGAAGTCGATGCGTCCGGAGAAGTGGCTCTGGTTGCCCTCGGCGCCGGTGGGCAGGTCGTCGACCACGACCTCGACCGAACTGCCGTCGGGCCGGAAGCGGACCACGCGCTGGGCGGTGTCGCCGACGTACATCGCGTACAGCCAGGGGTCGGCGTCCCACGTCGGCGACACCGCGAGGCCGGTCAGCCCCCCCTCGTGGTCGTTGTCGACCGCGAACGTGGCGACCTCGTCGACGCTGCCGTCCGGCCCGCGTTCGACCACGCGGCCGAGGTCGCGTTCGGTCAGGAAGGTGCGGCCGTCCGGGGTGAACACCACGTCCCACGGGACGTCGAGGTCGGTCTGGATGGTGGAGGCGTGCACGGCCGGCCCGTCGGCGCACGAGGTGAGGTCGCGCACCCCGTCGCCCAGTGCCTGCTCCCCGCCCAGCAGGACGACCCGGTCCGGGGCGATGCGCTCGACCTGGTCGAGCACGGGTTGCGGCACGCAGTCGCGCACACTGGTCAGCAGCGGCGAGTGGCCCGTCCCGGCCAGGGCACCCCCCGCCAACGCGTCCGGGAAGTTGGTCCCCGTGGCCAGGTACACGGTGTCGGGTGCACCGGGGAAGGCGTCGCCGACCGTGGCTGCGGAGGTCGTGTGCCGGTTGGACCCGGCAGCGCGGGTCACGGCACCGTCGGTGTAGGCGGCGAGGTCGGCGACCACGGCGTCGGACACCGCCGCCGAACCGCCGAGCACGACGACGCGCCCGGGACGGAGTCGGGCGAGGCTTCGTCGCGTCGGTTCGGGGATCCGGTCGTGCTTGACCAGGACGAGGGGTCCGTCCAGCGCCGTCGCCGCCGGACCACCCGACAGGGCGTCGGCGAACCCGGTGCCGGTGGTGACCAGGGCGACCGGGACCCCGGGGTCGAACCAGGTGTCGACCAGGTCCGCGGCGGTCTCGTAGCGGTTCGCCCCGTCCTCGCGGTCAACGGGACCCGACGTCAGGGCGCGGGCGGCCTCCTCGACGTCCTGGTCGACCGCGGAGCGTCCGCCGATGATGGTGATGGCGCGTGGCTGGAGGCGTTGGAGTGCCTGGCGCGTGGCAGTCGGCAACTCATGTGGGTGGACGAGCAGGATCGGCGCCCCGAGCCGACCCGCCACCGCGGTCGCTGCCAGGGCATCCGGGAAGTTGGTACCGGTGGCGAGGAAGACCCGGGGGACGCCCGGGTCGAAGGCGTCCGACACCGCGGCGGCCGTGGCGTAGCGCGACGCACCGCTGACCCGGACGACCTCCGGATCCGCGGCCCGTGCCGCCACCCCCGGCGCCACCAGGGCCACGATCGACAGCAACGCGCACACGACCGCTGCCCGACCGGACGGTCGGAGGCCGCCGATGGGCGCCGTGCGGTGCGGCGAGATGTGCATTCCTGGTCCCCGTGATCGCTTCTGACACGCACGGTAGCCCTGTGTCGGATGGTGCCCAAGACGGCCACCGATCACGAATCCGAGGAGTTCCCGTCCCCCACGAGCCGGTCGAGCGCTCGGTGTGCCGCCTGTTCCCCGTCGTCGAGGAACCGTCGGGCACGGCCGGGCTCGAAGTCGAGGATCTGGCCGAGGCCGGTCACGACGTCGTCAGGGGTGACGGCGAGCAGTTCGACCACCCGGTGACGGGTGTCGACTCCCGAGGCCACCAGCTCGTTGACCGTCTCGGCGTGGTCCAGGTCGGTCAGCACGGCCGACCGGAAGGTGTGCTCGACGGCCAGGGCGAGGACGTCGCCCAGCGAGGTCGGCGGACGGGGCTGCCCACCCGGCACCGACGACGCGACCACGATCGCCGCATCCGGGTCGTGCTGGAGCGCGGCCGCGAGCGGGGTGTTGGACGCCAGCCCCCCGTCCCAGTGGTCTCGCCCGTCCAACTCGATCGGCCGGAACAGCCCCGGGATCGCGGCGGAGGCCAGCAGGTGGTCGACCGTGAGCTCCTCGACTCGCAGGCCGTCGACCTTGCGGCCCGGCGGTGGTCGGTTGGCGATGCGCACCAGCTCCCCGGTCGCGACGTCGACGGTCGACACGACCAGGGTCACGTCGTCGCGCAACGGGAGCACCTCGCCGCCGATCTCGTCGACCAGACGCGCCCGCAACGGTTCGAGGTGGAACAGCCAGGTCCATCCGACGAGATCCAGCAACCACTCGGTGGCGGTGCGCTCACCGATGCCCAGCCAGGTGCGGGGGTCCACGAACAGCCGCCTGGGTCGCAGCAGGCGATGGAGGTCGTGGCGGGGCCGGTAGACGTCGCGGGTCTGCTGCTCGGACCAGAAGCGGTCCAGTTGGTCGCGGGACCAGCCCATCGCGACCGCCCCGGCGGTGAGTGCCCCGGCCGAGGTCCCCGCCAGGATCGTGGGTTCGATGCCCCGGTCGCGCACGGCACGGACCACCCCCGCGTCGAAGGCACCCCGGGCACCGCCGCCGGACAGGACCAGGGCCACGCGGCCCCGGTGGAAGGGGGTGGCGGGCGAGCGGGCGGTCGCGTCGGCGACGCTCACGTCCCGGTCCGCGGGTCGGCCCGCACGCGACGCGGCGTGTCGGGGCGGATGTCGGGCGGACGGCGGTCCATGGTCGTGGGCTCCCGACACGTGGAGGAAGGCGCATGGAGGGACCAGCCTAGGAGCCACGACCGGTCCTCCGGCCGGAACGGACACGGGTCCCGGCGTCCCACGGCCTAGCCTGCGCAGGTGACGAGGACGAGGCATGCGGCGGGGGCACGAGGTCACCATCGGGGCCACACCGGATGCGGTGTGGCGCACCTGGAGCGACGTCGAGGCGTGGTCGGACTTCATCGACACCGTCCACGACGTGTCACTGGTGGGGCCACGTCTGGGCGTGGGGGCGCGGGTCCGGCTGTCGCAGTACCGCCTGCCCCAGGACGAGTGGACCGTGACGGCGCTCGACGAGGGGTCGTCCTGGACGTGGCAGTCGCGCAGCCCGGGCCTGGTGACCATCGCCACGCACGTCGTGGAACCCCGGACCGGTGGCACCAGCACGTTGGCGCGCGTCGACCTGCGCCAGGAAGGACCGGTCGGCAGCGTGATCGGACGCCTGCTGGCCCCGCTGCTGGACCGCTACCTGCGGTCCGAACTCATCGGGCTGCGTCGGCAGTGCGAGTCGGGCTGACCCGTCAGGTCGCGTCGCCCGGTTCGTCCGGTCGTTGGCGGGTGTCCCACTCCCCCACCCGACGCTCGTCGGCCACACCCTCCAGCCGTCCCTGCTCCCGGTCGACCAGCAGTCCCTGGACCGCCCCGTAGTACTCCACGGTCGGCACCTCGGTCGTCACCTCGTAGCCGAAGCTGGTCAGGTCGTCGACCACGTCGCCCGGCGGGCTCTGCTCGACCTGGAGCACCTGGCCCTCCAGGTGGATGCGTGGCTCCCTGACGGCGTCGGTCAGGGTGGTGTCGTGGCCGGCCCACCGAATCACCGCCTGGGCGATCATGGACGGGATGCGACGACCGCCCGGCGAGCCGATGCCCAGGATCGGATGGTCGTCCTGGGTCAGGATCAGCGGCGAGGTGAAGCTGCGCGGGCGCTTGCCCGGTGCTGCGGCGTTGATCGACTCGGGGTCGCGGGAGAAGTTCTTGAGCTGGTCGTTCATCCAGAAGCCCGAGACCTGCAGGCCAGACCCGAAGAAGTTGGACAGCGTGTTGGTGGCCGACACCATCATGCCGTCACCGTCGACCACCACGAAATGGGTGGTGTCGGTCGAGTCGGTGAACAGCGGGTCCTCCTCCCACTCCCCCACCTCGGCGAAGCCGTCGTCGGGGATGGTGTCCGCCAGGTCCTGGGCGTGTTCCTCGTTGGTCATGATCTTCTGGTCGACGTCTTCGATGGTCGGGTCGCCGATGTACTGGATGCGCTGGCTGTTGGCGACGCGCCATGACTGGGCGATGTCGTGGTAGCCGGGTGTGCTCACGACGTCCACCTCGTCGACGCCCCGGGCCTCCGCGATCTCCAGCATCTGGATGGTCGTGGGACCGGCGACCGGCGCCGACGCACCGACCAGGCCGTACCCGGCGTAGGAGCCCTGGGCCGGCTCGAGCCGCAGCACCTCGTAGGCCGCGAAGTCCTCCATGCTCAGCCCGGACACGGCCTCGGTCATCTGCGTGGCGAGCTTGCCGGTGTAGAAGGCCTCGGGGCCCTCGTCCTGGATGGTCCGCAGGGCCTGGGCGTACCGGGGCTGGCGGATCACGCTGCCGACCTCGGCGACGCCCCCGTTGGGGAAGAAGTTCGGGATGAGGTGGGTCGGCATGCGGTAGGTGGCGGCCAGCATCCGGTCGCGCAGGTACTCACCGACCAGCAGGCCGTCCTCGGCCTCGCGGGCCGCCGGCTCGATCAGGTTGGTCATCGCGATCGTGCCGAAGTCGTCGTGGACGGCCTGCATGCCGGCAACGAAGCCGGGAACGCCGATGTTGGACGCCGGGATCTCGCCGCTCAGGGGCGCGATCTCCCGGTAGTCGTAGGACACCGGGTCGCCGTTCCACGGGTGCACGACCATGGCGCCACCACCGCCGATGCCGGACCCGAAGGGTTCGACGACGCCCAGGGCGTAGGACACGGCGATGGCGGCGTCGACGGCGTTGCCACCGGCCTCCAGCACCTGCATGCCGACGTCCACCGCGATCGGGTGGCCGGCGACCACGCCGTAGTCGTCGATGCCGAACGGTTCGCCGCCCTGTTCGGCCTCGGTCGGGGCCGCTTCCTCGGTGACGGCCCCGTCACCCTGTTCGGCACCGTCGACCTCGGGGGCGGCACGTGTCACGGCCTCGGTCGGCGCCGCGACCTGCTCGTCGTCGCCGTCGAAGGTGAACTCGACCGGGTCGCGTTCGGAGGGGTCCACCACGACCGGCTCCGCCACCTCGGCGACGTCCTGTCCGAGGTAGACCGCGCGCTCCTGGGCGAGACGCGGGCGTTCGTGGACCCACCAGCCGACCATGCCGAACACGACGACGACGGCGAGCACCTTGTTGATCCAGGCGTCGGTCACGAACGCTCCTCCTGCAGGACGGTGGACTGGTCGAAGTCGGCGGTCAGGTTGACCCCCTGGCGCTCCCACGGCAGCGTGCTGTTGGCGCGGACGCGCTGGAAGATGCGGGCCCGCCGGTAGGCGCCCCCGATCCCCTCGAGGACGCGCGGGGTGCCCTCCTCGATGTAGATCGGGACCAGTTCGACGTGGGCGGTGCCATCGGCATCCAGCCCGTAGCGGGCGATCACCGACTCGCGTGTCCGCGACCAGCCCTGGTCGAACACGAAGTTGCCCAGGCTGTACATCACCAGGGTGTCGCCCAGTTGCTCCACGCTCAGCGCGACGTGCGGGTGGTGGCCGATGATGACGTCGGCCCCGGCCTCGGCGGCGTACTCCACGATCTCGCGCTGGCGTGCGCTGGGGCCGTTGTCGTACTCCTCACCGAAGTGGAAGTTGGCCAGCACGAGGTCGGCGTTGGCGTCGGCCTCGGTGATCATCGGCACGACGGTGTCCTCGTTGGCGTCGAGCACGCCGCCCTGGAAGGCCCGCGCCACGAAGCCCTCGACGAAGACGTCGGTGAACGACAGGGTCGCGACCGTGAACTCCCCGTCCGCGGTGTCGAACGTGCGGTAGTCGATGGTCTTGGCCTGGTCCAGGTCGACGCCGGCACCGGCGTGGTGCAGTCCGGCGTCCTCGACCGCGGCGATCGTGTCCTCCAGGCCCGGGATGCCGTGGTCCATCATGTGGTTGTTGGCCAGGCTGACGTTGGTGAAGCCGGCCTCGGCGATGGCCGGCGCCGACGAGGCGGGGCTGCGGAGGAAGATCAGCTTGCCGGCCTCGGGCAGGTTCTCGTCGTCGGAGATGACCGTCTCGAGGTTGCCGCTGACGTACTCGCCCTGCAGCAACGGCTTGACATTGCGGAACAGCGACTCGTAGCCACGCTCCTCGACGATGACCTCGACGCTGCGGGCGAACATCATGTCCCCGACCATCGTGGCCGTGAACAGGGCGCCGTCGCGGGCCGGGTCGATCGTGGTCACCTCGACCGGGTCGACCGGGTCGGCCTCGGCCGTGCGACTCCACCCCCCCACCAGCACCAGGGCCAGTGTCACGAACAGCGCGATGGTGGCGTGGTGCGGGCCGTCCTTGCGCTGGGCGCGCAGGCGTCGCTGCAACTGCCCGCGATAGTCCACGGGCGCCGTCGTCGTGTGGTCGAACAGGTCGGTCATCGGCGTGTCACGCGAACGCCAGACCGACGGCGAAGACCAGGAGGAAGGTCAGGCCGGACAGCAGCAGGGTCGAGGTGATCGTGTGGGGCACGCCCTGGCGGGCGATCGCGTTGGCGATCAGGCCGGGGACGATGACGCCGATCCCCCGGAACTCGTAGACCTCGAAGGGCAGGCTCGGGTACAGCCGGTCGAAGATGAGCTTGAACAGCACGCCCATCGCCATCATGGCCAGGAAGCGTCGTCGTCCGTAGAGGATGACGAAGCGCGACAGGCCCTTCTCGACGGTGAGGTAGGTGGCGAAGCTGATCAGGAGGATGAAGGCCACGAAGATCAGTTGGTCGAGGACCAGGGCGAGGTAGCCCGGCACCACCAGGCCGGCCGGGATCACCCCGGTGCGCTCGGCGTAGATCAGGCTGACGGCCACGCCGATCAGCAGTGACAGGTACAGCTCGGTGCCGAACATCAGCGAACTCCTTGGGGCCGTGCCGGCAGTCGCAGGTCTTCGAGTGCGGCGATCAGTTCCACGCCGCCGCCGTGCAGGTTGCCCACCCCGAGGACGACCCGGTCGGTCAGGTCCTCGCGCAGCAGTTCCACGACGCGCTCGGCGGGTTGGTCCGACAGGTCGTGGAACTCCGCCACGTCCAGGATCCCGTCCTCGACGGCACGGCTCACCGCACGGGTGGCCGAGCCGGTCAGGACCAGGGTGTGGATGGGCAGCTGGGGCAACACGTCGTGGGCGAACAGTGCGGTGCGGGACACGCGGTCGTCCCGGCAGTTCATGATGACCAGCAGTCGCTCCTCGGGGTAGCCGAGGTTGCGCACGTGGTCCCAGACCCCGAGCGTGGACTCCGGGTCGTTGGCCGGGAAGGCGTTGACCAGCAGCGCCGGGTCCCACTCGTCACCGATGGGCAGCAGCTTGGTCGCGAAGGGGTCGGCGGGGGCCCAGTGCATGCCCTCGAGGGCGACGTCGTCGGGGATCCCCAGCCACCGCGTGACCTCGTAGACCAGGGCGAGGTGGTCGGGAAACACCAGGTGGGGGAAGTCGCGGACCTGCTCCGGGGGGACCAGGTGCGGGTTGGCCACCAGCAGGGCCGCGTCGCGTTCCTCGCAGACCCGTCGGTAGGTCGGGACGTGGCGGTCCTGGCGGACCACGACGATCCCCCCACGGGGGATCGACTCGGCGAAGACCTCGGCGACGTCGTCGGAGGTGGGACCCATCTCGTCGAGGTGGTCGTCAAGGGCGTTGGTGATCATCAGCAGGTTCACGTCGACGAGGTCGCGATGGAAGATGCGCTGGTACTCCGGACTGACCGCCATGCACTCCGCGACCACCGCGGACGCGTTGGCGTCGGCGGCGCGCTCCATGACGGCGCGCTGCTCGCCGATGTTGGGGCCCTCGGGGCGACGGACCACGTCGATCTCGGTCCCGTCCCAGCCCTGCACGATGCGTGCCTCGGTCCCGGTGGTCTTGCCCATCGTGCGCACCCCGCCGGCCGCCAGGGCACCGGTCAGCAACCGGGTGACGGTGGACTTGCCACGGCTGCCGTTGACGCTGATGCGCAGCGGCAGGCGGCGCAGGACCCGGCGGTGGTGGCGACCCTCGCGGACCCCCAGCAGCAGCAGGCCACCGACGACGAACAACCCCACGAGCAACGTGGCGTCATCGATCGACAGTGCAGACATGCGAGTGGCCGTCCGGTCCGGAGAATCGTGTCACCTCGTCGACCGATCGGATCCGGCGCGGGGGTGCGGCAGGGGCGCACACGAGAGCGGCACGGGAAGCAGGCAGGACGGTCGGAGGTCCTGTGGCAAGGTACCGAGCAGACGGGGTCGGCTGCAGAAGGGTGGGGTCGTCCGGACGGCCGTTCGGACGAGGCCGCCCGACCTCAGCCGGCTGGCCTGCCCTCGTCGGCGAGTCGGTCGGCGTACTCGTTCCAGCGGTGCCCGACGTGGGCCTTGATCCAGCGCAGACGCAGTTCGGGCCGGGCCTCGAAGCGCTCGAACAACTCGCGAACGAGGTCGAGGTTCTCGACCGGACCACGCTTGCGCGTCCAGCCGCGGTCACGCCAGCCGGCGGCCCATTCGTTGACGGTGCGAACGGCCAGGTTCGAGTCCGACCACAACGTGGCGGTCTCGCCCTCGGGAACCAGGTCGACCCCGGCGATCAGCGCGCGCAGTTCCATCCGGTTGTTGGTCGTGTCCGGGGCACCGCCACGAACCTGGTCGACGACGGCGTCGTCGACGACACGAACGGCACCCCAGCCACCGGGCCCGGGGTTGGGACTGGCGGACCCATCGGTGAACACGCCCTCGGTCACCTGGTCCGACTCGGCGATGGTCGAGCGGGACGACGTGGACCGGTTCGTGGTGGATCGGGACCGGCGATAGCACGACGGGCAGTCCGGGGGGACCCAGCCGTCGAAGCGTGCGACGACCTTCGGATCCGGGGTGAAGGTGTCGCCGCAGGACCGACAGGTCGCCGTGTCGGACACGCTCACGGCCGCATCGGGTGGTGCGGGGACGTCACAGCCGGCGCTCGGGCCCCATGAGGATCGGGCCGAAGCGCTCGCGGGTGTAGCGACCGGGCTGGCCACGGTCGATCAGGAACTCGACCTCGTCAGCCTGCAGATCGAAGCCGACGACCAGTTCACAGGTGTCGCAGCGGTACTTGCCCATGCCTTCGACGCTCGCGACGAGGTGCTGCGACCCGTCGCAACGGGTGCAGTCCCGCGTGTCGGGCGGGGTGGTGGGCTCAACGGTGGGTGTCGTGGTGTCCATGGTGGTCACCGTACCGGACCCCCATCGGCTGCCCCGGCAACCTGTGTCCCGGTCCCGACGACAACCTGCGCCGCCGTCGCACAGGGTGGGTGGGTCCCCACGGACGGGTCCGTATCCTGCGGACATGGACATTCTTCGACTCGACGACGACTTCGACCCACGGGGCGCGACCGCGTTGGTGGTCAGCTTCGACGGCTGGACCGACGCTGGCTCGGCCGGCACCACCGCCGCCGCCCACCTGCTGGAGGAACTGCCCGCCACGCAGGTGGGCCAGGTCGACCCCGACCGGGCCTTCGACTTCCGCGACCGGCGCCCGATGGTCCCCATCGACGAGGGCCGTTTCGGGGCCATCACCTGGCCGGCGATCACCCTGCACCGGGTCGAGCCGGTCGCCGGCGGACCCCTGCTGGTCCTGACCGGCGCCGAGCCCGACTTCGCGTGGCAGGCGCTGGGGCGCGACCTGGTCGAACTGTCGCACGCCGTCGGGTTGGAGGACTACGTCGGCCTGGGGTCGGTCCCCGGCCCGGTGCCCCACACCCGACCGGTCCGCGTGACCACCACGTCCAACGACGAGTCGCTGTTGCTCCGGTTCGGGCGGGCCCACGAGAAGATGCTGGTCCCGGGTTCCGCCCAGGTCACGCTCGAGATCATCCTCGGCGACGTCGGGCTGCGCACGCTGGGCATGTGGGCACGGGTCCCGCACTACGTGGCCGGGGACTATCCCGCGGCTGCGGCGATGCTGCTGCGGCGGGTCTGTGAGCACCTCGACCTGGAGGTGGACCTGTCCGATCTGGACGACGAGGCGTTGCAACACGCCGACCGCCTGGCCGACGCCGCGTCGGAGTCCAGCGAGGTCACCAGCCACATCAGCGCCCTGGAGGGCGCCTACGACGCCGACGTCGCCGACGACAGCGGCCTCGAGGGTCCCCTTCCCACCGGCGACCAGATCGCCGAGGAACTCGAACGCTTCCTCCGCAACCGCGACTGACCCCCGCCGCCCCCAGTCCCCCGCCATCGTGTGGGAACCGACCGGTATCCCGGCCCAAATCCACCCGCTCGCCCCGGGGGTCCCGCCTGTTGCCGCCATCGTGTGGGAAGCGGCCGGTATCCCGGCCGAAACGCACCCGTTCGCTCCGAATGGTTTCGGGGTTGATGCCGCCCATCGTGGGGGAAGCGGCCGGTATCCCGGCCGAAACGCACCCGTTCGCCCAATGGGTCCGGCCTGTTGCCGCCATCGTGGGGGAAGCGGCCGGTATCCCGGCCGAAACGCACCCGACAGGCTGGGGGTGGTCGGGTGGGGGTGGTCGGGTGGGGGGGGTGGTCGGGTGGGGGTGGGTGGGGTCAGAGGCGGAAGTCGAGGTCGGCGTCGATGGTGGCGACGTCCATCTGGGCCTTCTGGAGACGGCCGGACCAGTCCCAGTTCATGGACTGCCAACGGGTCACCTGGTCGAGGACCCACATGCCGGACTGGCGGGCGCCGTTGCCGGACTTGCCGTTGCCGCCGAAGGGCAGGTGCGCCTCGGCCCCGGACGTCGAGTTGTTGATCGACAGCATCCCGGCGGACACGCCCTCGCGGAAGGCGTAGGCCGTGGCCGCGTCAGTGGTGTAGATCGCCGCGCTCAGCCCGTAGCCGTGCCCGTTGGCCTTGACGATCGCGTCGTCGAGGCCGTCGGTGGTCATCACCGACACGATCGGCCCGAACGTCTCCTGCTGGTACAGCACGTCGTCCATGGTCACGCCCGACACGATCGTCGGGTGGTCGTAGACGCCGATGGACGGGTCACCCACGAAGCCCTCGCGGGGATTGCCCGACGTGATCCGACCACGGCCCGTGGAGCCCGACACCGTGTGGTGCGGCTCGACCTGGTCCAGCCACTTCTCGAAGGAGGTGGCGAAGCGCTCGCTGATCATCGGGCCGTACAGCACGTCGCGGGTCGGGTCGCCGATCGCGGCCGACTCCACGGCGGCCGAGAAGCGCGACAGGAACTCGTCGGCCACGGCCTCGTGGGCGACCACGACCCCCAGCGACGTGCAGCGCTGGCCGGCCGTTCCGAAGCCCGAGAACAACGCCCCCTCGACGGCAAGGTCGAGGTCCGCATCGGGCATGACGACCAACGGGTTCTTGCCACCCAGTTCCAGGGTCGGGCTCACCAGGTGGCGGCCGCACAGTTCGGCGATGTCGCGCCCGACCGTCGACGAGCCGGTGAAGCCGACCTTGTCCAGGCTGCCCGCCTCGAGTGCCAGCTCCAGGCCCTCCCCCGTCGCCGGTCCGTCGGCCAGCACCATCGCGAACACCCCGGTCGGGATGCCGGCGGCATGCACGATCCGGGTGACGGCATCGGCGATGGCCGGGGTGTACTCGGCCGGCTTCCAGACCACGGCGTTGCCCGCGACCAGCGCCGGCACGACGTACCAACTGGGCACGGCGACAGGGAAGTTGCCGGCCGTGACGATCGCCATGGTGCCGACCGGGACGCGGTAGGTGGACAGGTGCTTGGCCGGCATCTCGCTGGGCACGGTCTGGCCGTACAGCCGTCGACCCTCCGCCGCGAAGTAGATGCAGGTGTCGATCGCCTCCTGGACCTCGCCACGCGCCTCGGGCAGCGGCTTGCCGATCTCGCGTGTGATCAGCTGTGACAGCGCCTCCTTGTTGGACTCGAACAGGCGCCCCATGCGCTCGATGGCCGTGCCACGGATCGGGGCGGGCACCGCGGCCCAGTCGCGCTGGGCGGCCGAGGCCCGCGCGGCGGCGTCGGCGAGGGTCGCGGCGTCGGCCAGCGAGGCCTCGCCCAGGACGTCGTCGAGGTCGGCCGGGTTGGCCGAGGTCAGGGTGGTGGGTCCGGTGACGGATGCGCCGTCGATGAGGGAGGTGAACATCGCGATCTCCGATGCGTCGATGATGGGGTGCCGCGGTGGGACCCGCAGGCGGGGTCGAATGGTCGGTGGCCGCGTCGCGCGGGCCGGGTGGGTGCGGGTCGTCAGGCCGTGGCGACGACGGCGCGTTCGATGGCGTCCACGGCGGCGTCGACCTCGTCGGTGCCCACCGTCAGGGTGGGGCGGAACCGGATCGATCGGGTGCCACAGCCAAGCACGATCACCCGTTCTCGGGTGAACAGGTGGGACACGACCGCGTCCCGGCGGTCGGGGTCGGGCAGGTCGACGGCGCGGAACAGGCCCCGGCCGCGGGGGTCGGTGACGGCGTCGTGGGTCGCCGCCAGCTCGTCCAGGCGCTGGGCCAGGTGGTCGCCCGTCTTGGCGGCGTTGGCGATCAGGTCGTCGCGCTCGATGACGTCGAGGATCACCGTGGAGCGGGCCATGTCGGCCAGCCCGCCGCCGAACGTCGAGTTGATCCGGCTGGACACCGTGAACACGTTGTCGGCCAGGTCGTCGACGTGGCGTCCGCCCATGATCCCGCACACATGGGTCTTCTTGCCGAAGGACACCAGGTCCGGCTCGAGGTCCAGCTGCTGGTGGGCCCACGGGGTGCCGGTGATGCCCACACCGGTCTGGACCTCGTCGAGCACGAACAGCGTGTCGTGGTCGTGGCACAGGTCCTGCATGCCACGCAGGTAGCGCTGGGACAGGTGGCGGTCGCCGCCCTCGCCCTGGATGGGCTCGGCGATGAACGCGGCGATGTCGTGTGGTCGCCGGGCGAACAGGTCCGCAGCGGCCTCCAGCGCGCGGTCGGTGACCGCCTCGTTGTGCTCGGCGTGGTCGTCGAGGGGGAATCGCAGGGCCGGGGTGGGCAGCCGTGGCCAGTCGAACTGTGGGAACCGGGCCGTCTTGGCCGGGTCGGTGTTGGTGAGGCTGAGCGTGTAGCCGGAGCGTCCGTGGAAGGCCCCCTCGAGGTGGGCGATCACCCCCGGGTCGTCCCCGCGACCGGCGGCCTCGCCCCGTCGCGAGTGGTGGTCGAACGCGGCCTTGAGCGCGTTCTCGACCGCCATCGCCCCACCCTCGATCAGGAACAGGTGTGGCAACTCGTCGATGCCGAGCACGCGGTCGAAGGCCGCCACGAAGTCCGACAGGACGTCGCTGTAGACGTCGCTGTTGGAGGGCTTGTGGATCGTGGCCCGGGTGAGTCGTTCCCGGACCTCGGGATCGGCGAACACCGGGTGGTTCATGCCCAGGGCGTTGGAGGCGAAGAAGGAGAACATGTCCAGCCACTCGCGGCCGTCACGCTGGTCCACCAGCGTGGAGCCGTGGCTGGCATCCAGGTCAAGGACCATGTCGAAGCCGTCCACCAGCAGGTGGCCGCGGAGGGTGGCGAGCACGTCGTTGGGCACGTCAGGGGTCATGTGAGGTCCTTGCGAGGCGACGTCGTCGCGTCGGTCGGCTGCCGAACGGATCCGGGCGGTGCCAGTGGCGACCGCTGCTGGGGCCGGGCCGGGTGACGACGGGCCGGTCGGCGCTGACCGGCTGGTGTCAGCCTAGGAGCCGACCGCCCCGGGAGCCCACCGCCACCCCCGCGGGGTGCGCCTGTCGCGCCCCGCATGCCACCGCGCCGGCCGGACGGGCCCGCGGCGGGCCGACCGGAGGGCCCGCGGGGCTACCGTGGGGCGTCGCCGACGTCGAGGACGCCATGCAGATCGCCGTGACCGGATCGATCGCGACCGACTACCTGATGACCTTTCCCGGTCGGATCAGCGAGCAGCTGGTCGCCGACCAGCTCGAACGGATCTCGTTGTCGTTCCTGGTCGACGAGCTGGAGGTCCGTCGGGGCGGCACCGCCGCCAACATCGCCTTCGGACTGGCGCGGTTCGGGCTCAACCCGGTGCTGGTCGGCGCCGTCGGCGAGGACTTCAACAGCGACTACCGCGCCTGGCTCGACCGCCACGGCGTCGACACCAGCAGCGTCCACGTGTCCGAGCTGCGGCACACCGCCCGCTTCCTGTGCACCACCGACGACGACCAGAACCAGATCGCGTCGTTCTACACCGGCGCGATGGAGGAGGCCCGGTTCATCGAGCTCGGTCCGGTGTCGGCCACGCACGGCGGTCTGGACATGGTCCTGGTGTCGCCCAACGACCCGACCGCCATGCTGCGCCACACCGACGAGTGTCGTGCGCGGGGGCTGGACTTCGTGGCCGACCCCGGTCAGCAGATCGCCCGCATGCCCGGCGCCGACGTCCAGCGGCTGGTCGACGGTGCCAAGATCCTGATCACCAACGACTACGAGAAGTCGCTGCTGGAACGCAAGACCGGGTGGTCCGACGTCGAGGTGCTGGACCGGGTCGGCATGCGCATCACGACCGTCGGCGCGGAGGGCAGCATCGTCGAGCGCAAGGACGAGGACACCCTGGAGGTCCCCACCGTGCAGGAGCGCCGACGCACCGACCCGACCGGGGTCGGCGACGGCTTCCGGGCGGGCCTGTTCGCCGGTGTGTCGTGGGGGCTGGGGATCGAGCGCTGCGCCCAGGTGGGCTCGCTGACCGCCACCTACGTGCTCGAACACGTCGGGACCCAGGAGTACGGGCTGGAGCGCACGAGCTTCCTCGAGCGCTTCAGCACGGCCTACGGCACGGCCGCCGGTCGCGAGCTGGAGCAGGTGCTCCAGATCCGCTGACCGGGCCGGGCGTCACAGGTGGTCGACGACCCAGTCCACGCACGCGGTGTAGGCCTGCAGGTCGCTGGCCGGGATGGCGGGGAACATGCCGATCCGGACCTGGTTGCGTCCCAACTTGCGGTAGCCGTCGGTGTCGACGATGCCGTTGGCGCGCAACACGCCGTTGACGACGTCGGCGTCGAGGTCGTCGTCGAGGTCGATCGTGGCCACGACCAGCGACCGGTGCCCCGCGTCGGCCACGAACGGTTCGGCCCACTCCCGATCGGCGGCCCAGTCATAGACCAGGTCGGCCTTGTCGCGCTGGTCGGCGACGACCCCGTCCAGCCCACCCTGGGCCACCATCCACTCGGCCTGTTCGGCCGCCAGGAACACGGTGGCGATGGCCGGGGTGTTGTAGGTCTGCTCCTTGCGGGAGTTGGCCACGGCCGTGGACAGCGACAGGAACGGCGGGATCCAGCGATCCGACGTGGCCAGTTCCTCGATGCGCTCCAGCAGGGCCGGTGAGGCCAGGACGACGGCCAGGCCACCCTCGGAGGCGAACCCCTTCTGCAACGAGAAGTAGTAGCCGTCCACGGCGGTGAGGTCCACGGGCAGGCCGCCGGCACCGGAGGTCGCGTCGACCAGCACCAGCGCGTCGTCGGTGCGCTCGAGCTGCATCATGGCGCCGGTCGAGGTCTCGTTGTGGGTCAGTGCCTGCACGTCGACGTCGCCGGGGGCGGCCGAGGCGGTGGGCGCCGTGCCGACGGCCGCGGTCACCAGGTCGGGGTCGGCCAGGAACGGCGCGCCGGCCGTCACCGCGGCGAACTTGCCCGAGAACTCCCCGAAGACGTAGTGGCGGGCGCGGTTCCGCACCACGCCGAAGGTGGCGGCGTCCCAGAAGGCGGTGGCGCCTCCCATCGTGAGCAGGACCTCGTGACCGTCCGGCAGGTCGAAGGCCGTGGCGATGGCCTCGCGCAGCCGGGCGACCTGGGCCCGGACGGGGGCCTGGCGGTGGGAGGTACCGAGGAGCGTGTCGCCGGTCGCGGCCAGCGCCTCGAGCGCCTCGACGCGCACCTTGGTCGGGCCGCAGCCGAAGCGGCCGTCGGCCGGCAGCAACGTGGCGGGGATGGACAGGTCGGGCACGGCGTCGGACATGGTCGGGGCCTCGTGGGACGGGCGGGAAGGGGTGGTGGACGACGACGGTACGACGTCGCCGCCGGTCCGGCGACCACGGCGCGGCGGACCCCGCGACGAGGAGGCGTCACCCGGGTGGACCTACTCGGTGGAGTAGTGCTGGCCGGAGGCACCGGGGATGCGCAGGCGCCCGACCAGGCCGGACACGACGAGGATGGTGACGACGTAGGGCACCGCGAGCAGCAGCGTGGAGGGGACACCGACGTCGAAGCCCTGCAGGGCCCGTGCCGAGGCCTCGGCAAGGCCGAAGACCAGCGCCGCACCGAACGCGCCTCGGGGGTTGTAGCGCCCGGCCAGCATCGCGGCCAGGGCGATGAAGCCCTTGCCGGCCGACATCTCCTCGGTGAACGACGACGCCGAGTCGATGGACAGGAAGGCGCCACCGAGTCCCGCCAGCACGCCGCCGGCCAGCACGGCCGCCCACCGCGTGCGTGGGACGCTGATGCCGACCGTGTCCGCGGCACTGGGCTTCTCGCCGACCGACCGCAGCCGAAGTCCCCAGCGGGTGTTGAAGATCGCCCACTGCAGGGCGAACACCGCCACCAGCGTGACGTAGACCAGGATCGTCTGGTCGAACAGGATCGGGCCGAGGATCGGGATGGCGGCCAGTCCGGGGATCTCGACCGCGGAGAAGGTCGCGGGCGAGTTCATGCCGGGACTGGACGCCAGCCACTGTGACGCCAGGAAGGAGGTGAGTCCGGTCGCGAACACGATCAGCACGACACCCGTCACGATCTGGTCGGTGTCGAACTTGACGCTGAGCAGGCCCAGCATGGAACCGATCAGCACCCCGCCCAGGATCCCGGCCGCCGCACCGGCCATCGGGCTGGACGTTGCCGAGGCGACCACGGCGGCCAGGAACGCCCCCATGAGGAACTGGCCCTCGATGGCGATGTTGACCACGGCGGCGCGTTCGCTGAGCACACCGGCGAGGGCGCCAAGGGTCAGCGGGATCGCCGCGCGCAGCGACAGGCGGGACAGGTCGACGGCGAACAGGGTCTCGCCGCGGGCCGCCCACACCAGGAAGGCCAGGACGAACAGCCCCAGTGCGGCGCCGCCGACGAGGTTGACCCGCCCCGGGGCGCGCCCCAGCACCAGCACGACGGCCAGCGCCGCGATGACCAGGCCGATGACCAGCGTGAAGGGCAGCAGCGGGACGGCAACCGAGCCGATCTGGGATCCGGCGGCACCGGCCAGGCGCGACTCGAGGCTCACCTCGGTCACGACGCCCGGGTTGGGCAGGGCGAAGGCACCCACCACCAGCAGGGCCAGCAGGCCGGCGACGACGCCGAAGCGTCGTGACCGCGTGAGGTCGGTGTCGTTCATGCCGACACCTCCGCGGTGGCGGCGGCACCCCGGCGGCGGGGACGGTCCAGTCGGAACAGGGCCCGCACCAGTGCCGGTGCGGCCACGAAGATGATGACCAGGGCCTGGATCACCCCGACCAGGTCGAGGTTGATGCCCGCGCTGGCCTGCATCGCCCGACCTCCGACCTCCAGGGCGCCGAACAGCAGGCCGGCGGCCACCGTGCCGGGGACACGCGACCGGCCGAGGAGGGCCACCGTGATGCCGTCGAAGCCCAGCCCGCCGGAGAAGCCCGACGTCAGCCCACCGGCCGACACCCCCAGGGCCTGCCCGGCGCCGGCCAGGCCCGCGAGGGCACCGGCAGCAGCCAGGGTGAACACGGTCGCGCGACTCACCGACATGCCGGCGCTGGTCGCGGCGTTCGGGTTGAGGCCGACGGCCTCGATCTCGAAGCCCCGCGAGGAGCGCTCCATGAGGTAGTAGACGACCACGGCCGCCACCAGCGCGAGGATGATGCCGGCATTGAGTCGGGACCCGAAGAAGGTGGGCAGGCGCGCACCCTCCGCGATCGGCAGCGCCTTGGGCTGGATGCTGGTCGGGCCGAGGAAGACCTTGGTGCTCAGTGCGTACTCCAGCACCACGATCGCGATGTTGTTGAGCATGATGGTCGTGATGACCTCGTGGGCACCGGTCCGGGTCTTGAGGATGCCGGGGATGAAGCCCATCAGTGCCCCACCGAGCAGGCCGGCGAGCACGGCCAGGGGGAGGTGGATGGCCAGCGGCAGGCCCGTGAAGGTGAAGCCGACCCAGGCGGCGAACATGCCACCGCCGATGACCTGGCCCTCGCCGCCGATGTTGAACAGGCCCGCACGGAACGGCAGGGCAACGGCCAGTCCGGCCAGGATCAGCGGCGTGGCGGCCAGCAGGGACTCCGCGAGGTTGTTCGGTGAGCCCACGGCCCCGCGGACCATGGCCCCGTACGACGACCGGATCGCCTCCCAGGCGTACCCGAAGAAGTCGCTCGGACGCGCGGTGACGTAGCCCAGGGCCTCGCGGGCCTGGTCGTCGGAGACCGCGATCAGCACCGCTCCGACGGTCAGCGCCAGCACGAACGCCAGGATCGTGACGGTCACGTTGGGGCCCGTCAGGGCGACGATGAGGCGTGTTTGCAGTGACGCGTCGCCGGTGGTCCGTGGCTGGTGCTCGGCATCGGCGGCCGCGGCGCGTTCCTCGTCCAGTCGGGCCTCGTCGACCTCGCCGGTGGCGTGGTCGCGGCCGTCGGTCGGGTCCGTCTCGGGTCCGGACTGGTCGCTCATGCCGGGTCCTGGGGGTCGGGGCCGTCGTGCTGGCCGGGGCCGCGGTCGGGATCGTCGGGGTCGCGATCGCGATGGCCCGGGCCGTCGTCGGCAGTCCCGGGGTCGTCGGTGGCGGCCGGGTGGCCGTCGCGGCCGAACACCTCGTCGGGATCGGCACCGGCCATCAGCTGGCCGATGTCGGACTTGGAGATCGGCATCGGCCACGGTCCGACCAGGCGGCCGTGGAACATCACCGCCACCCGATCGGCCAGCGCGAGCACCTCGTCCAGCTCCGAGGACACGATCAGCACGGCCGTCCCCTCGTCGCGCTCCTCGACCAGGCGCGTGTGGATGTACTCGATGGAGCCGACGTCGACGCCGCGGGTGGGCTGGGCCGCGACCAACAGGTCGTTGTCCTTGTCGAACTCGCGTGCCACGACCACCTTCTGCTGGTTGCCGCCGGACAGGGACCCGGCCGAGGTCGCCGCGGACGGTGTGCGGATGTCGTAGGCGTCGACGGCCTGGCGGGCATGGTCGCGGATGACGCCGAACTGCAGCATCCCGTGTCGGGCGTAGGGTTCGGCGTCCCAGTGGTCGAGCACGAGGTTCTCGGCCACGGACATGTCGCCGACCAGGCCGTCACGGTTGCGATCCTCGGGGACGTGGCCGATGCCGCCACGCAGGAGGCCGACGCGGGTCCGCTCCCCCAGGTCGCTGCCCAGCAGGTCGACGCGGCCGCCGTCGATCGGGCGCAGTCCGGTCAGGGCCTCCACGAGCTGGGTCTGGCCGTTGCCCTCGACGCCGGCCACGGCCACGATCTCGCCGCGACGGACCTCGAGGTCGACCGACTCGACGTGAACGGTGCCGGCGTCGTCGACCACGGTCAGGCCGTCCGCATGCAGCACCACCTCGCCCGGCTCCGACGGGGGCTTGTCGACCACCAGCTCGACGGGTCGGCCCACCATCAGGTCCGCGAGCTCCTGCTCGCTGGCCTCACGCGGATCCGCGGTTCCGACGATGCGGCCCCGACGCAGCACGCTGATGCGGTCGGCCACGGCACGGTGCTCCCGCAGCTTGTGGGAGATGAACACCAAGGAGCGGCCGTCCTCGCGCAGGGCCTCCATGGCCACGAACAGGTCGTCGGCTTCCTGCGGGGTGAGCACGGCCGTGGGTTCGTCAAGGATCAGCAGTTGTGCCCGGCGATAGAGGGCCTTGAGGATCTCGACGCGCTGCTGCAAGCCGACCGGCAGGTCCTCGACCACGGCGTCGGGCTCCACCGGCAGGCCATGCTGGCGCGACAGGTCGCGCACCGCGTCGTTGGCCGCCTCGCGATCCAGTCGCCCACCGGCGTGGGTGGCCTCGGTGCCCAGGGTGATGTTCTCGGCCACGGTGAAGACCGGCACCAGCATGAAGTGCTGGTGGACCATGCCGATGCCGGCGGCGATCGCGTCCCCCGGCCCGTCGAGTTCGACCGGGGTGCCGTCGACCAGGATCTCGCCCTCGTCGGCCCGGTACAGGCCGTAGAGGATGTTCATCAGCGTGGACTTGCCGGCGCCGTTCTCCCCGAGCAGGCCGTGGATCTCGCCGTCCCGGACGGTCAGGTCGACGTGGTCGTTGGCGATGACGCCCGGGAAGCGCTTGGTGATGCCACGGAGGGTGAGTTCCACGTGATGGCTCCTCGCTGCACCGGGCCGCTGCGGCGCGTCGGACTCGTGGGCCCGCACGAGTGACGCCGACCGACGACATCGGGGCACCCGCACGGGTGTGCGGGTGCCCCGAGGTCATCGTGGTGCGGGGATCATCCCTGGTAGTCCGCCGGCGACACGGAGATGTCGCCAGCGATGATGCCCTCGCGCAGGGTGTCGAGCTCGGACACCAGCTCCTCGGGCACCTCGCCCTCGAAGTCGTGGAACGGCGCGATGCCGACCCCGTCGTTCTCGAGGGTGCCGGTGTACAGGCCGCCCTCGAAGGCGCCCTCGGCGACGGTGCCGATGGTGTCGTAGACGGCCGTGTCCATCTTCTTCTGGACCGACGTGAGCATGAGGTCGCCGTACTCCGCCGCCGACTCGTAGCCATCGGTGTCGACCCACACGAGCATGTCGTCACCGGAGCTCTCGCGCAGTGCCGCGGCCGAGCCGAGCCCGACCGGGCCGGCGACCGGCATGATGATGTCCGCGCCCTCGGCGAGCATCTGGTCGGTCACGTTGCGACCGTCGTCCTGGGACTCGAAGTTGCCCGTGAAGGTGCCGCTGTCGGGGTTGCCGTCCCAGCCGAGCACGTTGACGTCGGTGCCCTTCTCGGCGTTGTGGTGCAGCACGCCGGCCAGGAAGCCGTCCATGAAGATCGTCACCGACGGGATCGGGATCCCGCCGTAGGTGCCGACGGTGCCGGTCTCGGTCATGCCCGCCGCCAGGTAGCCCGCGAGGAACGCGGCCTGGTCGGTGGCGAAGGTCAGTTCCCGCACGTTGTCGTAGGTGATGTCCTCGCCGGCCTCGGCGTCGAAGTAGTCGACGTCGACGATGGCGAAGTTCTGGTCGGGGTTCTCCTGTGCGGCGGTCGCGGTCGCGTCGCCCAGCAGGAAGCCGACCGTCACGATCAGCGCGCAGTCGTCGCCGAGGAAGGTGTTGATGTTGGGCCCGAAGTCGGTCTCGGAACCGGATTCCAGCAACTTGGCCTCGACACCGAAGTCGGTCTCGGCCTGAGTCATGCCCTCGTAGGAGGTCTGGTTGAAGGAGCGGTCGTCGACGCCACCGGTGTCGGTGATCATGCAGGCCGCACCCTCGACGGAGGCGGTCGCGTCACCACCCTCGCTGGATCCCTCGGTCATGGCCTCGCTGGATCCCTCGGTCATGGCCTCCGTGGACTCCTCGGTCATGGCCTCACTCGACGGCGCCTCGGACTCGGCCGGTGCGGCCGACTCGCTGGCGGTGTCGCTGGTCTCCTCCGGCGCGTCCCCGCATGCGGCGAACACGAGGGCCGCGGTGGCGAGGACTGCCCCCCATCGGTACTGCTTGTTCATGAGTTCTCCTGGTCTGGCGCGGTGGTCGCCATGGATGTGTGGGGCGCTCCCCCGAACGCACTCGCCGGCACGGCGGCGCACGTCGGGGCAGCGTAGTGGCGGTCGACCGTGGACGTGGCCGCCAGCCGATCAGTTGGGCGCTGCGCGCGTCCACGGTTCAACGATTGCGATAGTAGGCCATCCGGCGTCCCGGGCGTGGGTGGCCGGACGGGGTGGTCGGTGGCCGCGCAGGGCGGCCACCCACCACCGGATACCTGGCGCAGCGACTCAGGCCGCCGGTGCCGACTGTTCGGCGTCGAGGCGGTAGTCGCCATCGGCATCCAGGTCCTCACGGCTCGGGGACAGCCACCGCAGGATGGCGAAGCCGACCAGGCCGGCCACCAGCGAGCCGGCGAAGATGCCGATCTTGGACGCGTCGGCCGGCTCGGCGGACTCGAAGGCGAGCGAGGCCACGAACAGGGCCACGGTGAACCCGATGCCGGCCAGGAACGCCAGCCCGAGGACGTGGGTCCAGGTCGTGAACCGGGGCAGCTTCCCCAGTCCGAACTTCACGGCCATCCAGGCGAACCCGAACACGCCCACGGCCTTGCCGACCAGCAGGCCCACACCGACGCCCAGGGTGACCGGTTCCGTGAGCAGGTCTCCCAGGCTCGAGAACTCGATCCGGACGCCGGCGTTGGCCAGGGCGAACAGCGGCACGATCAGGTACGACGACCATGGCGCGAGGCGGTGTTCGAGCCGGTCCAGCGGCGACACGGTCTCGTTGGCCAGTCGACGAAGGTCGTAGAGCAGCGCGGTGACGCGCTCGGTCGTGTGGTGGTCGACCTCGGTGAGCGGCCCGTCGTCGGGCAGGTAGCCGTTGACCCGGTCGACCAGCGCGGTGGCCCGTTCGGCGAACTTCTTGGGTTGGTAGTAGGGGTTCACCGGGGTCAGCAGGGCAATCGCCACGCCGGCGATCGTGGCGTGGACCCCGGACTCGAGGATCGCCAGCCACACGAAGGCGCCGACCACCAGGTAGGCCGGGAGTTGGCGGATGCCGGCGCGGTTCATCGCGTAGATCGCCACGAGCCCGACCAGTCCGGCCATCAGCCACGCCAGCGACAGCTCGGTGGTGTAGACCACGGCGATGACCAGGATGGCGCCGACGTCGTCGACGATGGCAAGGGCCAGCAGGAACAGCTTGGCGCCGACCGGAACGCGGCTGCCGACCATGGCCACCACGCCCACCGCGAAGGCGATGTCGGTCGCCATCGGGATCCCCCACCCGTGGGTGAAGTCCGTGCCCTGGGTGAAGGCCAGGTACAGCAACGCCGGAACCACCATCCCCCCGAGCGCGGCCATCGCCGGCAGGGCCGCGGCCTTGGGGTCGTTGAGTTCGCCGACCATCACCTCGCGCTTGATCTCGAGGCCCACGACGAAGAAGAAGATCACCATCGCGGCGTCGTTGATCCACTCCTGGACCGTGAGGTCGCTGAGGTGGTGGAACTGGAAGTCCCCGAACGAGATCTCGATCGGCGACTGGAAGATCGTGAAGTAGGAGTCGCCGATCGGGGAGTTGGCCCACACCAGGGCGATGATCGCGGCCGCCAGCAGGAGGATGCCGCTGGACGCCTCCAGCCGCATGAACGACAGGACGGGTCGGACGAACGTGCGTGGCACGAACCGGTCGCTGTGCGGCCAGCTCCGCGGCAGGACGTCGTGGTCCTTGTCGGGGGGTGTCACGTGGGCTCCTCGGGGTCCGGGGGGGAGTCAGCGGCGACCATATCCGCACCGACTCGACCCCCACGACCTCCGCGACGTCCAACGACGATGCCCGGCCCCGTGGCGGGGCCGGGCATCGTGGTGGATCGAGGTTGCGAGGGCGGCGGGTGCCACCCCCCACCGGAGTGCACGGACACGAGGAGGGCTGCCCGTGGGCGCCCCCCGGGCGGTGTCAGTAGCGGTAGCTGTCGTCCTTGTAGGGACCGTCGACGTCGACGCCGAGGTACTCGGCCTGCGACTCCGTCAGGCGGGTCAGCTTCGCCCCGACCTTCTCCAGGTGCAGGCGGGCGACCTCCTCGTCGAGGTGCTTGGGCAGGACGTGCACCTCGTTCTTGTACTCGGCGTGGTTGTTCCACAGCTCGAGCTGGGCAAGGACCTGGTTGGTGAACGAGGTCGACATCACGAACGAGCTGTGGCCGGTCGCGCAGCCGAGGTTGAGCAGACGGCCCTCGGCCAGCAGGATGATGCTGTTGCCGTTGGGCAGGTGGACGAGGTCGACCTGCGGCTTGACGCTGGTCCACTCGAACTCACGCAGGGCGTTGGTCTGGATCTCGGTGTCGAAGTGGCCGATGTTGCCGACGATCGCGTGGTCCTTCAGGCGAAGGATGTCGTCCAGGGTCAGGATGTCGTCGTTGCCGGTGGCGGTGATGACGATGTCGACGTCGTCGATGACGTCGTCGAGCAGGACCACGCGGTAGCCCTCCATCGAGGCCTGCAGGGCGTTGATCGGGTCGATCTCGGTCACCACGACCGTGGCGCCCATGCCGTCCAGGGCCTGGACGCAGCCCTTGCCGACGTCGCCGTAGCCGCACACGACCGCACGCTTGCCGGCGATCATGACGTCGGTGGCGCGCTTGATGCCGTCGATCAGCGACTCGCGGCAGCCGTAGAGGTTGTCGAACTTCGACTTGGTCACGGAGTCGTTGACGTTGATGGCGGGCATGCGCAGCGTCCCGCGCTTCTGGTACTGGCGCAGGGTCTTGATGCCGGTGGTGGTCTCCTCCGACACGCCGAGGATGTCGGGGATCAGCTCCTCGTACTCGTCGTGGACCATGGCGGTGAGGTCACCACCGTCGTCCAGCAGCAGGTTGGGGCCCTTGCCATCGGCGAACTTCAGGCTCTGGCGGATGCACCACTCGTACTCCTCCTCGGACTCGCCCTTCCAGGCGAACACGGGGGTTCCCGCGGCCGCGACGGCGGCCGCCGCGTGGTCCTCGGTGGAGAAGATGTTGCACGACGACCAGCGCACCTCGGCACCCAGCTCCTGCAGGGTCTCGATGAGCACCGCGGTCTGGATGGTCATGTGGAGGCAGCCGGCGATCCGGGCGCCGGCCAACGGCTGGCTGTCGGCGAAGCGGTCGCGCAGGGCCATCAGGCCCGGCATCTCCTTCTCGGCGAGTTGGATCCCGACCCGACCAGAGGGCGCGAGGTCGATGTCGCGGACCTTGTGGTCGCCGTCGGCGGAGAAGGCATCGGAAGTGGAAGTCGAAGTCACGGTGGAGCCTTGGTTCGTGCGCCACGGACGACGGGACGGCGGCCAGCGCCGTCACCCGGGTCGTCGGGCGATGGAGGGTGCGGGCGCCGGACTCGGCGAGCTACTGACAGGGTGCCACACGCGGGCCGCCGACGCGAGGTCCGATCCCGTCTGGATGGCGGAGGCCGGTGCGCTCAGGCGAGGCGGTCGACGTCCATCCGGTCCCGGCGCAACCGGACGTCGTGGTCTCGCACGGCCCGCAGGACCTCGAGGAAGGCGTCGCGCGGCACGTCCCGCGCGCCCATCGTGGCCAGGTGCGGCGTCGTGAGTTGGGCGTCGAGCAGGACCCCGCCGGCGATGGCGAGGCGGTTCACGAGGTCGACCAGTGCGACCTTGGAGGCGTCGGGGACCCGGTGGAACATCGATTCGCCGGTGAAGACGGCCCCGACCAGCAGGCCGTAGACCCCGCCGACCAGGTCGTCGCCGTCCCACACCTCGAGGCTGTGGGCCCAGCCCAGCCGGTGCAGGGCGACATAGGCCTCGACCATCTCGTCGGTGATCCAGGTCCCCTCCCCCGGCCGGTGACGGCACGCCGAGACCACGCCGGCGAAGTCGCGGTCGACCGTGGTGGTCCAGCCGGACCGACGCAGCGTCCGACGCAACGATCGCGACACGTGCAGTGCGTGCACGTCGACCACCCCACGTGGGTCCGGCGAGAACCACGGCAGGGGCAGGTCGTCGTGTGGCCACGGGAAGATCCCGTTGCGGTAGGCCTCCACCAGGGTGGCCGGGTGCAGGTCGGCGCCGACCCCGATGACGCCGTGTTCGTCGGCCGACTCGGGCGCCGGCAGGATCCACCGGGAGGCTCCCGGCGGGCGTGGCGGCGCGGTGTGGCTGGTCATGGGTGAAACCCTACTCGCGACCGGTGACACCACCCGTGGGCACCGTGTCGTCGGCGTCGCGGAATCCTCGCGGCGGACGGTCCTCGGGGTGGGTCCCCGGGTCGGTCTATCGTTGGGGCGACCACACCGTCGTCCGCCGGAGCCACGCATGAGACTGCACCTCGTCGACGGGACCTGGGAACTGTTCCGTGCCCACTACGCGCCGGGGCCGGAGCGCACGGCCGACGGGCGTGACGTCAAGGCCACGGTGGGGGTGGTCCGGTCCATGCTGTCGCTGCTGGCCGACGACGACGAGCAGGTGACCCACCTGGCCATTGCCTTCGACAACCCCATCGAGTCGTGGCGCAACGACGCCTTCCCGCCCTACAAGGACGGCAGCGGGGTCGAGCAGGCCCTGCTCGACCAGTTCGACCTGGTCGAGGAGTCCGTCGCGGCCCTGGGCATCACGGTGTGGTCGATGGACCACTGGGAGGCCGACGACGCACTGGGCACCGCAGCCGTGCGCTGGGCCGACGACGTCGAGCAGGTCCGGGTCATGACGGTGGACAAGGACCTCGGCCAGGTCGTCCGCGGCGACACCGTCGTGCAGGTGGACCGCATGCGTGATCGCGAGTTCGACGAGGACGGCGTGGTCGAGCGGCTGGGGGTGCTGCCCGAGTCCGTGCCGGACTACCTCGCCCTGGTGGGCGACACCGCGGACGGCATCCCGGGCCTGAAGGGCTTCGGGGCCAAGAGTGCGGCCGCCGTGCTGCAGCGGTGGCGACACCTCGAGGACATCCCCGACGACCACGAGGAGTGGGACGTGGCCGTCCGCGGCGCCGCGCGACTGGCCGAGACCCTGGCGGCCGGGCGCGAGGACGCCAATCTGTACCGCCATCTCGCCACGCTGACGCTGGACGTCCCGCTCGACGAGGAGTTGGCCGACCTCGCCCACGAGGGCGTCCCGACCAGCGCGACGCAGACCTTCGACTCGCTGGAGGCCGACCTCGCCGACGCCGTCCGGCACTGGGCGGAGTGACCCGACATCGAGTCGGGGACCCGGCGCCCGGGCCGGCTCGGCGGGTCCGTGTGGGGTCCGGGTGAGGTCCGGGTGAGGTCCGGGTGCGGCGTCCGGCGTGGCCGACCGCCCAGCGCCCACGCCGTAGTCTCGCACCCGCCCCACCCCACGCCGGGTCGGTCCCACCGGGCCCGCAGCGGACCGCACGCCAGCCGGCACGCCACGTGCCCGAGGACGCCACGTGACCACCACTCCGCAGGACGTGTCCTCGCGACGTGGTTCGACCATGGTCGCGGCGGGGATCCTCGCCTCCCGCACGATGGGCTTCGTCCGCCTGCGGGTCTTCGGGTACTTCTTCGGTGCCGGACCGGTCGCCGAGGCCTTCAACACCGCCTTCCGCATCCCCAACGTGATGCAGAACCTGCTGGGCGAAGGCGTCCTGTCGGCGTCGTTCATCCCGGTGCACGCCCGCCTGCTGGCGGAGGGCCGTCGCGAGGAGGCGGGTCGCGTCGCCGGGGCCGTGCTGGGTCTGCTCGCGGTCTCGGCCGGGATCGTGTCGGTGCTGGGGGTGGTGCTCGCCGGCCCCCTGACGTCGCTGATCGCCCCGGGCTTCGTCGGGGCCAAGCGGGAGCTGACCGTCCAGCTGATGCAGGTCCTGACCCCCGGCATCGGGCTGTTGGTCTTGTCGGCGTGGTGCCTGGGGGTGCTCAACTCCCACCGTCGCTTCTTCCTGTCCTACGTGGCCCCGGTGATCTGGAACCTGGCCCAGATCGTCGCCGTGGTCGCCGCGGCGTGGTTCGTCCTGGACCCGCCCCTGCAGGTCGCCGGTGCGACCCCGTCCCAGCTCGAGCGCCTCGCCATGGCCATGGCCGTGGGTGCGCTGGTCGGTGGCCTCGCCCAACTGTTGGTGCAGGTCCCGGCCGTGCTGCGGCTGGAGCCGGACCTGCGCCCGAGCCTGCAGCGCTCACTGCCGGGTGTGCGCGAGGTGTTGCGCAACGCTGGGCCGGTCGTCGCCGGCCGAGGGGTGGTCCAGCTCGCCACCTACGTCGACGTCCTGCTGGCGTCGTTGCTGGCCACCGGCGCGGTGTCGCTGCTGGCCTACGCCCAGCAGCTGTACCTGTTGCCGGTCAGCCTGTTCGGGATGAGCGTCGCCGCCGCGGAGCTGCCGGACCTGTCGGCGATGGACCGCAACGACGTCACGCGCCTGACCCATCGCATCGACGACGGGCTGTCCCGGGTGGTGTTCTGGGTCGTGGGGTCCGCCCTGGTCTACCTGGTCGTCGGCGACTACCTGGTCGGGCTGCTGTTCCGGACCGGGGCCTTCGACGCCGATGTCCAGATGGCGGTCTGGCTCGTCCTGGGCATGTTCTCGCTCGGCCTGGTCGCGACCACGTCGTCACGGTTGCTGCAGTCGTTGCTGTACGGGATCGGGGACACGCGGAACCCGGCGATCGTGTCGGTGCTGCGGGTGGGGGTGTCGATCGTGATCGGCACCGTGCTGATGCTGCAGTTCGACCGCTTCGGGATCGTCGATGGCGAGATCGTGCTGCTCGACCCCGGGTCGCTGCCCGCCTTCACCCCCGTCGACGCCGCGCTGCGCGGTGCGGGCACGGACCAGCCCCTGCGGCTGGGGGCCGTGGGCCTGGCCCTGGCGGCCGGGATCGGGGCCTGGGTGGAGTGGCGTCGGCTGCGCACGATCGTGGGCCGGGAGACCGGCGTGGCCGCACGCATGGGAGGTCGAGCCCGGGGACGCCTCGTCCTGCCCGTCGTCGCGGGCGTGGTCGCCGGACTGCTCGCACGACGGATGGTGGAGGACTGGCCGGTCGCCCTGGCCGGGCTGGTCGCCACCAGCGCCGTCGGGATCACCTACGTGGCCACGGCCTTCCGGACCCGGGTCCCCGAGGTCCATGCCCTGGTCACCAGCTTCGCCCCCCGCCTCGGCCCCGTCGGGCGCGTCCTGCTCCTGTGGCAGACCTCCCTCCACCGCCGCCACCGCTGACCCCCCCGCCCCTGCCCGTCGTGCCCACCCCGCCCGTCGGTTGGGGGCGTCGACCGTGCCAGGACGGGTCCATCCGACAACCGACCGGCGGTGGGGCCCGGGCGGTCCGAGGTCGCTGACCGGGATCAGGCGAGGGTGAGCAGGTGCTTGCCGAGGTGGCCGCCCGCGGCGAAGGTGTCGTAGGCGTCGGCGGCGTCGGCGAGGTCGTGGCGGGCGGCGACCGGGACGCGGTAGTCGCCGGCGGCCCACACACGGGTGAAGGCCCGGCCGGCGGCACGGGTCGCGGCGACGCGGTCGGCCAGCGGACGGGCGCGCAGGGTCGAGCCCCGCAGGGTGGCCCGGGCACCCATGAGGTGGAGCAGGTCGAGTTCGAACCGCGGTCCCGCCCCGACACCGATCACGACGATGCGCGCTCCCGTGGCCAGCGCCCTGGTCAGTCCCTGCAGGCTCGGGGCCCCCACCAGTTCCAGCACGACGTCGTAGGGCCCGTGGTCGGCCTGGTCGTCGGGGGTCACGACCCGGTGGGCGCCGAGGTCGGCGAGCGCGTCGTGTCGATCCTCGCCCCGTGCGCTGGCCACGACCTCGGCGCCCGCCGCCCGGGCGAGCTGGATGGCCGCGGTGCCGACGCCACCGGCCGCCCCGGTCACGAGCACCCGGTCACCAAGCGCGAGGCCCGCCTGCGTGACCAGGGCGTCGTGGGCCGTGATCACCACCTCCGGGACACCACCGGCCGTGTCGGGGTCGAGCCCGTCGGGAACCTCCAGGACGAGCTCGTCCGGGGTCACGAGCAACTCGGCCTGGGCGGCTCCCGGGACGATGCCCATCACGGTGTCGCCGATCGACCGATCGACCACGTCGTCGCCCATGGCCACGACCTCGCCCGCGAACTCCAGGCCGGGCTGGTCGTCGGGAGTGCCTGCGGGGGCGGGGTAGCCGCCGCGGCGTTGCAGCAGGTCGGCCCCGTTGAGCCCGGCGCCGGCCACGCGGACCAGCAGGTCCCTCGGACCGGGGGTCGGGTCCGGCCGCTCCCCCACCTCGACGTCGCCATCGACCAGGATCACGCTGCGCATGGGGGGTTCCTCCGGATGGGGTGGCGGTGGGGGTCAGTCGCTGGCGGGCTCGGCGTCGTCGCCGAACGGGTCGGGATCCCCGTCACGATCGTGGACGGGGTCGTCGAAGTGGGCCTGGGACTCCGGGGCCACCGTGGACAGCACCTGCTCCTGCAGGAAGGCCATCCACTCGACCAGCTCCACGGTCATCCGCGTGGCATCGGGCAGGTCGGCCGGGAGTGCCCCGCCGTGCTCGTCCAGCAGCCCCGGCAGGTCGATGCGCGCCGACAGGGCGAGACGGACGTCGTTGAGCACGCCGAGCAGCGCCACGGCCTGCTCGTCGTCGAGGTCGAGCACGTCGGCGTCGTCGTCGGCGTCGGCCAGGGCGGACCCGACCACGTCCAGCGCGAGGCGTCGTCCCTCGACCAGGTCGGGGTGCACCAACTCGCGCAGGTCACGATCGAGCCGCGGGTCCGCGGTCGTGCGGGGATACAGCCGACGCCAGGCCGGATGGTCCTCGTCGGGCTCGTCGTGCAGCGCCGTCAGCTCACCCACCAGGCCACGCAGCAGCGACACCGCTCCCCGCGGGAGGGCCAGGCGGTGCGGCATGGTCGGACTCCCCGGGGAGGTCGGCGACGGGCGGCGCGGCGGACTGCGTCGGGCGGTCAGCGCGACCGCTGGATGGTCGCCTGCAGCCCGTACCCGTGCAGTTGCTGCAGGTACAGCTCGGCCTGTTCGCGTGGCTCGGAGGCCACCAACGACTTGCCCTGCTCGTGGACCTCGAGCATCAGCTTGCGGGCCAACGGTTCACCATGGCCGAGGACGCGCATGAAGACCCACACGACGTAGGACATGAGGTTGACCGGGTCGTCCCACACGATCACGTCCCAGGGACGGTCCTGGCGGACGTCGGTCCTGGTCGTGGTCCGTTCGTCGACGTCGGGCGAGGCGGTCGCGGCCACGACCACACGGTCGGGCCGGCTCCGGGGTTCGACGACGGCGACCACGAGACGGCTCAGCGGCGCCGGCGTCGGTTCTGGCGGCGGCGACGGTCCCGCTCCTGCAGGTCCGACCAGCTCGGAGGCTGCGCGATGGTGCGGCCGACCGGGTTGTCCGCCGGAGCGGACCGCACGATGGCGACGCCCGTCGCCTTCTGGCCGTTGTCGCCCTCACCGAGCTCGTAGGTGACCTCGTCACCCGACTTCAGCGCGCCGCCGTCGACGTCGCTTGCGTTCACGTAGACCTCTTCGCCGTCCTCGGCGGTGAGGAAGCCGAACTCACGATCGGCGTGGAAGACCTTGACGCGGCCGGTGGGCATGGGCGGATCCGTTTGCTCGGAACAGGCAGATGATGGTGGGAGCGCGCGTGGCTGGGCCAGCGCAGCGCGAACGGTCAGTCTAGCGCACCCGCGGGCCGTGCCCGGTGCCCGATGCCCGCGACGGGGACCGACAACGGCCACCACACGTGGGTGTGCGCGGTCACCCCGCGGTCACCCCTGGGCGGCGATGAACGCTCGGCAGGCGTCGACCACGTCGTCGTCGTCGCCCTCGCCCAGCGCGGCCAGTGGCCGGCGTCCGTCCAGCCGCCGGGCCGGCGTCGTCAACCACGCCGTGGCCTGGTCGTCGTCGACCCAACCCTGCAGCAGGCGCAGCACGTCCAGGGCGGTGGCCAGGGCGTGCTCGTCGTCCACGATCGCGTCGACCTCGTCGTCCCCGACGAGGTCGCGCAGTTCCTGTTCGTCGTCCAGTGGTTCGTCGCGGTACACGGTGGGACTCCGGTGGGACGTGGGACGGGACGCGGTCGCGGGTCGGACACCCGGTCGCGAGCTCGCCAGGGGCTCGCGCTGGGGTCAGGCCGAGGCGGAGCGGAGGCGCTCGAGTTCGGCCTCGCAGGACGCCACGTACTCGGCCGCGGCCTCGGTGCGCTGGTCCATCCGGGCCAGTTCGTCGCGTGCGGCCTCACGGCGGGTGCGGATCGCGTCGTCGAGCGGATCGTCGGTGTGGCGCAGCCGACGCCGCAGGCCACGCGGGGCGTCCTCGGCGGCGGCCCGGGTCTCGGCCTGGAAGCGGGCCAGGCGTCGCAGTTCGTCGCGCAGGTGTTCGTCGTAGCGTTGCAGGTCCGTCAGGTCCTCGCGGGCGCGCAGGACGGCGAAGTAGGCCGCCTCGACGTCGGATCGCATGGCACCGTCCTCGGGTCGGGGGTGGCGTCGGGCTGGGCCGTCGACCTGGGGGGTCGACGGGTGGACGGGGGCCGGTGCTCGCCGGGAGGCGTTCGCACCGACCGAGCAGGTCACGACTCGACGCGGTCCTTGAGGCCCTGCAGGCCCGTGTCCAGGATGGTCCGGGCGGCGCGCTTCTTGAGGAAGCCCGGCACCGGCATGGCGATGTCGACGTCGAGGCTGTAGGTCACCCGGGTACCACCGGCCAACTCCTCCAGCACGTAGGCGCCGTCGAGCTGGGTCAGCATCTCGCCGGACTCCAGCCCCCAGGCGACGTCCGGGGCGCTGTCGTAGTCGTAACGCAGGACGTAGTCGACCTGGGCGACGCGGGCGTCGACGTCGAAGCGCGCCAGGTGCGGCCGGCCCTGCTCGTCGGTGTCGAGGACCTCGACGTCCTTGATGTCGTCGGACCACGAGGGGTAGGCCTCGAGGTCGAGGATGACCGCCAGGACCTCGTCCTTGGTGGCGGCGATGTGGACCGAGTCACTGACCTTCTGCCCCATCGGGGTGTCCTTGCATGTGGTGGTTGGTGGTGGCCGACGATCGTAGGGCGTGCGCGAGGGGCGGACGGGCGCCCGGTCAGTGGTGGCCGACACCGGACCCTGCCGCCACCGGCGCATCGCCAGTGCGGGCGGGCTCGTCGGAGCCCTCGTGGTCGCCGGCGGTGTCCTCGGGCGCACGTTCCGGCAGTGCCTGGTCGTCGTCCACCCCGACCGGGTCCAGTCCCCGCTCGGCCAGTTCACCGGCCAGCCGGTCCACGCCGGCCTCCAGTGCACGCAGGCGTGCCAGGCCACGCCGCAGCTCGCGGCGCAGGCGGTCACGCTCCACCACCGCCGACCCGTAGGCCTCGCCGTCGCCCTCCCAGGCGGGACAGACCGACTGGTGGTCGCACCAGTCGCACAGGCGGGTGGGCGTGGGTTCCCAGGCGCCGGCCAGGACGCCACGGGCGGTGGCACGGATGGCGTCACGGGCCGCGTCGAGGTCGATCTCGGCGACCGGCACGCGGACCTCGACGTCGGCCACGACGTAGTCCAGTGCGACGGAGGCGGGCAGGCGCCCGTAGAGGTGTTCACACGCCAGCGCGTAGATGGCCAGCTGCAGCGAGCCACGCACCTTCTCGCGGTCGCGCATCCGGCCGGTCTTGTAGTCCACGACGTGCAGCTCACCGTCGTGGTCGACGTCGATCCGGTCGATCGAGCCCACCACCATGGCCTCGTCACCCACGGGCAGTTCGAACCACTTCTCGGTGTCGGCCGCCGGCTGGTAGGTGTCGGCCACCCGACGGAAGTAGCGCTGCAGGGTGTGCTGGGCACGGCGGTAGTCGTCCATCTGCTTGTCCCGGGACACCTCGGCGTAGCCCGAGGAGTCCCAGTGGTCGAACAGGAAGCCCAGCAGGTCCTCCTCGGTGGGCATCCCGAACAGGGTCCGTTCGTGGAACAGCTCCAGGGCGGCGTGCACGGAGGTCCCGAACGACAGGTACGTCGCGGTCTTGCCGGGGAGGTTGTCGATGTAGCGGTACCGGAAGCGCAGCGAGCACTGCTGGTAGGTGTCGATGCGGGAGAACGACAGCCGCACCCGTCCGTCGTCGTCCACCAGTGGCGGACGGGACGGCTCCAGGACCCCGCCGTCGATCGGGTCGTCGGCGACGCCGTCCAGCATCGGATCCGGGGTCGCGCCGGCGTCCCCGGCCGACGACGACGCAGCGGACGGATCGTGGGGTGGTGTGGGAGTTGCATCCATGGGGGCAACCTATCCCGTGGGTGCGACCGACCCGTGGACCCATCCACACCCCGGCCGCGCATCCATCCTCACACCGCATCCACGCAGCGGCGCATCGACGCGCCGATCCCCCGGCCGCAGTCCGTCGGTGGGTCGCGAGCCCATCACGAGCCGCGCGGAGGTCCGACGATCACCAGTCGTCGAGCGGGCACTCCTCGAAGCGCATGACGATGTCGTTGGGCTGGGTGGTCAGGGTGACCTCCTCCTGGGGCACCCACAGCGGGATGCAGGAACCCTGGCCGGCGTGGCCCATGAGGAAGATGCCCAGCTCTCCGTCGGGGCTGATGGCCACCAGTTGGCGGGCGTAGGACAACAGTTCGTGCACGTCGGCGTTGCCGGCGCGTCGGCGCTGGTAGGTCTGGGCCCAACGGGACTCGGAGCGACCGTAGTTCGCGATCAGCTGGCCGTTGGAGATCTTGCACAGCGAGTTGAGGGTGCGCACGCCCTTGAGCGGCTTGTCACCCTTGGCGGTCTTGGCGAGGCGGACGGCCGCGTCGGGGCTGGACAGGATGCCGGGGAGCTCGTCGAGGTCGAACGTGCCGGCGGCCTGGGCGGCCTTCTGCCGCTCCACCGGGATCTGGATCGAGGTCGTGGCTGCCACGGGGCTCCTTGCGGGTCTGCGGTGGGGAACGGTCCGACCTGCCTGGTACCCCCGACGGGATTCGAACCCGCGTCACCACCTTGAAAGGGTGGGATCCTCGACCGCTGGACGACAGGGGCGCGATGGCAGGCCGACCGAATGGCTCAGGCTACCCGGCCCTCCGGGGCGGTCGTGGCGCGCACCGAGCGCGGGTGGCGGCCGTCGGGATGGCGTGGGCGGTCGCCCGCCCAGCCCACGACTCGCGCCATCGCCTCGAGCACGATCCCGCGCGAGATCTTGGACGCACCGGCCGAGCGCTCCACGAACCGGATCGGGACCTCGTCGAGCACGAACCCCGCGCGGTAGGCGGCCAGCACGGTCTCGAGTTGGAACGAGTAGCCCTCGGAGGTCAGGTCGGCCAGCCCGATCTCCTCCAACACCGCCCGGCGGAACACCCGGTAGCCGGAGGTGGCGTCGTGGACGGGCACCCCGGTGAGGGTCCGTACGTAGATGTTGCCACCGGCCGACAGGGCTCGCCGGTGCCAGGGCCAGTTCGCGGTGCCGCCCCCGGGGACGTAGCGCGAGCCCAGCACGAGGTCGGCGCGCTCGGCGGCGGCGAGCAGGGCCGGCAGGTGCACCGGGTCGTGGGACAGGTCGGCGTCCATCTCGACCAACAGGTCGTAGCCCCGGGCGAGGCCCACGCCGAGTCCGGCACGGTAGGCCGCCCCCAACCCCTGCTTGCCGGGCCGGTGCAGCACCGACAGGCGCGGCTCCCCGGCCGCCTGCGCGGCCGCCCACTCCCCCGTGCCGTCGGGCGACGCGTCGTCGACGACCAGCACGTCGACCCCCGTGGGACCGTCCAGCACGCGGGGAAGCAGCTCCGGCAGCGTCTGGCGTTCGTTGTAGGTCGGGATGACGACCAGTGCCGCGTTGTCGGGCGGGTCCTCGGGCGGGGTCATCGTCGGGTCCGGAGGCGGTGGATGAGCAGGGACAGCAGCACGAGCACCACGAGCAGTCGCGTGGTCGGGGCCAGGACGTCGCCGATCCGCAGGAAGGGCGTCAGGCCGGTGACCAGGCCGACCTCGCCGCGGACCGTGTCGACGGTGAACAGGTCGGTGCCACCGTGCAGGGTGCCCGACGGATCGACCAGCGTGGTGATGCCGGACGTGGTCGCATGGACGACCCAGCGCCCGGTCTCGAGTGCGCGCATCCTCGACTGGTCGACGTGCTGGGCCGGCTGGCCGCTGCGCCCGTAGGACGAGTCGGAGGTCGACACGACCACCAGCTCGGACGGGCGGTCCCCGGCCAGCAGGTTGGAGCGCACCACCTCCGGGTACATCGACTCGAAGCAGATCGCGACCGCCACCGACGTCCCGTCCACGTCCAGGCTGGCCGGCTCGGTCCCGGGGATGACGTCGCGGGGCACCTGCTCCAACGGCGGGTACCACGACAGCAGCGACCGGAACGGCACGTACTCCCCGAACGGCACCAACTGGCGCTTGACGTAGGTCGGGCCGAGGGTGCCGTCGGTGGCCACGCGGGTGCTGACCCGGAACAGGCCGTCGCCGTCGGGGTTCTCGAAGTCGGTGCCCAGCACCAGGCGTCCCTCGGTGACCGCACCGGCCCGGTCCACGATGCCGGCCAGCTCGGCGTCGCGGGCGGGGTCCATGCCCACGGTCCCCTCCGGCCACACCACCAGTGCCGGCGGGCCGTCCGCCGCCACGCTCGCCTCGGTCGCCTCCAGTGCCTGACGAGCCACGGTCCGGGCGTCCTGGAGGTAGGGCCCGGTGGGGAACTCGAGGTCGTTGCCCTGCACGGCCAGGACGTCCAGGGTCCCCGTCTCGGGTGGGGGCTCGACGGTGACCAGCGTCACCACCAGGACCGTGGCGACGAGGCCGGCGAGGCCGAACCGCGCGGCCTCCAGCGCCGGGGTCGTCGCGATCGGGGCGTCCGGGGAGGGTGTCGGATCCTCGCGGCGGGTGGCGACGTGGGCGATCCAGCCGTCGCGCACGGCGACCCAGGCCGACAGCGACATCGCCACGACGGCGAGCGTGAGGCCCTTCTCCCCCAGCACCCGGGCCAGCGGGGCGAGCCAGTCGCTGCCGGCCTGGGCGACGCCCAGCGTCCCCCACCCGAACCCGCTCAGTGGCCACGACCCTCGCCATGCGTCGACCCCGACCCACAGCAGGGGGGCGATCACGGTCGACCACCTCCGTCGCAGGGCCCAGGCCAACAGTTCGGCGGACAACGCCCACCAGGCAGCTCCGACCAGCCCGAGCAGGACCCAGGCGAGCAGCCCGGCGCGCAACGACACCCAGTGGACCAACCACATGTTGCCGACGAGCCCTCCCACGACGCCGAGGGTGGCCGGTCGACGCCCGATGCCCGGCGCGGATTCGGCCGCGAAGGCCAGCAGCGCGGGCACCAGGAAGGCCAGGGGCCGGGCGGCGACGGGGGGCTGGGCCAGCACGAGCAGCACGCCGGCGGCGATCGCGGCCAGCCACGGAACGGGCCACGGGACCACGGGGACGGCTTTGGGAGCGTGGTCGTGCCTCACGGGCACGTCGGGATTCCGGCACGGACGGTGGTCACGACGGGGATCGTGGTCGGGACGTCAGACGCAGTCCCGGCAGAGCATGTTCTCCTCGTCGGCCAGCGCGGACTCGCGCTTGGCCATGAAGCAGGAGCGACACACGAACTCGCCCTCGCGCACCTCGTCGTCGACGTCCAGCTCGCGGTCCAGGGGGGCCGGCGCATCCTCGACGTCGTCGAGCAGGTCGTCGTCCTCCAGCAGTGCCGTGGCGGCCCCGCCACCGGGCGCCACGACCTCGCCGGGCTCGGCCGCGGCGGCGTGTGCGACCCCCTCGTCGGCGGTCTCGTCGTCCACCCCGCCGTCGGGGTCGTCATCGGGACCGTCGTCGTCGCCGTCGGATGCGTCGTCCTCGTCGTCGTCCTCGTCGAGTTCGAGGTCCGCGAGGTCGTAGTCCTCGAGGTCGTCGTCGTCCAACCCCTCGAAGTCCTCACCGAGGGCCTCCTCGAGGTCGGGGTCCAGCTCGTCGTCGAGCGCTTCGAGCTCGTCGATCTCGACGTCGTCGAAGTCGGCCATGATCATCGCCTCCGGGGACGAACGCGGGCAACGCGCCGGACCATACCGCATCCCCTCGGCCCCACCGCACGCGCCCCCGCCCGAGCGGTCCCGGGAACCCGGCCGACCCCCGCCCGCCCCGACCCCCTTCCGCCCCGACCCCCTTCCGCCCCGACCCACCCCCCCGCCCCACCCCCTCCCGCCCTGACCCACCCCCGGCCCCGGACCCGCCACCGTGATCGATCCGGCCGAGATCCCGGCCGGATCGCACCCGGTGGCCGTGTGGGCTTGGGGGTGTGGGAGGGGGTGGGGGCTCAGGAGGGAGCCAGCGTGGGGGTTGGGAGAGTGAGCCAGCGTGGGGGTTGGGAGAGTGAGGGACGGGCGGGGGGTTGGGAGAGTGAGGGACGGGTGGGTCAGAGGGTGCCGTGGACGACCCGGCCGCGGACCATGGTCAGCACGCAGGTGCTGCCGCGGGGGTCGTCGCGTTCGTAGGGGTCGCCCTCCCAGGCACACAGGTCGGCTCGCATGCCGGCCCGCAGCACGCCGACCCAGCGCTCCTGCCTGGCGGCGTGGCGCCCGCCGAGGGTCGACGCCGACACGGCCTCGAGCCGGGTGATCTCGTGCTCGGGTTGCACGCGGTGCTCGGCCGCCCACACCATGTCCCACGGGTCGATGGGGGTGACATTGGCGTCGGAGCCGAACGCCAGCGCGATGCCGCGGTCGGCGAGGGTTCGGTAGGGGTTCGTGGTCGCGGCGCGCTCGGGCCCGAGCCGACGTTCGTAGAGGTTGCCGGGGCCGCCCCACAGCTGCTCGAACACCGGTTGGGCCGACACCACCAGTCCCAGCTCGACCATCCGGTCGAGCTGGTCGGGGCGCACGACCTCGGCGTGCTCGATGCGGTGGCGCAGGCGGCGCACGGCGTCGGCGAGGTGGTCGGGCAGCCGCTGGACGACCTGCTGCCAACAGCGCAGGGCCTGGTCGATGGCGGCGTCCCCGATGGCGTGGACCGCGACCTGCACCCCGGCGTGGGTCGCCTCGGCGAACAACTCCACCAGGGTCTCGTCCTCGTACTCCAGCGAGCCCGAACCGGGATGGTCGGCATAGGGTCGGGTGAGCGCGGCGGTGTGGGATCCCATGCTGCCGTCGAGCCAGATGTCCCCGCCGATGTGGCGCAGGTCGCGTTCGAGCACGAAGCCCAGGTCGGGTTCGCCCCAGTACGGGATCACCTCGACCGGCCACTCCCCCGTCCGCCAGGCGTCGAAGTCGTCGGCCCCCATCGCATCCGGTCCGCCCATCTCGTGGACCGTGCCCACGCCCCGCGAGACGGCGATTCGCGCCGCCTCGTGCCGGGCCTGCGACAGGTCGTCGTCCGACATCGCCCCGACGGCCCACCGTCGGGCCACCTTGTTGGCGTCACGCCGGAGCACCCCCGTGGGGCGACCGTCGGCGTCGCGTTCGATCCCGCCCGCGCGTGCCAGCGGTGCGGACTGCAACGTCAGGGTGTCGACCAGCGACGAGTGCCCGTCGATGCGACTGAGGGTGACGGGGCGACCCCCGGCTGCCTCGTGCAACTCGTCGGGGGTGGGCAGGTCGGTGTCCCAGGCGTGGTCGTCCCATCCGTGACCCCAGATGACCCGGCCGGCGTGGTGTTCGGCGTGCAACCGCACGGCATGCAGCAGGTCACCCGAGGATCGCGTCGAGGACAGGTCCAGCCCGAGCTGGCTGATGCCGGTCGGGGTGAGGTGGACGTGGCTGTCGACGAAGGCCGGGCCGACCACGCAGCCGTCGAGGTCGACGCGGCGGGCGTAGGGCGGTGCCAGGTCGGGGTCGTCGCCGACCCACACGACCCGCGTCCCACGGACCAGCGCGGCGCGTGCCTGGTAGCGACCGTGGCCGAGCGTCACGATGCGATCGGCAGTGACCAGCACGCCGCGTGGTGGCAGGACGTCCGGCTGGGGCTCGACCGCACGCGGCGAGGTCGCGCGCACGGTGGAGGCCGGTGGCGGTGCCCCGAGATCCCCGATCGGGTTCATCAGCAGTCCGTGGGTGCCGACGGGGTTGCCAAACGGCAACACGACGGTGAACGGTAGCAGCGAGATCCCCGCGAGTCCCCGACCTTCGGCGGCCCGCGGGCGTCGTCACCCGTGCCGGCCGACCACGATCCCGACCACGCGGGTCAGCCCCCGACACCGGCCGTCATGGCCATCAGGGCCGCGGCGGCGATGAACAGCACGATCCCGACCACGACCCGGGCGCGTCCCACCGGTCGCTCGCGGTACTCGTCGACCACGGCCGTGCCCAGCGCCCACACCGCGCCCCCCGCGACCACCAGGGACAGCACCAGCAGCAGGCCCGCCGCGCCAGCCCGCCCGTCGGCACCGGCCAGCCCGAGGCCCGCGGCGGCCAGGACGGCGATGCCGAACCCGACACCGAGGAACACGGCCAGACCGCGCAACCGGGGATCCCGGTCGCCCGAGGTCATGCGATCGCCAGGGTCCGGGGGCGATGGTTGGCCGACTCGACACCGTCATCGGTGACCACGACGATGTCCTCGATGCGCGCGCCGTGGCGGCCCGGCACGTAGATGCCCGGCTCGACGGAGAAGGCCATCCCGGCCACCAGCTCGGTGTCGTTGCCGGCCACGATCCAGGGTTCCTCGTGGCCGTCCACGCCGATCCCGTGTCCCGTGCGGTGGATGAACTGGTCCCCCCGACCGGCGTCGGCGATGACGGCCCGGGCGGCGGCGTCGACGGACGCGGCGGTGACCCCGGGGCGCACGGCCGCGACCCCGGCGGCCTGGGCGGTCTCGAGGACGTCGTGGAGCTCCTGGTACTCGGGGTCGACCGCCCCCACGACGTAGTTGCGGGTCTCGTCGGAGCAGTACCCGTCCAGCACGCCGCCGATGTCGACCACCACCGGGTCGCCGTCCTCGATGGTCCGGTGTGACAGCTCGTGGTGCGGGCTGGCCCCGTTGGGACCGCTGGCCACGATCACGAACGCCACGGTGTCGTGGGTCGCGCGGATCCTCGCGGCGATGTCGGCCCCGACCTCGGCCTCGGTGCGGCCGGGACGCAGGAGGGCGGCGACCTCGGCATGCACCTGGTCGATGGCGGCGCCGACCGCGTGCAGCGCAGCGATCTCCCGCGCGTCCTTGACCTGGCGGAGCGGGCCCGTGACCCGACTGCCCGCCCGCCACGTGGCCCGTGGCAGGGCCGCCTGCAGCGCCAGGGTGAACGACGTCCACAACTGGTCCTGCACGGCCAGCGCGCCGGCGGGTGCCCCGACGTCGGCCAGCCGTGTGGCCACCCGCTCGATCGGGTCCTCGACCTCCTCCCAGGTCTCGATGCGGACCAGGTCCCCGGCGCCGGACGCCTCGGCGCGGGCGCGCTCGAGCGTGGGGACCAGCAGCGTCGCGTCGCCGTTGGCGGGCACGACCAGCATGGTCAGGCGTTCGAGCGGCATGGCCTCGTAGCCCACCAGCCAGCGCAGGTCGGCGGACGGTCCCACCAGCAGCGCGCCCACGTCGAGGTCGCGGAGTCGGCGGCGGACGCGGTCGAGACGGGCACTGCTCATCGGTGGCTCCGGTGGTCGGGTTCGGGCATGGCCGGCGGGTCGGGCGGTGGCCGGTGGCGGGGAGTCGGGGGTCGGCGGCGCACGGTGGGAGGTGGTCACACGGCCAGGTCCAACACCCCCGGCAGGAGGTCGATCTCCACGGGGGTCGTGCCCAACGGCTCGCCGTCGGCCTCGACGGGCATCGGGGCCCCGGACGGTTCGACCCGCACGGTCGCGGACTGCCACTCGTGCACGTCCGGGCGGCCGAGGTGCTCCCCGACCCGGACGTTGGGCAGCTCGCGCAGCACGTCGACGGGGCCGGTGGCCCAGGTCTGGACGTTGAGTCGTCCGTCGTCGGGCAGGGCGCGTGGGGCGACCTTGATGCCGGCGCCGAAGAACTGGCCGTTGGCGACGATCACCTCGCACACGGCATCGTCGCGATGGGTGTGGTCCAGGTCGAGTCCGACCGGTGCGACCCGCATCGTCGGGGCGGCGGCGATGGCCGCGGCCACGTAGCGCGACCCGCGCAGCGACCGGGGCAGACGGGCGGCGTGGCCCACCACGGCGGCGGTCCAACCGATGGTGGCCATGTTGACGAAGGCCCGCACGCCGGGGCGCCCGTCGGGACCCGTGAAGCGGATCCGGGCGACGTCGATGGCCATGGTGGTCGTGTGGAGGGCGTGCCGGACGGCCACCTCGGGACGGCGGTCCAGCCCGAAGGTGCGGGCGAAGTCGCTGCCGGTGCCCGCACCGACGATGCCCAGTCGCAGTCCCGCTGCGCGTGGGGTACCGGCGTCGACGTCGACCAGGCCGTTGACGACCTCGTTGAGGGTCCCGTCGCCACCGACCACGACCACGTGTCGCCACCCGGACGCCACGCCCAGGCGGGCCAGCCGGGTCCCGTCCCCCGGTGCGTCGGTGATGCCGACCTCGACGATGCAGCCCGCGGCCCGCAGCGCGGCGGTGGTGGTTGCCAGCGCGTCACGGGTGCCGGTTCCCGCCCGCGGGTTGGCCACGACCAGCACGCGGTGGCCGTCGTGGGGGGAGGCCTCGTCGAGTGCCGGGGACGGGGTGGCGGTCATGGGAGTGGTCGGTCCTGTGGGTGGGGCGGCAGGGCGAACGGGCGGCTGGGCCACGGGCGGGGTGGCGAGTCGCCGACGGGTCGTTCGACGGATCGACCACGCGATCGGGGGTGGTGGACCGGGTGGGAAGGGTAGTCCCTGGCCCCGTGGTCCCGACCGCGCATGCCCGACGGCGCGGACGCCGGCGGTCAGGCCTCGACGATGCCACGGCGCAGGGCGTCCAGGGCGTCGTTGCCGGGGCCCGACAGCGACGGGACGGCACTGCGCAACTGGCCCACCAGGTCGGCGACCTGTTTGACGTTGCGCACGAAATCGCCCCCGGTCATGTCCAGGCCCCCGAGGGCGTCGTCGAGGTCGGCGCCGGTGGTCCAGCGCCAGGCCGCGGAGACGAACCCGGCGTCGACGTCGCGCATCGGGTCCAGCCCGTTGCGCACCTCGAGGTCGCGCAGCTCGACGGCGAGCTCCTGGAATCGCTCGTGCAGGGACTGCAGGGTGCGCGTCGGCAGTCGCGGGTTGGCCGTGGGCTCGCCGCCCCGCGGCTCGTAGGTCATCATCGCGGCCGCACCGGCCAGTTCGGCCGGGGTGAGGTCGTCCAGCCACCCGCGTTGCACCACCTCGGCCACCAGCAGGTCGACGTCGGCGTACACGTCGGCGAGCATGCGGCCCCGGCGCGTGGGACGCTGGTCGTCGTCGAGGTAGCCGGTCTCGGCCAGGACGGCGGCCAGGCGGCGGAAGTGACGCACCAGCGACCCGGTCCGACGTTCGATCTGGTCCGCCAGCCGCCGCACGGTGGTGTGGGCCTCGTCGGCACGCCGCTGCCAGGCCTCGTGGTCGGCGCGCTCGGGGCAGGCGTGGCAGGGGTGGGCCTTCATACGTGTCCGGAGGTCGTCGATGCGCGCGACGAGCTCCTCGGGCACGTCCACGCCCGGTGGTGTCGGGAGCTCGTCCAGCGGCTCGACGTCGGCCAGGGCGCCCGCCACCTCGTTGCGGAACGACCGTTGACGCGGGTCGCCGGTACGGGGCAGGCGGATGCGGTCGATGACCGGGGGTGGGCCGTCCAGCTCCCGTGGGCCGACGCGTTGCAGCACCCGGTTGTCGGTGACGACGTCGGCCAGCGGTACGCCGGAACCCGTCAACCGGACCCCGATGACCGCTGCGAGCCCGCGCCGACCGATCCAGGGCAGGCCGAGCACGTCGCCGGGGACCAGCGCCTCGATCCCGGCGCGCTGGGCGGCCGCGGCCTCGCGACGGCGGTCCTTGGCGGTCTGCTTCTCCAGCCGGGACAGGTCACGGCGAAGTCCCCAGTAGGTGTCCCAGTCGCCGACGTCGCACACCGACGCGTCGTCGTAGCCGGCGGCGGTGCGGCGCGCCTCCTGGCGTCGCCGTTCGAGGTCGCTGGCGGAGCGATCGGTCTGGAACTGTGCGAAGGACGCCCCCAACAGGTCCTCGGCCTCGGCCGGGGGGTGGCGGCGCAGCAGGTTGACGACCATGTTGTAGGACGGGGTGAAGGACGAGTTGAGGGGATAGGTCCGGCGGCCGACCAGTCCCGACACGGTCGTGAACGGCAGGTCGCGCTGGTAGAGCACCACGGCGTGGCCGATGCGGTCGAGCCCACGTCGCCCGGCCCGACCGGTCAGCTGGGTGTACTGGCCGGCGGTCAGCAGGACGTGGCTCTCGCCGTTCCACTTCTCGAGGCGTTCGATCACGACGGTCTTGGCCGGCATGTTGATGCCCAGTGCGAGCGTCTCGGTGGCCACGACCACCGACAGCAGGCCGGCCTGGAACGCGGCCTCCACGACCTCCTTGAAGGCCGGCACCATCCCGGCGTGGTGGGTGGCCAGCCCCCGGCGCAGGCGGGCCCGGAAGGACTCCACACCCAGGGTCTGGAGGTCACTGGCCGGGACGTCGGCCAACAGCGTGTCGACCAGGACGTCGATCTCGTCACGCTGGTGGGCGTTGGTGAGGCTGACCCCCGCGGCCATCAGTTCGTCCACGGCCCGGTCACACCCGGCACGGGAGAACACGAACAGGATCGCGGGCAGCCACCGCCGATGCGCCAGCTCCTCGACCACGACCGGCCGGGACGGCCAGCGCAGTCGCACCGAGGGACCCATCCGGCGGCCCTTGCGGGTCACCCGGTTGCGGGTGCTGGCCTTCCGCTCCAGCATCCGGACCTCGGGGTTGGGCACACCACCCCGCGCCTGGGCGGCCTGTTCCCGGTTCGAGCGCGACTGGCCCTTGGAACCCCCGGCCTTGAACGTGGGGTACACGGTGTCGTTGACGTAGTAGTGGTGGCGCAACGGGACCGGGCGCTCCTCGGAGATGACGACGTCGACGCCGCCACGGACCTCGTCCAGCCACGCGCCGAACTCCTCGGCGTTGGAGACCGTGGCCGACAGGGCCGCCACCCGGATCCGCTGGTCCAGCTGGATGAGGACCTCTTCCCACACCGAGCCCCGGGCGCGGTCGGCGAGGTAGTGCACCTCGTCCATCACCACGAACGACAGGGCGTCCAGGGCCGCCGACTCGTCGTAGATCATGTTGCGCAGGACCTCGGTCGTCATCACGACGATCGGGGCGCCACCCCGCACGCTGCGGTCACCGGTCAGCAACCCGACCTGCTCGCGACCATGGAGGTCCACGAGGTCGCGGAACTTCTGGTTCGACAACGCCTTGATCGGGGTGGTGTAGAAGCACCGTCGACCGGCGGCCAGGGCCTGCTGGACGCAGAAGTCGGCCACGACGGTCTTGCCGGCACCGGTCGGGGCCGCCACCAGCACTCCGCGGCCACGCGCCAGGGCGCTGGTGGCCTGCAACTGGAAGTCGTCGAGGTCGAAGCCGACCCCGTCGGCGAACGCGCGGACCACCTCGGGCAGGTCGTCGGGGGCGGGCGGCCCGGTCGCGTGCTCGCCCGGTTCGCCGTCACGGCGGTCCGGCTCGTGGGTGGTGTGGGAGGAGCGGTCTGGCTGGGGGGCGATCACGGCTCCCGTCGGCGGCGGCGGCGTTCGATCAACCACGCGGCCCAGATGGCGATCTCGTAGAACAGGACCATCGGCCCGGCCATCAGGAACAGCGTGAAGGGGTCGGTGGTGGGGGTGATGAGGGCCGCCAGGACGAAGTTCACCAGCACGGCGTAGGGTCTGAACTTGCGCAGCCCGGCGTTGCTGACCACGCCCACCAGGGACAGGAAGATCAGGACCAGCGGGATCTCGAAGACCAGCCCGAACGCCACGGACGTGCGCAGGAAGAAGTCGAGGTAGTTCGTGGCCGACAGCGCGGCCTGGATCTGGTCGCCACCCAGGGTGAGCAGGATGGCCAGGCCCTGCGGGATGATGAACCACGCGAACACGATGCCGACGCCGAACATGACCTGGCTGAGCAGGACGAACGGCGCCGTCAGGCGGCGTTCGGTGTCGGTCAGGCCCGGCGTGATGAACCGCCACAACTGGTAGAAGATCACGGGGCCGCCCACGAACAGGCCGAACACCAACGCGGTCTTGATCCGCACGCTGAACGGCTCCAGGGGCGTCAGCGCGATCAAGCGGCAGTCCGTCGGGTCATCTCCGAAGGCGATCAACACGTCCTTCTGGCACACCGGCGCCAGGGCGGACTGCAGCAGCCAGTCGAAGATGATGTAGCCGACGATCGCGCCGAGGACCAGGGCGATCAGGGCCTTGAAGAGCCGATTGCGGAACTCCGCGAGGTGCTCGACGAGCGGCTGCTCGACGTCACTGGTCGCGATGGGTCAGGCCTCCTTGGACGGTGGCGAGACACGCGGACGCTCGTCCGTGGTCTCGTCCTCCTCGTCATCGGTGGCCTTGCGGAACTCCTTGATCGAACTGCCGATCGAACGCGACAGTTCCGGCAGCTTGCGGCCACCGAACAGCAACAGCAGGATCACCAGCACGATGATCAGTTCTTGGACGCCCAGGCTGCCCATCAGGATTTCCTTGCTCGGCGGTGGAACGAACGGGTCGGGAGGTGCAGCGGTGACCGCAGTGGTGCGGCGGCGTGGCCGCGCCGTGGTCGGCGGGGCTCAGGCCGGAGCGGACGTGGTGGCCACGTGACCATCGTAGGCCGCCAGCCCCGCCGACGCCCGTTGCGCCACCAGTCGACGAAGTTCGGGGGGTTCCACCACGTCCACGGCCGCGCCGCCGCCCAGTACGAGGTCGGCCAGCCAGTCCAGCGCGTCGGTCCGCAGCTCCACGTGGCGCACGCCGTCGACCACCTCGTCGACGTCGGCGCGGACGTAGTCGGCGACGAAGTGGGCCCCCGGACGCAGCGCCAGCACGGCGCGCACGGCGTCGTCGTCGGGCACCCAGCGTGGGACCGGCAGGTCCGCCGGCGCCGGGGTGGTCGCGGCCCGGTCGGTCACGACCAGGGTGGTGACACGGTCCAGCCGGAACACCCGGTGGGCGTCGCGGTCGAGGTCGTGGCCCTGCAGGTACTGGCCCTCGCGCGTGATGTCGACCCGCCACGGCTCGACCCGACGGTGCTGGGCACGGGAGTCCTTGCGACCGAGGTAGTCCAGTTCCACGACCAGGCCCGCGTCCACGGCCCGGCGCAGGTCGTCGAGGTGCCCGGCGTCGTCGACCACCGCCACGGCGGCGTGCTCGTCGACCCCGACGGCCGCACGCACCTTGGCCAGGGCACTGCCCAGGCCCGGCACGTCGCCCTGGGTGATGCGCTGGGCGGCGGTCAGGACCAGCACCAGCCGCAGGGCCTCGTCGGGTCGCAGGCGCAGCGGACGTCGCAGTTCGTCGGCCATCCCGATGGTCACCGTGTCGTCGGCACCGAAGTTGACCTCGAACTCGTAGCTGGCCTCCAGCCGCGGGCCGCAGTACACCAGCGTCTCGAGCTCGCCGCGGACGGTCGCCACGTCGGTGCCGAAGGCCTCGGCCACCTCGGCCAGCGCCACGCCGGGTCGCGCCAGGATCCACGGCACCAGGGCGAGCATGCGGAACACGGGCGTGGTCATGCGCCGGCCCCCACGTGGGCGGCGGTCGCCGCGAGGTGGTCACGGATCGCCGTGCGCAGGTCGTCGGGCGCGGTCACGACCACTCGGTCGGCGCGTGTCAGCAGCCACCCGGTGAGGCGGACCGGGTCGACGTCGTCGAGCACCATCGGCTGCCACGCGTCGCCAGGGTCGGCCGCGTCCGGGTCGGCCCCATCGGGGTCGGCCCCATCGGGGTCGGGATCGAGGTCCGCGTCGTCGGCGGGTCGGCCGCCGCGGGCCAGCACCTCGGTGACGGCGCCGGGGTCGACCACGACGTGCACGGTGGTGCCGTCGCCGATCGGGGCGGCGAGTTCGGCGGCGAGGTCGACGTCGTCGGGGCGCTCGAAGGCCCCCGGCTCCCCCATCGTGCGCACGCGGGAGGTGATCCGTGACAGCCGGAACACGCGGTGGTCGTCGCGGTCGTGGTCGTGTCCCAGGACGTAGCCGATGCCGTTTCGGACCCCGACCGACCAGGGGTCCAGGGTGCGGGTCGACGCGGTGCCGCTGCCGGCCCGGTAGTCGAAGGTGACCGTCGTTCGCGTGGCCACGGCGGCGGCCACCGCGTCGAGGTGCTCACCGTCCAGGGCCAGGGCCAGCCCCCCGGTGCCGGTTGGGGCCACCGGGTCGGTGACGTCGGTGGTCAGGCGCGCCGCCGCGATCCGCTCGTCGGCCCCGCCCGACATCGCGACGCCGGCCAACAGGGCGCTGGCCTCCTCCACGGTCAGGTCGATCGCCGGGAGTTCGTAGGCCTCGCGGTCGATGGTGTAGCCCTCGACCTCGGTGAAGAAGTCCCGGCTGGTGGTGACCGGGATGTTGAGGCCGCGCAGCTCCTTCTTGTCCCGTTCGAACATCCGGCGGGCCGTCTCCGGGTCGTCCTGGTCGTAGGTTCCCCGCAGGCGCTGGCGGATGTCGTCGAAGGTCAGCGGGCGCGGGCTGTCCAGCAACGCCGTCGTGAGGTTCACGAGGCGTTCGGACTTGTCACGGACCACGGGGGCTCCAACAGGGGCGACGGCAGGGACGGCGGGCAGGGACGAGGGCAGGGGCGACGGCAGGGACCAGGGAGCATGCTCCCTGCTCCGTCGGGTTGCGAGCATGCCACACGGCTGGGACACGACCCGACGACCGCCCCCGACGACCGCCCCCGACGACCGCCCCCGACGACCGCCCCCGACGCCCCGAACCGCGCGGCGACCCGGGGCGGCTACAGCGCCGCGATCAGCTGGTCGACGCGGGGGTCGTCGGCGACCAGCGGGTCCTTGCACAGCACCGTGCGGGGACCGTGGTCGTTGATCTTGAGGTGGACCCAGTCGACGGTGTAGTCGCGGCCGGCGGCCTTGGCGGCGGTGATGAAGCGACCGCGCAGGGCCGCACGGGTGGTCGTCGGCGGCACCGACACGGCGCGGTCGATCTCCTCGTCGTCGACCACGCGCCGGACCCGTCCCTGTCGTTGCAGCACCGCGTAGATCCCGTGCGCGGGATCCAGGTCGTGGTAGGCCAGGTCCACCATCGCCACGCGGGGATCCGACAGGGCGAGGTCGTGGCGGGTGCGGTAGGCCTCGATGACCTGGCGCTTGGCCACCCAGTCCAGTTCGGCCGACAGGCTGTCGGGATCGCGCCGGAGGCGTTCGAGGACGTGGGCCCAGGCGCTGACGACGCGCAGGTCGTCGGACGTGGTGTCGTCGCGACTGGACACGAACCGGTCGACCTGTTCGAGGTAGTGCTCCTGCAGGTCCAGGGCCGACATCTCGCGTCCGTTGGCCAGCTCGACCCGACGGGTCCCGGTGACGTCGTGGCTGATGTCGCGGATGGCCCGGATCGGGTTGTCCAGTGTCACGTCGCGCGTGACGGGCGTCTCCTCCAGCAGGCGCAGCACCAGGTCGGCCGTGGCGACCTTGAGCCACCCGGCGAACTCGTTCATGTTGGAGTCGCCGACGATGACGTGCAGACGTCGGTAGGCCTCGGCATCGGCGTGGGGTTCGTCCCGCGTGTTGATGATCGGCCGCGACCGGGTGGTGGCGGAACTGACGCCCTCCCAGATGTGGTCGGCCCGCTGCGACAACGAGAAGATGGTTCCCCGCGGTGTCGTGAGCAGCTTGCCGGCCCCGGCGAAGATCTGGCGGCTGACCAGGAACGGGATCAGGTTGTCGGTGAGCCGTTGGAAGTCGCCCACGCGCGCGACCAGGAAGTTCTCGTGGCAGCCGTAGGAGTTGCCGGCCGAGTCGGTGTTGTTCTTGAACACGCTGACCCGACCCGGGATGCCGTCCTGGGCGAGCTGGGCGCCGGCCGACCGGGCCAGCCGCCGCAGCATCTCCTCGCCCGCCTTGTCGTAGAGGATCGCCTGGCGCGGCGTGTCGCACTCGGGAGTGGCGTACTCCGGGTGGGACCCGACGTCGAGGTACAGCCGGGCACCGTTCTCCAGGAACACGTTGGACGACCGACCCCACGACACCACGCGACGGAACAGGTAGCGCGCGACCTCGTCGGGCGTCAGGCGTCGCTGCCCGTCATGGGTGTAGGTGACCCCATACTCGTTCTCGATGCCGAACACCCGGCGCCTCATGGCCGTTGCTCCCGACGTTCCCGGGAACGGGGGGTCACGCGTCGGCCAGCAGGGCGGCGACGTCGTCGGGGTCGAGCCGGAAGAACTGCCGGCGCCCGCGCGTGCGGTCCAGCCCGGACACCTCCAGGTCGGCGGCGGTGACCTCGCGGTCGTGGCTGGCCGTCAGCGCGTCCACGGCCAGTCGCAGCGCCGCCCCCCGGCCGAGGTCCTCCTGCCAGTGCGACCGCAGGTGTTCGGTGATCGCGTCGGCCTCGCCACCGATCGCCACCACGTCGCGTTCGTCCACGATCGAGCCGTCGTAGAGGATGTGGAACAGCTCGACCGGCGTGGTCGGCCCGTTGACCTGGGCGATCAGCAGCTCGACCTCGTAGGGCTTGGCGTCACCCATGAAGATGGCTCCCAGCGACTGGGAGTAGGCGGTCGCCAGCGACTTCGCGGTGACGTCCTGGCGGGCGTACTGGTAGCCCTTGACGTCGGCGAGGCGGATGCCGGCCACGCGCAGGGACTCGAACTCGTTGTACTTGCCGACCGCGGCGAACCCGATGCGGTCGTAGATCTCGGAGGTCTTGGACAACAGCCGGGACGGGTTCTCACTGACGAACAGGACCCCGTCGGAGAAGGTCACGGCCGCCAGCGAGCGGCCACGGGCGATGCCCTTGCGGGCGTACTCGGCCCGGTCCTGCATCATCTGTTCGGGCGCGACGTAGAACGGCGTGGCCATCAGTCAGGCTCCGGTGGCGTGGCGGGTGTGGGGTGGGTCCACCGGCACCCTACGGCGTGGCGCGGCGGTCTCAGGCACGGCCACGGTGGTCCTCGACGACGGCCTCGACCAGGGCCGCCACGGCGTCGGCGTCGAGTTCGCGGTAGCCGTCGGCGTCGATGACGGCCACGATCGGGTAGACCCGCCGGACCAGGTCGGGGCCGCCGGTGGCCGAGTCCTGCTCAGCGGCGTCGAACAGCGCCGCGATCGCGGTCTCGGCCGCGCTGGACAGGTCCGCCGCCGGGTCGAAGCGGTGGCGCAGCGTCTGGGCGGCGACCACCCCGCCGGACCCCGACGTGGCGAACCGGGTGGCGAGGTAGCGACCGCCGATCGGGTCGTACTCGTGGATGCCGGGTTCACCGGTCTCGGCGTCGACGCCGGCGAACAGCGGCACGACCACCATGCCCTGCATCGCCATGGGCAGGTGGGCGCGCACCATCCCGGCGAGGCGGTTGGACTTGCCCTCCAGGCTGAGGACGTCACCCTCGACCTTCTCGTAGTGCTCGAGCTCGGTCGCGAACAGGCGGGCCATCTCCATCGCGGGCCCCGCGGCCCCGGCGATCGCGATCGCGGACAACCGGTCGGCCGGGAACACCTTGCGCATGTCGGTGCGCGAGATCATGTTGCCGGCGGTGGCGCGCCGGTCACCGGCGACGACCACGCCGTCGGCGTAGCGCAGCGCCAGCACGGTCGTGCCGTCGACCACACGGTCGTGCACCCCGGCCCCGCCCACACCGGTGGGGGTCGGGACGACGGGACCGTCCAGCAGGCCGGCGAAGGACGACTCGCGATCACCGAAGGGCCGGGGCATCAGGTCGCCGAGGTCGGACGCGGGACGGCCATCCCTCACTGGCCACCCTTCTGGACGTAGTTGCGGACGAAGTCCTCCGCGTTCTCCTCCAGCACCGCGTCGATCTCGTCCAGCAGCTCGTCGACGTCGTCGAGGTCGGTGGCCTCGGCCTCGGAGGAGGCCTCGGTGTCGACCGACTCCTCGACCTCGGTGTCGTCCTGGCGTCGTCGTCGGGACGCACCGCGTGCATCGCTCATCGCTGGCCCCTCGTCTGGCGGCGGTGACCGCTGCGGTCCCGCGTGGCCGCAGCGTATCCGCGGATGGCCGCGCGCCACGGTGGTCCCGCCGGGGTGTCCACGACCTCCGGGGCGGGCCCGCCGGGTCCGGATCCCGCGGGACGCGTCCCGCCGGTGGACGACGCTCAGCGGGCGAGGCGGTCGAGCAGTTCGGCCAACGAGTCGACCTCGGCCAGCAGGTCCTCCACCCGGCCGCGGGTCCCCCGACGGGGATCGACCATCGGGATGCGCGTGTAGGTGCGACCGCCGGCATCGACGATCATGGCGTCCCAGCCGACCGCGACCACCTCGGCCCGGAAGCGTTGCAGCATCCTGCCCCGGAACCAGGCCCGGGTGTCGGCGGGCGGGGTCGTGCGCGCGGCGGCGATCGCGCGGTCCTCGACCAGGGTGCGGATCCGCCCCGATGCCTCGAGTCGCAGGAACAGGCCCTTGTCGGGGCGCAGGTCGTGGAACTGCAGGTCCACCAGCGCCAGCCGTGGATGGTCCCAGTCCAGTCCGTCGCGGTCGCGGTAGCGCTCGACCAGTGCCAGCTTGGTGGCCCAGTCCACGATCCCGTCGAGCTCGCGTGGCTCGTCCTCGGCGATGGTCAGGACCTCGTCCCACCGTTGCGCCACCTCCTTGTGGACCGCGGTCGCGCCGCGACGGTCGAGCCAGTCCGCCACGGCAGCGTGGTAGTGGCGCTGGATCTCCAGGGAGGTGATGGTCGACCCGTCGCGCAGCCGGAGGGGGCGTCGGCCGGTGAGGTCGTGGCTGGACACGTGGAACGACGCCACCGGGTCGTCCAGCCGGGGTGGGGGCGGCGCGTGGCCCTCCTCCAGCATCGCCAGGACCAGGTCGGTGACGCCGACCCGCAGCAGCGTCGCGGTGTGGGACAGCGTCGCGTCGCCGGTGATGACGTGCAGGCGACGCCAGTGCCGGGGATCGGCATGGGGTTCGTCGCGGGTGTTGATGATCGGCCGCCGCAGGGTCGTCTCCAGGCCGACGGGTGCTTCGAAGAAGTCGGCCCGCTGGGACAGCTGGAAGGGCACGTCGCGGCCGGGGAACTCGGTGCCGAGACGGCCGATCCCGGCGTAGAGGCTGCGCGACACGAACAACGGCGTGAGCTGGTGGACGAGGTCGGCGAAGGACACCGAGCGCGCGACCAGGTGGTTCTCGTGGGAGCCGTAGGCGGCGCCCTTGCCATCGGTGTTGTTCTTGTGGACCAGGATGGTCCCGCCCTCGGGCAGGGTCCGGGAGGCCTGGGCCGCGGCGGCGGCGACGATGCGGTCCCCGGCCCGGTCCCACGTCACGGCGTCCAGCGCACCGGTGACCTCCGGCGTGGCGTACTCCGGATGGGCGTGGTCGACGTAGAAGCGGGCGCCGTTGTCCAGCACGGTGTTGGTCAGCCCGAGGTCGTCGGTGGTCGCCGGCTCGTGGGGATCCGGGACCTCGTCACGCGCGTCGCGCAGCGGGTGTTCGTCGGAGTAGTCCCACGAGATGTCGTCGGGCGAACGCCGGGCAGCCACGACCAGCGACGACGACAGGACCGGGTTGACCTCCACCGGTGACCCGACCACGGTGATCCCGTACTCGGTCTCCAGCCCCATGACCCGTCCCCGGGGGTGGTCGGGGTCGGGGGCGGCGTCGTCGCCGTCCCGGTCACCGGCCGATGGGCTCATCCGTGACGCCGGTCCGTGGTCCGGGACCCGACCGTGCCCGGCCGGCGGGCTGGTCGCGGGGTCACAGGTACTGGCCGGGGGTGAGCGTGTCGATGGACTTGCCGGTGTCGCCGCTCTCGCTGGTCAGGGTGCGCACGTAGGTGATGCGCTCGCCCTTCAGGGCGGAGATCCGGGCCCAGTCGTCGGGGTTGGTGGTGTTGGGCAGGTCCTCGTTCTCGCGGAACTCGTCGCGGATGGCCTGCAGGAGGTCGTCGGTGCGCACACCCTTGTCGCCGCTGTCCAGGAAGCGCTTGATGGCGGCCTTCTTGGCCCGGGCCACGATGTTGTTGATCATCGCGCCGGAGTTGAAGTCGCGGAAGTACAGCACCTGGCGATCGCCGTTGGCGTAGGTGACCTCCAGGAAGCGGTTGTCGGGGTCGTCGGCGTACATCTTGTCCACCACCGCGTCGACCATGGCCGCCGTGGTGGCGACCCGGTCCCCACCGTGCGCGGCCACCTCGGCATCGGCCAGCGGGAGTCGCTCTGGCAGGTACAGCCCGAAGATCTCGCGGGCGGCACCGGCGTCCGGGCGCGCGACCTTGATCTTGACGTCCAGGCGTCCCGGCCGCAGGATCGCCGGGTCGATCATGTCCTCACGGTTGGACGCCCCGATGATGACCACGTCGCGAAGGGACTCGACGCCGTCGATCTCGGCCAGCAACTGGGGCACGATGGTCGTCTCCATGTCCGACGACACGCCCGAGCCCCGGGTCCGGAACAGCGACTCCATCTCGTCGAAGAACACGATCACCGGGAAGCCCTCGGCGGCCTTGTCCCGGGCACGCTGGAACACCATGCGCAGTTGGCGTTCGGTCTCGCCGACGTACTTGTTGAGCAGCTCCGGTCCCTTCACGTTGAGGAAGAAGCTGCGGACGTCGGTGCGACCGGTGCGCTCGCTGACGCGCTGGGCCAGGGCGTTGGCGACCGCCTTGGCGATCATCGTCTTGCCACAGCCCGGGGGTCCGTACAGCAGGATCCCCTTGGGCGGGGCGAGGTCGTGCTCGGCGAACAGCTCCGGGTGCAGGTAGGGCAGTTCGACGGCGTCGCGGATGGCCTCCACCTGGTCGGCGAGGCCCCCGATGTCGTCGTAGGTGACGTCGGGCACCTCCTCGAGCACGAGCCGCTCCATCTCGGGTCGCGTGATGCGCTCCACCGCGATGTTGCCGCGGACGTCGACCAGCACCGTGTCGCCGGGCTTGGGCGGATGGGTGCGCAGGGGCTTGGCCAGCGCGACCACCAGGTCGTCGTCGGCCTGGCCCTGGACCAGGGCCCGGTCGGTGCCGACCAGGTCCACCACCGTCAGCAGCTGGCCGCGCTCGTCGTAGTCGGCGATCGCCACGATGTTGCTGACCTCGTTGAGCAACACCTGGCGACCCGCCACCAACTCGTCGCGGTCCAGGCCCTCCCCGACGGCCACCCGCAGCTGGCGACCCTGCACGGTCACGGTCGCGAGGTCGTCGTCGTCCCACGCCACGAAGGTGGCATAGGTGTGGGGTGGGGACTGGAGGCGTTCGACCTCGTCGCGAAGCGTCGCCAGCTGGTCGCGGGCGGCCCGCAGCGTCTCGGTCAGGTGGGTGGTGTGCTCGCGCGACGCGGCGAGCCGGTTGCGGGTGTCGTCGAGCTGGCTCTCCAGCGCATCGAGTCGTTCCTGCACGGGGGCGGCGATGCGCAGCAGCATGACCTCGTCACGCAGCAGCTTCACCTCGGCGGCCAGCTCGTCGGGATCGGTCGGGATCGGCCGGTCGAGGTCGGAGGGCCCGGAACGGCCACCCAGTTGGAAGCGCGAGCGCTCGCGCCGGTCCCGGTCCTGCGGGGACGTGAACGGGTCGTCTCGATGCGTCACCGGTGCTCCTCGTCGCGGCCGGAGCCGGCTGCCGGGTGGACGCCACGGGCGAGCCGCGACTGGTCACCGAGCGGGGGCTCCGCCGTGGTGGCGTGCCGCGTCGGGGCCGACGCGGCCTCCGTCACGAGTATACGAAGCACTCTGGCGGTCGTCCGTCAAGCCCGGCCCCCACGCTCGGGTCCCCCACGGCACCGGTCGGGCCAGGTCGGGCCGGTCCGACCTGGCGCCCTCAGTCCTGGTCGTCGCCGCGTCGGGGCACGTCCCCGGCGCCGCCGTCGCCCGTCGGATGGTCCTGGGTGTCGGCGAACACCACGGTCGGGCCGATGGTCGGGCGGGCGTGGGGCGGGCCGCCGTGTTCCGGGGCCGGGACCCGACGAGCCACGGTCAGGAAGGCGGTGTGGGCGACCATCCGGTGATGCGGTCGCACCGCGAGGTTGTCGACGTCCCAGCCGCGATCGAGGGACTCCGAGGTCCGGACGTCGGCGAACGAGCCGCTGTCGGTGCAGGCGCGATCGAAGCGCATGACCTGGGTCACGGTGGGCATGTAGGCCACCAGCAACCCGCCGGGCGACAGGGCGCTCGCGGCCGCATCCACCATCGACCACGGCTCCAGCAGGTCGAGCACCACCCGGTGGGCGTCCAGGTCGGCCAACCCCACGCCGACGTCACCCAGGCGCGGGTCCCACGTGTCGGGAACCTCACCGAACCAGCCCGCGACGTTTCCCCGGGCGATGTCGAGGTGGTCCTCGCGACGTTCGAAGGACACCACGCGGCCGGTGGGGCCGACGGCGTCCAGCAGGGCCATCGTGAGCCCACCGGACCCGGCCCCGGCCTCGACCACGGTCATCCCGGGACGGACGTCCCCCAACGCCAGGATGCGGGCCTGGTCCTTGGGGTACACGATCTGCGCGCCGCGTCGCATCTTCATGAGGTAGTCGGTCCGCGTCGGCCGGAAGACCGTCACCTCCATGTTCTTGGACGTGCGCAGCGAGCGCCCCTCGACCCCGCCGATGACGTCGTCGTGGTCCAGCGTCCCGGCGTGGGAGTGCCACTTCTCCCCCGGCGTCAGGTCCAGCACGTAGCGGCGCCCCTTGCGGTCGGTGAGTTGCACCTGTTCGCCGACGGCGAGGGGTTCGGCGGATCCGGGCAGGGGCGCGGGCGACATGTGCTGGGGCTTCCGTGGTGGGGCGATGGCGACGCGGGTCCCCCGTGACGATGAGCGGGATCCGACCGGCCAGCGTAACGATGACGTCGGTCTGCACCGTCGTCGCCACGGTGGCGGCGGGGCGACGTCGGACGACCAGCCCTGCCGGGGTCGGGTGTGGAGCCATGCCGTCGTCCCGGACGGGGATCCGGCCCGAGGGGCCCGTCGCGCCTAGGCTGCGCGCAGGCCGGCGACCGAGGGCCCAGGTCGCCGACACCCGCCGGGGAGGACCCGATGGCACGGATCGTCCTCGACCCGGACGAGGTCAACCAGGCCGAGGTGGTCACGCTGACCGACGGCACCGAGGTCGACCTGTCCGAGGCCGACGGTGCCCTGCTGGCCCGCATCGCCGAGCAGCTGCACGTGCATCGCTCCACCTACGCCCATGCCCTGGTGGACCCGGCACTGGGCGATCGTGTCGCCGCCGGTGAACTGGACGTCGCCGACCACGGTCCGCTGTACCTGGCGGTGCAGGAGCGGTTGTCGGAGGCGCGGGCCGGCCGTGCCCGACGCCAGGCCACCGACCTCGCCCCGGCCGTGCTGCTCCAGAGCCGGACCTGGACGTCGTCGCGGGGCGCGACGCGGTTGCTGGTCGACCTCACGCCAAGCCACCGACGAAACCTCATGCAGTGGCTGGAACGCAATTCCGACGTGCTCCACCAGCGTGCGGCCGCGGACTGGACCAACGACCAGCTCGAGACGATCGAGCCGCGCACACCATGGGTGACGGGGACCCCGCTGTATCGGCGACTGGAGGGCCTGGTCGCCGCCGAGACCGGCCACGAACTTGCCCGTGACCGCGCCCGCGAGATCGCCCGCCGCCTCGAGTTCGAACGTTCCGGGGAGTGGCCCGACGCCTGACCGGTCGCACCGACCGGAGCCGGGTCGGGGGTCGCCTCAGGCCTCGGGCAGGGAGACGCGGGTGGGGGCGTCCTGGCCGTGCGCCGTGGCGTCGTAGGCGACCTGGCAGAAGCCGTGGTTGCAGTAGCCACCCGGGTGCGTGTCCAGGTACTGCTGGTGGTAGTCCTCGGCGTCGTACCAGTGGCCGTCGCCAGCCTCGGACAACAGGTCGAGCTGCGTCGTGATCTGGCCGAAGCCGGCCTCGTCCAGGGCGGCCTGGTAGCGGTCGCGCGAGGCCTCGGCCGCCGTGAGCTGCTCGGGCGTCGTCGCGAGGATCGCCGAGCGGTACTGGGTGCCGACGTCGTTGCCCTGCCCGTTGAGCTGGGTCGGGTCGTGGTTCTCCCAGAACGCCTTGAGCAGGTCGTCCATGGACACGACCTCGGGGTCGTAGACGACCATCACGGACTCGGTCTGGCCGGTCCGCCCCGTGCAGGTCTCCTCGTAGGTCGGGTTGCTGGTCCACCCGCCGGCGTACCCGACCTTGGTGGTGTGGACCCCGTCGAGCCGCCAGAAGATTCGTTCGGCCCCCCAGAAGCAGCCCATGGCCACGACCAGGACCTCGTGTCCGTCGGGCCACGGCGGCATCATCGAGGTCCCCAGCACGGCGTGGGTCCCGGGGACGGCGATCGGTCGGTCGCGACCGGGGAGGGCTTGGGTGGCGGTGACCATCTCGGGGGCGCGGCGCAGGAACATGGTGGACTCCTCGTGGCTCGTCACGGCATCGTGGCGGCGGACACCATCACCAACGTCGCCGCCATCGCCCATCATCCCGACCGACGCCAGGTGGCACGCCCACGACCACAGGAGGGTGCCGGCGGGCCCGTGCGACGGGGTCGGCGACCGCCAGGGGGCCTCCTGGGGGACCTGTTACGGTTCGCGGAACGCGGTGCAGGCCGGAGGTGGTCGTGGAGGGATGGGTCCTGGCGGGGGACGTCGTGGCGTCGCGCCGCTACGTCGACCACGCGGCGCTGCTGGCGGGGTTGGACCGGTCGCTGGCGGTGGTCAACGAGGCGATGGACCCGCCGGTCGGGCTCCGGCGCCTCGCCGACGACCAGTTCGGCGGCGGCTTCCGGGGACTCGCGGAGGTGGTGATGGCGACGGTGCGGCTGCGCATCGTCACCGACAGCCTGGTGCTTGCCACCGTCGACGGCGAGGACGAGCCCGTGGACGTGCGGGTCGGCCTCGCACACGGCGACCTCGACGCCGAGTTCACGACCGGGTCGGCCTGGGACGATGCCGTCATGGCCCGCCGGGAGGCCCAGGAGCTCCCGGACCGCAGCAAGTGGCCGCCGAGCCTGCGCACCGTGGTCGCCGCGGACTCCCCTCGGGCCCCGCTGGCCAACGCCTACCTCGTGCTCCAGGACCAGCTGCTGGCCCGGATGGACGCGCGCGACCGTCGCGCCCTGGTCGGGCTGCTGGACTCCGAGCGCCAGGTCGACATCGCCGAGGACCTGGGCGTGACCCAGCCCGCCGTCGCCCGGCGCGTCCGCGACCGGGGTGCGCTGGCGATCACGCGTGCCCTGCGCGTGCTGGCCGATGACGGCTGACGTCGCCGAACCGTGGTCGTCGCCGGCCAGCCGGTTGTCTAGGGTGCCCATGGAGGCCCCGAGCCTCGACGGGTCCACCTGCGACGGACGGATCCCCGGATTCCGTTTCCGGCAGTTAATAACAGCATTGGTTATGTGCTAGCATTGGGAGTGCGCCCGCCACCACCGCGGCGCCCGTTCCCACCAAGGATCTACGGCATGCCTGACCGACACCCCGCCGCCGGCACCCCCACCGACCTCGTCCGCGCCGTCTACGAACGCTTCGCGTCACGTGCGGACCTGGCCCGCGAGCGTCACGGCCACCCGCTCACCTTCGCCGAGAAGGTCCTGTTCGCCCACCTCGACGAGCCCGAGACCGGTGGCCTCGAGCGCGGCGTGGACTACACCGACTACCGCCCGGACCGGGTCGCGATGCAGGACGCGACCGCCCAGATGGCGGTGCTGCAGTTCATGCTGGCCGGACGTGACCACACGGCCGTGCCCACCACCATCCACGCCGACCACCTCATCCAGGCCCACGAGGGCGCCGACGCCGACCTGCGGATCGCCAACGAGCGCAACCGCGAGGTCTACGAGTTCCTCAAGTCGGCCGGACGGCGCTACGGCATGGGCTTCTGGAAGCCGGGGTCAGGCATCATCCACCAGGTCGTGCTGGAGAACTACGCCTTCCCGGGCGGGATGATGATCGGCACCGACTCCCACACCCCCAATGCCGGCGGGCTGGGCATGGTGGCCATCGGCGTCGGCGGGGCCGACGCGGTGGACGTGATGGTCGACATGCCGTGGAACCTGCGGGTGCCACGGCTGATCGGCATCCACCTCACCGGTCGCCTGTCGGGGTGGACCGCCCCCAAGGACATCATCCTCAAGGTCGCCGAGATCCTGACCGTGACGGGTGGGACCGGCGCCATCGTCGAGTACTTCGGGCCGGGGGCGGCCTCCATCTCGGCGACCGGCAAGGGCACCATCTGCAACATGGGTGCCGAGATCGGGGCCACCACCTCGCTGTTCGCGTGGGACGACTCGATGGCGCGCTACCTCAAGGCCACCGAACGTGAGGAGATCGCCGACCTCGCCACCCAGTACGCGGCCTTCCTCCAGCCCGACCCCGAGGTCGTGGCCGACCCGCACGCCCACTACGACCAGGTCATCGAGATCGACCTCGACGTGCTGTCGCCCCACCTGGTCGGCCCGCACACCCCGGACCTGGCGCGTGAGGTGTCCGAGATCGGTCCCGAGGCCGAGGCGGAGGGCTGGCCACTGGACCTGTCGGCCGCACTGGTCGGGTCCTGCACCAACTCCTCCTACGAAGACATCTCCCGCGCCGCCTCGATCGCCCGCTTCGCCACCGCCCATGACATCGGCGCCGACGTCCCACTCCTGGTCACCCCGGGTTCCGAACAGGTGCGTGCGACCATCGAGCGCGACGGCCTGCTGGGTGACCTGGAGGCCATCGGGGCCACCGTCCTGGCCAACGCCTGCGGGCCGTGCATCGGCCAGTGGCAACGCGACGACGTCGAGCAGGGCGACGTCAACACGATCGTGACCTCGTTCAACCGCAACTTCCCCAAGCGCAACGACGGCAACGCCCAGACCCTGGCGTTCATCGGCTCGCCGGAGACGGTCGTGGCGATGTCGCTGGCCGGCCGGCTCGACTTCGACCCGTCGCGTGACCACCTGGTCGCCGGCGACGGCACCGAGGTGACGCTGCCCGAGCCGGTCGGCGAGGAGCTGCCCGACGGCGGCTTCACGCGTGGGGCGGAGGGGTTCGTCCCCCCGGCCGAGGGCGACGACGACGTCGACGTGGTGATCGCCGAGGACTCCGAGCGCCTCCAGCGCCTGACCCCCTTCGCCCCGTGGGACGGCCAGGACCTGCAGGACCTGCCGGTGCTGTTGAAGTCGGAGGGCAAGACCACGACCGACCACATCTCCATGGCCGGTCCGTGGCTGCGCTACCGCGGTCACCTCGAGAACATCTCCGGCAACCTCTACCTGTCGGCCCACAACGCCCTCACGGGTGCCAGCACGGGCATCGACGTGGTCGGCGACGGCCGGGAACTGCCGTTGCCCGAGCTGGCCCAGCGCTGGGGCGAGGCCGGGGTGGACTCGGTGGTGTTCGGCGACGACAACTTCGGGGAGGGCTCGTCGCGCGAGCACGCGGCGATGGAGCCGCGCTTCCGCGGTGTCCGCGCGATCGTCGTGCGCAGCTTCGCGCGGATCCACGAGACCAACCTCAAGAAGCAGGGCATCCTCCCGCTGACCTTCGCCGACCCGGCGGACTGGGACCTCGTCCGTCCCGGCGACCGTGTCGCGACCACGGGACTGGACGCCCTGGCCCCCGGCTCGACCGTGACCGTGCACCTGACCCACGACGACGGCACCACCGACTCCTTCGCGACCCGACACACCTTTTCGGACGAACAGGTCGAGTGGTTCCGGGCGGGCAGCGCCCTCAACGTCATCCGGTCACATGCCTGATCCGGTCGGCACCGGTCCCCGGTCCCACGCGGCGTGCGTGGGGCGGGGCGGTGCCCGCCGGCCCGGTCGGGACGCGGACGGGTGACCATGCCCCGGGAACTCGACGACGTCAGCATCCACCGAGTGGGTGCCGACGCGGTCCGCCCCCTGCGCGTCGCGGTGCTGCGGCCCGCCATGAGTCCCCACGCGTCGGCCTACCCCGGTGACGACGCCTCGGGCACCGGACACTTCGCCGCCCTGCACGGGGAACGGGTCGCGGGCGTCGCGACGGTCCTGCACGAGGACGCCCCGGACCGAGCGGAACTGGCCGAGCCGCCCCCGCGGGACGCGGCCTGGCGGCTGCGGGGAATGGCGGTCGAACCGGGCCACCGCGACCAGGGCATCGGCGCACGTCTGCTGACCCGATGCGTGGGCCACGTCCTGGACGCCGGGGGCCGGGTCGTGTGGTGCAACGCCCGCGAGGCCGCCGTGGGGTTCTACCGCGCCAACGGGTGGCGGCTGGTCTCGGAGCGCTTCGACATCCCGCCGTCGGGGCCACACCACGTCATGCGCCTGGACCTGCCCACGCCCCCCGGACGCCCCGACTGACGACCGACGGGTGGGACGGGGATCGAGCCGCGGGCGGCAGCGACGGCGCCGGGCGTGGCGGCCGGGGGCGGCCGGGCAGCCGGGACCACGTCGGCCGCGGGCCGCATCCGGCGACGTACCTTGGACGTGCTGTCCGGTCGCCGCCGACCCCGGAGCGTCACCATGATCGAACCCGTCACCCCCCGCGAGGGTTGGGGTGTCCTGCACCTGTTCCTGCGCCTGGCCCCCGACGCCGTGGCCGCACACCCGAGCGCGGGTCCGGACCTGGCGGCCGCCCTGGACAAGGTCGCCGGCGAGGTCCAGACCCACGTGTTCACCGGGATGGGCCACAAGGCCGACCTGGTCGTGATGCTGCTGGACGCGGACCTGGTCCGCCTCCGCACCGCGCAGACCACCATCATGGCCGCCGCTGACCGGGCCTTCACGCTGGACTGGTCCTACCTGTCGCTGACCGAGGGGTCGGAGTACACGACCACGCCGGAGCAGTACCGCGAGCAGATGGCCGCCAAGGGCGTCACCGGCGACGACCTCGACCGGCGCGTGGACGAGTTCGACCAGCGCATGGCGGCCTACACCCAGGACAAGCTGCACCCGGACCTGCCGCGCTGGGAGACGATGTGCTTCTACCCCATGACCCACCGCCGTCAGGGCGACGACAACTGGTACGCCCTGGACCACGACGAGCGCAAGCGCCTGATGGGTGAACACGGGCGCTCCGGCCGGGCCTTCACCGGTCGTGTCCTGCAGCTGGTGTCGGGGTCGACGGGGCTGGACGACTGGGAGTTCGGGGTCACGCTGCTGGCCCACGACGTCGCCGATCTCAAGGAGATCGTGTACCGCCTGCGCTACGACGAGGCGTCGGTGCGCTACGCGGAGTTCGGGCCCTTCGTCGTCGGCCTGCGTGCCACGCCGGGCGACGCCGTCGCCGCGCTCGGCTGGGACCACTGAGGTGACCGCCCCGGCCCCCGGCGGGCGTGACGCCGGCCCCGGGGCCCCCGAGGCCGCGGACCTGTCGCCGCGCGTGGCCGACCTGGCCGCCCACCTCGACCGACACGAACCGATCGACGACGTGGAGGCCGTGCACCTGCAACGCACCCGGGCCGCACTGTGGGCCGACCACGACCCGCTGTCGCGCGAGGACGATCGCGTCCACGTGACCGGTTCGGCGATCGTGTTGCCGACCGACGGGTCCGACCGGACCGTGCTGCACCTGCACAAGCGGTTGCGCCGATGGCTGCAGCCCGGCGGTCACGTCGACCCGGGCGAGCGGGCCCAGGACGCCGCGCTCCGCGAGGCGGGCGAGGAGACGGGGCTGGTGGTCGACCACCCGCCGGGCGGGCCCGTGCTGGTCCACGTCCACGTCCACGACGGGGGCCGGGGCCACGTCCACCTCGACACGCGCTGGCTGCTGCTGGCCGACCCGGACCAGGCGTTCGCACCCGAGGAGGGCGAGTCCGACTCGGTCCACTGGGTGGCGTTCGACGACCTCGCCGACGTGGCCGACGACAGTGTCACGGTCGCGGTCACGGCCGCCATGCGACATCGTCGCTCCCCCGCCTGAGCCGATGGCCCGCGGACCGGTCCCGGCCCCCTTGCCCGCCCCGTTGCCCGGCCCTACTCGTCGGGGAGGAAGTGGCGGCGCATGCCGCGAACCTCCTCCTCGGAGCCCATCACGACCAGGGTGTCACCCACGTCCAGTGGGACGGTCGGTGACGGATGGGAGTCCAGCCGCTGGTCGGAGTGGTGGCGCACCGCCAGCACGGTGCAGCCGAAGCGCTTGCGGACCGCGGCGTCGCGCAGCGTGATGCCGTCGAGGTCGCCGTGGGCGGTCACCGGCACCTCCTCCAGCGTGTAGTCCACGCCGCTGCCCCCGATCTTGTCGAGGAAGTCGGCCACCACCGGCCGGGTCAGGATCTGGGCGATGCGGCGACCGCCGATGTTGGACGGCTGGATCACGCGGTCGGCCCCGGCGCGCCGCAGCTTCGGCTCGTTCTCGGCCGACTTGGCCCGGGAGATCACGACGCAGTCCGGGCGCAACCCCTTCGCGGTCAGGGTGATCAGGACGTTGTCGGCGTCACTGTTGACCGTGGCCACCAGCGCGCGCACGCGGTCCAGCCCGGCGCGTTCCAGCAGGGCCTCCTCGGTCGCGTCCCCGCGCAGCACCGGGTAGCCGTCCTCCTCGGCCTCCTCGACCTTGGCGTCGTCCTCGTCGATGACCACGAACGGCATGTCCTCCTGTTCCAGTTGGACGGCCAGGATGCGCCCGACACGTCCGTAGCCACAGATGATGACGTGCTGGTCCAGCGTTTCGATGGCGCGGTCCATGCGGCGGCGCTCCAGGTAGTGGGTGAAGTGGCCCTCGACGACGAACTCGACGAAGGTCACGGCGGCGTAGGACACCGAGCCGACGCCAGCCCCGATCAGGGCGATGGTCAACAGCTTGCTCGACACCCCGGACTCGGAGGCGCCGACCTCCCGGAACCCGACCGTGGAGACCGTGACGACGGTCATGTAGAGGCTGTCCAGCGGCGACAGGTCGTCGATGACCATGTAGCCGATCCACCCGGCGAGGATCACGCCGACGAACGCCAGCACGGCACCGCGAAGGCGACGTTGCTCGGCGGTGACCTGGGCCGGCGGGCGGGGTGGCAGAACAGCTCCGGGGGTGTCGAGGATGACGAGTGGCGGTCGCGGGTCGGGGACCGGGCGCCGGGTTGGGGGGCGGCGGGCCGGTGACCGGCGGTCCGGGCCGCCAGCCTAGGTGGCTAGAACAGACGCAGGTGCACGTCGTCGGCCGCTCGCAGTTCGGCGAGGTCGACCTCGGCCCAGCCCAGCCCCCGTGCGGTGGCCAGCACGCGAGCCTGTGGCTTGACGACCGTCGCGGCCAGGATCCCGCGCACCGGGGCCAGCAGGGGGTCGCGCTCCAGGCGGTCCAGGTAGCGGGTCAACTGCTCCACCCCGTCGATCTCCCCGATGCGCTTGACCTCGACGGCGACGGCGACGCCGGCAGGGTCGCGGCACAGCAGGTCGACCGGGCCGAGGTCGGTGGGGTACTCACGGCGCACCAGCACCAGCCCCTCCTCGACCTGGTCGGGGTGGTCGGCCAGCAGGGCCTGCAGGTCCTTCTCGACCCCGTCGAGTGTCAGTCCGCGCTCGGTGTCGAGGTCGACGTCGAAGGTCTCCAGCACCTCGTCGAAGGTGATGACCAGCACCTCGCCCGCCGGGTTGGTGACGGTCCAGGAGGAGCCGTCCTCGACCAGGGTGTTGGGCGCGTTCATCCAGTTCAGGGGTTTGTAGGCCCCGACGTCGGCATGGATCGCCACGCACCCGTCGGCCTTGACCATGACCATCCGCACGCCCGGCGCCAGGGTGGACGACAGGCGTCCGTCATAGGTGGCCGAGCACCGGGCGACAACGACACGCATGCGCGGCACCGTAGCCGTGTCGCCGGCGGTCACGCCGGGCCCGTCCGGCGCGCGGGACCCGCACCCCCCGTGGGTACGCTCGTGTCGGTGTCCGACGTCGCGCTGCGGCCATGCCACACGCCCTCCACGACATGCCCTGCGCGACCACGCGTCCCGTCACCGGGGCCCGTCGACGACGCCGAGACCCGGGTCGTCGGTCGCGGCCCAGGGCGTGACACCGACCGCCGCACGGGGTTGCGACCCCGCCGCTGCCGGCCTCGCCCTCGGTCCGCGCCGACCGCCACCCACCACCTGCTCCAAGGATCCACCGTGTCGCTGAAGGTCGGACTCGTCGGGCTGCCCAACGTGGGCAAGTCGACCCTGTTCAACGCCGTCTCCCAGGCCGGGGCGGACGCCGCGAACTTCCCGTTCTGCACCATCGACCCCAACGTCGGCGTGGTGCCGGTGCCCGACGACCGGCTGGACCGGCTGACCGCGCTGTCGTCGTCGGCCCGGTCGATCGCGACCAGCATCGAGTTCGTCGACATCGCCGGGCTGGTCGCGGGCGCGAGCCAGGGTGAGGGCCTGGGCAACCAGTTCCTGGCCCACATCCGCGAGGTGGACGCGATCTGCCACGTGGTACGGGCCTTCGACGACCCGGACGTGGTGCACGTCGACGGGTCCGTGGATCCCGCCCGGGACATCTCGGTCATCGACACCGAACTGGTGCTCAAGGATCTCGAGACCGCCGAGAAGCGCGGTGAGCGACTGGTCCGCCAGCGCAAGTCCGGCGACCGCGACGTCATCGCCGCCGCGGACCTGGTCGACCGCCTGGTCGCCCACCTCGACCAGGGCGCGCCTGCCCGCACCTTCGACTTCGGGTCGTCCGACGAGCTGCGACGAGAACTGTCCCTGCTGACCGACAAGCCGGTCCTGTACGCCGCCAACGTCGACGAGGACGCGCTCCCCGACGGCAACGACCACGTCGACACGATCCGCACGATCGCGGCCGACCAGCAGGCCGAGGTGGTCGTCATCTCGGCCCAGGTCGAGGCCGAACTGGCCGAGCTCGGCGAGGACGAGCGCGACGAGTTCCTGGCGTCGCTGGGAGTCGAGCGCTCCGGGCTGCAACGGCTGATCGCGGCGGCCTACGACCTGCTCGGCCTGGAGACCTTCTTCACCACCGGGCCGAAGGAGTCGCGGGCCTGGACCATCCGCGCCGGCTGGCCCGCCCCTCGGGCGGCCCGCGAGATCCATTCCGACATCGAACGGGGCTTCATCCGCGCCGAGGTCATCAGCTTCGACGACTTCGACCGCCTGGGCTCGGAGGCCGCAGCCCGCGACGCGGGTCGCCTCCGCTCCGAGGGCAAGGACTACCCCGTCCGAGACGGTGACGTCATCCACTTCCGCTTCAACGTGTGACCGCCCCGGACTCGCCGCCACCCGCTCCCATCCCCATCAACCCCCTCCGCACCGCAAGGATCGCGACCATGGCCCGCTCCGAACCCATCACCCGACTCGAGGTCGCCGCCTGCCCGACCCACCGACTCGAGGTGCGTCACTACACCGACCACGAGGTCGGGTGCGACTGCCTGACCGAGGAGCGTCGCCAGGACCTTGCCGAACGCCTGGCCAAGGCCCGTGCAGACGGCAACCCGCTCGCCGACATGGCTGAGTGACTCCCGACGGGCCCGCCACGGCGGGGCCGCCGCACCATCGCACGGACCTGCCGCACCTTCGCACGGACCTGCCGACCTTCGCACGGACCTGCCGACCTTCGACCCACCGGAGACCACATGGCCGATCGTTCAGGACGTCGAGGCAGCAAGGGGCTGGGTGGTCGTGTCGGTCGCGGCAGCCGCCTCGCCCGCACCGGTGTGCGCAACGTCGCGGGGGTGGCCAACGACCGGGCGCGTGCCTGGATGGGTCGTGACGTCGACGAGGCCCAGACCCACGCCCGCAACGCCGCCGCACTCGCCGAGGTGCTCGGGGAGATGAAGGGGGCGGCGATGAAGCTGGGCCAGTTGCTCAGCTTCGTCGACCTGGACGTGCCCGAGGACGTCCGCGACATCTACCACGACGCCCTGGCCGAGCTCCGCGACGCCGCGCCGCCCATCGACGTCGAGGCGATCGAGCGGGTCATCACCGAGGACTTCGGTCGTCCGCCCGGGGAGGTGTTCGCCACCTGGGAGCGCGAGCCCCTCGCGGCGGCCTCGATCGGGCAGGTCCATGCCGCCACCCTGGACGACGGCACCGAGGTGGTCGTCAAGGTCCAGTACCCGGGCGTGGCCGAGGCCGTGCGATCCGACCTGTCCAATGCCGAGATGTTCGCCCCACTCGGACGCGTGTTCTCCCCCAACCAGGAGATCGAACCCCTCCTGGAGGAGTTGCGCGAACGCATCAACGACGAGTTGGACTACCAACGCGAGGCGCAGTACCAACGCGCGTTCGCCGACCGCTACGCCGACCACCCGTTCATCATCGTGCCCGACGTGCTGGGCGACCTGTGCCGCAACCGCGTGCTGGTGTCGGAACGGATCCGCGGCCGGCGCTTCGACGAGGTCGCCGGGTCCGACGACGAGCACCTGCGCCAGCGCGTCGGCGAGATCATCTTCCGCTACGCGTTCGGGTCGATCGCGCGATTCCGACTGTTCAACGGCGACCCGCATCCGGGCAACTACCTGGTCACCGACGACGGCAACGTCGCCTTCATCGACTACGGCAGCGTCAAGATGTTCACCCGGGAGCGCTACACGACCATGCGTTCGGTGGACGACGCGGTCGCGCGGGGTGACCGCGAGGGCTTCCTCGCGGCGATGCGAGCCAGCGGCTTCCTGCCTGCCGACGCCGGCATCGACCACGACAAGCTGTGGGAGTGGTTCCGGCTCTACACCCGTCCGATCGTGGCCGACCAGCCGTTCACGTTCACGCGCGACTTCGCCCAGGAGGTGCTGTCCACCACGTCCGACCCGCGCTCGCCCTACTACGGGGTCCTGCGACGGCTCAACCTGCCGTCGGACTACCTGCTGCTGACCCGCATCCACCTCGGCCTGAACTCGGTGCTCGGCCGGTTGGGGGCCAGCCAGGACTGGGCCGCCATCCACCGGGAGTACGTCGAGGACGGCGGTCCGGCCACCCCACTGGGCGAACTCGACCACGCCTGGTGGGCCCAGCGCCGGGCCGACGGCCGCATCCCGACCGACTGACCCGGCAGACCGGTCACATCCCGGACGCCTTGGTGCCCTGGTAGATGTCGGCGATGACGTCGGCGTACTTCTCCGACACCACGTGACGCTTCACCGACTGCTTCTGGGACAGTTCGCGACCCACCTCGAAGTCCTCGGGCAGGATCCGGAAGGTGCGGATCGACTCGGCCTTGGACACGGCCCGGTTGGCGCCGTCGATCGCGCCCTGGATCTCGGCGGCCAGGTCCGGGTCCTCGCGCAGGACGTCAATGTCGTTGGGCTTGTCGTTGGCCTCGCACCAGGCCGGCAGCGCCTCGGGGTCCAGCGTGACCAGCGCGGCGATGAAGGGCTCCCCGTCGCCGACGACCATGACCTGGGACACCAGGTGGTGGTGGCGCACCCCGTCCTCGAGCACGGCCGGCGCCACGTTCTTGCCCCCGGCCGTGACCAGGATCTCCTTCTTGCGCCCGGTGATGCGCAGGAATCCCTCGTCGAGCTCCCCGAGGTCGCCGGTGTGGAACCAGCCGTCCTCGCCGACCGCCTCCGCCGTGGCGTCGTCGTTGTGGTAGTAGCCCGAGAACACGTGCGGGCCGCTGATCAGGATCTCGTGGTCCTCGGCGATGCGCACCGACACCCCCGGCAGCGGCTTGCCGACCGTGCCGACCTTGAGCTCGCGCATGTCGTTGATGGTCGCCGCCGCCGTGGTCTCGGTCAGGCCGTAGCCCTCGAGGATGGTGATGCCGGCGCCACGGAAGAAGTGGCCCAGCCGCTCCCCCAGGGCCGCCCCACCGGACACCGCGTGGGTGACGTTGCCGCCGACCGCCGCCCGCAGCTTGCTGTAGACGAGGCGGTCGAAGACGGCGTGCTGGATCCGCGTCATCAGGCCCGGACCGCCATCGTCGAGCTGGCGGGAGTACTCGATGGCGACGTCGGCCGCCTTGTCGAAGATGCGTCCCTTGCCGTCCCCGTGGGCGCGCTGCTGGGCACCGTTGAAGACCTTCTCGAACACCCGGGGCACCGCGATCAGGAAGTCCGGCCGGAAGATGCCCAGTTCCTCGACCAGGTTCTGGATCCCCGAGGAGTAGCCCAGCTTGACGCCGGCGGAGATGATCGAGGCCTGCAGCACCCGGGCCAGGATGTGGGCCAGCGGCAGGAACAGCAGGGTCGACGTGCCGGGCTTGATGAAGTCGGCCACCGCCAGGACCTGGGTGACCTCCCACACGAAGTTGGCATGGGTGATGACGCAGCCCTTGGGTCGTCCCGTGGTGCCGGAGGTGTAGACCAGCGTCGCGACGTGCTCGCCGTGACGGCCCAGGCGGCGCTCGTCGACGGTGTCGTCGGACACGTCCGCGCCGCGGGCCTTGAGGTCGTCCAGGCCCCCCTCGTCGATGACGAAGCGCTGCTGCAGGTTCGTGTGCTCGGCGATCCCGGACACGCGTTCGTCCAGTTCCCGGGTGGCGCTGACGATCACCTTGGCGGCCGAGTCCTCGAGCACCCACTGGATCTGGTCGGGCGAGGAGGTCTCGTAGATCGGCACCGTCACGCCGCCGGCGGCCCAGATCGCGTAGTCGACCAGGGTCCACTCCATCCGTGTCGGCGACAGCACGGCGACCCGGTCCCCCGGCTCCACGCCGACGCTGATCAGGCCCTTGCCGATCGCCGTCATCTCCGCGACGACGTCACGAGTGCTCACGTCGACGAAGCGGTCACCCACGCGGTGACTCAGGCAGGGCCGGTCCGGATGGGTCACGGCGTGGTTGAACAGCGACGTGGTGACGTTGTGGTCGGGGTCGACGACGACCTCGCCGGGGCGGGTGTATTCCTGCATGCATGGGCCTTCTGCGCGGCGGGGAGGCAGTGGGAACGGGGTTGGCCGGCGAGTGCCGGTGGGTCGGTCAGCCTACCAACAGCCACGTTCCCACCGGTGGTGTGGGCGATAGCCTGCACCGGAAGGCCGACGCGGCATCCGAACGGGCATCCGGCCGTCCGGGCCCGGTCGACCGGTCGACGTGGGCGCCGCCACAGCGGGCGCCCACGACCGGACCAGCACCGTTCCCGTCCGTTCCCCGCACTCCCGAGGAGTCATCGTGTCCGCAGCCGTCCGTGAGAACCTCACCCGCGACGAGGCGAGGAACCGCGCCACGATCGTCTCCGACGTCGCCATCGACGTCGAGTTGGACCTCACGCGTGGTGACGTCCACTTCGGTGCCACCTCGACCATCACCTTCGCCGCCACGGCGGGTGGCGAGACGTTCCTCGACTGCACCGCCCACGAGGTGCACGACGTGGTGCTCAACGGGACGGCCCTGGACCTCGACACCGTCGTGTCGCCGACGCGGATCGCGTTGCCGGGACTGGCGGCCGACAACACGCTGACCGTGGTGGCCACGATGGCCTACCTCCACGAGGGCCGCGGTCTGCACTTCTTCCGGGATCCCAGCGACGACCGCGTCTACCTGCACAGCCAGTTCGAGCCCTTCGACGCCCACCTGGTCTACCCGTGCTTCGACCAGCCGGACCTCAAGGCCCCGTTCACGCTGGCCGTGGAGGCGCCCGCGGCATGGGTGGTCGTGTCCAACAACCCGGTGCAGGACCAGCCCGAGGACGGTGCGGCCGGTCGCTGGACCTTCACCACCACGCCCCCGCTGTCGCCCTACGTGACCGTCGTGGTCGCCGGCGGCTACGAGTCCGTCCACACCACCCACGTCACCGAGGCCGGCGAGCTCCCGCTGGGCCTGTACATCCGACGCTCGCTGCGTGACTACCTCGACGACGACGAACTGTTCGAGCTCACCCGCCAGGGCTTCGACTGGTTCAACCACAACTTCGGGATCGCCTACCCGTTCGACAAGTACGACCAGTTGTTCGTCCCGGAGTTCTCGGCCGGGGCGATGGAGAACCCCGGCGCGGTCACCTTCACGGAGCGCTACCTGTTCCGTGGACCCGTCACCGACAACCAGCGCGAGCGGCGCGCCGAGACCCTGCTGCACGAGATGGCGCACATGTGGTTCGGCGACCTGGTGACGATGCGCTGGTGGGACGACCTGTGGCTCAACGAGTCCTTCGCCACCTTCGCCGCGGTGCTCAGCCAGGTGGAGGGGACGCGCTTCACCCATGCCTGGACCACGTTCCTGGACGCCGAGAAGGCCTGGGCGAAGTACCAGGACCAGCTGCCCACGACCCACCCGATCGCCGCGGACATGGTCGACATCGAGTCCGTGCACCAGAACTTCGACGGCATCACCTATGCCAAGGGTGCGTCGGTGCTGCGCCAGTTGGTCGCCTACGTCGGCCAGGAGGACTTCCTCGCCGGCGTGCGCGCCTACTTCGTGGCCAACAAGTGGGACAACGCCGAGCTGGCCGACTTCCTGGGCGCCCTGGAGGATGCCTCGGGCCGTGACCTCGCGACCTGGCGCGACGCGTGGCTGTCCACCACCGGGGTCAACACGTTGTCGGTGGACCACGACATCGCCGACGACGGCACGTTCAGCCGGTTCGTCGTGCACCAGTCGGCACCCGAGGACCACCCCACCATTCGCCCCCACCGCCTCGCGATCGGGGTCTACGACGACGACGGCGACGGCCGCCTGGTGCGCACCCACCGTGTGGAACTGGACGTCGACGCCGAGGCCGTCGAGGTCCCGGAGCTGGTCGGGGTCGACGCGGGGCGCCTGGTGCTGCCCAACGACGACGACCTGACCTTCGCCAAGCTCGCACTGGACGAACGCACCGTCGACGCCGTGGTGGCGGACCTGCACCGGTTCGCCGACCCGATGCCCCGGGCCTTGGCCTGGTCGGCGACCTGGGACATGCTCCGGGACGCCCAGCTGTCGGCCACCGACTACGTCGAGCTGGTGCTGGCCAACATCGCCCAGGAGGACCAGATCGGGGTCCTGTCACGACTCCACCAGCGCGCCACCGGTGCGGCCGACCGCTATGCCGACCGCTCCCACCGCGACACGCTGGCCACGCGTCTGGCCGACCAGGCCATGGCCGAGTTGGACGCCAGTGAGCCCGGCTCGGAGGAACAGCTCGCGTGGCTGCGCCACCTCGCGGCCACCGCCACCTCGTCGGCCCAGCTCGATCGCCTCCGGGCCGTGCTCGACGGCAGCGAGCAGGTCGACGGCCTGGCGCTGGAGGCCGACCTGCGGTGGACCCTGGTGGTCGCCCTGGCCCGTGCCGGTCGACTCGGCCTCGTCGAGATCCAGGCCGAGCTGGACCGCGACCCGACCGACCTCGGGGACCAGCAGGCCACGGCCGCCCGCGCAGCGCGGCCCGATCCCGACGCCAAGCGGCAGGCGTGGGACCGCCTGCTCGGCGAGGAGGAGCTCAGCCACACCATGGCCCGGCAGTTGTGGGCCGGGATGCAGCAGCTGACCCAGCCGGACCTGGTCGCGCCCTACGCCGACCCGTACTTCGCGGCGCTGGACGACGTCTGGTCCACCCGCTCCACCGAGTGGGCGATCGAGTTCGCGACCGGGATGTTCCCCCATGCGGCGGCCTCGGCGGACCTGCTGGCCGCTGCCGAACGGGCACGCGATCGTGACGACCTCCCCGGTCCGCTGCGTCGGGTCCTGGTCGAGCAGGTCGACGTGCTCGAGCGCACGCTGGCGGCTCGCGCCGCGGATGCCCCGAGCGCCTGACCACGCGGTCCGGCCCGGTCGCGTCGACGGCGACGCCGGCGGCCCAGTTGGGGTGGCCGGGTCGTCAGGCCGGCGGGGAGTCGGCCGGCGCCCCGTCCAGGCCGACCAGGCGTGCGAGGTCGTCGGGGACGTCGATGTCGTCGGCCGGCCGCGCGTCCGCGGTCCAGGCCCGCCATCGCTCCTCGGCGACGTCGGCGACACCCGCGTCGCGGAAGGCCGCCACGAGCCGGGGCTGCTCGGTCGTGCGCAGGTGGACGCGCAGGTCCCGGCGCACGACCGCGTGGAGGGGTTGCACCCGCCCGTCGACGACCGGCATGGCCCCGGGGAGGTCGTGGCGACGCACGTGGGCGGCCAGGGCGGCCAACAGGCCGGCGTGGGGCGCCACGAGGTCGCCCGCGACCACCGCGACGAGCTGGGTGCTCGCGACGTCGAGGCCGGCCACCACGCCGGCGAGTGGTCCGGCCAGTCCGGGCGTGTCCGACACGCCCAGCGTCCCCGCCACCACGATCGGTCGGCTCCCGTGGGCCAGCACCACGCGGCCGCCCAACGACGCGACGGCGGCGACCACGTGGTCGACCTGGCGCTGCCCGTCCCGGACCAGCACGATCTTGTCGCGACCCATGCGCTGGCTGGCACCGCCCGCGACCACCACCACGTCCACGGCCGGGGGCACCGTCAGGGGGAGCGACATTGGGCTTCCTGGTCCGGGTGACGCAGCGTGGCGCGTCGCCGTCCGGCGCCGCGTCGGACCTCGATCCTAGGTCGGCGGCGGCCTGCTGGTCGGGTGCGCGCGATGGTGGCGTCGTGGGTGCGCCCTGGACGCCGTCGGCTCCGGTGCGCCGACGCGGCTGCTGGGAACCCACGACGACGGCTGGCATCCTCGTCGTCGCGTCGGCCGGTCCCGCACCGGGCCGACGACCCCCACCCACGAGGAGTACCCGTGACCACCGACCACCTCCGACCGGCCCGCCCCCCCGCGCCCACGCAACGGGCGCTGGCACGCGGGCTGCTGGTCGAGGTCCTCGGCGACGGCTTCGCCGGGGCCGTGACGGCCGCGACGGCCACGACGGTCACCCTCACCGACCGACGGGGGCGTGCGCGCACCTTCGGCCTCGACAAGGCCTTCGTCGTGGACGAGGAGGTCGTGCACCTGGTCGTGCCACGTCGGCGGCCGGGCCCGACGACACCGCGCACGACCGCCTCGGGCTCGCTGGCCGTGGACGACGCCCGTGCCCGGGTCGCCCTGCCGTCGCGCATCTGGGTCGAGGGCAACCACGACGCCGAGCTGGTCGAGAAGGTCTGGGGGGACGACCTGCGGGTCGAGGGCGTGGTGGTGGAGCCGCTGCACGGGGCCGACGACCTGGCCGCCCGGGTGCGCGCGTTCGACCCGGCCCCCCGACGACGGGTCGGGATCCTGCTCGACCACGTGGTCGACGGGTCCAAGGAGTCCCGGCTGGCCGCCACCGTCAGCTCGCCCCACGCCCTGGTGACCGGGCACCCGTTCGTGGACGTGTGGACCGCGATCAAGCCCGAGGTGGTCGGACTGGAGCGGTGGCCCTCAGTCCCCCGTGGGGAGGACTTCAAGACCGGCGTCACGCGGCGGCTGGGCCACGACCACCCCGGTGAACTGTGGCCGCTGCTGCTGGCGCGGGTCACCCGTTGGACCGACCTCGATCGCCGCCTCGTCGGCGCCGTCGAGCAGCTCATCGACTTCGTGACCGCCCCCACCGGCGACGGCTGACCGGACTCCCCCGCCGCGTGCGGACCTGGCTCCACAGCGATGACCGGAGTCTGCAAGGAGCTCTTCCGGGACTCCGAGCGCGACTCGACCTACGAACAGATCGGTCAGGACGGCACGTTCGGCGATCTTGGCGACCTCGACCTGGGCGACCTCGACCTGGGCGATGTCGACCTCGACGATCTCGACGCCAGCGGAACGCTCCAGGAGCTCGGGTTGCAGCTCATGTGGGACAGCCTGGACCCCGACGATCAGGAGCCATCTGCTTCGGTTGGAACGCGGCCGAGGACGTGATGCTCGAGTCCTTCCTCGATGGTTCCGACGATGCCTTCGACGAGGGTCAGGTCCGCGACTTCTTCGACAGCGTCTGCTGACCGAACGAACGTGGGCTCCATGACAAGAACCCCGGCCACGGGCCGGGGTTCCTCGCGTCCCACGAGTCGTGTTGTGCGGGGACGTCGTCGTCGTGCGCGAGAAAGGACTTGAACCTTCACCCCCTTGCGGGGACACGGCCCTCAACCGTGCGCGTCTACCAATTCCGCCACTCGCGCGTGGGGACCGGTTGGTCGGACGATGAGGGTAGCCCGGGGCGGAGAACCGGGCCAGTCGACGGCGCCCGTGACGAACCTCCGACCCGTCGCCAGCCGCGAATCACGAATCGGCCCATCACGAATCGGCCCATCACGAATCGGCCCATCACGAATCGGCCCATCACGAATCGGCCCATCACGAATCGGCCCATCACGAATCGGCCACGACGTCGACGGTGGCGAGGTCCACCCGGCCGTCGGGGCTGACGCGCAACCCGGTGACGTCCTCGGCCACGACCGTGCGCAGCAACGGGTGGTACAGGGGCGCCACCAGGACCTGGTCCAGGGCGGCCTGCTCGGCGTCCTGCCACGCCGACAACCGCACGGTCTGGCTGGCGGTGTCGCGCGCCCGGTCGATCGCCGCGTCGACCTCCGGGGACGCGATCCTCCCGGGGTTGTCCAACGGTGGCGAGCCCGACCACAGCAACGGCTCGACGAGCCCGCCCATGGAGGCCTGCGTGGCCGTGAACGTGGCCAGGAACAGGTCGAAGTCGCCGTCGGCGAGTGCCCGGGCGTAGTCGGCCAACGGCAGGGTGTCGACCAGCACGGGGACCTCGAGCCCATCCTCGAGCGAGCCCGCGACCGCCTCGGCCACACGCTGGTTCGCGGCGTCGTCGGGGGCAAGCAACCGCACGGGCTCGGTGGGTGGCGACACGACCGTCGCCAGCAGGTCCAGCGACGCCACGAGGTCGCGGTCGCAGTGGTCGCATCGCGCCAGGCCGCCGCCAGGCAGCCCGCCGGGAACGATCCCGGAGGCGGCACTGCGGGCCTCACGTCCGGTCTGGGCGACCAGGACGTCACGGTCGACCAGCAGCGACAGGGCCCGTCGCAGGTCGGGGTCGTCCCACGGCGCCGAGGACAGGTCGAAGCCGAGGTAGGCGACCGTGGCCCGCTCGCCCGTCAGGACGCCGGGACCCCGGTACCCACCCGACCCCGACCCGAACATGGCCACGGCGGGGGTCACCTCCTCGACGGGCACCGCCGCGACGTCCAGGGAGCCGGCACGGAAGTCGGCGTACTGGATCTCGTCGGCGCCCCGTTGGGCGTAGATCGGCAGCACGACCTCGTCCAGGGTCACCGGCTCCCAGTGGTCGGTCGCCGGGGCGAGGCGGACGAACTGGTTGTGCGCCCACGGCTCCACCATCCGGAACGGCCCGTTGCCGACCGGTTGCTCGGGGTCGAACCCGTCCGGGTGGCGAGGGGCCAGGGCCGGGTCCGACACCAGCGTCGGCAGGTCCCCGTCCGGACGCGGGAGGTGGATCTCCAGGGTCCGGTCGTCGCGGGCCCGCACGTCGATGCCACCGTCGTCGTCGCGCAGGGGGTCCAGCACCCACCGGTTGAACGGGGCCGGTTCCTCGCGCAGTGCCAGTCGGCGATACGCCCGGACGAAGTCCCCGGCCACGACGGGTGTCCCGTCGTGCCAGACGGCGTCAGGACGCAGCGTGAAGGTCCATGTGCGGAGGTCGTCGGAGGACTCCCACGACTCGGCGGCGGCGGGTTGGACCACGACGAGGTTCGGCGACATCCGGGTCAACGAGTCGTGGACGGCGTCGACCACCGTGCGTCCGGCCTCGTCGCGGACCTGGAAGGGGTCCAGGGACGCCGGTTCACGATCCAGGGCGTAGCGCAGTCGGCGCTGTGGTCGTGCCGTGGTCATGGCCGACGGCTCCGGCACCGGGGGCACCACGGTCGGCGTCGCGCTCGGCAAGGGGGTCACCGGTGCGGAGGTCACCGGCGGGGGCGCCGTGCCGGATGCCGCACCGGTGCAGGCGGTGATCGCCACGGCGGCGACCAGGCCGGCGATGGCGAGCTTCGACGACGACCCTCGTGACGACGGTCGTCGCGACGGTCGGGCGCTGCGGCCCGTCACGCCCGTGCAGACCCCTACATCAGGCGGACCAGCAGCATGCTGGTGATCATGGCCCCGACGATGCTGACCACCGTGATGCGGTCCAGGTTCTTCTCCACGACGGCCGACCCGCCCAGCGAGCCCCCGCCACCACCGAACATGTCGGACAGGCCACCCCCGCTGCCGCGGTGCAGCAGCACGAACAGGACGATGAAGAGGCAGAAGATGACTTGCAGCACGATGAGGGCGATCACCATCGGATGAACCTTCGAACGGTGGCGGACGGCGAGGATATCGGTGGGACGGACGCGGATGCGACTTCGGGGTCGTCAGCCGCGGGAGGACAGGCGGAAGACGCGCAGGTCCCCGCTGTGGGCGATCTGGCGGGCGCGCCACTTGACCTCGATGTCGGCCTGGACCAGCACGGTGCGGGGCTGCAGTTCCAACGTGGTGGCCGTGGGCTCGACCAGTCCACACGTGGCGTCGGTGGTGCAGGCCCGCAGCATCCCCGCCGAGAGGTTGTCGGGGGCGTCCACCAGGTCGGCTCGGGCGGGTTCCTCGGCGGCCGGGGTGTCGAGCGCCCTGCCGGGGGCGGGGACGGTCGACGGGTCCTGGCTGCCGCGGTCCGGGGAGGCGTGGTAGGTCGCGAAGGCCCGTGCCGGTGGGGCCACGGCCGGTGTGCCGACATCGGGCACGGGCGCCGAACCGGCCACGTACAGCGCAAGCGCGTCCTCGGGATCGTCACCGGCGACCAATCGCGGCACCAGGGTGGACACCACGACCAGGGCGACGAAGGTGGTGACCAGGGCGAGCGCCTCGGCGGTGTGGCGAACGGGGCCGGGTGGCGGACGATCGTCGCACAGCGCCTCGACCCGTGTGGTCAGGGTCCCCGCGGGCATCAGCGACGCGCACGCCGCCTCCGCCGTGCCGTGGTGGCCCGAGGTCATGTCCAGCACCTTGACCAGCCCCGCCGCCAACGCCCCGGGCCGGCGGGTGCGTTCGATGGCCGCGAGGTCGGCAGCGAGTTCGCGCTCGACCAGCAGGCGGCGCACGGCCCAGTTCCCACCCGGCATGAAGAACACGAGGTCCCGTGCCAGGCCGAAGAGCAGGGCGATGAGGTTGTCCCGACGGGCGAGGTGGGCCAGTTCGTGGGCAATGACACCCTCGACCTCCTCGTCGTCGAGCCGCCCGACGAACGCGGCGTCCAACAGCAGGACCGGGTGGCGGATGCCGACCAGCATCGCGCCACCGGGACAGGTCGTCAGGGCCGCGCGGGGCACCCGGACGCCGAAGTCGCCCGCCAGCCGGCCGACGGTCCACGCCAGGTCACCCGGCAGCGTGCCCGCGGCGACGTCGCGGCGGGCACGTCGGTTGGCACGGGCCACGCGCACGATCCGCAGCAGCATGCGCCCGCTCGCGACGATCGCCCAGGCACCGACCAGCACCGACACCGCGATCGGCGCGAGGTAGGTGTAGTCGTTGTCCAGTTGCACGGGCAGGACGGGCCCGGACCCATCGGCAGGCAGCATGAGGGTCGGCAGTCGTGGATCGGCCAGCGAGGCGACCACGATGGTCACCAGGACGCCGGCCGGCACCAGGGCGGCCGCGACCCGGACGCGGACGGAGCGCAGGTTGGCATGCAGGACCCACCGCACCACGGCGAACGCGATGACGGCGCCCAGCACCAGTCGGATGGCGACCGACTGGGTCGGCAGGGCGAGCAGGATCCCCCCGTCCCCCACTAGTCCTCCTCGGCGCGTCGGCGATCCACAGCCGCGCGCAACTCGTCCAGGCTGCGATCGTCGGCGGAGTCCACGACCTCCATGAGGTAGCTCGCGGCCGGCTCCGGGTACCGGTCCAGCGCCCATCCCAGCACGCGCCCGAGGGCCGACCGCAGGTAGGTGTCCTGGGTCACGGTGGGGCGATACCGATGGGCCAGGCCCGTGGTGTCACGGGTGAGCAGGCCCTTGGTGGCCAACCGCGCCATGGTGGTCATCACGGTGGTGTAGGCGATCTTGCGGTCTTGCACCAATTCCTCGTGCACGTCGCGCACGGTGGCATCCCGGAGTCGCCACACCACGTCCATCACGTCCTGCTCGAGGGGTCCCAGCAGGGACTCCAGCGGATCCTGACGCCTGCCCATGGGGGCCTCCAACGTGGGTTCGATGCTTCGATCCTACCGGTCCGGCGGTCGTGCCAGGCGGTCCTTCGTCGCGCTGCCGCAGCCCGTTCCGGCCCGTTGCCGGACTCGTTCACCGTCCGGGCGCGGTCCCGTCGCGGGTTCCGGGTGGGACCGGCGAGGTGGTCGGCGGTCAGCGCCGATGCGTGACGATCAGGGCGAAGTCGTCGGCGTTGAGCGAGGCCCCGCCGACCAGCGCCCCGTCGATGTCGGGCTGGCCCATCAGCTCGCGCACGTTGCCGGGCTTGACCGACCCCCCGTACTGCACGCGGACCTGGTCGGCGACCTCGTCGCCGTGCAGGTCCGCAACCACGGAACGCACGTGCGCGCACATGTCCTGGGCGTCGTCGGCACTGGCGGTCTCGCCGGTCCCGATGGCCCAGATCGGCTCGTAGGCCACGACCAGTCGGGACGGGTCGTCGACCGACACGCCGGCCAGCGACCCGCGCAACTGGGTGTCCACGACCCGCTTGGCGTCACCGGCCTGGCGTTGTTCGAGGGTCTCGCCCACGGCCACGATCGGGGCCAGGCCGGCGGCCTGGGCCGCCACGGCCTTGGCGGCCACCAGTTCGTCGTCCTCGCCGAACAGCTGGCGGCGCTCGGAGTGGCCCACGATCACCCAGTCCACGTCCAGCCGCGCCAGCATCGGGGCCGAGATCTCCCCGGTGAAGGCCCCGGACTCCTCCTGGTGGACGTTCTGGGCGCCCAGCTGGATCGGCAGGTGCTCGGCGTCGAGCAGGACCTGGATGTTGCGCAGCGACACGAACGGAGGGCACACCACGACGTCCTGGTCCTCGTAGTCCTCCTCCTGGAGGTGGTAGGCCAGCTTCTGGACCAGCTGCGTGGCCTCGAGGTGGTCCTTGTGCATCTTCCAGTTGCCGGCCATGATCGGCGCGCGCGTGGGCATGGGTGCTCCTCGGGGGGTGGTCGTCGGCGGGGTGGACGGGGTGGACGGGGGGGCGGGTGGGGCGGGTGGGGCGGCGGCAGACCGGGCCGTCAGGCGTCCTCGATGGTCTTGGCCTCCTCGAGGGCCTTGGCGCGGGCCTCCTCGGCCTTGGCGATCGAGGCGTCCTCCTCGGCACGCACCCCGGCCTCGAGCTCACGCTCGTCGCGGACCTTGACCTTGCGCTCGTCGGGCAGCACGACGCCGACCCTCGACGCTTCGACGGTGGCGATGATCTCGCGCTCCTGGGGGTAGTGGCAGGCCGAGGGGTGGTCGAAGCCGCGGTCCTCCAGGACGGGGTCGTCGCTGATGCACTTCTCGGTGCGATTGCCCCCCGTGGCCTCGTCCTCGGCCTCCATCTGGTTGAACAACCAGCACCGGGTGCGGAAACGGCATCCCGAGGGCGGGTCCGACGGGGACGGCAGGTCGCCCTCCAGCAGGATGCGCTCGGACTCGGCACGTCGCCTGGGGTCGGCGATCGGGGCGGCCGACAGCAGCGCCTGGGTGTAGGGGTGCACGGGTCGCTGGTAGATCTCGGCCTCGGTGCCGACCTCGATGATGCGCCCGAGGTACATCACGGCCACGCGGTCGGCGATGTGGCGCACCACCGACAGGTCGTGGGCGATGAACAGGAACCCGATCCCGAACTCCTCCTGGATGTCCTCCAGGAGGTTCACGACCTGGGCCTGCACGGACACGTCCAGGGCCGACACGGGCTCGTCGGCGATGATCACCTTGGGGTTGACGGCCAGCGCCCGGGCCACCCCGATGCGCTGTCGCTGGCCACCCGAGAACTGGTGGGGGAAGCGGTTGATGTGGTCGGGGTTCAGCCCCACCAGGTCCAACAGCTCCGCCACGCGGGCGCGTTGCTTGTCGCGGGCGAGGATGCCGGTGTGGATGCGCCACGGTTCGGCCACGATGTCGCCCACGGTCATGCGCGGGTTCAGCGACGAGTACGGGTCCTGGAAGATCATCTGGATGTCACGGCGGGCGGCGCGCATGTCCGACGCCGAGAGCTTGAACAGGTCGCGGCCCTGGAAGAAGGCCTCGCCGCCGGTGGGCTCGTGCAGTCGCAACAGGGTCCGGGCGACGGTGGACTTCCCCGATCCGGACTCCCCCACCAGTCCGAGGGTCTCCCGGGCATGCAGTTCGAACGACACGTCGTCGACCGCCTGGATCTGGCCGACGGTGCGCTTGAACACGATGCCCTGGGTCAGCGGGAAGTGCTTGACGAGGTTGCGGACGTCGAGCAGGGCGTGGTCGTCGTCCCCGCCGATCTCCATGCCCTGTTCGGCGTCCGCCACGGGCTGGTCAGTCCTGGGCATCGACGATCTCCTCGCTGAAGTGGCAGGCCGCCTCGCGACGCTCGTGGGCCATGGAGGGGTGGGGCGTGCGAAGCATCGGGTCCTCGTCGACGCACACCTGCTGGGCGTAGCGACAGCGGGGGTGGAACGCACAGCCCGACGGGCGATTGGTGAGGTCGGGTGGCGACCCCGGGATCGGCCGCAGCCGACCGCCCTTGACGTCGAGTTGTGGCAGTGACTCCATCAGCCCGATCGTGTAGGGGTGCGTGGGACGGTGGTAGACGTCGGTGATCTCGCCGGTCTCGACGATCCGCCCGGCGTACATCACGGCCACGCGGTCGGCCACCTCGGCCACGACGCCGAGGTCGTGGGTGATGAGGATCAGGCCCATCCCGGTCTCGGCCTGCAGTTCGGCCAGCAGGTCCATGACCTGGGCCTGCACGGTCACGTCGAGCGCGGTGGTGGGCTCGTCGGCGATCAGGATCGCCGGGTCCAGGGCCAGGGCCATGGCGATCATCACGCGCTGGCGCATGCCACCCGAGAACTCGTGTGGGTAGGCATCGAGGCGTTCCGTCGCCGACGGGATCCGGACCCGGTCCATGAGCTCGGCCGCGACACGCCGGGCCTCCTTCTTGGACGTCCCGCGATGCACGCGCAGCATCTCGGAGATCTGGAAGCCCACCGTGAACACCGGGTTGAGCGCGGACAGCGCGTCCTGGAAGATGATCGAGATGTGGTCGCCACGGACCTGCCGACGGGCCTTCTCCGGCATGGTCAGCAGGTCGATGCCGCGATAGCGGATGCTGCCGGCACTGATCTCGCCCGGCGGGGTGTCCACGATGCCCATCACGGCCTGGGCCGAGACCGACTTGCCCGACCCGGACTCGCCCAGGATGGCCAGCGTCTGGCCCTGGTGGAGGGTGTAGTTCACGCGGTCGTTGGCCACCACGGTGCCGGTGGGCATGTGGAACTCGACCCGCAGGTCCTCCACGGACAGCAGCGGGGCGTCCGGGTCCACGTCGTAGCCGGCGATGGAGGTCGCTTCGTGCTTGGCGGAGGTGGCAGTCGTCGACATCAACGTCCCTTGGGGTCGAAGGCGTCACGGAGCACGTCGCCCATGACCAGGAAGCCGAACACGGTGATCGCCAGCGCTGCACCCGGGAACAACAGCAGGCTCGGGACCTGGCGGACGAAGGTCTGGGCCTCCGAGATCATCAGGCCCCACGACACCGCGGGGCGGGACACGCCGACGCCCAGGAAGGACAGCGCGGCCTCGGCGTTGATGATGACGCCGACGTAGATGGTGGCGTACACGATCACCGGGGTGATCCCGTTGGGGATGATGTGGCGCACCATCAGGCGGTAGTTGCCGGCGCCCAGACTCTTGGACGCCGTCACGTAGTCCTGTTCCTTGCCGGAGATCACCTGCGATCTCATCAACCGGAGCATGGACGGCCATCCGAAGATGGTCAGCACGACGGCCACCTGGACCGCGCCACGCTCCCACACCGACAGCAGCACGATGCCGGCCAGCAACGCGGGGATGGCGAACCAGATGTCGGTGATGCGGGCGATGAAGCCGTCGACGGTCCCGCCGTAGAACCCGGCAAGGGTCCCGAAGACCATGGCGATGATCATCGCGAAGATCGTCACCGTCATCCCCACGAAGATCGAGATCCGGGCACCCGTGATCACCTGGACGTACATGTCGCAGCCCTGGAGGGTGAAGCCGAACCAGTTGGTGCTGGTCGGGCGACCCTGGTTGGGCGCGCTGGGGTTCTGCGGGGAGTAGCTCAGGGCGCAGAAGTCCTTGCCCCCGAAGCTCTGGTCCGGGAACGGGTTGTAGAACCACAGGTACAGCTGGGGGAAGGCGGCCATGAGCAGCATCGCGACGATGATGAACAGCGCGAGCCAGAACAGGGGCCGTCGTCGCAGGACCCGCCAGCCGTCGGACCACAGGCTGGTCGGGCCACTGACCTGCTCGGCCTGGGCGGCGTTGGCCAGTTCGGCGTCGCGCTTGAGGCCACCGCCGTCGGCGGCCCCCCCGCCCGAGCTGTCCAGCTCGGCGTCGGAGTCGTCACGGGTGTCGAGATCGTCACTCATAGCGGATCCGAGGGTCGAGCCAGGCGTACAGGACGTCCACGAACAGGTTGGACACCATGAAGATCACCACCAGGAAGGTCGAGATGCCGACCACCACCGGGCCGTCCGACTGTTGGATGCCCAGGAAGATCGCCCGGCCGAGGCCGGGGATGTTGAAGATCCCCTCCGTGATGATCGCCCCGCCCATGAGCGCACCCAGGTCGATGCCCAGGAACGTCACGACCGGGATGAGCGAGTTGCGCAACGCATGTCGTCCGATCACGCGATTCCGCGACAGGCCCTTGGAGGTCGCGGTCTTGACGTAGTCCGCACGCAGGTTCTCGTGCAGCGACGAACGGGTCAGGCGGGCGATGTAGGCCAGGGAGGTCGCCCCCAGGACCATCGCGGGCAGGATCAACTCCCCGAACCCACCCTCCGCGGCGTTGATCGGGGCCCAGCCCAACTGCACGCCGAAGATGATCTGCGACAGGTAGGCCAGGACGAAGACCGGGATCGAGATCACGGCCAGTGTCGAGATCAGGACCAGGTTGTCCATGAACGAGCCCTTGCGCAGGCCCGCGGCGATCCCGGCCGCGATGCCGACCACCATCTCGAACACGAAGGCCATGACGCCCAGCTTGGCGGTGATGGGGATCGCGGTGGCCATGATGTCACTGACGGGACGCCGGTTCAGCGAGTAGCCGAACTCCCCCTGCAGGACGCCGGCGAAGCCATCCCCGGGTTCGCCCCTGGCCTGCTGGTCGGCCGTGGGATCCTGGGGAATGACCCCGATGTACTTGCCGTACTGGGTCCACAACGGGTCGTCGAGGTTGTAGCGGTCCTCGAGCACCTGCTTGGTGACCGGGTCGAGGGGCTTGTCACCCGCGAGCGCCTGGATGCGGTCACCCGGTTGGGCGAAGACCATCGCGAAGATCAACAACGTCGCGAAGAAGAACACCGGTATGAACTGCAGGATCCGGCGCACGATGTAACGGAACAAGTGGACCTCCTCGACGACCAGCCGTGGTCAGACTAGACGCTGCCCTCGGAGCCGTCACTCCGCACACCCATGTGCGCACGGACACCCACGGACCCGGCGCCACGATCGCGCGCCGGACGGGGACGACGGGCCTCGGCGGGGTCGCGGTGACGGCCCCGACGGCCCACGACACGGCGGAGGGGAGCAGGTCTCCCTGCTCCCCTCCGCCGATCATGCTCGGACGTACTCGATCAGCTGCTGGCCCATTCGGCCGCGAGCTCGAGGTCGATCGGGAACCCGAGGTAGTTGAACGAGGAGGTCTCCTCCTCGATGTACCGGTCACCGAACTCGCCCTTGGCGTTGCTGATCTCCGCGAGCGGCACCGTGTCCATGATGTCCAGACCACCGGAACGGAGGTCGTTGTAGGCCGTGGTGTCCTCGGCGTAGATCTTGTAGACGAGCGCGTCGATCTGCGCCCCCTGCTCACCGCCGTAGTCGGGGTAGGCCTCGGTCGCGACCTGGACGTCGTGCTCCCAGCCACCACCCTCGGGGATCATGAACGGACCGTTGCCCACGGGGGCCTCGCCCCACGCGGTCAGCGCTTCCTGGCCCTCGTCCGCGGCCGCGAAGAAGGACTCCGGGAGCGGGTCGAAGGCGTTGTAGAGCAGGACCAGCGGCAGCTGCGGGAACGGCGCGTCAAGCGTCAGCTTGATCGTCTGGTCGTCCACAGCCTCGATGCCGGAGACCTCTTCGGTCGACGGCGGCTGGTTCTCGCAGTCGGAGACCTCTTCGCCGACCTCGGCCGCAGCCTCGGCGTCGACGTCCTCCTGCGTGGCCTCACGGGTGCCACAGGTGGACACGTCCGCGTAGCCCTCGAACTGCGGGAGGCTGAAGAAGTAGTTGTTCTGGGCCGCGTTGGGGGCGTAGGACGCCCAGTTCCACGCGTCCACGAACGACGACGCCGTGACCGGCGTGCCATCGTGGAAGGTCCAACCGTCCTTCAGGGTGATGGTGAACTCGGTCGAGTCCTCGTTGGACTCGAAGCCCTCGGCGACCTTGTCGTAGACGATCTCACCGGAGTCCTTGTCCAGGCTCCACAGACCGGCGAACAGCCCGTTGACGACCTCGGACCCGCAGGTCTCGTTGGTCATCGAACCCCACAGCGACGTCTGCGGCTCGCAGATGTACATGGAGACGGAGCCGTCACCATCGACGTCGGTGACCTCGGTGGTGTTGAGCGCCTGGAAGGGGTCGAACGACACGTTGTCGACGTTCTCGGAGTACACGGCCTGCAGCAGGCCGAAGAACATCGGGACGATCGGCACCTCTTCGCAGAGGACGTCACCCGCGGCCTGGTAGTCCGGGATGGCTTCCTCGAGCGGCTTGGAGTCACCGGCGGCGACAGCCTCGTCGAAGCTCTCGTTGGTGAACCCGGTCGAGTTGGACGAACCTGCGGTCGCGTGGATCGGACCCAGGAAGTTGCCCGGCGACGGGTAGTCCATCAGCCAACCGAGGCGGAACGGACCGTTGACCTCACCGCGGTCGAGCGCGTCGAGGTAGTCACCGAACTGGAGGGACTCGAAGGCCACCTCGCTGACGCCCAGCGTGTTCTGCAGCTGGTTGGCGACGGCCTGGACCCACTCGTCGTGGCCAGCACCGGCGTTGAACCAGAACGTGATCGGACCTTGGTCACCACCGGCCTCTTCCCACAGCTTGGCGGCTTCCTCGGGGTTGTACTGGAGGTTGGGGCAGAAGTCACCGCCGCGATAGCCCGGGAAGGTGGCCGGCCAGAAGTCGTCGCCCGGGGCGCGCGAGCCCTGGAAGATGACGTCGACGATCTCCTGCTTGTTGATCGCCATCGACACGGCCTGGCGACGCCTCACGTCCTTCCAGTCGTAGCCGTCGGCGGGGGCAGCCTCGCCGGTGGACTCTTCCGTGGCGGCCTCGCTGGACGAGCTGTCGTCGGCAGGCGTGGCGTCGCCGGTGGCCTCACCGGTGGCGGCCTCGGCAGACGTCTCGCTCTCGGCGGGCTCGGTCTCGTCGCCGCCACCACAGGCAGCGAGGACGAGCGCACTCACCGCGAGGGCGCCGACCAGGCGCCGCATCTTGGGTGTGTTCATGAATTGCGTCCTTTGTAGATGGCCGGTCCTACGATCACGGTAGGAGCCGGTGGGAAGACGGTACCGATGGCACGAGCCGATTGTCCGGTCGCGCGTTCGCTTGCCGAACACCACTGGCATCGAACGGCCACGTCCGCTCCGAGCCTAGCGCTTCGCCGTCGTGCGGGCAGCAGGCGCTCGACCGCGCGCACGAAGTGCGTTGAGCGCGCGCGGGAATCGGAGGGTCCGGGTCCGATGGAACGGCCGTCAGCGGCGAAGGACGGCCACTCCCGGCAGTTCCTTGCCCTCCAGGAGCTCCAGTGAGGCCCCGCCGCCGGTCGAGACGTGGTCGACGTCGTCGGCCAGTCCCATGCTGCGGATCGCGGCGGCCGAATCGCCACCCCCGACGACGGTGAAGCCCTCGGTGGCGGCCATCGCCTCGGCCACCCCGCGGGTCCCCGCGGCGAACGAGTCCCACTCGAACACGCCCATGGGCCCGTTCCAGAACACCTGGGCGGCGTCGCGGATGGCCGCGGCGATCGCGGCCGTGGAGTCCGGCCCGATGTCGAGTCCCATCTGGTCGGCCGGCATGTCCGTCGCGGCCACCGTCGTCGGCGGCGCATCCGCGGCGAACTCGGGGGCGACCACGACGTCGGTCGGCAGGATCACCTCCACCCCACGGTCACGCGCGGCGGTGACCAGGTCGGCCACGGTGTCGACCTGGTCCTCCTCGACCCGGGAGGACCCGATGTCGAGTCCCTGTGAGGCGAGGAAGGTGAAGCACATCGCGCCTCCCACGGCCAGCACGTCGACCTTGGACAGCAGGTTGTCGAGCACGCCGAGCTTGTCGCTGACCTTGGCGCCACCCAGGATCGCGACGTAGGGCGACTTCGGGTCGGCGAGCAACCCACCGAGGACCTCGACCTCCCGGCGCAGCAGGTGTCCGGCCGCGCCGGGGCGACGACTCGGGACCCCCACGATGGAGGCATGGGCCCGGTGGGCGGCACCGAAGGCGTCGCACACGTAGACGTCGCAGAGGTCGGCGAGCGCATCCGCGAAGACGTCGTCGTTGGCCTTCTCCCCCGGGTCGAACCGGAGGTTCTCGAGCAGCACGAGGTCACCGTCGCCGAGGGCACCCACGCGGTCACGGGCATCGTCGCCCACGACGTCGTCGGCCAACGGCACCGCCCGCCCGAGCAGCCCACCGAGGTGGTCCGCGACCGGCGCGAGCGAGTACTGCGGGTCGACCGTGCCGCCGGGTCGGCCCAGGTGGGACGCCAGCACCACGCGCGCGCCGCGGTCCAGCAGTTCACGCAGGGTGGGCAGCGCCGCCTGCAGCCGCAGGTCGTCGGACACCGAACCGTCCGACAACGGCGCGTTGAGGTCGGCGCGCAGGAACACCCGCCGCCCCGCCACGTCCAGGGAGTCGATGCCCGGCAGGGTCCCGGAGTCCCCACTCACGACGTCGTGCCCACCAACGCCGCGTGCCCAGGTCCGTGGTGCGTCGGGGCGAGGGTCACAGGGACTCCCCCACGAACGTGGCCGAGGTACGGGTCCCGAGGTCCGTGGTGCGTCGGGGCGAGGGTCACAGGGACTCCCCCACGAACGTGGTCAGGTCGACCAGGCGGTTGGAGTAGCCCCACTCGTTGTCGTACCACCCCATCACCTTGACCAGGTTGCCCATGGCCAGCGTCGACGGGGCGTCGAAGATGCACGAGTGCGGGTTGCCGACGATGTCGATGGACACCAGGGGCTCCTCGGAGTACTCCAGGATGCCCGCGAGCTCGCCCTCCGCGGCGGTCTTCATGGCCGCGTTGACGTCCTCGACGGTCACGTCGGTGTCCAGCACGACGGTCAGGTCGGTGATGGAGCCGTCGGGCGTGGGCACGCGCAGGGCGCCGCCGTCGAGCTTGCCCTCCACCGCCGGGTAGACCAGCGACGCGGCCTTGGCGGCCCCGGTGGTCGTGGGGATGATCGACAGCGCGGCGGCCCGGGCACGGCGCGGGTCCTTGTGCGGCGCGTCGACGATGTTCTGGTCGCCGGTGTAGGCGTGGATGGTGGTCATCAGGCCCTTGTCGATCCCGAACGCCTGGTCCAGGACCTTCGCCATCGGGACCACCGAGTTGGTGGTGCAGGAGGCGTTGGAGATGATGTGGTGGTCGTCGGGCTCGTAGGTGTCGAGGTTGGAGCCCGCGACCAGCGTCACGTCCGGGTCCTTGGCCGGCGCCGAGATGATGACCTTCTTGGCCCCGTTGGCGATGTGCTTGCCCGCGCCGTCGCGATTGTTGAAGAAGCCCGTGGACTCGATGACGACGTCGACGTCGCCCCAGTCGAGGTCGGACGGGTCCCGCTGGGACGACACGGTCAACTCGTCACCATCGACCAACAGGCCGTTGTCGGTCGCCTCCACCGTGCCGGGGTAGGGCCCGTGGACGGAGTCCCGAGCCAGCAGCAGGGCCAGCGTCTTGTTGTCGGTGAGGTCGTTGACCCCGACGAAGTCGATGTCGGCGCCGGACTTCTTGACGGCGCGGAAGTAGTTGCGGCCGATGCGGCCGAAGCCGTTGATGGCGACACGAATGGCCATGCGGGGACTCCTGATGGGTTCGAGGGGGTGGGTTCGAGGGGGTGGGTTCGGGGGGATCGAGGTGGTCGTCGCGGGGTGGGTCTGGCCGCCGCTGGCAGTCCCGGCGGTGGCGGGGCGTCGCCGTGCGAGCACGCGACGCCGACGACCGTTCTTGTTCGACCCTAGCAACCCGTCCCGGCCCGACCCCGCCCGATCCCCCCGACCCACGTCCCCGGTCGTCCGGCCCAGGTCGGTCAGCGTTGGCTCAGGGTTCGGCCAGGGAACCGGTCGCGGCGTGACGGGCGGCGAGCTCCTGGAGGCGGCCGAGGCGTCGGTGGACGGTGGACTTGCCCAGTGGCGGATCCACGAGCTCGCCGAGCTCGGCCAGGCTCGCCGACGGGTTGACCAGGCGGGCCAGCCCGACGGCCCGCAGGTCGTCGGGCAGCACGTCCCACCCGACGGCGTCGACCAGTCCCTGCAGGGCACGTACCTGGGTGCGGGCGGCGTCGACGGATCGCGTCACGTTGGCGGCGTCGGCGTTGGCCAACCGGGTCGCGCGATTGCGCAACTGGCGTCGTTCCCGGTGGCGGGCGTGGGCGGCCGCGGCATCGTGCGCGCCCGCCAGGTCCAGGACCTCGTGCAGTCCGGCCTGCGACTTGACCACCACCCGGTCGCGGCCCTCGTCGACGTGGGCCGCCAGCCCCCTCGCCGTCAGCAGGTCGGCGAGGTCCAGCGTGGCGGGCGTGGAGGGCAGGCGAAGCTCGAGATGGGCCTCGCGGCGCGGCGAGGACACCGACCCGGCCGCGAGCAGGGCGCCACGCAGCGCCGCGCCGACGGCCGCCTCCGGCACGGTCGGCAGCCCCGCCACCGGTCCCCCGCTGGCGGTGACCACGCCCAGGTCGACCAGGCTCGCGGCCACCAGGGTGGCGCCCCACTCGGTGTGGCGGCGCAGCCCTCCGGCCGCGCGCATGGCCACCTCGGGGCGGGGCAGTCCGACGACCTCGCACAGGGCCACCACGCGGCGCACCACCGCGCCCGCGGTGGAGGTCACCACGACCTCGGTCACGGCTCCCATCGGGGTCCCGCGACGACGCCACGTCCCGCCGACGCGCAGCAGCACCGCCAACTCGACCCCGGGATGGTCCATCGGCGCGGTGCTGAGCTCCTGGCGGACCGAGGTGATGTCGGGGTCGTCGGCCATCAGTCCGGCCGCACGTCGTCCCGGGCGGGGTCGTCGCGACCGGCCACGCCGTCGTGTCCGGGTGCATCCGATGCCGCGTCGACGCCCACCCCCGCGAGTGCACCCAGTTCGCGGGCCAGCGCGGCGACGTCGTGGCCACCCGCTCGGTCGACCAGCGTCGTCACCACGACCCGCCCGATCCGGGGATGGCCGTCCACGGGTGCCAGGCCCGGCGCGATGTCGTCACGTGGGACCGAGTTCGCCAGCAACACGTCGAGGTCCAGGTCCGGTGGCAGGTGGGCGAACAGGGTGTCGAGGTGGTCCGCCAGGTCCATCCCCGTGGTCTCGCCGGGCTGCTCGCGCAGGTTGGCGACCAGCGCGGTCGTCGCCGTGGTGTCCGACAGGGCGGCGGCCAGGTCGGCCAGCAGCAGTGGCGGGATCAGGGAGGTGAACAACGACCCGGGCCCCAGCACGACCAGGTCGGCGTCGCGCACGGCCGCCACGGCCGTCGGGGTCGCGCGGGCATCGACCGGGTCGAGCCGGACGCGGTGCACGCCCGGTGTGCGGGTGATGCGTTCCTGGCCGTGCACGGCGGCGCCGTCGGCGAGGTCGGCCTCCAGCTCGACGGGGTCGAGGTTGGCCGGCAGCACCCGACCGCGGGTCGCGAACAGCTCCCCCAGCGCGTCCGCCCCCTGCTCGAGGTCCTCGCCGTGCAGTTCGGCGGCGGCCAGCAGCAGCAGGTTGCCCAGGGCATGGCCGCCGAGCTCGTCGCCGGTGAACCGGTGCTCCAGCAACCGACGCGTGGTCGGATCGGTGACCAGCGTCGACAGCGCACGCCGCAGGTCGCCCGGCGGGGGCACGCCGTAGGTCCGCCGCAGGCGGCCGGACGACCCGCCGTCGTCGGCCATCGACACGACGGCGGTGATGTCGACCGGCAGGTCGGTCAGGGCGCGCAGGGTCCTAGACAGCCCGTGCCCGCCCCCGATGGCCGTCACGCGTGGCCGGACGGCGCCGCGGCCCACGGCCGCCTCCGGGTTCATGCGCGGCCCACGTCCCGGTGGGCGACCACGACCGGCTGGTCGATCGTGGCGGCCAGGTAGTCGGCCACGTGCTCGGCGATCGCGACCGAGCGGTGCTTGCCGCCGGTGCACCCGACGGCGATGGTGAGGTAGCGCTTGCCCTCCCCCACGTACCCCGGGACGACCACTTCCAGCAGGCGCTCGAAGGCGTCGACGAACGGCCGTGTCTCGGGCTGGCCGAACACGTAGTCGCGGACGGGATCGTCCAGCCCGGTGAACGGGCGCAGCGCATCCACCCAGTGCGGGTTGGGGAGGAACCGCACGTCCATCACCATGTCGGCGTCCCGCGGCGAGCCGTACTTGAACCCGAACGACACCACCTTGACCCGCAGCTGGGCATGTTGTTCGTCGCCCAGCAGCCCGATGACGCGGTCCCGCAGTTCATGCACGTTGAGGTCGCTGGTGTCGACCACGATGTCGGCCATGCCACGGATCTCGACCATCTGGTCGCGCTCCACACGGATGGCCTCCAGGACGCCCTGGTGGTCGGCGGCCGCGGGATGGCGTCGGCGGGTGGACTCGAAGCGCGAGACCAGCGTGTCGTCGTCGGCCTCGAGGTAGACGATCCTCACGTTGGCGCCCTCGGCGCCCAGTGTTCGGACCACCTCGACCAGGTCCGGGAAGAAGGCACGACCACGGACGTCGGCCACCACGGCCAGGCGCTCCACCTCGCCGCCGGGACCGAACGCCAGGTCGCGGACCTTGGGGATCAGGGCCGGCGGCAGGTTGTCGATGACGAAGTAGTCGAGGTCCTCCAGCACCTTCGCGACCTGGGTCCGTCCGGCCCCCGACATCCCCGTGATGATCACGATCCGGGGTCGCTCCAACTGCGATTCCGCGTCGGCCTCGGCCTCGCGGGCCGCGGCCAGCTCGGCCTCGGTCGGTGCGGCCGGGGCGGGGTCGGGCGCGGTCGCGGACGGGTCGGTGGCCCGTTCTGGGGCGGACTGGGGCATCGACGGCAACCTTCTGGTGGCGGGCGCTGGCCCGATCCTAACGGTCGCCCGTCGGGCATCGGTGGCGGTGGCCACGACGTCGGACCCACGGGCCACCCGCGACCACGGCGGCCCTCCCCCGCCGGTCAGGCGCGCAGTTGGTCCTTGATGCGGTCGGCGAGCGTGGCGGAGATGCCGTCGACCCCGGCCAGCTCGGTGGCGGACGCCTCCTGGACCGCCTTGCTCGACCCGAACCGACGCAGCAGGGCGCGCCGCCGGGTCGGACCGATCCCCTCGATGCCCTCCAGTTCGCTGGTGGTCACCGAGCGCCGACGCCGCGTGCGCTGGTAGGTCACGGCGAATCGGTGGGCCTCGTCACGCAGTTGCTGGACGAGGTAGAGCGCGTCGGAGTCACGGGGCAGGATCACGGGTCGGGCGCGGCCCGGACGATGCAGTTCCTCGAACCGCTTGGCCAGGGCGGCGAAGGCGACGCCGTCCAGGACGTCGTCGTCGCCCCCCGGGGGCTCCACCGCCCCGAACCCCTCCAGGGCGGCCGACAGCTGGCCGGGACCACCGTCGATGACCACCAGACCGGGCGGGTAGGCGAACTTGTCCTGGTCCGCCTCCGGGTCGGCCCGGTCGTCGACCAGTCGCTGGAAGCGACGTCGGATCACCTCGCGCATGGCCGCGAAGTCGTCGTTGCGGTCCTCCGACAGCTTGAAGCGGCGGTAGGCGTCCTTGCGGGCCAGCCCGTCCTCGAACACCACCATCGAGGCCACCACCTCGGTGCCGCCCAGGTGCGAGATGTCGTAGCACTCGATCCGCAGGGGGGCATCGACCAGTCCCAGGGCCTCCTGCAGTTCGCGCAGGGCGGCCGAGCGGGTCGTGAAGTCGCTGGCCCGCTTGAGGCGGTGGCGCTGGAAGGCCTGGCGGGCGTTGTCGGCGACCGTCTTGACCAGGTCGACCTTGGGCCCGCGTTGCGGAACGGTGAAGCCGACCGAGGTCGCCGGGCGACCGGGCCCGTCCTGCTGGTCGTTGCGCAGGTCTGCCAGCAGCGCGCCCAGCGTGTCGGGCTCGTCGGGCATCGCGTCGACCAGCAGGCGTGGCGGCACGTCGTCGGACCGCTCGGTGTACAGCTGGAGCAGGAACGAGGTCATCAGCTCGGCGTCCGTGAGGTCCTCGACCTTGTCCACGATCCAGCCCTTGCGCCCCATGACGCGACCGTTGCGGACGAAGAAGGCCTGCACCGCGGCCTCGAGTTCGTCGCCGTGCACCGCCACCACGTCGAAGTCGTCACCGCGGTCCGACACCATCTGCTGGCGCGCGAGGACTCGCCGGGCGTCGCGGAGCTGGTCGCGCAGCCGGGCCGCCGACTCGAAGTTGAGCTCGGCCGCCGCGGCGTCCATCTCCGACTCCAGCCGACCCAGCACCTCTTCGGTGGTGGAGCCGTCGAGGAAGTCGCCGAGCTCGTCCACCAGCCCGCGGTGGTCGTCGTGGCTGATGCGGCCCACGCAGGGCGCCGAGCACTTCCCGATGTCGGCCAGCAGGCAGGGCCGCCCGGACCGTTCGGCACGTTCGTAGACCCCCTTGGAACACGTGCGGACCGGGAACAGGCGGGTCAGGAGGTCGAGGGTCTCGCGGATGGCGTAGGCGTGGGCGTAGGGCCCGAACTTGCGGTCGCCCTTGGCGACCCGTCCACGCGCGACGCGGGCCCGCGGCACGTCCCTGGACGTGGTCAGGACCAGGTGGGGATAGGACTTGTCGTCGCGGTAGCGGACGTTGTAGCGCGGGCGGTGACGCTGGATCAAGGTGTACTCGAGGTGGAGGGCGTCCACCTCGTTGTCCACCACGATCCACTCCACGGACCGGGCGGCCCGCAGCATCGCCCGGGTGCGGGGCTGGATGTTGTGCCACAGGCCGAAGTAGCTGCTGACACGACTGCGCAGCGACTTGGCCTTGCCGACGTAGATCACCCGTCCGTCGACGTCCTTGAACTGGTAGCTGCCTGGTCCCGCCGGGATGTCGGACGGCGCGGGTCGGAAGCTGGTCGCGGGGTTGGTGGCCACGGCGTCGCCCGGTCAGGCGTTGGGCAGCAGGTCGCGCAGGAACTTCCCGGTGTAGGAGTTGCCGACCGCGGCAACCTCCTCGGGGGTGCCGGCGGCGATGACCTGGCCACCGCCGTTGCCCCCCTCGGGCCCGAGGTCCACCACGTGGTCGGCGGTCTTGATCACGTCGAGGTTGTGCTCGATGACCACGACGGTGTTGTCCTTGTCGACGAGTCGGTGGAGCACGTGGAGCAGGCGGCGGGTGTCCTCGAAGTGCAGGCCCGTGGTGGGCTCGTCCAGGATGTAGACGGTCTGGCCGGTGGAGCGCTTGCGCAGCTCCGAGGCGAGCTTGACCCGCTGCGCCTCGCCGCCCGACAGGGTCGTCGCGGGCTGGCCCAACCGCACGTAGCCCAGCCCGACGTCGGACAGGGTGGACAGGTAGCGCCGGATCGTGGGCTGGTTGGTGAAGAACTCCAGCGCCTGCTCGACGGGCATGTCCAGCACGTCGGCGATGGTCATGCCCTTGTAGTGGACCTCGAGCGTCTCCCGGTTGTAGCGCTTGCCGTTGCAGACCTCGCAGGGCACGTAGACGTCGGGCAGGAAGTGCATCTCGATCTTGATGGTGCCGTCGCCCTTGCACGCCTCGCAGCGACCGCCCTTGACGTTGAACGAGAACCGGCCCGGCTGGTAGCCACGGACCTTGGCCTCCTGGGTCGAGGAGAACAGCTTCCGGATCACGTCGAACAGCCCGGTGTAGGTCGCGGGGTTGGACCGCGGCGTCCGTCCGATGGGCGACTGGTCGACGATCACGGCCTTGTCGACGTTGTCGAGCCCGTCGACCCGGCGATGGCGACCGGGTACCTGTCGCGAGGTGTAGACATGGCGCATCAGCACCCGGGCCAGGATGTCGTTGACCAACGTCGACTTGCCACTGCCCGACACCCCGGTGACGCAGGTGAACGCGCCCAGCGGGACGTCCACGGTGATGTCGCGGAGGTTGTGCTCGCTGGCCTCGACCACCGTCAGCTGCTTGCCGTCGGTGGGTCGCCGGGTGTCGGGGATCGCGATCTCGCGGGTCCCCGCGAGGTAGGCGCCCGTCAGGGACTTGCGCGTGAGCTGCTTGAGCTGGGCGACCGAGCCGGAGTGGACCACCTCGCCACCGTGCTCGCCCGCGCCGGGTCCGATGTCCACGATGTGGTCGGCGGCCTCGATGGTGGCCTCGTCGTGTTCCACCACGATCAGGGTGTTGCCCTGGTCCCGCAGGTGCAGCAGGGTCTCGATGAGCCGCTCGTTGTCGCGTTGGTGCAGCCCGATCGAGGGCTCGTCGAGGACGTAGAGCACGCCCACCAGCCCCGCCCCGATCTGGGTGGCGAGCCGGATGCGCTGGGCCTCGCCGCCCGACAGCGAGCCGGCCGGGCGGTCCAGCGTGAGGTAGTCCAGCCCGACGTTGAGCAGGAACGTCAGGCGTGCCCGGATCTCCTTGAGCACCCGGGCACCGATCAGTGCCTGGCGCTCGGTCAGGTCGAGGTCGCGTGCGAACTCGTCGGCGTCGGCGATCGACTGCGCCGAGACCTGGTGGATGCCACGACCACCGACGGTCACCGCGAGGATCTCGGGCTTGAGGCGTGCGCCGCCGCAGGCCGGGCACGGGACCTCGCGCATGAACTGCTCGATGTTGGACCGGACCCGGTCCGAGTCGGTCTCGCCGTGTCGGCGCAGGAGGTTCTCCAGGACCCCCTCGAAGTTGGCCTTGTAGGACCGCACGCGTCCGTAGCGGTTCTTGTAGCGCACGTGGATGCGCTCGGGCAGTCCGTGCAGGACCGCCTGGCGGACGTCGTCGCCGAGGTCCTCCCACGCGGCGTCGGGGTCCCCGTCGAGGTGTTCGATGACGGCGCGGAGCAACTGGGCGTAGTAGGTCGACTGGCCACTGGAGGTGTTCCACGGGATGATCACGCCGTCGTCGACCGAGTCGGACGGGTCGCCGATGACCAGGTCGGGGTCGACACGCAACTGCGACCCGATGCCGGTGCAGACCTCGCAGGCGCCGTAGGGCGAGTTGAACGAGAAGTTGCGTGGCGCGAGCTGGTCGAAGGAGATCCCGCAGTCGGGGCAGGCGAGGTGTTCGGAGAAGGTCAGCAGTTCCGACGTGGGGGCGGGCTCACCGGCGTCCTCGGCCGCCCGGACCGCGTCGCGGTCGGGCAGGATCTCGACCATGGACACCCCCTCGGCCAGGCCCAGGGCGGTCTCGATCGAGTCGGCCAGCCGTCGGCGCACCCCGTCCTTGGCGACCAGTCGGTCGACGACCACCTCGATCTCGTGCTTGATGTTCTTGTCGAGCCGCTCGATGGCGTCGATCGGCGTGACCTCGCCGTTGATGCGGACCCGCGCGAAGCCCTCCGACAGCAGGTCGGCGAAGAGGTTGGCGTGCTCACCCTTGCGGCCACGCACCACCGGGGCCAGGACCTGGTAGCGCGTGCCGTCGGGCAGGTCCAGCACCTGGTCCACGATCTGCTCGGCGGTCTGGGAGGCGATCTCGCGACCACAGTTGGGACAGTGCGGGATGCCGATGCGCGCCCACAGCAGACGCAGGTAGTCGTGGATCTCGGTGATGGTGCCCACCGTCGATCGCGGGTTGCGCGACGTCGACTTCTGGTCGATGGAGATCGACGGCGACAGGCCCTCGATCGTGTCGACGTCGGGCTTGTCCATCTGGCCCAGGAACTGGCGGGCGTAGGCGGACAGCGACTCGACGTAGCGACGCTGGCCCTCGGCGTAGATGGTGTCGAAGGCCAGCGACGACTTGCCCGAGCCGCTGATGCCCGTGAACACGATCATGGCGTCACGGGGCAGCTCGAGGTCGACGTCGCGCAGGTTGTGCTCGCGGGCACCGCGGACGATGATGGAGTCGGTCACGACGATGGGGCCTTGGGGACGAGTCGGGCGGGGATCGGTGCCGTGGCCACCTGGCCACGTCCCGGCACCGGGCGTGGTGGAACGGCGAGGGGATGGGACATGTTCCCCGCCGGGTGGTCGGCGGTGGTCGCGTCGACCGTTCCGAGGCGTTCGGGACCGTGGTGAACACGCTGCCCCACGTCGCTGGGAGGCAACCTTCGACGCCCCCCAAGTCTATCCCCGCCCCCGACAGGCGAACAGACGTTCGACCCCCTCCCCTCCCCCACCCCCCACGCCATCGTGAGCGATCGAACCGGTATCCCGGCCCATTCACCCCCGCTCGACCCCCTCACCCCCGCTCGACCCCCTCACCCCCGCCGCCCTCGCCGCCCTCGCCGCCCCACACCGACCCCCGCCGGCCCCCCACGCCATCGTGAGCGATCCCACCGGTATGTCGGCTCCATCACCCCCGCTGGAGCCGACACGGCGACCAGGTCCCGCCATCGTGTGCGTCTGGGCCGAGATGTCGGCTGCATCGCACACGCTGGGCGGTTGGGGGGGGGATCGACACCGGGGAGGGCGTCATCCACAGGTGGGTGGGGTCAGGGGGTGGAGGAGGCGACCCGGGGGCCAGGATGGGGTCATGGTCGCAACCGGGTGGTCGCAGGTGTATGCCGTGGCGGCGGCACGCGAGGGCGTGGTGACGGTGGCGGACGGCCGCCGGGCCGGCATCCCGGCCAGCACCTGGAACGACACGGCGAGGCGACAGGGATGGTCCGACCTGGGTGGCGGTGTCCGGCTGTTGCCGGGGCTTCCGCTGTCGCGGTCCGCACGGCTGTGGGCGGCAGTCCTCGCCCTGGGACCGACGGCGGTGCTCAGCCACCACACCGCGCTGGAACTCCATGGGATGACCCGCTGGCCGGATCCCGACGACCTCGTCCACGTGGTGGTCGACCACCGCTGCACGCGCGAGCCGTCGCACGGCAGCCGCCGCCATCGTTCTCGGCGGTTCGAGGCGGCCGACCACACGGTCGTGTCCGGGCACCCGGTCACGACCGTGGCCCGCACCCTGGTCGACGTCGCCGGGCAGTTCGGTCGGTCCCAGCTGGAAGGCATGCTGCTGGCCGCGCGACAACGTGGCGCGTTCGACCTGCTCGGACAGGTCCGGTCCCAACTCGATCGTCGACCCCGGGTCCGCGGCGCCGGTCGCCTGCGTGTCGCGGCAGCCGTGCTCGAGGACCGCGCCGTCGACTCGGTCCTGGAGGCACGCACGCTGGAGTTCCTCCACGCGAACCACCTGCCGAGACCGCTCACCCAGTACCCGATCCGGGGGTCCGGTCACCTCGTGGTGGTCGACTTCGCCTTCCCCGACGCGGGCCTGGTCCTGGAGTGTGACGGCCGCGCCTTCCACGGCGAGGACGCCTTCGAACGCGACCGCCATCGTTGGAACGTCATCCGCGAGGCCGGCTGGTCGATCCTGTTCGTCACGTGGTCGCGCCTGCACGACCGCCCAGCCGTCCTGGCCGCCGAGATCCGCCGCGCGCTGACCTGACTCCCCCGCACCCTCGCCTGCCACTGTGTGCGATCGAGCCGAGATTCCGGCAGCAACGCACACGATGGCGTGGGTGGGGTGGGGAGGGAGGGAGGGGTGGGTAGCGTGCGCGGGGCGGACATCGGTGGCGAGGGAGGACGTGGTGGACGACGCCTGGCACGTGGAGCCGGACGGGGACTGGCTGGACGTCGACGACGGGGGCGTCGCGATCCGCAAGCTCTCGGTCGAGGAGATGGACAACAACGTCTACGTCGTCGCCTGCACGGCGTCCGGCCGATCGCTGGTCGTCGACGCCGCCGCGCGCCCCGGCCGCATCCGCGAGGCCGTCGACGACTCGGACCCGGTGGCGGTCGTGCAGACCCATGGCCACTGGGACCACGTCCGGGCGTGGCGGGCACTGCGGGACGACCCGGGGCTGGAGGTCTGGGGTAGCCCGGGCGACGCCGACCTGTTCCCCCGACCGGTCGACCGTGAACTCCACGACGGCGACGTGCTGGACGTCGGCGATCTCGCCATCGAGGTCATCCACCTGCCCGGCCACACGGCGGGCAGCCTGCTGTACCTGGTGGAGGGGGCCGAGCACGCCCACCTGTTCAGTGGCGACACCCTCTTCCCCGGTGGCCCGGGACGGACCACGGACGAGTCGTCGTTCGCCGCGATCATGGACGGCCTCGACGACCGCGTGTTCGCTCGCCTCGACGACGGCACGCGGGTCCACCCGGGCCACGGCGACAGCACCACCATCGGGGCCGAGCGCCCGTCGCTCGACGACTGGCGTCGACGGGGCTGGTGACGTCACGCCGTCCCCCGCCGGGGGTTCCCGTGGGCACCGTGCGAACCACCACGCCGTGACCACCGGCCCCCGCTCCCGACGTCCTGCGCCGGTGGCGGGCGCCGCCGCTCGTCGAGGCGCTCACACCTGAAGTCGGACGGCGTGGCGTCGTGGGTGCTGGACAGGGCGACGACCTTCCCCTATTGTCACTCCAGCAACATCAGCCACATAAACAACACAGCCCCCATACGCAACAGGAGAATCCATGACGCGTCCGCCTTCGACCAGTACGGCCATCGCCACCGCCATCTTCGCCGTCGCCATGCTCGCCGGGTCCGCTGCCGTCGCGCAGGACGACCTCGACTGCGACGACCTGACCATGCAGGAGGCCCAGGCGATCCTCGACGCCGACCCCTCCGATCCCAACGGCCTCGACGGTGACGGCGACGGCCTTGCCTGCGAGAGCGACAACGACAGCGACGACAACGACAGCGACAACGACGACAGCGACAACGACGACAGCGACAACGACGACAGCAACGACGACCACGACAGCGACGACAGCGACTCGGCGGACACCGAGGACGTCGCGATGCCGACCGGTGGCGTGGCCACGGGCGGCGGTGGCACGGCGGACGGCGGTTCGACCGACTCCGGTCCCCTGGCCATGCTGGCTGCCCTGGCGGCACTCGGTGCCGGTGGGTACCTCGCCCGCCGACGCGCCATCGGCTGACCCCACCCCAGCTTCGCCCACGATGGCCGGCCCTTCCGGGGCCGGCCATCGTCATGTGGCACGGCCGCATCGGGTACGGCCCGCCGACGGGCCGCATCCGTCGTGGTCACGGTGGCGTCACAGCGCCCGGGACAACGAACGGCGCAGCAGCCAGGACCCCAACGGCAGCAGCACCGCCACCATCACGACCAGCACGATGAGCTGGGGCAGGACGTCGGCGACGCCGCCCCCGCGTCGCGTGATCTCGGCATAGGCCTCGTAGGCCCAGTGGTGCGGGGTGACCGAGGACACCGCCTGCAGGGTGTCGGGGAACAGTTCCAGGGGCAGCATCGAACCCCCCAACGCCGCAAGGACCAGCCCGACGCCAACGCCCACTCCGCCCGCCACGCTCTCGTTGTCCAGCAGGGACCCGAACACCATGGCGGCCGAGGCACTGACGGCACAGAACAGCACGAGCACCAGGCCGGTCGCGACCGGGTCACCCCAGTCGACGCCGAACAGCAGGGCCGTCCCGAGCACGATCCAGCCACCCTGGGTCAGGGCCACGACGAAGCGACCGAGCGCCTCCCCGGTGATGACCTGCGTCGTGGTGATCGGGGCCGCCAGCTCCCGCCGCGTGACCCCGAGCTGGCGAGACTGGATCAGCGAGGTGGCCCCGGCCAGTGACGCCAGGAACACGAACAGCGACACCTGCTGCGCCGCGCCCAGGTCGAACTGCCCGAGCCCGGCGAACTGCTCGCCGATCGAGTCCTCGTCACCGACCGTGGCCACGGTCACCCGGGGCCCCGCACCGCCGGCGCCGTCCAGGGCACTCACGGCGTCGGCGGGGTCGACCCCGGCCGCGACCAGCGCCAACTCGGCCTGTCGTTGGCGTCCGAGGTCGGCAAGCTCCGTCGAGACGGCCTGGCGCACCGCCGTTGCCTGGTTCGACGTCCCGACGATCACGGCGAGGTCGACCGGCTCACCGGCCGCGAAGGCGGCGTCGTCGGCGTCCTCGACGACCACCGCGGCGTCGGCGCGACCCCGGGCGATGGTGGCCTGGGCGTCGTCGAGCGTCGCGGCGCGGTCGACCCGGGCCTCGACGTCCAGGACGGCGACCACCCGGTCGGCGAGGTCGGACGTCCCGACGACCTGCACCCGCCCCCCACTGCCCTCGTCCCCGAACTGCAGCCCGATCAGGACCACCAGCAGCATCGGGAAGACGAACACGAAGAAGTAGTTGGACCGATCGCGCAGGAAGCGCCGCAGGCTGGTCCCGGCGATGGCGAGCACGGCCCTCATGCCTCGACCGATCGCGCGGGCAGCACCACGGCGAGCACCAGTGCCACCACCAGGAACCCCAGCACGGTCGCCAGCGGCCCGGCGAGGTCGGGGACGCCGCCGCCGGCCTGGGTGATCCCCAACCCGCGGATGAACGCCGCGGGCGGGGTCAGGTCCGACAGCCGGGACAGCCAGCCGCCCCCACCGATGGGGAAGAACGCCCCACCCAGCACGCCCAGTGCCAGGGCCAGGATCGAGTTCACCGTGTTGGCCTGTTCGGCCGTCCGCGCCACCTTGGTCACGACCAGCACCAGGCTGGTGGCGGCCGCGACGGTGGCCACGACCAGCACGGTCACCGGGAACAGGGCCCCGAACGACACCCCGAACAGCAGGCCACCCGCCCCCAGCAGCACGGCGGTGGCCACCAGGCCGAGCACGAACGACACCAGGGTCTTGGCCACGAGGATCGAGCGTGGCCGCAGCGGCATCGACTGCAGGCGCGCGAGGGTCCCCTGGTCACGTTCGGTCAGGTAGGCGATCACGCCGAAGCCGACCGTGAAGAACATGAACAGCGCCGTCTGGCCCGCCACCAGGCTGCCCTGCAGGCTCAGCTGTTCGTCGGCGACCGCCCCGGGCGAGGTCGTCACGAGGTCCGGTGCACCGGCGACGTCGGCGGCGATGGCGCCGACCTGGGTCGGGTCCACGCCCGCCGACACGGCCGCTCGTGCGGCCCGCGAGCCCGCCCCCAGCCGACGCACGGACTCGTCGACGACCGAGGTCACGATCGCGGACTCGATCGACCCGTCCCCGGTGTCGACGACCTCGACGACGGCGTCGCCGCCGGCCTGCACGACCGCGTCGAAGTCGTCGGGCACGATCACGGCGACGTCGGCGTCACCGTCGGAGACGGCGGTGCGGGCGTCGTCGTCGTCCGCGGGGCGCACCGTGACGTCGAGGATCGACACCGATGCGAGCGTGTCGGCGATCCGTTCGCCGGTCCCGGTCTCGCTGCCCGACAGGGCGACGGTGACGGGTTCGAGGTCGTCGGTCGCGCCGACGTCGGAGAACAGGAAGTTGAACACCACCATCAGGGCGAAGGGCACCGCGAGGCCGAACACCAGCACCGAACGGTCCCGGACCCGCTGCCGCAGGTCGCTGGCCGTCATCGTCCCGATCGCGCGGAGGTCCATGGTGTCGATCCCCTCAGTCGCGAAGTGCGCGGCCGGTGAGGTGCAGGAACACCGACTCCAGGTCGGGGCGTGCCACCTCCACGTCCTCCAGGGACATCCCGGCGGCGACCGCGCGCGACACGACCGTGGCGAGGATGGTCGAGGCGTCGTGCACCGTGAGGGTGACCGAGCGTCCGTCGTGGGCCGCCTGTTCGACCCCGTCGAGCTCGCGCAGCGCATCCGTGGCAGCGGCCACCTCGCCGGTGCCGACCAGGTCGATGCGGTCGACCTCCCCGGTGAGCCGCAACAACTCGTCGCGGGTCCCCTCGGCCTGCAGGCGACCGTGGTCGATGATGCCGATGCGGTCGCAGAGCCGCTCGGCCTCCTCCATGTAGTGGGTGGTGTAGAGCACGGCCATGCCGGCCCCGGACAGGGCCTCGACGGACTCCAGGATGGCGTTGCGTGACTGCGGGTCCACCCCCACCGTCGGTTCGTCCAGGACCAGCAACTCCGGACGGTGCAACAACCCGATGCCGATGTTGAGACGTCGCTTCATGCCGCCCGAGTACTCCTTGGCGAGGTCCCCCGCCCGGTCGACCAGCCCGATCACGTCCAGGACCTCGTCCACCCGCGCCGTCAGCCCGGTCGAGCGCATGCCCTGCAGGCGTCCGAAGAAGGCCAGGTTCTCGCGGCCGGTCAGGTCCGGGTAGATCGCGAGGTCCTGGGGAACGAGCCCGATGTGGCGCTTGGCGTCGACCGCTGCCGGGCCGATGCTCGTCCCCAGCACCCGGGCAGCCCCCTCGTCGGGCTCCAGCAGGCCGGCCACCATCGAGATCGTCGTCGTCTTGCCGGCACCGTTTGGGCCCAGCAGGCCGTAGGTCTCTCCCGGCGCGATGGCCAACGACACGTCGTCGACGGCGACGAGGTCACCGAAGCGACGGACCAGCCCCTCGCACGTCAACACGGCGTCGGTCACACGATGTCCTGGCCCTCGGCAGCGACCCTGGTCGGATCCGGAACCGATCCTGCCAGACCCGGTCGGGAGTGTCACGTCGCGGCCGTCACGACCCTGACGTGACATCCGTCACGCCGGTCCGGGGGACACCGGGTCAGACGCCGGCCTGGACCATCAGGCGGTGCTCGCGCTGCAGTTCGCCGATCTCGTCGCGGAGTCGGGCGGCGTACTCGAAGCGCAGGTCGGCCGCGGCCTCGTGCATCTCCTCCTCCAGGCGGTGGATGAGGGCCTCGAGGTCGGCCACGGGCATGTCGGAGGTGTCGACGGTGGCCAGCGACTCGCGCTCCAGGGGGGCGTAGGCCTCGCCAGCCTCCTCGGCACGCACGGCCGCGATGATGTCCCCGACCCGCTTGCGCACGGTCTGGGGGTCGATGCCGTGCTCGAGGTTGTGGGCGAGCTGTGCCTCGCGACGGCGGTTGGTCTCGTCGATGGCGAACTCCATCGAGTCGGTCACGTCGTCGGCGTACATCACGACCGTGCCGTTGACGTTTCGGGCCGCCCGCCCGATCGTCTGGATCAGGGACGTCGACGATCGCAGGAAGCCCTCCTTGTCGGCATCGAGGATGGCGACCAGGGACACCTCCGGGAGGTCCAGGCCCTCGCGCAGCAGGTTGATGCCCACCAGCACGTCGAACTCGCCGAGTCGCAGGGAACGCAGGATCTCGACGCGTTCGACCGTGTCGATGTCGGAGTGCAGGTAACGCACCCGTACACCGTTGTCGACGAGGTAGTCGGTGAGGTCCTCGGCCATCTTCTTGGTCAGGGTGGTCACCAGGACGCGTTCGTCGTCGGCGGCCCGACGTCGGATCTCCTCCATGAGGTCGTCGATCTGGCCCGAGGTGGGGCGGAGCTGGACGTCGGGGTCCACCAGCCCGGTCGGGCGAATGATCTGTTCGACGATGCTGGAGGCCTCGCGGCGCTCGTAGGCACTGGGCGTGGCCGAGATGAACAGCCGTTGGCCGATGCGGTCGAGGAACTCCTCGAAGCGCAGTGGCCGGTTGTCCATCGCCGAGGGCAGGCGGAAGCCGTGGTCGACCAGGGTGTCCTTGCGGGACCGGTCGCCTTCGTACATGCCGCCGATCTGGGGCACCGTGACGTGCGACTCGTCGACGAACAGGACGAAGTCGTCCGGGAAGTAGTCCAGCAACGTGAACGGCGGTTCACCCGGCCGGCGCCCGTCGAAGTGGCGTGAGTAGTTCTCGATGCCGTTGCAGAACCCCACCTCGCGGATCATCTCGAGGTCGTAGTTCGTCCGCATCTGCAGCCGCTGCGCCTCCAGCAGCTTGTTGGCCGAGCGCAGCTCCTCCAGGCGCTGGCCCAGCTCCTCCTCGATGGTGACCACGGCGCGCTGCAGGGTCGAGTCCGAGGTGACGTAGTGCGAACCCGGGAAGACGGCGTAGCGTTCGAGGCTGCCCGAGATCTCGCCCGTCACGGTGTCGACACGTGCGATGCGGTCGATCTCGTCACCGAAGAACTCGACCCGCAGCGCCTTGTCGGAGTCGACCGGGTAGACCTCCAGGGTGTCCCCGCGGACCCGGAAGGTCCCACGCACGAGGTTGAGGTCGTTGCGGTCGTACTGCAGGTCGACCAGACGCCGGATCGTGCGCTCCAGTCCGATCTCCTCGCCCGAGCGCAGCCACAGGATGTGGTCGGCGTACTCCGACGGGGACCCGAGGCCGAAGATGCACGACACCGACGCCACGACCAGGGTGTCCCGACGCGACAGCAACGCCATCGTGGCACGATGGCGCAGGCGTTCGATCTCGTCGTTGACCGACGAGTCCTTCTCGATGTAGGTGTCCGACGACGGGACGTAGGCCTCGGGCTGGTAGTAGTCGTAGTAGCTGACGAAGTACTCGACGGCGTTGTCGGGCAGGAAGTCGCGGAACTCGTTGGCCAACTGGGCCGCCAGGGTCTTGTTCGGGGCGATCACCAGTCCGGGGCGGTTGACGCGCTCCAGCACCTTGGCGGCGGTGAAGGTCTTGCCGGTCCCGGTCGCCCCCAGCAGGGTCACGGCCTTCTCGCCGGCCTCGAGGGCGTCCACGATCCCCTCGATCGCGGCCGGCTGGTCACCGGCGGGTTCGAAGTCGCTGACGACCCGGAACCGGCCCGGTTCGCGCGTGGTGCGACCGGGCTGGACCGACTGGTCCGGCAGGGTCGGCACCTCCGTCGCGGCGGCGACGGCGGCCCCGCGGGCGGATCCCGGCGAGGAGGCGGAGGAGGGTGTGGCAGTCATGGACGAAACCGTATCCCGCGCCTGCGACACCGATGGATCGGCCGCTCGGACCGGGGTCGGCCGACGCCGGCCGTCCGTGGCCACCCCGGGCCACGCGATGCCGGCGCCGGGATCACCTGATGGTCTCCTCGACCTCCCAGCCAGCGGGGTAGAGACCGTCGATCCGCTCGGCGCGGTACATGCCCCAGCCCTCGCAGGTGTCGCTGGCGTCGGTGGACAACTCCCACACGATGTCGTTGGTGGCCTCGTCGACCTCGACGATCCGACCGACGATGTAGGACGCGTCGTCCTCGGCGTCGGGGAGCTCGCAGGGTTCGAGCACGCCGCCGTGGGTGATCAGCACGGTCCCGTCGAGGCGGTCGGCGTCGCCCACGAACGAGGCGTACACGTCGGGGTCCATGCGGTGCTCCCACACCTGCTCGATGGTCCTGGCCTCGGGGTCGAACTCGTAGCGCACGGCCCGGCTGTAGGGCTGGTCGGCGTCGTCGCGCAGGTTGCCGTTGTCGTAGAGCAGCAACGAGCCGTCCTCCTGCAGTTCCGGGGCATGCTGGTGGAAGAACCACTGGCCACCCTCGGCCATCTCCCAGCCCTGGTCGCGACCGAGCTCCCACCGCAGCGACCCGGCCGGACCGCCGTCGTCGGGGACCGCGCGCAGGGCCCACAGCGAATCGGTGTGGCGGGCCGACACCAGCCACGTACGGCCGTCGTCGATCGGGATGACGGCATTGGCGTGGGTCCAGTCCCGCGGCTGGAACCCGTCGCGGTACTGCGGGTCGAGGTAGCCGGCGGCGCAGTAGTCGGACTCGACCGGTCGGGGGTCGTCCAGCGGGTCCTGGGCGTCGGCGAGCTCGAGGAACTGGTCGACGGCACCGGTCTCGGGATCGAACACCACGACGGCGTCGCCGACGATGTTCTCGACGTCGCCGGGCTCGGAGTCCTCGCACAGCCCGTCGGGGTAGGCGACCTCCTCGACCACGCGTGACAGCGTGACGTAGTCCCCGTCGTCGGTCGGGAGGGTCTCGTGGTGGGTGCTGTGGACCGGCAGGTCGATGACCTGGCTCGGCTCGAGGCCGAAGCCCCGCGAACCGGGCTCCGATCCCGTCGCCGTGCCCCGCCACTCCCCCAGGATCTCGCCGGTGGGCGACATCAGTCGGGTCGAGTCCTCGTCGATGCCGTACAGGAAGTTGCCGTCGTCGTCGCGCACCAACTGCTGCACCCGGCCCGGTTCGCGGTGGTACCACACGATGCGTCCGTCGTCGTCCACGACCTGGATGTAGCCGAAGAACTCGTTGGCGTCGCCCGTGACGGGTTCGCGGTAGATCGAGTTGAACAGGGTCAGGCCGGCCGTCATGCGATCGGGCTCGGCGACCTCCACCTCGATCGGCGGGAGCTCGTCGGTGGGCAGCGGCAGGGTCACCAGGTCGTCGAGGTCGCCACCGGCCAGGCGCTCCCCCTCGGCGTCGAGCACCTCGACCTCGATGCGGTACCGGGTGTCGGGGAACAGTCCGAGCAGCGGCACCTCGTGGTCGGTCGTGGGCTCGCCGTCCTCGGCGACGACCAGGCGGTGCTCGGGCGCGTCGGCGGTCACCACCACCGTGGTCGGCTCACGGGTCACCAGCTGGACGGAGCCCCGGATGGCGTTGTCGGGGTCCCGCACGACGGCGGCCGACCGGGCGGTCGTGGCCAGGTCGATCGGCATGGACCGGAACCACGTCACCCAGGCGGCGGCGAGCCCCACCACGAGCAGGGCGACCAACGCCGGCAGGCGCCAGGATCGGGTGTGCATGGTGCGGGCTCCTCGTCGGTGGCGAACGCTAGCCCAGCAGCGGGCGGATCATGGCACCACCGGCACCGACGCACGGCCGACGGGGGAACCGGAAGGCACCCGCCACCGGCCCACGCGTCAGCCGGGAGCCTGGTCGAAGGCGGCTCGCAGGTCCGCCGCGACGTCCGGGGAGACGGCCTCCACGCTGTCCAGCATGGCGTCCTCGTCGACCTCGCGCAGCGCGTGGTCGGTGAGGACCGCGCGAACGGCCCGGTCGACGACGTCGACACCGTGGTCGACGCCCGCCTGGTACCAGGCATCGGCGGCCGTGCGGTAGATCGCGACCGAGTAGGCCTGGTCGGACGCGAAGTCGGCCGCGGACTGGCCCGGGGCCTCACGCACCATGTCGAAGTCGTCGGCGAAGGTCCGCATCGCGAAGTCGTCGGCGAAGGCCTCGCCGTCGACGGCCAGGAACCAGCGGTAGGCGAGGTACTGCGCCAACGGCTCGTCCACGACCGGGTCCGACAGCGAGCCGTTGCCGACCAGGGCGTGGGCGTACTGGTGGCCGAGTTCGTGGGCCAGGACGAAGCGGGTGTCGGTGGCCTCGGCCCGCCAGTAGTCGTCGTCCATCAGCACCAGGCCCGGGAACTCCATCCCGGCCGCCGGAAGGATCGGGGCACGAACGAGGTCGAACTCGGGCCACGGCAGCGGACCCCACTGCGACCCGAGCACGTCGAGCTGGTCGGCGCCGAGGTCGGCCATGGCCTGGTCGCTGGCGCCGGTCCCACTCGCGGCCAGCACGACCGCGTCGTCCCCGGCCGCGTCGTCCCCGTCCTCGTCGGCCCCGGTCCCGTCAACCGGTCCCGCGGCGACGGCCGGCACCACGCCCTCGGGGAACCAGGCTGCGGCGAGGTCCCGCAGACCCACCCCGATGGCCCGCTGGGTCCCCGCGGGGGTGGTGCGGTCCACGCCGCCCGTCCGCAGCGCGCCGCCGTCGACGGCGACGTCCACGATCCAGGTGCCGGCGTCGAAGGCCCCCAGGTCGCCCCACGCGGGCACGTCGCCGTCGTTGCCCGGGACGGCGACCGCGGCGGGCAGCCAGTGGCCCAGCGTCACCACGCCGCCGTGGTCGGCCAGCAGCCCATAGGCACCCGGGCCCCCACCGGCGGCGAGGTCGTCGGCGGCCGGGACCTCGTAGGCCAGGTCGAGGCCGAGCACCACGCCGTCCGGACGGGCCTCGCCCAGGTCGACCACGATCCGGTCGCGATCGGGCTCGACCCGGGCATCCACCGGTTCGCCCGCCACGGTGGCGGTGACCTCGGTCCGGGCGGCCGACGGGCCCACCGCCGAACTGGCGGCCAGGGTGCGAAGGACGACCTCGGCGGGTGCGTCCGGAACCAGGATGGCCAGGCTGGCCTCGACCCGGTCGCGGTCCAGGCGCACGGAGGCGACGGTGACCGGTCCGGCACCGGTGGCCTCGACCAGGCGTCGGTCGCCGGGGTCCGTGGCGACCCCCGCGGCCGTGGCCAGCAGTTCCAGGGCCGCGGCAGACAGGTCCGAGGGGGTGGCAGCACGGGCGTCGTCGACACTGGCCAGCGGGCCGACGAGGTCCCACGACGTCGGCATCTCGGCCGGGGTCCCGTCCTCGGCCAGGGCGCTGTCCGAGGTCGGGGCGGGCGACGAGCCCGTGTCCGAGGGCATCGTGGACGTGGCCGAGGGCGTCGCCGACGACGAACCGGGGGTCGCCGGGTCGCTCGACGCGCCGACCGACGATGACGATGTCGGCGTCGGCGACGAGGCTGACGGTGGCCGACGGCGGGGACGTGGCGCCGGACTCGGTGGCCCCGCGGTCACACGCTCCGAGCACCAGGGCCAGGGCCAGACCGAGGGTCGCCAGGGCGCGTCCGTGGGTGGCCGACGACGGGTGGTCAGCCATCGACACGGCCGTGACGTGCCGCGAGGTCCTCGAGTGCCGCCAGCACCCGGGCGACCTCGCGATCCAGGTCGTCCCGCGTGCCGTCGTTGTCGATGGTGAAGGTCGCCGCGGCCCGCCGGCGCTCGTCGTCGGCCTGGGCAGCCATGCGGGCATCGATGTCGGCCGGCTCCATCCCGCGTTGGGCGGCCAACCGGGCCCGCCGGGTCTCGGCGGCCGCCAGCACCACCACCACGGCGTCCATGTCGGCGGCCTGGCCGGTCTCGACCAGCAGGGGGTGGTCCAGCACGACCACGGCGTCGGGGTCGCCGGCCTCGAGGTCGCGACGGCGCCGTGCGATCTCGGACCGGATGGCCGGATGGGTGATGGCCTCCAGGTCCGCACGGGCATCCGGGTCGTGGAACACGATGTCGGCCAGGGCGGCCCGGTCGAGCTGGTCACCGTCACGCACCCCGTCGCCGAAGCGCTCCACCACGGCTGCCAACCCCGGGGTGCCGGGCGCCACGACGTCGCGCGCGACCGCGTCGGCGTCGATGACCGCCAGCCCCGCCTCGGCGAAGCGGGTGGCCACGGTCGACTTGCCACTGCCGATGCCACCCGTCAGGCCGACCAGCACGTGTCGTCCTCCCCGTCGCGGCGACTCCCCGCGGACGCCGTCGGTCCGTGGTGTGGGCAGTGTGCCCGTGTTCACCCGGTCGGGCCACGTCGTCGCCGCCGACGGGCACCATCACCGGCGGCGGTGGCCGACGCGGTGCTGGCCGGTGCCGTCAGCGGACCGAGCTCGTCGACGATCCGCTCGGTGTCGGGCCGGTCACCGGGGACGTGGGTGTCGAGGGCCGCGCGCATGGCGGCGATGTGGTCGGGGGTGGTGCCGCAACATCCACCCACGACCGCCACCCCGAGGTCGGCGGCCAGCCCGGCGTAGCGCGCCATCAGGGCCGGGTCGCCGTCGTAGACGACCTCGGCCCCTCGGAACCGTGGGATGCCGCAGTTGCTCTTGGCCACCAGCGGCGGCCCGTCGCCACCCATGCCGGCGACGGCGACGAGCAGGTCCGACGCGCCCACCCCGCAGTTGGCACCGATGGCGACGGGGGCGACGTCGAGCCCGTCGAAGACGCCGGCAAGGGCCTCCGGGGCCAGGCCCATCATGGACCTGCCGGCGGTGTCGAAGGACACCGTGGCCACGTAGGGCAGCCCGACCGCGATGGCGGCACGGGCCGCTGCACGCACCTCGCCGGGTGCCGACATGGTTTCGATCCAGGCCACGTCGACGCCACCGGCCAGCAGCCCCTCGGCCTGCTCGGTGAAGGCGTCCTGGGCCGCGGCGTCGTCCAGCGTCCCGAGGGGGGCGAGCAGTTCGCCGGTGGGACCGATGGATCCGGCCACCACGACGGGGTGGTCGGCGTCGTCGGCGACCGACCGCGCGAGCCGGGCACCGGCCGCCGACAGTGCGGCGACGCGGTCCTCCAGCCCGTGCAGTGCCAAGCGGTGGCGGGTGCCCCCGAAGGTGTTGGTCAACACGATGTCGGACCCGGCATCGGTGAAGGACCGGTACAGCGCGGTGATGCGATCGGGATGGTCGAGGTTCCACGCCTCGGGCGGGTCCCCCGGTCCGAGGCCCGCGGCGAACAGGTTGGTGCCGGTGGCGCCGTCGGCCAGCAGGGGCCGGTCACCGGCGACGAGGTCACGCAACGAGGTGGGCATGGTGCGTCCTGTCCGGAGGGTCGTGGCGTCCCGACACGCATCCGGCGTCCCGGCACGGGGCCGGGACGCCGGAGCGGTGGTGCATGGTGGGGTTCAGGCGTCGTCCGACTCGGTGTCGGCAGGGGCGTCGGCGTCGGACGACGCGTCCGCCTGGGCCACTGGCTCGGACTCGTCCTGCTCGTCGGCCACGGCCTCGGTCTCGGCCTCGGCTTCGGGCTCGGGGGCTGCTTCTGGGGCCTCGTCCGTCGCAGCGACGGGCTCGGGCGTGGTGTCCTCGTCGGCCACCGGCTCGGGCGTGTCGTCCTCCTCGGCCACCGGCTCGGGATCGGGCAGCTCGGCCTCGGCCAGGGCGATCTCCTCGGGGGAGACACCCTGGTTCTGGACCAGACCGGCCGCCGCCAGGGCGCCCGCCAGCGACGAGCCGCCGCTGGAGCTGTCGTCGTCACCCGACGAGTACGCGTGCTCGACGCCGCGGGCGTCGTCGTCGTAGGCGCCACCCGGGTCGTCGTCGGTGGTCGCCTGCTTCAGCGACAGGCTCACGCGACGGCGGACGGTGTCCACGTCGATGACCTTGACCTCGATCTCGTCGCCGACGTTGACGACGGCCTCCGGGACCTCGACGTGGCGGTTGGCCAGCTCCGAGATGTGGACCAGGCCCTCGATGCCGTCGTCGACCTTGACGAAGGCCCCGAACGGCACCAGCTTGGTGACGGTGCCGGGCACGATCTCCCCGACGCCGACCTCGCGGGCGAACTTCTGCCACGGGTCCTCCTGCGTGGCCTTGAGCGACAGCGACACGCGCTCGCGCTCCAGGTCCACGTCCAGCACCTCGACGTCGACCTCGTCGCCGACCTCGACGACCTCGGACGGGTGGTCGATGTGCTGCCACGACAGCTCCGAGACGTGCACCAGCCCGTCGACGCCACCCAGGTCCACGAAGGCCCCGAAGTTGACGATCGAGGACACGGTCCCACGACGGATCTCGCCCTTCTGCAGCGACTGGAGGAACTCGGCGCGGAACTCGCTCTGGGTCTCCTCCAGGAACTTGCGACGGGACAGCACCACGTTGTTGCGGTTGCGGTCCAGCTCGATGATCTTGCACTCCAGCTGGGTGCCGACGTAGGGCGCCAGGTCACGCACGCGACGCATCTCCACCAGCGACGCGGGCAGGAACCCACGCAGGCCGATGTCGAGGATCAGGCCACCCTTGACGACCTCGATGACGGTCCCGATGACGGTGCCGTCGTCGTTGTAGATCGACTCGATCGTGCCCCATGCGCGCTCGTACTGGGCCCGCTTCTTGGACAGGACGAGACGACCGAGGTCGTCCTCCTTGTTCATGACCAGCGCCTCGACGACGTCGCCGACGCGCACGACCTCGTTGGGGTCGATGTCCATCTTGATGGACAGCTCCCGGATCGGGATGACGCCCTCGGACTTCCAGCCGATGTCGAGCAGGACCTCGTCGGGGTCGATCTTGACGACGACGCCCTCGACGATGGAGCCCTCCTCCATGGACTTGAGGGTGCCCTCCAGGGCCGCCTCGAACTCCTCGTCGGTCAGGTCGTTGTCGACGATCACGTCGCCGGTGGAGGTCATCGAGGAGCCGGGGTCGTCCATCACGACGACGGGGCCGGCCTCCGGGTTGGGCTCGTAGGCCTGCTCGGCCTCCTGTGCGGGTGCGGCGCCGGCGTCGACGGACTGGTCGGTCGTGGTGGTGGTCTGGTCGCTCATTGATGTCGTTTCGTGGTTGACGACGCGTGGCCTCGGTCTGCCGGCGTCGGGTCATCGGTCGATGACACAGGTCGGGGACACGACAGCGTGTCCATGGGCATGGTGTTCCCGGTGCGGACCGGGAGCTGGTCGGGGTCCGTGGCGAGGTGGCCCGGCGTCCCGGACGATCCCTGGAGGACCGGACCCGGGGGCGGGATCACGACCGCGCCGCGAACGACGCAACGGGTGGGACGTGCCCTCCCGTGCAGGTCCCATGGTCCCCGATCGACCACGGAATTGCAACGTGGGGGGTGCCGGGAGACGCCACGTCGGCGGTAGCGTCGCCCGCGACCAGACCCCACGACCGCCCCTCGACGTCCGGGAGGAACGCATGCACGGACCGCGCGCGCGACTCCCGGGCGTCGACGTCGACGACCTGCTCGCAGTCGCCGAGGCGGTCGCCGAGGCGGCTCGGGGCCCCACCCTGGCCCACTTCCGGCGACCGCTCGACGTCCGCGACAAGGCCGGCGGCCGCACCGACCGGACCGTCGACGGCACCGGGTTCGACCCGGTCACCATCGCCGACGGTGCCGCCGAGGCCGCGATGCGGGCCGTGCTGGGTGCCCGCCGTCCCGACGACGCCGTGCGTGGCGAGGAACTCGCCGACGTGCCCGGCTCGACGGGGCTCACCTGGGTGCTCGACCCGATCGACGGGACGCGCTCGTTCGTCGCCGGGATGCCGACCTGGGGCACGCTGGTCGCGGTCGGCCCCGACACCGGTCCGGTGGTCGGCGTCATCGACCAGCCCTTCCTCGGCGAACGCTTCGTCGGGGTGATCGGCGTCGGCGACGACCGGGCCTGGTGCGACGGTGCGGGGACGCACACGACGCTGGCCACCCGCCACGACCGCGACCTGGGCGACGCCGTGCTGTTCACCAGCTTCCCCGAGGTCGGCACGCCGGCGGAACGGGCCGCCTTCGACCGCGTGCGGACCGCGGTGCGCATGACCCGCTACAGCGCCGACTGCTACGCCTATGCGATGCTGGCGTCGGGTCACGTCGACCTGGTGGTCGAGGCCGGACTGAAGCCCCACGACGTGCAGGCACTGGTCCCCGTCGTGGTCGGGGCCGGCGGGGTCGCCACCGCGTGGGACGGTGGTTCGCCCCGCGGTGGGGGTCGGCTGCTGGCCGCGGCGACCCGCGACCTGCACACGGCGGCCATGGAGCTGCTGGCCGGCTGACGGTCGCGGAGGCCGACACGGCCCCGGTGATACGTCGTCGATCCCGTCCGTTCGAACGAGGATCGACCGCGGGGGGCCGCCGGGTGGCGGGATATCGTTCCAAGCACCATCGAGAGGGTTCGTCGTGAGGTTCGGCCGCTTCCGTTCCAGCCGCGCGACGCCGTCGCGAACGGGCCTGGCCGAGGGCCTGGGCCCGGTGCCCGACGACCACCCCAAGGACGCCTTCTTCACCGGACCCCTGCGTGTCACCGACCTGCGCACCGCCGTCGAGGAGCACGTCGACGGGGTCCGCGTCGGCTTCGTCGCCACCGTCAAGGATGCCGACGGCAAGCGCTGCCCGGAGGTGGCCGTGCACGCCCGCGTGACGGGTCCGCACCGGCAGGCCACCGGGATGGGCCACACCTCGATGATGGGCACCGTGACCTTCCGGATGTCCGGGCCGGCCGGGACCTACGCCTGCCTGGTCGAAGACGTCGCCGGCGGCGCCCTGGGGCTGGACCTCGAGGCCAGCGACCTGCGCGCCACCGTCGACGCCCAGCCGGCCGACTGAGCCGCGTCCCGGCCCCGGCCGCCGACGTCGACCACGTCCGTGCGACCGGGAACGGGTTGCCTACGCTGTGCGCATGGAACCCACTGCCCTGACCATCGTCAGCCAGCTCATCGTGGACGCGCAGACCCGCCACGGGGCGGCCGCCGTCCGTCGCGTCGACGTGGATCCCGACCTGCTCGACGAGAGCATGGACGCCGTGCTCGCCGTGGGCGGTCGGGTCGGCCTCGACCACTGCGTCGTCGACGGCGTGGAGGTGCACGCCCTGCCCGACACCGCGCAGGTGCCGCGCGCGTGGCTGCGCGGCGAGTCCGAGCCACGCGTCCTGGAACCCCTCGAGGAGTGATCCGACGGTCCCGAGCGTGACGGGGCGGCCGTTCTGCCCCCACGACGTTCGGCGCCCGGTCACTCCCCCCGGTCGTCTCCGTCCCACGGTCGCCTCAGTCCCACAGCCGACGTGCTCGCGCCGCGAGCTCGCGGTGCGCCGCAGCGAGGTCCAGGCCCACCACCTCGCCGTCGCGCACGACCGGTTCGCCGCCCACGAGGACGTGGCGGGCGGTCCGGTCGGGTCCGAGCACCAACGCCTCGACGGGATCCGGGACGTCACCGAGGTCGCCGCCGGGCCACACCACGAGGTCGGCGCGCGCGCCCGGCTCCAGACGCCCGATGTCGTCGCGGCCGAGGCAGTCCGCGCCCCCGCGCGTGCCCATGTCCAGGGCATCGGCGGCCGTGAGCGCCGCGGGATCGCCCGTGCCCTGCCGGGCCGACCACAGGGCCTGGCGAAGTTCGGTCACCAGCGTGCCCTGCTCGTTGGAGGCCACGCCGTCGACACCCAGTCCGACGGCGACACCGGCGACGCGCAGGTCGCGGGTGCGACAGAACCCGGCGGCCAGACGCGCGTTGGACGACGGGCAGTGCGCCACCCCGGCCCCCGCCGCGGCCAGTCGTGCCACCTCGTCGTCGTCGAAGTGGATCCCGTGGGCGAACCACACGTCGTCGGCCACCCAGCCCCAGTCGTCCAGCACGGCCAGGGGTCGGGCTCCGAAGCGCCGGAGGCAGTCGGCCTCCTCGTCGCGCGTCTCGGCCAGGTGGGTGTGCAGGCGCAGTCCGTGTCGCCGTGCCAGCGCGGCCGACTCCACCATCAGCTCGCGCGACACGCTGAACGGACTGCACGGGGCGACGGTGACCACCACGCGCTCCCCGTCGTGCCACCGCGCCACGACACGTTCGGTGGAGGCCAGGATGTCGTCGAGGTCCTCCACGACGTCGTCGGGCGGCAGCCCGCCGTCGGCCTGTCCCAGGTCCATCGAGCCACGCGCGAGGTGCAACCGGATGCCGACCTCGCCCGCCGCGGTGGCGATGGCGTCGAACACCTGGTCGTCGCCACGGGGCACCAGGTAGTGGTGGTCGGCGGCGGTGGTGCAGCCGGACCGTGCCAGCTCGCCCAGGCCCACCCGGGCGGCGGCCAGGACGTCCTCGACGTCCAGGCGCGCCCACACCGGGTACAGCGTCGTCAGCCACTCGAACAGGCTCGAGCCGGTCGCGCGACCGCGTGTCATCCACTGGTACAGGTGGTGGTGGGTGTTGACCAGGCCCGCCGTGACGAGGTCGCCGTCCACCGCCCAGACCTCGTCGCCGGGCTCGCCCGGAACCACGCCCACGGCCTCCACGAACCCGTCGCGGAGCGCGACGTCACCGGGATGACGCGCCCCGCGCAGGACCAGTCGGGTCATTGCCCGTCCCGTACCCCGTCGGGCCCCCCGTCCGCCCCCCGGTCACTCCCGTCGTGCAGCCCGACCACGTCGCCCGGTCGCACCGGGATCCGGGTCAGGGCTGCCCCGGTGGCGGCCCGCATGGCCGCCACCACGGCGGGCGCCGAGGAGATGGTCGGGGGCTCGCCGACGCCCTTGGCACCGAACGGCGCGCCCGGCTCGGGTTGCTCGACGAAGGTGGCGACGACCTCTGGCATGTCCAGCGTGGTGGGGATGAGGTAGTCGGTGAACGACGGATTGCGCACCAGTCCCCCGTCGACCACGATCTCCTCCATGATCGCCAGGCCGACCCCCTGGGCGATGCCGCCCTCGACCTGCCCGACCAGCGCACGGGGGTTGAGCGCGCGACCGATGTCCTGGCCGGTGGCCACCTGCACCACCCGGACCAGGCCGAGTTCGGGGTCGACGTCGACCGTGGCGCGATGGGCGGCGAAGGCGAACGACACGTGGGCGTCGCCCTGGCCGTGGTCGTCCAGCGGCTGGGTGGGCGGGTGGTGGTACTCGCGGACCTCGTCCACCGGCGTCTCCAGCAGGTCGGCCAGCGGCACGCGCCGATCGCCGTCGACCTCGACCACCTCGCCGTCGCGGACCGCGAGCAGTTCACGCCGGGTGCCGTCGACGGGCACGTCCAGGATGCGCGACGCCCGGGCCAGCAGTTCCTGCTCGACGGCCCGGCACGCGGCCTGGACCGCGCCGCCACTCATCCAGGTCTGGCGGGAGGCGCTGGTCGAGCCCGCCGACCCGATCGAGGTGTCGGTGGGACCCAGCACGACGTGGTCCACCCCGAGTTCGCTGCGCAGGATCTGCAGGGCGAGCGTGTGGAAGCCCTGCCCGACCTCGGCGGCCGCGCACCGGACGGTGGCCATGGGCTCGCCCGCGAGGGACCGCTCCAGTCGGACCCCGGCGGTGGAGAAGTCGTCGAAGCCCTCGGAGAACATCAGGTTCTTGTAGCCCACCGCGAGCCCGGTCCCCCGGACGACGTCGGTGCCGCGGGTGGTCGATCCGGTGCCCCCGGGCAGCCGCCGGGCGTCGTCCTCGCCGACCGACGGCGCGTCGTCGGGAAGGGCGTGGTCCATCGCCGCCTCGATGACCTCGCGCACGGGCGCCGTCCCGGCCAGGACCTGCCCGGTCACGATCCGGTCACCGGTCTCCAGGGCATTGCGCAGGCGAAGTTCGACGGGGTCCATGTCCAACGCCACCGCCAGCCGATCCATCTGGGCCTCGTGGGCGAAGCACACCTGCACCGCACCGAACCCCCGCATGGCCCCGCAGGGTGGGTTGTTGGTGCGCACCACCCAGCCGTCGATGGCCGCGTGCGGGACCCGGTAGGGCCCGGCAGCGAAGCAGGTGGCGTTGGCGATGACCGCCGCCGACGACGACGCGTAGGAGCCCCCGTCCAGCACCACTCGGGCCTCGACCTTGACCAGGTCGCCGTCGGCGGTGGCGTGGTGGCGATACCACATCCGCGCCGGGTGGCGGTGGACGTGGCCGTAGAAGCTCTCCTCCCGCGAGTACAGCATCTTGACCGGCCGACCGGTCACCAGCGCCAGCAGGCACACGTGGACCTGGAGGCTGACGTCCTCCCGGCCCCCGAAGGCGCCGCCGACCCCGGCCAGGGACAACCGCACCTGGTCGGGCTCCAGGCCGAGGCACGCGGCCACCTGGTCACGGTCGACGTGCAGCCACTGGGTCGAGATGTACAGGTCGACGCCACCCTCGCCGTCCGGCACCGCCAGCCCGGATTCCGGGCCGAGGAAGGCCTGGTCCTGCATGCCGACCTCGTAGGTGCCCTCGACCACCACGTCGCCGGTGACGGCGTCGGGGTCGCCGTGGCGCAGCGGGATGTGGCGGAACACGTTGCCGTCGGGATGGATCGGATCGGCCGTGATGGCCGCCTCGGCGTCGGCCAGCGGTTCCTGGACCTCGTAGTCCACGACGATCGCCTGCACCGCCCGCAGCGCCAGCTCGGGGTGGTCGGCCGCCACCGCCGCGATGGCCTCGCCGTGGTGGCGCACGACCTCGTCGGCGAACACCGGCTGGTCACGGTGCTCCATGCCGAAGGTGCGCGATCCCGGGACGTCCTCGGCCAGCACGACCGCGTGCACGCCGGCCATGGCCGTGGCGGCCGACGTGTCGATGGACCGGATCCGGGCGGCGGCGTGTGGGCTGCGCAGCGTGCGACCCCACAGCCGGCCCTCCAGGTGGAGGTCGGAGGAGAACGCGAAGTCGCCGGTGACCTTGGCCACCCCGTCGGGGCGGTCGGCGCTGTCGCCCAGCCCCCCGGTGGGGGCCTGGGTGTCCGTCGTGGTGCCGGGCGAGGTGGTGATGCTCACCGCGACCCCTCCCCGGCGTCGCGGCGGTCGTCACGCACCCGCGCGACCGCCTCCAGGATGCGTCCGTACCCGGTGCATCGGCACAGGTTGCCACTGAGCGCCTCGCGGACCCCGAGGTCGTCGACGTCGGGGCGGCGGTCCAGCAGGTCGTGGACGGCGACCACCAGGCCCGGCGTGCAGAAGCCACACTGGACGGCGCCGGCGTCGAGGAAGGCCTGCTGGACGTCGTCGACGCCGTCGGACCCGTCGCCGAGGCCCTCCACCGTGCGGATGTCGGCGTCGACGGCGTCGGCGGCGAGCAGGCAGCAGGCGCAGGCGACCCGCCCGTCGACCAGCACGGTGCAGGACCCGCACTCGCCCTGGTCACAGGCGTTCTTGGTCCCCGGGTGTCCGAGTCGCTCGCGCAGCACGTACAGCAGGCTCTCGCCGAGCCAGCTGGAGGCCACGGTCTCGGAGCGACCGTTGACCGTCAGCCGGTACGGCTCGGCACCGGGCTCGGTGGTGGGCATGGCGTCGCTCATGAGGACAGGCACCTCCGGAGGGTCCGGGCCGCCAGCACCCCGGCGGCGTGGCGCCGGTAGTCGGCCGTGCTGCGGTGGTCGGTGATCGGCGTCGTCGCGGCGGCGCAGGCCCGACCGAACGCCTCCACGGCGTCGTCGGGGCAGGTGAGGGCGGACCAGTCGACGGCGGCCGACACCGCCTCCTCCGCGTCGTGCGGCCGGACCGGGGTCGGGCCGACCGAGCCCATGGCCAGGCGGACCCGACGCGCGTCGGTGTCGACGACCATCGCGACACTGGCCACGGCGATGGCCATGGCGTTGCGGGGCCCGACCTTGGCGACGTGCTGGGGCCCGGCGACCCGGGGGACGTGCACGCGGTGGATGACCTCACCCGGACGACGGTCGGTGCGCTTGACCCCGGTGAGGAAGTCCGCCACCGGGACCGTGCGGGCGCCGTCGGGCCCCACCAGCACCACGTCGGCGTCGAGCGCGACCAGCCACGGCAGGGCGTCACCGGCAGGGCTGGCCGTACCGAGGTTGCCCCCGATGGTCCCCACGTTTCGGATCTGGGGCGAGCCCACCGTGCGCGACGCCATGGCCAGGCCTGGTGCGACGTCGGCCAGGTCGGCCTCGACTTCGGCGTAGGTCACGCCGGCACCGAGGTCGACCCGGTCGTCGGTGACCTCGACACCCTGCAGTTCGGCCACCCGTCGCAGCGCCACGATGCCCTGCGGCCGCCGATGCCCCAGGTTGACCTCGACCACCAGGTCGGTCCCGCCGGCCAGCAGGTCGGCGTCCGGGGACGCCGCCAGCGCGTCCAGCGCGCCGGGCAGGTCTCGGGGTCGGGCGACGGTCAGTGGGGGCCTCCTGCGGTCGGACCCCAGAGCCTAGGAGGTCGCGGGTTTCGTGGAGGTTTCACCGGGCGCCGTCGGGCACCATGGAGGGCGCCGCGCCGACCCGCTGGAGTGCCAGGTGACCGAGCCCGGAAGGATCGTCGTCCTCAACGGTGCACCTCGGTCGGGCAAGTCCAGCATCGTGACCGCGGTCCGACGGCGTGTGCCCGGGACGTGGCTGAACCTCGGCAACGACGTGTTCATCCGCCACGTCCTGCCAGCCTCGTTGCGACCCGGCGTCGGCCTGCGGCCCGGCAACGATCGGCCGGACCTCGCGCTGGTGGTGCCGGCCCTGCGCTCGGCCATGTGGCTGTCCATCGCCGCGCATGCCCAGGCAGGGTTCGACGTCGTCGCCGACGTGACGCTGCACGGCGACCACGGGCCCGACGTCGACGACGGTGGGGCCGATGCCGTCTGGACCCAGCTGGCACGCCACCTGGCCGGTTTGCCGGCCGTCGTGGTGGGGGTCCGCTGTCCGATCGAGGAGATCATGGCCCGTCGCGACGCCGGTGATCCAGACCGGTTGGGCGAGTACGTGCGGTCCACCGGTCCGGGTGATGTCCCCGCGCCCGTGCGCCGGTGGGAGGACGCGGTCCACGTCCCGGGGCGCTACGACCTGGAGGTCGACACGTCGCGGCTGTCACCGGACGAGTGTGCGGACGCCATCGGTGAACTCCTGGCCAGCGGTCCGCGGCGATCCGTGCTCGCAGGCGGGTCCGAGCAGACCGGCGAATCGTCGTAGGTCCGTGCGTCGCGAGAGCGCGGGGGCGGCCGCCTGTCGTGCGCGGCATGGCCCACACGTTCACCTGCGAGACCGACATCGAGGGCGTCGAGCCCGACGTCGTGTTCGACCTGTGCCTGGACGTCGACGTCCACCTGCAGTCGATGGCGCGATGCGTGAACACGTCCTGCAGGCACCGACCGGGGGCCACCTGGGCCCCGGAGATCGCGTGACGTGGTCAGCGTGGCACTTCGGCGTGCCGTGGCGCATGACGAGCGAGGTGACCGAGTGGGATCGCCCGACCAGGTTCGTCGACGAGCAGGTCCGTGGACCCTTTCGACGCTTCCACCACGAGCACCGCTTCCGCACCGCCGACGGGGGTGTCGTGATGGTCGACGTGATCACGATGGCCGCACCGTTGGGTCCGCTCGGCCGCCTCGTCGAGCGCATCGGGCTCGGGCGCCACATGAAACACCTGATCCGCCACCGGGCCGGGGTGATCAAGGCCCACGCCGAGGGTGCGGTCGGGCGGTCGACGTGATCGACCCGTCGACCCCGGGCACGCCGCGGTTCGCCGGGGACCCCCCGACGTGTCGCAGGCACTGCCGGCGACGGGTGATGGCCGGGCTGCAACGGCTTCGCGCCGACCATGCCGCCGCAGTGCTGGCCTTCGACACGGCGAACCGGGCATGGTTCGCCGAGGTCGGCGACCGGGTCGCCCGTGACGTCGCGGGCTGTGCCGGATCGCCTCCGCGGACCACGGCCTGCACGACCTCCGGGCCGTGACGTGGACGAACCACCCGGCGGGTCCCGGAGCGACGTGCGGACCTGACCGCGACGTTGCCGTGCCGGACCGCCATCGACGGCCCGGCCCGTCCCACGCCCATTAGGGTGGACGCCGGGAGAGTCGCGAGGGGTGACGCGACGGCGGCGACGTACGCACCACGACGTCGCGTGGTCGGCCCGAGGGGCTCACCAGGATCGGGGGCGAGTGTGGGACGCTGGTGGCCATTGGTCGCGCTGGCACTGGCGCAGTTCCTGATGGTGCTGGACCAGTCGGTCATGAACGTGTCGATCAGCCAGTTGGTCGCCGACTTCGACACCTCGGTGACCACCATCCAGGCCGTCATCACGCTCTACTCCCTGGTCATGGCCATGTTCATGCTGGCCGGTGGCAAGGTCGGCGACATCATCGGCCGTCGTCGAGCCTTCGCGGTCGGACTGGCCGTCTACGGGACCGGTTCGGCGCTGACCGCCATCGCCCCGACCGTCGTGGTCCTTGCGCTGGGCTGGTCCGTCCTGGAGGGGCTGGGGGCCGCGCTCGTCCTGCCCGCGCTCGTCGCCCTGATCGCGGGCAACTACCAGGACGAGGACCGCGCGGTCGCCTATGCGGTGATCGGCGGCATGGCCGGTGCCGGGATCGCCGTGGGGCCGATCGTGGGTGGCTGGGCGACCACACAGCTGTCCTGGCGGGTGGTGTTCGTCGGCGAGGTGGTCCTCGTGCTGGTCACGCTCGCGATGGTGGCCAGGATCAGCGACGTGTCGCGACCCGGTCCCCCACCACGCATCGACGTGGTCGGGGTCGTCCTGTCCGCCGCCGGACTGGGGCTCGTCGTGCTGGGCGTGCTGCGGGCGAGCACGTGGGGGTGGTTGGAGCCTCGCCAGTCCCCCGTCGAACCCTTCGGGTTCTCCCTGACCCCGTTCGTGGTGGCGGCGGGCGCGGTCCTGCTGTGGGGGTTCGTGCGATGGGAGGCGCGGCGCGAGTCCGCCGGTCGCGATCCGCTCGTCCACCTGGGGTTGTTGACGATCCCGTCCCTGCGGGCGGGCCTGGTCCAACTGCTCAGCCAGAACCTGGTGTTGATGGGCGTGTTCTTCGGGCTCCCGCTGTACCTGCAACTGGTGCTCGGACTGGACGCGCTGCAGACGGGTGTGCGCATGTTGCCCGTTTCCGTCGCGATGTTGGTCACGTCCGCCCTGGGGTCGCGACTCGCGCAGAGGCACGGGACCCGTTCGGTCGTCCGAGCGGGGCTGGTCACCACCCTGGTGGCGATCGTGGCCCTGTTGGCGACCGTGCAACCGACCCTCGGCGAGGCCACGTTCGCCCTGGCCATGGCCGGCCTGGGTGTCGGGATGGGCCTGATCGTGTCCCAGCTCGGCAACGTCGTCCAGTCCTCGGTGGACGCGTCAGGTCGCGGTGAGGCGGGTGGGCTGCAGTTCACCGGCCAACAGCTGGGATCGTCGCTGGGGATCGCCCTGATGGGCGCGATCGTCCTCGGCGGCTTGTCCAGTTCCTTCCTGGCCAACGTGACGGCCAACGAACGCCTGACCGAGCAGGAGATCGCGACCGCCCGGGCAGCGATCGAGGAGGCCGACCTGGACTTCCTGCCCGTCGAGGCCGTCGAGACCGCCGCCCGGACGCTCGGCTTTGACCAGGTCGCGACCGACGAGATCACGGACGACTACCAGGCCGCCCAGCTGCGGTCATTGCGAGCCGGGCTCCTGGTGGCGGCCCTCCTGGCGCTCGGCGCCCTGCCGTTCACCCGCAACCTCCCACGCGAACTGGCCCTCGACGATGCCGAGAGGCAGCCTCGACCACCCCCGGCGTCGACCGAGGCCGCGTCCAGGTGACGATGATGGGGCTGGCCGTCGGGGCGGCGGTCGGTGGCTGGCCGGCGAACGGGCGGCACATCCGTCCGGCGATCAGGGGCTGGGGCCGAGGTCGGGTGGGCGGGGCAGGTGGGGCGGTCGGGGTTGGCGAATCGTGTAGGCGGACGGGTTGGCGGTCCAGGTTCGGGAGCCGTCGGGATGGCGGGCCAGTCGCCAGCGCCCAGCGGTCTTGTCGACGTGGGCTCGGCGCGACAGCAGGGTGAGGTTGGGGGCGTCGGTGGGTCCGTCGGCCTCCCACGCCCGGACGTGGTCGACGTCGCACACGACACCGGCGGTCGTCGAACACGGGAACGTGTCGTGGAGGTCCCGGGCGACGATGACGTCGCGCAGCCAGCCGTCGGCGTGGCGTCGACGCCGGCCGTACCCGACCGCCTCGCCGCACTCGTCCAGCACCACGGTGCGCACGTCCACGCCGTGTCGGACGAACCGGCGGGTGGTGGCGGCGGTGACGGTGATGCGACCGCCGAGCCGGGTGAGGAGGTGTGCCGGGGTCGTGCCGTCCAGCAGGGTCGACACGTCGCAGGTGAGCAGCACCGACGGCCGTCCCGACCGGCCCGCGTCCGCAGGGTCGAGCGGGGCCAGGGTGGTCGCGTCTCGCCCGCACACGAGCTCGAACGCGGCGAGTGCGCGACGACCGGCGTTGCGACGCTCGACGCGGGCAGCGTGGCCGTGGGCGGCCGTCAGTGCGGCGTCGCACTCGGCCTGGTCACGTTCGGGCTCGGCCGGCCCGGGCACGTCGGGAACGGCCTCGAACCGGTGGCGGTCGTCTGCCCGGTCGTCGATGGACTGCACCCACAGCGGGAAGTGGTCGGCGTCCCACTCGGCGTAGGACGACCCCGACCCGTCCAGCCGGGCCGAGTGGACGAGGCGGTTGGTGGTGACCGGGTCCCGACTCCGGCTCCGCTCACGTGCGGCGAGCAGGGCGGCGACCAGCCAGTCGACCTCGTCCACGAGTGCGTCCGCCTCGCAGTCTCGGAGGGCGTGGGCCTGCTGCGCGACGAGGTCGTCGACCCGGTCGCGGCCGGCGACGTCGACGTGGCGGACGAGGTCGACGATCGCCTCCACCTGCGACCACGAGACCCACCCGTCGCGGAACGCCTGTCGCAGGCCCGGCATCCGGACCAGCGTGGCCACCGCGCGCAGCAGCCCGTTTCGCTGGGCACGGGCGAACCGGCCCGACTGCGACAGCACCAGCTCGACGGCGACACCGAGCGCGTCCTCCGACGCGCCGGACTCCACGGCCGTGGCCAGGCACTCGACCAGCTCGACCATCAGCCGGTCGACCGTCCCGGCGACGCCCAGCAGCCGACCCACGACGGCCTCGGCGGCGGAGCCGGACCAGTCCACCCCGGTGACGGCCGACGGCACCGGGGTGGTTCCGCGTGACAACTCGCGAGCCGGGACGAGAGCGAGCACGGGGCCGGGAACGGGGTCGCGGTCTGGCGGGACGGGGGTCGAGGTCATGAGTCGAACGTACGTTCCCCCGTGGTCGGCCGGGTTGCCATCCTTCTCGCCTGTGGACTCCGGGCCGTTGCCCCGCCCCCGGACGACGAGGCACCTGCCCGCCAGGTCGACTCGGCCGGAGGCCAGGCCCTAGGGTGCCGCGAATGACCACCCCCACCGGCTCCGTGACCAGCACGCGCGTGGTGCTGCCGCACGAGCTCGGCCCCGCCACCGTCGCGTGGGCCGACGGTCGCATCACGTCCGTGGCGCCGGGAGCGGATCCCCACGACGACACCCCCGGGACGGGCCCGCACGTCGACCTCGGTGACCTCGTGGTGCTGCCGGGGCTGGTCGACAGCCACGTCCACGTCAACGAGCCCGGTCGCACGCACTGGGAGGGCTTCGCCACGGCGACACGCGCCGCCGCCGCGGGCGGGGTCACCACGATCGTGGACATGCCGCTGAACTGCCTGCCCCCGACGGTCGACGTGGCCGCACTGGAGGCCAAGCGGTCGGTCGCGGCCGACCAGGTCGTGGTCGACACGGCGTTCTGGGGTGGGGCCGTGCCGGGCAACGACGACGACCTCGCGGCCCTGCACGACGCGGGGGTGCGTGGGTTCAAGGCCTTCCTGTGCGACAGTGGCGTTCCCGAGTACGGGTGCGTCCACCCCCGAGACCTCGGTCCGGTGCTGGCCCGCATCGCCGACCTCGACACGACCCTGGTGGTGCATGCCGAGGATCCCGACACGTGCGACGCCGCGGCCGTGGCGGTGTCGGCACCGACGGCGGCAGACCGTCGCCGCCACGACACCTGGCTGGCGACGCGGCCGGCGGCGGCAGAGGTCGCCGCGGTCGAGGCGCTGGTGGCGGGCGTGCGCGAGACCGGCGCCCGCGTGCACGTCCTGCACCTGTCGGCGGCGGACGCGGGCACCGTCGTGGCCGCCGCGCAGGCCGATGGCCTGCCCGTCACTGCCGAGACCTGCCCGCACTACCTGACCCTGCATGCCGAGGACGTTCCGGACGGGGCGACCGAGTTCAAGTGCGCCCCGCCCATCCGCGACCGGGCCAACGCCGACCGGCTGTGGGACCTGCTGGTCGACGACGTCATCGGGGCGGTCGTGTCGGACCACTCCCCCTGCCCACCGGCCGACAAGGCCCCCGACACCGGTGACTTCCTGGCGGCGTGGGGTGGCATCTCCTCGCTGCAACTCGGGTTGCCCGTGGTGTGGACGGTGGCCCGGGCGCGGGGCCTGTCACTGCCGCTGGTGGTCGATCGCATGGCTGCCGGACCGGCCCGGGTCGCGGGCCTGGACGACGTCGGCGTGCTCCGGCCGGGGGCCCGGGCCGACTTGGTAGCGTTCGACCCCGATGCCACCTGGGAGGTCGACGGCACGGATCTCCACCATCGCCACCCGGTCACCCCCCACCACGGGCGCATCGTGGAGGGGCGCGTCGTGCACACCTGGCTGGGCGGACGACGGATCGTGGCCGACGGCGTCGTCGACCCCACGCCGCACGGGGCCCTGCGATGACCGCGGCCGCCACGGAGGTCGCCGAGCCGGGCACGACGCCGGGCCTGGTCGACCTCGCGTCGCGCCGACTGGGTGGGCTGGTGGTCGCGGCCAACGACGAGTTCTTCGGCGCGGCCGACCACCTCCTGGCGCCCGCGCCACCCGCCTTCGACCCACTGGCCTACACCGGTCGCGGCAAGCTGGTGGATGGTTGGGAGACGCGACGGCGCCGCAGCGAGGGCCACGACTGGTGCGTCGTGCGACTCGGGGTTCCGGGGGTGGTCCACGAACTGGTGGTCGACACGAGCCACTTCACCGGCAACTACCCCCAGTCCGTGGCGGTCCACGGCACCGTCAGCGAGGACACCGTCCCCGATGACGACGACTGGTTCGAGCTCCTGGCGACCCACCGCATCCGCGGCAACGCCGTGCAGGGGTTCCGGGTCCCGAACGACCGCCGGGTCACGCACGTGCGACTGTCGATCCATCCCGACGGCGGGGTCGCCCGGCTCCGCGTGCTCGGACGTCCGACCGTCGACCTGCACCGGGTCGCCGACCCGGGCGGACGGCTGGACCTCGCGGCCGTCGTCAACGGCGGCTGCGTGCCGGCCTGCTCCGACGAGTTCTTCGCCGATGCCACGAACCTGGTCATGGTCGGTGACGGGCGCGACATGAGCGACGGCTGGGAGACGCGTCGGCGGCGTGGCCCGGGGCGTGACTGGGTCGTCGTCGAGCTGGCCACCACCGGCATCATCGAGCGCGTCGAGCTGGACACCACGAACTTCCTCGGCAACCATCCCGACACCTGTGTCCTCGACGCCGCCCACGCGCCCGCCGTCCAGGCCCGCCACCTGGTCGAGGACGACTGGACCCCGATCGCGCCCCCGGTGCGGATGCGGCCCCACGCCCGACACGTCGTGGCCGTCACCGACCAGCTCCCGGCCACCCACCTGCGCCTGTCACTGCAGCCCGATGGCGGCGTGGCGCGGCTGCGTGCCTTCGGGGTGGTCACCGACGAGGGCTGGCGCCGCGCGGGCGTGCACCTGCTCGACTCCCTCCGGGACCCCGAGGCCGCCGCCGTGTTCCGGTCGTGCTGCGGCGCCGAGGCCTGGGTCGACGAGATGGTCACCCGGCGCCCGTTCGGGGAGCCCGGACCGCTGTTCACGGCCGCCGACGAGGCCTGGGCCGGCATGGGCGACGACGACGTCCGCGAGGCCCTCGCGGCCCATCCGCGCATCGGCGAACGCTCCAGCTCGGCCCAGTCGAGGCGTGAGCAGTCGGCCGCGGCCGACGCCGACGACGACGTCCGCATCCGTCTGCGCGACGGCAACGTGGCCTACGAGGAACGCTTCGGCCACGTGTTCCTGATCCGCGCCGCCGGCCGCAGCGCCGAGGAGATGCTGGCCGCGCTGGACGAGCGCCTCGGCAACGACCCCGCGACCGAGCTCGAGGTCGCCGCCGAGCAGCAGCACGAGATCACCCGGCTGCGACTGGGCACCTGGCTGCGCGAGGGCGACCTGGCATGACCGGCGACGACGAGGCGACACGATGGGCCTGAGCACGCACGTGCTGGACACCGCGAGTGGGTCGCCGGCCCGCGGCATGGCGGTGCGTTGCGACCGCCTCGACGACGAGTGGGTGGCGGTCGCCGAGGCCGTCACCGACGACGACGGGCGGGTGGCGGAGCTTGCCGGCGACGAGCCGGCCGCCGGCACCCACCGGCTGGTGTTCGACGTCGGCGGCTGGCACGACCGCTCGGGCACCGAGACCTTCTGGCCCGAGGTCACCATCACCTTCCGGATCGACGACGCCAGCGGCCACCTGCACGTGCCGCTGCTGGTCAGCCCCTACGGCTACACCACCTACCGGGGCAGTTGAGTGGGGACGGGCACATGACGGTGCGCGCGGACTCCGCGACCGGCCGACCCCCGGCGCGCCTGGGTCCCGACGCCGTCCAGGGACTGCTCGCGACCGTCGAGGCCGACGACGACGCCGCCTCGGCGGCCTGGCCGGGTCGCCCGGACCGGCGCCAGCCGGTGCAGGTGCTCTACGTCCCCGCCGACGAGCTCAGCTCGACGACCACCGACGACGCCGGGTCCCGGGCCCGGGACCTGCTCGAGCGCCACGCACCGGACGGGCCCGCGCTCGCCACCGCCACGGGCATCCCGGAGACGTTGGCCGACCGTGTCCGGGAACGCGTCGACGGCAAGCTCGCGACCGAGCCGGTCGAGGACCTGCGTGTGGACTTCGAGGACGGCTACGGCACCCGCCCGGACGACGTCGAGGACCGTGACGCCCGCGTGGCGGCGGTCGCGCTGGCGGCGGTGCTGGCCGGTCGGGCCGCGCCGCCGTTCTGCGGACTGCGGGTGAAGTCGTTCACCGACGGCCTGGCCCGCCGCAGCGTAGAAACGCTCGACCTGTTCCTGGCCACGCTGCTGGACGAGCACGGCAGCCTGCCGGCGGGGTTCGTCGTCACCTTCCCCAAGATCGTGTCGGTCGGCCACGTCGCCGCGTTCGTCGACGTGCTGGCCGCGCTGGAGGAGGCGAACGGGCTCGCCGCCGGCAGCCTCGGCTTCGAGGCCCAGGTCGAGACCCCCGCCAGCGTGCTGGACGCCACCGGCACCGTCCCGCTGCGTGCGATCCGCGCCGCCGGCGCCGGACGGCTGCGCGCGGCCCACGTCGGGGTGTTCGACTACACGGCCGCCCTCGGGCTGCCGGCCGTGGGCCAACGCCTGGACCACCCGGCCCTGGACTTCGCCCGCCACGTCCTGCAGGTCACCTTCGCCGAGACCGAGGTGCTGCTCGCCGACGGCTCGACCAACCTGCGCCCGGCCGACGACGGCCACGACGAGGTCGTGGCCGTGTGGCAGGCCCACGCCGCGCACGTGCGCCACTCCCTGGCCAACGGCTGGGTCCAGGGCTGGGACCTGGACGCGTCACACCTGGTGTCGCGCTACGCCACCGTGCACGCCCACCTGCTGGACGGCCTCGACGAGGTCGTGGCCCGGCTGGCCGCGTGGCGGCACGGCACGACCAGCGGCTCGACCATGGACGAGCCCGCCACCGTGCGCGTCCTGGAACGCCAGGTCCGGCGCGCACGCGCCTGTGGCGCGGCCACGGCCAGCGACCTGGCTCCCCTGGACGCGATCCCGGACGGCGCCGCCGACCCGGCGCCCCCCGGCTGAGCCCCAGCACCGACGATCCCTCCCCGACCCCGCCCGGAGGCCGCCCCATGCGACTCACCCCCCACGAACAGGAACGCCTGCTGGTGCACGTGGCCGCCGACGTGGCCGACCGGCGTCGGGCCCGTGGCCTGGCGCTCAACCACCCCGAGGCGATCGCACTGCTGACCCGCTTCGTGCTGGAGGGCGCCCGCGACGGCCGCCGCGTCGCGGAGCTCATGGACACCGGACGACACGTGCTGACCGCCGACGACGTGATGCCCGGTGTGGCCGAGCTGGTCGGCGAGGTCCAGGTCGAGGCCACCTTCCCCGACGGGACCAAGCTGGTCACCCTCCACGACCCGATCGGCCCCGGCGAGGGGGCGGTCGAGGACGGTCCGGGCCCGGGCGCGGTGGTCGTCGGTGACGAACCGGTCGTGATCAACCTCGGTCGTGGCGTCCTGACCCTGGAGGTGGAGAACACCGGCGACCGTCCGGTGCAGGTCGGCTCCCACTACCACTTCGGGGAGGCCAACCCGGCGCTGGCGTTCGACCGGTCCGCCGCCCGCGGCCACCGCCTGGACGTGCCCGCGGGAACCGCCGTGCGTTTCGAACCGGGCGTGCGACGCGAGGTCGACCTGGTCCCGCTGGCCGGTCGGCGCGCCGTGTGGGGGCTTCGTGGCGAGGTCGGTGGGCGCCTCGACGCCGAGCCCCCCGACAGCGATGACGACAACGATCACGACGACACCGGTCACGACGGGGCGGAGCAGGCCGATGAGTGAGCTCACGAGGTCGCGCTACGCGGCCCTGTACGGCCCCACCACGGGCGATCGCGTCCGGCTGGCCGACACCGACCTGTGGATCCGCGTCACCGAGGACCGCGCCGGCGGGGACCTGGCCGGCGACGAGGTGGTGTTCGGCGGCGGCAAGGTCATTCGCGAGTCGATGGGCCAGTCCAAGGCCACCCGCGCCAGCGGCACTCCCGACACCGTCATCACCGGCGCCGTGGTCATCGACCACTGGGGCATCGTCAAGGCCGACGTCGGCATCCGGGACGGCCGCATCGTCGCCCTCGGAAAGGCCGGCAATCCCGACACGATGGACGGGGTGCACCCGGACCTGGTGATCGGCCCGGCCACCGAGGTCATCGCCGGCAACGGCCGCATCCTGACGGCGGGGGCGATCGACTCGCACGTCCACCTGATCGCGCCCCAGTTGCTGGACACGGCCCTGGCCAGTGGCATCACCACCATCGTCGGCGGCGGCACCGGTCCCGCGGAGGGCACCAAGGCCACCACCGTGACCCCCGGGTCGTGGCACCTCGCACGCATGCTGCGCGCACTCGACGACGTCCCCATGAACATCGCGCTGCTGGGCAAGGGCAACACGACGTCGCGGCAGTCGCTCCACGAGCAGGCCCGGGCGGGGGCCGCCGGGTTCAAGATGCACGAGGACTGGGGCACGACCCCGGCGATCATCGACGCCTGCCTGTCGGCCTGCGACGAACTCGGCGTCCAGGCCGCGATCCACACCGACACCCTCAACGAGGCCGGCTACGTCGAGTCGACCCTGGAGGCGATCGCCGGCCGGGCCATCCACGCCTACCACACCGAGGGCGCCGGGGGCGGCCACGCCCCCGACATCATCACGGTCGCCGGCCATCCCAACGTCCTGCCGTCGTCGACCAACCCGACGCGACCCCACACGGTCAACACCGTCGACGAGCACCTCGACATGCTGATGGTGTGCCACCACCTCAACCCCGACGTCCCCGAGGACCTGGCCTTCGCCGAGAGTCGCATCCGGCCGTCGACCATCGCCGCCGAGGACATCCTGCACGACCTCGGCGCCATCTCCATGATCGGGTCCGACTCCCAGGCCATGGGCCGCATCGGGGAGGTGATCATGCGCACCTGGCAGACCGCGCACGTGATGAAACGCCGCCGGGGCGCCCTGGCGGGCGACGACGCCGAGTCCGACAACATGCGGGTCCGGCGCTACCTCGCCAAGTACACGATCGTGCCGGCACTGGCGCACGGACTGGCCGACGACGTCGGTTCGGTCGAGCCGGGGAAGTTGGCGGACCTGGTGCTGTGGGACCCCCGCTTCTTCGGCGTCAAGCCGGACGTCGTGATCAAGGGTGGGATGATCGCGTCCGCCCAGGTCGGGGACATGAACGCCTCGATCCCGACCCCGCAGCCGATCCTGCCACGACCGATGTTCGGGGCGTCGCGTGCCGGGGGCCACGACACCAGCGTGTCGTGGGTCGCGCCCGCGGCCCTCGAGCACGGGCTGGACCGTCGCCTCGAACTCGGCCGCCGCCTGCTGCCGGTCGCCGACTGCCGGTCGGTGGCCAAGGCCGACCTGCCCCTCAACGACGCCACACCGGACATCCGGGTGGACCCCGACACCTTCGCGGTCACCGTCGACGGCGAGGTCATGGAGGCCGACCCGGCCACCGAACTGCCACTCGCCCAGCGCTACTTCCTGTTCTGATGACCCTGCCCACCACCGGCCCCGAGCCGTCCCGGACACCCGACGTCGGCGCCATGCTGTCGGGGGCCCTGCTGCTGGCCGACGGACGCCTGCCGACGGGCGGGCACGCGCACTCCGGCGGGGTCGAGGCGGCCGTCGCTCGCGGGCTGGTGGGTGACCTCGACGACCTGGCGGCGTGGGTCCGGGGCGGGTTGGCCACGACGTGGTGGCTGGACGCCTGCGCGGCCGTGCTCGCCCGCCGCCTGGCAGCCCGTGGTGCCACCGCGGACCGTGCGGCGCACCATGACGTCCAGGCGCTCGACCGGGAGGTGACCGCGCGCACCACGGCCCCGGCGGCCCGGCGGGCGGCCCGGGCCCTGGGGCGCCAGGCCGCACGGACCGGCCGGGTCGCATGGCCGCACGCCCGGCTGGACGACGTCATGGCGACCGACCCGGACGGACCCCTGGCCCCACTCGTGCTGGGGGTGCTGGCCGAGGCCGCCGGCCTCGACGACCACGCCACGGCGGCCGTGAGCCTGCACGGGGCCGCGCAGGGGGCCACCGGCGCCGGCGTCCGGTTGCTCGGCCTGGACCCCTTCGGAGCCGCGCGGGTGGTTGCCGCCGCGGCGCCCCGGATCGACACCCTGGCCCGGTCCGCCGCGGACATCGGCGACGACCCTCGCGACCTGCCCGCCCCCGGCGCCCCGTTGCTGGACCTGCTCGTCGGGGCCCACGAGGTCGCCGACACGAGGCTGTTCGCGAGTTGACGCGACGGACCGCCCCGACCACCCTGCCCCCTGTCGCCACCCGCAAGGACGATCGTGCACCTGGACCCGTTCTCCCCGCTGTCGGACCCCTCCCCCGGTGACGTGTCGCGACGACCCCGACGACGCTCGGAACCGCCCCGCCGGACCCTGCGCGTCGGCGTCGGGGGTCCGGTCGGAACCGGCAAGACGTCGTTGATCCGTGAGGTCTGTCGGGCGCTCGCGGCGTCGCTGGAGATCGCCGTGGTGACCAACGACATCTTCACCACCGAGGACGCCCAGGCGCTGCGGCGGTCCGGGGTCCTGCCCGACGAGCGCATCCGTGCGGTCGAGACCGGCGGTTGTCCGCACACCGCGATCCGCGACGACATCGCCGCCAACCTCGACGCCGTCGAGGCCCTCGAGCGCGAGCTGCCGTCGCTTGACCTGGTCCTGGTCGAGTCGGGCGGCGACAACCTGACGGCGATCTTCTCCGAGGCCCTGGTCGACCGCCAGCTGTTCGTCATCGACACGTCCGGGGGTGACGACATCCCGCGCAAGGGCGGTCCGGGAATCACCGCCGCCGACCTGCTGGTCGTCAACAAGATCGACCTCGCGCCGTACGTGGACGCCGACCTGGACACCATGGCGCGCGACGCGGCCGCACGCCGCGGGACGCGCCCGACCGTGATGACCTCGCTGGTCACCGGTGACGTGGCCGCACCGGTGGTGGCCTGGTTGCGCCAGCAGGTGGCCCAACGGCGCGGGTCGCGCACCGTCGCCGCCACGTGACCGCGACCGCGCCCGCGGCCGGTCCGGGATCCCTGGACGCCGTCGCCGAACACGCCCCGTCCACGGCGCCGTGGCCCGAGGCGCCGGGCGGCGACGGACCGGGCCGGGGCATCCGAGCGCGTTCACGGGTGGAGGTCCGGCGGGGTCCGGACGGGCGAGCCCGGTTGGGGAGGCTGCGGACCCAGCCCCCCCTGGGCGTGCGCCTGTCGGGGGGCGAGGTCCACCTGGTGGGGACGGCGGCCGGGCCCATGGGCGGCGACGACCTCGCCCTGGAGGTCGACGTGGGTGCCGGGACCGACGTCGCGGTCCGCTCGGTCGCCGCCACCGTCGTCCTGCCCGGCGACGGCCGCCCGTCGCGGCTGGACGTGGCGGTGGCGGTGGCGGCCGGGGCCAGGCTGGACTGGTGCCCGCAACCCGTCGTCGTGGCCCACGGGAGCCGCCACCACGCCGACACGACCGTGCGGCTGGCACCCGGGGCCGACCTCGTGTGGTCGGAACAGGTCGTGCTCGGACGCAGTGGTGAGCGGTCCGGCCACCTGGCCAGCATCCTGCGGATCGAGCGCGGGGGCGAGGTCCTGGTCCACCACGGCCTCGACACCGCCACGGCGTGGGACACGCCCGCCGTCGGCGGTGGTCGACGCGCGACCGGCATCGTGGTCCTGGTGGGCGCGCCCGCGACCACCGCCGCCGACCGCACCGACCGCGACCTGGTCGTGCGCCGCCTCGCCGACGACGTCGTCATCGCGGTTGCGCTGGCCGACGACGCGCTCGCGCTGGCCCGACGGCTCGAATCAGTGCGATCCGGCGGCCGTCCGCCCGGTGCCGTGCCCGAATCGATCGTCACGCAGCCGTAACGAAACCGTCGCGGAACCGAATCGCCCCGGTCGTAGGGTTCGTCCGGTGTCCGGTTCGCCACGGCGGACCGGACGGGGTCCGAGTCCGGGCCCGCCCCGGTCCGCGACGAGGCATCGCCACGACGTCGCGGACCGGGACTGCCGGACGTTCCGCCAGCACTGGTCGACACCCGCGGAGCCTCGATGACGCCGCCGGCGACCACCAGCCCACCTCGTCCGACCCGGCCGCCACCGGCGGCGTCCCTGTTGGTCGCCCTCCAGCACCTGCTGGCGATCCAGGGCGCCGGCTTCGCCTTCAGCCGATCCCGGTGGTGACCAGCACGGTGGTGCCCTGATCGGGGCTGACCGCGGACCGCGCCATGGCGCGACGAGTGCGTCGGGCGCTGGCATCCTCGACCACGACACCGACGAGGCAGGGACCGCCATGGGCATCGCGATGGGCCACAACCAGTACGGCAAGGACGAGGTCCGGGTGGTGCGGGTGGTGCGCGACACCGACCCCCACGAGATCCACGACTACAACGTGGGGATCAGCCTGGTGGGCGACTACGACGCCGCACACCTCGACGGCGACAACCGCAACGTGCTGCCCACCGACACCGCCAAGAACACCACCTTCGCCTATGCGCGGCGGGACGCCGACGTCACCACGCCGGAGGCCTACGGGCTCGCGCTCGCGCGCCACTTCGTCGCCGACGTCGACCCGGTCGAGCGCGCCCGGATCCAGCTCGAGAAGTTCCCCTGGACCCGCCTCGACCACGACGGCTCCCCCCACCCGTATGCGTTCGTGCGCACCGGCGGCCTGGTCCGCACGGCCTGCGTGACCCACGACGGCGACGACACCTGGGTCGTGTCCGGCCTGCGGGACATGACCGTCCTCAAGACCACCGACTCGGAGTTCGAGGACTTCCTGGTCGACGAGTACACCTCGCTGGAACCCGCCCGCGACCGGATCCTGGCGACCACCGTCACCGCGCAGTGGCTGCACCTGCCCGCCGCGGTCTCCGAGGTCGACTGGGACGCGTCGTTCGACACGGTCCGGGCGGCCATGCTGGACGCCTTCGCCGGCCACTACAGCCACTCCCTGCAGGAGACCGCGCACGCGATGGGCGCCGCGGTCCTGGGGGCAGCGCCGGAGGTGGCCGAGATCCGTTTCTCCTGCCCGAACTCGCACCACTTCCTCTACGACCTCGAGAAGTTGGGCATCGACAACCCCAACGAGGTCTTCCACGCCGACGACCGGCCCTACGGCCTGATCGAGACCACGGTCCGCCGCGACGACGCCCCCGACCCGGGTCCGGCGGCCTACGACCCCGGGATGGCCTGGTAGCCGCACGTCCACGGGACGTCCCCCGATGGGTCCCTCAAGTCCTGCCCGGCGACCTAGCGTGGCCTCGGGCCACACCGGGAGATGCCATGGCGAACGACCAGTCCGAGCGTTGGCGCCGGGGACTGCCACGGGCCGAGCAGGCCGCCTGGTTCCGCGGCGACGGCTTCGTCCACCAGGCCCGGGCACCACTGCCCGACGCGCCACTGACCATCGCCCTGTGGGTGCGCTGGAGCGACACGGAACCGGCCGACGACTTCGGACCGTCGGCGCCCGTGGCCCGGCGCGCCACGCTGCTGAGCTACCAGGAGGGGGACGACGGGTCCTCGGACATCGTGCGGATCGCGGACGCCTCCGCGATCACGATCTTCGTCGGCGGGTCGTCTCTCGAGACCGACACCGCTGTCGATGACTTCGACTGGCACCACGTCGCCGTCAGCATCGACGCCGCCGACCCGACCGGCTACCAGGTCCGCTGCAGCATCGACGGACAGCGCGTGGGCCAGCGCCGACTCTTCCACGACGCGGGTCGCCGCATCGAGCCGGGCGGCCCGCTCACCATCGGGCAGCGCTTCCCGGGCAATGACGGGGACGCCTTCAGCGGTCAGATCGTCGACCTGTGCGTGTTCGACCACGTCCTGGAATCGGGCGAGATCGACCGCGCGATGCACCGCGAGCCGGTTCCGGGGCGGGTGCTGTGGTGGCCGCTGGCGGCCGCGCCGGACGAGACCCGATCTGCCAACGTGGACTGGACGCGTCCCACCAACGTGGCGCTGCCGGAGCCGTTCGAACACATCGTCACCGTCGACGCCGGGGCGGTCGGACGGGCGGCCACGCTGCGCGGATCCGGCGCTGACCTCGGCGACCTGCTGGGCACGGGCAGCTACACGATCGACGTCGACGACTACGGCCAGATCGACATGGCCATCGGGCCCGACGAGGTCCTGCTCAATGGCGTCGCGTGGCGGGCCACGGGGGACCTCGCGATCACCCTGGACGCCACCGGCGGGTTCACCACCAGCGAACCGGTGGTCGCCGGTCGCGTGGTCGCCATCGCCGAGCTGCCCGTCGAGGTCCCGGCCGCGGACGCCGGCATCACCAGCCGGTCGGTCCTGACCGAGGCCCACCCGCACGACGGCCACGGCACCTTCGACTTCCACCCCGACCACACTCGACAGGTCTACCGCACCACCATCGCGGTCCCCGGCGGGACGGAATGGATCGACCTCAACGCCTCGCCGGCGGTCGCAGCCAGCATCGACGGCCACGACGTCGACCTGCTGCCGGAGGGCCTGCCGGCCCATCGCGTGCCAGTGGGCCACCTCGGACGTGTCAGCATCGTGCTGCCGGCGGACCAGGTCGGCACGTCTCGCCTGGCCCTGCGCACCGACCGCATGGACGAGGACGCGCGGGTCATGGTGTGTCCGGACGTCGACGTCCACCGCAAGCTCGACGCGCTCGCGCCGGACGCCATCGCCCACGAGCGCCACCACCTCGGCATCCCGGACGCCGACCCGGAGGCGTGCGGCGCCGTCCAGGCGGCCGTGCAGAACCTGTCACGGACGGTCGAGCACACCTTCGTCGAGGCCCACGGGCGCACCCACCACGAACCTCGCTCCAATCCCCGGCGCATGTCCGACACCCACTTCGTGCTCGACGTCGATCGCTCCGGCGAGGACCGCCACCGCTACCGCGCCATCGATGCCGACGAGGTCCGCCACCACGTCGAGGGTGCCGTGCGCATCGACGACCCGGCGGGGCAGGCCGGCCTGCTCGACCAGATCGGGCATGCCCTGGCGGGGGCCGAGCGCGTGGTGGTGCACACTGCCGGCTCGGTGGTCCACGATGTCGCCGCCACCGGCCGGTCGATCCTTGACGACTCCACCCGGACGGCCGAGCGGATCGGCGACGACCTGGTCCACGGCGACCTGCGCGGCGGCCTGGCCGACCTCGCCCATGGTGCGGCCGACCTGACCGCCGACGGCGAGCGCGGACTGGCCTCGCTGGCCGGCGACGTCGAGCACGGCGCTCGCGAGATGGCGGTGGTGACGATCCACCTGGCGGAAGAGCTCGCCACCGACCTGGGCACGGTGGTGCAGTTCGTCCTGGACGAGGCCGGCAAGCTCGCCCAGGCGGTGGCCGGACTGGTGCACACCATCGGGCTCGCCGTCGAGCGCCTGGTCGAATGGCTGGCCGACGAGCTGGGCTGGGACGCGATCATCCGGACCCAGAAGGCGCTGCGGCAACGGCTGCTGGACGGCCTGGACGGGCTCGCGGACGACGTGCACGCCGTGGTGGCGTCGCTGGTCACCGACCTCGAGGACGTCCGCACCAGCCTGGACGCCGGTCTCGACGCCACCCTGGCACGTGTGGCGCCGCCCGGCCGATCGATGGCCCCCGAGCCCACGGCCACCAAGCACAGCGTGGCGACCGAGCGCACGGAGTGGCTCCTGGGCAAGGTCCCCTCCGACCGTGGCGACGCGTCCGGGCCGGGCCGGCCCACCGACGAGCCGATCACCACGCAGCTCATCGGCCTGCTCGCCACCACGACCTCGGACCCGCGGTTGGTGCACCACCTCGAACAGGTGTGGGACGACGTCCAGCGGGCGATGCACGACCCGCTGCACGCCGCGTCGCACCTGCTGCCGGCGGTGCTGGCGTTCACCGAGGCCGTCATCGACGTCGTGATCGACCTCGCCAAGGGTGCCGTCGAGCTGCTCGGCACCGTCGTCACGGACCTGTTCACCCTCCTGCGTGCGGCCCTGACGTTCGACCTCGACGTCCCCTTCCTGTCCCCGCTGTTCGCCGCCATCACGGGTGGTGAGACACTCGACGTCCTGGACCTGGTGACGCTCCTGCTGGCCGTGCCCACCACGCTGGTGTGCCGGGCGACGGGCGGCGGCGAGCCGTACCCGGCCGTCGACCAGGCGGCCCAGGGCGACACGCCTGCCTGGCCGCCGGCCGTCGTGGACCTGGTGGTGTACGGGGGCATCCAGCTCCTGGACGGCGTCCTGAGCGCCTGCTTGGACAGCCAGTGGGAGGAGCTGACGGTCCAGGCCACCGGGGGCGCGCAGGGGGTGGCCGAGCGGCGCGTCGCGCCGATCCGCCTGTCGGGCGCGGCCACGACGCCGCACTGGGTGCCCGGGGACCCCAGTCGGGCCGCGAACCTGGCCGGGTTCCTGAGCCTGGCGTGCGGCGTCTTCGCCCAGCTGGTCAGTCGACCCGACGCGAAGGCGAAGCCGTCGGCGGTCCTCACGTGGGGGTGGCAGTGGTTCCAGGTGCTCGTCGACGCCGCGGCCACCGTCGGCCCCGCGGTGCGCGCAGGCCTGCACGGCCTGGCCACCGGGAGCCTGGATCCGGCGACCGTCCGGGTCGCGCCGGTCCGGTTCCTGTCGCCCCCTGGTGGCCTGGTCACCAACTGCGTGCTCGAGGCCGTGCACATGGCCATCTTCCTGGGCCAGCTGGTCGACGACTGGGACGACGCGGCGCCGGGCAAGCCGGTGATGCACGCCACGTACGTCGTCGACCCGCTGAAGGGCCTGGTCGCGGTGGCCTACGTCACCCAGCTCCCGGCCGCCAAGGCGGTCGTGTGCATCTCCGACGTCACCACCCAGCTGGGCTACGCCGTGCTGTGTTGGGTCTCGGCCGGCCAACAGCTGGCGGCCTCGGTGGATCCTGCCGGCGTGGCCGGGGTCGCCGAGGCGGCCTCCGGCCCGTGACCACGGTCGCGGTGGGACTGTGCGACACCGGCCTCGATCCCACCCGGACCGAGCTCGCCACACGGGTCCGTCGAACACGGGCGTGGGACCGGTTCGGGGCACCCGTGCCTGCCCGACGCCTGGCCAACGACCGCTCGCACGGCACCGCCGTGGCCGACGCCATGCGGGAGGTGGCTCCTGACGCCGTCCTGGACGTGGCCTGCGCCCTGGACGGCGGATGGGTGGCGCTGCGCACCCTCCGCGCCCTCGCCTGGCTGCTCACCCGACCGGTCCGCGTCGTGCTGGCGCCCTTCGGCATCCGCCCGGCGACACCGCTGTACGAGCCGTTGCTGGCAAGGGCCGCCGTCCTCGACGTCCTGGTGGTCGCACCGATCGGCAACGTCGGGCCGGGGCGCGGGACCGCACCCGGCGCCTCCCCCGGGGTCCTCTCCGTCGGCGCGATCGACGGCAACGGGCGACCGGCCCTCACCAGCGGCGTCGTGGTCGACACACGTGGCCGCTGCCTGGCACCCGACGTGCTGGCACCCGGGAGGCACCCGGACGCGGGCGGCGGGGCCGGTACGTCCTACGCCGCCGCCCGCGTGGCCGGCCTCGCCGCGGCGGTGCTCGCCCGCGACCCGGCCGCCTCCGCCGAGGCCCTCCGCGTCCGGGTGCTGGCGACCGCGCGACCCAGCGGCGACCGGGTCGCCTCGCGCCACGGCGTCGTGGTCATGGATCCGTGCCTGGATCGAGACGGGCACCCCGCCAACCTCGCCCGCCCCGCCGTCACCGACCGGGCCCGCACGACCACGACGCCCCACGTGGACCCGCGCGCGCAGGTGCTGGCCCGCTGGACCTCGGCGCCCCTGCCCCTGCTGGTGCGCCTGTCGGGCGGACCAGGCGTCGACCTCGCCGCGGTGCTCGCACAGGCCCGCGTCGAGCCCGAGCGGTGCGAGCCGGCGGACGGGCTCGGGACGCACCTGGTCGTCGTCCCCACCGCCCACGTCGCCCGGCTCGCCGCCGTCGACGAGCTCGAGCTGCTGCAGTGTGTCGACGTGTCCGCGCTGGGATCGCACCACCCGACGGCATGACCGGGCCGGTCAGTTCTTCCGTGCCCCGCACCCTCAGTGCTTCTGCGCATCGAACCAGGTGAGGCCGGTGGCGGTGTCGACCTCCAGGGGGACGGCCAGCTCGGCCACGGCACCCATGGCATCCACGACCAGTGCTCGTCGCGTCGTCGAGTTCGTCGTCGGGGCACTCCAGGATGATCTCGTCGTGGACCTGCAACAGCATCCGGCTCGCCATCCCCGCGGCCGTGACCAACTCGCCGACCGCGATCATGGCCAGCTTGATGATGTCGGCGGCCGTCCCCTGGATCGGGGCGTTGAGCGCCATCCGCTGGGCCATCTGCTGACGATTGCGGTTGGACGACACCAGGTCGGGCAGGTACCGCCGGCGCCCGAACAGGGTCGTGGTGTAGCCATCGCGGGTCGCGTCGACGACCGCCGCCTGGAGGAACTCCCCGACCAGCGGGAAGCGCTCGAAGTAGGCGTCGACGATCTCGGCGGCCTCGTCGGGCGGGATGCCGAGCTGCTGGCCGAGTCCGTAGGGCGTCAGCCCGTACGCCAGCCCGTAGTTGACCGCCTTGGCCCGGTCGCGCAGACCCGAGTCGACGTGGTCCAGGGGCAGGTCGAACACCCTCGCCGCCGTGGTCGCGTGGATGTCCTCCCCCGACCGGAACGCGGCGAGCAGGCCCTCGTCCCGGCACAGGTGGGCCATGACGCGCAGCTCGATCTGGGAGTAGTCCGCGACCAGCAGGTGGTGGTCGGGGGCGGCCACGAACGCGCGTCGGATCTCGCGGCCCTCGGCCCGCCGAACCGGGATGTTCTGCAGGTTCGGGTTGGACGACGACAACCGCCCGGTCGCGGCGACGGTCTGGGACAGCGTGGTGTGGATCCTGCCGGTCTCGTCGTCGACCAGCGGTGGCAGGGCGTCGACGTAGGTCGTCAGCAGCTTGGTGACCTCGCGCCACTCCAGGATCGCGGGCACGATCGGGTGGCTGTCGATGATGTTGCCGAGCTGGGTGGCGTCGGTGGACCACCCGGTCTTGATGCGCTTGGTCCGGGGCAGTTCGAGTTCGGTGAACAGCACCTCCTGGAGTTGCTTGCCCGACCCGACGTTGAACTCGCGGCCCGCGTGGTCGTGCACGGTCAGCTCGAGCTCCCGGGCCCGGGCCGTCATCGTGGCCGACATCTCCTCCAGCACGTGCCGGTCGACACACATCCCGGCGCGTTCCATCCCGGCCAGGACGGTGGCCAGCGGGAGCTCGACCTCGTCGAGCAGCTTGCGCTGGTCACGCTCGTCGAGCTGGTCGCGCAGCACCACGGCGAGCTGGCGCACGGCCTCGGCCCGCAACGCGCGGGCCTCCCACTCGTCGTCGCCGACGTCCAGGGCCATCTGGCCCTCGTCTGCCTGCCCCTCGGCGACCTCCAGGCGTCGCGACAGGTACTGCAGGGCCAGGGCCTCGAGGCTGAACGAGCGTTGGGCCGGTGCCAGCAGGTAGGCCGCCAGCTCGGTGTCGATGGACACCCCGGCCAGCTCCACGCCCAGCGCGGTGGCGACGTGGTCCAGCACCTTGGCGTCGTGCGCGACCAGGTCACGCGGACCGGCCAACAGCTCGGCCAGGGCGGTGCGGTCGTCGTCGGTGGCCTCGGCCATCGACAGGCTCACGGGGGCCCCGTCCACGTGGGACAGCCCGAGGGCCTCCAGGTGCAGGTGCGGGACGCGGTCGGTGACGTCGGCCACGACCGCCACGGGGTCCGCGCCCAGGTCGGCCAGCCATCCGCGCAGGTCGCCACCCTCCAGGCGGGTCGGCACCCGTTGGAACCCGCGCGCCTGTTCCTCGGCGATGTCGCCGTCCAGGACCTCCTCGGCGAAGCGGTCGTAGAGCGCCCGGAACTCCAGGGTCCCGAACAGCTTTCGGATGGCGTCGGCGTCCCACGGGCTCAGCCGCAGCTCGTCGGGGTCCATCGGCACGTCCACGTCACGGCGCAGACGCATCACGCGCACGTTCGTGCGGACCTGCTGTTCGTGCTCGACCAGCATGGCCGGGACCTTCTTGCCGGACACCTCGTCGATGTTGGCATAGACCCCGTCGACGTCCCCGAACTGGTTGACCAGCTTGGCGGCGGTCTTGTCCCCGACGCCGGGCACACCGGGCAGGTTGTCGGAGTTGTCCCCCCGCAGGGCGGCCACGTCCACGTAGGAACCGGGTCGGATCCCGTAGCGCTCCTCGACCGCCTCCGGGGTCATCTCGGCCATCTCGCTGATGCCACGCAGCGTGTACAGCACGGTCAGGTGCTCACGCGGCAACTGCATCGCGTCCCGGTCCCCGGTGACGATGAACACGTCCCAGCCGTCGCCGACGGCACGTTCGGCGATGGTGGCCAGCACGTCGTCCGCCTCGATCCCGGCGACCGTCAGGATCGGCAGCCGGAGCACGTCGCAGACCTGCTTGATGAGGTCGACCTGGGGTCGGAACTCGTCGGGGGGCGCGGACCGGTTGGCCTTGTAGTCGGGGTAGGCCTCGGTGCGGAACACGTCGCGGCCCTTGTCGAAGGCCACGGCCACGCCGTCCGGGTCGCGGTCGCCCAGCATCTTGATCAGCATCGACGTGAACCCGTAGACCGCGTTGGTCAACATGCCCGTCTGGGTCCGCAGGGTGTCCGGCAGGGCGTAGAAGGCGCGGTAGGCCAGCGAGTGGCCGTCCAGCAGCAGCAGGGTCGGGCGTTGGTCGGCCACCGGGGCTCCAGCAGGTCGGGACGGTGGCGGGGAGTCTAGGCCCTGTCGCCCAGGGCCCGACGGGGACCGTCGACCCGACCACGGGAGCCCCCGGCACGCGGATCGCACGCGGGCGCGTTCCCGCCACCGCGCCCCGATGCGGCGACGTCGGACCGGGCGCAGGGTCCAGCACCTACGCTGGCCCCGCCCGCTCGGACCCGGGGCGCCTGCGACCCGTCCGAGGCCCCCGGTGTCCCGGAGTCGCCATGTCCCAGGTCCTGTTGCGCGACCGCGACGATCGCGGGGTCGTGACCCTGACGCTGCATCGTCCCGACGTGCGCAACGCCCTGTCGCCGCCGCTCATGACGGCGCTGGAGGACGCGCTGGCCGAGTTGGCCGAGGACCCCGACGTGCGCGTGCTGGTCCTGACCGGGGCCGGCGAGGCGTTGTCGGCCGGCGGCGACCTCCACTGGATGCGCGAGGGCGTCGACAAGGACCGCGCCGAGCACGAGGCGGACTCGGCCCGCCTCGCCCGGATCTTCCGTGCCGTCGACGAGTTCCCGACCCCGGTGGTCGGTCGCATGAACGGCCACGCCATCGCCGGCGGGACGGGCCTGATGTGTGCCTGCGACATCGTCGTGGCGGTGGCGGGCGCCAGGATGGGCTTCACCGAGGTTCGGCTCGGCATCGCCCCCGCCACGATCTCACGGATCGTGTTGCCCAAGATCGGGCCCGCGGCCGCTCGGCGGTGGTTCCTGACCGGGGAACTGTTCCCGGCCGAGGTGGCGGTCACGATGGGCCTGGTGCACGAGGTCGTGGCTCGCGAGGACCTCGACGATGCCGTGGCCGGGGTGGTCGGCGAGCTGCTGGCCGGGGCCCCGATGGCCCAGCGCCGGACCAAGGCGCTGATCCGCCGGGTCCTGGCCGACCCGGCCACGGCCGAGGAGCACACCATCCCCCTGATCGCGGACCTGCGGGTCTCCGACGAGGGCCAGGACGGGATGGCGGCGTTCTTCGAGCGGCGCCCTCCCTCGTGGGCGCCCACGGCCCCGGATCCGGACCGCGACACGGGCGCGGCCACCGGGCAGGACCCGTCGTGATCGGCGACGTCGCCACCGAGCGGCTCCGGGTCGTGCTGGTCGCCAACCGGGGCGAGATCGCCCGCCGCGTCCTGCGGACCTGTCGCGAGCTCGGACTGGCAACGGTCGCCGTCCACAGCGACGTCGACGTCGATGCGCCCCACGTCGCCGAGGCCGACGTCGCCGTGCGGTTGGCGGGTGACCCGGTGGCGGCCGAGCTCGACGTCGACGCGATCATCGCCGCCGCCCGCACGACCGGCGCCGACGCCATCCACCCCGGGTACGGCTTCCTGTCGGAGAACCCGGCGTTGGCGCGAGCCTGTGCGGAGGCGGGGATCGCCTTCGTCGGGCCGACGGGGGACGTGATCGAACTGATGGGCGACAAGGCCGCTGCCAAGGCCGTGGCCGACCGTGCGGGGGTCCCGATCCTGGCCTCGCTCGACCCCGCCGGCCTGGGCCCCGACGAGGTTGCCGAGGCCGTCGCCGAGCTCGGGTTGCCGGTGCTGGTCAAGGCCGTCGCCGGTGGTGGTGGCAAGGGCATGCGTCGCGTCGACCGGCTGGAGGACCTGCCCGCCGCGCTGGCGGGGGCGGCCCGGGAGGGCGCTGCGTCCTTCGGCGACGACCGCCTGCTGGTGGAGCGGCTGGTGACCACGGCACGCCACGTCGAGGTCCAGGTGGCCGGGGACACCCACGGGGGTGCCGTGCACCTGTTCGAACGGGACTGCTCGATCCAGCGTCGGCACCAGAAGGTGGTCGAGGAGGCCCCCTCCCCCGCGCTGGACGACGACCTGCGGGCGGCCATGGGCGCCGCGGCCGTCGCGCTGGTGCGCGAGGTCGGCTACACCAACCTCGGCACCGTCGAGTTCCTGCTCGACGCCGGCGGCGACGGACGCGACTTCTTCTTCCTCGAGATGAACACCCGGTTGCAGGTGGAACACCCCGTCACCGAGGCGATCACCGGGCTCGACCTGGTCGCCTGCCAGCTGGACATCGCCGCCGGGGGGGACGTCCCGGCCGTGCCGGACACCCCGACGGGCCACGCCATCGAGGTGCGGTTGTACGCCGAGGACGTCGCGGCCGGCTTCCTGCCCCAGTCCGGCCGCCTCGCACGCTTCTCCATCGGTCCGGGCGTTCGCGTCGACGCCGGCGTCGTCGCGGGCTCGGTGGTCACGCCCCACTACGACCCGATGCTGGCCAAGGTGATCGCCCACGGCGACACCCGCGAGGAGGCCCGTCGACGCCTGCTGGGCGCCCTGGCCGCCAGCCGGGTGACCGGCATCGTGACCAACCTGGAACACCTCCTCGACGTCCTCCGCCACCCGGCGTTCGGTGCCGGCGAGGTGACCACGGGGTTCCTCGACGACCACCTCCCGGACTGGGCCCCCGACCCGTTGGGACACGACGAGTCGGCGGCCGTGGCGGCCGCGCTGGCCGCCGGGGCGACGTCGGGGCGGGCCACCACGACGGATCCCTGGGCGCTCCTCGGCCCCTGGCGCAACGGCCCGGGCGGGGGCTGGTCGATCGCGATCGGCCCCACGGGCGACGACACCACCCGCTGGACGGTGACCACCGCGCCCGACGGCTGGGCGGTGCGCTCCGACGAGGCCACGGCGCGGATGGTCACCCCGGTGTCGGGCCCCGACGGCGACGGCGCGATGACCCTGGCGGTGGACGGGGTCGAGCTGGACCCGATGGTGGTCGACCGCGACGGCGGCCACGTGTGGCTGTCGCGGTCCGGCCAGGGGAGCCGACGGCTGGCCGCGCCACGACGGGTCCGGCACGTGGACCAGGTGATCACCCCCGGTGCGGCACGCCTGGTGGCGCCGATGCCCGGCCAGGTGGTCGCCGTCGCGGTCGCCGAGGGCGACCGGGTCGCCGCCGGCGACGTCCTGGTCGTGGTCGAGGCGATGAAGATGGAGCACCCCGTCACCGCCCCCGGACCCGGCGTCGTGGCGGCCCTTGCGGTCGCGGTCGGCGATGCCGTGGGCGCCGACGAGGTCCTGGTCGACGTGGCGGTCACCGACGACGGGGACGAGCGCGACGACGGGGGCGACAGCGCCTGAACCCGGCCCACGCCGTCCCGACCAGCCGGGACGCGGCCGGGGCGCTCGCCCTACAGGTACAGGCCGGTGGTGGCGCCGGTGCGCAGCGACGCCACGGCGTGGACGTCGCGTTCCCGCACGACCAGGTAGAGGTCGCCACGGACGTCGACCTCGATGGCGTCCTCGGGCAGGTAGAGCACCTCGTCGGTCGCCGCCACGGTCCGGACGTTCGGCCCGACCGTGAGCACCTCGCCCCACCGCCCCTTGCGGTCGACCGACTCGGCGGTCGACGGGATCAGCAGTCCGGTGCGGGTGGTGCGTTCGCCCTCGTCGGGAAGTGCCACCAGGACCCGGTCCCCCAGGACCTGCACGGCACGCCGGGCCACCCCACCGTCCGGTGACGTGTCGGATGACATGTCGGATGACATGTCCGATGACGTGTCGGATGACGTGTCGGGGGCTGGGTCGTCTGGCATGGGCACCCCTGTCGGGATCGGGACGGTCGCGCCGTGGCCAGCCGGACGGCGACGTCGCAGGTCGGTCAGGCCGCGCCGTCGCCGAGCACCCGGACGTAGAGGTCGCTGGTGATCCGCGCCGGCAGCACGGCGTCGGCGCTGGCCCCCACGACCGACAGGCCGTCGGGGCCACGGCCGACGAACTCGGCACGGCGGCCCGGGAGCAACCCGGCGGCGGCCAGCAGGCGCAGGGCCGGGCCGTCCTCCTCCAACTCCTCGGTGATGCGCACGACCTCGACCCGGCCCAGCGGGGCGCGGTCGGCCGCCACGGCATCGTGCTGGTCGGCCGGTGCGGCCGCCCCGGGCATGGGGTTGCCGTGCGGGCAGGTCGCGGGGTCGTCCAGCAGCACCGTCAGGCGCGCGTCGAGGCGCGCCGACACCTCCAGGCCCCAGGCCTCCGCCTCGTCGTGCACCAGCTCCCACGGCAGGCCGATCACGTCCGCGAGCAGGCGTTCGGCCAGCATGTGGCGTCGCAGGTCGAGCTCGGCGTCCGTGAGGCGTCCCACGGCCGCGGCGGTCGCCGGCGGCAGCGACGGTTCGACGTCGGCGAGCTCCACCAGGGAGCCGGACAGCATGCGTGGCACGGGGCCTCGATCAGCGGTGGCGACGGGATGCAGGTGCGAGGTGAGGGTAGCCTAACCTTCCCGGCCCTTCCCCCCGGCCGGCACCCGCGACCCGCCCGCGAGCGACGACCCGGAGGGCATGTTGTCCGCCACCCCGTCCGCCCCCGGTGCGACCCCGACGCCGTCCCGGACGGCCTCCCGCGCCGACGCCGACGCCGACACGACCGGCGACGCGACGACCCCGGCGTTGCGCCTGCACGGGGTGTCCAAGCGCTTCGGCGCGGTGCCCGCGGTCACCGACCTCGACCTGGCGGTCGCCCCCGGGTCGCTGACGGCCCTGCTGGGGCCGTCGGGCTGTGGGAAGACGACCGCCCTGCGCCTGGTGGCCGGGCTCGAACGCCCCGATGCCGGGACGATCGCGGTGGGACCCGACGTCGTGGCCGGTCCCGGCACCTTCGTCGCCCCGCATCGTCGTCGGGTCGGACTCGTGTTCCAGGACTACGCCCTGTTCCCGCATCTCGACGTGGCCACCAACGTCGCCTACGGCCTGTCCCGCCTGTCCGCCGACGAGGTGTCCCGGCGGGTGGACGAGGCACTGGACCTGGTCGGCCTGTCCCACCAGCGCGACCGTCGACCCGACCAACTGTCGGGTGGCCAACAGCAACGCGTGGCCCTGGCCAGGGCGCTGGCACCGCGACCGTCGGTGCTGCTGCTCGACGAGCCCTTCTCCAACCTCGACGCCGCCCTGCGGGTCGTCGTTCGCGAGGAGGTCCGGACGATCCTGCGTGCCACCGGGACCACCGCGGTGTTCGTCACCCATGACCAGACCGAGGCGTTGTCCCTGGCCGATCGGGTGGCGGTCATGCGCGACGGTCGCCTCCACCAGGTCGCCGCCCCCCACGAGCTGTACGCCCGTCCGGCCACGCGCTTCGTGGCCGAGTTCGTGGGTGACGCCCTGGCGGTGCCGGCGACGCGGGCGGGGCGGTTCTTCGTCGACACCCCGCTGGGCCGTCTCGAGACCGTCCGCCCGGTCGGTGACGGACCCCAGGTGGTGCTGGTCCGCCCCGAGGAGGTCGAGGTGCGTCGTGGCCTCAGCCCGGCGGCCGCCCGGATCGTGGGCGTCACCTACTACGGCCACGACCAGGTGGTCACCGTCGAGGTCGCCGGCCTCCGGCTGCGGGCGCGGCTCGGACCCACCCGGCACTTCGCCGTGGACGATCCCGTCTCCGTCGTCGTCAACGGGCCCGTGGCCGCCTTCCCCGCCGGCGACGACGACCCCCGCCCGATCGTGGCGGAGACCACGCCCACGACCCGGGCCCCGTGACCACCGGCCATCGCCGACCGTGACGTGCCGACGCCGAGACCATCACCACGGGGATCGTGGGGGACTCAGGCGGTTCGGGCGACCACGCGACGGACGGCGGGCACCACCTGGGCGAGGTAGCGGCCCAGACGCACGAACGACCGGCCCTGTTCCCGGAAGTGGTACCGGATCGGCCGTTCGCCGTAGCGAAATCCCTTCGCGACCAGGTCCAGCGTCAGCACCTGCGCGTAGTTGTAGTCGTGCTCGACCTCGGCGGCGTCGGCCGCGGCCGGCGACAGCACCCGGTACCCGGACTGACCGTCGCTGATCGGCAGCCGGGCGGACCAGGCCGTCCAGGCCGTCAGCACGCGGTTGCCCAGTCGTCGGTGCGGCAGCATGCGCTCGATGCGACCGGTGAATCGGCTGCCGACCAGGTAGTCGACCTCGCCGGCCAGGACCGGGCGGACCAGGTCCGGGAGTTCCGACGGGTCGTACTCCCCATCGGCATCGCAGAACGCCACCGCGACCGCGTCGAGTTCACGTGCTCGCGCAAGGCCCGTGCGCACGGCCGCGCCCAGCCCCCGGTTGGTCGGTGAACGCACGACCTCCGCGCCAGCGGCGGCCGCCCGTCGGGCGGTGCGGTCGCGGGAACCGTCGTCCACCACGAGGCAGTGGACGGCGTGGCCGTCCACCGACGACGGGCACCGACCCACGACGTCGGCGACGGTCTCCTCCTCGTCGTGCGCCGGCAGGAACAGCACCACGGGCCCGGCCGCGGACCGAGCGGCGGGGCGGGGTGGCCGGGTCGGTGGCAACCGCCAGCGCCCGAGGCCCCGAGCACGGGCGTGCGGGGTGGGCGGGGATCCGGTGGGCGCGTCGGGCATGCGGGTACCTGGGGTCGGACGTCGGGCGGATGGTGCGGCGATCGCCGGGCCCCGGACCGTCGAAGATCGTGGACCGTCGGCCCGGCGGGTAAGTTAGGTTACCCTAACCTTCCTTCCCGACGCCGTCCGGGCCCGGCCCCGGATCGTCGGTCCGCCGTCCCACCTCGAGGTGTCCGTGCCACGTGTCGTCGTCACCGGTGCCGCTGGCTTCATCGGCCGCCACGTCGTCCGCGAACGCGTGTCGGCCGGGTGGGACGTGGTGGCCATGGACCGCCGTCCCCACCCCCGCACGGCCGGCGTGGACGTGGTCGTCCAGGACGTGGTCGACCCGCGGTCCGCGGCCGTGCTGGGATCCACCGACGCCGTGGTGCACCTCGCCGGCGCCCCGGGCGTGCGCGCCGACGGACCGGGCGTCGCCCGTCGTCGATGGCACGACAACGTCCTGGCCACCGCGGCCGTGGTCGACCACGCGCCGCCCGGCGCCCACGTGGTCGTCACCTCCTCGTCGTCGATCTACGGCGGTGCCGGCGCGATCTCGGCACCCCGGGCCTGTCGCGAGGACGACGTCCCCCGACCGCGAGGTGGCTACGCCCACTCCAAGGTCGTCGCCGAGCGCCTCGCCGCCCGACGTCGCGGCCCCACCACGGTGGTCCGACCCTTCACGGTGGCCGGCGAGGGGCAGCGGGCCGACATGGCCCTGGCGACGTGGCTGGCCGCGGCCCGGGCCGGGCGTGACCTGCGGGTGTTGGGCGACCTGCGCCGCCGCCGCGACGTGTCCGACGTTCGCGAGGTGGCGGCGGCCGTCGGACGCCTGCTCGACGCGGTCCGCACCGGCACGTTCAACCTCGGCAGCGGCGTGACCCATTCGCTGGCCGAGCACCTCGAGGCCGTTCGCGCGGTCACCGGTGGTGACCTCCGGGTCCGGGTGGAACCCGCACACGACCGCGAGGTCCCGACCACCTGGGCCGACACCACGGCCCTGGCCCACGCCGTCGGTGCCCTGGCACGCACCCCACTGGCGACCCTCGTCGCCCGCCAGGACGCTGCCGCGCGCCGCCATCCGACCGACACCCGGACGGCCGCGTTCGCCTAGCACCGACGCCCCGGTGCCCGACGCCGGGACGTCCTCCCTCCTCCTGTCCCGCCCCAGTCCCCGCCGAAACACCGAGGAACCACCCATGACCCTCGTCCGCCTGTGCGTCACCGCCGTCCTGGTCACGGTCGGACTCGCCGCCTGCTCGACGTCCGGGGACACCCTCGTGGTGTACTCCGGACGCAGCCAGAACCTCGTCGAGCCGATCCTGAACCGCTTCGCCGAGGAGACCGGCACCTCGATCGAGGTCAACTACGGCGACACCGCCGACATGGCGCTGTTGCTGGCCGAGGAGGGCGACGCCACCGGTGCCGACGTGTTCCTCGCCCAGAGCCCGGGTGCGGTCGCCGCGGTGGACGAGCGCGGGTTGTTGACGGCCCTGCCCGACGACGTGCTCGAGCTGGTCGACGAACGCTACGTCGCCGACGACGGCAACTGGATCGGCATCACGGGGCGCCAGCGCGTCCTCGTCTACGACCGCGACCTGGTCGACGACGACGAGCTCCCCGCCAGCGTCGACGACCTGGTCACCGAGCCCTACCGCGGCCGGGTCGCGGTGGCCCCGCCCAACGGCTCCTTCCAGGACTTCGTCGCGGCGATGCGGGTCGAACGTGGCGACGAGGCCACCTCCGCCTGGCTCGAGGGACTGGTCGCCAACGACGTCGCCACCTACAGCAACAACAACGCGATCGTGGACGCCGTCAGCCGGGGCGAGGTCGAGATGGGACTGGTCAACCACTACTACAACGCGCGCTTCCTCGACGAGGATCCCTCCCTGCCCTCGGTCAACCACCGCTTCCCGGACGGCGACATCGGCGCACTGGTGCTGCCCTCGACCGCCTCGATCGTGGCCGCCACCGACCAGCCCGAGGCGGCGGCCGACTTCATCCGCTTCCTGCTGTCCGACGAGGCCCAGGAGTACTTCCGCGACGAGACCTTCGAGTACCCGTTGTCGCCGTCGGTGCAGCCCCTCCCCCAGCTTCCGTCGCTGGACGACCAGGAGCTGCCGTCGGTCGACTACGCCGAACTCGGTGGCGACCTGACCGGCACACTGGCCCTGATCCGCGACGCCGGTCTGGGAAGCTGACCATCCCGGCCGCAGGACGCGACCACCAGCGAGGCGAGATGGCACCGGACCACGGCGACCTGCCCACGGTCGTGGACCCGATCCCGGCGACCCCGGACGTTGACGGGGACCCACCACCCGGCGGCGGGTCACGTCACGGGCGGATCCCGACGCGACGGCTCGGGCCGGGGCGGGCCTGGGCCGTGGTGGTCGCGATCGGCTTCGCGGCCCCGCTCGGGTACCTCGTGGTCCGGGTGCTCGGCGACCCGGGAGGACTCGCCGAGGTCGTCGGGGACGGCCGCCTGCTGGCCCCCTTCGCCCGGACGGTGCTGCTCGCCGGCCTGGTCGCCGTCAGCGCCGCGGTCGTCGGGACGGCCACCGCGTGGCTGGTCACCCGCACCGACCTGCCCGGGGTCCGGTGGTGGCGCGTCCTGCTGCCCCTGCCACTGGTCATCCCGTCGTTCATGGGCACCTTCGCCCTGGTGTCCGCATTCGCGCCGGGTGGGCTGCTGGCCGAGGCCCTCGCGCGAGTCGGGGTCGGTGCCGTGCCACCGTTGCGCGGGCTGTGGGGGTCGTGGCTGGTGCTGACGTTGTTCACCTACCCCTACGTCCACCTGGTCGTGGCCTCTCGACTCAACCAGCTGCCGCCGTCGCTGGAGGAGGCCGCGCGCCTGTTCGGACGTCGTCCACGCCAGGTGTTCACCTCGGTGGTCCTGCCACAGCTGCGCTCGGCGATCCTGGCCGGCGCACTGCTGGTGTTCCTGTACGCCGCCAGCGACTACGGCGTCGTCGAGCTGCTGCGCTACGACGTGCTCACCCGGGTGATCTACGCCAGTCGCCTGGCCGACCCGACCCTGTCGCTGACATTGTCGCTGTCGCTTGGCCTGCTGGCCCTGACGGTGGCCGTGCTGGAGCGCAGCGCCGCGGGGGCCGACCGCACGTCGGGTCGACGCAGCGTGCGGGGACTGCGGGTCGCGCTGGGACGGTGGTCGGTCGTCGGGGTGGCCGTCCCGGTCGTGGTCGTGGGCCTGGCGCTGGCGCTGCCGACCGCGGTGCTGGTGGGGTGGGTCGTCCGCGGCGCCACGGTCGGCGCGAGCTCACTGCTGCTGTCGGACCCCACGGCCCTGCTGACCCCGTTGTGGGCCACGGTGCGGGTCAGCGTGCTCGCGGCGGTCGCCGCGACGGTCGTGGTGCTCCCGGTCGGCCTGCTGGCGACCCGTCGACGCGACCGGGTCGCGGCCGGGGCCGCCACCGTCGTCGTCGCGGGGTTCGCCCTGCCCGGCCTCGCGATCGCGCTGGCCCTGGTGTTCTGGTTGGCCGGCACGCCGCTGTACCGGACCGAGGTCGTGCTCGTGGCCGCCTACGTCGTCCACTTCGGCGCCCAGTCCCTGCGTGCCGCCGAGGTCGCGGTCGCGTCGGTTCCCGCGCGGATCGAGGAGGCCTCCGACGTGCTGGGGGTGTCGGCCTGGCGCCGGTGGCGACGGGTCGAGCTGCCGCTGATGCGCCCGGGCCTGGTGGCCGGCGCCGGGCTCGTGCTGCTGTCGGTCATGAAGGAACTGCCGGCGACGCTGCTGCTGGCGCCCAACGGCTTCGAGACGCTGGCGACACGGATCTGGAACGCCGCCACCGACGCCTTCTGGACCGACGCCGCGATCGCCTCGCTGGTCCTGTTGGCGCTGTCGGGGGGCCTGACGTGGGCGCTGGTGATCCGACGCGCCGACGCGTTGTGATCACCACCTCGCCGGTGGCGACCACGACCGCGGCCGCGCCGGGGGTCGCACGGTGGTGGCACCGGGACCGTCCGGTGGCCATGGTGGTCGCGCTGGTGGCGCTGGCCGCCGCATTGGCCGGTCTCGGCGTCCGCGCCACCTACGGGGCACGCACCACCAGCGACGAGCCGCACTACCTGTTGACGGCACTCAGCCTGGCCGAGGACGGCGACCTCGACCTCGCCGACGAACTCGCCGAGGAACGGTGGCGACCGTTCCACGAGGTGGACCTGCCGATCCAGGAACGCGTGTTGGCGGACGGTCGAATGGTCTCGCCCCACGATCCCCTGCTGCCGTTGCTGGCCGCCCCGGCGATGGCCGTGGGTGGGTGGGCTGCGGTCAAGGTGCTGCTGGCCGTCGTGGCCGGGGCGACGGCGGCGGCGACCACGTTGCTGGCCACGCGCCGGTTCGGGGTGGCGCCGATCGTGGCCGGTGCCGTCACGGCGACCGCGTTCGCGTCGTGGCCGCTGGCCGGCTACGGCGCCCAGGTCTACCCCGAACTGCTGGCCGCCCTGGCGACGGTCGTCGGCACCGGCGCCGCGACCACCACGCGGCCCGGTCGTCGCCACGCGGTCGTGCTGGTGCTGGCCGTGGTCGCGTTGCCGTGGCTGGCCGTCAAGTACGTGCCCGTGGGCATGGCCATCGCGGTGGTCGCCCTGTGGCGCTGGCGTCTCCACCGACGGCTGGTGGCCACCTGCGTCGCCGTGCTGGGCGTGGCGGTCGTGGTGTGGCTGGTGGTCCACCAGGTGGTGTGGACCGGCTGGACGCCCTACGCGTCGGCCGACCACTTCGCCGCACGGGGCGAGTTCTCCGTCGTCGGGTTCCGACCGGATCCGGTCGGGCGCTCCCGTCGACTGGTGGGGCTGGTGCTGGACCGCGACTTCGGCCTCGCCGCGTGGCAACCGGCGTGGCTGGCCGCACCCGCGGGGATCGCCGTCGGCCTGCGGTCGGGGACCGGGCGCGCCACGGTGGCCGTCGTCGCGGCGGGGTGGGCGACCGCGACCTTCGTGGCCCTGACGATGCACGGCTGGTGGTTGCCGGGTCGCCAGGTGGTCGTGGTGCTGCCGTTGGTGGCCGTGCTGGTCGCGGCGTGGCTGGACGCGACGACGTGGAGGTGGGCCCGGCCGGTGGTCGCGCTGGCCGGGCTGCTCGGGGTCGTGACGTTCGGATGGCTGGTCGTCGACGGGCTCGCGGGCCGACTCACCTGGGTCGTGGACTTCGCCACCGTGGGCGACCCCGTGTACGGCCTGCGACGCGCCCTGCTCCCGGACTACCTGCGCGTCACCGTGGCGACCTGGCTGCGCCACGCCATCGGCCTGACGGCCCTGGCCGGGCTCGGCCTCGCGACGTGGTGGCACGACGGGCAGCATCCGGCCCGGTGATCGTCACGGGCCCCGCTCGAGCGAGGCCGCCAGGTCCCGGGCCTCGCTCGTCGCCAGGTCGATGTCACCGCCGACCCACGCCGCGCCCAGCACCACGACCGTCCCGACACCCTCGACCGGGGCATCGGTGGCCACCAGGTACTGGTCGAACCCGGCGGCCGGACCACGGATGCCGCTGCCGCCCCGGCCGCTGGCCTCACGGCAGGCCGCCACCAGGGCATCCTCGGGCGCGCCCGACGCGGCCACCAGTGGCCCTCGGACCGCAGGCTCGCCGAGCAGCGTCGTCGACTCGGGGTCGGCCACGTCGATGCCGGCCTCGCTCGCCAACCAGGCGACGTGGTCGTCGACCGGGAGCAGGCGACCGGTGGCCGGATCCGGGACACCCGTCGTCGCGATCACGTGCACCGTCGTCGCGTCACCCTCCAGGGAATTGAACTGCACCCAGCCGGGGCAGCGTTCGCGCTGGATCCATTCGGCGCCGAGCTCGCCGGTCACGGTCACGCTGCCGAGGTCGATGGTCACCGCCCCGGGCCCGACCACCGTCTCCTCCTCGTCCAGCATCGACGCCGTCACCGATTGGGAGGACAGCCCGGCGCTGCGCAGGAACAGCACCAGCACCACCAGGCCGACCAGGCCGACCACGACCATCGCGACCAGGGGCGGGCGCGACGGGTGGCCAGTGGGCGGTCGGTCCCCGTCGCCGCCGGACTCGGGCCGGTCCACGCCGTGGTCGACGTCGGGATCGCGGGCACGCTCGTTCACGGGGTCACCTCCGGGTCCAACGGCACGCCCGCACCGTCCCGGTCCCGGACACGGGTGCCGTCGTCGGTGGCCGCGCACGCCCCGCCCCCCCAGGCCAGGACGCACACGATCGCAACCGCCACCCACCAGCGTGGCCCGCCGACGCGACCCGCAGCATGGCGCCGGGCGGGCCGGACCGGTGGGGCTGGCGACGACGACACGATGCCTCGAGGTGGTCGGAAGCGGCGCCGGGGGCCGACCGGCGATCCCGGGTCGCGATGGCGGTTCCCGGCCAGGGCTGGCCCGTACCGTGCCGGGTGTCGGAGCCGTGGTGCGGACGCGACGGGAGCAGGGTACGGCGGCCCGGGCTCCCGCCCAAACCACGATCCGACCAGGATCCGACCCCGATCCGACCCCGATCCGACCACGATCCGACCACGATCCGACCACGATTCGCCGGGGGACGAGACCGCCGCCCCCGATCCCAAGCCGACGAACGCACCGGGAGCCGCCATGGCCACCTTCGCCCCCGACCCGACCGACGCGGTGGCCCTCGAGCGCCTGGTGGCGCTGGTGGCGGGATCCGAGGCCGCCGTGGTCCTCACCGGCGCCGGGGTGTCGACCGGGTCGGGCCTGCCCGACTTCCGTTCCCCGACGGGCCTGTGGACCCGCCACGACCCCCGTGAACTGACCTTCCAGCGCCACGTCGACGACGCGTCGGTGCGGGCGTCGGGCTGGGCGATGAGACGGGAGTTCCTCGATGCCGGGGCCCGCCCCAACCCGGCCCACGAGGCCATCGCCGACCTGCAACGCCGCGGCCACGTGGCGGGCGTGGTGACCCAGAACATCGACGGCCTGCACCAGGCCGCCGGCAGCACCGACGTGGTCGAGTTGCACGGCACCGCGCACACCACGACCTGCATCGGGACGGCGCCCCGTGACGGCGTCGCGGATGGGTGTGGGTGGCAGGGTCCCACCCGTGGCGTGCTGGACCGCCTCGACGCCGGCGAGGACGATCCGCACTGCCCGGACTGCGGCGGGATCCTGAAGGCGGCCACGATCTCGTTCGGCCAGGCGATGGACGCGGCGACGGTGCAACGTGCCTGGTCGCTGGTGGAGGGTGGCGACCTGGTCCTGGTGCTGGGCACGTCGTTGCAGGTGGTGCCCGCGGCGTCACTGGTCCCCGCGGCCCACGAGATCGGCATCCCGCTGGTGATCGGCAACGCCGAGCCGACGCCCTACGACCACCTCGCCACCGTGGTCCGACGCGACCCCGTCGAGCACTGGCTCCCCCGCGTCCTGGCCGCACTGGACCAGGGCTGACGTCGGGTTCCCGTCGGGCCACGACCGGGGTGCCGACCAGCGAGTGGCTGATGCCGACCAGGGCCTGCCGGGGCTATCGTGCGGGGACATCCCCGCACGGGAGGCCACCAGTGGCGCCCACGCCACCGCGCCACGCCTGGGACTGGTTCGCACGCCAGCGCCTGCTGTGGCGCCACGTGCGCCGCGACCTGGCCGCCGCTGCCGACCCCGTCGGGACGCGGTATCGCCTGGTGGACGCCCGCGACGACGTGGTCGCGCGGCTGCGCCAGGACTACCCCACCGACGACGTCGTGGCCGCGACCGTGCACCGACGGGTGGACGTCGACATCTTCCTCGGCAACGCCGATCGCGGCCTCGACGCCCTGGGCATCCGCAATGCCCCGCGTGGGCTGCGATGGTGGTGGAGTGCGGTGACCGGACAGCCCGACGCCACCGACACGCCGGCCGCCCGCACGGACCGCCAGTTGGCGCTGGACGTGGACCGGACGGACGCAGTGGCGGCCCACGAACCCGGCCAGCCCGGCCTCGACGAGGTGCGCTACGGCTGGGGCGACCGATGACCGGTGGCACGGGCCGGATCAGGTCGCACGCACCACCAGCACCCGGGTGACGTAGCCCCACGTCCCACTGCCGACCGTCCGGTCGACGATGACCTCCAGGCCGGCGGCCGCCACGTCGTCGTCCAGGGCGTGGACCCGCGCCAACGTCCGGGAGGCGACGGTCGCACGCAGCAACCCGCGGACCAGACGTCCCGCACGACCCGGCGGCCGTCCCGGCACCAGGACGACACCACGCCCGTGTGCGCCCACCAGTCGGGCGACCTCGACCAGGGCCGCACGCCGACCGTCCTGGTCCAGCAGGTGCAGCACCCAGCCACACACGACCAGGTCGGCCGTGGCGTCGGGCAGTGGGACGTCACGCACGTCGCCCCGGACCACCGCCATCCCGGCGTCGCGGGCTCGCGACAGCATGGCCGGCGAGGTGTCGACGCCGGCCAGCCCGGCCACGTGCCGACCGCGCCGGGCCAGCATGCGTGCGGCCGTGCCCGGTCCACAGCCCAGGTCGGCCACCACGTCCGTGGGGTCCGGACGGGCCAGTGCCACCAGGGCGTCCCAGCCGGGACGCTCGAGCCATTCCTGGAACCGGTAGGACCGCGCGAGACGGTCCCAGGCGACGGTCACGGACCGGTCACGGGGGCGACAGGCGAAACGGCTCCGCAAGCGGAGCCGTTTCGTGGTGGGGCGTACTGGATTTGAACCAGTGACCTCTCGCGTGTCGGGCGAGCGCTCTAGCCATCTGAGCTAACACCCCGGGATCGGACGGACATGCTAGCCGACCGTCCGGAGTGGTGCGAACCACGTCGCGGCTCGAACACGTCCGACGAGTCCGGCGACCGCGACCGGAGAGGCGGGGACGGGAATCGAACCCGTGATAGAGGATTTGCAGTCCCCTGCCTTACCACTTGGCTACCCCGCCGGGGCATGCGACCGGACAGCGTAGCGACGGCGCCCACCGGTCGCGGGCGCCGGGCCGGGCAGCCGCGACACGACGCAGCCTCGTGGTCGGGCACCACGGTCAGGCGGGGACCAGGCCCTCGCGGATCCGCAGGTAGGAGGCCCAGCGAGACGGCGCCATGGTGTCCTCGCGGCGGGCGCAGCCCGGTTCGTCGACGTGCTGGCAGTCGTCGAGCTCGCAGTCCAGGCCGGCGAGTTCGGGGAAGTGCGCGGCCAGCTCGGGGGCGGTCAGCGTCCCCAGCCCGAAGGACCGCACGCCCGGGGTGTCCACCAGCCAGGCGTCAAGCGCGGGTGCGTGCTGGGCGACCGCGGCCACGGTCGTGTGGCGCCCCCCGTGGCGTCCGATCGCGGCCACGTCCTGGTCGGCGGCGGGCACGACCAGGTTGAACAACGACGACTTGCCGACCCCGGAGTGGCCCGTGAAGGCCGTCCAGCACCCGGCCAGCCGGACCCGCAGGTCGTCCAGCCCCGCGCCGGTCTCGGCCGAGGTGACCACCACGTCGACGTCGAGGTCGCGATAGGGCGCCATGGCGGTGGCGACCACGTCGGCGTCCACCAGGTCGACCTTGTTGACCACGACCAGCCCGGCCATCGACCCCACCGACGCCGACACCAGCACTCGGTCGATGAAGCCGCGGGCGTCGACGGCCCGATCGGCCGACACCACCACCGCCACCGCGTCGGCGTTGGCGACCACGACCCGCTCGGTGTCGGCGTCGTCGTCGGGCGTGCGGGTCAGGAACGTCGTGCGCTCGTCGCGACCCAGCACCCGGGCGACGTCGGTGTCGCGACGGGCGGGACGGATGCGGACCCGGTCACCGACCGCGACCTTGGTGCCCCGCATCGCCCCCCCGAAGCGCGCCGACTGGCGCCGACCGTCGTGGAACACCTCCAGCAGGCCCCGTGCGACGGCGACCACGCGGGCCTGGTCGGCGTCGTCGATGCGTTCCTGGGCCTTGGTGGATCGCTTGGTGCCCCGACGACGGCGATGCGCCGCCACGTCGAGGTCGTCGTAGTCCTCTTCCCAGAGGTCCCAGTCGATGCCGCTCACGGCCCCCATGCAACCACACCACCGTCCGCGGCGGGACCGGGGTGGTCGCGCCCGCGACGACGGCGTCCGCCGGCCCTGCCCACAAGTCCGAGACGGTCCACCCGGGCTTCACTACCGTCGATGCCGGACCGGTGGAAGCCCACGTCGACGTGTCCCGGGGCGTCCACCGATCCCCCGTCGACCGAACGGAGCACGTCCATGTCCGACGCCATCGAGGACCTCCTCCAGGAAGATCGCACGTTCCCGCCGCCCGAGGAGTTCCGGGCCGACGCGAACATCCGCGACTCGTCCCTGCGAGACACCGCAGACACCGACTGGCTGGGCTTCTGGGCCGACCAGGCCGGCCACCTCGACTGGTACGACGACTACGACGAGGTGCACACGTGGGACGAGCCCTTCGCGACCTGGTTCGAGGGCGGCACGCTCAACGCGTCCGTCAACTGCCTCGATCGCCACGTCGAGGCCGGTCACGGTGACCAGGTCGCCTACCACTGGATCGGTGAGCCCGACGACCGGGTCGACCTGACCTACGCGGAGCTGCTGGACGAGGTGTGCAAGGCCGCGAACACCCTGCGGGAACTGGGTGTGGAACGCGGCGACCGGGTGGCGATCTACCTGCCCATGATCCTCGAGCTGCCGATCATCATGCTGGCCTGTGCCCGCATCGGGGCGCCACACTCGGTGGTGTTCGCGGGGTTCTCGTCCCAGGCGCTGGTCGACCGCATCAACGACGCCGACTGCAAGGTGTTGGTCACCGCCGACGGTGCCTACCGCCGCGGTGACGTGTTCCCCCTCAAGGAACTGGCCGACGAGGCGCTGGAGCGGACCCCGACGATCACCAACACCCTGGTGGTCCGGCGCACCGAGGTCGACGTCGACATGGCCGAGGGCCGGGACATCTGGTGGCACGACGCCATGGACGGCCAGTCCAGCGAGTGCGAACCCGAGCGCATGGACAGCGAGGACCTGCTGTACCTGCTGTACACCTCCGGCACGACCGGCAAGCCCAAGGGGGTGATGCACACCACCGGGGGCTACATGACCCAGGTCAGCTACACCCACCGCACGGTGTTCGACCTCAAGCCCGACACCGACGTCTACTGGTGTGCCGCCGACATCGGCTGGGTCACCGGTCACTCCTACATCGTCTACGGGCCGCTGGCCAACCGGACGACCTCGATCATGTACGAGGGCGCCCCGAACTTCCCCGCCGAGGACCGGTTGTGGTCGATCATCGAGGAGTTCGGCGTCACCCAGCTCTACACGGCCCCCACCGCCATCCGGGCGTTCATGAAGTGGGGCGACGAGCACCCGGCGGCCCACGACCTGTCGTCGCTGCGGGTGCTGGGCACCGTCGGCGAGCCGATCAACCCCGAGGCCTGGATCTGGTACCACGAGGTCATCGGCAATGGCGAGTGCCCGATCGTGGACACGTGGTGGCAGACCGAGACCGGCGGGATGATGATCGCACCGGTGCCCGGTGAGGTCACCACCAAGCCGGGTTCAGCCACCCTGCCGCTGCCGGGCATCTCCGTGGACATCTACGACGAACAGGGCGAGTCCGTGGGCGTGCCCGGCGGTGGCTACCTGGTGGTCGATCGCCCGTGGCCGTCGATGCTGCGCGGCATCTGGGGCGACCAACAGCGCTACCGGGACACCTACTGGTCGCGCTTCGACGGGGTCTACTTCGCCGGCGACGGTGCCAAGCGCGACGACGACGGCTACTTCTGGCTGCTGGGACGAGTCGACGACGTCATGAACATCTCCGGGCATCGCATCTCGACCACCGAGATCGAGTCGGCCCTGGTCAGCCACGAAGCGGTCGCCGAGGCTGCCGTGGTCGGACGCAAGGACGACATGACCGGCCAGGCGATCGCGGCGTTCGTGACCACTCGCGGCGGCGTGGAGGAGAACCAGGAGCTGGCGACGGAACTGCGCAACCACGTCGCCACGATGATCTCCCCGATCGCCAAGCCGACGTCGCTGCTGTTCACCGGGGACCTGCCCAAGACCCGATCGGGCAAGATCATGCGGCGACTGCTCAAGGACATCGCCGAGGACACCGAGCTGGGCGACACGACCACGCTGGCCGACGCCGGCGTGGTCGACTCCATCAAGGAGCGCTACCTGGCCGACGACGGCGGCGGCGACTGAGCCCGACCCCCGGATGGACGACGGGACCCCCGGCCGGGGTCCCGTTCGTCGCCCGTGGTGGCTCAGGCGGCTGGCGAGGCCGCCAGGGCCCGCGACCGCAGGTCGGGGACGATCGTCAGCGCCACGAAGGTCGCCAGCACCCCGACGGGCGTCGACGGCGCCAGTCCGTCGCCGGCGCGCAGTCGGAGCTGGCCGGGGATCTTGAGGATGTCCACCAGGCGCGGTCCCGACAGGTCGTCGGTGACCTCCCACTTGAACGGTCCGACGCCCTGCTTGGAGATGCGCACCCGTGCGGACGGAAGGGTCACCTGGCCGGCCCCGTGACCAAGGATGCGCAGGCTGGCCAACCGGGACCCACGACCGACGTCGACCAGTGTGGTGTAGCCCCGGCCGTGGCGCAGTTCGCAGCGGCGCCCGTCCAGCACGACGATGTCGTTGCTGATCCGGGCGAGGACGTCGTCGTCGCCGTGCAGTTCCCACTCGTCGTCGGAGCCCGACTTCCAGACCAGGCCACCGTCACGCAGGACGTCGTCGATACGGCTCACGCGGTGTTCCTCCGGGTCGGGACGCGCCCGGGACGCATGGCGCGTCGAGCGGACGGGGACGTCGGCGATGCTAGGTCACCGGGTGCCGACTCGCCCACTCGGCGCTGCGGGGGCGCCGGTGGGTGGTGTGCCCCGGCCGCTCGGCAGGGCGCGCGGCCGGGTCAACCCCGGTCGAGGCGGCGAACCTCGACCACGTTGTCGTCGAGGTCGTCCATGACCAGGGTGCGGATCGGCCACGGGATCGAGAATCCGGCATCCTCGAGGGCCGTCTTGGTGGACCGCAGGACCTGGTCGAGCGTCCTGACCACACTGGAGCGGTCCGCGCGGGTCCAGAAGCGCACGGCGAAGTCGACACTGGAGTCCCCCAGGCCCGTGCACACCACCGACGGTGCGGGACTGGCCAGCACCCCCTCGATCCCGGCGACCGCGGCCTCCACGACCCCGGCGACGGCGTCGTGGTCGTCGCGGTAGTCCACGCCGAACTCCGCCACGCCGCGGATGACCCCGGAATGGGTCAGGTTGACCAGGGTCGCCTGGAACACCGTGTTGTTGGGGATGATGACGAGTTCGCCGTCGTAGGTCCGGATCCTGGTCGTGCGGAGGTCGATGTCGGTGACCACGCCCTGGCGCTCCTCGATCAGGATCTCGTCGCCCGCCCGGAACGGCTTGCGCAGGATGATGATCAAGCCCGACACGAAGTTCTCGATGATGCCCTGGAGGGCGAAGGCGACCGCCAGCCCGGCGATCCCGAGCCCGGCCAGCACGGCGCTCACCGACACCCCGGCGACCGACAACGCCAGCAGCGCGAAGGCAACCACCACCATGATCCGGGTCAGCCGCTCGACCAGGTTGGACACCACGGTGTCGCCGCCGGCCCGCTGGATGCCACTCCTGGCCGCGCGTCCGATCGGACGCATCACCCACAGTCCGATGCCCAGCAGCACGATCCCGACCAGGATGAGCGGGATGTTGGCGACGAAGCCCTCCCACAGCGCCTGCACCGACTCCCAGATCAGGTTGGTGGCCTCCCCGACGGACTCGGGCGGGTCCAGGGTGATGGTCGGGCCCGGTGACGGGACCGCGGAGGGTCCGGGGGTGGCCTGGCCGAGCAGGAGGGCAGGCAGGGACATCACGACCGACTCCGGAGATGGGCGGGGGGCTGGGCGGGGTGCTGGGCAGGCGGCCTGCGCAGGGGGCTGGGCAGGGGTGGAGCATATCGACGGCCCCGGTGCGCCCATCGGGGTCGAGCCGGCGACGGCGGCGGGCGTCCCGGTCCCGCAGTGGCGGCGAGGATGCTCGTCGTGTCTCGCCCGGCGACCTACCTTGGCGCGCGGGTGGCCCACCGCCGCGGGCAGCCACCGGCCGAGCCCGGTGCCACCTCGCGCTTCCGCCACCTGCGTCCCCGGCACGTCCCCCGATCCCGACCCGGAGCCCGACACCACATCGTGAGTGACTACCGCGCCAGCAGCATCAGCGTCCTCAAGGGACTGGAGGGCGTCCGACGACGTCCGGCCATGTACATCGGGTCGACCGACGTCGGTGGCCTCCACCACCTCGTGTGGGAGGTCGTGGACAACGCCGTCGACGAACACCTCGCCGGCCACTGCTCCACGGTGACGGTCCGCATCCGCGGCGACGGCGGGGTCGAGGTCACCGACGACGGCCGCGGCATCCCGGTCGAACTCCACCCCACCGAGCAGCGTCCGGCCGTGGAGGTCGCGCTCACGACCCTGCACGCCGGTGGCAAGTTCGACCAGCAGGCCTACGCGGTGTCGGGCGGGCTGCACGGGGTCGGCGTGTCGGTGGTCAACGCCCTGTCGACGCGCACCGAGGTGGAGGTCACGCGGGACGGGGCCCGGCATCTCATCACCTTCGCGCAGGGCGACCTGGTCGACGAGTTGGCGCGGGTGGGCACGGCGCCGAAGAAGGCCCACGGCACCACGGTCCGGTTCTGGCCCGATCCGGAGATCTTCGACACCACCGAGCTCGACCACGACCGCATCCGGCAGCGCCTGCGCGAGACCGCACTGCTCAACGCCGGGCTGACCTGCGTGCTGGTCGACGACCGCACGGGATCGTCCGAGACGCTCCACTTCACCGACGGCCTCACGGACTTCGTGACCGAACTGCTGCGTGGCAAGGACGCGATGGTCGACGTCCTCACCGTCCACGACGAACGCACCGTCGACGGGGTTGCGCTGGCACTGGACCTGGCCGTCACCTGGACCGACGGCTTCCACGACGAGCGCCTCCGTTCCTATGTCAACGTCGTGCGGACCGCCGACGGCGGCACCCACGAGGAGGGCTTTCGCCGCGCCGTGACCGAGGTGTTCAAGGACGCCGCCAAGACCTCCCGAGCCCTGACCAAGAAGGATCCGGACCTGGTCGGCGACGACCTGCGCGAGGGCCTGGTCGCGGTCGTGTCGCTGAAGATGGCCGACCCGCAGTTCGAGGGCCAGACCAAGGGACGGCTCGGTTCGTCGCTGGCCCGCAGTTACGTCCAGCAGGTCGTGGGTGACCACCTGCGGGCCTGGGTGAAGTCCAACAAGTCCCAGGTCAACAAGGTCGTGGCGCGGGCCGTGCTGGCCGCGCGGTCGCGCCAGGCCGCCAAGGCCGCCCGCGCCCTGACCCGCCGCAAGGGCCTGCTGGACTCGCAGTCCGCGGGCCTGCCGGGCAAGCTCGCCGACTGCACCTCGCGCAACCCCGACGAGACCGAGCTGTACATCGTGGAGGGTGACTCCGCCGGGGGCTCGTCCAAGATGGCCCGCGACCGCCACACCCAGGCGATCCTGCCGCTCCGGGGCAAGGTGCTCAACGTCGAGAAGGCCCAACTGCGCCGCGTGCTCAAGAACAACGAGATCCAGGCCCTGATCAAGGCGATCGGCTGCGGTGTCGACCCCGAGTTCGACTACGACAAGCTGCGCTACGACAAGATCATCCTGATGGCCGACGCCGACATCGACGGGGGCCACATCACGACGTTGCTGCTGACGTTCTTCTTCCGGCTGATGCGACCGCTGGTCGACAAGGGACACCTGTACCTGGCCCAGCCACCGCTGTACCAGCTGCGCCACGGCGGCAAGGTCGTCTACGCCATGTCCGAGGTCGAACGCGAGACGGCTCGCCGGGCGGAGTTCCGCGCCAACGCCAACGTCGACGTACAGCGCTTCAAGGGACTGGGCGAGATGGACGCCGAGCAGTTGTGGGCCACCACGATGGACCCCAACCGACGCACGTTGCTGCAGGTGGGCGTTCCCGACGCCGAGCAGGCCGACGAACTGTTCGACCTGCTGATGGGCTCGGCCACCACGCCCCGACGTGACTGGATCGTGGACAAGGCCGCCTTCGCCTCCAACCTCGACGTGTGACGCGCCACCGGGCCGACGACCGGCCCGGTGGGACCCCGCGACGGGGTCACCGAGCGGCGACTACGGCTGGGGCACGATCCGGGTGCGGTCGCCCGGCTGTACGGGGTCGGCGTAGTCGGCACTGGTCACGGTGCCCAGCCCGCGCAGCAGGTCGGCCAGGGACTGCTGGTAGGACACGCCGACCCGGGTGAAGTCGTAGGCCGCGAACATGTCGTAGCCATCGTTGCCCTGGGCCAGGAAGTCGATCGTGGCCACGGTGACGGTCGCATCCGAGACCAGGGTCGCGTCCTCGACCAGCACCGTGCCGTCGTCCAGCACCAGGTCGACCACGCGCGCACCGGCGGGAGCCGATTCGTCGTAGGTCACCGTCAGGCCGGCCCACTGTCCGAACGAGCCCGCGGCCCCGGGAAGGCCGGCGAGGCCGTGCTCGACCGCGGCGACCAGGTCGGCCGCCGAGACGTCGGGCACGACCGCCACGAAGTTGGTGAACGGGGCGATGTCGAAGGTGTCCAGGAGGCTGATCGAACCGGGACCGATGATCGAGTCGTTGCGGATGCCACCACCGTTCTGCAGCGCGACCTGGGGGGTCGCCACGCCGTACTCGTCGGCCTGCGCGGCACCGGTGGCGAGCAGGCCGTCGGCGAGGAGGTTGCCCACGTTGGTCTCGCGGGTGCGCACGTCGGCGCGGACGCCGTTGAGCCCCACCTGGGAGGTGGCGACGACGGTGTCGGCGAGGTCGGACAGGAAGTTCTCCACCGGCTGCTCGATGCGACGCCGGACGTAGGGGTCCTCACGGACCTCGCCGGTGACCGGCACCAACCCGCCACCCCAGGCCACGACCTCGCCCTCGTCGTCGAAGTACAGCTCGAGGCGCCCGACGTCGAAGTAGTCACCGGGCACGGTGACCACCGGGACCGACACGCCCTCGGCGTCGGTGGCGACCAGCGGGTAGTTGCCGGCGATGTCCTCGCCGCCGCCGCCGCCGATGACGGCGTCGACGTCCCGCAGCCCGGTCACCAGTGCGAGTTCGTTGTCGATGTCCTGCAGGTGGCTCGACAGGAGGACCTTGTCCACGCCGTCGGCGGTCAGCTCGTCGACCTCGGCCTGGATCACACCGACCAGGTCGTCGTCCACGACGACGTCACCCGGGCTGGTGACCTCGCGCAGTTCGGGGGTCGTGGCACCGACGATGCCGATCCGCTCGCCCCGCTCCTCCACGACCAGGCTCGGTCGGATGCGACCGGCGTCCACGAGGGCCTGCAGGGACGGCACCTGGGAGAAGTCCAGGTTCGCGGACAGGAAGATGTCGTCGTTGCCGCGGAACGACTCGATGAAGTTGGCCAGCACCTCGGGCCCGAAGTCGAACTCGTGGTTGCCGATCGTGAAGGCGTCGTAGCCGATGCGGTCGAGTGCCATGGCGTCGTAGTAGGGCACGCCACGGTCGAGGCTGGCCTGCCACTCGGGGCTGGCCAGGAAGTTGTCGCCGGCCGAGATCGTGACCACGCCCGACGGGACTCCGGTGGTCCGGCTCTGGCGACCGGCATCACGCTGGAGTTCCCGCACCAGCCAGGCGAACCGGCTGATGCTCCCGGCGCCGTCGTCGTCGCCGAGCAGGTCGGACTCGCCGTCGTTGTTGTGCAACACCGTCAGGGTGTAGTCCACCCCGAACAGGCGCCATGGGCCGTTCTGCTGGGCGCCCGGCTCCTTGTTGCGGTTCGGTCGCGTCGCCTCCCAGGTCAGTCCGTCATGGCTGACCACGTCCCCGGGCTGGTAGCGCACCGTCGCGTCCCACGCCGGGTACTCCGGCTGCGGTTCGTCGAGGGCCAGGCCGACGACGACGGCGTCGTGGTCCGACGCGCGATAGGGGTCGGGTGCGAAGATCGCGGCCTGCCCGTCGGACTTGAACGAGGTGTCGTAGTCCAACAGGTCGGGCTCGTCGGCGTTGGCGTGCCATGCGGCAGCGCCGGTCACCTCGTCGACCAGCGCGGGGCTGGCCAGTGCGTAGTCGAGGTAGCCGAGCTGGCCGTCGAACACGTAGGAGTAGGCGTCCTCGCCGCCGTACTGGGCCAGCAGGTCGGTCCAGCCGGCGTCGACCAGCACGTCGATCGGGTCCTCCTGGTCGTAGGAGTTCAGGTCCCCGATGATGAGCCCGCCGTCGGTGCCGGTCCCGGTCGGGTCGGCCGCCATCCAGTCGACCAGTGCGGCCGCCGCGTCGACACGGACCTGGTTGCAGTTGCCCTGTCCGTCCGGGTCCTCCGGATCACCGACGTCGTCACACGACGACCCCTTGGACTTGAGGTGGTTGACCGCCACGGTGACGGCGGCCCCGGTGGCGTCCTCGACGAAGGTCTGGGCCAACGCCGGTCGGTTCTTGTCATCCAGGAAGCGGGGATCCACGTCCTGGTCGAGGATGGCGTGGTCCCCGGTCGGGGTCACCGTCGACGGCTTGTAGACCAGCGCCACCTTGATGGCGTCGGTGCCGATCGGACCCGTCGGGACGTAGTCGTAGACCTCGCCGCCGAGCTCGGCGTTGAGGGCGTCGACCAGGGTGGCGACCGACGCGTCGTCGTTCTGGATCTCGATGAGGCCGACGACGTCGGCGTCGAGTGCGGCCAGGGCGGCCACGATCTTGGCCTGCTGGCGCTCGAGCTCCTCGGGCGTGTCGGCACCGCGGCAACCGGCGTCCGGGCCGACCTCGGGGGCCGGGCACACGTTGGTGCCGTCGTCGATCGACGTGAAGTAGTTCAACACGTTGAAGGACGCGACGGTCATCGTGCCCCCGACCTCGGGGACGTCGGGCCTCGGGTTCGCGACCGTGACGGCGGCGCCCCGGGTCGGCTGGATGCGGTACAGGCCGAAGGTCTGGTCGATCACCCCGGTGGCGTCGGTGACGAGGTCACCACCGCGGAAGCGGTTGTCGAGGCTGAACGGCTCACCGTTGGGGTGGCGCGTCACGTCGGGGTTCTGGGTCGACAGGCCGTCGTCCAGCGTGATGCGGTTCAGGGCGTTGGCCATGGCCAACGCGATCGCCTCGTCCGAGCCGGGCTCGTACCGGGCCGTCGGCTGGTACTGGCGGTCCGTGCCCAGGGCGAGTTCCCCGAAGCGGTCGTAGTTGAAGTACTCGAGGATCGCGAGGTCCTGCGGGAAGGTGACGTACATGCCCTCCAGGGCCTCCCACTGGGCGTCGGTCATCGGCAGGGTCACCTCGACCGGGTCCGGCAGCGCCACCCCGGAGTCGCACACGACCACGCCGGTCGCGCGCACCTGGGTCTGGCTGGCGTCGGTGGTGGTGTACTCCTCGGCGGTGCCCACGACGTGCACGACGTCGCCAACGGCCACGTCGACGGCGGCGTTGCGCCCGTCGTAGACGAAGATGCCGTCGGAGGTGGCCGCGTCGCCGTCACCGGTGCCCTGGACGTGGAAGCCGTCGAGGTCACCGTCGACGTCGTCGCCGTCCTGGAAGTCCCCGACGACCACGCCCTCGATCTCGACCGCCTGGCCGGGCACCGGCGTGGTGTCACCGCTGCCCTGGATGCTGGCCACCGTCACCGTCGGGTCCCCGCACTCGCCACCGGTGCCCCCACCACCGTCCACGGCCTCGTTGGGCGCACCCGGCGTGTTGTAGGCCTCGCCAGCGTCCGGGGTGCCCGGTGTGCCGTCGATGCCGGCCAGGTCGAAGTCGTTGCGGACCCAGTCCGTGGTCGTGTCGGTGTCCACGCCGTCGGGGATGCGCGAGGCGCCCCCGGGGGCGAAGGACCCGAGCCCGTCGTAGTCCGGGCGCAGGGCCACGCCGTAGGTCAGGTCACCGGCGCCGTCGTCGTGCACGGCGACCGCGTCGACGACCTCGCCGAAGCCCGTGGCGTCGACGGTGCCGTCCTGGTCGGCGTCCAGCACGGTCGTGCCGTCCCAGTCCTGGACCAGAAGCAGGGTCAGCGTGCCGTTCTGGAGGGTGTTTGCGGCCAGGTCGACGGACCAGATCCCGTCGCCGTCGGTCGTGCCGACCGCGTGCGAGGTGATGGCCGTGCCACGGGCCGACGAGTTGGAGTCGCCCTCGACCTGCAGGATGGTCAGGTTCGAGTAGTCGGTGTCGGGCTCGCCGAACACCTCGAGGTACTCGACGTCGGTCCCCGTGGTCGAGGCGGAGAACTCGTTGAGCACGACGCCGGCGTCACCGCCACCACCGCCGCCACCGCAGTCGGCGGTGTGGCTGCCCAGGCCGTCGAAGGTGTCGACGGGATGGCCCACCCACTCGTCGGCCGGGTCGAAGGCATCGGTGAGGTCGGTGTCGCCGGCGCAGATGCCCGCTGCGCGTCGGAGGGTGTGGTTCTGGGTCGTGAGGTCGCCGGTGCCATAGGCGCTGCCGGGGTCCACGCCGAGTTGTCCGATGGAGTCCACGACCTCGCCCGCGGCGTTGCGCAGCACGATCAGGTCGTCGCCGTTGTAGAAGTTCCCGCCCGCCAGCTGGTCGACGGCACCGCCCACCGCGGCGTCGTCGTCGGCCATCACGAACACGTCGCCGGGCACCACCTCACCGACCAGCGCAATGGTGTTTCCCACGCTCGTGCTGCCGTTGAAGGAGATCTCGACGCGGTAGCCGTCCAGCGAGATCGCGGCATCGGTGCCGTTGTAGAACTCCAGGGCCTTGTTGTTGCTGGTGCCCTCGACGTATTCGCTGATCAGCAGGTCGGTCGGGGCAGACGTCTCCTGGGCGACGGCGGCGGGGGCCACCAGGGCGATGGCCATGGCCACGACGAGCATCACGGCGCGGAAGGTTCGAGGACGGGTCGTCATGGGTGGCTGGTCCTGGTCGAAGGGGGACGCGCGACGGCGGCGCGGCGGCACGCGGGCCGAGCAGGCAGCGAGGGTCCGAGCAGGTGGTGCCCGTCGTGTCCCCCGACGACCGGCCCGCGTGGCCGACGACGTGGAGGCTAGTCCCCGACCGCGACAGGGGTACGGGACGGCGGCCCAACTTCCGCCCACCGCACGCCCGACGCACGCACCGCCGGTCACGACGCCGGCCCGGATGCGCCCCCTGCTCGGCCGCACGGGCCTCCCCCACCCGGTCCCGTCCGATTCGTATCCTCGGACGTCCACGCCGACGCACCTGCCCGCGACCCCGAGGCCACACGTGTCCCGACAGCCCACCCTCGCGACGGGATCGATCGACACCGTCTCCATCGCCGATCGCATGGAGCAGGCGTTCCTCGACTACTCGATGTCGGTGATCGTCGGTCGCGCCCTGCCCGACGTCCGCGACGGCCTCAAGCCGGTGCAGCGACGGATCCTGTACTCCATGTGGGAGTCGGGGCTGCACCCGGACCGGCCCTACCGCAAGTGCGCATCGGCGGTCGGCGAGGTCATGAAGAAGTACCACCCCCACGGGGACACCTCGATCTACGACGCGCTGGTGCGCATGGCCCAGGACTTCTCGACCCGGGAACTGCTGGTCGACGGCCACGGCAACTTCGGTTCGGTCGACGGCGACCCCCCGGCCGCCATGCGCTACACCGAGGCACGCCTGGCCTCGCTGTCGATGGAGCTGCTGGCCTCCATCGACGAGGACACCGTCGACACCGAGCCCAACTACGACGGCTACGAGACCCAGCCGGTGGTCCTGCCGTCGCGGTTCCCGAACCTGCTGGTCAACGGGGCGTCCGGCATCGCCGTCGGCATGGCCACCAACCTCGCCCCCCACAACCTCGGCGAGGTCGTCGAGGCGGCCGTGGCGGTGGTGCGCGACCCCACGATCACGCTGGACGACCTGATGGAGCTGGTGCCGGCCCCGGACTTCCCGACCGGTGCCCGGATCGTGGCCACCGACGGCATCCACGAGGCCTACGAGACCGGACGTGGCGCGGTCACCATGGAGGCCGTGGCCACCACCGAGACGCGCTCGGGCAACCTCCCGCGGATCGTGGTCACCGAGATCCCCTACCAGGTCAACAAGTCGACCCTGCTGGAGCGGATCGCGTCGCTGGTGGCCGACAAGAAGCTGGACGCCGTGCGCGACCTGCGCGACGAGTCCTCCCGCGACGGCATGCGCATCGTGGTGGAGCTCAAGCGCGGGGAGGACCCGGCCGAGGTGCTCGAGTCGCTGTACCGCAGCACCGACCTGCGGACGAACTTCAACGTCAACGCCGTCGCGCTGGTCGACAACGCCCCGGTCACCCTGGGGCTCCGGGAGATGCTGGTCCACTACGTCGCCCACCAGCGCGACGTGGTCACCCGCCGAACGGCCCACCGGCTGGGACGGGCACGGGACCGGGCCCACGTCCTGGACGGCCTGCTGACCGCGCTGGACAACCTCGACGAGGTCATCGCCATCATCCGCGGCTCCCAGACCGCGGCCGACGCCCGGCTGGGGCTGGTCGAGCGATTCGCGCTCAGCGACGTCCAGGCCCAGGCGATCCTGGACATGCGGCTGCGTCGCCTGGCCGCCCTGGAACGTGCCGAGCTGGAGGACGAGTACCAGGAACTGCTGGACCGGATCGCGGCCCTGGAGGCCATCCTGGGTGACCCCGAGCGGCTCGACGAGGTGCTGTGCGAGGAGCTGCTGGAGGTCCGGCGCGTGCACGCCACCCCGCGTCGATCACGGGTCGTGGCCGAGGGCATCTCGGCCGACGACGTGTTGGCCGGCGGGTCGGCGGCGGGCTTCGAGGCGCGCGACGTCACCGCACTGGTCACCCGCAACGGCTACCTCAAGGTCACCGCGACCCGTCGCCAGACGCCCGCGCACAAGCACGCCCACGATCCGGCCGTGGCCGTGGTTCGGGCCACGACCGACCACGACCTGCTCGTGGTGTCCGCCGACGGCACCGGCCACCGCATCGCGTTGGCCGACGTCCCGGTGGTGCCCTCGCGCAACCGGGGCACGGCGCTGTCGGGCCATCTCGGCACCGACGTCGGCGAGGTCGTCGGGGCCGTGGCCCTGGTCGGCGACGGGGCCGTCACGACCCTGTCGACCGCCGGTCAGGTCAAGCGCAGCGACGTCACGGAGTACACGTCGTCGCGGGGTGGCGAGGTGCAGGTCACCGGGCTCAAGGACGGCGACCGCGTCGCGGCCGTCGTGCTGTCCGCCGCCGACGACGACCTGGTCGTGGCCACCTCCGACGGGATGGTCACCCGCTTCGCCGCCGAGGAGGCCCGGACGATGGGCCGCACCGCCACGGGGGTCGCGGGCATGAACGTCGGCGTCGACGCCCGGGTCGTGTCCCTGAGCGTGGTCGTCCACGGCGACGACCAGTCCGGCGACGTCGTGACCGTGGCCGCCGACGGCAGCGTCAAGCGGACGGGCCTGGACGAGTACCTGGTCAAGGGGCGTGGGGCCAAGGGCGTGACCACCGGAACCGACCGGCTGGCCTTCTGCGGCGTGGCGACCGACCTGCACGTCACGGCCGACACCCCGGTGCTGTGGCGCGCCGTCGACGTGGACGAGGCCCGACGCTCCGCGGCGGGCACGCCCACCGACGTGGACCCCACCGGACCCGTCGTGGCCGAACAGGACATCGCTCGCTGGGTGCAGCCCACCTGAGCAGGGTCACGCCGTCCACGGGGACCGGGTCGCGGGACCGGTCGTTCGTCGGTGCCACCTGCTCGGAATGTGGCCGCCACGCCCCTAACCTGTCGTCTCGACGTTCCGACCGATCGTCGGCGAGCGCTCGCGTCCGCCTCCTTCGTGCCCGTTGTCGTCCCAGTCCTCCTGCTCTCGGAGTGCCTCCGTGACCCTGCCTGCCCGCGGCCCCGTCCGCGTGTCGTCCCGCCGCATCGAGGCCGTCCCCGACCTCGATGCCGGACCGGACGTCGGTCCGTTCGTGGGCACCGTGTCCTGGTACTGCGAACACCGCGGGTTCGGATTCGTCGAGACCGGCGCCGGCGAACCCGTCTTCATGTCCTTCCGCGACCTGCCGGGCCCGGGATTCCGCCGTGTGCGCGCCGGCCAGCAGGTCAGCTTCACGCTCGACCACGACGTCCACGGACCGGTTGCCCGCGGGGTGTGCCTGCTGGAGGCACGCCGCGCCGCCTGACCCGGGTCACCCCAGGACCGGCAGTTCCTGGACCAGGTCCAGGGTCTCGGCGAACAGGTCGCCGTGCTCGGCGACGCGAGCCAGCACGCGGTCGAAGGTGAAGGCCAGTGGGCCGCCCTCCGCCGCCGCGGCCACCTCGTGGCGGGTCACCGGGGTGGACACGGTGGGGTGCTCGCGGGCGCGCAGGGAGTAGGCCGCCACGGTCGTCTTGAGCGGCACGTTCTGGCTCCAGTCGACGAACACCTTGCCGGTTCGTGCCTGGCGATCCATGCTGGTCAGCACCAGGTCCGGATGCACCCGGGCCAGGAGTTGGCCGACCGCGAGGGCGAACCCCTTGGTGGCGTCGTAGGTGGCGTCGGCCCGGTTGACCGGCACGTACACCTGCAGCCCCTTGGATCCGGAGGTCTTGGCGAACCCGGCCAGCCCCAGTCGGTCGAAGACCTCGAACAGCCACCCCGCCACGACGCACGACTCGACGATGCCGGCCGGTGGCCCCGGGTCGAGGTCGAACACCACCATCGTCGGCCGGTGCGGGTCGGGCCCACGACCCATGGGCACGTGCAGTTCCAGGGCGGCGAGGTTGGCCGCCCACACCAGCCCGGCCCGTTCACGCAGGTCGCAGTGCTGGACGACCTTGTCCCGGCCCTGTCGTCCCAGCGCCACGGTCGGCAGCCAGTCCGGGTGGTGCGGTGGGCAGCGCTTCTCGAAGAAGTGGTCGCCCTGAACCCCGTCGGGCCACCGCACCATCGTCAGCGGACGTCCCCGCAGGTGGGGCACCATGACGTCGGCGATGCGGGTGTAGTAGTCGATCACCGCCGCCTTGGTCGTCCCCGAGGCGGGGTAGAGCACCTTGTCGAGGTTGGACAGGCGCAGCCGGTGGCCGTCGACCTCCACGTGGACACGGTCAGCCACGGTCCCGCCCCGAGGGCGCCGCCGCGACCCGGACCATCCGACGGCGGCTCAGGCCCCCGCCACCGCCGGGAGGTGGTCCCGGATCAGCTCGGCGGTGACCGCCGGGGCCTCCCAGGCCGGGAAGTGGGCCACGCCCTGGATGGTCGACCCGACCGCGTTGGGCAGTCCCTCGCGATAGCGGCGGGCGGCCTCGTGCATCGCCGGATGGTCGTGGGTGCCGACCGCCACCAGGGTCGGCGTCGTCACCTCCGCCAGCCGGTCACGCAGGGGCGGGTCGATCTCCTGGGGCTGGCCCTCGGACCAGGCGCCCATCTCCCGGGCGGCGGCGGCCATCAGCAGGGACACGGCGCGCTCGGCCAGGGGGTCGGGCAGGTCCCGCAGCGTGCGGTCGCGACCAACCAGGAACAGGTCCGCATGGATGCGGGCGGTCGTGTCGAAGTCGCCCTGCTCGATCGCCCGGTCGGCCTCCTGGAGACGCTCGAGGTCGTCGGGGAAGTCCTGCCACGCGCCGCCGGGGAGGGCCGGTGCCAGCAGGACCAGCGCGGTCACCGCCTCGGGGGTGGTCGCGGCCACGTCCATGACGATGCGGCCACCGTTGGACGCCCCGACCCACGAGGCCTGCTGGAGTCCCGTCGCGGCCAGCACGCCCAGGGCGTCCTCGTGGTCGTAGTAGTCGGCGGTCGGGTCGGGCGACTCGCCCTGGCCACGCGGATCGAGGGTGACGACGGTGAAGTCTTCGGCGAGGTCGGCGGCGACGCGGTCGTACTGACGCCGGGAGCCGATGCCGGCCGGCACCAGCACCACCGGCGGTCCGTCACCCACGACGTCCCAGGCGAGGTCGGTCATGCCGACTTCTCCGCCGCGCCCTTGGCGTCCTTGGCGGCCTGGAGGCTCTGCTCGAGCGCGGCCATGAGGTCCACCACCTCACCACCCTCCTCGACCTCCGGCGGGGTCGCGATCTCCTGGCCCTCGGCCTTGGCCTCGATCAGGCCCAACACCTTCTCCCGATAGGTGTCGTGGTAGGCGTCGGGCGCCCAGTCGGTGGACATGGACTCGATCAGCTGCTCGGCCATCGTGACCTCGGCGTCGGACACGTCCAGGTCGTCACGGTCCGGCAGGTCGAGGCGTCCGGGCTTGACGATCTCGTCGTCGTAGGTCAGGGTCGACACCGCCAGCGCGTCGTCGAGGGGCCGGATGACGACCAGGTACTCCTTGCTGCGCATCACGAAGCGCGCGACCGCGGCCTTGCCCGACTCGGTCATCGCCTGATGGAGCAGCAGGTAGGGCTTGGCGGCGGTGTCCTGCGGCACGAGGTAGTACGACGAGTCGTAGTAGATCGGGTCGATGTCGGCGAGTTCGACGAAGTCCTGGATGTCGATGGTCCGGGACTTCTTCGGGTCCAGCGACTTCAGCTCGTCGGGCTCGATCACGATGTACTGGTCCGGGGCGACCTCGTAGCCCTTGACGATCTCGTCGTTGGTGACCTCTTCCTCGTCCACCTCGGCCACCTTGCGGTAGCGGATCCGGGAGCTGTCGGACCGACGGATCTGCTTGAACGACACGTTCTTGGAGTCGACCGCGGTCACCAGCTTGATGGGGATGTTGACCAGTCCGAAGCTGATCGACCCGGTCCAGATCGAGCGCGGCATCACCCGCCTCCCTCGTCGGTGGAGCACCACGATAGTCCCGACCACGCCCGATCGGGACGTCCGGTCGCGGGCCGCCACGTTGCCGCGGGGACCGGGGCGTCCAACGGTCCCTCAGGCTCAGCCGCGGGTGCGCCGGAGCAGGGTGCCGTCGGTGGTCAGGGCGACGACGTTGCCGCCGGCGTCGACGTCGAGGGCATAGGCGGGGATGCCGTCGGGAAGGGGTGCGTCCTCGACGACCTCGCCGGTGGCCGGGTCCAGCCGCCACACGCGCGGGTCGCACAGGTCGGTCCAGTAGGCGGTCCCGTCGTCCACGGTCGGGGTCGACGCCACCGCCGCCCCGATGATCGAGCAGGCGCCCTGGTCGTGGGTCAGCGTCGCCACCGGTTGCAACGAGGCGTCCTCGCACACGTCGACGCGGCAGTAGTCGCCCTCCCAGTCCGGCCAGCCGAGGTCGTGGGGACCCGCGTCGGCCGGCACGACCGTCACCTCCTCGACCGCGTCCTGGCCCACGTCGGCCACGATCCAGCGTTGGCCGTCGGTCGCGATCCGCCACGGGTTGCGCACGCCGTGGGCCCACACCCGCTCGTCGCCGCCGCCGTCCACGAACGGGTTGTCGTCGGGCACGACCACCTCGCCCGGGTCGCTGGTGACGTCAAGGCGCAGGATGGCACCCAGCGGTGTCCCCGGGTCGGCGCCGTTGCCGAACGCGTCGTTGGCGCGTCCACCGTCCCCGAGCGCCACGTAGAGCAGGTCGTCGGGTCCGAACACGACCGACCCGCCATTGTGGTTGGACGCGGGCTGGTCGAGGGTCAGCAGCACCTGTTCGTCGGCCGGGTCCGCCAGTGCGTCGTCGAGCACCGGGAACCGCGACACCACCGTCGCACCGTCCCCGGCCCGGCTGTAGTGGACGATGAGGGCGGTGCCGTCCGGGGTGGCCGTCGCGTCCAGCAACCCCCGTTCGGACTCGCGCGCGACGCGGTCGGTGAGGTCGAGCACGACCTGGTGGTCGGTGGTGACCAGGCGACCACCCAACTCGACGACCAGGTCGTCGCCGGTGCGTGGATCCACCAGCACGGCGGCGGGCTCGTCGAACCCCGTGGCCACGTCCTGCCATGTCGGCGGCCCGTCACCCGGTGGTGGCGTGGATGCCGCCGGGGCCGACGCCACCTCCGACGAGGAGGCCACGGAGGGCGATCCCGGCGTGTCCGACCCGGGCGTGCCCGACCCGGGGGTCACCGGCCCGGGGGTGGGGGCCTGGCTGGTGGTGGACGCGGGCGCGGGGTCGCCGTCGTCGGTGGTGGTCGTCCCGCACGCGCTCAGCGCCAGGCAGGCGATCACGACGACGGCGCCGCGGCGTCGTGGCAGGGATGGAGGCCGGACCGGCATCGTGATGTCTCCGACGTCGTGGGTCGTCCCGCCCTGCGCCCTGCACGGTATGCCCGGGCGCCGGTCACGGCAGGCCCGTGGCCCCCGCCCTGCGGCGGCGGCCGGGCGTGGCGCGTCACGCCGGGTCGACGACGTCGTGGACGTCCTGGTCGACCCGCTCGCCCTTGTACACCGGGTGGCGGAAGTGGCCCTGCGGGGTCGCCTCGAGGTAGGACACCCGCACCACCACGGCGGGGGTCGTCGCGACGAAGTCCGCCGGCACGGGCAGGTCGTGGCGGTCGTCGGTCGGTCGACGCGACAGCAGGTCGTGCAGTCGGCGGCCCTCGTGGGCGGTCAGGCCGGACCCGACCGACCCCATCCCGACCCAGGTCTGCTCGTCGGGGTCCCACCGGGCCAGTGCCAGGGACCCCACCGGACCGCCGGTGGCCCCGTCGATCCCGCGCCACCCGACCACCACCGCCTCGGCCTCCTGCACCCGCCGCATCTTGCGCCAGTCGCGCGATCGCACGCCGGGGAGGTAGCGGGACTCCCGGCGCTTGCTGACCACCCCCTCCAGGTCGCGGTCGGCCACCACCGCCATGATCGTGTCGAGGTCGTCGACCACCGGAGGCACGGCCCATGCGGGGCCCTCCGGCACGACCTCGACGAGGCGACCACGCCGCGCCACCAGGGGCAGGTCCACGGCCCACTCCCCGGCCCGGCGAAGCAGGTCGAAGACCATGAACCGCCCCGGGTGGCTCGCCCGCAGCGCGGCCACGCGCACCTCGTTGCGGACGTGCATGCGATGCGCGATGCGCGAGAAGTCGGGCCGAAGTCGTTCGTCGAGCACCACGACCTCGCCGTCCAGCACCGTTTCCGCGGGCAGGGCGCGGGCGAGGTCGTCGAGTTCCGGCCAGGCCACCGACACCTCGTTGCCGTTGCGGGTCAACACCCGATGGTGGTGGGCGTCGTCGACGACCAGCAGGACCCGGATGCCGTCCCACTTGAACTCGTGCAGCCAGTCGTCACCCGCCACCACCGCCGCGGTCCCGGGCGTGGCCAGCATCGGGGACAGGGGGTGGTCGGGAGCCGACATGTCGCCTCGGTGGTCGACCCCCGAGCCTAGGCGCCACGATCCTGCCGACCACCTGCCCGGCCATCGTCGCACCCCCCGCCCCGAACTCGCCCACCCCACCGAACGCGCCCACCCCACCGAACGCGCCCACCCCACCCAACTCGCCCACCCCCATCCCAACTCGCTCACCCCACCGAACGCGCCCACCCCCACCCAACTCGCCCACCCCCACCCAACTCGCCCACCCCCACCGAACGCGCCACCACCAGGAGTCCCGTCCACCGCGACCGGGTGCGTTCCGACCGGTATCCCGGCCGGAACGCACACGACAGGCGTTCCCTGGCTGGCTGGGGGTGGGGGCCGGGAGTGCGGGGGCCGGGAGCGGGGGGCCGGGAGTGGGGGGTGGGGAGTGTGGGGGCCGGGAGTGGGGGGTGGGGCGTAGGCTCGGGGCGGGAGGAGGTCGGCATGGGGGCGCAGGAGGTCGTCGACAGGTTGGGGCTCGAGCGGCATCCCGAGGGTGGGTGGTTCCGGGAGACGTGGCGACACGACCCGGGCGACGGCGGCCGTGGGGCCGGGACCGCGATCCTGTACCTGTTGGGCGATGGCGAGCACTCGCACTGGCACCGGGTCGACGCCGACGAACTGTGGCACTTCCATGCCGGCGCCCCGCTGGCCCTCGGCCGGTCACCGGACGACGCCACCCCCGCGGCGACCGACCTGCTGGGCGTCGACCTCGCGGCGGGCGAGTCGCCCCAGCTCCGGGTGCCGGCCGGCTGGTGGCAGGCGGCCCGCACGACCGGGGCGTTCACCCTGGTCAGCTGCACGGTCTCGCCGGCGTTCCGGTTCGACGGCTTCGAGCTGGCCGCACCGGACTTCGTCCCGGGCGGCTGACGACGCCGGCTCCACTCGGCGTCGTTACCGTCGCGGGTCGACCGACGGCAGGGGACGAGACATGGTGGACGTGGTGGTCACGGGTGCGACCGGGCACATCGGCGGCGCGGTGGCGGACGCGCTGGCCGAGCGCGGGGTCGACCAGAGGCTGGTCGTGCGGGGCAGCGCCGACCGGGCACCCGACCTGCCGGGCGCGGAGGTGGCGGTCGCGGACTACGACGACGCCGAGGAGCTGGCGAGCGCGTTCGCCGGGGCCGACACGTTGCTGTTCGTCTCGGCCGCCGAGCACCCCGACCGGCTGGCCCAGCATCGCACCGTCGCCCGTGTCGCCGGCGAGGCCGGCGTCCGGCGGGTGGTCTACACGTCCTTCCTGGCCGCGGGGCCCGACTCGACCTTCACGCTGGGTCGGGACCACTTCCACACCGAGGTGGCCCTGCGCGACGCCGGCCTGTCGGTGACGGCCCTGCGCAACGGCTTCTACCAGGACCTGCTGCCGTTCTTCTTCGACGACGAGGGCGTGCTGCGCGGACCGGCGGGCACCGGTCGCTTCGCACCGGTCGCGCGGCGGGACGTGGCCGACGTCGCCGTGGCGACCCTGCTCGACGACGACTGGGCCGACCACGCCCTGGCCCTCACCGGCCCGGAGCTGGTCACCATGGACGACCTCGCCGAGCGGGTCGGGGCGGTGACCGGCCGTGACCTGCGATTCGTCGACGAGACCGTCGACGAGGCCTACGCGAGCCGGCGTCGCTCGTGGCCCGACGCCGAGGACTACCTGCTGGACGCCTGGGTGAGCACCTACACGGCCATCGCGGACGGGTCACAGGACCGGGTGTCCGACGACGTCGAGCGTGTGCTGGGCCGACCGGCGACGGACCTGGACACGACCCTGCGCCAGGTGACGTGACCCCCACGCACGCCCCGCTCCCGCCCGGCGGGCACCACGAGCCCCCGGCCGAGCTGACGCCCTTCCAGCGCCACGTGGTCGCAGTGGTGGCCAGGCTCGACCCGGGTGAGGTCGTCACCTACGCCGAGGTCGCCCGCGAGGCCGGCCATCCCGGCGCGGGCCAGGCCGTCGCCAACGTCCTGCGTGCCGTGCCGGACCTGCCGTGGTGGCGCGTGGTGCCGGCCTCCGGACGCCTCTATCGCACCCACGCCCCCGTCCAGCGGCCGCTGCTGGAGGCCGAGGGCGTCGTCGTGGACGAGCGCGGCCGCCTGCGCACCCCGGATCCCGGCGCGGGCACCGGCTGATCGGCGACAGGGCGTGCGGAGAGCGCGGTCGGATGCGCGACAGTCGCTCGCCCCGGCCGTTCGGACGTTGACGTCCACTCCCCCGCGGAGCAGGTTTGTTGTGGACCGCAACGTGCGTTGTGTGCGCTTACAAATGCCATGCAAGCGTACTTCGTGCATGCGGTGACGACCGACCGACGAGGACTCCCCCATGCTCGCCACACGCCTGTCCGGCCTGCTCGCCGTCATCGCCCTGCTCGCCGGCGTCCTGGTGGTCGCACCGCCCTCGGCACCACCCGCCCGGGCCGACGACGAGGCGACGCTGGACGCCTGGGGACGAGCGACGTGGGCCTCCTTCGTCGCCATGACCGACGACGACTCGGGCCTGCCGACCGACGCGCTGCAGGTCGACGGCACCCGGGCCGTGCAGACGTCCACGACCAACATCGGCGCCTACCTGTGGAGCGCCGTCACCGCCGAGCGGCTCGGCTGGATCGACCGGGCCGAGCTGGTCGACCGGGTCTCGACGACCCTCACCACGCTCGAGGGCATGGAGACCTACGCCGACACCGGCCAGTTCTACAACTGGTACGACCACCGCAACGGCGACAAGCTCGAGGTGTGGCCGTCGAGCGGGGAGCCGATCGTGCCCCACCTGTCGTCGGTGGACAACGGGTGGCTGGCGACCGGGCTGCGGGTCGTGCGCAACGCCGTGCCGGAGGTGGCCGACCAGGCCGGCACCATCTACGACAGCCTCGACTTCGGCTTCTTCTACCAGGAGGACGTCAACCGGATCCTGTTCCACTACGCGCCGTCCACCGGTGACAGCCCGTGCTGCTACGACACGATCGTCAGCGAGAGCCGCATCGCCAGCTACATCGGCATCGCGGAGGACCAGATCCCGGAGCGGCACTACTTCGGTGCGTGGCGCACCTTCCCCGACAGCTGCGACTGGTCGTGGCAGGAGCAGCGGCCCTACGGCACCACCATGGAGTACGTCGGGGTCCCGGTCTTCGAGGGGGCCTACCCCTACACCAGCATCGACGACGGCGACACCCGCGTCGTCCCGGGCTGGGGTGGCAGTGCGTTCGAGGACCTGATGCCCACGCTGTTCGTGCCCGAGGACGACTGGGGGGCGGGCAGCTGGCGCATCAACCACCCGGTGACGGTCCAGGCCCAGCAGTACCACGGGCTGGTCGAGGCCGACTACGGCTACTGGGGTTTCTCCCCCGCCAACATCCCCGAGGGCGGGTACCGCGAGTATGGCGTCGACGCCGTCGGGATGAACCCCACGGGCTACTCCTCCGACAACGCCAACACCCTGACCGACCCCGGCTTCGCCGGTTGTCGCGACGGCACCGACGTCCCACCGCCCTCGGCCTACGACGGTGGCGTGGTCACCCCCCACGCCGCCTTCCTCGCACTGCGCTTCGCCCCGGAGGCCACCGTCGACAACCTCTCCCGGTTGGAGGCCGACTTCCCCGACCTGGTGACCGAGTGGGGCTTCCGCGACACCGTCAACGTCGACACCGGCACCATCTCCGACGCCTACCTGTCGCTGGACCAGGGCATCATCCTGGGCGCGATCGGCAACGCCCTCGGCGACGACGTCCTGCGCGAGGCCTTCGTCGGCGACGACCAGCTCGAGGCCCGGCTGCGACCCCTGCTCGGGATCGAGGAGTTCGGCGCGGAACCCCGCGGGTGCACCATCACCGGCACCGCGGGCCGGGACCGGCTGACCGGCACGCCGGGCGACGACGTGATCTGCGCCCTCGGGGGCGACGACCTGGTCGACGGCGGGGGTGGCGACGACATCCTCTACGGCGACGCCGGTCGCGACCGCCTCGACGGCGGCGCGGGCGACGACGTGCTGTACGGCGACGCCGGCGACGACTTCCTGTGGGGCCAGACCGGCGACGACGTGCTGTCGGCCGGCGACGGCGACGACCGCCTGTGGGGGTCTCGCGGGACCGACCGGGCCGAGGGTGGTCGCGGCACCGACACGTGTCGCGCCGACCGCAGCACCGGGTGTGAGCGGGGCACCGGCGACGACGTGTCCGGAACGGGCCCGTCGTGACGCGCAGCACGCCAACGGTCTACGACGTCGCCGGACTCGCCGGCGTGTCGATCGCGACGGTCTCGCGGGTCGTCAAGGACCACCCCAACGTCGCCGACGAGACCCGTCGGCGGGTGCGGCGCGCCATCGACGACCTGCAGTGGCGGCCGAGTTCGACGGCGCGAGCCCTCGCCGAGCGCACCCACGACGCGGTCGGGATCATCTTCCCGGACCTCGCGGGCCACTACTACGCCGAGGTCATCCGTGGCTTCGAGCGGCGGGCCGTGGACCGCTCGGCCGTGCACATCCTGGCCACGCACGGACGCGCCGGGGCCACCGACCTCGTCCGCGACCTGGCCGAACGCGTCGACGGCCTGGTGGTGATGGGCGAGACCGTGTCGGACGAGGCCATCGCGGAGCTGGTGGCCGCCGGTCGGACCGTGGTGACCCTGGCGCGGAGCCCCGTCCCGGGGGCCTGCGCGGTGCGCTCGGACAACACCACCAGCGCGATCGCCCTGGTCGACCACCTCGTCGACGTCCACGACCAGACGTCACCGGTGTTCCTCGGCGACCCCGGTGGGACACCCGACGTGCGCCAACGCCACGACGCAATCGCGGCACGCCTGGTCGAGCGCGGCCACGCGCGGCCGACCGTGCTCCATCCCGCCGGCTTCGACGTCGAGGACGGCGCCGAGGCCTTCCGACGGGCGTGGCGCGACGGCCAGCGCCCGGCAGCGGTGACCGCCGCCAACGACCAGCTCGCCATCGGCGTGGCGACCGCGGCCGGCCACCTCGGTGTCGACGTGGGCACCGACCTGGCGCTGACGGGGTGGGACGACCAGCCGCTGGCGGCCCTGCTGGCGCCGGGGTTGACCACGGTCGCCCAACCGATGGCACGCCTGGGGGCGTGCGCCGCCGATGCCCTGTTCCGCGACGAACGGGACCAGGCTCCCGACGACGTCGTGCTGCCCACCCGACTGGTGGTGCGGGGCAGCTGTGGCTGCGACGCCCCACCCCCGCCGGGGCGACCGCGATCCCCCCACGACTCGGACGTCGACTCGGACGGCGACTCGGACCACCACCCGCCAGACGACCCGCCCGACACCACCACCTGATCCATCCACCCGACCCGACCCTCGACCGACCGACCCCGCGCGACACCGCGCCCGTCCGACCGCCCGGCCCCGCCGGGACCAAAGGAGCACCAGATGAGCACGACACGAGCCATCGCCACCAGGACCGCTGCAGCCGCCGCGGTCCTCGCACTGGTCGTCGCCGGTTGCGGCGGGGGCGACAGCGGCCCCGCCGGCAGCGGCGACGACGGGGGGACTGACGCCGCCGCGTCGGGTGGCGGTGACGACGGCGGGGGCGACGGCGGGACCCTCACGGTGTGGGCCATGGGCGCCGAGGGCGAGCAGTTGCCCGACTTCGTGGCCGACTTCGAGGAGCAGGAGGGCGTCACGGTCGACGTCACGCCGGTGCCCTGGGACGTGGCCCACGACAAGCTGATCACGGCTGCAGCCGGTCAGCAGTCGCCCGACGTGACCCAGATGGGCACGACCTGGATGGGCGAGTTCGCGGCCCTCGATGCGCTCGCCGAGACCCCCGACAGCGTCGACCCGGACCGCTTCTTCGAGGGACCCTGGACCACCACGCTCGTGGACGGGACCTCCTACGGGGTCCCGTGGTACGTCGACACCCGGGTCATGTACTACCGCACCGACCTGGCCGAGGAGGCCGGCTTCGACGGGCCCCCGGAGACCTGGGACGAGTTGTCCGAGCTCGCGGCCGGCATGCAGTCCGAGGCCGGCGCCAAGTACGGCATCAACCTGTCCCCCGCCAACTGGCAGGAGCTGATGCCCTTCTCGTGGCAGGCCGGGGCCGAGCTCGGTGGTGACAACGGCGAACCGTTGACCCTGGACACCGAGGGCATGGTGGCCGGCCTGGAGTACTACGACTCCTTCTTCGAGGACGGCGTCGCCGCCGAACCGGTGACCGACTTCGCGATCGAGCAGGGCTTCGTCGACGGGACGCACCCGATCTTCTTCAGCGGGCCGTGGCACATGTCGCTCGTCCGTGAGCTCGGGGGTGACGAGTTCGAGGACAAGTGGGACGTCGCGCCCATGCCCGAGAACGAGAACCGTGACTCGTTCGTGGGTGGCGCGGACCTGGTCGTGTTCAAGTCCTCCGAACAGCAGGAGCTGGCCTGGAAGTTCGTCGACTGGATGACCCAGAGCGACACCCAGCAGGCCTGGTACCAGGCCGTCAGCGGCCTGCCGTCGGTGACCGAGGCGTGGGAGTCGGGCGAACTGGCCGACGACGAGCGCCTGGGCGTGTTCGGCACCCAACTGGAGTCCACCGTGGCCCCGCCGCGCATCCCGGAGTGGGAGGAGGTCGCCGAGTCCATGAACGGCGCGATGGAACAGGTGACCGTCGGCGACATGAGCCCGGCCGACGCCGCTGCCGAGATGCAGCAGCAGGCCGACAACATCACCGGCTGACCGGGGCCCCGCCCCGGTGGCATCCGGCGCGCGCTGCGCCGGATGCCACTCCCCGACCGCAACACGCACCACCCACCGCGTCCGACGCCGAACGGACCGACAGGAGCCACCATGACCACCACCCAGGCCCCCGACGACACCGAGACCTCCTCTCGACGGCGGCTGTCGTTGCACACCCGCAACACGATCGCCGGCTGGACCTTCTCCGCGCCCTACCTGCTCGTGTTCCTGGTGTTCATGGCAGGCCCGATCCTGGCCGCGCTGTGGTTCTCCTTCACCGACTTCGAACTGCAGGACCTGGTGGCCCCGTTCGGCGCCCCCTTCATCGGGTTCGACAACTACGTGCGGGCCTTCCAGGATGCCGAGGTCATCCAGTCGGCACGCAACACCCTGGTCTTCGTGGTGGTGGGCGTGCCGTTCTCGGTGTTCGCCGGGCTGTTGGCCGCGGTGTTGATCGAGAACGGCATCGCACGCATCCAGGCCGTGTTCCGGGTCGGCTACTACCTGCCGGTGATCACCAGCATCATCGCGATCGCGGTGATCTGGCGCTTCATGCTCAACCCCGACATCGGGATCATCAACACGTTGCTGGCCGCCGTGGGCATCGACGGACCCAGTTGGCTCAACGACACCTCCACGGCCCTGCCGTCCATCATCGTCATGGCGATCTGGCGCAACCTCGGCCAGTCCATGATCATCTTCCTGGCCGGACTCAAGGGCATCTCGCCGGTGCTGTACGAGGCGGGCAAGGTCGACGGGGCCTCCGGGTGGCAGCGGTTCCGCTACATCACCCTGCCGCAACTGCGCCCGGTGACGCTGTTCGCACTCGTGATCACCTCGATCGGCTACCTGCAGGTGTTCGAGGAACCGTTCGTCATGACCCAGGGGGGCCCGCTGGACTCGACCCTGACCGTGGCCATGGTGATCTACGAGCAGGGCTTCAACTTCTTCCACCTCGGCTACGCCAGCGCCATCGCCTACATGCTGTTCCTGTTCATCGCGGTGCTGGCCTTCGTGCAGTTCAAGTTCCTGGGACAGGACGACTGATGGCAACCACGACCGTTCCCCCGAACGACGAGCCGGACGGCGACCCCGACGGCGCCGACCAGGATGTCGACGCGCCGACGCCCACGCCCGACACCACGGTGCCCGACACCGCGGGCAGCGACGGCGAAGGCGTGTCCTCGAGCTGGTCGCGATGGCTGATCACCGGCCTGCTCGTGGTCGGGATGGTGGCCATGGCCGGTCCGTTCGTGTGGATGGTGCTGTCGTCGTTCAAGACCCAGGCCGAGATCACCGCGGTGGTGCCCACGCTGCTGCCGGAGGACCCCACGTTGGACAACTACGTCGACCTGTTCCGCCGGCTCGACTTCTTCCAGTACTTCTGGAACTCCACCCTGATCGCCGGCCTGGTGACGATCGGCAACATCATCTTCACGGCGGCCGCGGGGTACGCACTCGCCAAGATCGACTTCGCCGGACGCAAGGTCATCTTCGGGATCGTGCTGGCCACGCTCATGGTCCCCTCCAGCGTCACGCTGGTCCCGCTGTACATCCTGATGTCCAAGATGGCCCTGTTGAACACCTACGCGGGCGTCATCCTGCCCCTGGTCGCCGGCCCGTTCGGCGTCTTCCTGATGCGCCAGTTCATGGGCCAGCTGCCCGACGAACTGATCGAGGCCGCCCACGTCGACGGGGCCTCGCACTACCGGATCTTCTGGCGCATCGCCCTGCCGCTGTCGGCGGGCCCGGCGGCCGTGCTCGGCATCTTCACCTTCCTGGGCACCTGGAACGCCTTCCTGTGGCCGCTGATCGTGCTGACCGACCAGGACAAGTACACGCTGCCGATCGCGCTGGCCCTGGCCGCCATCGGCGAGAACAGCACCGACTACGGGTTGCTCATGGCCGGATCGGTGGCCATCGTCACGCCGGTCGTGATCGTGTTCCTGCTGTTCCAACGTCGCTTCACCGAATCGATCGCCATGACCGGCATCAAGTGACGACGCGGGTCCCACCGCCGACCCTCGGCACCCGCCCCCGCGCCAGGAGACGACATGCCCCCGGATTCGAGCTCCACCACCCATGACCCCGCCGCGGACACCACGGCCGGCCCCAACGGCGACGACGTCCGCGAACACTGGGAGGCCGGTTCGCGCGAGGCAGCCGACGCCGCCAGGGAGGCCGATCACCACGACGGACTGCCGGGACCCACGGGCGTGGTCGCGTCCTCGGGCGTCGGCCACGTGACCCTGGACTGGGACCCCGTCGAGGGGGCCATCGGCTACCAGGTCCTGCGGGGCGAGGACCCCGACGACCTGGTGGTGCTGGACCATGGTGGCGGGGACCTGCTGGCCGTCCCCCGGGCGCCCTACGTCGACACCACCGGTGACCCGGGTCGCACCCTCCACTACGCCGTGGCCAGCCTGGCCACGGTCGAGGGCGGCCATGGTCCGGTCGGCGACGCCGTCACGGCCGCCGCGTCCGACGCCGGGGACACGCCGGCGCGGGTGAGCGCCCGGGTGGACGCCACCGCCGCGACGACGCCACTGCAACGGCCGTGGTGGATGGTCGGGGCCGAGCACGTCAGCCACCTGTTGGCGGGCGGGGGCGACGGGCCGGACCCCATCGGCGAGGAGTACGCGGCGGCCCTCGGCCGGATGCACGACGACGTCGGGGTCACCCACGTCCGCGCCCATGCGGTGCTCGACGACGACAACGGCGTGGTGGTGGTCGATGACGACGGGGAGCTCCGGGTCGACGCCACGGCCGTGCTCCGCCACTACGACCAGTTGGCCGACCTCGGCCTGCGGCCGGTCGTCGAGCTCGGGTTCATGCCGGCTGCCCTGGCCGCCGATCCCGACCGCACGGTGTTCACCTACGAGGGCATCATCTCGCCGCCGTCGGACTGGGCGGCCTGGGGACGCGTGATCGAGGAGTTCGTCACCGCACTGGTGGACCACGCCGGCATCGAGGAGGTCCGACGCTGGCCCTTCGAGGTCTGGAACGAGCCCAACCTCGGGGTGTTCTGGTCCGGGTCGCCCGAGGAGTACCTGCGGCTCTACGAGGTGACCGTGCGCGCGGTCCGGGCGGTCGACGAGCAGTTGCTGGTCGGCGGTCCCGCGACCGCGGCCGTGGGCTGGATCGGCCGCTTCCTCGACCACGTCGTGGACGCCGACCTCCCGCTGGACTTCCTCACCACCCACGTCTACGGCGTGCCACCCCTGGACCTTCGGCCCGCACTGGCGACCCGCGACCTGGACGACGTCGCGGTGTGGTGGACCGAGTGGGGCATCACCCCGACCCACTTCCTCCCGCTCAACGACGAGCCGTTCGGGGCCCCGTTCGTGCTCGGCGGCATGAAGGCCGCGGCCGACGTGGCCGACGCCCTTGCCTACTGGACCGCCACCGACCACTTCGAGGAGCTCGGACGACCCCCGTCGCTGCTGCACGGTGGCTTCGGGCTGCAGACGGTCGGCAACCTGCGCAAGCCGCGCTACTGGGCCCTGGCGTTGGCCGCCCAGCAGGGTGACGGCCAGTTGCCACTGGCCCTGGACGGCGATGGTGCCGGCGGCCTGGTGGACGGGTGGGCGACCCGCCACGACGACGGGACCGTGGACGTCCTGGTCTGGAACGGCACGCTGGACCAGTCCCGAGGCGCCGGCCACGCGCCCCTGGACCGCCGCCTGGTGGTCGAGGTGCGTGGCGTCGGGGACGCGGCCGGCGTGGCCGTCGCCCGGATCGACCGCGACCACTCCAACATCGCCGCCCACGTCGACCGGGCCCGGGACTGGCCCGACCGCGACGGCTGGGAGGCGTTGGCCGAGGTCGACCGCCTCGACGTCGAACAGCTCGGCACCGTCACCGCCGACGACGGGGTCGTGACCGTGGACCTCCTGCTGCCCATGCCCGGGGTCGCCCGGATCCGGATCACCCCGGTCGACTGAGCCCACCCGGTTGGACCGGATCGACCACGCCGAGTTCGTCCTCCAGCCGGGCGAGCTCCGCCTCGAGGTCCTGTCGCACCTGGGCGTAACCGGGGTCGTCGGCGACGCTGCGGAGTTCGAAGGGGTCGTCCTCGAGGTCGAACAGTTCCCATGCCGGTGGTCGCGTCTCCTCCGACGCGCCGGGCTGCCCGGCGCCGTCGACGTCCCATCGCACCAGCTTGTGGCGCTGGGTCCGCACCCCCCGGTGGGCCTGCACGCGATGGATGGAGTCCAGGTGCATCCAGTAGCGGTAGTACATGCTGGTGCGCCAGTCCGGCGGCGACTCGCCCCGGAGCAGGGCCACGATGCTGCGACCCTGGACGTGGTCGGGGATCGCCAGCCCGGCGAGGTCCAGGACGGTCGGTGCGAGGTCGACGTTGAGGACCATGTCCGAACAGGTGCTGCCCGGTGCGATCCCGGCCGGCCATCGCACCAACAACGGCATCCGCAGCGACTCCTCGTAGATGAAGCGCTTGTCGAACCAGCCGTGCTCACCGAGGAAGAACCCCTGGTCGGAGGTGTAGACCACCACCGTGTCCGCTCCCCGCCCGGTCGCGTCGAGGTGGTCCAGGAGTCGTCCGGTCTGGACGTCGATGCTGTCCACGCACGCCAGGTAGTCGGCCAGGAACCGTCGCCAGCGCCACTCCCGCTCCTGGTCGGGCGCCAGGCCACCGGGGACCGGCACCTTGAGGTCCAGCACCCCGAGGTCCTCCATGCCCATCCGGGCCTCGGCAGCGGCAGGGGCCTGGCCGACGTGGTCGTCGTCGAAGCTGGCCGGCAGGGCGGCGTCGCTGAGTGCGACCGGCGTCCCGGGCTCGGGGTTCCAGGGTCGGTGCGGCGCCTTGTGGTGCAGCAGGAGGCAGAACGGGTCCTGCTGGCGGTCGATGAAGTCCAGCGCGAGGTCGGTCAGGACCTCGGTGACGTAGCCGGGATGGCGCCTCGCCTCGGGCCCCTGGCGTCGGACGGGGTCGATCCCGTCGTGTCCGTGCAGCAGGAGCGGGTCGTGGTACTCCCCCTGGTCGTGGAGGATCGTCCACTCGTCGAACCCGCGGGGGTCGTGGGCGGGGCCGTGGCCGAGGTGCCACTTGCCGATGAGCCCGGTCGCCCAGCCCGCCGCCTGCAGGACCGTGGCGAAGGTCGGCTGCCGGTTGTCGAAGTGGGTCGCCAGCGTGGTGACGCCGTTGACGTGGTTGTGGGTGCCCGTCAGCATCGCGGCCCGACTGGGCGAACAGATCGAGTTGGTGCAGAAGCAGGCGTCGAGGCGCATCCCCTCGGCTGCCATGCGGTCGAGGTTGGGCGTGTGCGTCAGCGCGTCGTCGTAGGCGCTGAGTGCCTGCGCGGCGTGGTCGTCGGCGACGACGACGACGATGTTGGGTGGCGTCGTTGCCGGTGACATGTGACCTCGGGGGACGTCGCCGCGGACCTCGTCGGCACGGCCGTGGGGGGGCCGGCGGACGGCGGGGGGCCACGATCGGGGGCGGCCGGACGGATCTCTACCGTGGGACCGAGCCTAGGTGCCGACCAGGAGCCCGGCGTCATGACCACCCCCCACGACCAGTCGCCCGACACCGACCGCGACACCACCCCCGACACCACCCCCGACACCACCCCCGACACCACCCCCGACACCGACGGGGACACCGGGGGCGGGGGCGGCCTCGGCCCGGCCGCCGTCGCCGCGCTGGCCACGGGTGGGATGGTCGGCGGCGGCATCTACGTCGCACTCGGCGTCGTGGTGGAGACGGCCGGTCGCTGGGCGTGGTTGTCGTTCGTGCTGGCCGGCGTGGTCGCCGTCGCCACCGCCTTCGTGTACGGACGCCTCAGCAACCACTTCGGGACGGGTGGCGGCTCCTTCGGGTTCCTGGAGGAGATCGACCGACGGGGTGCGGCCGGATCCCTCAGCTGGGTGATGCTGGGGGCCTACACCCTGACCATCGCCCTGTACGGCTACGCCTTCGGCCAGTACGTGTCCCACGCCCTGGGCTGGGCCGCCCCGACGCCGCAACTGCTGTCCGTCGCGGTCCTCGTCGCCCTGGTCGGGCTGAACCTGCTCGGGATCGGGAAGCTGACCGCCATCGAGATCGTGATCGTGTCGGCCAACCTGTTGGCCCTGCTCGCCCTGGCCGCGATCGGCCTGGCCGACTGGCGCCCGGAGCAGCTCGTCGTGTCCAACGGGCCGTTGCCGGTCACGGCCGCGGCCATGGGCGCGGCAACCATCTTCGTGTCCTACGAGGGCTTCCAGCTCCTGGCCTACGACTACGACGAGGTCGAGGACCCCGACCGCGTGCTCACGCCGGCGCTGACCTGGTCGGCGGCGGCGGTCGTGGTGATCTACGTGGTCGTGGCGGTGGGGGCGACGATGGTCGCCGGTGCCACGACGGTCGTCGAGCGAGCCGACGTCGCGTTGTCGGTCGCCGCCGAGCAGGCCGCCGGCGTCCCGGGTCTGGTCGTGATGACCGTGGCCGCGGCGTTCGCGACCTCTGCCGCGATCAACTCCACGCTGTTCTCGTCGGCCAAGCTGGCGCGACGGGTGTCCGACGACGGCGAACTGCCGGCGTGGCTGGACCACCGCAACGGCCACGACGTTCCGGACCGCGCGGTGGTCGTGCTGGGTGCGGTCTCGGCGGCGCTGGCCGCGACCGGCTCGCTGTCGGCACTGGTGGAGGCGGCCAGCCTCGCCTTCCTGGCCGCGTTCGCGGTGGTCCACCTGGTGGCGTGGCGCGAGCACGCCGCGCCGCGCTGGGTCGGGCTCGTCGCGATGGTGCCGGGTGCGGTCATCGGCGTGCTGTTGGTGGTCCGCCTGGCGACCTCCAAGCCGGTCGCGCTCGGGGCCATCGTGGCCCTGTTCGTGCTGGCCGTGGTCGGTCGCCCCGTGCTCCTGCGCCATGCAACCACCGAGGGCGACGACGACCCGGGGTGACGACGGTCAGGCCGGGTGCTCGCCGGGGCCCTCGTCGCGGTGGTCGTGCGGGCCGCCAGCGATCGTGGACTCCGCCACCAGGAACGCGCGCCCGCGGGGCGACAACCGGTAGCCGACCCGATGGCTGGTCGTGAGTCCGAGCGCCTTGAGCTTGCGCACGTCGGCCTTGAAGTCGGCACGCTCCCAGCCCAGGTCCTCGGCCAGCTCGCGCGCCGCGACCTCGGGCCGGTCGGCGACCAGGCGGAGCACGCGACGGGTCCACGGGGCGCGCTCGTCGCGACGGTCCTTGCGGTCCAGGCGGGCCTGCAGGTCCGCCACGTCCCCGGGTGACAGGTCCTCGTCGGCCGCCAGCACCTCCCGGGGATCGGGCTCGTCCAGCAGGTGGAACCGGATGCGGTGGATCTCGCCACCGGGGCGCGCATCGAGGGCGTCCAGGACCTCGTGGCGGTCGGCGAAGCCGGCTCGGCGGGCGTCCACCTCGGTGATGCCACCGCGGCCGATGCGCACGACCTCGTCGATGGCCAGGCGACCCACCGGGGTGCGCAACGTGCCACCCGTGCGCACGGTGGCTCGGCGCCACCGCCGGAAGGCCACCGTGACCGATCCGTCGGCCAGTGCGGGCCAGGTCGCCTTGGGGAACAGCACCGGCACTCCTGTCGCTGGCGGTGCGGCGGACGACGCCCAGCATGCCAGCCCACCGCCTCGACGCCCACGCCCCGACGTCCGGCCGCGCACACCTGCCGGACCGTCGGGTCCCAGGCCCTCGTTAGCCTCGCACCAGGCGCCGCCACCCCCGGCCGCCCGTCGCTGCCCACCAGGATCCACCCGCGTGACCTCCACCCCGCCTGCCGACCCCGCCGGCCCCCCCGACGATGGCACCGACCATGCCCCCATCGGTGCCCCCATCGGTGCCCCCGACGATGCGGCCGGCGTCGGCGACACGCCCGACCCGGTCGCGGACCCCCCCGAGGTCGGCCGTGTGCTGGGAACCGACGACGCCACGCCGATGGAGTTCTGGGTGGCCGTGCGGCCGGACCAGTACCTCCAGTTGGACGACGTCGTCGCGCTCGAGCGCCATCCGGCCGGGACCGACCCGGTCCGGATCTATGGCGTGGTCAACCAGGTGCGCGCCCGGTCGGAGGGAGCCCGCTTCGACTCCGACGTGTTCCTGTCCGCCGACGGGCTGCTGCCGACCCAGTCCTCGGAGGCCGCCCAGGTCCACCCGACCCGCTTCGAGCCCGAGGTGTTCGTCCCGCCCCTGCCGGGCCAGCCGGTCGTGCGCGCGGTGGGCCACGATCGCGACATGGCACTGTTCTTCGACCAGTTCGAGACCCGCCTGCCGGCCGGGCTGTCCCGCAACGACGAACCGGTCTACCTCGACCTGGAGTTCCTGGACGGCACGCGCGGGGCCCACGTGAACATCTCCGGGGTCTCGGGCGTCGCGACCAAGACCACCTACGCCACCTTCCTGTTGCACGCCCTGTTCACGTCGGGGGCCGTGGCCAATGCCACCAACACCAAGGCCCTGGTGTTCAACGTCAAGGGCGAGGACCTGCTGTTCCTCGACCACGTCAACACCCGCCTGCCACCCGAGCAGGCGGCTCGGTACGCCGCGGTCGGCCTCGAACCCACGGCCTTCCGCAGTGCGAACTTCTTCGCGCCGCCACGACGCAACTCCACCTCGGCCGCCCCCGACGTGACCTCCCGCGGCCACGGCGTGACGTCGTACTTCTGGACCCTCGAGGAATTCTGCCGGCTCGAACTCCTGCCGTTCCTGTTCGCCGACGCCGGCGACGAGCGCCAGCACTACACCATGGTCGTGTCCCAGGTCACGGCCCAGCTGGCACGCACGATGGAACCACTGGGCGACGGGGCGATCATGCTGGACGGCGCGACCTGCCGGACCTTCGACGACCTGCTCGACGTCGTCAGCGACCGCCTGGAGTCCGAGGCCCATCAGGACCTGTGGGCCGGGCGCGCGATCGGCGTCGGCACCATCAACGCCTTCATCCGGCGCATGGTCGGGGCCGCCCGCGACGTCAAGCACCTCATCCGCGGCGACCTGCCCGAGCCCGAACGCCACACCATCCGGATGGACCACCAGGTCACGGTGATCGACATCCACAACCTCAACGACCGGGCCAAGCGCTTCGTGGTCGGCGTGGTGCTGCGGCGGGCGTTCGAGGCCAAGGAGCGGTCGGGGACCTCCGAGCCGTTGACCTACGTCGTGCTGGACGAGCTCAACAAGTACGCCCCCCGCGAGGGGACCTCGCCCATCAAGGAGATCCTGCTGGACATGGCCGAGCGCGGGCGCAGCCTGGGCATGATCCTGATCGGGGCCCAGCAGACCGCGTCGGAGGTCGAACGACGCATCATCGCCAACTCCGCCATCCGCGTGGTGGGACGCCTGGACGCCGCCGAGGCCAGCCGCGGCGAGTACGGGTTCCTTCCCCAGGCCCAGCGCCAACGCGCGACGATCATCAAGCCAGGCACCATGATCCTGTCCCAGCCACAGATCCCGGTGCCGCTGGTCATCGAGTTCCCCTTCCCCGCATGGGCCACCCGCGCCAGCGAGGCCGGTGCGTCGCTGACCCCGCGCGAGGCCGTGGACGACCACCCCGACGATCCCTTCGCCGACGTCGGAACCGCCGACGACGACCTGCCGTTCTGACGTGGGACCACGATGAAGCTGCTGCACACCTCCGACTGGCACGTCGGCCGGGGCATCCGTGGGCGCTCGCGCGCCGACGAACACCGCGCCGTGCTGGCCGAGATCGCCGGGATCGCCGCGGACGAGGCCGTCGACCTCGTGCTGGTGGCCGGTGACCTGTTCGACACGGCGTCCCCGACGCCGACGGCCGAGCGGATCGTCTACCAGGCACTGCGGGACCTGGCCGCGACCGGTGCCGAGGTCGTGGTGCTGGCCGGCAACCACGACAACCCCCGGCGGTGGCAGGCGATCCACCGGCTGCTCGAGGGCACCAACGTCCACATCGTGGGGGACCTGCGTGGGCCCGACGACGGGGGCGTGCTCACCTTCGACGCGCTGGCGACACGGGTCGCCGTCCTGCCTTTCGTGTCCAAGCGGGGGATCGTGCGTAGCCAGCACCTGATGGAACGGCGCGCCGACGACCACGAGGTGCGCTACGCCGAGCGCGTCCGGCGGATGGTCCAGGCCCTGGCACGTGACTTCGACGACGACATGGTCAACGTGTTCACCACCCACCTGACCGTGGCGGACGGTGCCCCGATGCTGGGTGGTGGCGAACGCCGGGCCCACGTCTTCGACTACCTGGTGTCGCCCGCGATCTTCCCGCCGTCGTGCACCTACGTGGCGCTCGGCCACCTCCACCAGCCCCATGAGCTGGCCGCCCCGTGCCCGACCTGGTACTCCGGCTCACCCTTGCACCTGGACTTCGGCGAGGTCGAGCGCGAGCACAAGGCCGTCCTGGTCGTGGAGGCCGAACCCGGGCTGCCCGCGACCGTGACGCCCGTGGCACTCCACGCCGGCCGCCCCCTCCGCACCGTGCGCGGACGCGTCGCGGACCTCCAGGCGCGGCGTGACGACCTGGCCGACGCCCACGTGCGCTTCGTCATCACCGACGGGGCACGCCCGGGCCTGGCCGACGAGGTGCGCGAGGCCTTCCCCAACGTCGTGGACGTCCGGGTCGAGCGCGACGACGACCAGGAGGAGGCCGCCGAGACGTGGGACCTCGAGGACTTCCACCGCTCCCCCGGCGAGCTGTTCGCGATGTACCTCGACGAGTCCGACCAACACGACGACGCGGTGCTGGCGCTGTTCGACGACCTGTGGGAGGACACCCTTGCGCCCGACCAGGCTTGACCTCGAGGGCTTCGCGTCGTTCCGCGAACCGACCACGCTGGACTTCACCGACGCCGACCTGTTCGTGCTGTCCGGACCGACGGGGTCGGGCAAGTCCAGCGTCATCGACGCCCTGACCTTCGCGCTGTACGGCGTCGTCGCCCGCTACGGCGACAAGCGACTGGTGGCCCCGGTGATCGCCAACGGTCGCAACGAGGCCCGCGTCCGGCTCCAGTTCGCCGTGGGCGGACACCACTACACCGCCGTTCGGGTCGTGCGTCGCACGCGCGGCGGCGGGGCATCGACCAAGGAGGCGCGCCTGGAGCGGTGGCGTGGCGACGACCCCGAGGACGCCGCGGTCGTGGCCGCCACCGCCGACGAGCTGACCGAGGCGGTCGAGGCGGTGCTGGGGCTCGGCTACGAGCACTTCACGACCACGGTCGTGCTGCCCCAGGGTGCCTTCCAGCGGTTCCTCCACGCCCGTCCGTCCGAGCGCCAGGGCCTGCTCGTGGAACTGCTCGACCTCGCCGTGTTCGGCCGGATCGGGCAGGCGGCGCGGACCCGTGCCGCCACCGCGACGGCCACCGCCGACGTGCTCGCCCAGCAGCTCGACGCGACCGCCGACCGGGTCACCGACGAGGCCGTGGACGCCGCCCGACGCCGCGTCACCGGACTGGCCGAGGCCGTGGCCGTCGTGGACGAGGCCACGCCCGAGCTCGAGGAGATCGTCGCCGACGGCCGTGAACGGGCCCGGCGGGTCGAGGAACTGGGCGCCCAGCGTGACGCGCTCGCGGCCGTGACCCCACCCGAGGACCTGGCCGAGCTCGCCACGCGGATGGCCGGGGCGACGACCGACCGGGAACGCGCGGCGCAGGCCCAGCAGGCGGCCCGTGCCCGCCGGCGCGAGCTGGACGCCACGGTCGACGACCTGCCGTCCGCCGACGCCGTGGGGGCGCAACGGGGGCGCCGGGCCCGGTTGGACGACCTCGCCGGCCAGGCCCGGTCCTCGGCCACGGCGGCCCGGGAGGCCACGACGGCCGAACGGGAGGCGACCACGGTGGTCGCGTCGGCCGAGACGGCCCTGGCCGCCGCGCGATCCGACCTCGAGGCCGCCCAGCGCGCCGACCTGGTGGCGACCCTGGCCGGCGGCCTGCAGGCGGGCGACCCGTGCCCGATCTGCGAGCGACCGTTGGCGGGCGCCGTGGACGTCCGCGACGAGCCCGTCGCCCACGCCCGCGACGCGGTGCGGGCCGCCGAACGGACACTGGCCGACCAGCGCGCGCGGGCAACGGCCGCCGGAACCCGGGCGACCCGGCTGCGGGAACGCCTCGAACAGGTCGAGGACCAGCGGACGCGACTCCGGGGCGAACTCGACGACGCCGAGTTGCCGACCGCGGACGACGAGCTGGCGACCCTGGCCGCACGCATCGACACGGCCTCGGCCGCGAGGCGGGAGGCGCGCGCGGCCGAGGCCGAGGCCGACGACGCACTCGCCGGTGCGGAACGGGCGGTCACGACCGCCCGGGCCGGGCTGGAGGAGGCCCGGTCGGCGCTGGACGGCGCCCGCGACCGCGTCGCCGCGCTGGAGCCCCCGTCGTTGCCCCGCGACGACGTGGGGGCGGCCTGGGCGACCCTGCTGGCGTGGGCCGAGCGCGAGCGCCCGGCCGCGGATGAACGGGTGGCGGCTGCGGAGCAGGCCCGCACCGCGGCCCGGCAGGCCTACGCCGCACGCATGGCCGACCTGCTCGACCGGGTCGGTGCCCACGACGTCGACACCACGGGGCTCAACCAGGTCGGGCCGCTGCGCAGCGCGCTGGCCGACGCCCTGGCCACCGCGCGCAGCCGCCACGACCGGCTCGTCGACCAACGAGACGAGCACCGCCGCAAGCGCGAGGACCTGGCCACGGCGCGGTCGCGTGCCGCGGTCGCGACCGAGTTGGGGCGCCTCCTCAACCGCCAGAACTTCGAGAAGTGGTTGTTGGCCAGGGCCGTCAACCGGTTGGTCGTCGGCGCCAGCCACCACCTGCAGGAGCTCACCCGTGGCGCCTACACGTTGCGGCTGGAACCCGACGGCAGCTTCGGCATCGTCGACCACGCCAACGGCGGCGAGGTCCGCTCGGCCAGGACCCTGTCCGGCGGCGAGACCTTCCTGGCCTCGCTGAGCCTGGCGCTGGCGCTGTCCGACCACGTCGCCGACTTCGCCGCGGACGGCGCCGCACGACTCGAGTCCCTGTTCATCGACGAGGGCTTCGGGACCCTGGACGCAGCCACGGTCGACGTCGTGCGCACGGCGCTGGAGGAACTGGGCTCGACCGGTCGCATGGTCGGGGTCGTGACCCACGTCCAGGCCCTCGCGGAGCAACTCCCGGTCCAGTTCCACGTGCGCAAGGAGTCCCAGTCCTCCGTGGTGGAGCGCGTCGACGTGTAGCGCGACCGGGCCGCGCTCGGACCGACGGCGTGTCGACCGTGGCGCGTACGCCGGGCGCACGGACATCGATCGGGTGGCCGCCGGGCGCACGACATCGTTGACGCGGCCCATCCACTGCCGTTGACTCCCCGCCCCGGGTGCCCCCGGCGCTCACGACCCACCCCCCAGCCGTGCCGGCCCCCCGCAGGCGCGAAGAGAGTCGACGATGACCTCCACCCCCCTCCGCCTGCGCCGCCTCGCGGTGCTCCTGCTCGTCCTGCTCATGGCATTCGCGCTGCTTCCCGACACCTCCTTCGCCGAGGACCCCGACGCCGCCGACGCCATCGAACCCGACGTCGTTCGCCTGACCATCCCCGACCGCGCCACCCTGGACCAGGTGGTCGACGCCGGGACCGACCTCGACCACGACCTGGAGGCCACCGGCGACGGCTTCGTCGTCACCGGAATCGTGTGGCCCCAGGAGGTGGCCGAGCTCGAGGCCATGGGCGTGGCCATCGACGTCGAGACCACCGGCGCCGAGCTCGAGGTCGAACGCGCCGAGCTGATGGCCGAGCGCGAGGAGGTCATCGAGGCCGCCGAGGAGACGGCCGACGCGCTCGGGATCGAGGCGATCGACTCCGTGGTGATCGCGCGCGCCGACCGCTTCATTTCGCTGGGCGACCAGTACGTGTCGGTCGAGGCCAAGAGCACCGACCAGCAGGACGCCGACCTGACCGTCGAATGGGACGCGGGTGAGGGCACCTCGTTCGCCGACGGGGGCAGCGCCGAGTTGAGCGCCTTCGTGGACGCCGGCGAGTACCTCTACCACCGCGGCCAGTTCAACCTGTCGGGCATCGTGACACTCACGGTCGAGGACGGGGCCGGCGCTGGCGACTACGCCGCCGTGGGCGCCGGCTTCGGTGACCCCGTCACCACCGCGGGGATCTCGGGAACGATCGAACTCGTCGACGACGGCAGCGCGGACCCGACCCTGGGCTGCGAACCGCTGGTCGGCTTCACCGCCGGCAACATCGCACTCATGGACCGTGGCACCTGCGCGTTCGTGACCAAGGCCGAGAACGCCCAGGCCGCGGGCGCCAGCGCCATGGTGCTGGCCAACAACAACGGCGGTGCGCCGTTCTCGATGACCGGCGGCACCAGCGCCACCATCCCATCGGTCATGATCGGACAGGCCGACGGGGCGACGATCGCGGCCGGCCTGCCGGGGACCGCGACCCTGGCCGCCGAGGAGGCCGTCGTGCCCAGCCGCGTGCGCGTCACCAGCTCCAACGGTGGGGCCGCGGAGGCCGAGGTCACCGAGTGGCTGGGGCAGTCGACCCCGACCGACCCGGGCTACGCCCAGGGCTTCCTCGACCACTACCCCGACGTCTACGAGACCAACCAGATCCTGGCCGACCTCCACGAGCAGTTCCCGGACCTGACCGAGGTCATCGAGCTGCCGAACACGACCAACGGCTACCGCCGTGCCGCCCAGCAGTTGTCCGACGGCGGCAGCGACCAGCGCGTCGGCGTGGACTCGCTCGCCTGGGGCCACGAGGGTGGCAACGACCTCACCATCGCCTACGCCGTGGGCGCGCCGGGCTCACCCCTGGTCGTCGAGGTGACCGGCGACGACCTGGTCGTGACCCTGGCCACCGACGGGTCGGGCACCCCGACGTCGTCGGCGGCCGAGGTCGTGGCCGCCATCAACGCCCACCCGCAGGCCTCGGCCCTGGTGCTGGCCTACACCTATCGGGGCAACGCCGGGGACGGGGCGGTGGTCCCGGCCGGCCCGGCCGCGCTCAGTGACAACCTCAACGCCCCTGCCTACGTCGAGCGTGGCCCGTTCCAGCCGCTGATGCTGCGCATCGGCAAGCACCGCGACGGGTCCAGGCTCGGCGTCATGACCTACTCGCAGGAACACGCCCGCGAGTGGCAGACCCCCCTGGTGAACCTCGAGACCGCCCACCGGCTGCTGTACAACTACCGCACCGACCGGGCCACGCGCCAGCTCGTGGACAACCTCGACATCTTCATCGTGCCGACGGTCAACCCCGACGGGCAGCTGTACAGCTACTACGACTTCGCCTCCCAACGAAAGAACATGACCAACTACTGCGAGGTCGGAGACCCCAACGACGTCAACGCCCGCAACGCCTGGGGGGTGGACAACAACCGCAACCATGACGTCGGCTCGGTCTTCGACGGCTACTCCGGGGCCTCCACGTCGTGCACCTCGTCGACGTTCGCGGGTCCCAGCGAGCAGTCCGAGCCCGAGTCGCGCAACCTCGACTGGATCCCGCGCACCTACGACAACATCAAGTTCGCCATGAACATCCACAGTTCGGGCAACTACTTCATGTGGTCGCCGGGTGCCTACGAGCTCCCGGGCCGCATCACCCTGCCGCGGCCGAGCTTCGGCACCGAGCAGTACTTCTTCTCGGCCTCCAAGGACATCCTGACCGAGATCTTCGACTGGCGGGGCCTGGCCGTCACCCCGGCACGGACCGGCCCCATCGCCGACGTGCTGTACTCGGCGGCCGGGAACTCCGGCGACATGCTCTACTACGACTACGACCTGTATGCCTGGAACTTCGAGGTCGGGACCAGCTTCCAGCCGGAGTGGGACGAGGCCTACGAGCAGATGATGGAGTTCTCCAACGGCGTGGTCGAGCTCTACGACGTCGCCCGCACGTGGGACACCGACCGACGCCCGCCGCGCACCACGACCTCACCGGCACCGGGTTCCTACGACGGACCGGTCGAGGTGTCCTTCGAGTACAACGAGCCGGTGGACATCTACTACACCCTGGACGGGTCCCTGCCGACCTACGAGTCACCCAAGTACGAGGCTGCCGGCATCCGTGAGGGCGGTCAGGAGATCCTGATCGACCAGAACACCACGATCCGATGGTTCTCCGTGGACGCCTCCGGCAACGTCGAGCGCAACTACACCCCGGGGCGCAGCCAGAGCGCGAACCGGGCCACCTTCCGGATCGGCTGACCACCTCGCGTCGTGCACACCGGGCCCGCCGTCGGCGGGCCCGGTGTCATGGGCGGCGGTGGCGAGCCCGGGACGCCGGGCACACGGGGCTAGGGTCGCCGCCGGGGCCGACGGACCGGCCCGGGGTGAGGAGACCGCCATGGCGGACCGCGTGGCACGTGCCCGGGACCTCGGGGTCGTGCGCCCCGACCCCGTCGACGACCTCGACTGGGAGCCGTCGCGGGCGACGGCGCTGGGCCACGACGCGGTCGACCTGTGGGGCGAGTTCCTCCAGCGCCTGCCGGACCTTCCGATCCACCGCGGACACGCGACCGACGACGTCGCCGCCGCCATGGCCTGGGAGGTCCCGGACGCCCCCGAGGACCTCGCCGACCTGCTCGCCGACACGCGCGACCTCGTCCTGGACTGGTCGATGTATCCGGGTCACGGCGGCTTCTTCGGGTACGTGTCGGGGTCGGGCACCGTGCCCGGAGCCCCGGCCGACCTGCTGGCGGCGGGGCTCAACAACAACCTCGGCGGCTGGCGGCTGTCGCCCGGGCTCACCGAACTCGAACAACGCCTGCTGGGCTGGTTCAGCCACCGCCTCGGGCTGCCCGGCACCGCCGGCGGCTACCTGACCTCGGGTGGGTCGGCGGCCAACCACGACGCCCTGGTGGTCGCGCGTGACCGCAGGGCCGGGTGGGACGTGCGCGCCGATGGCCTTCGTGGCGGGCCGATGCTGACGGTGTATGCCGCAACCACCGTGCACGACACCATCCAGCGTGGGGCCGACCTCGTCGGGCTCGGCAGCGACGCGGTGCGGGCCGTCCCCGTCGACGCCCACGACCACGTCGACGTCCGGGCCATGCGCGCCGCCGTCGTCGCCGACCTCGCGGCCGGCCACCGACCCATCTGCGTCGTCGGCACCGCCGGGACGGTCGGCACCGGGGCCATCGACGACCTGACCGCCATCGCCGACCTGGCCGAGGAGTTCGACCTGTGGTTCCACGTCGACGGTGCCGTCGGCGCCGTGGGCGCCCTGGCCGCACCGCTGCGGGACCGCTTCGTCGGGCTCGACCGGGCCGATTCCATCGGGCTGGATCCCCACAAGTGGCTGTACGTGCCGATCGCGTGCGGGATGCTGCTGGTTCGCGACACCGCCGACCTCGAACGCGCCTTCCACCTGGACGCCACCTACACGATCGAGGACAAGGAGCGGATGGGCGCCGGGGTGGACACCTACACGCGCTCGCCGTTCTTCACCCGGCACGGCGCGGCGCTGAAGCTGTGGTGGTCGCTGCGAGCCCACGGCTGGGACGCCTACTCCCGGCGGCTGGTGCACGACTGCGAGCTGGCCGTGTACCTGCACGACCTGGTGGAGGCCCACCCCCGGCTCGAGGCCACTGGCGATCCGGACCTCATGATCACCACGTTCCGCTACGTCCCCGCCGACGGTGCCACCTCCGAACGGTGGGACGATGCCGCCGTCGACGACCTCAACCACCGCCTGATGGAGCGACTGCAGTACTCGGGTCGGGTCTATCCCTCGAACGCGATCGTGGGCGATCGCTTCGTCCTGCGGGCCTGCATCGTCAACCACCGCACCGAAGCGGCCGACGTCGAGGCCCTGGTCGACCTCGCCGCCCACCACGGCGACCTCCTCGCCGCCTCGTCGTCGTCGGATGTCTCACCCTGAACGAGAGCTCGAGGCCACGCCGTCGTGGCCCGACGCGCACCTTCCTCGCCGTGGCGGATGCCCCCGGGGCTCCGGGCGGCCGGACGGGTCCCCGACACGTGTCCGGGCCCGGCGCGACCGCGTGGATACGGTGTCGGCCATGACGACACCCACCGGTTCCCCGTCCGCCTCGACCCCGGCCGAGCCCGGTCCCGCCGATGCCGGCACACCCGGCGTCCCCACGCCGCCGGCCGACCTGCCCGCGACGTGGGGGAGCTTCGGGCCAGCGGGTGGCGGGACCGGACCGTCACCGAGGAGCTGCGTGCCAACCTGGTCGCCCGGCTGCGCGACGACCGGCCCCTGGTCGCCGACGTCATCGGCTTCGACGAGTCGGTCCTGCCCGACCTGGAGCGCTCCCTGCTGGCAGGCCACGACCTCATCCTGCTGGGTGAACGCGGGCAGGCCAAGACCCGCATCGTGCGTCGACTGGTCGAGTTGCTGGACGAGTGGGCCCCGATCGTCGCGGGCTGCGAACTGCACTCCTCGCCCGACCGTCCGCTCACGCCGCATGCCCGACGCCAGCTCGCCGAACACGGTGACGACACCCCGATCGCGTGGATCCATCGCGAGGAACGCTTCAACGAGAAGCTGGCGACCCCGGACACCGCCGTGGCCGACCTGATCGGTGACGTCGACCCGATCAAGGTCGCCGAGGGCCGCCACCTGTCCGACGAGGGCACCATCCACTTCGGGCTGCTGCCCCGGACCAACCGTGGTCTGTTCTCCATCAACGAGCTCCCCGACCTGCCCGAGCGGATCCAGGTCGCACTGCTCAACGTGCTCGAGGAACGTGACGTCCAGATCCGGGGCTACCCGCTGCGACTCGACCTCGACGTGGTGCTGGTCGCCACCGCCAACCCGGACGACTACACCAACCGTGGGCGCATCATCTCGCCGCTCAAGGACCGTTTCGGGTCCCAGGTGCGCACCCACTACCCACACACCGTCGCCGACGAGGTCCGGATCGTGCGCCAGGAGGCCACGGCTCCCCCCGCGGAGGTGTCGGTGTCGGTCCCGGACTTCATGGACGAGGTGATCGCCCGGCTGACCCACCAGTTGCGCGACAGCGACGAGGTCAACCAGCGCTCCGGGGTGTCGGTGCGATTCACCATCGGCGCCCACGAGACCATGGTCGCGGGCGCGGTGCGACGGGCCGTGCGCCTCGGCGAGTCCTCGGCCGTGCCGCGGATCGCCGACCTGTGGCCCCTGGTGTCCAGCGCCCAGGGCCGCATCGAGTTCGACACCCTCGACGAGGGCCGTGAGGAGGACATCGTCGCGACCGCCCTGCGACGGGCGATCCTGGAGACCTGGCGCAACCACCTGACCGGGGTCGACGTCGGCTGGCTCGTCGACCGGTTCGAGCGCGACGGCCTCGAGGTCGTGACCGGCGCCCTGGTCGGCGCCCGGGACCTGCTCGAGCAGGTGGTCGGCGACGCCCGACCGGACGGCCTGGTCGACGCGATGGCCGCGCTGGGCGTGTCCAGCGAGGATCCCGGCGCGGCGGCCGCGGTGCTGGAACTGCTGCTGGAGGGTCTGCACCTCGGTCGTCGGCTGAGCAAGGACGCCGACCGGGGCGAGGCCTTCTTCACCGCATGAGCGAGGACACCGGCAGCGACGACCTGGGCATCCCGGACGACGCCGCGGGACGTGGCGGGGACACCGCACCGGGTGAACCCGGCCGGCCCGCTCCCCCGCCGAGGGCCGCGCGACACCGCTACCACGCGTTCGACGGCCAGGACCCGTTCGCGAGTCGGGTCGACGTCCGGGACGTCCTGGACCGGCTCGGTGACGACCTGCTGCAGGGGTTCAGCGGCCGCGAATCACTCCAGCGCCTGCTGGACGAGGGCTTCGGCGACGTGGGGGGACTCGACGACATCCGACGCCGGATCGCCCAGCGCCGACGTGACGCCGAGCAGACCACCGCCGGGAAGATGCTGGCCGACCTGTCACGCGAGCTCGACCAGATCATCGACCTCGAGCGCACCGCGCGGGCCGCGGGCGACGACCCGCTGGCCGCGATGGAGCTGGACCTGCTGCCACCGGACCCCGCGGGTCGGATGGGGGCCCTGGCAGGACAGGAGTTCCGGTCCGCCGAGGCCGGACGACGGTTCCAGCGGCTCCGGGACCAGGTGACCAAGGACCTGCTGGACGCCCAGATGGCCCAGTTGTCGGCGGGCATCGCCTCGGTCACCCCCGAGGACCTGGCACGCACCCGCGAGATGCTGGCCGACCTCAACGAGCTGATCGCCCAGCGCGAGCGCGGGGAGGAGCCCGACCTCGACGGCTTCCTCGACCGGCACGGCGAGTTCTTCCCCGACCGGCCCGAGACGCTCGACGACCTGCTGGCCCAACTGGCCGAACGCATGGCGGCCATGTCGCGCCTGCTGGCCTCGCTGCCACCCGAGCAGCGCCGTCAGCTGATGGAGTTGCAACGCCAGGTCCTCGACGACCCCGACCTGCAGTTGCAGATGCTGCAGTTGGAGGACGCCCTGCGCGACCTGGTGCCGAACCTGCCGTGGGACCAGGGCGACCTGCGTGGCATGCCGGCCGACGAGTGGGACCCGTTCGCCGACGGCGTGGGCAGCCTGTCCGACGCCGTGGACCAGGCCCAGCGCCTGGGCGAGCTGGAACAGCTGGAGGAGGCCGTCGCCGGGCACCGTCCCGGGGCCACGCTGGACGACATCGACGAGGAGGCGCTGCGACGCGAGCTGGGCGACACGGCCGTGGAGGACCTTCGTCGGCTCAAGGAGGTCGAACGGGCCCTGGAGGAGTCCGGCGCCATGCAGCGACGCGGTGGGCAGCTGGAACTGACCCCACGGGGGGCCCGGCTGCTGGGCCAGCAGGCACTGACCGACCTGCTCCAACGCGTCCGCAAGGAACCGGCTCGACGCAGCGTCGGTGCCGACCCGGAGCCGACTGGTGGGACCCGGCCGTGGGAGTTCGGCGACCGTGAGCCGATCGCGACCACCCGCACGGTGCACAACGCCGTGCTGCGCAGTGCGTCCCGCGCCGACGACGGCCCCCTTCGCCTCCACCCCGACGACATCGAGGTGGTCGAGCAGGAGGTCCGTCCGCGAACGGCCACCGCGCTGCTGTTGGACCTGTCGTGGTCCATGCCGTTGCAGGGCCACCTGGTGCCGGCCAAGCGCATGGCACTGGCGCTGCACGCGCTGATCACCGGCACGCACCGCCAGGACTCGCTGCACCTGATCGGGTTCTCCGACTACGCCCGGCGCATGCAGCCCGCCGACCTGTCCGCCACGGGCTTCGAGCGCGTCTACGGCACCAACATGCACCACGCGTTCCTGCTGGCACGGCGGGTCCTGCTCGACGACCCCCGTCCGGTCAAGCAGGTCATCATGGTGACCGACGGGGAGCCGACCGCGCACCTGGTGCAGGGGCGCTCGATCTTCAACTGGCCGCCGGTGCCCGAGACCCTGGAGGCCACGCTGCGCGAGGCCACGCGCCTGGCGCGCTCCGACATCTCCCTGGACGTCTTCCTGCTCGAGGACGCCCACGGCCTGGTGGCCTTCGCCGAACGGCTGGCGTCCATCACGGGCGGGTCGGTCACCCGACTCCAGGGCGAGGCCCTCGGACGTCACATCGTCACCGGCTACGACCGCTTCCGTGAGGCCTGGTGACCGTCGCCGCGCGCGCCCGACCCCGGCCCGGACCCGTCTGCGCCACGTCGCCGTCTCCGCCCACGGCTTCCGCCCGGCGTGCGGGCGTCGGTGCCACGACCGCCTGCCGCAGGCGCCGGTTGAGGAAGTCACGGTCGCCGAGCAGGTGGTGCAGCGTGTCCTCCAGACCGGCGATGGGCAGCAGGTTGACCGGGGCGCGGGGGTCACGGTGCGGCGGGGACGCGAACCGCGGCAGGGTCGCGCCCACCCGGTCGGCCAGGGCACTCGCCTCGTCGACTCCGGTCACGTTGGCCGGTGCCTCCACCCGCACCACGCCGGACCACGGATGCCCGCTGCCACCCGGCAGGCGGAGGTACCAGGTGAACCGGGCCCAGTTGGTCTGGAGCAGGAACATGGGCGTGCGCTCGCCGGGGCCGAGCCGCCGCACGACGCCCTCGACCGATGTCGGCAGGTACGCCACCCGATGGGTCTTGACGTAGCCGACCGCCCCGTCGACGTGGGTCCGACCGCTCAGGGGCCCGTCGAGCACGGTCAGCTCGGCACTCGGCAGCTCGGTCGCGACCTGGGCCTCCAGTCGCCCCATCTCGGCCTGCACGGCGGCGATGAGGGTGGCCTCCTCGTCATCGGCGGCCGCCAGCGGTCGCCAGGTCAGGCCCGAACCGGTGATCGGTCGCAGCCCCGCCCGTCCCACGAGCAGTCGCGACACCCGGCTGTCGACGACCTCGGCGACGGCGTTGCATCGGACCGCGCCCGCGGCCACCGACACCGCCAGCGCCGGCTCCGTGACCTCGGGGCCGATCGACCACACACGCGCGTCGATGCGTCGGACCCCGTCGACGAACAGCACGTCGTGGGCCGGGGCGACGCGGGGGGCGATGGGTGCCCACTCGCCGGCCGCCACCTCGGCGTCCAGGTCGACGGTGCGGGGGGGATCGTCCAGGCGTGGTGCCATGGCGGACCCGTACTGCGGGTCCCAGGCGTCGATCGCGTAGTCCATCGGGCGTCCGCTGGTCGGGGGCGGCGGGACGATCAGGGTGCCGGTGGCCTGCGACAGGTGCCCGGAGGCACCGCTCAGTCGGTGATGCCCAGCCGGTCCACGGCCACCCGGGCGAGGTCCGCGGCCCCCGCGTGGTCCTCGCCGTCGTCCAGGGGCAGGTCGACGTAGACCTTGAGCTTGGGTTCGGTGCCCGACGGTCGCACCAGGATCCGACCGCCGCCGACCAGGTGCCACACCACCAGCGGGGTCGTCGGCCGCCACGGCGGGGCCTCGTCGTCCGCCACCCGGTGGTCCACGACCCGCTCGACGCGTCGCGACCCGAGCTCGCCGGGTCGCATGCCTGCGGCGACGTCGACCGCCGCCAGGATCTCCTCGGCGCCCTCCGGGCCGGTGCGTCGCACGGATTCCTGGACGTTCGCCCAGCGCCCATGGCGCTCGTCGAGCTCGACCCGTCGATCCTGCAGGGTCCGTCCGTCGGCCGCCAGGCCCGCCACCAGGTCGGCCATGACGACGGCCGCGTTGATGCCGTCCTTGTCCCGCACCGCCTCACCGAGGCTGTAGCCCAGGGCCTCCTCGTAGCCGAGGACCCAGTCCCAGCCCTGGGCGGTCAGGTGCCGGCCGGCCCGCCACAGCCACTTGAATCCGGTCAGGGTGACCTCGTGTCGCGTGTCGAAGGCCGCGGCGATCCGCCCCAACCGGGCCGAGGACACGATCGAGTTGGCGACGAGGGGTCGAGCGAGGTGCGCGGCACGTCCGGCCAGGAGGTGGTCGGCGAACAGGCAGCCGACCTCGTCACCCGACAGCCGCTCCCACCCCCCGTGGCCGGGCAGGGCCACCGCCAACCGGTCCGTGTCGGGATCGGTGGCCAGGATCGCCGTGGCCCCGACCTCGTCGGCGCGTGCCATCGCGAGGTCCAACGCCCCGGGCTCCTCCGGGTTGGGGAAGTCGACGGTCGGGAAGGACCCGTCCGGCGCCCACTGGTCGTCGACGCGGACGACGTCGTGGCCGTGGTCGACCAGCAACCGCTCCACGGGGGCGCCCCCGACCCCGTGCAGCGGGGTCACCACCAGCCGCACCGGCGACGACGGCGACACCCGCCCCGGCCAGTCCCGGGCGATCGCGTCGCGGTAGGCCGCGAACTCGTCGTCGCCGAGGACGGTCAGGTCGGCATCGCCGCCCTCGCCACCCCGGGACGGTCCGTCGGACGGCTGGTCGGTCGGTTGGTCGGGCGGTTGGTCGGTCGGTTGGTCGGGCGGTTCGTCGGGGGGGGCCACGCCGGGGACCCCGCGTGCCGGACCCACGGCCGTGATGGCCTCGGCGATCTGCAGGTCGGTCGGCGGGGTGATCTGGACGCCGTGCTCGTCGTAGACCTTGTAGCCGTTGTCGGCCGGTGGGTTGTGCGACGCGGTCACCACGATGGCGGCGGCCGTGTCGTGGTGGCGCGCCGCGAAGGCCACCAGCGGCGTGGCCGTGGGGGTCGTGAAGGCCAGGACACGGATGCCGGCGGCACGCAGGACGGCCACCACGTCATCGGCGAAGCGTCCCGAGTCGGGCCGGGCGTCGAAGCCGACGGCGACCCCGCGACCCGCGGCGCCGGGGACCCGGGCCAGCAGGTGGTCGGCCACGCCGCGGGTCGCGCGGACCACGACCGCCCGGTTCATGCGGTTCGGGCCCGGTCCGACGGCACCCCGCAGTCCGGCCGTGCCGAACGACAGGTCGGCCCCGACGTGGCTGGCGAGGACCTCGGGGTCACCGTCGTCGACGATCGCCTGCAGGGCGGCGGCGGTGTCGGGGTCCGGGTCGCCGGCGATCCAGTCGCGGGCCCGTGCCAGCAGGTCGTCGTCCATGCGGTCCTCCCCCGGTGTCACCGGCGGGTGCGACCCGGCGGCGGCCGACCACGGTAGGGCCGTGGGGGCAGCTGCGCCGTCGGTCCCCCGCGGCGTGGCCACCACCGACGGCGACGCCCGGGGCCCTACGCTCGGCCGTCGCGGGTGGTCGTGGCTGGCCGCCGCGGTCCGTGTCGCCAGCGCCGCCGACACCGTCCAACGAGAGGCCCGTCCGTGGGTGAGGTCACCGATCGTCCCCTGCCGCCCGTGCTGTGGTCACCGCCCGGCGATCCCACGACGACGCGCATGGGACGTTTCCTCCGTGACCACGCGCCCGCCGACGTCGCCGCGGGCGGCTACCAGGCCGCCTGGGAGTGGTCCACCGCTGACCTCGCCGCGTTCTGGTGGGCGGTCTGGGACGAGTTCGACGTCGAGTCCGAGGCAGCCACCGGACCGGTGCTCGCGGACGCCTCGATGCCGGGCGCGTCCTGGTTCCCGCACGCCCGCATCAACTACGCCCGCCACCTGTTGGCCTCGCGGCGGCGCGCCGGTGACGACGTGACCGTCCAGTCCCGGTCCCAGACCCGCGGGGACGAGGCCATCACGCTGCATCGGTTGCGCCAGCGCGTCGGCGGCATGCGCGACGGGCTCGCCCGGCTGGGCGTCCGCCCCGGCGACCGTGTCGCGGGATGGCTGCCCAACATCCCCGAGGCACTGGTCGCGTTCCTGGCCACGGCCTCGCTGGGGGCGGTCTGGGTCTCGGTCGCCCCCGAGTTCGGGACGCGCTCGGTCGTGGACCGGCTCGGACAGGTCGAGCCCGCAGTGCTGCTGGTCGTGGACGGGTACCGCTACGGCACCAGGGCGATCGACCGTCGTCGCGAGGTGGCCGAGGTGGTGGCGGCCCTGCCGTCGCTCCGGCACGTGGTCGCGCTCCCCCACCTCGACCCGGACGCGGTCGTCGCCGACGCCATCCCGTGGCGCGACGTCACGAGCCGCCACGGCGACCTGGACTTCGTCCACGTCCCGTTCGACCACCCCCTCTACATCCTGTTCTCCTCGGGCACCACGGGCCTGCCCAAGCCGATCGTGCACGGCCACGGCGGGATCCTGCTCGAACACGTCAAGGCACTCGGACTGCACCTGGACCTGGGACGCCATGACCACTTCTTCTGGTACTCCACCACCGGCTGGATGATGTGGAACTTCGTGGTGTCCGCCGGGCTGGTCGGTGCCGGCACCGTCCTGTTCGACGGCGACCCCGGCCACCCGGACCTGATGACGCTGTGGCGCCTGGTCGCGGACACCTCCACCACCTACGCGGGCGTGTCGGCCCCGTTCGTGATGGCCTGTCGCCGGGCCGGACTGCGCCCGGCCGAGGAGGTGGACCTGTCTCGTGTCCGCGGCATCGGATCCACCGGTGCGCCCCTGCCACCCACCGGATTCGACTGGCTCCACGACGACGTGTCGCCGACGGCCCAGATCGGGTCGCTGTCGGGCGGGACCGACCTGTGCACGGGGTTCGTCGGACCGGCCCCCCTGGTCGAGGTCCGTCGGGGCGAGATCCCGGCCCGGATGCTCGGGGCGCGCGTCGAGGCCTGGGACGACGACCGCCACCCGGTCGTGGGCGAGCAGGGCGAACTCGTGATCACGCGCCCGATGCCCTCGATGCCCGTGGCGTTCTGGGGCGACGACGACGGCTCGCGACTGCGCGAGGCGTACTTCACCGACATCCCGGGGGTGTGGCGCCACGGCGACTGGATCACGATCACCGAGCGTGGGTCGTGCATCATCACCGGGCGATCCGACGCCACCCTGAACCGGGGTGGCGTGCGGTTGGGGACCGCGGAGTTCTATGCCGCCCTCGACCCCGTCGCGGCCGTCGCCGACGCACTCGTCGTCCACCTGCCCGGGGACGACCCCGACGACGCGATGGGGCGGCTCGTGCTGTTCGTGTCCCCCGCCGACGGTGCCGCCATCGACGACGACGTCCGGTCCGAGATCCGCCGGCGACTGCGCACCGACCTGTCGCCGCGCCACGTTCCCGACGAGGTCGTGGTCGTGGCGGCCGTGCCCCGGACGCTGTCGGGCAAACGGCTCGAGGTGCCCGTCAAGCGGATCCTGACCGGGACGCCGGTCGCGGAGGCCGCGGCGCCGGGCGCGCTCGCGGACCCGGACAGCCTGCAGCCCTTCGTCGACTGGGCTGCCCGCGCCACCCACCAGGACTGACCGACGCGTCACCGCGGGGTCAGCGCAGGGTCGTGCAGCTCATCGACAGTTCGAGGTCCAGCTGCTGCGGCTCCGCGGCCTGGGCACGGACGGCCCGGACCACCGGCGCCGCGAGGCGTTCCCGGCCACCCCGCGCACCCGACGGCGCCGCCGCGTGGTCGGGCACCGCCGGTCCGCCCAGCGCCCGTCCGGCACCCGTCGCGGTCGGGTCGGGCGACGGCTCCACCGCGGGGGCCGGTCGCGACGGGGGTGGCGGCGGCACCTGGGTGTCCTGGGCCTCCCCGCGTCGCAACGTCGCCGAGATCGACAACGTGGCCGTCCCCACGCCGTCCTGGTCGACGGGGTCCGACAGGGTCGCTGCCTCGACGTCGCCCTCCCACCACGGCCAGTCGGTCGGACCCCCGAACAACGCGATGGCGGCGGTGCCGTCACTGCCGTCGACGGTCAGCACGACCGGCTTCGGGGCGACCTCCTCCCCGAACGGCCCGAGGTAGTTGTCCACGGCCACGAACGTCTCCACGTCGTCGCCGGTGGCCGCGCCGGTCCCGTCGTCCGGCAGGTCCTGACCCGCCACCAGGCAGTCCCCGGCGATCTCGGTGGACAGGAAGGCGTCGTCGTCGGCCGTCAGCAGGACCTCGCCCACGCCCACGTCCAGTTCCGGGGCCGGGGTCGGGCTCGGGACCGGGGTCGGGCTCGGGACCGGCACGGCGGTCGGGGTCGCCGTCGACGACGGCGGCGTGACGGCGGCGTCGGGCCCGGTGGTGGTCGCGGCCGTGGGGTCGGGCGGCGGCGTGTCGCCCGTGCACGCGGCGACCACGGACAGGACCAGGACGGCACCCAGCAGACGGTGGTTCACGGGCGGACCTCGCGGCGCGGACGGCCCGGCCGGCAGGCGAGCGGGAACCGGGCACGGGATGGGGACGAGTTGGGGCGGGGGACACGTTACTGCCCGTCACGCGACGGACCGAGGCCTAGGGTGGACGGGCCAGCCACGCCCGTCGAACCGGGAGTCCCATGTCCCCTCCGCTGTCCGTGTCCCTGGGCCTCGCCGTGGACGGCGCGGCCGGCGTCGTCGAACTGGCGCGACGGGTCGCCGACCTCGAGTTCGCCTCGGGCTGGGGCGCCGAGGTGGCCGGCCCGGACGCCTTCACCGTGCTCGGTGCCGTCTCGGCGACCACCGACCTGCCACTGGGCGTCGCGGTGGTGCCGGCGCAGACCCGCACCACCTTCGCCCTGGCGATGTCCGCACTGAGCATGGCACACCTGACCGGCGGCCACTTCACGCTGGGGATCGGTGCGTCGTCGCCCCCACTCGTGGAGCGCTTCGGCGGGGTTCCCTGGGAGCGACCACTCACCCACCTGCGCGAGGTCGCGACCGCCCTTCGACCCATCCTGGATGGGCAACGTGGCAGCCTGGACGGCGAGTTCGTGCACATCGGTGGCTACCGCTACCCCGTTCCGGCGCCCACGCCGGTGCCACTGTTCCTCGGCTCCCTCAACCAGCAGTCCCTGCGCATGACCGGCGAGCTCGCCGACGGCCTGTGCCTCAACCAGTTCGGCCCGCACCACCTGCCCGCGATGCTGGGCGCGGTGCGCGCCGGGGCCTCGGAGTCCGGTCGGGTGCTGCCCGACGACTTCCCCGTGATGGCGCGTCTGTTCTTCCGCGTGACCGACGACGTGCCGGCGGCCCGGCGCATGGTGCGGGAGACCTTCGCCCCCTACATCGCCACACCGGGTTACAACCGCTTCTACGACTGGATGGGCTACGAGGACACGGCCGCCGCGATCGCCCGTGCCGCCCGGACCGGCGATCGCGAGGCCATGGTCGAGGCCTTCACCGACGACGTGGTCGACGACCTGTTCCTGCTGGGTGACGCCGACGCGGTGGCGGCACGCATCACCGACTACGTGGACGCCGGGGTGACCGTGCCCGCACTGGAGCCACTGGCGACGTCGGTCGACGATGCCGAGCAGATGCTGCGCACGGTCGTGGCGACGTGGTCACGGTGACCGACTGCCACCCACCGGGTCGGCGGTGTCGAGCCCCGCATCGACGTCGACGGCCAGGGCCCGCCCTGCATCGACGTCGACCCGGCGCAGCAACACGATGCCCACGACGAACATCACCGCCAGCGCCAGCACCGCGGGACGCGACGAGTCCCACAACGCCACGGACGCCACGAACAGCAGCGGCGACAGGAACGACGCGAACTTGGACAGGATCGAGAACATCCCGAAGTACTCGCCGGCACGACGTCGAGGCACCAGCGTGGTGTAGAGGGAGCGCGACAACGCCTGCGACCCGCCCTGCACCACCGACACCAGCCACGCCAGTGCCCAGAACTCCACGACGGTGTCCAGGGTGAACCCCCACACGGCCACGACGACGTAGGCCACCAGTGCCAGCACGATCCCGCGGCGCGCGTCCACCCGGTCCGCGAGCGGGTCTGCTCGCCGCCCGAACGCCACCGCGGCCAGCCCGGCAATCACCTGGATCGCGACCAGCACGCCCAGGATCAGGGGCAGGGAGGCGTCGCGCGGAGGTGGCAGGACGTCGATGGACTGGACCGTGACCGGTCCCCCACGGCCCGACAGCGTGACCGCGTGTTCGCCGGCCACCGGGACCGCCAGGGTGACCTCCTCGCCGAAGCGCTGGCGTTGCGCCCCGGCGTCGGTGACCACCAGTTCGCCCGGCGTGTCGAGCACCAGCCGGCCCGAGCCCGGACCGACCGCGTAGGTGACCAGCAGGTCGCGGCCGATCCAGTCCAGCACGATGGGCTCGTCGACCACCACGGCCACCTGCGGCTGGTCGGCCACGACCAACGACGGGTCGATGGTCGTGAGCTCGGCGGTGTCGCCGAACGCCGCACCCAGGTCCACCTCGCCCTGGCCCACCGCGGTGTCGGTGCCCTGGTAGTCCGGCGCTGCCCGCCCCATCACGTCCCCGGGTCCGAACCAGCCCAGCCCGATCCCGACCAGCGGCACCAGCACGATGTTGGCCACGATGAACACGCCGATCCGACCGCGGCCGGCCCGGTCCCGGGTCGCCAGGCGACCGAACAGCACCGCGTAGGGACCGGCCGTGAACTGCACCAGCAGGACCGCGAGCAACAGTTCCTCGGTCCCGAACCCCAGTTCGGCGCCGTACAGCGCCGCCACCGCGATCACCACGTTGATGGCGTCGTTGTAGACCAGGTAGGACACCAGGAAGCGACGCAGGTCGGGCATCCGTCCCAGCGACCGCACCATCCCCACCGTCTGGCGGACCGTCGCCGCGACCCCCACACGACCGCCGCCGGCCGTGGCCGGAGGTTCGGGCACGTGGCGCAGCAGCGGGATGGTGAACACCGCCCACCACACCCCGACGGCGACGAAGGCCAGCCGCGCGCCCTGGGTCTGGCCGAGTCCGAAGACCATGCCCACCGCGATCGCCAGCAGCAGTCCGCCGCCCAGGTACCCGAAGGCGAAACCGCGTGCCGAGACCGCGTCCTGGTCCTCGGGGCGGGCCACCGAGGGCAACAGGGCGTCGTAGAGCACGTTGCCGAGCGAGAAGGCGATGCGGCCGACTCCGAACAGCACCAGGGCCACGACCCAGTCGCCCTCGGTCACCACCCACAGGGCTGCGGTGGTGACCGCGCCGACGGCGACCAGCAGGGCCAGCATCCGCTTCTTGACGGCCGCGAGGTCGGACCAGGCGCCCAGGAACGGTGACAGCACGGCCGTGACGCCCAACGACACCGACGTCACCAACGAAAAGACCTGGGTCGCGCGTGCCGGTGACGGCAGGGTGGCCCCGGCGACCGACGAGAAGTACACGGGCAGGACCGCCGTGACCACCACGACCGTGAAGGCGGAGTTGCCCCAGTCGTAGGTCACCCAGGCCCGGATCGCGCGACGGTAGGACGCGGCGTCGACCCCGGCGTCGTCGACGCGCGCCACCTGTGCCACCCGTGCCCCCGCCGTCCGTCGACCCACCGTTGGTGTCGCGGGCGGGTGGGCGGCCACGATAGCCAGCCACCCCCTCGGCGTCGCTCAGTCCCGGCGTTCCGGGGGCGCGTCCACCACGGCGTCCCACCCGACCAGGCCGACCGCACCGACCACCACGAGGGCCACCCCGACCAGGGCCGTGCGTGGCCCCCCGCCGAACGTGGTGGCCGCCACCACCAGCCCCATGACCACCAGCGCGACGGCCGCCACCGCCATGGCCAGGACCCCGGTCGCCTCACCCACCCGGCCCGGGGGCGCCAGGTCCACGTACAGCGCGCGCAGCAGGGCCCGCGCACCCCCGGCGACGACGGCCACCAGCCACACCAGGGCCCAGAACTCGACGACGGTCGTGGCCGTGCCGGCCCAGGCCAGGGCCACGACGAGGCCGCCCATGGCCACCACCGCGGCGCGGCGGGTGTCCAACCGTGCCAGCCGGCCGCGTCCGGACCTGCCGGCCAGGGTCGACACCGCCAGGGCCAGCAGCGGCAGCGCGACCAGCAACCCCGCGACCAGTGGCCACGACGTCTGGCGACGAGGTCCCTGGACGTCGACCCCGGACACCGTGACGGGTCCGGCCGTCGCGACCAGCGTCAGGCGGTGCGGGCCGGCCTGTGGCACCACCACGCGCACGTCCAGGCCGTAGCGAGCGCGGGGTTGGTCGGCATCGACCACCACGGGTCGTCCCTCGACGTCCTGGGCGATGCCATCGTCGACCAGCACCCGCAGGGTCCCGTCCCCCGGGCCGGCGGCGTGGGTCACCACGACGTCCTGTCCGACGTAGTCGATCTCCAACAGCCCGGTCACCACGACCGCGGGCTGGGGCTCGGCTGCGCCCAGCAGGTCGGGGGCGAGTTCGGTCGGGCGGACCCCGGGCCCGCCACGTGCCGCCAGCAGCACCGGGCCCTGGCCAACGGCCTGTTCGGTCCCGGCGAAGACCCCGTCGACCCGGCCGACCAGGTCGGGTGGTCCCAGTCGCCCGACACCGATCCCGACCAACGGGACCACCACGATCGACGCCACCAGGTAGGTCCCGACCCGGCCACGGCCCCGCGCCCCGTCCGTCGCCAGGCGACCGAACAGCACCACGTGGGGGACCGCGACCAGGTGGACCGCCAGCAGGGCGACCACCAGCGCGGTCCCGTCCAGCCCGACGTCGGTCCCGGCGGCGGCCCCCAGGACCACCAGCACGTCGACGGCCACGACCACGACGGCAGTGGCCACGAGCGTGCGCCCCAGCACGGCCGAGCGGGCCAGTCGTGCCGGCAGGTCGCTGAGGTCACGCAGGACGGCTCGGGCCGGCACGCGCACCAGGAGGCGGGCGCGCCGCGGTGGGTCGACACCACGGACGACCACCGGCACGGTCAGCACGGCCCACCAGGCCGCCACCACGACCGGTGGCCACCAGGCCGTGGGGGTCGGGACCGGCAGGTCCAACAGGTGCACCGCGAGGCCGGCCGCCAGCAGCGCCGCGGCGCCGAGTGACGCGAACGCCTGGCCACCGGCCGAGATCGCCGCGCGGTCCGCGGTCGCCGCCACCGCGGGCAGCATCGCGTCGTGCAGGCGTCCGGCCACCACGGCGGCGCCCCGCGCGATGGCGAGGACCACCAGCGTTGCGGCCCATCCACCGGTGGCACCGGTCGCCGCGACCGCGACGACCCCGACGGCGACCGCGGCGGCGAGCGGGACGCGACGACGTCCCGTCAGGTCCGACCAGATCCCGACCACCAGGGCGGCCGACGCCGCCATCACCACGGCGACCAGCAGGCCGCGCCCCACGAGCTGCTCGGCCTGCCCGGCCGAGGCCAGCCCGTCGCCGGGCCCGCCGGCGAACCACCGTGGCAGGAGCGTCGACGCCGCCAGCACCACCAGTGCCGAGCCGCCGGCCTCGTAGACCACCCATGCGGTGATCGACCGGCCGCCCGCCGGTGTCGCCCTGGCGTCACCCCGCTGGTCGGTCACGGCGCCCCGGTCTCGTCGACGTCGGATCGAACCCCCGCACCGGCGGGTCGTGCCGTGGGGGCGCTCAGAGGTTGCCCCGTCGGGCCTGCTCGCGTTCGATCGCGGCGAACAGCGCGGCGAAGTTGCCGGCTCCGAACCCGGTGGCACCCTCGCGCTGGATCACCTCGAAGAACATCGTCGGGCGGTCCTGCACCAGCTCGGTGAACACCTGCAGGAGGTGGCCGTCCTCGTCCCGGTCCACCAGGATGCCATGCGACGACAACAGGTCCCAGGACGTCCCCACCTCACCGATGCGCTGTCGGGCACGGACGTGGTAGCCGGGCTCGACCTCCAGCAGCGCCACGCCGCGGACCCGCAGTGCCGCCACGGTCGCGATGATGTCGTCGGTGCGCACGGCCAGGTGCTGGATCCCGCCCGCCCCGTTGGCCTCGAGGAACTCATCGATCTGGGACCGGTGGGTCCCCGGGGCCGGTTCGTTCAGCGGCAGGGTCACGGACCCGGCCGCGTCGCGCAGCACGACCGACTTGAGGGCGCTGCGATCCGTGGAGACATCGGCACCGAACTCGGCCAGCGGCTCCACCCCGAGCACGGCGCGATGGTGCTCCACCCAGTCGGCGAGCGTGCCCACGGGCACGTTGCCGACCACGTGGTCGATGGCCATCAGCCCGACCGGCGGCAACGTGATCGCCGGCGACGCCACGGCGGGCCGAAGGTCGTCGGGCACCGCGTCGACCGTGCTGGTGCGTTCCACGAAGGCGTGCTGCACGCTGCCGAAGGCGGCAACGGTCACGATGCGGGCGCTGCCCCGGTCGTCGCGCAGGTCGACGGGCCCGCGCCGTGGGTGGACGCCGACGACGTCGGCTCGTGCGACGGCGGCGTCGAGGTCGTCGACCCGGAACGCGATGGTTCGGACCCCGTCGCCGTGCGCGGCGACGTGGGCGGCCACCGGGCTGTCGGGTCGGGTCGCACCCGTCACCACCAGCCGGATGTCCCCCTGCTGCAGGACGTGCGACAGGCGATCACCGCCGCGCACCGTCGCGACCGGCGTGAAGCCCATGCCCCAGACGTACCAGTGGGCCGCCTGGCGGGCGTTGCCGACCCACAACTCGAGGTGGTCGATGCCGCGCAGGAGGCTGCCCCGAGCCGCGGGCCGGACCTGCTGGGCATGCATGGTGCACCTCCGACTCGACTCTGCCCCGTGCGACCGAGCCACCGTACAAGTGGTGGTCGCGGCCACGCCGCCGGCGGACGGACGCGAGGTCCTTGCGGCCCGCCACGGGGCGCCACGGACGACTCGACGACGCCCGCTCACGACGACGGCCCCCGCGATGGGCGGGGGCCGGTGGAGCGGTAGATGGGATTCGAACCCACGACCTCCACCTTGGCAAGGTGGCGCTCTAGCCAACTGAGCTACTACCGCGTGCGACCGGCAAAGGTAGCCGAGGCGGGAAGTCGACACAAACCCACGGGTTCCCGATCGGGCACCCGGATCAGGCGCGCCCGGTGGAACCGAACCCGCCGCGACCACGGTCGGTGGACTCGTCGGCAAGGTCGTGGACCTCGACCACCTCCGGCAGGGCGACGGCCTGGACCAGCAGCTGGGCGATGCGTTCGCCAGCGGCCAGTCGCACCTCCCGGTCCGACAGGTTGACCAGTGGCACCCGCACCTCACCGCGATAGCCCGCATCGATCGTCCCCGGGGCGTTGACCACGGTCACGCCGTCGCGCAACGCCAGTCCGGAGCGTGGGTGGACCAGGCCGACGAACCCGGTCGGCACCGCCACGACCAGTCCGGTCCCCACGCCGCACCGCTCCCCCGGCGCCAGCACCACCTCGTCGGGTGTGCGCAGGTCCAGTCCGGCATCGTCGGCGTGGGCCCGATGCGGGAGCTCGACGTCGCCCCGGAGCCGCTGCACGGGCAGGCGCCGTGGTCCGTGGTCGTGCCCACCGGTGGTCATCGGGCCACGGCGCGGGCCGAGGCCACCAGCTCGGCGAGGGACTCGCGCAGGTACTCCGGCAGCACCGACACGTCGGGCAGGGCGTCGTAGTCGGACGTGAACCCGGTGTGGATCACCCCGTCCAGCGACACCAGGCCGATCGCCAACGACTGGGTCGCCGCAAGGGGGATGAAGGGGTAGCCACCCACCAGGCGCGCCCCCAGCGCGTAGACCGGGAACTGCGGACCGGGAACGTTGGTGATCACGGTGTTGAACAGCCGGGTCGACACGGCCAGCCGTGCCCCCAGGGCGTGGATGGTCGGCGGCGCGAAGCCCGTCAGGTTGAGCAGGAAGTCCGCGCCGACGGCGGAGTGGGACCCCTTGACGTCGCCCATCCGGCGCGTGATGGCGCGGAGGCGTTCGACCGGGTCCATCTCGCCGACCGGGAGGTCGACCAGCACCGCGGTGACCTGGTTGTCGTGGTCGCTGGAGGTCCGCACGCTCACGGGCACCATGACCCGCAGGTCCAGTCGCTCGGTCGACTCGCGCCGGTAGCGCAGGTAGCGACCGAGCATGTCCCCACAGACGGCGAGCACGACGTCGTTGACGGTGGCCCCGAAGGCGTTCTTGACCTCCTTCACCTCGTCGAGGTCGAGTTGTTCGACCGCGAAGCGTCGCGAGATGCCCGGCGCCTGGTTGAGGATGGACTTGGTGGCCAGCCCACCCGACAACCCGGTCGTGGCCAGGTGGGTGAGGCCCTGCCCCACCGCCACGGTCCGCCTGGCCACGTCCAGCGGGCGATCGGCCAGCGACCGGACCCGACCCACCAGGGCACTGGGCTGGGTGGCCAGGTGCTCGACCGCGTCGACGGTGCGCTGCAGGTCCCCACGACGCGGATGCGGCTCCCACGCCTCGGCCCGGGGCAGCTCGTCGGGGGCCTCGTCCTCGGCGTCCATCAGCACGCCCAGGATGTCGACACCCGCGAGGCCGTCGATCATGGCGTGGTGGTTCTTGGTGACCAGGGCGATGTTGCCGTCCTCGAGGCCCTCCACGACGTACAGCTCCCACAGCGGCTTGTCGCGGTCGAGCTGGCGCGACAGGATCCGGGAGGCGTACTCGAGCAGCTGGTCCATGCCCCCGGGTCGCGGCAGCGCCGCGTGGCGGACGTGGTAGGCGAGGTCGAAGCCGGGATCGTCCTCCCAGGTGGGCTGGGCGAGGTTGAGCGGCGTGCCGGCGATGCGCTGCCGGTAGCGCGGCACCAGGTGCAGGCGTGACCGCACGTAGCGCTGGAAGCGGTCGAAGGTGAACGTCGAGCGCGGGCCGGGTTCGAGGATGAACAGGCCGCCGACGTGCATGTGGAGGTGCGGTGTCTCCATGCGCAGGAAGGCCGCATCGACCGGGCTGAGCCGGTCCCCGTGTCCCATTGCCACCAGTGGTGCCTTCGTCTCGGTCGGACCACCGAGCCTACGGCGCGTCGGGACCGGCGGAGCCGTCCCCGTCCTCGATCCCCCCCACCTCGATCCCCCCGACCTCGATCCCCCCGTCCTCGATCCCCCCGTCCTCGATCCAATGGCGCAGGTCCGCCACCGACAGGATCGCCGGGTTGCCGAGGTCACCCGGGTCGGCCTCCGACAGTGCGGTGGGTGGCTGGCGCACGACGATGCGTTCGAGGTCGGCGACGTTGCCGTGGTCGTCGACCAGTGCCGCCATGTCGTGGTCGTGGTCGGCGCCCCGCGCGCGGGCCGAGGCCGTCAGGCCCACCAGCAACGACTCCCAGGTGGTCATCGGGCCCTGGGTGATCGACGCCGACTCGGCGAAGGAGTCCACGAAGGCGAACGGCGTGGTGGCGATCTCGTGTCCCCCACCCAGCGCGCCGTAGAGCCAGTCGGGGTCGAAGGAGAACCCGAACGTGGACGGCGCCGCGAGGACGTCGGCCAGGGCCGAGCGGCTGAACAGCTTGAAGGCGGCCTGGGTGTCACGCAACCCCCGCGAGAACAGGGCGCGACCCACCATCCGCTGCATGTGGCGCAGCACCGGGATGCCCGGGCCCCAGCGGGCCTCGGCCTTGCGCAGCACCGCATCCGGGTGCTTGCGGTCGCCGATGACCACGTCCTGGCCGTCCGCGAACGGGCCGAGCAGCAGCCCGACCTGGCCCAGGTCCACGGAGTTGTCGGCATCGGTCAGCACGACCGCGTCGCGGTCGTCGTCCAGCGCCGCCCGTGCGCCCAACACCATCGCCCCGCCCTTGCGCGAGTCGTCGACGTGTGCCAGCCCGGCCAGGGGCCCCTCGCCGGTCGGGATCGCCTGGTCCAGCCGCAGGATGGTGACGCGATCGCCGGCGGGGTGCCGGTCGGCCATCGTGGCGGCGGTCCGCCAGTCCTGTTCCGGGCTGCCGTCGTCGACGGCGACGAGTCGCCAGTCCACCTCGGAGTCGTCCAGCAACCACCCGAGCTGGTCGAGCTTGACCCGCAGCGCGTCCTCGCCCACCGGGTTGTCGGTCGTGCGCTCGCGCAGCCGGTTGTGTTCGCCCCACATCGCGAACTGGACCTGCAGGCGGAGCGGTCCGGGCGGAAGGTCGTGGACGGCCAGACGCGACTCGGCCAGCTTGGTGGCCACCCGCAGGTCGATGCCGACGTCGGCGTCGCGACCCAGGTCACGCAACTCGTCCCGGTCGGCGTCCGCCGCCAGCAGGTCGTCGGCGAGGGCCCGCGTCCGGGGCAGCACCGACGGATCCGTGAGGTCCACGGCGTCGGCGGATCGCGCGGCGAGGGCGCGGAGGGGAGCGCGGAGGTGGTCCATGTCCATCGACCCTAGTGGGCGCCCGTCGACCCCGGCCGGGCGGTCACACCGGGACCGTACGCTTCCCCCATGTCCGATCGCCTGCTCGCCGTACTCGTGCTCGCCTGGACCCTGGTGTCCTGGGGCGGCCGCATCGGCCTGCTCACGGCCGCGGAGACGACCGACCCGTGGTCGTTGCTGCGCATCGGTGGCTCGGTGGTGGTGGGACTCGCCGTGGCGGTGGCCCTGTGGGTGGCGCCGGGACGGTCGACCGCGCTGCGCGGGGTGTTCGTGGCCTGGACGGTGCTGCTGTGGGGCCGGTCGCTGGTGGTCACCTGGATCGCACCACCATCGCTGCCGTTCGCCCTGGTGCACACCGTGCTGGCGGTGGGGTGGTTCCTGCTGGCCTGGCAGGTCGCCCCGCGGCGCGACCACGCCCGGGACACGCGCTCCCCTCGCCGGACGACGTCGACACGGACGTGACCGCGCCCGCCCGCACGGTCCGACGCGCCGGTCGCGTACTCGTCCGGGACCCCGACGGCGCAGTGCTGCTGTGCCACGGGCGCGACGACGCCGCCGGGTGGTGGTTCACCCCCGGCGGCGGCACCGACGGCACGGAGTCGGCCCGTGACGCGGCCGAACGCGAACTCGCCGAGGAGACCGGGATCCGGGTGACCGTGACCGGTCGTCCCGTGCTGCACCGTCGCGCGCACTTCTCCTTCCTCGGTCGTGACGTGGTCCAGGTCGAGTCGTTCTGGCACCTCCGCCTGGACGATCGGCCGGCGCTGGGGGCCCTCCGGCTGGAGGACTACGAGGCCGAGGTCCTCGACGAGTGGCGCTGGTGGGACCCGCGTGACCTGCCGGACGCGGACGGCCCGCTGTACCCGGGCGTGCTGGCCGACCTGCTGGCCGTCATCGACGCGACCGGCCCCCCCGACGTGGCCTGGGTCGAGGAACACCTCGACGAGGCCATCGGTGGCCGTCCGATCGTGGTCCGCCCGGCGGCCGGCGACGCGGTTCCCGACTGGGTGCCCGGTCCGTGAGCGCGGCACCGCCCCCGCTGGACGGCTTCTCGCCGGCCGTGTCCGAGTGGTTCACCACCACGTTCCGCCATCCGACCGACGCCCAGCGCGAGGCCTGGCCCGCGATCCAGCGGGGCGAGTCGACACTCCTGCTGGCACCGACCGGGTCGGGCAAGACCCTGGCCGCCTTCCTGGCCGCGCTCGACGACCTGATGACCACCGAGGACCCACCCACCGGCACCCAGGTGGTCTACCTGTCGCCGTTGCGGGCCCTGGCGGTCGACATCGACCGCAACCTGCGTGCGCCGCTGGCCGGCATCGAACTGGCCGCCCAGCGACTCGACCTGTCGGTGCGCGTGCCGACCGTGGGCATCCGGACCGGCGACACCTCGTCCAAGGACCGTGCCCGCCTGATCCGCAACCCGCCCGACATCCTGATCACGACCCCCGAGTCGCTGTACCTGTACCTGACGTCACGTGGTCGCGAGACCCTCACCGACGTGCGCACGGTGATCGTCGACGAGGTCCACGCGATGGCGTCCACCAAGCGTGGCACCCACCTGGCCCTGACCCTCGAGCGGCTCGACGAGGTCGTGCGGCGTGGCGGCAGCGACCGACCCCAACGGATCGCCCTGTCGGCCACCCAACGTCCGTTGGACGAGATCGCGACCTTCCTCGGGGGGGTGGACCGTGGCGCCGACGACCGCACCCGGCCCCGGCCCGTCACCATCGTCGATGCCGGGACGACGCCCAACCTCGACCTGCAGGTCGTGGTGCCCGTGGCCGACATGGCCGACCCCGTGGCCGACGACGACGTCGACCTCGACCCCACTGGACCGACGACCGGGTCCATCTGGCCGGCCATCCACCCGCGCCTGGTCGACCTCGTCACGGCCAACACCTCCACGATCGTGTTCGTCAACGCCCGGCGACTGTCCGAACGGCTCGCCGCCGATGTCAACGACGTCCACGCCCGCCGGGTCCGTCGGGTGCGGCTGGAGGATGCCGGGCTCGACACCGACCGGCTCGACCCGTTCGACCCGGACCTGTCCGACGAGGTCCGCACGGTGCTGACCTCGGAGGTCGAACCCCTCGTTCGGGCCCACCACGGCTCGCTTTCCAAGGCGGCACGGCGCGAACTGGAGGACGACCTCAAGGCCGGTCGGGTCCGCGGGCTCGTCGCGACCTCGAGCCTCGAACTGGGCATCGACATGGGGGCGGTCGACCTGGTGGTCCAGATCGCCTCCCCGGGCTCGGTGTCGTCGGGCCTGCAACGCGTCGGCCGTGCCGGCCACCAGGTCGGCGAGACCTCCCGCGGGGTCATCTTCCCCAAGTTCCGCCACGACCTGCTCGAGGCCACCGTCGTCACCGAGCGCATGCTGGCCGGCGACGTCGAACCGCTGCGCTACCCCCGCAATCCCCTCGACGTGCTCGCCCAGCAGGTCGTGGCCATGGTCGCGATGGACGACCGGCCGGTGGAGGAGTTGTTCGACGTCGTCCGCGGAGCCGCGCCCTACGCCGACCTGGGCCGCGACGTGTTCCTGGCCACGCTGGACCTGCTGGCCGGCCGCTACCCGTCCGACGAGTTCTCCGAACTGCGCCCACGGATCGTGTGGGACCGGGTGGACAACGTGCTGCGGGCGCGGGCCGGCAGCCAGCAGCTGGCCGTGGTCAATGCCGGGACCATCCCGGACCGCGGCCTGTACCGGGTCGTGCTCGGCGACGGCGCCCGCGTGGGTGAGCTCGACGAGGAGATGGTCCACGAGTCACGGGTGGGCGACACCTTCGTGCTCGGGGCCTCCACCTGGCGGATCGAGGACATCACCCACGACCGGGTCGTGGTGACACCCGCACCGGGTCGGCCGGGCAAACTGCCCTTCTGGCACGGCGACGGTCCCGGTCGCTCGATCCAGTTGGGGCGCGCCATGGGGGCCCTCACCCGCGAGCTGTTGGCGCTGGATCGCGAGGAGGCGGCCACCCGCCTTCGTGACACCCATGGGCTGGACCCGCGGGCCACGGCCAACCTGCTGGACTACCTCGGCGAACAACGTGAGGCCACCGGCACGGTGCCCGACGACCGCACCGTGGTGGTGGAGCGCTTCCGGGACGAACTCGGGGACTGGCGCATCGTGGTGCATGCCCCGTTCGGGGCCCCGGTGCTGGCGCCGTGGGCCATGGCGATCGAGGCACGACTGCACGAACAGGGCCTGGAGCCCGAGGTCCTGTGGACCGACGACGGGATCGTGCTGCGTCTCCAGGAGGCCCACGACGACGTCGACGTCGACCTGCTGGCGTTGGACCCCGACGACGTGCAGGACCTCCTGCGCAGCCGCCTGGTGAGCACGGCACGCTTCACGACCAGCTTCCGCGAGGCCGCCGGCCGGGCGCTGCTGCTGCCCCGTCGGCGGCCCGGCCAGCGCACCGCCCTGTGGTTGCAGCGCCAGCGAGCCGCCAACCTGCTGCAGGTCGCGCTGGGCCACCCGACCTTCCCGATCCTGTTGGAGGCCACCCGCGAGGTGCTCCAGGACGTGTTCGACCTGGAGTCGTTGTCGGAGCTGCTGGGTGACCTCGCCGCACGCCGCCTGAAGGTCCGGGTCGTCGACACCCCGTCGCCATCGCCGTTCGCCCAGTCGCTGCTGTTCTCCTGGGTCGGCCAGTGGATGTACGACTACGACGCGCCGGCCGCCGAGCGTCGCGCGGCCGCGCTGGCCCTGGACCCGGACCTGCTCGCCGAGCTGCTGGGCGACGCCGAGCTGCGCGAACTGCTGGATCCGGAGGTGGTCGCGCTCGTCGCCCGCGAACTGCAGCGGCTGCCCCCCGTCGACGACCGCGGCCGGGACCGCCGCCTGAAGGGCCCGGACGGCCTGGCCGACCTCGTGGCCGACCTCGGACCGCTGACCACCGACGACCTGCGGCAACGACTGCGTGACCCCGACCAGGTCGACCACCACCTCGAGGAGTTGCAGGCGCAGCGCCGCGTGATCGAGGTCGGGGTCGCCGGGGGGATGCGCTGGGCCGCGGCCGAGGACGCCGCCCGCCTGCGCGACGGGCTCGGGGTGGCCCTGCCTCCGGGGCTGCCGTCGGCCTTCACCGACCCGGTGCCGTCGCCGCTGGTGGCGCTGGTGTCGCGGCATGCCCGCACCCATCCCCCGTTCACCGCGGCGGAGGTGGCCCACCAGCTGGGCACGACCGCCGATCGCGTGACCGGGGCACTGCGAGCCCTGGAGGGGGACGACCGGGTCACCTCGGGGGCCTTCCGCCCCGGCGGTGGCGACGTGGAGTGGGCCGACATCGAGGTCCTGCGACAACTCAAGCGGCGATCCCTGGCCGCCCTGCGCAACGAGATCGAACCGGTCGAGCAGCCCGCGTTCGCGCGCTTCCTGCTGGACTGGCACGGCGTCGCGGATCCCCCACCCGGACTCGACGCCGTGCTGGACGCCCTGGAGGTGCTGGAGGGCGCTCCCCTGGCCGCGTCGACCATGGAGGGCCAGGTGCTGGCCGCGCGCGTGCGGGGCGAACCGACCGCGCTGCTGGACCAGGTGCTGGCCACCGGGGAGGTCGCCTGGCGCGGGATCGAATCGGTCGGGCGACGTGACGGTCGTCTCGCGGTGGCCTTCCGCGACCACCTCGACCTGTTGCCGCCCCCACTCGACGAGGTTCCCGACACGGACCGCCATCGCCGCCTGGCCCGGCACCTGGGGACCCACCGGACCGCCTTCTGGCCCGACCTGTACGACGCGGCCGGTGGGGGCGAGGTCGGCGACGTGCTCGACGCGCTGTGGGACCTGGTCTGGGCCGGGCTGGTCACCAACGACTCGTTCGCGGCCGTGCGCGCCCGCACGGCCCGCCGCGCCGCCGCCGGCGGTCGTCGACGACGGCGGCCGGGACGGCTGCGACGGGGGGGTCCGCCGGCCGCCCAGGGGCGGTGGACGGCCACGACCCTGCTCGACGACCACCTCGACGACGGCGTGGACCCCGAAGCCGACGCGGCCGCACCCGACGAGCCGCGCCGACCGTCACCACCCGACGCCGCGGCCGCGACCCGCCGCCAGCACGCCCTGGCCGGGGCCCTGCTGGAGCGACAGGGGGTCGTCACCGGCGATGGCGTGCGGTCCGAGGGCATCCCGGGGGCCTGGGCAGGGCTGTACCCGGTCCTGGCCGGCATGGAGGCCACCGGAACGATTCGCCGGGGCTACTTCGTGGCCGGGCTGGGCGCGGCCCAGTTCGCCCTGCCGGGCGTGGTCGACCGGCTGCGAGGACACCGTGAGGCGGCCAGCCGGACCCTGGTCCTGGCCGCGACCGATCCGGCGCAGCCCTGGGGCGCGATCCTGGACTGGCCCGACAGCCCCGGTCGCCCGGCCCGGACGGTCGGCGCCCTGGTGGTGCTGGTGGACGGCGAGCCGGCCGCGTTGCTGGAACGTGGCGGCCGGTCCCTGGTGACCTTCGCGACCACCCCCGACGATGTGGCCTGGGTCCCGGACCTGGCCGAGGCGGCCGATCGGACGGGCACCAGGATCCGCCTGCAGCGCATCGACGGCGTCGACGCGGCCGACCACCCGGTGGGCGCCCGGCTGACCGAGTCGTCGTTCGTCGTGACCCCCCAGGGCCTCGTTCCACGTCACGGGAGCACGAATCGGTCCCCGGCGTCACCGCGGCGTCCCTGACGGGAGTCGACGCCGGTGTCAAGCACCCAAACGGGGTCGAATGGCCCCATCGACGGGGGCCCGTTGTCGGTGTGGCGACCGTCAACGCCATAGTCTGGCCCGGAACCGCCCATTGAAAGGATTCGCGGTGGCAGACAACGTGATCGTTACCAGCAAGGTCAAGGAGGCCGTCAAGGGCCTCGACCTCCGGCTCTCCTCGGACGTCCCGGACGCCTTGAACGACAAGGTGCACGCGATGCTGAAGGCTGGCGCCGAGCGCGCCAAGGAGAACGGCCGCAGCACCCTGCGTCCCTACGACCTCTGAGCCGAACCACCTGACGCACGACGAGCACCCCGATGCCAGCCGGTGTCGGGGTGTTCGCGTGTCCGGCCCGATCGCCGTGCCACCGCCAACCGAGGACGACCATGCCCGAGGGTGACACCGTGCATCGCCACGCCCGCCGGCTGCGGCCGGTGCTGGTCGGCCGACGAGCCGACCTCGTGATGCCACGACTGCCACGGCCCGCCCCGACCCCCGTCGAGGTCCGGCGCATCGACGTGCACGGCAAGCACCTGCTGGTGGACGTCGGCGTGGCCGTCGTGCACGTCCACCTCGGAATGCCCGGCCGGTGGGACCTCGTGACCCCGGTGCCCCGACGTCGACCCGGTGGGCGTGACCTGCGCGTGGCGTTCACCACCGACACCGTGCAGGCCCGTTGCAACCGCGCACCGGTCGCCGAGTTGCTCGCGCCGGACCGGCTGTCCCGCCACCCCCGCCTGGCCCGGCTGGGACCCGACCTCGCCGACGACGTCGACCTGGACGCGATCGTGGAGCGCGTCCGGGCGAGACCGGCGCGTCCCCTGCACGAGACGCTGCTGGACCAGACGGTCGCGGCCGGCCTCGGCAACGTGCTCGCCATGGAGGCGGCCCACCTCGCCCGGCTGGATCCACGCACGCGGACCGACCGTCTGGCTGCCGACGAGCTCCGGGACGTCTATCGTCGTGGTCGACGCCAGCTCGTCGACAACATCGATCGTCGACACCGAACGACCGTGCCCGGAGCCCCTCCGGGGGCCCTGTGGGTCTCCGGCCGGGACGGACGTCCGTGCCGGCGTTGCGGCACCACCGTGGTGGGAACCAGCATCGGGCACCAGGCCCGGCACGCCGCATGGTGCCCGTCCTGTCAGCCGTTGCGCACGGGACCATGACCACTCCGCCGGGCCGGCAGGCCCGGGCCGGCCGGGGGCGCCAGCGACGCCCCCGAGCCCTGGAGTCCCTGACATGACCCTCTCCGAGTCGCACCTGGTGGCCTTCCGCACCCTGTTGGAAGCGCATGCGCGACTCCTGGAAGCCCTCAACGAGCGCTTCCGCGACCGCGACCTGTCCCTGACCTACTACGACGTGCTGGTGCACCTGTCGGAGGCCCCGGGCCACCGACTCCGCATGCAGCAGCTCGCCGACCGCGTGCTGCTGTCCAAGTCCGGGCTGACCCGGCTGATCGACCGCATGGAGGACCAGGGTCTGGTCCGACGAGCCCCCAGTGAGCACGATGCGCGTGGCGTCAACGCCGTGATGACCCCGGAGGGCCTGGCGGCGCTGGAGGCTGCCGTACCAGCCCACAAGGCCGACCTCGTCGACCTCGTCGCCTCCGTGATGACCGAGGAGGAGGCGGACTCGCTGGCCGCCCTGTTGGCCCGTGTCCGGGACTGCTCGAGCCAGGCCTGACGCCGGCAGCGGTCCTTCCACCGACCATGACGACCCTGCGGGGCTGGCGGTAGCGTGGTCGGGGACGCGTCGCCGTCGACGTGCCTCCCCCCGTCCCTTCCCCACGCTTGGAGCGCCGCATGGCCGACACCCTGACGATCACGGACAATCGCACCGGTCGGACCTACGAGGTCGAGGTCACTGACGACACGATCTCGGCCATGGACCTGCGCCAGATCAAGGTGGACGACGACGACTTCGGGATGCTGTCCTACGACCCGGGGTTCAAGAACACCGCGTCGACCCGCTCCGACATCACCTTCATCGACGGTGCCGCCGGCGTGCTGGAGTACCGCGGCTACCCGATCGAGCAGTTGGCCGAGAACGCCAGCTTCCTCGAGGTCGCGTGGCTGCTGATCAACGGCGAGCTGCCGACGCAGGACGAGTACGACCAGTGGTCCTACGACATCACGCACCACACGTTCATCCACGAGAACATCAAGACCTTCATCGACGGCTTCCACCACGACGCCCACCCCATGGGCATGCTCCTGTCGACGGTCGGGGCGCTGTCGACGTTCTACCCCGAGGCCAAGGACTCCAGCGACCCCGAGACGCGCCACCTGCAGATGACCCGGCTGATCGCCAAGCTGCCGACGCTGGCCGCCTTCGCCTACCGCCACTCCATCGGGTGGCGGCCGGCCTACCCGGACAACGAGCTGTCGTTCGCCGGCAACTTCCTCAACATGATGTGGAAGACCACCGAGCTGCGCTACGACCCGGACCCGGTGCTGGAGAAGGCGATGGACCGCCTGTTCATCCTCCACGCCGACCACGAGCAGAACTGCTCGACGACCACGATGCGCACCATCGGCTCGTCCGACGCCGACCCGTACTCGGCCGCCGCCGGGGCGATCGGCGCGCTCTACGGTCCCAAGCACGGTGGTGCCAACGAGGCCGTGCTGCGCATGCTCGAGGAGATCGGGTCCGTCGACCAGGTCCCCGAGTACGTGCACCGTGCCAAGAACGGCGAGTTCCGGCTGATGGGCTTCGGCCACCGCGTCTACAAGAACTTCGACCCGCGTGCGGCCGTCATCAAGGACCTCGCCCACGACGTGTTCGAGGTGACCGGCAAGAACCCGCTCATCGACATCGCCGTCGAGCTCGAGAAGATCGCGCTGGAGGACGACTACTTCGTCGAGCGCAAGCTGTACCCGAACGTCGACTTCTACTCGGGCATCATCTACCAGGCGATGGGCTTCCCGACCAGCATGTTCCCGGTGCTGTTCGCCATCGGGCGCATCCCCGGCTGGCTGGCCCAGTGGCAGGAGAACCTGCTCGACCCGGCCCAGGCCATCGCCCGCCCCCGCCAGATCTACGTCGGCGCCCGCGACCGCGACTACGTCACCATCGGCGACCGCTGACCGCCACGGCTCACAGGCCGATCCGTGCGGCCGTGTCGGCGATGGAGGTCGACACGGCCGTCCGCGTGTCGTCGTCGCAGAAGGCGGCCGCGATGCCGTTGCGGGCCATGGCCAGGCCCCACTCGGGCGGACGGTCGAACGCCGTGGCCACGGCCAACAGCTCCGAGGACATCGACGCGTCCGACATCAGCCGGTTGTCGGTGTTGATCGTGGTCACCATCCCGGCGTCCTCGAAGCGCGGCATCGGATGCGCGGCCAGTGACGTCACGGCGCCGGTGTGGACGTTGGAGGTGGGACAGCACTCCAGGGTGATGCCCAGGTCACGGACCCGACGCGCCAGGGGCCCGAGGCGGCCGTCGTCGGCGAGGTCGTCGACCAGGGCGACGCCGTGGCCGATCCGCCGGGCCCCGAAGCGTTCGACCGCCTCGGACACCATCGTGGCACCGTGGGCCTCACCGGCGTGCAGCGTCAGGGGCACCCCGGCCTCGGCCAGGCGTTCCAGCGCCGCGGCGTGCACGCCCGCCGGGCAGTAGGCCTCCGCGCCCGCCAGGTCGAAGCCGACCACGCCCTGCCCGTGGTGGGCGATGGCCACCTCGGCGGACTCGCGCACGACCTCGGGCGGGGAGGTGCGCATGCCGTCCACGACCAGCCCGGCGGGGATGGGGCCGTCGCGCAGGCCGGCCAGCGCGGCGGTCACGACCTCGTCCACGTGGAGTCCGCGTGCCGTGTTGAGCTCCGGGGCGAACCGCAGTTCGGCGTAGACGACCCCGTCGGCCGCCAGGTCCTCCACGGCCTCGCGTGCCACGCGTTGAAGGGCGTCGGTGGTCTGCAGCGCGGCGACGGTGTGGGTGAAGCCCTCCAGGTACAGCTCCAGGTCGCGTCGGGCGGCCCCGACCGCGAGGTGGCGGGCGAGCTGGACGGGATCGGTGGTGGGCAGGTCGTGGCCGACCTCGTCCGCCAGCTCCACCAGGGTCTCCGGTCGCAGGCCCCCGTCGAGGTGGTCGTGCAGCACGACCTTGGGCATGGCCGTGGCCAGCACCGGTGACCACTCGGGCACGGATTCCCACCCCGTCGCATCGGTCCTGCTCGCGTCGGTCATGGTCGGGCCGGCTCGTCGACGCGCTCCAGTGCCTGGACCGCCCGCTCCCACGTCGCCATGGCGTCCGCGGCGGCGTCCTTGGCCAGCTCGAGTTCGGCGACCACCGCGGCGGCGGCGTCGGCGTCGTCCCAGAAGCCGTCGGCCGTCATGCGCCCCATCAGGGTGGACACCCTGTCCTCGGCGTCGGTCACGGCCTGTTCGGCACGGTGCGCGACGCGTTCCAACCGTGCCCGGGCCTTGGATCGTCGCTGGCGGACCGCGCCCGCCGGCTGGTCCCCCGACCGCGTGGTCGGTGTCGCGACCGACTCGGTCGGGGCCGGGGCCGGGGCTCGGGCCGCGAGGTACTCCGTGTAGGTCCCCGGGTGGTCGGTGACCCGCCCGTCGCGCACGTCCAGGACGCGGTCCACGACGTTGCGGAGCACGTGGCGGTCGTGGGTGACCAGCAGCAGCGTCCCGGGATAGGCCGCCAGGGCCTGCTCCAGCACGTCCCGCGCCGGGATGTCGAGGTGGTTGGTGGGCTCGTCCATGACCAGCAGGTTGACCGGGTCGGCCATCACCTTGGCCAACGCCAGCCGGGTGCGCTCCCCGCCGGACAGGGCCGCGACCTGGCGCTCGGCGGCCTCGCCGGTGAACCCGAACGCCCCGAGGAAGGTGCGCAGGTTGGTGCCCCGGTGGGCGTCGGACAGGTCCTTGTCGAACTCCTCGAGCACGGTCGCCTCCAGGTCGAGCACCTCCACCTGGTGCTGGTCGAACGTGGCGACCTGGACGTTGTGGCCGAGTTCGGCCCGGCCGACCCGGGCAGGAAGCCGCCCCAGCACCAGCGCCGCCAACGTCGACTTGCCCGCGCCGTTGGGCCCCACGACGCCGACCTTCTCGCCACGTTCGACCACCAGGTCGACGTCGTGGAGCACGTCGACGTCGGCATCGTGGCCGACCGCCGCGCCGCTGACGTCGACGACCACGCGACCCGCGCGAGGTGGGTCGGGGAACCCGAAGCGCACGCGGCGGGGCGACAGGTCGGGCACGTCGATGCGCTCGACCTTCTCCAACGCCTTGATCCGGGACTGCACCTGCTTGGCCTTGGTCGCCTTGGCCCGGAACCGGCTGATGAACTCCTCGGCCTGGGCGATCTCGCGGTCCTGGTTGGCGCGGGCGCCCCGTTGGGCGGCCAGCCACTCCTCACGCTGGGCCAGGAACGACGTGTAGTTGCCGCGGTAGGTGAAGGTCCGCCCCGCGGCGATCTCCACGACGTGGTCGGCCACCGCATCGATGAAGTCGCGGTCGTGGGACACGAACAGGATCGCGCCCTCCCACCCGACCAGGGCCGTCTCCAGCCACGCGATCGACTCGACGTCGAGGTGGTTGGTCGGCTCGTCGAGCACCAGCATGTCCGGCCGCCCGAGCAGGAGCCGGGCCAACGCCGCCCGGACCCGCCAGCCACCCGACATCTCGACCAGGGGTCGGTGGGCGTCCTCCGGGTCGAATCCCAGGCCCGCCAGCACCCGGTGCGCCCGGGCCTCCAACTGGTAGCCACCCAGCGCCTCGAAGCGGGTCTGCAGGTCGCCGTACTCGGCCAGCACGTCCGGGTCGGTGAGGTCGCCGGCCAGCGCGTCCAGTCGCGCCTCCATCGCCTGGAGGTGCTCGGCCCCGGCGAGGGTCTCCTCCAGCACCGTCCCGGTGGGGACCTCGACCAGGTCCTGGGGCAGGTACCCGATGCGGCTGCCCCGGGCCCGGCCGACCTCGCCGTCGTCCGGCGTGGTCAGCCCGACCACGATCTCGAGCAGCGTGGTCTTGCCGGTGCCGTTTCCCCCGACCAGCGCGACCCGCTGCCCGGCGAGCAGGCGCAGGTCGACGTCGGTGAACAGCGGGTCGCCGTCCCACGCCTTCTCGACGCCGGCGAGGCTGAGCACGGACACGACGGGATCCTGGTTCGGGGAGGCGACGGACGGCCGCCCATCGTAGTGTCGGGCCTCCCCCGGCCCCCGGCCGACCCCCGGCGGACGGCGCCCTGCGACTGCCGCCCACCACTATCGTGCGCCACCCGGGTCCCCGATTCGCCCCCTCCGGTGCGTGGAGTGCCATGAGCCTCAGCGTCTACGTCTGCGACGACGACTACCTCGTGCGTGAGGGCGTCCGGGCGGCGCTGGGCACCGTCGACGACATCGAGGTCCTGCGAGCCGCCGCCGATGGTGACGAGTTGCTGGCCCTGGTCGCCGACGAGCGCCCCGACGTCGTCATCCTCGACATCCGCATGCCCCCGACCCACACCACCGAGGGCATCGAGGTCGCCAAGCGGCTCCGTGCCGAGGCGCCCGAGGTCGGCATCGTGGTGCTCAGCCAGCACGACGACCCGGCCTACGCCCTGGAGTTGCTGGGCGACGGGTCGGAGGGGATGGCCTACCTGCTCAAGGAGCGGCTGGGGGACGTCGACCGGCTGGCGTCGGCCGTGCGCACCGTCCACGACGGGGGGTCGATGCTGGACCCGCGGATCGTCGACACGCTCCTGGTGGCGACCGGCGAGGGGTCACGGGGACTGGATTCGCTCACCCCGAGGGAGCACGAGGTCATCGCCCTGATGGCCACCGGCAAGGGCAACGCCGCTGTCGGGGCCGAACTCGACATCGTGGAACGGTCCGTCGAGAAGCACATCTCGTCGATCTTCCGGAAACTCGACATCAAGGACGACATCCACCTCAACCGGCGGGTCGTCGCCGTCCTGCTGTACCTCGAGGGAAGCCGCTGAGACGTCCCCGGCGGTGAAGCCGGCCAGCGGGCGCCGGCGCCGCACGGCCGGGTCGGGCCGGGGCCGGCCGCCGCCGCGGGGCAGCAACGCCAGCACGGTGGTCCCGGTACTGCCCGACACGATCTCGACCTGCCCACCCAGCGCTGCTGCCCGGTCACGCTGGTTGGCCAGTCCGCGACCGCCCCCGGCGGCATCCGGGACGAAGCCGTGGCCGTCGTCGCGCACGCGCACCCGGAGGCGTTCCGGGTCGCAGACCAGGTCGATGTCCACACGGGCCTCGGGCCCCGCATGCTTGAGCGCGTTGGACACCGACTCGGCCACCAGGAAGTAGGTGTTGGCCTCGACGTCCAGGTCCAGTCGGGGGAAGGGACGGGGCGCGGCCGTGACGCGTACCCGTCCATTCGACTGTCGCGCCAGGCTGGTCAGGGCCTCGTGGAGCCCACGATCACGCAGGATGGCGGGGTACACCCCCCGCGCCGTGTCGCGCAGTCGGGCGAGCATCGTGTCGACCTTGTCCGACAACTCCGCGAAGACCCGGTCCTCGCCGGCCGGGTCCTTGGCCAGTCGGGTGCGTGCCAGGCTGAGTTCCAACCGCAACATGACCAACTGCTGTTGGATGCCGTCGTGCAGTTCGCCGGCCAGCTGGCGACGGGTCTCGTCCTGGCCCGCCACGACTCGTCGAGTCGCCTCGGCGAGTGCGCTCTGCTGACGCTCGATCGTGCGCCGCGACTGCTGGAGGTCGCCCTGGAGCCCGTCGATGGCGGACTCGATGACCGCGAACTCGTCACCCAGCGACGGGGTCGCGATCGTCTCCGTGTGGTCGTCGCGGAACCGGATCGAGTACCGACCGCCGGCCTCCTCGACCCGCTCGACGCCCTTGGCCGCCGCGTGGCGCCGGTCGACCTCGGCGGTCCGGACCCGCGCCACCAGGCGTTCGAACGGGCGCAACAACAGCCGGACCACGACCAGGACCAGGGCGACCGCCAGGATCGCGACCACCGACATGCTCAGCATCCGTACCAGGGACAGCTCACCGGGCACGGTTCCCAGTGGTTCGTCGAAGACCCCGACGACGACCGAGCGACCGGGACCGAGCACGATCCGGGTGGCGCCGATCCAGGCGTCACCGCCATGCTCATCGGGCTCGACGGCGGGATCGGAGTCGTCCAGGCGGGTGGCCAGGTCGGCCAGTCTGGCCGGGTCGGTTCCCGGGCCGGACGACACGACGGTGTCGTCGGAACGCACCACGAGGCCACCGGTCACCCCCAGGCCCGCGGCCACCTCGGCGAGCAGTTCCGGGCGGATCAGTTCTGGGGGGATCAGTTCTGGGGGGATCAGTTCTGGGGCGATCCCGTCGCTGGCCTGCGCGTCCGGGACCTCCAGGTACGGCTGGAGCTCGTCGGCGGCCTGCACGACCCGCTCGGCGACCTCGGCCTGGGCGTTGCGGTCCAGGATCGCGTCGGCACGACCGGTCCCGACCACGTAGCCCAGGGCCACCGCCAGTACGACCCCCGCGCACAGCCCGGCGACCAGCCGCGACCGCAGCGTGGCCTCCGGTGGGGTGGGGTCCGCCACCATGTCCCCTTCCGGCAGGCAGCATGCCGCCAGCGTGCCACGACGGGACCGGTCGCGCTCAGCCGGCGTCGAGCGTGACGGTGTGCCACCCCTCGGCACCGGCGGGGTGGGGTGCGACCCGGTCCGGGGACTGCGTGGCCCCGGTGCCGTCGGTGGCCCGCACGGACACCTCGTGCGGACCGGCCTCGAGCTCGACGTCGGCCTGCCACTGGACCCAGGTCGTGTCGGCGAGGGCCTCGGCCAGGTCGGCCTCCTGCCAGTCCCCGTCGTCGACCCGGACCTCGACCCGCTCGATGCCGCGAGTCGGCGCCCAGGCGACCCCTGCCACGGTCGTGGTGCCCACCGCCACGTCGGAGCCGGAACCGGGCCGGTCGATCCGTGACTGGGTCTTGATCGGACCCTCCTTGGCCCAGGAGCGTTGGATCCAGTACGCGTCGAACTCGTCCCACCCGGTCAGCTCGATCTCGCTGAGCCACTTGGTCGCGGACACGTACCCGTACAGCCCCGGCACGACCAGGCGCACGGGGAAGCCATGGGCCACCGGCAACGGCTCGCCGTTCATGGCCACCGCGATCATCGCGTCACGGCCGTCCCGAGCCAGTTCGGTGGGGAAGCCGACGGTGAAGCCGTCCACGGCCCGTCCGACCAGTTGGGTGCCGCCATCGAGCACGCCGACCTCGTCCAGCAGGGGCGCCAGGGGCACCCCGGTCCAGCGGGCGTTGCCGACCAGGCCGCCACCCACCTCGTTGCTGACACAGGTCAGGGTGACGTCGGACTCGACCAGCCCGCGATCGACCAGGTCGGTGAACGAAAAGGTCCGCTCCCGGCCCACCTGGCCATGGATGCGCAGTCGCCAGGTGGCGAGGTCGACCTGGGGCGGCCCCGTCAGGGCGGTGTCGATGCGGTAGAAGTCGGCGTTGGGGACCATCAGGGGGCTGATCCCGTCGACGTCGAGGCTGGCGGCTGCGGGGGGTGGGGGCAGGACGCGCTGGGGGGTGGGCAACGAGGCCGCGACCTCGCCGGCGGCCGGATCGACCGCGGCCGGACGGGCGAGGACCCGACCCGCCATCCCGGCGACGGCGGCCGCGCCGCCGATCGCGCCGGCGGCGGCCAGGAACGTCCTGCGGTCCAGCGGCAGCGGTGCGCGACCATCCGAACGAGCCACCTCCAGGGACGTGGGCGGGCTGGCGGGGGGCTGGCCGGTCGCGGTGGCCGGTTCCCCCGGGGGCGACGTCGTGGACGAGTTCGGCGGGATCGCCGCGTCACGCCCGGCGTCGATCCGCGGGTCCTGCGCCGTGGCGACGACCGCGCCGCGACGCCGACCGACGACCAGGGCCCAGGCCGCCAACCAGCCCAGCCCGGCCGACACCGCGGTGGCGACGACGGTCACGCCCAGCGAGGTCGCGATGTCGGTGGTTGCGGCGACGATCCCGACCAGGGCGAACCCGGCGAACAGCGTCGCGGCCTCCAGCGGGCGCCGTCGACGCAACATCCCGCCGGCGACCGCGCCGGTCGCGAGCACCACGGCGACGATCCCGACCCCGATCAGGAGCCGATCGGACTCGCCGAAGGTCTCGATCGCCCAGGTCACCAGGCCACCGGGCAGGACCGGCACGATCGCCGCGGCCACCGCGGCGACCAGGGACGGCACGCCGTCGAGGAGTCCCGCGGCGAGTTCGGTGAGGCCCAGGGCGAGTCCGGCGCCGACCACCCCCGCCACGGCGCCCTCGGCCCGCCCGACGGCCTCGACGGGCCCCGCGTCCGGCGCTGGCTCGTCGGCGCGCGGACGGGGCTCGGGGGCGGTCGTGCCAGGGGCGGTCGTGCCAGGCGGTGGCGGCGTGGACATCGTGGTGCTCCTCGGCCGGGCGGCATCGGCGTCGCCCGTCACAACCGGTGTCGCACCGACCGTCATTCCGAGACCCCGTCGCGGGGCGGCCCGTGCGACCCCCCGCACACGCGCCGGGTGACCCAAACGGCTGATCCCGGGCGATCCAGAGCCGTCGAGCGCGCACACGCCTGATCGTGAACAACGCCTTACCAGACCCGTCGGAGGTGCTCACGCTGCTCTCAGAAAGCCTTCCTACCGTCCGGCGAGATGCACGACACCACCACCGTGCCGACGCCACGAGGACCACCATGAGCAGCCTGGACCTTCGCCCACGCCCCACCGATGGACCGTCCGGTCCGCCGATGGCGGGCTTCGCCGACCCGGCCCACCGGCCGACGTCCGACCGTCGGCCCGGATCCCCTCCCCCACCTCCGCCACCCGCGACGCCGATCGAGGCCGAGGGGCGGCCACGTCGTCGTCGCGGCCGCGGGTTGGTGGCCGTGGCGCTGGTGGCGGGCCTGTCCGGTGCCGCCGTCGCCACCCCCATCGCCCTGCTGGTGGACGACGATCCCGCCCCGGCGACTGCCGCCGCACCGGCGGTCGCGCGCGGTGACGAGTCCACCACGACCCCGGCCGTGACCAACGAACCGTCGGGCACCGGCGGTGGCGCGATCGACACCGCCGCGGTCGCGGCCGCGGTGACGCCGTCGGTGGTCCGCGTCGACGTCCAGTTCGGGGGCCAGATGGCCGGGCAGGCCGGGTCGGGCTCCGGGGTCGTCATCGACGACGAGGGCCACATCGTGACGAACAACCACGTGGTCGACCAGGCGTCGGACGTGTCGGTGACGCTGTCGGACGGACGGACCCTGGACGCCGACGTCGTCGGCGTCGACCCCACGACCGACCTCGCCGTGATCTCGATCGATGCGACCGGCCTGACGCCGCTGCCGGTCGCCGACGATGCCCCCGCCCTCGGTGACCCGGTCGTGGCCTTCGGGTCCCCCTTCGGCCTGGACGGTTCGGTCACCTCCGGGATCGTGTCGGCACTGGGCCGGACCGTGCAGGGCAGTGACCTGCCGCTGATGAACCTGGTCCAGACCGACGCCGCCATCAACCCGGGCAACTCCGGCGGTGCCCTCGTCGACGCCGACGGCGAGCTGATCGGCATCAACACCGCCATCGCGAGTTCCGGTGGTGGATCCGACGGCATCGGCTTCGCCATCGACACCACGACGCTCACCAGCGTGGTCGAGGACCTCGTGGCCGACGGGCAGGTCAGCCGGTCCTACCTCGGCGTGCGCGGGGCCACGGCCGCCGCGGCGACGGGGGATGCCACCGGCGCCTACATCGACGGGGTGGTCGACAACTCCCCGGCGGCCGACGCCGGACTGCGACCCGGGGACCTCGTGACGTCGCTCGACGGCGAGCCGGTCGAGGGCTTCCCCGAGCTGGCCGCACGCCTGGCGCGCCTGGAGCCGGGCACCGAGGTCACGCTCACCGTCCAGCGTGACGACGCCGAGCAGGACCTCACCGTCACCCTCGGCGAGGCCTGAGCCGAGTCGTGTCGGGCGCCCCCCGGGCCGGGGGCGCCCGGGCCCCCCGCTCGATGGCGTGCGCACGTTCCGCCCCGGTGGACGTGCGCACACCCGTGGCACTAGTCGAACTCGTCGGTCACGTCGGTGAAGTCGTAGAGATGGGTCTCGTCGCGGAACACCCAGACCCGGTCGTCCAGCGGCTCGAGGTCGGCACCGAAGTAGCGGGTCAGCAGCCAGCGCCAGGTGTTGATGCCCGTCATGTCCTCGGGAACGGCCTCGTCGATCCCCGGCAGGTACCACGCCGAGAAGGTCCGCAGCTTCTCCTCGCGGGCCGACCGGTCGACGTCGAGCCAGTCGATCGCCCCGGCAGCCGCGTACTGCTCCTCGGGGTGGGGGCCCTCGTCGGACTGGATCACGATGATCGGGTCCCGGGAGGCGTCCCCCGTGACCAGGCGGTCCACCAGTGCCTGCAACCGCGTGTTGGCATACGTCACCTGGTTCACGGTGTTGGTGGCCCGTGACCGGCTCTGCTCGAGCTCGGCGCTGACGTAGGACCCGTCCGCGTCGTAGACGTAGGGCTCGTGGGGCAGGGTGACGTGGGCCAGGATGAAACGCGGGCGATCACTGGGCTCACTGACCAGCCGGTCGAGCTCGTCGAGCTGGTAGTCGGTGACCGCCCGGACGTAGCGTCGCGAGTCCAGGCCCTCGTCCTCGGGCTCGCCCCCCAGCCAGCGCAGTGCCGTCGTGGTGCGCCAGACGGTCTCGAACTCCGACGCCTCGGACAGGTTGCGGTTCTCGGTGGCGACCGACGAGTCGGCGGTCGGCCCCCACCACGATCCCAGGTGGATGTAGTCGAAGCCACTGTCGACCATGAACCGACCCAGGGCGTGGTCGTCGAGCAGTTCGTACAGCGGCGCCGAGTCGGCCCCGTCCTCGGGTGGGTCGGGCACCAGTTCCTGGACGGGTTCGAGGTTCCACGTCCCGGTCAGCGAGTGTGACGTCTTGGGATAGTTGGCCCGGGCCCGGTCCTGGATGCTGAAGCCCAGGTCCGTGAGGTGGGACTGGAACGCGGTGTTGTCGAAGTCGTAGTCCGTGGCCAGGGTGTCCTGGCGGGGATAGCGATCGGGGATGATGTACCAGATGTCCCTGGCGGGGGCCTCGGCGCCCTCGAACTCCACCAGGACGGGCGCACTGCGGGTGGGGGCGAAGACCGGTCGCAGCGTGACGACCGCCAGCAGGACCGCAACGACGGCGAACACGTTGGCCAGTGCCGTCACGCGGTCCAGCGCCAGCCGGGGCAACCACCACGCCAACGCCGCCCCCGCCACGGCCACGACCGCGGTCACGGCCAGTCCCACGGTCGGGCTGGCGTCCGGCAGCACCTGTCCGGCGGTCAACACGGCGAGGGCGGCGATCGAGGTCGCGAGCCCGCCGCGGGCGATCGGGCGGTCCCGCCCCGTCACCGCGAGCAGCCCGGCCAGGACGGCCCAGGCAGCCATGCCCACGAGCAGGGTGGGCCACAGCACCGACAGGGCGTCGTCGGTGGGCACCTCGCGGACGTTGGCGCCCCACAGGGCGAGGACCGGGTACAGCACCACGCCCACCGGGTGCACCGCCCACCGGCCCAGGGCGCGAACCGGACCGCCCGGATCGCCCGGATCGACGGGCCCGCCGGGCTCGACCGGGGTTGCCGGCTCGGACCGGCCACCGGTCGCGGACTCGTCACCGGGACCGGCGGGGTCAGCCATCGTGGCGCCGCAGCAGGAACAGTTCGCGGTCGGTGCCGGCAACGCCATCGACCGCGAGCACGTCGAAGTGGTCGTCGATCGCCGCGACGAGCACGTCGCGGGTGTAGGCGTCGAACACGTCCTCGCGGGTGGACAGCAGCAGGTCCACCTTCGGATCACCCTTGGGGACCCACTCCAGGACGACGTGGCGACCGAGTCGCGCCAGTTCGGCCACGACGTCGGGCAGGGGGACGTTGCCGCCGATGGCGAGGTGGTGGACCAGTGCCAGCGCCAGCACGAGGTCGACCGGGCCGCGATCGGCCAGGGAGTCGCGCTCGGCGTGTCCCCAACCGAGGCCGGGTGACGGGTTGGTCAGGTCGAGCACGAGCGGGAGCAGGTCCTCGTCGGTGGCCAGTTGCCCGTCGCCGTCGTCGCCGGACACCTCGCGCCAGGCCCGCTCGACCGCGCCGACGTCGATGTCCCACGCGACCGTGTCGGCGCCGGCGTCCACGGCCAGGCGGGAGAAGCGGCCGGTGTTCGCACCGAGGTCCCACGCGACGGCAGGTGCGACGCGTTCCACGTGGGCCCGGACGAGGTCGACCTTGGCCGCCATGGCCTGGTCGGAGTAGTGGTCGGCCTCCGCGTAGTAGTCCCCCCACACGGTGCCTCCGGGCTGCCACGTGAGGTGCTCGACGGTGCGCCGCAACGAGTCGACGAGCCCGACCAGTGCGTTGTGGCTGAACGTCGCCTCCCGACGTCGACCACCCGTATCCGCGTCCCCGTCGCCCCCGCCTCCGCGACCCCGGGCCTTGGCGTGGAGGTGGACGTGCTGGGCAAGGCCGGGACGCAGGCGCGTGCGACCGGGCAGCAGGCGGGAGGCGAGGTCGAGTTCGACCCCGTCGAGGCGCCCGACCAGCAGGCGCCGCAGGCGGGGATCGACCAGCGCCTGGAGCGCCAGCGGGGCCAGGAACTGCTCGCAGAACTGGCCATAGGCGATCCAGGGACGGCCCTCCTCCAGCGGCGCGAACGACAGCGTGTCGATGAACACGGCACGGCCGGCGCGGAACTGGATGTTGTGGGCCGAGGCGTCACGCAACGCCATGCCGTGGTCGAGCGCGACCCGCTGGACCCGAAGGGTGGCCAGGGCGGCCGCCCGCAGTTGCCCCGGTGCCCACTCGTGGGGCTGGGACAGCAGGGGAATGCGGTCGGGCTCGATGACGACATGGGCGTCGTCGGTGCCCAGTGCACGGTCGACCTCCCGGTGGCCGACCAGCAGGTCGGCCTCCCACAACGCCGGGAACAACCCCGAGGACGCCACGGCGTCCCACGTCGAGGCGTGGCGCTGGTTGACCTGCCGCAACAGGCGGCCGTCACGGGTGAACACGAATCCGGCCGGATCCCGGAAGGACCCGGCCACGCGGGTGATGGTCATCGGGAGCTCGTCCTGGTGGTTCGCGGATGGGTCTGGTCATGCCGCGACCGGCCCGAGCGTCGACGACGCGGCGGCGTCGTCACGGGGGCCGGTCGAGGTCGGGTGCGTCGTCGCGCGCTCGCCGTCGGGTCCACCGGCGGCGAGCGGTCGGTGCTCAGTTGCGCTTGCGGAAGAACCCCACGATGCGACTCCAGAACATCGCGATGGCCGTCCCGGCCGCGGCGAGGCCGGCGATCAGGCCCTGGAAGAGCACCGCCGTCGTGCCCGGGTCGATGTAGGCGCTGGCGGCCGGGATGACCACCAGCAGGGCCGCGAGGGTCCACAGCGTGGTGAGGCCGAGTCGTTTGCGCACGGACGATCCTTTGTGAGCCGGGTCTGCGACCGACGTCGTAGGGTGACGCCGAGGTTATCGCGTGGTGACAGCGTGGCGACGGTACGGCCACGGCCGGTCGGGGTCGTCAGGCCGCGCGGTAGCGCGCGCCGTCACCGCTGCCCATGCGCAGGACGGCCCCGTCGTCGTAGAGCCGGTCCAGGTGGTCGCCGACGGTCCCGGCGTCCAGCCCGAGCGCGTCGGCGAGGCGATCGGCGCTCGTCACCCGCTGGGCACGGAGCTCGGCCAGCAGGACCTCGTCGTCGGCGACGTCGGCGCCCTCGCCGGCGGCAAGGCGCCACGCCATGTCGGCGGCCCGCGCCAGGGCCAGTTCGAGTGGCTCGGGGTCGTCGATCCCCGGTGGCGGTCCGAGCCGGTCGAGCAGGCCGGTGACGTCGGTCGGCGGCCGCGGGTGCACCGCCAGGTCCAGGGAACCCCGGGCCGTGAACGGCTCGGACAGGTCGAGGGTGGCCTCGCCGGACGCACCCGTGGCACCACGGACCCGGCGGAGGGCCGTGAGCAGGTCCTGGCGGCGGTGTCCACGCCACTGCAGCAACCGGAACGGGTCGCGTTCGATGGCCACGGCGATCACGTGGTGGGCGACGGCCTCGTGCTTGCACGGGCTGGCGTCGCCCGAGCAGCGGGCGGCGACGTCGGCGGGCACCAGCAGTTCCGGCCGGGCGAGGTCGGCGGGGAGGCGACCGGCGAGCAGGTCGGCCGTCGAGCGCAGGTTGGCCCCGGCGACGTCGATCACCCGCTCCCAGTCGTCGCCCGCGAGCACGTCGGTCGTCACGACGACCTCCGGCGAGCGACCTCGCGAACTGGGCACCCGCAGGCGGGCACGCCCGGGTTCGATCCGCAGCGCGTCGACGTGGTGGCCGGCGCCACGGCGGCCCCGGTCCAGCCATCGCTGGCGGGCCGGGTCCTTGCCGGCCACGGCGGCGAGGTAGGCGCGGGCGAGGTCCTGTCCGACGGTCATGCCGCGTCCTCGTCGTCGAAGGCCTCCGCCGACAGCGACACGAGCTCCCGGACCTCGTCGTCGCCCAGTTCGGTGATCCACGCCTCGGAGTCCCCGACGACGGACTCGGCGATGGCCCGCTTGCGCTCCAGCACCTCGTCGATGCGCTCCTCGACGGTGCCGGAGGTGACCATGCGATGCACGGTCACCGCCCGCCGCTGGCCGATGCGGTGGACGCGGTCGGTGGCCTGGTCCTCCACGGCCGGGTTCCACCAACGGTCGTAGTGCACGACGTGGTTGGCGTTGGTCAGGTTGAGCCCGGTCCCGCCGGCCCGCAGCGACACCAGCAGGATCGGTGGCGCGGTCCCCTCCTGGAACGCGTCGACCATCTCCTCGCGCTTGGCCAACGGCGTGCCCCCGTGGAGGAACGGGACCTCGCTGAGTCCCAGCTGTTCGGTGAGGTGGTCGGTCAGCAGGTCGCCCATCTCCCGGAACTGGGTGAACACCAGCGCCCGGTCGTCGTTGGACAGGACCTCGTCGAGCAACTCGGTCACGCGATCCAGCTTGCCGGAGCGTCCCGCCAGGGCACCGCCGTCGCGCAGGAACTGGCGCGGATGGTTGCAGATCTGCTTGAGCCGTGTGAGCAGCGCGAGGATGCGGCCGCGGCGCTCGAAGGCCGTGGAGCCCAGCCCGGACTCGAAGGCCTGGTCGATGGCGCGCTGGTAGAGCACCGTCTGCTCGCGCGTCAACCCGGTCATGACCGTCAGCTCCTGCTTCTCGGGCAGGTCGACGGCGACGTCGGGGTCGTTCTTGCGACGCCGCATCACGAACGGCGCGATCAGGCGCCGCAGCTGTGCCGCGGCCTCCTCGTCGCGCCAGCGCTCGATGGGCACGGCGTAGCGCCGGGTGAAGCGACGTTGGGGACCCAGCATGCCGGGGTTGGTGAGGTCCAGGATGGACCACAGCTCGGCCAGCCGGTTCTCGATCGGGGTCCCGGTCAGGGCGAAGCGGGCCCGTGCCGGGAGGGTGCGCGCCGCCTTGGCACCCTGGGAACTGGCGTTCTTGATCTGCTGCGCCTCGTCGAAGATGGTGATGTCCCAGTCGATCTGGGACAGCAGCCCGACGTCGCGTCGCAGCAGGGCGTAGGACGTCAGCACGACGTGGCCCGGGGGGATCTGGCGCGGGGACACCGGGCGGTCCGGCCCGTGGTGGCGGATGACCGACAGCTTCGGGGCGAAGCGTGTCAGCTCGCGTTCCCAGTTGCCCACCACCGAGGTCGGGCAGACCACCAGGTGGGGACGGTCCTGGGGTCGCGACGTCAACAGGGCGATGGCCATGATGGTCTTGCCCAGTCCCATCTCGTCGGCCAACACGCCGCCGGCCCCCATCGCCGCCATCTGCTGCAGCCACGCCACGCCGCGCTCCTGGTACTCACGCAGGTCGCCCTCGATCGCGATGATCTCGGCGTCCGTGGGTGCCGGCTGGGCACGCAGGCGGTCGAGCAGGTCGGCGATGTCGCCCACCGCCACGACCTCGAGGTCGTCGTCGTCGCGTTCGGTGTGGCCAGCCAGCGCGGACGCGACCGCCTCGGTCAGTTCCATGGTCCCGCTGGTGCCGGCGAGCTCGCCGATGCGGGAGGCCTCGTCGCGATCGATGCGCACCCACTGGCCGCGCCAGCGCACGAGGCTGCGCTCGAGGTCCATGACCGTCGCGAAGTCCTCGGCGTCGAGCACGTCGTCGCCCAGGGCAACCTCGTACTGGAAGCTGGTGAGGGCCTGGCGGTCGAGGATGCCGGTGCTGTCGAGGCGACCGGTCACGGGTGTGGTCTGGCCGATCCGCAACCGTGGGCGGAGGCGCTGGGTGTTCACCTCGCGCAGGTCCGGCGGCAGCAGCAGGCCGATGCCGGCGGCGGTCAGTTCGCGCACGCCCTCCGACAGCAGGTCGGCGGCCTCGGCCGACGACAGCTCCACGATGGTGGGGCGCTGTTCGTCCAGGGCGCGGTCCAGGGGCGGGAAGGTCGCGGCCGCATCCACCAGGCCACGCACCAGCACGCCCTGGGCGCCGTCGAGGCGCCGGCCACCGAGTTCGGTGGCGCTGCCGTCCCAGACGGCCTCGGCGTCGACGACGTCGTCGGACTCGTGGACGGACTGCAACAGCAGCTCCAGCCGCCACGGCTGGTCGGACACGACCAGGTCGGCACCACCGTCCTCGACGTCGGGGGCGACCAGGCGCATGGCCAGGCGCAGGTCCGCGCGGCCGGCATCGCCCATCGCGGGCTGCAACCACTCCGTGACGTCGGCGGCCAGTTCGTCGCCGGCACGTCGCAGCGGTGCCACGACGGGGTCCTCGCCGGTCAGTCCCTCCAGCAACAGCTCGTCGAAGGGCCGGGCGGAACGGCGCCGGTCGGCGCGCGGAACCGGACGGTGACCCCCATGGCCACAGGCGTCGGCGACCGCGTCGAGGAAGGCCGACAGTGCCGGCAGGGCGTGCTTGGGGCCACCGTCCTCCATGACCGCGTGCGCGGCGGCCGGCAACAGGTCGGCGAGGCGTTCGCGGCGGCCGTCCAGGGGCGGCACGGCGACCCAGCGCGCGAGCGCGGTGTCGGGGGCGGAGGTGGCGGCGACACGGGGCAGGATCCGGCCCGACGTGACCAGTTCGAGCCCGAACTTGGCCGCCAGCGACCAGGCCAGCACGCTGTCGGAGGGGCGGGCGTAGTCCGGCCAGTTCTCCGAGGTCGGCAGCTCCGCCAGACGACGCAGTGTGGCCACCAGCGGCAACATCCGGGCCTCGACGTGGCCGAGCGCGTGGTCCAGCTTCCCGGACTCACCGGCGGGCAGCGACAGCCCGTCGAGCGCCCCGCGGAGGTCGGCGACTCCCCAGGCCGCGAACGAGCCGGCAGCCGGCGCGTCGGGGTCGGGGACGAACGACAGCTGCACGAGTCGTGGCTCGCTCGTGTCCCCCACGTGTGCCGTCCTCGCGTCGCCGACTTTCCCGACCTCCCAGCGTACAAAGTCGTCCGGCCACCACCGACCCGAGTGCTCCTGCTCGCTCGACCCGCGCCCCGTGTGGACGGACGCGAATGTCGCAGGAACACGGTAGAGCGTGTGAAGTTCATGATGTGCTTGTTGAGGTTTCTGTTGCGCACGTGGATGGTGATGGTTAGTGTGTGCCGCATCCGTCCCCAAGGAGCACCTGTGCGCCGCCGTGTGTCCCCGCCCTCGCGACGAGCCCCCGGGCACGTCCGTCGTCGCCTCGACGACGCCTCCCCCACCACGCGGGCCGCCCTCCTGTGTGCCGGAGCGGTCGTGGCCATCGGCGCGGCCTCGGCCGACTGGACCGTGGACTACGGCGACACGCTGTACTCCATCGCCCGGGCCCACGACACCACCGTGGACGCCCTGATCGCGGCCAACCCCGACATCGACGACCCGAACCTGATCTACGTCGGCGACGAGGTCGCCATTCCGGACGGGCGGTCCCCGACCCGTGACACGCCGGCCACGACGTCCGAGGCCACCGCGGACCCGGCCCCCGAGGCCGACTCGACCCCGCAGCGTGACGCCAGCGCCTCGGACGGCGAGGTGCGCGAGACCACCGTGCGTGCCGACGACAGCCTCATCTCGATCTCCCGACGGCTGGGCGTGACCCAGGAGCAGTTCCTGGTGGCCAACGGCTACACCCACGAACTGCGTCTGCTCGTCGGGGCGCGCGTGCGCTCGCACGCGGCACCCCCGCCCGGATCGGGCACCCCCGGCACCTCTGACGGCAGCCACGAGGTGGCACTCGGGGACACCGTGCAGGACATCGCGGTGGCCAACGGCGTGTCGTGGCAGGACGTCGTGGACGCCAACGACCTCGACGACCCCAGCCGGATCTACGTGGGCCAGCGCCTGGCCATTCCCGGACGCGCCGCCAGTGGCGGCGGCTTCGTGTGCCCGGTGGCCGGTGGCGCCTCGTTCGTCAACGACTTCGGCCTCGCCAAGGGCGGCGATCGCTACCACGAGGGCCTGGACATGTTCGCGGCACGTGGCACCGACGTGCTGGCACCCGTCAGCGGGCGGGTCGAGCACGTGCGGGGCACCCGCGGCGGCAAGCAGGTCCACCTGTTCGGTGACGACGGCTATCGCTACTGGGGCGTGCACCTGGACACGCTGGGTCCGACCGGACGCGTGTCGGCCGGCGACGTCATCGGCACCGTCGGGACCACCGGCAACGCCGCCCTGACCTCGCCGCACCTGCACTTCGAGGCCTGGTACCAGGGCGAGAGCGTCAACCCCCATCCGGCACTGGCCGAGGCCTGCTGACCCCGTCCGCCCGGCCCGAGGGCGTCACGCCAACGCGTCCCGGTACCACGACGACAGCCGCACGTAGGCCGCGACGTTGACCCGCGGGGTGTCGGGCAGGGTGAGGTCGCGCGGCCTGGCGGGGGACCCGACGACGACCACGTCCGGGGCCACGACCGAGTTCTCCGTCACCAGGGCCTGGGCGCCCACCACCGCCCGTGCCCCGACGTGGGCCCCGTTGAGGATCGCGGCACCCATCCCGACCAGCGCGTCGTCGTCCACCCGGCACCCGTGGACGACCACCCGGTGGCCGATCGTGACCCGGTCCCCGAGGGTGACGGGATGGTCCGGGTCGGCGTGCACCACGGTCAGGTCCTGCAGGTTGGTGTCGCGACCGACGACGATCGGCCCGACCTCGGCCCGGAGCACGCACCCGAACCACACCGACGCACCGGCCGCCAGGGTCACGTTGCCGGCAACGACGGCCCCCGGGGCCACCCAGGCGTCGTCGTGGACCACCGGGGTGTGTCCGTTGACGGTGATGATGCGGGCGTCGGGATCAGCGGCCATGGCGGCTCCTCGGGGCAGGACGGGGGTCGGGTGTTCGGTGGAGAAACGTCGGGGCAGGGTGCGGGCGGGTCACACGGTCAGGACGGCGCCAGGACGTCGACCACCAGGTGCCAGTGGCAGGCGACCGCCACCAGCACCAGGACGTGCCACACCTCGTGGTAGCCGAACACGGACGGCCACGGGTCGGGGCGACGACGAGCCACGATCACGGCGCCGACGGTGTAGGCGACCCCGCCGGCCACCAACCAGCCCACCGCCGCCGGACCGGACGTCCGCCACAACTCAACCACCCCGACCATCATGGCCCACCCACCCGTCAGGAACATCCCGTGGGCGAATCCTCGGGGCGTTCGCCGGGGCCACCACTCGACCCCGATCCCGACCAGTGCCAGCACGACCGCCAGCGGGACGATCACGTCGGACCACGACGGGGGCAGGCCGAGCAGGGCGACGGCGATCGTGGCGGCCGCGATCATGACGTAGATCCCGCTGTGGTCCAGCCGGACCCACACCTCCGTGGCGACGGGGCCACGCGCGCGCCAGTGCATCCCGGCCGACAGGCCCAGCATCACGACCGCACCGAGGGTGTACAGCGCGACGGCGAGCCGGACGGTGCCCGGTTCGGCCAGCGCGATGGCCCGGACGGCGGCGGGGACGGCCACGACCACCCCGACGGCATGGGTCAGCCCGCGCAGCCGGGGACGATCCGCGACCAGGGCGCGCTCGGCGTTGGAGGAGAGTTCGACCATGGATCGGCGACGGTAGCCTCGGAGGGCCGCCCGGCCGGCGTCCGATCGCCTGCACGCCACCACGGCGCCATCTCGCACCCCCGCTCGTTCCGTCCCTCCCGAGGTCCCGCCATGTCCGACGCCGCCACCGCCTCCCGGGCCCGCGTGCGTCGCGAGGCCCAGCGACGCCGCACGTTCGCGATCATCTCCCACCCGGACGCGGGCAAGACCACCCTGACCGAGAAGTTCCTGCTCTACGCGGGCGCCATCGCCGAGGCCGGTGCGGTCAAGTCCCGCAAGGTCGATCGCACGGCCCGGTCGGACTGGATGAAGATGGAGCAGGACCGCGGCATCTCGATCTCGACGACCGTGCTGCGCTTCGACCACCACGACGAGGCCAGCGGCGCCGACCTGGCCTACAACCTGCTCGACACCCCCGGTCACCGCGACTTCTCCGAGGACACCTACCGCGTGCTGTCGGGGGTCGACGCGGCCATCATGGTCCTGGACGCCGCCGCGGGCGTGGAGCCCCAGACCCGCAAGCTGTTCGAGGTGTGTGCCCGCCGGGGCACCCCGCTGATCACGTTCGTGAACAAACTCGACCGCCCGTCGCTGGGTCCGCTGGAACTCCTCGACGACATCGAGGAGCAGCTGGGCCTGGTGGCGACGCCGGTGACCTGGCCGGTCCGCACCGCCGACGGGGTGTTCCGTGGCGTGGTGGATCGCCGCGACATGCTGTTCCACCGCTACGACCCGGACGTCGCCAACACCCAGCGCCAGGACGCGACGACCACCTCGTGGGACCCCGGCGACGTCGACACGGGTCCCGGCATCGACGACGACCTCGCACTGCTCGACGAGCTCGGACTGTCCCACGACGAGGAGTCCTTCCTCGCCGGACGGACCACCCCGGTGTTCTTCGGGTCGGCGCTCAACAACTTCGGGGTCGAGCCGCTGCTGGACGCCATCGCCACGATGGCTCCCCCACCGCTGCCACGCACCGACGTCGACGGCGACGTCCGCGACCTGGACGCCGCCTTCTCCGGCTTCGTCTTCAAGGTCCAGGCCAACATGGACCCCCGCCACCGCGACCGGATCGCGTTCGTGCGGATCTGCTCGGGGCTGTTCGAACGCGACGCCCAGCTCACCTGCACGCGGACCGGCCGCACCCTGGCCGCCAAGTACGCCCACCAGGTCTTCGGCCAGGAGCGCGTCACCGTGGACGAGGCCTTCCCCGGTGACGTGGTCGGACTGGTCAACGCCAGTGACCTGCGCATCGGCGACACCCTGTTCGACGGCCAGGAGGTGGCCTACCCGCCCATGCCGGTGTTCACCCCGGAGCACTTCCAGGTGGCCACGCCCGGCGACCGCTCGCGGGTCAAGCAGTTTCGGACCGGGCTCGAGCAGCTGGACCAGGAGGGCGTCATCCAGGTCCTCCGCCACCCCGACCTCGGGGACCAGGCCCCCGTGCTGGCCGCCGTCGGACGGTTGCAGTTCGAGGTCGCGGCCTGGCGCATGGAGCACGAGTTCGGGTCACCGATCCGGGTCGAGCAGACGGCCTGGAACGAGGCCAGGAGAACCGTCGACGACGACGTCGACGTCCTTCGGCGCATGCGCGACGTCGAGGTCTACCGACGAGCGTCGGGCATGCCGATCGCGCTGTTCCGCGATCGCTGGCAGGTCGAGCGGATCATCCGCGACCATCCCGACCTGACCCTGGACAAGATCGCCACCAGCTGACGCCCAACCGGCCGGCGCGGTCCCACGAGCCCGGCCGGTTCACCGCGCCGGTCAGGCACCCGACGCGACCGCGCCACGCAGCCGCCACCCGGCCCAGGTGGCCAGTGCACCGGCGACCAGCAGCAACAGTCCGACGAACACCGTGAGCACACGCACGGTGGGCCCGGGCCAGGCCAGCAGCACGCCGCCCCCGATCAGCGCGACGAGTCCCTCGACGGCCAGCGGTCCGCGGTGGTCGCGCGCCGACGGTGTCATCGCCACGAAGACCTCGGCCAGACCCCACAACACCCAGAAGCCACCCACGACCAGCACGATCGCCCCCACGGACCGCAGGGGATCGCTGACGACCAGCAGGCCGGCGAGCACACCCAGGAGTCCGACGACCGCCCGGACCACGCGGGCCTCGCCGTTGGAGGCCAACGCCTGCACCAGACGCAGGACGCCACCGAAGACCAGTTCGAGGCCAAGCAGCACCGCCACCACCGTCACCGTGGCGGAGGGCCACACCAGCAACGCCACACCCATCAGCAGGTGCAGGACACCCAGCAGCAATGGCACCTGCCAGAACAACTTCCCCGGCACCACGAGGGTGTCTGCCGTGACCGCGTCGTCGTCGGGGATCGTTGGGTCGGTCATGCCGGGCCACCTCTGGGTCGTCGTGCCGTCGGGGTCGTGGGAACGGGCCGGGCCCGCCGCCGGATCGCAGTATGCGGTCCCCGGACCCTCCAGGGCAACCACCGCTGACGTCGGGACTAGCCTCCGTGCAGGTGATCCCGGACCCGCGGGGCTCCCGCGGACCGCGCACCCCGCCCGACCACGAACGGCACCCACGATGACGGATCCCCACCAGGGCGATGGCGACCGGACGGTGGGCTGGTCGCTGGACGGGACCACCTTCCGCTGTCGCGGTCCCCTCCGGGACGCCCTGCCACTGGGCGGCTACGTGCGGCTGGCCGTGCCCGGGGGTGCCGTGCGCCTGGGGCAGGTCCTGGAGCAGACCGTCGTGGTCGAACCGGGCGGACGCCGCGTCGCCGCCGGCGGCAACCTCGTCGACCGGGCCGCGGACTCCCTCCCCTTCGACGACGCCGTGGTCACGCGGGCCACGGCCGACGAGGTGCGCCCGGCCCTGGCCCGCCCGCGCGACCCCCTCGAGGTCGGCACCATCCGTGGACACGACGACATCCCCGCGATGCTGGCTGCCTCGGGGTTCAACCGCCACACCTTCCTGTGCGGGCAGTCCGGCTCGGGCAAGACCTATTCGCTCGGGGTGCTGCTGGAACGACTGGTCCTCCACACCAGCCTGCCGTTGCTGGTCATCGACCCCAACGGCGACCACGTCCACCTGGGCCGTCCGGCGGACGACCTGGACGCCGACATCGCCGCGGACTACGCCGATGCCGCCTCCGGCGTCCAGGTGCTGCGTCCCGACCCCGGACCGGACCAGGAGGCGCTGGGCATCCACCTCCCCGAACTCGGCCGGGACGGCATCGGCGCGCTCATGCAGTTGCACCCGATCGCGGACCGCCACGAGTTCAGCGAGCTCATGAACCTGATCGAGACGGCCCCCGAGCGGGGCTGGCGGACCGCGACCGCGTTCGCGAATGCCCTCGAGCAGGCCGGGGGGCCGGTCGACGACGAACTGCGACTGCGTCTGGCCAACCTGGGCATCACCGACATGGCCACCTGGGCCGGCCTCGACGGGCGCGGCGTCGTCCAGCGGTGGCGGCAGGACCGTCCGCGGGCCCTGGTGGCCGACACCTCGTCGTTCGCCACCCGGCGCGAGCGGCTCACCGTGACCGTGGCCCTGCTGGCCCAACTGTGGGAACACCGGCGGGACCGGCGGCCGATGCTGCTGGTCGTCGACGAGGCCCACGACGTGTGCCCGGCCACTCCCACGACCGCACTGGAACAGCTGGCCGTGGACCAGTTCGTCCAGATCGCCGGCGAGGGCCGCAAGTACGGCATCCACCTGCTGCTGTCCACGCAGCGTCCCGACAAGCTGCCCGACAACGTCCTGAGCCAGTGCGACAACCTGATCCTGATGAGGGTGAACTCGGCGCTGGACCGGGCCGTCCTGGCCGAACGGTTCAGTTTCGCCCCGGCGGGCCTGGTCGACCTGGCGGGCACCTTCGGGTTGGGCGAGGCGCTGCTGGCCGGACGGGTGGCCCAGCCGCCCGTCCTGGCCACCATCGGGACCCGGCTGACGCCCGAGGGGGGCAGCGACATCCCGACCGACTGGGCCAGCCGCACCCGAGCGGACGAGCGGGCACCGGTCGCCGGCACCCACGGCGACGAGGGCTAGCGTCGGTGGCGTCGCCGACGTGCCCCCGGAGGTCGCCATGAGTTCGCCGTCACCCGATCGCCCGGACCGGGTCACGACCAGCGGCGTGTCCCCTCGCCAGGTGCTGGCCATCGTGCTCGCGGTGCTGGCACTCGTGTTCATCTTCCAGAACGACGAGTCGATCGCGTTCCAGGTGCTGGTGGTGGAGGTCACCGCCCCGCTGTGGGTCGTGTCGCTCGCCCTGTTGGCCATCGGCATGGCGATCGGCTGGATGCTGGCCTCGCGCCGCGCCAAGCGGCGGGCCTGACCGACCGTTGTCGACCAGACCCGCCGGGGGCGGTCAGGACGGGCAGTCCCCGAGCACGAGCATCGCGCGGTCCCGTTGCTCGACCGGACCGGGACACCGGAAGGCCGACGGGTTGATGACCGAGGGCGGCTCCCACACCTGCGCTGCCTGTTCGTAGTCGTAGGCGAACCCCAGCAGCGTGGCCTCCGACCACGCCGTGCCGACGAAGGTCAACCCGACCGGGGCGTAGCCGTCCCCGGACTCGTAGCCGGCCGGGACGATCAGCGACGGGTACCCGGCGCGGGCCGTCAGACCCGCCGGTGAGTTCTGGGGGAACACCAGCGCGTCGAGGTCGTAGGCCGCGAGCACGTCGTCGATGGCCCCCTGGGTCGCGGCCTTGCCCTCGGACAGGTTCGCCTCGTACGTGGCGGCCTCGGCATCGAGGTCGATCGCCTGGGCGTCGGTGAAGCGGGTCTGGCCGTACTTGATGGCCTCGATGCCCAGGGACTCGTTGACGGCGATCAGCTCCTCGAGCGAGGCCACGGGCGATCCCGTCCGCGTGGACAGGTAGGCGTTCATGTCGCGCTTGAACTCGTAGAACAGCACCGAGGGCGGCGTGTCCGGGTCGATCTCGTCGGCATCGGCGATGACGACGACCTCGGCCCCCTCGGCCTCCAGCTGCGCCAGCGCCGCATCGATGATGGGCTGCTCGTCACCGTTGAGGTTGTCGAAGTTGGGATCGAAGCCGATGCGTGCCCCGGCCAGCGCCGTGTCGTCCAGCGACGGTGTGTAGTCGTCGAGGAAGTGGCCGGCGCTGTCGGACGTGCGGGGATCCTTGGGATCCACCCCGGTCATGGCCCCCAGCATGATGGCGGCATCCGCGACGCTGCGGACCATCGGCCCGGCGGTGTCCTGGCTCTCGGCGATCGGCACGATGCCGTCCCGGCTGACCAGGCCCAGGGTCGGCTTGAGCCCCACCACCGAGTTGGCCCGCGACGGCGACAGGATGGAGCCACTGGTCTCGGTGCCAACCGTGGCGGCGGCCATGCCGGCGGCGGCGGCGACGGCCGAGCCCGAGCTGGAGCCACTGGTGCCCGCGTCGAGGTCGTAGGGGTTGAGGCCCTGGCCACCCCACGAGCTGAACCCGTTGGGCATGCCCGAGGTGAGGAAGTTCGCGTACTCGCTGAGCGTGGTCTTGCCCAGGATGATCGCACCGGCGTCACGCAGTCGGGCCGTGATGGTGGCGTCGTCGGGCGGGACCGAGCCCGCGAACACCACCGACCCGGCCGTGGTGGGCAGGTCGGCGGTGTCGATGATGTCCTTGAGCAGGATCGGGATGCCGTGCAACGGACCGCGGGGCCCGGACCTGCGGCGCTCCCGGTCGAGGCCCCGGGCCACGTCGAGGGTGTCGGGGGACAGTGACAGGATCGAGTTGAGGTGGGGGCCGCCCTCGTCGTAGGCCGCGATCCTCTCGAGGTACAGGGTGGTCAGCTCGACGGAGGTCAGCTCCCCACTGGACAGCAGCCCCTGGAGCTCGGGGATCGTGGCGGTCTCCAGGTCGACGAGGTCGGCGACCGGGTCGGGCACGGGCTTGCGCAGGACGATGCCCACCTCCCCGGCCGCGACGGCACCGGTGGCCGCCAGGGCCACCACCACCGCCACGATCCCGAGGACGCTCCGCCAGCGGCGTGGGCGGCGCGCGGTGGCGGTGGGCGAGGTGCGGTCAGGAAGGACACGCATGGGGGGGCCTGTCGTCGGACGGACCGCGGCTGGACGACCGCGGACCGCCGACGCTACGGAGCCGCCACGACGCTCCCGTGTCGCCCACGTTTCGTCGAGATTGCGTCCGGGCCGGCTCGGTCGGCGGCCGCGCCCGACATGGACGGTGGGCCCGGTGGGACTTGAACCCACGACCAAGCGATTATGAGTCGCGTGCTCTGACCAGCTGAGCTACGGGCCCGGCGGGGCGAGGCTAACGCCCGCACCACCCGGTCAGGTCGTCAGTCCCGCGGCGTCCCGCACGGCCTCGGCGAACCCGTCGAGGTCGGCCACCGTCAGGGTCAGGCCCGGACTGGACGCGACCGGGAGCGCCCTGACCGGTTCGTGGAAGCACACGCACACCCCGCCCTCGGCGTTGGACCCGTAGGTGGCACCCCGGTCCGCCAACGACATCCGGGCCCCCAGCGCCCGGTACCAGCGGTAGTCGCGGGTGGTGGTGACGTCGCGGATGTTGGACACCGCGGTGACCACGTGCAGCCAGCCGAATCGTGCCTCCAACCGTTCGTCGTCGATCACCACCGACGAGTTGGCCGGCGTCGCCCCGGTCGTCAGACGGAGGGGCAATGCCCAGGTCGGATCGAAGGCGAAGTCGAAGGTGGCCACGTCGAACTCCCGGAGGGCGGTGCCGGGGAGCGTATTCCGACGCGACCCTCGACCCGACGGCGGTGGGTCCCTAGGATTCGCCGGGGGAGCCGGCTGCGGGGTATCAGGGGCCGGTCGCCGGCCTCCCGATGTCGGCCCGGAACGGGATCCGGGCCGACCCACGCCGACCCAGGGGAACACCATGGCCACCAGCCGTCGCACACTGCTCATCGCCGCCACCCTCGCCACCGCCGTCGCGCTGGCCGGGTGTGGCAGCGTCGGGGACGCGGTCGCCGAGCGCGCCATCGAGGAGGGCCTGGAGCAGGCCAGCATCGGCGACGTCGAGGTCGACCTCGACGACGGAGGTGGCGTGTCGGTCGAGAGCTCGGAGGGCTCGTTCCAGATCGGCGACGACGCCGAGGTCCCGGACGGCTTCCCCGACGACGTGCCACTGCCCGACGGGGACGTCATGGTCGCGATGTCCTTCGACGACGATTCCGGCACCGGCTACAACGTGACCCTGGAGTCCCCCCAGGACGTTGTCGCGGTGGCCGACCTGATCGAGTCCGGCCTGGCCGACAGCGGCTACGAGCTGACCGGCACCGGCGAGATGGCCAACGGCGACGACCTCACCCGGACCGTGCAGTTCGAGGACGAGGAGTGGGCGGGCAACATCGTGGTCAGTGGCTCCCCCGACGGCACGGTGGTCAGCTACAACGTCGCCGCCGCCGGCTGAGGCACACGCAACGGACCACCGCGTCGACCGGGCCACCGGGCCGGGTCGATACGCTGTGCCCACGGCCTCGTCCGCGTGACGGGGCCGTCGTGTGTGTGCATGCGCGAACCCCGTTCGACGCCGTGCGCCACCGTCCCGCTCCCGCGCTCGCGTCCCCCGGACCGAGGCGCTGACCCGCCCGGGACCGTTCCCTCCGCGTGGACTCGCCACGCGCCCGCCAGCCCGCCAGGACCTCCCATGACCACGCGTGACGATCGACGCAACGTCGCGATCATCGCCCACGTCGACCACGGCAAGACCACGCTCGTCGACGCCATGCTGCACCAGTCGGGGGCGTTCCAGGCCCACCAGGACATCGCCGATCGGGTGATGGACTCCGGCGACCTCGAACGCGAGAAGGGCATCACGATCCTGGCCAAGAACACGGCCGTGGTCCGCGACGACGTCACCATCAACGTGGTCGACACACCCGGCCACGCCGACTTCGGTGGCGAGGTCGAACGGGCCTTGTCGATGGTCGACGGAGCCGTCCTGCTGGTCGACGCCGCCGAGGGACCACTCCCCCAGACCCGGTTCGTGCTGCGCAAGGCGTTGGCGCTGGACCTGCCCCTGGTCCTGGTGGTCAACAAGGTGGACCGTGCCGACGCACGCGCCGAGGAGGTCGTCGACGAGGTCTTCGACCTGCTCATCGACCTGGGGGCCGACGACGCCGCCATCGACATCCCGGTGCTCTACACCAACGCCAAGGCCGGCCACGCGGGCACCTCGCCGACCGAGCTCGCCCCGAACCTCGACGCCGTGTTCGACACCATCCTGACGGCCGTGCCGGCACCCGAACACGACCCCGACCACCCGTTCCAGGCACTGGTCACGATGCTGGACGCCTCGCCGTACCTCGGGCGCCTGGCCCTCGCGCGGGTCCATCACGGCACCGTGACCCGTGGCCAGCAGATCGCCTGGATGCGCGAGGACGGGTCGGTCCCCACCGTCCGGTTGGCGGAGCTGTACCTGACCGAGGCACTGGACCGCGTCCGTGCCGAGCAGGCCGGACCCGGTGACCTGATCGCGGTGGCCGGCCTGGACGACGTCATGATCGGCGACACCCTGGCCGACCCACAGGACGCCCGGGCGTTGCCACGACTGACCGTCGACGAGCCGTCGCTGGGCATGACCATCGGGGTCAACAAGTCACCGCTGGCCGGCCGCTCGGGCGACAAGTTGACGGCCCGCCTGATCGAGAACCGCCTGCGGTCGGAACTGGTCGGCAACGTGTCGCTGCGCGTGCTGCCGACCGAGGAACCCGACGCCTGGGAGGTCCAGGGGCGCGGTGAGCTGCAACTGGCCGTGCTGGTCGAGACGCTCCGGCGCGAGGGCTTCGAGCTGACCGTGGGCAAGCCCCAGGTCGTGCTCAAGGAGATCGACGGCGTCACCCACGAGCCGTTCGAGCTGTTGACCGTGGACGTCCCCGACGAGCACGTCGGGACCGTCACCGGCCTGCTGGGGACCCGCAACGGTCGCATGGTGGACATGCAGCATGGCAGCGACGGCTGGGTCCGGATCGCCTTCCACGTCCCGGCCCGCGGCCTGATCGGGTTCCGGACCGAGTTCATGACCCAGACCCGGGGCACCGGCATCCTCAACCACGTGGCCGACGGCTACGAACCGTGGACCGGTGACCTGCGGACCCGGGCCAACGGGTCGCTGGTGGCGGACCGGATCGGATCGGCCACCACCTACGCCCTGCTGCCGCTGCAGGACCGCGGCGAGATGTTCGTCGCCCCGGGCGAGGAGCTCTACGAGGGCATGATCATCGGCGAGCACACCCGCGGCGAGGACCTGGACGTCAACGCCAGCCGCGAGAAGAAGGCCACCAACGTCCGCAGCTCCACGGCCGAGGAACTGGTCCGACTGGCACCTCCCCGCGAGTTGTCGCTGGAACAGGCACTGGAGTGGATCCGTGACGACGAGGCCGTCGAGGTCACCCCCGGCCACGTCCGCCTGCGCAAGGTCGAACTGGACCAGACGGCACGAGCCCGCGCCGCCAAGCGAGCCAAGTGGGGCGCCGCCCCCGCCTGACCGTGCTCGGCCACCGACGGACGGGCGTGGGAGTTCCGTGGGTCAGCGCCCGTGCGCACCTATCCTGTGGGGCGACACGCGGGATCGGGGCCTGACCGGACTCCCGCGCCCGGGCCCGCCCCGATGCCCCTCACGGTGGTGGTCACCACCCATCGGTGACCACCGCCACCCGACCCGGATCCCGTCCCGACCTGCCGAGGACCGCATGAGCATCGCCACCACGCCACCCGCCGCACCCCCGGACCGGCCGTTGTCGGTGTCGGACACCGACGCGGACCGCTGGACGCCGCTGACCGACGACGAGCGACGCCAGTTCCACGAGGAGGGCTACGTCGTGGTGCGCAACGCCATCGACGAGGATCGTCGCCTCCGGGTCGAGGCCATCATCGACGAGTTCTACGCCGAGGCGGCCGCCGCCGGGGACCTGTGGAAGGGCGACTGGCTGCACCTGCAGGGGGGCGTGGTCCGCCATCCCGAATTCGTCCGCCTGCTCGACGACAACCGCGCCTTTCGCTGGATCTGGGGTCTGCTGGGTTGGAACGTCTACAGCCACCACAACCACCTCGACGTCAACCCGCCGCTGGACGAGTCCGGCGACCCCGAGCGCTGGGGCTGGCACCAGGACGGTTGGCGCCAGAACTCCGATGCGGAGTACATGGGCGAGTACTACGGCTACGACGTCAGTCGGCCCCAGTTCTCCATCAAGACCGCCCTGCTGTTCTCGGACCTGTCCGAGCCCGACCGCGGGTCGACCCTGATCATCCCCGGCAGCCACCTCGACAACTCCCTTCCTCGCCCGGACGATCCCGAGGACTTCGAGCACCCCGAGGGCACGATCCAGGTCACGGGCAACCCGGGGGACGCGCTGGTGTTCGACCGCCGGATGTGGCACTCGCGGTCACGCAACTTCTCCGACATCACCCGCAAGATCCTGTTCCTGGGCTACACCTACCGCTGGATCCGCCCGCTGGACCCGATGCCGCTGGAACTCGCCGAACCCTTCTGGGACGAGCTCACCGACGTCCAGCGACAGCTGCTCGGGGCCGGTCCGAACCTGCCCGACTACTGGGGCATCCACGAAGAGGGCGGGATCAACGACGCGATCCCGTTGCGCGCCGAGCTCAAGGAGCGCGGCCTGCTGGACCGCTCGGTCCCGTGGCTGCGGTGACCGACCCACGACGGCCCGGATCCCGGGCCGTCACTCGGCCGGGAGTCGCTGCTCGGCCAGGTCGATCCGCTTCATGGCCTGACGCCGGGGAGCGGCCGGCAGGTCGCGGGCGTCGGCACGTGCGTGCTCGGCGGCCCGGCGTCCGAGGTCGCCGCGACTGGCGATGACCGCGAACTCCAGTCGACGCACGGCGTCGGTGATCGCACCCACCTCGAGGGCCTGGGCGGGGTCCTCCAGGCGGCGACACCAGTCGTCGAGGGCTGCCGCCAGCGCCGCCGGGTCGGCCGGGTCGGCCTGGACCAGCGACTCGAACGAGGTGACGGCGTGGGCCTGCTGGGGCAACAGCGGGCGCTCGGGCACCGACCGTGAGAAGGCCATCTCCCCGATCGGCCACACCACGCCGGCCACCACCTCGTGGACCACGCGGGGGCGGCGCGCCAGGCGCGTCAGCAGGCTCGCCGACCCGAGCCGGAGCTCCACGTGGTCGTGGCGGTCGTCGGTGCGACGCACCAGCCGCCTCGTCGCCCCACCACGGTCGGCCATGGTGAAGCCCTTGCGTTCCAGGGACGGGACCAGCGTGTCGGTCCGGACGTGCCTCATTCGCGGGCCCGGATCTCGCGGCGGGCGAGCGACATCTCGTGGACCTCGTCGGGACCGTCGAACAGACGCATCGTCCGGATGTGGGCGTGCCAGGTCGCCAGCGGGGTGTCGTCGGACACCCCGGCGCCACCGTGGACCTGGATCGCCTTGTCGATGACGTACTCGGCCGCATGCGGGGCCACCAGCTTGATCGCCGAGATCTCCGTGCGGGCACCCTTGTTCCCCACGGTGTCCATCAGCCAGGCGGTCTTGAGGGTGAGCGCACGAGCCGCCTCGATCCGCACCCGCGACTGCGCGATCCAGTGCTGGACCTTGCCCTGGTCGGCCAGGCGCCGGCCGAACGCCACTCGGTCCACGGCGCGGTCGATCAGCAGTTCCAGGGCCCGTTCGGCCATCCCGATGGCACGCATGCAATGGTGGATCCGGCCGGGTCCGAGTCGTTCCTGTGCGATCCGGAAGCCGTCGCCCTCGTTGCCGATGAGGTTGGCGACCGGGACGCGGACATCGGTGAAGCGCATCTCGGGATGGCCGCCGTGGCCGTCGTAGCGACCCAGGACCGGGAGCTCGCGGACCACCTCCACCCCGGGGGTGTCGAACGGGACCAGGATCATCGACTGTTGGCGGTGGGGGTCGGCGTCCGGGTCGGTCACGCCCATGAAGATGCCCACCCGAGCCCGCGGGGACGCTGCCCCGGTCGACCACCACTTGCGCCCGTCGACCACGTAGTGGTCGTCGTCACGCGCGATCGTGGACCGGATGTTGCGGGCGTCCGACGACGCGACGTCCGGCTCGGTCATGAAGAACGACGACCGGATCTCGCCGGCCAGCAGTGGTTCCAGCCACTCCGACTGCTGCTCGGGCGTGCCGAACAGGTGCAGGACCTCCATGTTGCCGGTGTCCGGGGCGCTGCAGTTGGTGGCCTCCGGCGCGACCAGGGGGGAGCGTCCCAGGATCTCGCACAACGTCGCGTACTCGACGTTGGTCAACCCCGCGCCGTGCACGTCGTCGGGCAGGAACAGGTTCCAGAGTCCACGTCTCCGGGCCTCGGCCTTGATGTCGTCGAACAGACCGGGGTGGTGGTGGCGGTCCCCCGAGGCGGCGACCTCGTCGGCCAACCGCGTCTCGTTGGGGTAGACCCACGAGTCCATGAAGTCGAGCAGTTCGGCCTGGAGCTCCCGGACCCGATCGGAGAGTGCGAAGTCCATGCTGGTCCCCGGTCGACGACGCGGCCGAGCATACGCAGTGGACACGACGACGGGGCGGTCCCTGAAGGACCGCCCCGTGGTCGGCGATGCGTGGTGGTGCGCCGATCGGTCAGCGCAGGCCGAGCTTGGACGAGCAGGCCGGCCACGCGCCCCAGCCGGCGTCGTCGAGCACGCGCTCGGCGACCCGGATCTGGTCACTGCGACTGGCGTTGTAGGCGGCGTCGGCCATACCGGAGTCCTTGTAGGCGTCCCAGGTGCCGGGGTGGAACTGCAGGCCACCTTCGAAGGTCCCGGTGCTGATGGACCAGTCGCCCCCGGACTCGCACTGGGCGAGGTCGTCCCAGACCGACCCGCTCGCGACGTCGTCGCCAGCGTCATCGGCGGGCTCGGGTTCGGGCTCCGGCTCCGGCTCCGGCTCGGGCTCCGGCTCGGGCTCGGGCTCCGGCTCGGGCTCCGGTTCGGGCTCGGGCTCCGGTTCGGGCTCCGGTTCGGGCTCGACCTCGGGCTCCGGCTCGGCCTTGGGCGTGGCGCTCACCGCGGGCGGTGGCGCGGGACGCTCCACGGCGACACCGGCTGCCGGCGCACGGTCCACCGCCGGGACGGGGTTGCCGAGCTTGTCGACGAAGACCTGGCGATCGGCGACGCGGGACGGGACCTCGCGGTCCTCGACCAGGTCGGCGACGGGCTCGGGGGTCGGGGTGGGCTCGACCGTCGGGGCGGGGGCCTCGCGGACCTCCAGGCCCGCAGCGGCCACGGCCTCCTCGGTGCCACGCTCGGCGGGAGCGGGTGCGTCCGTCCCGCCGGCGACCGCTGCGGTGACGGCGATCAGGCCGGCGGCAGGAACCGCGGCCAGCGCCAGTCGGCGTCTTGGCGTCAGGGTGGATGGATTCCAGGGCATGGGGCACTCACAGATGGAAGGGAAGAAGGGAGAGGGGGCAGGCAGGGTGGGGACTCGAGGTCGCGCGCGCCCCTGCGTGCGTGATGACAAGGGTCTTGGGTCGGACCGCCTGGCGTCGCCCCCCAGCCCGGTCGATCGGCCGGGTGCGCCCGACCACTGTCCGAAGGGGCGATCCGCGCCCCACTGGCGGACCCGACGGGCCAGGGCCCGACGTCGGCCCCAGCAGCCACACCCCGCCGGGCCGAGGAATCGAGTCGTCAGCCCGTGGTGGCCCCACCGAAGCCGGCGATCCGGGCGTTCTTGTGCCCCAGCGCATCCGTCACGTCCGGCCGATGGTCGATCTTGACCACGACACCGACCCGCGGGGCGACGGCGGCCACGTGGTCGATGCAGTCGCGGATCACGGCCATGACCTCGTCGAAGTCACCCTCGACGTTGGTGAACATGGCGTTGGTCTCGTTGGGCAGCCCTGAGGCCCGCACGATCTCGACGCACGCACCGACGAGATCGCCGACGGAGTCGCCCACACCCCCGGGCGAGATGGAGAAGGCGACGATCATGGCAGGCTCCCGGTCGGTGGCCACCAGCATGCCCGACCGCGTCGCCCGACCGGGACGGATGGCACCGGGCGACCCGATATCGTTGATGGAGCACGAGGACCGGCGACCCCCACGACGCACCGGTACGGCCGCCCCGGCGGACGCCCCGGACGTCATCCCGAACGACCGGAAGGACCCCCCACCGTGGCCGCCACCGTCCCCTCCTCGTGGATGCGGAGGGTCGGGCTGGCGCTGGTGGCCGTCTCCTTGGCCGCCGGCTTCAACCTCGCCCTGACCGCCGGCGCCGGTGCCCAGGACGTCGAGCGCCCCGACCTCGACCCGGAGCTGGTCGCCCAGGGCGAACAGATCTACGGTCAGGCGTGCGTGCTGTGCCATGGGCCCCAGGGCCAGGGCCTGGTCAACGACACCCCCGCCCAGGGACCCTCGCTCATCGGCGTCGGGACGGCCAGCGTCGACTTCATGGTCCGCACCGGCCGGATGCCCGCGGTCAGCGCCTATGACCCCCTGATCCGCCGGGAGTCGCCCTACACCGGGACCGAACGTGCCGCGTTGGCGGCCTACGTGACCCGCCTCACCCTCGACGCCATCGACCGGCAGGACGAACGCCGAGCCGACGCCGAGCTCGAGGGGCAGGAGTTCGACGAGGCCCCGATCACCCTCGGTCCCGACATCCCCGTCGTCGAGGGCTACCAGGACGCCAGCCTGGCCGTGGGCCAGGAACTGTTCACCAGCAATTGTGCGGCCTGCCACGGCCCCACGGCGGCGGGGATCGCGGTCGGACGTGACGACGTGTCGTCCAACCTCAAGGGCACCGAGCCGGTGGTGGTCGCCGAGGCCATCCGGATCGGGCCGGGGGTCATGCCGGTCTTCGGCGAGGAGACCATCCCCCAGGAGGACCTGCTCGCGATCGTCCGCTGGACCGGGGACGTCACGCGTCGCGACTCGCCCGGTGGCGTGTCGGTCGGTCGCGGCGGGCCGGTGGCGGAAGGACTGATCGCGTGGGTCGTGGGCATCGGCCTGCTGGGTGCGGCGATCTACCTGCTCGGGGAGCGTGAGGGGACCACCGACCTGCCCGAGGACGACGAGGCCGCCGCCGGAGGTGCGCATGCCTGATCCCCAGACCACCGACACCCCCGTGGACGCCGAGCAGGCAGCCGCGGGACGACGCGAGGACCGCGCGACCAAGGCCGCCGCACTGTGCTTCGGCGTCGCGATCCTGGCGGCGCTCGGCCTGGTGGCCCTCTACGTCGTCGGCGGCGACACCCAGACCGAGGGCGTCCTGTTGGCGATCGCCCTGGGCGGCGTGGGGCTCGGCCTGGGCGTGTGGGTCCGCGTGATCGTCGGACCCGACGTGATGGTGGAGGAACGCAAGCCGATGCCCTCGCGGGCCGAGGACCGCGCCGCCTTCGAGCGGGACTTCGACTCCTCCCTGGACGAGGTCGAGTCCGGTGGACGTCGTCGGTTCCTGGTGAAGTTGCTGGCCGGTGCCGGCGCGTCGCTGGGGCTCGCGCTCACGGTGCCGTTCCTGTCGCTGGGTCCGATCTTCACCCCCGGCGCACGCCGCGAGCTGTTCGAGACCTCGTGGACCAGCGGTTCCCGGCTGGTCACCCTCGAGGGCGAGCAGCTGCGGGCCGAGACCCTCGCCGTGGACGAGATCGCCACGGTGTTCCCCGCCGGTTCGGGCGAGGCGGCCGACAGCCAGGCCGTGCTGATCCGGACCCGTCCCGGGGCGCTGGACACCTCGACCCTGCCGCTGCCGGACGGGATCGTCGGCGGACTGGTCTGCTACTCCAAGATCTGCACCCATGCCGGCTGCCCGGTCGGGCTGTACCGCGCCCAGGACGCCGAACTGATCTGCCCGTGCCACCAGTCACAGTTCCTGGTGACGCACGGGGCCGAGGTGCTGTCTGGTCCCACCGGCCGGCCCCTCCCCCAGCTTCCCATCGGCGTCGACGAGGAGGGTTACCTGGTGGCCCTCGGGGACTTCTCCTCGCCCGTCGGCCCGTCGTTCTGGAACCTGACCACGGGAGGTGACGCATGAGCGGGACGACCGTCGACGACACGGACGCCCCGGACCGCGATCCGGTGAAGGACTCGGTGCTCGAGCGCGTCGCGGGGTGGACCGACGACCGGCTCGGACTGGCGGCCGGTTCCAGCAAGTACCTGCGCAAGGTCTTCCCCGGCCACTGGTCGTTCCTGATCGGCGAGATCGCGTTGTTCTCGCTGGTCATCCTGCTGGTGACGGGCACCTTCCTGGCCCTGTTCTACACCCCCGACACGACCCTGGTCGTCTACGACGGCCCCTACGTCCCCCTGCAGGGCCAGGCCATCTCGGCGGCGTACAACTCGACCCTGGAGTTGTCCTTCGAGGTGCGGGCCGGCCTGCTGTTCCGCCAGATCCACCACTGGGCCGCCCTGTTGTTCGTCGCCGCCATCGTGGCCCACCTGCTGCGCATCTTCTTCACCGGGTCGTTCCGCCGGCCCCGCGAACTGAACTGGGTCGTGGGCGGGATCCTGTTGTTGCTGGCCTTCGGGGCGGGCTTCACCGGCTACTCGCTGCCCGACGACCTGCTGTCGGGCACGGGGCTGCGCATCGGCTACTCGGCGCTGCTGTCGGTGCCCTTCGTCGGTCCGCTGTTGGGCTACCTCGGCCTGGGTGGCGAGTACCCCGGCGCCGGGGTGCTCGGACGCCTGCACATCCTCCACGTCATGATCATCCCGGCCGGCCTCCTCGGGCTGCTCGGTGCCCACCTGTTCATGGTCGTCCGCCAGAAGCACACCCAGAAGCGCACGGCCCTGGCGCGCGAGGACAACGTGGTCGGCGAGCCACTGTGGCCCAACCAGGCCCTCACGATGTCGTCGCTGTTCGCGCTCACCGCCGCCGTGCTGGCCTTCCTGGGCGGGGTGTTCGAGATCAACCCGGTGTGGTTGTACGGCCAGTACGAGCCCTTCGAGGTGTTCGCCCCCTCCCAACCCGACTGGTACATGGGATGGCTGGAGGGGCTGGTGCGACTGTGGCCCGCCTGGGAGTTCACCCTGCTCGGGGTCACGATCCCGTCGGTGTTCCTGCCCTCGGTCGTCGTCCCGGGGATCATGTTCACCGTGATGTTCGCGTGGCCGTGGATCGACGCACGCTGGATCACGGGTGACCACGCGGAGCACCACATCAACCAGCGTCCCCGCGACGTGCCGATGCGCACCGCCATCGGTTTCGGGTCGCTGACCCTCCTGATGGTGATCTTCGTGGCCGGGTCCAACGACGTCGTGGCCGCCGCCATCGGCACCCCGCTGGACACGCTGACCACGGTGCTGCGGGTGCTGACGGTCGTGCTGCCGATCCTGGTCGGCATCATCACCCACCGCGTGGCGCGCCGGCTCAATGAACCCCTGGAGCCTGCAGCCAGCGCCACCGCCAGGGCGGCCGAGCAGACGTGATCGCGTTCCACGCGTGGCTGGGCGCCGGCCTGGTCGCGGCCTTCACCGTGCTGATGGTGGTCGGACTCGGGCTGCGCCTGCTCGGACGTGGCGAGGCCCCCGCGCTGTACTGGGGGTTGCAGCACTGGACCGAGAACCTGCTGCTGTTCCAGACCGTCCTGGGCGTCGGGTTCCTGGTCGTCGGCCGTCGGCTGGCGGGCGACGACCTGGTGTGGCTGCACTACCTGTACGGGTCGCTGTTCCCGCTGGTGGCCGTGGTCGGCGGGCGCATCGCGGCCATGCGCCGCGAGGACCGTGACTACGTGGGCCTGACCTGGGGGGCGTTCTTCGCGATGGGGCTGACCCTGCGGGCCCTGCAGATCGGGTGCGGCATGACGCTGTCGCTGTCGTGCCTCACCGGATGACGAACGGACCCGCCGCCGACCGGATCGAGGCCGGCCGGGATCGTGGCGTCAGGCCTCGCCCAGCGCGTCGCGAACACCCTCGGGGTCCTCGCTGACCACGACCAGGCGGTTGTCGTTGGCGAAGTAGGCCTGCTCGATGTTGATGCCGGCGTCGTGGATCCGGCGGGTCGCGGCAGCCAGCGAGCCCGGCTCGTTGCTCAGCTGGGCGATCGCGACGTCACGGGCGGCATGGACCGTCAGGCCCGCCTCCTCCAGCACCTTCACCCCGTTGACGTCGTCGTCGACGAGCAGGTGCACGACGCTCTTGCCGCCCCCGGTGAAGGCACTGCAGGCCTCGATGTTGACCCCGGCCTCGGCCAGGGTCTCGCCGATGTCGGCGAGCACGCCGGGGCGGTCGTCGGGCGTGACCACGAGGTCCTTGCGCATGTCGTGCCTCCTGGAGGAGCGGGAAGATGGGGATCGGTCTCGTGGCCAAGGCTAGGTGTCGGGGGACGCGTCCGCTCGCCCCGACGTCGGCGGCCGCACGACGCGTGGGGTGTTGCCGCGTTGGTACACTTTCCGGCCGCGCCGTCGCGCGCCTTCCGGGGTAGCTCAGCTGGCAGAGCACTCGACTGTTAATCGAGTTGTCGTGGGTTCGAGCCCCACCCCCGGAGCCATCCACAGACCCCCGAGTCGCGGCCCGACCTGGCCTCGTCGGGGGTCTGTTGCCGTTCGCCCACGGCTGGTCGAGCGCGAGACCGTCATCAGGCCTCCGCCCCCCCGGGCCAGGCGTCCAGGCGTCGCCCCAATTCGAGCGCGAGGTCGCGACCGCTGATGCGCACCGTGGCCTGCACGGCCCGGGGCGTCGGTGCACCTCGCCAGCCCACCGTGGTCACCCGGTCGGGGGTCAGGTCGAGCCGATCCGCCCAGGCCCGGGCGACCAGGTCGCCGGTGCGCGGTTCGGCGACCTGCAGCACCACTCGCACCTGCCCGGGCGTGACCCCGTGGTGGGCCCGGAGCCAGGTCACCAGCAGGTCGGCGACGGTGATGCGGGTCGTGGTGGCGACCACCGCACCGACCTCCACCACCCCGATCGCGGCCAGCACCGCCAGGCCGCTGGTCTCGGTGGACGATCTCGCTGGCCCGTCGTCGGGGGCGGCGGACGCCGATGGCGACCCGCCGTCGGCGCCGGGGGCACGCACCTCGGCCGCCACGGCCGGGTCGGCCAGCCACACCCGGACCACCGTGGGGCTCAGGTCCATCTCGGTGGCGATGTCGGCCACGCCACGGCCGGCACGGGCCATCGCCCGGACACGGGCGTGGCGCCAGGTGTCGGTGTCCTCGAGGTCGTCCAGCAGCCGGCGGTCGTCGGCACGGGGGTCCACGGCGGGCATCGCGGGCGCGGGACCGGATCCAACGACGACGGCCATGGCCCGGCCGCTGCTCCCCTCCCGGCGCCCCCCGGTGATGCCGTGGGCCTCCCGGCCGGTTGCGCCGCCGGGCGTTGCACGATCCTCGACCACCCGCAGCCGGGGGGTCGCCTCGTCGACGACACGGCGCCCGCGCGCCGTCAGGGTGAACGGGACCGGGTCGTCCCAGGCCGGGTCGGCCGGGTCGAACAGGTTTGGTTGGTCGGCGGTGTCGGGATGCTCGGGAAGGGCCACGATGCGCCTCCGGTCCGGTCGCGAGCGGCGCCACTGGGGCGCGCGGTCCAGGTCGGGCGGGACGCGAGGGTGACGTCGTCCCGCACGGCCGCACGAGGCGACCGTGGTGGAAACCGTACGAGCGGGGTGTGACACCACCCCGACCGCACGCACGCTCCGGGCCGCGAGTGGCGCCGCCGCGACGACCCGGCGGCCTCAGCGACCGCCCTCGCGAAGTGCTCGACGCCGTTGCTCCAGTGCGAACCGGCGGGCGTTGAGGTCGCGGAACCCGTCGGGGTCGGTGGCCGCGTTGACCACGGCGAGGTCGTCGTCGATCGCGGCGACCTGGCGGGCGAGGGCCCGTTCCCGCAGGGCACGAACCTCGCCGGCCGCGTCCTCCTCGCGGTCCGGGGGGTCCGCGACCTCCAGCGCGACGGCCCGGACCGCCGTGCGCACGTCGTCGTCGGGCGCCGCGGCCAGCACCTCCTCCAACGGCACCCCGGCGCCGCCTCCGGCCTGGACGGCGTCGTGGATGTCGCGCGCGCGGGGATGGGTGAAGTCGTCGCCGGTCAGCTCCCACCACTCCTCGGGAAGCCACTCGGGGTGTTGCAGGGCCACCCGCAGGACCCGTCGCTGCAGGGCGACCTCGGGGGGCGTGCGCGGGGCCAGGCGTCCGCGCTGGCCACCCCGGCGCGGTGCGGTGGCGACCCCGACGGCGACCCCGTCGTGGCGGTCCAGGCCCACGCCCAGACGCTGGGCCGTGCGGGTGACCCACTGCACCGACACCCCGATGGGGTCGGCGATGCGGGTCCTGGCCCAGGTGCGTCGCAGTTCGGGGTCGGGCTCGTCGCCGAGCCGTCGCACGGCCGCCCGGAGCGCCTCGGCGCGGCCCTCGTCGGTGGTCAGGTCGGCTCGGGCCACCTCGGCGTCCACCAGGAACCCGGTCACGGGCTCGGCGGCGGCCAGTGCCGCGTGCAGGGCCTCGGGTCCCTGCTGCTGGACCAGGTCGGCCGGGTCGGTGCCCTCGTCCAGCCCCAGGACCCGCAGCTGGAAGCGGTCGCCGGGGGCCTCGTCGTCGACCGAGGCGGCCTCGGAGGCGGCCCGCTCGGCGGCCTTGACACCCGCCTCGTCGTTGTCGAAGGCCAGCACCACCTTGTTGACGTAGCGAGCCAGGACCCGGAAGTGTTCGGCCCCCACCGCCGTGCCGCAGGTCGCCACCGCATTGGTGATGCCGGCCTGGTGGAGGGCGAGCACGTCGGTGTAGCCCTCGCACACCAGGACCTCGCCGGTCGCGGCCATGCCGGTGCGCGACTCCGACAGCCCGTAGAGCACCTTCTGCTTGTGGTACAGCGGGGTCTCCGGGGAGTTGTAGTACTTCGGGGGCTCGAAGTCGCCGTAGTCGAGGCCGGGCAGGATGCGACCCCCGAAGCCGATCGGGTCGCCGGTCGCGTCCTTGACGGGGAACACGAGGCGGCCACGGAAACGATCGCGCAGCCCGCCGCGGCTGTTGTCCTGCGACAGGCCGACCTTCACCAGGTCGCGGCGGTCGAAGCCCTCGGTCACCAGCAGCCGGGACAGTCGCTCCCAGTCGTTGGGCGCGTACCCCAGCTCGAAGGCGGCGGCGTCCTCGCGCCCGAACCCGCGCTCGCGCAGGTACGTGCGAGCCACCTCGCCGTCGTCGGACAGCAGCGTGTCGTGGAAGAACCGCAGGGCGCGCTGGTTGATCTCGACCAGCCGGGACCGCTCCCCCAGGGCACGTCGTTGCCCCGGCGACAGGTCCTCGTAGTGCAGTTCGAAGCCGGTGCGGCGGGCAAGTTGTTCGACGGCCTCGGTGAAGTCGAGCCCGCCGACGCCCATCAGGAAGCTGTAGACGTCACCACCCTCACCGCACCCGAAGCAGTGGTAGTAGCCCTTGACCGGGTCGACGGTGAACGACGGCGTCTTCTCGGTGTGGAACGGGCACAGGCCCTTGAGCCGCGACCCGGCACGCTTCAGGTCGGTGTGGTCGGCGATCACCGACGCGATGTCCGCACGCTCCTTGAGCGCCTGGACGTCCTCCTTGCGGATCCTGCCGGCCATGTCTGTCCGCCTGCGTCAGCGGGTCAGGAGCGCTCGACGACGCTGTCGTCCCAGTCCGGGTCGAGGTCGTGGAGGAAGGACTCGACGCGGTCGACCTCGTCGGTCTCGCCCAGGGCCGCCGCGGCGTCGCGGAGGGACGCCAGGCAGCGCAGGAACCCGCGGTTGGACGGGTGCTCCCAGCGGCAGTAGCCGGTTCCGCCCCAGCCCGCCGCACGCAGGGCGTCCAGCCCACGGTGGTAGCCGACACGGGCGTAGGCGTAGCGCTCGACGTCGACCGAGGTGACCTCGGCCAGCCGTCCCCAGGCCTCCAGGAAGGCGGGGTCGGCGGCGACCAGTGCCTGCAGGGCCTCGCGCTCCTCGTCCGGATCGTCGCTGAACAACGCCGATTCCAGGGCGTCCTTGAGGTCGACGGCGACGGTGGGCAGTACCACGTCCACGCGGTCGGCGAGGGGAAGTTCGGTCACGGGAAGCTCCGGAGCGGGTTTCGGACCGAGGCTATCGGCTGGGCCCGGGGGCACGGCCGCGCGGCACGGGCCGTCGAGGTGGTCCGGGGTGCCGGCGGCGGTCGGGCGGGGCGCACGGCGCAGCCGGGTGGTCGCGGGCCACCGCTACCGTGCCGGCGTCCCGGCTCCGACCCCCCGAGGCCCCCGTGTCGCCGCTCCCGCTCCGCCACGTCGTGTCCCTGCGCGAGCGCAATCAGCACCTGGTGACGGTGACCCTGACGATCCCCGACGACGTCGACGGCCCGGTGCGGCTGGTGATGCCCACGTGGACCCCGGGGTCCTACGTCATGCGCGACTACGTCCACCACGTGCAGCGCCTGGAGGTGCGCGACGCCGACGGCCACGAGGTGGCGACGGTGCCCTGCGGCCACACGGCCTGGGAGGTCGACCGCGCCGGTCCCCTGGAGGTGACCTGGGAGCTGTACGCCAACGAACACACCGTGCGCACCAACCACGTGGACGACCACCACGCCCTGCTGGTGGCACCCGCGACCTTCCTCGCGGTGGAGGGGTGCCGAGACCGCGAGCACCGCGTGGCCTTCGCCGACGGCGTGGTCGCCCACGGCATGCTGCCACGCGAGGCGCGGTCGGAGGGCGATGGCGACCCGGCCGACGACGACCGCCCGAGGGACGGGGACTTCGTCGCCGCGACCTTCGACCTGCTGGTCGACAGCGCCTTCGAGGTCGAGGGCCGCACGTCCTTCCCGATCGTGACCCGGACCGTCGACGACGTCGCCCATCGATTCGTGTGGTCGGGGCACGGACCCGGGCCCGACGTCGACCGGGTCGGTGACGCCATGGCCGCCATCGCGGAGGCCACCGCGGCCCTGCTCGACGACGACCTGCCACAACCCGCCTACACCTACCTGTGCACCTCGTGGGAACGCGGCGGCGGTGGGCTGGAGCACCGCGACGGCAGCGTCCTGCAGATGCCGGCGACCGCGCTGGTGGGCGAGGACGGCCTCGCACGGTTCTGGACGCTGCTGGCCCACGAGTACCTCCACCTCGCCAACGTGAAGCGGCTGACCCCGGCCGAGCTGGTGCGGCCCAGCCTGGTGGAGCACGTCCACACGACCTCGCTGTGGGTGGCCGAGGGCTGGACGTCCTGGTTCGAGGGCCCCCTGTGCGTGCGCGCCGGGCTGTGGGACGTCGACCGCCTGTTGCGCGACCTCGCCCGGCGGGTGGACGGCGTGCGCCACCGTCCGGGCGTGCGCCTCCAGTCGATCACGGAGGCGTCGTGGACGGCCTGGACCAAGGCCTACGTCGTCGACGAGAACAGTGCGAACGCCGGCACCGACTACTACCGCCACGGGAGCCTGGTGGCCTGGTGCCTCGACCTGCTCGTGCGACGGCGACGTCCCGACGGCGGGGGGCTCGACGACGCCTTCCGGCTCCTGTGGCGCACGTTCGGCGACACCTCGGACCGCACGCCCACCGTCGGCTACGAACCGGCCGACGTCGTGGACGCGGTGTCCGAGGCGGCCGGCACCGACCTGACGTGGTTCTTCGACGAGTACGTCACGGGCCGCGCCTTCCCGCCGGTCGCGGACCTGGTCGACGTGGTCGGCCTGGACCTGGACGTGAAGGTCGACGACGACGCCCCACCGTTGCTGGGTGTGGCCACCAGCGACGACGACCAGGGGGTGGTGATCGACGCCGTGGAGCGGTGGGGTCCCGCCTGGCAGGCCGGGCTGACCGGTGGGGACCGCCTGCTGGCGGTGGACGGCGTGCGTGTCGAGCGCGACCGCCTCGCGGACGTCCTGCGGGCCCACGAACCCGGCGACGACGTCGAGGTGGCGGTCTTCTCCGGCCCCCGCCTGCTGCGACGCCGCGTCACCCTCGGCGAACCGCGTGGCCGCACCCGGTTGCGGCCGATCGACGACCCGACACCGGACCAGCGCACCGCCTTCACCGCCTGGCTCGGCCAGGACCTGCCCGAGCGATGACCACCGCAACGCCCCCGTCGAGGTGCGGGGCTGCCTCCGTGTCCGGTCTCGCCGTCGACGACATCGACACGCTGGCTCGACGGTGCCGGGTCCATCGCCGACGACGGCCCAGCTCGATCAGGCACGACCAGGCGATGGCGAAGGCATCGCCAGGTCACCGCGGGTGCCACGACGCGAGTCCGTGGACCAGTCGCCGATCCACTCGACGAGCAATCACGGTCGCGATGCGATCGGTGACCGAGGGAGACAGGCGATTCAGGTACCACAGCGTTCGAGACCGGGCTGGAACCGCGATGATCGCCCGGTTGCGCCCAACAGCCTGCAGTGCGGCGTGGGCGAAACGGTCGGCATCGACTGGTTGCTGGCCGAGCAGGGTCCGGTACTCGCGAGCGGTGACGGGCGGTGACGGGGTCGGGGGAAGTTGCTCATCGGGCAGCCGGTCGAGGATCGGTGTCTCGACCGCACCGGGGCACAGCACGCTGACCCGCACGCCATGGCGGGCCGCTTCTGGTCGAAGACCCAGCGCCAGACCCACGACGGCATGCTTGGTGGCTGCGTAGGCCGTGACGAACGGTGGGGCCACGAGTCCGGCACCCGATGCGGTCGCGGCGACGTGGCCCGATCCGCGCTCGACCATCCCGGGGTCGACGGCCAGCAACGCGTTCACGACCCCGTTGAGGTTCACGTCGATCACGTGGTCCCAGTGGGCTCGACTGAGCTCGTGCGTCGGACCGCCCTGGGAGTCACCTGGCGTTGTCGCGCCTGGGGGTCGGTCCGCGGTGCCCGACGATCACCCGGTATGGGTGACGACGACGGGCGCGGACACGGGCACGATCCTGGACATGGCCCCGCCACATGGCCGGGTCGACGACATCGGAGCAGCCATGACCGTGGACGAGATGGACGAGATGGGTCCGGTGGACTACCTCGTGGTCGAGTTCCCTCACGGACACCAGAACTTCACCGGCGAGATGGCCGCCGAGTTGCGCGCACTTTCCGACCAGGGCGCGATACGACTGCTCGACCTGCTGGTGCTGCAGAAGGACGACTCTGGCGCCATCGACGCGTTCGAGATCGAGGATCTGGATGGCGCAGACGACGTGCGCATGCTCGAGACCGAGATCGCGGAGATCCTCGCCGCCGACGACGTCATGCATCTCGCCGAGGCGATGGAGAACGGCAGCGTCGCCGGCGTGGTCGTGTGGGAGAACGCCTGGGCCGCGCCGTTCGCCTCCGCAGTTCGCCGCTCGGGAGGACAGCTCATCGCCAACGGCCGCATTCCCATCCAGGCGATCGCTGCCTCGATGGAGGCCGAGTTCGACCAGCTCGAGGAAGACCCGACCGACGACGCGAACGAAGGAGCCTGACATGCCTCTGCGACGAGCACGACGAGCACGACGAGGAGTCATCGGCGCGCCGGTGGCACGCACGGCCGCGGTCGTCGGGACCGCCAAGGTCGTCTCCAACGGCGTCGATCGGCGCCAGGACCGGCGCCAGGGCCGACGCGGCGGGCGGCGCTGACTCCGAGCCCTGGCGTCTCGCTCTCCGGGGCGACGGGTGCTAGTCGGGGATGCCCTCGTAGTACTCGGTGCCGAGGTGGGTGATGGCTTCCTCGCCCATCAGGTGGCGCAGGGTGTTCTTGAGCTTGGTGAGCTGGATGAACAGGTCGTGTTCGGGGTACAGCCCCGGCGCCACCTGCGGGTCCTTGAAGTAGAACGACAGCCACTCCTGGATGCCCGACATCCCGGACCGTTGCGCGAGGTCGAGGAACAGCACGAGGTCCAGCGCCAGCGGGGCGGCCAGGATCGAGTCCTTGCACAGGAAGTCGACCTTGAGCTGCATGTCGTAGCCGAGCCACCCGAACAGGTCGATGTTGTCCCACCCCTCCTTGTCGTCGCCCCGGGGCGGGTAGTAGTTGATCCGGACCTTGTGGTACATGTCCTCGTACAACGCGGGGTACAGGTCGGGCTGCAGGATGTGCTCGAGCACCCCCAGCTTCGACACCTCCTTGGACTTGAAGTTGTCCGGGTCGTCCAGCACGGCCCCGTCACGGTTGCCCAGGATGTTGGACGAGAACCATCCGCGCACGCCCAGCATCCGCGCCTTGAACATCGGTGCCAGGGCGGTCTTGACCAGCGTCTGGCCGGTCTTGAAGTCCTTGCCCGCGATCGGGACGCCGTTGGCGTCGGCCAGGCCCTTCAGCGCCGGGATGTCCAGGGTGAGGTTGGGGGCCCCGTTGGCGAACGGGATCCCCTCCTTGAGGGCTGCCCAGGCATACAGCATGGACGGCGCGATGGCGGGGTCGTCGGCGTCCAGGCCGGCCTCGAAGGCGTCCAGGTCGAGGTGGACGGCGGAGGGCTCGGTGTAGACCTCCGTGGACGCCGCCCAGATCATGACGAGGCGGTCGACCTCCTCACGCTCGCGGAAGGCACGGATGTCGGCCCGGATGGCCTCGGCCATCTGGCGTCGGGTGCCGGCCTTGACGTGCTGGCCGTCGAGTCGCTTGACGTAGTCGTGGTCGAAGGCGGCCTGTTGGGGCTCGATGCCCCGCAGGAAGTCCCCGATCGGCTCGAGGTGGCGGTGGGCCTCCAGCACGCCGGCCTTGGTGGCCGACACGTAGGCGTCGTCGGGGTAGACGTCCCAGGCGCCGAACACCAGGTCGTCGAGGTCGGCCAGCGGGACGAAGTCCTTGACCAGCGGGGTCCGGTCGTCAGTGCGCTTGCCCAGCCGCACCGTGCCCATCTGGGTGACCGATCCGAACGGCTCGGCGATGCCCTTGCGGGCCAGCTCGACGCCGGCCAGCAGGGTGGTGGTGACGGCACCGAGGCCGACGCACAGGACCCCCAGTCGGCCCTCGGCGGGCGCAACCGTCGGGGTGGGTGGCGATGCGGACACGAGGCCTCCACGGTGGTCTGGATCACCCCCACGATAGCCGCACCGTCGCTGCCGGCCGGCGCGGGCGTGACACGGCCGGGTCGACGTGGTCCCCTGCGTTCCCGAGCACCAGGCGAGCCGCACCCCTCGGGCATGCCGAGGTCGTCGGGATCCGAGCCCACCCGGAAGGGGCCAGCCATGGAGGACGTCCCCACCCCACGCGACCTGCGCGGCGCGGCAGCCGTGGCACGCACGCTGGCCTACGCGGCCGGTGCGGTGGGCGTGGTGGCCGGGGTGGTGCTGTACCGCGCCGGCGACACGGCCTTCGCCGTGGCCGTGTGGGTCCTCACCTTCGGCGTGGGGTCGCTGCTGATGATCGCCGCCTTCCTGCTGCTGGCGATGATGGGCGTCCTGGCCCGCATCGCGGCGATCGAGTCCGACGTCCGGATCATGGTCGGGCGGCGCACGGCCGATTCCGATCGAGGGCCGGGACCGACCACCGGCGACGGTCCGGGCGACCACCCCAACCCGTGGTCCGAGCGGCTCCCCTGAGGCCGACGCCTCCCCGCCACCCGCCAACGCTCGTGCGGGTGGTCGACCCGAGGAGCCCGCGTGGGCCTTCGGGGCTGGGGACCCCCCCGATCGGGACGCCCGTCCCACGGGCCCGCACCGGTGGCAACCTACCGTTGTGGGGGCTGGACCATCGATCGGGGGGATCGTGCCGCACCGCGATGCACGTGTGCTCGGACGCCACCTGGAGGGACTCGAAGAGCTCCAGGTGCTGCGGCGCGCCATGGACGACGAGACCAAGGACTTCCGGGTCTGGTTCGCGACGGTCTTCCAGGCCGCCGTGGACTACTCCCGGGTGGCACAGACGCTGCACGCACTGTTGTTGACCGACGTCGAACTGGGCCGTGCCCACCGACCGATGTCGGCCGCCACCGGACTGGGACCGCAGCTGCCCATGCTGGAACTCGCCGAGTGGCTGGACGCGCGTCGGCGCGCCGGCGACGTCGCCCACGACCTGGACACCGTCGCGGCCGCCCTGACCCTGTGCGGCACCGCCGACTACATCGCGACCCTGCACACCGCGGTGGAGGCGCCCGCGGCGCACGCCGCGTACGGCGGGATGCCTCGCGCCGTCGGCCACCTGCTGGCCTCCTTGGGGGTCCGGGGCGCGTCCCCGGCCCTGCTCACCGACTGACCCACGCGGCGTCGACCGGTCAGGCCGGCCCGGTCGCGGGCAGCATGCCGAAGCGTGACAGGAACGCGAAGTAGCCGGGCCAGGTCTTGGCCACGCAGCCGGGGTCGTTGACCACGACGTCGCCGAGCAGCCCGAACGCCATCGCCATCCGGTGGTCCCGATAGGTGTCGATGGCCACGCCGGCCACCGGACGTCGGGGGGGCACGATGTCGAGTCCGTCGTCGTGCTCGACCACGCTGGCACCCATTCGGCGCAACTCCGTGGCGGCCGCCGAGATGCGGTCGGTCTCATGGTGACGGTGCACGGCCACCCCCCGGATGCGGGTCTCGCCCCGGGCGTGCACGGCCAGGGCGGCCAGCGTCAGGCCGGGATCCGGCATGGTCGTGAGGTCGACGTCGACGCCCCGCAGGTCGCCGCCACCGACGACCCGAACATGGTCGGTGGCCACCTCCACGTCCGCGCCCATCGCGGCCAGGACGTCGACGAAGCCCACGTCGCCCTGCAGCGACCGGGGTCCCAGCCCGTCCACGGTCACGTCCCCGCGGTGTCGGGCCGCCAGGGCCCACGCGTAGGTCGCGGCCGACGCGTCCGGTTCCACCGCCCAGTCGCGTGCGTGGGGAACACCGGGTTCGACGGCGATGACGTCGTCGTCGACCCAGGCGGCACTGCCCCCGAACCCGACCACGGTGGCCAGGGTCATGTCCACGTAGGGACGAGCCGGCGTGCCCTCGCGCAGCACGATCCGTGTGGGGGCGTCGGCCACCAGGGCCGACAGCACCAGGGCCGACACGATCTGGGACGAGGCCGGCTCGTCCAGGGCCACCTCACCACCGGCCAGGTGCGCACCCCGCAGTGTCACGGGCAGGAAGCCCGGGTCGCCGTGGTGGTCGAGCCCGGTCCCCTGGGCGGCCAGGACGTCCAGCAGCTGGGCCATGGGCCGCTCGCGCATCCGCGGGGTCCCGTCCAGCGTCGCGACCACGGCCGAGCCGGCGATGACGGCCCCGAGGAAGCGCGACACCGTCCCGGACGTGCCCACGTCCACGAACTCGTGTGGCTGCTCGAGGGTCGTGAAGCGACCCCCCACGCCGATCACGTCCACGGTGGTGGCGTCGTCGGTGGTGGCCACGGTCACGCCCAGGCGACGCAGCGCCGCGACCATCAGGCGCGTGTCCTCGGCATCCAGGGCGCCGGTGAGCCGGGAGCGACCGTGGGCCAGCGCCGCCAGCAGCAGCGCCCGGTTGGTCAGCGACTTCGATCCGGGCACGACCACGCGCCCCACGGGCGGCCGCGGCGGCATCCCGACCGCGACCGAGTCCCGCCCGGTGACGTCGCCCCACGGCGACCCGGCGGTCATCGCGGCAGGCGGGCCGACAGGTACGCGACCAGGTCCTCGATGGCCACCCGGTCCTGCTCCATGGTGTCGCGGTCGCGGACGGTGACGGCCCGGTCGTCGATGGTGTCGAAGTCGACGGTGATGCACAACGGGGTCCCGATCTCGTCGTGCCGGCGGTAGCGACGGCCGATGGACTGGGTCTCGTCGTAGTCGGCCATCCACTCGACCTTGACCAGGTCGAACACCTCGCGTGCCGTCGGCCGCAGCTCGTCCTTCTTCGACAGCGGCAGCACGGCGACCTTGTACGGGGCCAGCCGCGGGTCCAGGCGCAGCACGGTGCGCTCCTGCAGGTTGCCCTTGGCGTCGGGCACCTGCTCGACGGTGTAGGCGTCCAGCAGGAAGGCCAGGGTGGCGCGGGTCGCCCCCGCGGCCGGCTCGATCACGAACGGCGTGAAGCGCTGCTCGTTGGCCTGGTCGTAGTAGGACAGGTCCGTGCCGGACGCCTCGCCGTGGGCCGTCAGGTCGAAGTCGGTCCGGTTGGCGATCCCCTCCAGTTCGTTCCAGCCCAACGACTCGTCGGCGAAGAAGTACTCGACGTCGACGGTGCGCTTGGCGTAGTGGCTCAGCTCGTCGTCGTCGTGCTCGCGGATGCGGAGGTTCTCCGGGCGGATCCCGAGGTCGACGTACCACGCGGTGCGGGCGTCGATCCAGTACTGGTGCCAGTCCTCGTCGGTGCCGGGCTCGACGAAGAACTCCATCTCCATCTGCTCGAACTCCCGGGTGCGGAAGATGAAGTTGCCCGGCGTGATCTCGTTGCGGAACGACTTGCCCATCTGGGCGATCCCGAAGGGCGGCTTCTTGCGACTGGCCCGTTGGACGGTCGCGAAGTCCACGAACATGCCCTGGGCCGTCTCCGGGCGCATCCACACCACGTTGGCGTCGTCCTCGATGGGCCCCGAATGGGTCTTGAACATGAGGTTGAAGTTGCGCGCGTCACCGAAGGCCGTCGCCCCGCAGTTGGGACAGGTGAGGTCGCCAGCCGCTCGCTCGTCTCCGAACTGGGCCTCACGCAGGTGGTCCTCGCGGAACCGTTGGTGGCACGACGCGCACTCCACCAGGGGATCGGAGAAGTTGGCGAGGTGGCCCGAGGCCTCCCACACCTGCGACGGCCCGAGCACGGCCTGTTCCATGCCCACGATGTCGTCACGCAGTTGCACCATGGTCCGCCACCACTGCCGCTTGACGTTCTCCTTGAGCTCGACGCCCAACGGGCCGTAGTCCCAGGTGGCACGCACGCCGCCGTAGATCTCGGCGGTCGGGAAGATGATGCCACGACGCTTGCACAACTCGACGATCGTGGCGAGCTCGGTGGTGTTGCTCGGCTCGCCGGCGTCACCCGTCACGGACGGGTCGACGTCGGGCGTGGCGGCATCGGGGGCGGTGCCGGAGGTGGGGTCTGCGGACACGATGGGGGACCTCGGACGGGCTCGGCGGGGACTCGCGCGCGTGCCCCCCTGGCCGGCGGGCACGTCGACCGACGAGCCTATCGGCGGGCCGTGGTGGCCCCTTCAGGCTCCCCGTGGGGCGTGGCGAACCTGCTCGCGCAGCATCGGCCACAGGAACGCCAGCACGACCGGCACCAGGTACAGCAGGTAGACCTCGACCTGCTCCACGGAGGGCCGCGGATCCCAGCCGAAGATGCCCGCGAGGAACCGTCCGACCTGGGTCTGGATCGTGAGCCACGACACGTTGGTGAGGTCGTAGGCGGCCATGTCGAGGCTGCCCAGGTCACCAGCGGCCTGCAGGAACTGCACGCCCCGAGCCACCAGGCCGGCCGCGAACACGATCAGCAGGATGCCCGTGGTCGTGAAGAAGGCACGCATCGGCAGCCGCCGACTGCTGGCGTGGACCATCCAGCCCAGCGCGGCGGCCAGCGCCAGGCCCGCCGCCGTGCCGAGCACCACCTGTCGACCGTCGGCGGCCGTGGCCGCCGCGACCAGGAACAGCGCCGTCTCCAGGCCCTCGCGGAGGACGGCCACGAAGGTGACACCGGCCAGGCCCAGCAGGGAACCGGCCCCGATCGCCGCCGCGGTGTCCTCGCGCAGCGCCGAGGTCATCCCCGCGACGTGACCGCGCATCCAGAACACCATCCAGGTCAGCATGCCGGCAGCGGCGAACGCGATCAGCGCGAACACCCGCAGACGGGCATCCCCCTCCAGCCCGTTGGTCCAGGTTCGCAGGCCCACACCGGCGACCAGCGACACGACGGCGGCCGCACCGACGCCGGCCCACACCGCTCGGCGTGGTCGGCGTCCGCCACGGGCCACCACCGCCAGCACGATCGACACGATCAGTGCCGCCTCGAAACCCTCCCGGAGGGCGATCAGGAAGCTCTCGGCCACGACGGGACTCCTCGTCCGACGATGCCACCGAGCCGCCGCCCGATGAAGTGAGGTGAGGCCAACCTTACCCGAGGACCGTCGGGTCTCGCGGTGGGCCGGTCCCGCCGACCGACGGTGGCCGGACCGGTGTCAGGTGTCGTCGCGGCGCAGACGCCACTTCGACCAGGCCCACCGCGCCACGACGGCGACCATCGCGACCACCAGCGCGACGTTGACCCACGAGGCGATCGACTGGGCGCGCTGCCAGCTGGACCCCAGCGCGTACCCACCCATGACCAGGGCGGCGTTCCAGATCGCACTGCCCGCCAGGGTCAGGACCAGGAAGCGGATCCGGCCCATCTCGCGGGCACCGGCGGGCACCGAGACCAGGCTGCGGATGCCGGGCAGGAGCCGGCCCGAGAACACCGCGCCCTGCCCGTGCTCGTCGAACCAGTCGACCCCCCGGTCGAGGTCGCCGGGCTCGACCAACGGGATGCGGCCCGCGATCGACTGCAGCCGCTCCACCCCCAGGCGTCGCCCGAGTTCGTACAGCACCTGGGCCCCGGCGGCCGCGCCCAGGGTCGCCGCCACGATCGCGCCCACCAGCGACAACCGGTCCTGGTTGGCGAGGAAGCCGGCGAACGGCAGCACGACCTCCGACGGGATCGGCGGGAACAGGTTCTCCAGGGCGACCAGGAAGAAGACCCCCACCTCCCCCAGCGACTCGATCACGCTGGCCACCCAGCCGGACAGGCCGGGCAGTTCCTGCTGGGCGTCCTGGGCGAACGCCAGCAGGCCGGGGATCAGGACGACACCCCGGCGTGGCGCCCGAGCAGCAGGTGCGGCACGTCGGTGGACCCCCATGCGCGCCAGGCCACGTAGCCCCAGATCGCCAGGGACCCCAACCCGGCCACGAGGACGGCCCACAGCACCGCCGCGCCGACGGTGCCCTCCCGCCAGGCGATCCAGGCCCACACCGCCCCGAAGGCCAGGTACAGGTCGATCATCGTCACGCGCCCCCACACCAGGTCCAGCAGGGCTGCCCCGTCGGCGGCGAAGTCACCGGCGGCGAACCCCCACACGATCGTGGCGGCCATCGCGACGGCAGCGGCGACGGCGACGATGCGGACGGTGCTCACGAGTACTCCTGGCCCTTCGGGAATCAGCCACGGTACGGCCTGCACGACCGCCGGCCGCCGACTGGTCGTCCCGGACGGGTCGCACCCACGGTCGTCCCCACGACCGGGGCCACGCATCCCGGCTCGACGTAGGATGGGCCCGCCCGCCGCCACCCAGCCAGGACCACCGATGTCGGTCTCGCCCTCACCCAACGCCCCGCACGAACTGGTCGACGCGACCTCGTCGGAGGCGGCCCTGCGGTCGTTCCTGCACGGGCTGCGTGGGGTCGACGCGGTCGGGCTGGAGGCTCGCGTCGCCAGCCTCGCGACCCGGTCGATCAAGAAGGACGCCAAGCTCGTCGGCATCGACCTGGCCATCGCCATGGTCGACCTGACCACCCTGGAGGGCCAGGACACGCCGGGCAAGGTCCGAGCCCTGTGCGCCAAGGGCATCCACCCCGACCCGACCGACGACGACTGCCCGTCGGTGGCCGCCATCTGCGTCTACCCGGATCTCGTCGCGACCGCGGTGGAGGCCCTGGGCACCAGCGGCGTGGGGGTCGCATCGGTGGCGACCGCGTTCCCGTCGGGTCGCTCCTCGTTGGACGTCAAGCTGGCCGACACCCGCCTCGCGGTGGAGGCCGGCGCCACCGAGGTCGACATGGTGATCGACCGTGGGGCCTTCCTGGCGGGTCGCTACGAGCAGGTGTTCGACGAGATCGTGGCCACCCGGCAGGCCTGCGGCGACGCCAAGCTCAAGGTCATCCTGGAGACCGGTGAGCTGGCCACCTACGACAACGTCCGACGGGCGTCGTGGCTGGCGCTGGCGGCCGGCGGCGACGTGATCAAGACCTCCACCGGGAAGGTCTCGCCCGCCGCGACGCGTCCCGTCACCACCGTCATGCTCCAGGCCGTGCGGGACTTCGAACGCCTGACCGGCGAGGTCCGAGGGGTCAAGGCCGCCGGGGGGATCCGCACCAGCAAGGACGCCCTGCGCTACCTCGTGCTGGTCCAGGAGGTCGCGGGCCCCGCCTGGCTGACCCCGGACCTGTTCCGCTTCGGGGCGTCGAGCCTGCTGGACGACCTGTTGCTCCAGCGCACCAGCCAGCGCACCGGTCGCTACCACTCCCGCAACTACGTCCCGATCGCCTGACACGACACGTGGACGTGATCGCCCTGACCGCCGGCGTTGCCGCGGTCCTGGCGATGCTCAACGTCGTCACGGCCGGATTGGTGGCGTGGGGGCTGGCTGGCGGCGATGGCGAGCCCGACACCCCCCTGGCCGGAGCCATGGCCCTGGCGACCCTGATCGCCGCGCCCGTCGCGGCATGGCAGGTGCTCGCCCTGCTTCCCACAGGCCCCCGGTGGCTGGTCGCGGGCGGCGTCGCGGTGTCCGGCATCGGGGCGGTCGCCAGGATCAGCACGCACCCGGACGGACCCCACGCCGTGCCGCTGGGCGCCCTGGCGCTGATCGTGATCTCGCTGCCGGTCGTGGTGGCCATGACCACGTCCATGACGTCCGTGGGCGTCCGTGGCACGACCGTGGCACTCGCGACCGTCCCGGTGATCGGTCTGGGGGCCGCACTGGCCCTGTCGCGGCGTGGGCGCCACATGCTCGGCGGCTGGTCGCCGAGCCTGGTGGCGGCCGCCGGCTCGCTGGTCGCCGTTGCGCTCCTGCTGGTCGCACTCGCACGGGCCTGACGGTCCTCCGAGGCCTACGATGACCGATCCGATCCCCTGTTCGACCCGACGCCGAGGCGATGCCATGGCCCAGCCCGTGACCGCGACCGCCGTGACCGACCTGGTGACGCCGACGTGGGACTACGCGCCCGCCCCCCAGGCCAGCGACGTGGTGTCGATCGCCGACGACCACGACCTGTTCATCGGCGGCGAGTGGGTGGCCACGCGTGACGGGTCCACCACCGACACGCTCGACCCGGCCACCGAGCAACGCCTGGCCAGCTACACCGTGGCCGGCCCGGCTGACGTCGACGCCGCCGTGGCGGCCGCCCGGACCGCGTTCACGTCGTGGTCGCGACTGACCCCGGCGACACGTGGCGGCTACCTGTACCGGATCGCCCGGATCATGCAGGAACGCGCCCGGGAGTTCGCCGTGCTGGAGTCGTTGGACAACGGCAAACCGATCCGGGAGTCGCGTGACGTCGACGTGCCCACGGCCGCGGCGCACTTCTTCTACCACGCCGGCTGGGCCGACAAGCTGGACTGGGCCGGGCTCGGACCGGGACCACGGCCGCTGGGCGTGGCCGGCCAGGTGATCCCGTGGAACTTCCCCCTGCTGATGTTGGCCTGGAAGGTGGCCCCGGCCCTTGCCTGCGGCAACACGGTGGTGCTCAAGCCCGCCGAGACCACGCCGCTGACCGCCCTGCTGTTCGCCGAGGTGTGCCAGCAGGCCGACCTGCCACCGGGCGTGGTCAACATCGTCACCGGGGCCGGCGAGACCGGTGCGCACCTGGTCGGCCACGACGACGTGGACAAGGTCGCGTTCACCGGCTCGACGGCGGTGGGCAAGGCCATCGCCCGCCAGGTCGCCGGCAGTGACAAGCGCGTGACCCTCGAACTCGGGGGCAAGGCCGCCAACATCGTGTTCGACGACGCCGCGATGGACCAGGCCGTGGAGGGGATCGTCAACGGGATCTTCTTCAACCAGGGCCATGTCTGTTGCGCCGGGTCACGGCTGCTGGTCCAGGAGAACGTGCACGACGAGGTGGTCCAGCTCCTGACCGATCGGCTGGGGACGTTGCGCCTGGGCGACCCCCTCGACAAGAACACCGACATCGGCGCGATCAACTCCGCCGAGCAGCTCGAACGGATCCGGGGGATGGTGGCCCAGGGCGAGGCCCAGGGCGCCACCCGATGGGAGCCGGACTGCGCCCTGCCCACCAACGGGTTCTGGTTCCGACCGACGGTCTTCACCGGCGTCGAGCAGAGCCACACGATCGCCACCGACGAGATCTTCGGCCCGGTGCTGAGCGTGCTGACCTTCCGCACCCCCGACGAGGCCGTGGCCAAGGCCAACAACACCCCCTACGGCCTGTCCGCCGGCGTGTGGACCGAGAAGGGTTCGCGGATCCTGGAGATGGCCGGACGGCTGCGCGCCGGGGTGGTGTGGGCCAACACCTTCAACCGCTTCGACCCGACCTCCCCGTTCGGCGGCTACAAGGAGTCGGGCTACGGCCGCGAGGGCGGCCGCCACGGCCTGGCCGCCTACCTCCGGGCCGCCTGACCTGCCGACCCCCAGTCCCGTCCCACGACCCCACCCGACCCCCACCGCCAGTGAGCACGGTCCCCGACCACACCGCGTCCGGGTGCCCACACGGCGAGCAAGGACACCGCGATGGCACGGCTCGACGTGCGCAAGACCTACAAGCTGTGGATCGGCGGTGGCTTCCCGCGCTCGGAGTCCGGACGGACCTGGGAGGTGGCGGCCGCGACCGGCTCGGGGGATCCGGTCAACGTCTCGCAGGCATCCCGCAAGGACACGCGCGACGCCGTGGTCGCCGCACGGGCGGCCTCGTCGTCGTGGGCGGCGGCGACCGCCTACAACCGGGGCCAGATCCTCTACCGCGCCGCAGAGATGCTCGAGGGACGTCGCGACCAGTTCGTCGAGGAGGTGCGCTTCGCGACCGGTGCCGGACTCGCCGACGCCCGGGCCGAGGTCGACGCCGCCATCGACCGGTGGGTGCACGTCGCCGGCTGGTCGGACAAGCTCGCGGCCGTGGACGGCAGCGCGAACCCGGTGGCAGGCCCCTACTTCGACTTCACCCTGCCCGAACCGACCGGCGTCGTCGGGGTGCTGGCACCGGCCGGCGCCCCGCTGCTGGGCCTGGTGAGCGTCGTGGCGCGCACGATCGTGACCGGCAACACCTGCGTGGTGGTGGCCGCGTCCGACTCCCCGACGGTGGCGATCACGCTGGCCGAGGTGCTGGCCACCTCCGACGTGCCGGGTGGGGTCGTCAACCTGCTGACCGGCTTCGCCGACGAGCTCGGTCCGGTACTGGCGTCGCCACATGGACGTCAACGCCATCGACCTGGCCGGGGCCGGTGGCGACTGGGCCGAGCTCGAGGCCGCGGCCGCCGACAACCTCAAGCGGGTCCTGCGGCCGACGGACACCGACTGGTCGACCGACCCGACCCCGTCGGAGATGCTGGCGCTGACCGAGGCCAAGACGGTGTGGCACCCACGGGGCCTGTGACCCGGTCGACGCGGCCGCTCAGGCGTCGTCGACGTGGTCCACGGCACCACCGAAGCGACGATCGCGCCCCTGGTAGGTCGCGATCGCCTCGGCCAGGTGGTGGCGGTCGAAGTCGGGCCACATCACCTCGCTGAACACCAGCTCGGCGTACGCGGCCTGCCACAGCAGGAAGTTCGAGATGCGCTGCTCGCCCGAGGTGCGCACCAGCAGGTCCACCGGGGGCATGGTCGGGTCGTGCAGCCGCGCGGCGAGCGCGTCCTCGTCCACCTCGGCCAGCCGACCCGCCGCCAGGTCCTGCGCCGCCGCTGCGGCCGCCGCGGCGATCTCGGCCTGGGCGCCGTAGTTGAAGGCCACGGTCATCCGCAGCCCGGTGTTGGTGGCGGTCTGGTGCTCGGTGCGCTCCATGTTGCGCACCAGGCGCCGGGGCACCGGGCGGCCACGCCCCCCGATGAAGCGCACTCGGACGTTGCGCTCGTCCAGTTCGTCCGCGCGCCGCAGCAGCAGGGACTCGTTGAAGCCCAGCAGGAAGCGGACCTCGTCGGGCGGTCGCCGCCAGTTCTCGGTCGAGAAGGCGTAGACCGTGAGGTGGCTGATGCCGAGGTGGTCGGCCCCCGTGACCGTGTCGAACAGCGCCTGCTCCCCCGCCTCGTGCCCGGCGTTTCGACGCAGGCCCCGGGCGTTGGCCCAGCGGCCGTTGCCGTCCATGATCAGCGCGACGTGGGCCGGGATGCGGGCGGGGTCCAGGCCGTGCTCACGGACCAGGGCTGGTCCGGCAGACGTGTCGTCCGGGGCCGCGGTGCGCAGGTCGGGGTCCGCCATCGCCGGCTCAGTACCGGGTCAGGTCGGGATCGGCGGCCCAGGCGTCGTAGACCGACCCGGCTTCGTCCAGCTCGAGGTGCTCCAGGGGCACCGCCTGCCCGTCGGCCCCGCGGGCCAGTTCGTCGTAGAGGAACTGGTCGTCGAAGCCGATCGCCGCGGCGGCCGCACGATCGTTGGCGTACACGATGCGCGCCACACGCGCCCAGCGACAGGCCGCCCAGCACATCGGGCAGGGCTCGCCCGAGGCGTAGACGACCGCTCCCGGGAGTTCGAAGTGGTCCGCCGCCGCGCACGCCCGTCGCAGCGCGACCATCTCGGCGTGGGCGGTGGGGTCCGCGGTCGAGGTCACGCGGTTCCACCCCTCCCCCACGGCGGCCCCGTCGACCACCACCACGGCCCCGAAGGGTCCGCCCTCGCGGGCGTCCATGCCGGCCCGGGCGAGCTCGACGGCTCGGCGGAGCCACGCGTGATCGTCGTCGCCGGAGGTCATGCGATCGCCCGACGCTCGGTCAGCGGGTAGGACTTCAGGCGACGCTCGAGGTGGTGTTCGGCGAAGGCACGGGCGTAGGAGGCCGCGACCCGGCCGGCGTCGTCGTCGTCCAGCGCGACCAGTGGGCTCCAGGCATCGCCGGCCAGCACGTCCAACCGCTGGACCACCTCGGGTGCCACGGCCCGGGTGCCCCGGGGCGCACAGTCCCCGCACAGCGTCCCACCGGCGACCACCGACAGGAACGGATGTGGACCGGGCAGACCGCAACTGGCACACCGCGCGAGCTCGACGGCGAACCCGACCGTGCGCGCGACCCGCAGCAGGAAGGCGTCCACGAAGACGGCGGTGTCGGGGGGGCCGGCCTCCAGGGCCTGCAACCCGGCCCGCAGCAACAGGAACAACCGGTTGTCCCGCTCGCCCTCCACGCCCACGACGTCGACCAGTTCCACCAGCACGGAGGCTGCCGCCGACCGGGCCCAGTCCTCACGCACGGCGGCATGGGAGGCCAGCAGCTCGACCTGGGTCACCACGTCCAGGGACCGGCCCTCGTACAGCAGCAGGTCGACGTGGCCGTAGGGCTCGAGGCGACCACCGAACCGCGAGCCCGGCCGCCGGACTCCCTTGGCCACCGCTCGGACCTTGCCGCGACCCAGCGTGTACAGGGTCAGGATGCGGTCGGTCTCACCCAGCTTGTGGGTGCGAAGGACGATCCCCTGGTCGCGGTAGTTGGCCACGACCACCTCCCTGTGACGCCGGGTCGCGTCGTCATCGTAGTTGTCGTCCGGGCCCGTCCCGTGGAGCCACGACGGCCGCGCGTGCCGGTCCGTCGCCGACACTCACACCAACGGCCACGGCAGCTGCCCACGGTGCTCCAGGACCGGGAAGGCGTCCCGCGTGGCGACCGCGAGCGCCCGTCGCCGCGTGGCCTCGACCTCGTCGGGCGTGAGGTGTCGCCACAGGGACGCCGTGTCGGGGTCGGACTGGTCGCCGGCGGCCAGCCACGAGCCCAGCGCGAGGCACCGGTCCCGCAGTCGCGCCGGGACGCGCTCGCCCTGCAGCTCCCAGCACACCGTGCGCAGCTTGTCCTCGACGTGGAAGGTCACGCCGTGGTCGATGGCCCAGATCCGGTCACCGTCGACCAGCACGTGGCCGCCCTTGCGGTCGGTGTTGTTGACCACCAGGTCGAGCACGGCCAGGCGAGCCATGGCGTCCGGGTCACGGCGATCCTCGGCCACCCACGTGAACCAGTTCTCCTCGGCGTCGTGGGGGACGTAGGCCTGGAGGCTGCCGGGTCCCAGCGGACCCTCGTCACGCCACACCGTCGGGGGCACCAGGTCGAAGCCGAGACGCCGGTCCACGATCGCGGTGGCGACCTCGCGGCCGGGCAGGGTCGTGGCGTCGAAGTCCCACAGCGCCCGCTGGCCCCGGACGGGCTTGTAGACGGCGAGGTCCCTGGCCGCGTGCCGGTCGAGGGGATCCATCGTGTCGCCGTCGGCCAGTGCGGTCGGTTCGGTGGCGTCCGTGAGCTGGACCAGCAGCGTGGTGTTGGAGGCGTTGGCGAAGGCGGCGAGCACGTCCAGCGGCGCGCCCGCCAGCCGGTCGGGGCTGGCCAGCTCACCGGTCACGGCGGCTCCGGGTCCGTCGTCCGTGGGGACGCCTCTTCGCACGGGTGTCGGGTGGGCGGTGGCGGGGGCGGTCGGTCGGCTCGTCGGCCGGTCACCGCGTTCCACGGTAGCCCTCGCGGCCGGCGCGGCGTTCGCGCCTCGCGCCCTAGACGGTCAGGCGACCGTGGCCGTTGGTCGCCGGGCACACATGCGTGCCGTCGGCCTCCTGGGGGCGCCCGCACAGCCGGCACCGCGGCCGTCCCTGGTCGACCAGCCAGTCCGTGTGGGCGGCCAGCCGGCGGGCGAGGTCGGTGTCGATGGTGAACACGACCTCGTCGACGAGGTGCACCTCGCCGTCGTCCTCGGCGGCACTGAACTCCAGCAGGAAGCGCTCGGCCTCCGGGTCGAGGCCGACCTCGATGCGACCGATCCGCCACATCGGCTCCATCGGCTCGCGCAGGTCCATGGCCGCCTTGTCCCAGTCGTCGACCGGGCCCTGGTCGACCCGGACGAGCAGGCGTGACAGCAGGTCACCGATGCCGGCGACCTGCTGCTTCTCCGCGATCATCGTGACGCGATGGTCGTCGTCCTCGACCTGCACCAGGAACGTGCGGTTGCCGGCACCGCCGATCGTGCCCGCGGTCACGTGGTGCGGATCGTCGAGGGTGAGCGTCGTCATGGCCGTTGCCGTCCTTGGGGTCGACGGTGGGTGGGATCAGGATGGGTCGGGGACCTGCCGCGTCGGGCCACCTCAGGTGCCGGTGCCGGCCGGGGCAGCGTCGGGATCGGGATCGTCGGCACCCGCCCCGTCACCGTCGTCGGGGGCCGGGGGACGCGGGACCTCCAGGCGATCCGTCTGGTTGACCGCCACCACCATCGGGGGGTGGTCGTCGGCAAGGGACACCACGGTCACCGACGCGGGCGAGATCGCGATCCGCTGGAAGGCGTCCAGCGGCATGCCCAGGAAGTGCGCGACGGCCGACTTGATCGGGTCCGCATGGCTGACCGCGACCACCAGGTCGTGGGCGTCGTGGTCGGCCGCGAGTTCCTCCAACTGCTCGACGATGCGTTGCTGCGACCCACGCAGGGACTCCCCACCCGGGAAGGTGACTCGCGACGGCGTCGCCTGGATGACCGCCCAGAGGGGGTCCTTGCGGAGCTCGGCCAGGGGCCGGTCCGTCCAGTCGCCGTAGTCGGTCTCGCCCAGCCCGTCGCGCGTGCGCACGTCCAGGCCGACGGCACGGCCGATGATCTCGGCGGTGTCCTGCGTGCGCTCCAGCGGCGAGGCGTAGATGGCCGCGACGTCGTGGTCGGCCAGCCGGGCTGCCGTCGCCTGGGCCTGGGCCACCCCGGCCTCGTCGAGGTGCACGCCCGGGGTCCAGCCACCGAGTCGTGTGCCGGTCGCCGCCGTGGTGGCGTGCCGGACGAGCAGCAGGACGGCCATGGACGGGCCTTCGGGACGGTGGGCGGCAGATGGCACGCCGGCAGCCACGGGGCGGGCACGGCGCAACGCTAGCGGCCGGCGCACCGCCACCCCCGACCACCCCTGCCACGTCCGGGCGGGATCGGCGCCCGGCCCGGGACGGACCGGGGACCGTGGGCCCAGCGGCTGGTGCCGGTCGGGCCTAGAGTCCGCCCCATGAAGATCGACAACGACTACCGATCGTCCAACGTCGAGGACCGCCGCGGCGGTGGCGGCGGCATGGGCCGTGGCCTGGCCGTCGGCGGTGGCGTGTCCCTGCCCGTCATCCTGCTCGTCGTGCTGTTCACCGTGTGCGGTGGCGGCAACGGTGCCGACCTCGGGTCCGTGCTGGAGGAACTCGACGACAGCGGCGGGACCACCACGACGGGTGGCGGCGGCTCCGTGCCCGACCGCAGTTCGACCGACAACACCAGCGGGTCCGCCACGGACCAGTACGCCGAGGAGTTCGCGTTGGTCAACCGCGTCCTGGACGAGAACCAGCAGATGTGGGGCGAGATCTTCGCCGAGTCCGGGCTGGACTACCCGGTGTCGACGCTGGTGGTCTACGAGGGCGGCACGTCGACCGCGGGGTGCGGGTACGGCCAGGCCGCGGCCGGCCCGTTCTACTGCCCGGCCGACTCCAAGACCTACATCGACCTCGCGTTCTTCGACCAGTTGCGGACCCAGTTCGGCGCCGGCGGCGACTTCGCCCAGGCCTACGTGGTGTCCCACGAGATCGGCCACCACGTCCAGAACGCGCTCGGGCTGTCCGCCCAGGTCCGCCAGGCGCAGCAGGCCGACCCCGGCCAGGCCAACGACCTGTCGGTGGCCCTGGAACTGCAGGCCGACTGCTTCGCCGGCGTGTGGGCCAACGACGCCGACCGCGAGGGTGAGCTGGGGCTGACCGACGCCGACATCGACGAGGCCATCACCGCGGCGGAGGCGATCGGTGACGACAACCTGCAGCGACAGGCCGGGCAGAACCCCAACCCCGAGACCTTCACGCACGGTTCATCGGCGCAGCGGGTCGAGTGGTTCACCCGCGGGTGGAGGTCCGGCGACCCCAACGAGTGCGACACCTTCGCCTGACGGACGGGGTGGCGGTCGTGGTGCCACGACTGCGACGCGGGGACGTGGCCGGGTCGTGGCGGCTGCCCGATCGGCCCGACGTCGGCAGCGGCACCGATGATTGGCTGGGATCGACCCGACCCCCACGCCCGGAGCCTGCCATGAGCCTGCGATCCGCCCTCGACGCCCACCCCCAACGCGACTCCTTCGACCTCGACGAACTGGTCGCCGCCATCGAGGCCCTGTCGACGTGCGCCGCGGTCTGCGGGGCCTGCGCCGACGCCGACCTCGAGGAGGGCATGCTCGACTGCGCACGCTCGTGCCTCGACTGTGCCGACATCTGCCGCGCGACCGCGGCCGTGCTGTCACGGCCCGGCCCGAGCGGCGAGGCCTGGCGACGCCAGCTCGAGGCCTGCGTGGCGGCCTGCGACGAGTGCGCATCGGAGTGCGAGGGCCATGACGCCGGTCACTGCCAGGCGTGTGCCGAGGCCTGCCGGACGTGTGCCGAGGCCTGCCGGGCGCTGCTGGGGATCGCCGACTGAGCCACACCCACGACGCGCCGGCCCGCCGCGGCCCGGTGGGGCCGAGGTCGCCACGCCGGGACGGCCGGATCAGCGCCGCGTGGACACCGACAGGAACAGGGGGTAGCTGCGCCCGTCCTTGTCCACGTCGACCACGTGCTCCCACGACTCGTCGTGAAGCCCGGTCGTCGCGAGCCGGGACGCCAGGTCCTCGTGGCGGAAGCCGTCGTGGCCGTGGAAGTCCTCGAGGTGGGCGTGGAACGACCCGTCCTCGGCCTCGAGGTCGACGATGCACAGGTTCCCACCGGGCTCGAGCAGGTCGGCGAACCCGGCCAGCACCGCGTCGACGTCGGGGATGTGGTGGAGCGTCTGCACCGTCACGACCAGGTCGAACCGGTCGTCGGGCGCGGACTCGGTCGACAGGTCGAGGTCGACGACCTCGGCACCGACCGGCAGCCGTCCGTCCGCCACCTTCTCCGCCAGCACCTCGCGCATCCCCGCCGAGGGCTCGGCCAGGACGACGCGGGCGAGCCCGTCACCGGCCAGGAACTGCGTCGTCAGCCCGGTCCCGGCGCCGTACTCCAGCAGGCGGGTGGTGGGACCGACCGGCACGTGTGCGCGGACGGCGTCCGCGACGACGCGAGCACGGTGGACCTTCGACTCGTCGTCCCAGTCACGGGCTCGGCTGTCGAAGTGGTCCTGGTCGTGGCCGTGGGAGCTCCCGGCACCGGGGTCGGGATCGTCGTGGGTCGGCATGCGTGGCCTCCGGGTGCGTGGCGGGTCGGCCGCACCATACGGGCCGGGGAACCGGCCGTGCGCCCACCGCACGATCTGCGACGACCGGCCCGTTCGATGTCTCAGGCCACCATGGCCGGCCTCTCCATGCCTGCACCGCCCCCGCAGCCGCACCTGCGCCCCCGCCGAGCCGGCGGGGGCGCGCGGCGTCGGGGCGGCGGCTCAGCCCCGGCCAGGCGTGGACCGGTCCGGAAGCCGGTTCCACACCTCGACCGCGGTGGCCATCCGCGCCACGGCCTCGCGGAGCACCTCGGGGTGGGTCGCCACGTTGAGCCGGACGTGCCCGGCCCCGCCCGGTCCGAAGAACAGCCCGTCGCTGAGCCCGACCCGGCCATGGTCGAGCAACACCGCGGCCGGGTCGTCCCCCAGCCCGAGCGCCCGACAGTCCAGCCACGCCAGGAACGTCGCCTCGGCCGGCTGCACCGAGACGGTGGGCAGCGCGTCGGTGAGGAGGTCGCGCACCAGGTCATGGTTGGCGTCGATCGCCGCGACGAGGTCCTGCTGCCACGTCCGGCCCGACACCAGGGCCGCGGTGTGGGCCCGGACGCCGAACAGGCTCGCCCCGTGCGACACGACCTCGGGCATGCGCGCGAGGTCGTCGACCGCGGCAGCGCCCGGGATCGCAAGCCCCGCCTTCATGCCGGCGAGGTTGAAGCCCTTGCTCGCCGAGGTGACCACGAACCCGTCCTCGCCACCCGGGACCTCCAACCACGAGGTGGACGTGACGCCAGGACGCACCAGCGGCGCATGGATCTCGTCGCTGATCGTGCGCACCCCGTGGTCGCGCGCCAGGTCGGCCACGGTCGCCAGTTCCGCGGCGGTGTGCACCACCCCGGTGGGATTGTGGGGGTTGCACAGCAACAGCGCGGCCCGGCGGCCGTCGGCGGTCGCCGTGGCGAACGCCCCGTCCAGGGCGTCGGGGTCGAGCCGGCCGTCCGGACCCAACGGCGCATGCACCAGTTCGCGTCGACTGGCGTGGATGATGTCGAAGAAGGGTCCGTACACGGGGGGCGTGACGACCACGGCATCACCGGGTGCGGTCACCAGGTCCAGCACCGCGACCGCGCCCTGGATCACGTCGGGGACGATCCTCATGGTCGTCGAGTCCAGGTCCAGGTCCCATCGGTGGGCGGCGAAGTCGGCCCACGCCTCGGGGTAGTCCGTGCCGTAGCCGTAGCCGGTCTCGCCACGGTCGAGCGCCGCGACCAGCTCGTCACGCACCGGCGGACAGGTCTCGACGTCCATCTCGGCCACCCACACCGGCAGCACCTCGGGTGACCACCGCTGCCACTTCAGGGTGCGTCGACCGGCCAGGCGTCCGGGCGCGAGGAACGGCGAGGTCGTGTCGTCGCGGGTGTCGGGGGTGTCCATGCCGTGTCCCTGTCGTGGAAGTGGCGCGTGGGCCCCATGGTGGCGACCCCGCCCGCGCCGGAGGGGCCGATCGACCACCGGCGCCGCGTCGCGACGACCCGGCGTGGCGTCAGTCCAGCAGCGACGTCTGGGCGGGCGGTTCGACGGCGCCGTCGCCGCGCCGCTCGTGTCGTCGGTTCCACGCCGAGAAACTGGTCACGGCCCCACCGTCGGGACGTCGCAGCCATGGCCAGGGATGCACGACGGCCGGCTGGAGCCGACGCGACAACGCCCGCCAGCCCGGCACCGGCGTGAAGGTCACCGCGGGCTCGTGGTGGTCCAGCACGTCGACCGGTCGCCCCAGGTGGAGGCGGAGGTCGCGGTGGGTGGCGACCTCGGCCAGGGCCTCGGCCAGGAACACCAGCCGCTTGCCACTCAGGCGCAGGCGGTCCAGCAGTGGCTCGTCGAACACGAACACCACGGGCAGGTCGGCATGCGCCCGAAGGGCCGGGTCGTCGGCGCCCAACGACTCCGCGGTGAGCCACACGACGTCGGGGTCACGGCGGTGGAGGGCGTCGGACGGGCCGGCCGCCCACCCCGGGGTGCGTTCCCCACGCAGGGTCGCGGGTGGGTCGACCCGGGCCTGGTCCGCGAGCTGCGGCCAGTCCTGGACCGGGCAGTCCTGGGACCTGGCACAGCCGTCACACACCCCGGGTGCGCGCTTCTCGACCTGGTTGCGTGAGAACCCGTAGGCGCGACCGGTCTGGGCCCCGGTCGTCCACTGCCAGCCCAGCCCGTTGGCCGCGCGCGAGCCGTCCAGGAGGTGGCGGAAGAAGTGCTGCTCGCCGTCCCACCAGTCCCCGTGACCGCGGATCGTCCACTGCGACGCCATCCACATCCGGGTCTGGTTGACCATCCACCCGTCGTCCTCGAGCTCCCCGACGGCGAGATCGACACAGGCCATGTCCCGCGGCCACGGCTCGCCCGACCACGCACCGGTGGCCCGACCCGGCGCGAAGCGCAACGGCCGGCGCAGCCCACGCCCGACCTGGGCGTAGAGGTGGCGCGCGTACTCCTGCCACAACAGCTCGGAACGGAACGTGCGTCGATCACGGGCGGGTGCCTCCGCGGCGGCGGCCCAGACCCGGGGCAGGGTCACCAGCCCGTGGCGGATCCACGGCGACAGTCGGCTCGCACCGCGACGCGATGGTGGCGACACCTCGTTGCGCCGTGACGCGTACCCACGCAGGTCCAACGCCGACAGCGCCGTGTCGGCGGCCGACTGTCCCCCACGGAACGCCGGCGAGGCCCGGACCTGGTCGTCCACGAGGTGGCCGAGGTGCTCCTGCACCCAGGCCACCACGTCGCCGTCGACCGTGGGCAGGCGAGTCACAGGGATCCCTCGTCGAGTCGTCGGAGCACGACGCCAGCACGATCGCGGACCTCACCCAGGTCCGACAACCGGTCGAGGTTCGCCAGTGGCCGGCCCAACCGGTGGTTGCCGGCAAGGGTGTCGCGGTGGCGGGCCAGGAAGTCCCAGTACAGCGTCGTGAAGGGGCAGGCGTCCTCGCCGACCCGGGCTCGTCGGTCGAAGCGACAGTCGCCGCAGTGGTCCGACATGCGGTCGATGTAGTTGCCACCCGCCGCATAGGGCTTGGTGGCCATGCCGCCACCGTCGGCGTACAGCGCCATGCCCACCACGTTGGGCAGCATCACCCACTCCGCACCGTCGACGAACGACCGCCACATCCAGTCGGTCATGGCGGCCGGGTCCACGCCCGCCAGCAGCGCGAGGTTGCCCAGCACCATCAGGCGCTGGATGTGGTGGGCGTAGGCGTGGTCGTGGACCGTCGCACGGGCATGGGCCACGCAGGCCATGTCGGTGTCGGCGTCACCGTCGAGCACCGGCGGCAGCGCCCGCGTGGCGTCGAGGTGGTTGTGGCCACGCCAGTCCGGCATGCCCTGCCAGTACTGGCACCACACGAACTCACGCCACCCGATGACCTGGCGGATGAAGCCCTCGGCGGCGTTGATGGGGACGTCACCGTTCCGGTGGGCGTCCTCGACCGCCTCGACCACCTCCAGTGGGGTCAGCATGCCCAGGTTGAGCGCCGGGCTCAGCAGCGTGTGGGCCAGGAACGGCTCGTCTGCGAGCATGGCGTCCTGGTGGGCGCCGAAGCGTGGCAGGACCTCGTCGACGGCGTGCCGCAGACGAGCCAGCGCGCGACGACGCGACGTCGGCCACAGGCCGGTCGGGTCGGCGCCCTGCCAGTCGTCGCGCACCTCGTCGAGGTCGTCGAGCACGCCTCGGTCCACCTCGTCGAGGTCGGAGGTGACCGGGGTGGGCCACGACCGGCCGTCGCCCGGGGGCGGTTCACGGTTCTCGGCGTCGAAGTTCCAGCGACCGCCGGTGGGGTGCCCACCGTCCATCAACACGTCCAGGCGGACCCGCTGCCACCGATAGAAGTCCTCCATGGTCACCTGGTCGGCGCGTGCACCGCGGTCGTCCAACCAGGCGTCGAAGTCCTCCCAGTGACAGGTGAAGTGGTTGTTGCGGGTGATGGTGACGCCCTCGTCACGCAGCATCGCGAGGCCGTCCCACGACGCCGGCTCCATCGCCGCCACGTCGTCGGGTCGGTGGGCGTCCACGTGGGCGTGCAGACCCTCGCGCAGCGAGGTGGCGCGGCGATGGTCCACCTCGAACCCGGCGGTGCGCAGTTCCCGACCGAAGCGACGCATCGAGGCCAGGACCAGGTGCGCGCGTTGACGATGCCATCGTCGCGAGGTGAGCTTGGCCCTGGACTCGACCAGCAGGACGCGGGTGTCGGCCGGGGTCCGCCCGGCCAGGCTGGAGATCCCACGGTTCAGCTGGTCACCCAGGACCCAGACGGTGTCCATCAGGTGCGGGCGGTTGCACGGGTGGCCATGCTCAGTCGTCGCCCACGCCGTACAGGACCTCGCGCTGGAAGGTGTCCGCGGGTCCGTGCAGCACGGACACGTCCCCGGTGCTCTCCAGCACGACGGCCTGCACCTGTCCCAGGTTCAGCACGTTGGACTCGCGCAGCTTGGCATACAGGTCGTCCTCGGTGACCCGGGCCTTTCGCAGGTTGTCCTGCAGGATCTCGGAGCCGTCCATGAGCAGCATCGGGGTGTTCTCCACCACCGTGACGTCGATGTGTCGCCGGACCAGCGCCCACCCGCCCTGCAGGATGAACAGGACCGTCAGCGCGGCAACGCCCTGGCCCAGCGACGGACGGTCTGCCAGCACCGTCGCCGCGATCAGCGACCCGATCGCCACGGTGGTCACGAAGTCGAAGCTCGACATCTTCGTCAGGCTGCGCAGGCCGTTGAGGCGGATCAGGATCGCCAGGCCGATGTACAGGCCGACGGCCGTGGCCACCGTCCCGACGAGCTGCGAGAGGTTCAGGGCGTACCAGGATCCGGTCATGGGCTCCCTCCAGTCGGGGCGGATCCGCCACGCTACGGGGTCCGGGGACCCGTGCACGACCCGCTCGGCCATCCGCCCACGACGTCGACCCGCGCGGGCGGGATCCTGTTCGCGGGCGACGCGCCGCACGCCACGCGCCGCGGTGGCGTGCGGCGTGCGGCCCATGAATGCCGCCGAACCCCGCGCTGGACGCCAGCATCCGCCACCTGGGCCGAGCAGGAGTTCACCACGGCCTGCTTCGGGCACTCCCGACCGCTGATCGGCGACGCCTCCACCGCGTTCCGACGCTTCGCGGCCACCCCGGACCCGGCCGCACCCGCGTGAACCGGCGTCACCAGCCCGCGGCGTCCAGGCGCGCAACGACGGGCGCGACGTAACCCTGGCCGAACAGTTCCACGTGCACGAGCAGGTGGTACAGCTGCAGCAGTGGCAACCGGTCCCGCCATCCCTCGTCGCGCGGCCGGGCGTCGTCGTAGCCCCGGAAGAAGGCGTCGGGGATGCCTCCGAACAACCGGGCGAAGGCCAGGTCGAGCTCGCGGTCGGCGTGGCACACCGCCGGGTCGATGAACCAGCGTCCGTGCAGCACGTTGCCCGACCACAGGTCCCCGTGCAGCAACGACGGCACGACGTCGTGGTCCAACCGGTGCGCCAACGGCGCACGTGCGGCGCGGACGCGGTCGGCGACCGGGGCGGGCAGGGCCGACAGGTACGGCGCGATGCGGCAGTCCCAGTGGAACGCCGTCCAGTCCCCCGTCGGCGTGTTGTGCTGCGTCGTCGTCCCGATGACGTTGTCGCGGTGCCACCCGAAGGTGTCCCCGGTCACCCCGTGGACGTCGGCCAACCGTGCCCCCAGCAGTTCCCAGTCCCGACCGGTTGCCGTGGTCGCCCCGACGTCGAGGTCGACCAGCACCAGGTGGCGGGCCCCCGCCTCCACGACCTCGGGCACGGGCGCGCCGGCGGCGGCGAGGGCGGCCAGGCCCTCGACCTCGAAGGACGCGTCGTGGTCGGTGTGCTTGACCACGACCGCCCGGCCGTCCCGACGCGTGCGTTCCAGTCGCATGACCCGAAGGCTAATCGGCCGGGCCGCGGGTCCTATGCTCGCGGCCCCGGGACGGCCGGGCGGCGAGCGACGACGAAGGCGAACCAGTGGCAGCAGGCGGCGGCACCAAGGCGGTCGTGACGGCGATGTTCGCCAACGCGGGCATCGCGATCGCGAAGTTCGTGGCGTTCCTGTTCACCGGGTCGTCGTCGATGCTGGCCGAGTCGATCCACTCCGTGGCCGACACCGGCAACCAGGGACTGCTGCTGCTGGGGGGCAAGCGCGCACGGATGATCGCCGATGACCGCCACCAGTTCGGCCACGGCCGCGAGCGGTACTTCTGGGCCTTCGTGGTCGCACTGGTCCTGTTCTCGGTGGGCGGGGGCTTCTCGGTCTACGAAGGCATCAAGAAGATCCGCGACCCGCACGAGATCGAGTCGGTCGTGTGGGCCTTCGGGGTGTTGGGGTTCGCCGTCGTGGCCGAGGCGTTCGCGTTCCGCACCGCCGTCGGCGAGGCGCGCAAGGTCAAGGGCGACCGGACGTGGTGGCAGTACCTGCGCACGGCGCGAAGCCCGGAGATCCCGGTCATCCTGCTGGAGGACTCGGGGGCCATGTTCGGGCTGTTGCTCGCGCTCGGCGGGGTCGGCCTGACCGTCGCCACCGGCAACCCGGTGTGGGACGGCATCGGCACGCTCGGGATCGGCGTCCTGCTGGTCGTCATCGCCGGCTTCCTGACCTGGGAGATGAAGTCCCTGCTGATCGGTGAGTCCGCGACCGACGCCGACACCCAGGCGATCGTGTCGGCCGTCCGTGATGCGCCGGACGTGGCCCGCATCATCGACCTGCGCACCCAGCACATCGGCCCCGAGGAGGTCCTGGTCGCCGGCAAGGTGGAGTTCACCCGGGGGCTGTCGCAGGCCGAGGTCGCGGACGCGATCGACGGTGCCGAGCGCGCCGTGCGTGACGCCGTGCCCCACACCATCCAGATCTACCTCGAGCCGGACCTGTACGACCCGGACCACGTCGACAGTCCGGGCGAGCACGCCGCGCCGGACGGTGCCCACCACTAGACCGACGCCCGGCCCAGCGCGCGCGGACCGGATCCGTCGCCCGAACCCGCCACGCACCCCCCGACCGTGCGGTTGACTGGACAACAATGGTCGACAGCCCTCGGGGGACACATGCAGACACCGGAGACCTTCGCGTACGAGCGCGCCACGTCGGTGGCCGACGCCATCGATCGGTTGGCGCACCACGGGGACGAGGCACGGCTGATCGCCGGCGGGCACAGCCTGCTGCCGATGATGAAGCTGCGCCTGGCCATCCCCGAGGTCCTGATCGACATCAACGACGTCGAGGGACTCGACCACGTCCGCCTCGACATCGGCGACCGCGGGGACGCCGACGACGAACTCGTGATCGGGGCGATGGTGCGCCACGCCGCGATCCTGGACGACCCGATCCTGGCCGAGCACTACCCGATCTTCGCCGATGCCGAACGTCGGATCGCCGACCCGCTGGTGCGCAACCGCGGGACCATCGGGGGGTCGCTGTGCCAGGCGGACCCGGCCGAGGACCTGTCGGCCGTGGTCACCGCGCTGCGGGGCAGCTGCGTGGTCCAGTCCGTCGACGGCCGCCGGACGGTCGCGATGCGCGACTTCCACACCGGTCCGTGGGAGACCGCCGTCGGTGACGCCGAGATGCTCGTGGAGGTCCGGATCCCGGTTCGCACCGCGGTCGGCAGCAGCTACCACAAGGTCGAGCGGAGGGTCGGGGACTGGGCAGTGGCCGCAGCCGGGGCGTTCGTCCAACTCGACGGCGACGCCGTCGCCGACGTCGGCCTGGGGCTGTCGGCGGTCGGCGCACCCGACATGACCTGCCGCGACGCCGAGCAGGCCCTGGTCGGCGGACCCGCCGACGCCGACGCCTTCGCCGCGGCGGCCGCGATCGTGCGCGACTCGGTGTCGCCGACCAGCGACCAGCGCGGACCCGAGGACTACAAACGCCACCTCGCCGGGGAACTGGCCCGTCGAGCCCTCACCGATGCCGCCGCCCGAGCCCGCACCGACCTGGAGGGAACCGCCTGATGGCCACCACGATGGACGTCACGTTGACCGTCAACGGCACCGAGGTGACCCGCGAGGTCGAACCCCGGACGCTGCTCGTGCACTTCGTCCGCGAGGAGTTGGGGCTGACCGGCACGCACTGGGCCTGCGACACCACCAACTGCGGTGCCTGCACGCTGTGGCTCGACGGCGAGCCCGTCAAGAGCTGCACCACCCTGGCCGTGATGGCCGATGGCCGTGAGGTCCGCACCGTCGAGGACCTCGACAGCGGCGGCGAACTCAACCCGCTCCAGCAGGGCTTCATGCAGGAGCACGGACTGCAGTGCGGCTTCTGCACCCCGGGGATGCTCATGACCGGGCAGTGGCTGCTGGACCGCGACCCGGACCCCGACGAGGCCACCATCCGCGAGGCGATCTCGGGCAACCTGTGCCGCTGCACCGGCTACGAGAACATCGTGCGTGCCGTGCGATGGGCGGCCGAGCACGGTGACGGCGCGGTCGCGGACGACGCCGGGGACGACACGGCCCACGACCACGACGAGGTGACGGCATGACCGCGACCGAGACGACATCCGGCACGCCCTCGGAGGCACCCGTGAGCGAGGCGGGCAACCCGATCGGCTTCGGGCGGATGCTGCGCAAGGAGGACGCGCGCTTCCTGCGGGGCCAGGGAAACTACGTCGACGACGTGCGCCTGCCCGGGATGCTGCACGGCGAGATCCTGCGCGCGCCCATGGCGCATGCGCGCATCCGGTCCATCGACACCAGCGCCGCCGAGGCCCACCCGGGCGTCCACGCGGTCATCACGGGCGAGGTCCTGGACGGCCTCGGACTGTCCTGGATGCCGACCCTGTCCAACGACACGCAGTCGGTGCTGGTCACCGACAAGGTGCGCTTCCAGGGCCAGGAGGTCGCCTTCGTCGTGGCCGACGACCGCCACGCCGCCCAGGACGCCCTGCAGAAGATCGTGGTGGACTACGAGCCCCTCCCGGTGGTGGCCGATGCCCAACGCGCGCTCGACGACGACGCGCCGGTGATCCGTGACGACCTCGAGGGCCGCACCGACAACAAGATCTATGACTGGGAGGCCGGCGACCGGGACGCCACCGACACCGTGTTCGCCGACGCCGAGGTGGTCGTCACCCAACAGATGCTCTACCCCCGGGTGCACCCGGCACCGATGGAGACCTGTGGGTCGGTGGCGCACATGGACCCGGTCACCGGAAAGCTGGTGATCTGGACCACCACCCAGGCGCCCCATGCCCACCGCACCCTCTACGCGCTGGTGGCGGGCCTGCCCGAACACAAGATCCAGGTCATCTCGCCCGACATCGGGGGCGGCTTCGGCAACAAGGTCGGCATCTACCCGGGCTACGTGTGCTCGATCGTCGGGTCGATCGTCACCGGCAAGCCCGTGAAGTGGATGGAGGACCGGGCCGGCAACCTGATGTCGACCTCGTTCGCCCGGGACTACCACATGACCGGGTCGATCGCGGCCACCGCCGACGGGGACATCCAGGGCCTGCGCGTCGACGTGCTGGCCGACCACGGGGCCTTCAACGGCGTCGCCCAACCGACCAAGTACCCGGCCGGGTTCTTCCACATCTTCACCGGGTCCTACGACTACGGGGCCGCGCACTGCAACGTCCGCGCCGTCTACACCAACAAGGCCCCGGGCGGGGTCGCCTACGCCTGTTCGTTCCGGATCACCGAGGCGGTCTACCTGGTCGAGCGCATGATCGACTGCCTGGCCGACGAACTCGACATGGACCCGGCCGAACTGCGCATGAAGAACCTGCTCCAGCCGGAGCAGTTCCCCTACACCACCCCGACCGGGTGGGAGTACGACTCCGGTGACTACCCGCGGGCGTTGCAGAAGGCCCTGGACATGGCCGGCTACGACGACCTGCGGGCCGAACAGGCCGACATGCAGACCGCGTTCGACGCCGGCGAGTCGACGATGCGGATGGGGATCGGCATCTCCTTCTTCACCGAGGGCGTCGGGGCCGGACCCCGCAAGCACATGGACATCCTCGGACTCGGGATGGCCGACGGCTGCGAGCTGCGCATCCACCCGACCGGCAAGGCCGTGCTGCGCATCAGCGTGCAGAGCCAGGGCCAGGGCCACGAGACGACGTTCGCCCAGATCGTGTCGCAGGAACTGGGCATCCCACCCGAGGACATCGACGTCGTCCACGGCGACACCGACAACACCCCGTTCGGCCTGGGCACCTATGGCTCGCGTTCGACCCCGGTGTCGGGCGCCGCGGCCGCCGTGGTGGCCCACCGGATCCGCGACAAGGCCCGGATCATCGCCGCCACCGCCTTGGAGTGCGATCCCGACGACCTCGAGTGGGAACCGGGTCGCTGGTTCGTGGCCGGCTCGCCCGAGACGGGCCAGACCATCCAGGAGTCGGCCTTCGCCGCCCACGGGAGCATGGAACTGCCCGACGGGGTGGAGGGCCACCTCGACGCCCAGACCGTCTACAACCCCCCGAACCTGACCTACCCGTTCGGCGCCTACATCTGCGTCACCGACGTCGACACCGCGACCGGCGAGGTCACGGTGCGTCGCTTCATCGCCGTCGATGACTGCGGGCCACGGATCAACCCCATGATCGTGGAGGGCCAGGTCCATGGCGGGCTGGCCGACGGCATCGGCATGGCGTTGATGGAGGTGATGGCCTTCGACGACGACGGCAACCACCTGGGCGGGTCGTTCATGGACTACCTGCTGCCGACCGCGATGGAGTGCCCGAGCTGGGAGCTGGGCGAGACCGTGACCCCCTCCCCGCACCACCCCATCGGGGTCAAGGGTGTCGGCGAGTCGGCCACGGTCGGGTCGCCGGCGGCGGTGGTCAACAGCGTCCTGGACGCCATCGGCGTCCGCCATGCCGACATGCCCCTGACGCCGGCCGCGGTGTGGCGCGCGGTCCAGGGCGACCCGTTGCGCACCGACCTCGCCATCCGGTAGTCGTCGGAGCGCCCCGCCCGAGCCCCACCGAAGCCCGACCCGAGCCAGGACGTCGCATGGCCATCGCCACGCTGCCCCAGCGCGCCGACCAACTGCGGGCCGCCCGCGTGCCGTTCGTGCACGCGCGGGTGGTGCTGGCGGAGCGACCGACGTCGGCCAACCCCGGCGACGAGGCCGTGGTCCTCGGCGACGGCACGATCGAGGGCTTCGTGGGGGGCACGTGTGCCGAGGCCACCGTCCGGGCCCAGTCCCTGGCCGTGCTGCGGACCGGCCGATCCGCGCTGGTCCGCATCACCCCCGACCCCGAGCCGACCCAGGACGGCAAGGTGGTGGTGCACAACCACTGCCTGTCCGGGGGCACCCTGGAGGTGTTCCTCGAACCCGAGTTGCCGACCCCGCTGGTCGTCGTGGTCGGGACCTCCCCGATCGCCGAGGCACTGGCCGACGTGGGGGCGGCGATGGGGTGGGAGCTGACCACCTGGGACGGCGCGGTCCCCGACGGCGCCGCCGCCGTGGTCGTGGCCTCCCACGGACGCGACGAGGAGGACGCGCTCGCGACCGCGGTCGCGGCCGACGTCGACTACGTGGGGTTGGTGGCCAGTCCCCGGCGGGGGGCCGCCGTCGTGGCGTCCCTGGGCCTGGACGCCCGGGACGCCGCCCGCATCGACACGCCGGCGGGACTCGACCTCGGTGCCACCACGCCCCCGGAGGTCGCGGTGTCGATCCTGGCGGGCATCGTGTCGGCGCGGGCCGCGCGCACCGCGGCCGTTGCCGACGACGCCACCGACCGTGACCCCGACGCCGGGACCGTGGTCACCGATCCGGCGGTGGACACGGCCACCGATCCGGTCTGCGGCATGGCCGTCGCGACCGTGGGTGGGTCGTTGCACGTCGAACACGGTGACACGACCGTGTGGTTCTGCGGCCCGGGTTGCCGCGAGGCGTTCCTGGCCGACCCCGCCGCCTTCAGCGCGTGACGCCCGAGGGGTGGCCGCCGGCGGCCGGGTGCCGGGACCTCACCGCGCGGTGACCACGACACGACCGTCCATGAACAGGTGCAGGGTGCACCGGAACCGGTACTCGCCCGGACGGTCGAAGGTGCGGGACCACGCACCGGTGGTGCGGACCTGCGACGACGACGCCTCCGGAAACGACACGTCGTGGGCCTGGTCGTCGGTCCAGCGCCACGTGACCTCGGTGCCCACCGGGACCGACAGGGCGGCCGGGGTGAACGTGCTGTCGACGATGTCGACCGTCGTCACGCCCTCCACGGGTGGCTGGTCCGCGGCAGCGGCGCGCCAGCGTCCCCCGATGGGCGACAGCCAGACGCCCACGGCGGTCACCACGACCACGACCGCCACGACGGCGGCGACGACCCGGACCGGGCGACGAGTCCGCGTCCGGCGTGGCCGGACGACCTCGGTGGCGGATTCGCTCATGTCGACGGCCCGCCCTCGGTGACCATGCCGTGGTCACCAGCGACCGGGGCCGCCGGGACGTCGGTCGCGTGGTCGCGGAACCACGCGATCGTGTGCCCGACCGCGACCGGGTGGGGGGTGGTCTCGATCGGGCCGAACGTGGCCACGAAGCGACTGGCGTCGACCACCCAGGGACGGTCGTACTGCACCCGCACCGACCGCGACTCGCGCGTCATCCGGTCGAACAGGCCGGCCGCCCAGATCATCGGGTGGGTCAGCACGCCGGGACCGGACGTGCCGGTGGCGCCACGGACCAACTCGAGCAGCTCACGCTGGGTGATCGTGGCCGCCGCCGGCAGCAACCAGGCCATTCCGTCGGCGCGCTCGTCCTCGACCAGCGTGGCGAAGCCTCGTGCGGCGTCGGGGAGGAAGTGGAAGGTGTGGGGCTGGTCGAGGTCCCACATCCCGCGTGGTCGGCGTCCGCGCAGGGCCGGGGCGATCCCCAGCAGGTAGAGCCCGGAGTTGGTCCCCGCCGGCCCGTAGTAGTCGCTGAAGCGGCCGATGGCGACACGCACACGACCGGTCCGGTGGGCCGCCAGCAGGGTCTGGCCGAGCTGCCGGCGCAGCCGCCCCTTGGGGTCCGTCGCGTGTTCCGGCGAGTCCTCGGTGAGGGGGCCCGCGGCCGGGGCGTACATGTAGAGGTTGTCGACGAAGACCAGCCGCGCACCGGTCGCCTCGGCCGCGGCCAGCGCGTTGTCGACCAGCAGGGGGAACTGGTCGACCCAGTCGGGATAGGCCGGCTGCGCGGCCATGACCACGACGTCGGCCCCGGCACACACCGCGACGGTCGCGGCTCGGTCGTGCACGTCCACGGCGTGGGAGGCCACGCCGGGCAGGACCTGGTCGCCACCGCGTGAGGCGGTGGCGACGTCGTGGCCGCGGGCGGCCAGTTCATGGGTGATGGCGCGGCCGATGCCGCCGGTGGCCCCCAGGACGGTGACCTGCATCTCGGTTCCTTTCGTGAACACTGTTCACAACAATATGCGAACAGTGTTCACGACGAAAGGTGTGGTAGCGTTTCGAGCGGTGGACGCGCATCGGGGGCCGCGACGGCCGGGCGATGGGCCACCACGACGATCCGACGACCGAAGGCGCGGGGATGGCGGGACGACGAGCACAGTTGCGGAGCGAGCTGCTGGCATCGGTGCGCGAGGCCGCCCGCGCCCAGTTGCGCGAGGACGGGCCCGCCGGCCTGTCGCTGCGTGCCGTCGCCCGCGACGTCGGGATCAGCCCGGCAGGCCTGTACCGCTACTACGACGGTCGCGACGCCCTGCTGACGATGCTGATCACCGACGGCTACGACGACCTCGCCGACCACCTGTTGCTGGCCCAGGGCACGCCCGAGCCGCTGTCGGACCTCGGGCGTGGCCGACACGTGCCCGATGCCGTGGCGGCCGACGCCGACGTCGTGGACCGCATCACCGCGACGTGGCGGACCTACCGGGCCTGGTCACGTGCCCACCCCAACGAGTTCCACCTGCTGTTCGGGGAACCGATCGAGGGCTACGCGGCCCCTGCCGGCGGGGAGACGGTGGTGGCCAACGAGCGCATGGCGCGTGCTCTGGTCCGGCCCGTGCTGGAGGCCCACCAGGCCGGTCGGCTGCACGTGCCGGACCTGGGCGACGCCCCGACGGGGGCCTCGCGACTGGCCGAGGCGATCGCCGAGGCCGCGGGGGCACAGGTGTCCACGGCCTTCGCCGCGCTCACGCTGTCGTGGTGGTCGTGGCTGCACGGGGCGGTGGCGTTGGAACTCAACGGGCAGTTCCACTGGCTGGACCCCGACGACGTCGGTGACCTGTTCGAGGCCACGATGCGCACGGCGTTCGCCGGCGTGCTCGACCGCCACGACGACGGGACTGGTCGGCCGTGGCGGACCGGCCAGCGTGGTGGCGTGGACCTCGCGGGCTGACGCCCGCGGGATCGACCAGCCGACGCGCGAGGGCCAGGGCCGGTCAGTACCCCAGCCGACGCAACTGGCGGGGGTCGCGCTGCCACTCCTTGGCCACCTTCACCCGGACGTCGAGGTAGACCAAGGTGCCGAAGAAGGCCTGCAGCTCCGCACGTGCCGCCGACGCTGCCTCCTGCAGGGTCGACCCGCGATGCCCGATGATGATGCCCTTCTGGCTGTCACGCTCGACGTAGATGCTGGCGACCACCTCGGTGAGGTCGTCACGATCCTCCGACGGCCGGATGTCGTCCACGACCACGGCCAGCGAGTGCGGCAACTCGTTGCGGAGGCGGCCGAGGTACTTCTCCCGGATCACCTCGGCGGCGAACAGGTGGTCGGGCTGGTCCGACACCAGGTCGGCGGGGAAGATCCGCGGTCCCTCGGGGAGGGCCGCCACGACCAGGTCCAGCAACACGTCGACGTTGAAGCCGTCCGCCGCCGACGCGGGCACCACCTCGGCATCCGGGACCAGTTCCGCCAGCGCCAGCAGTTGCGGTGGCAGCGACGGCCCCCGACGGACCAGGTCCTCCTTGTTGGCGACCGCGAGGACCGGGACGTCGACCCCGGCCACGACCCGGGCCAGGAACTCGTCCCCGCTGCCCAGGCCCGCCGCCACGTCGACCAGGAACACCACGACGTCGACGCCGTCGAGGTGGTCCCGCACGACGTCGTTGAGCCGTCGCGCCAGCAACGACTTGGGCTTGGCGAGACCGGGGGTGTCCACGAACACGGCCTGGGCGTCGTCGCGCGTGACCACGCCACGGATGGCGTTGCGGGTCGTGCCGGGGACCGGCGACACGATCGACACCTTCTCGCCCACCAGGGCGTTCATCAGGGTGGACTTGCCCACGTTCGGCCGACCCACCAGCGCCACCAGGCCACTTCGGTGACCGGATGGCAGGTCGTCGTCGGCCCCGGCGAGGATGGCCTGCAGGTCGAGCTCGGTCATGCCGGGACCTCCTGCGGCGCGGCGTCGTCGCCCACGTCGGTGCCGGGATCGTGGTCGGCCGTCGCGCCGCCCTGGCCCGCCGCCAACCGCACCGACCCGAAGGACGCGGGCAGCAGGTCTCCGATGGTCCAGCGCACCAGGTCGCCGTCCTCGCCACCGGCCAGCGTGACCACCGGGGTGGTCGGCTCGGCGAACTCCGCGATCACCTGGCGACAGGCGCCACAGGGGGTCAGGGGGTCGGTCCCGCGCCCGGCCACGGCGACCGCGACGATGCCCGACCGGTCCCCCGCGGCCACCATGGCGCCGATCGCGACCCGCTCGGCGCACATCGTCAACGGGTACGACGCGTTCTCGACGTTGACGCCGTCGTAGGTGTTGCCGTCGGCGGTGGCCACGACCGCCCCCACCGGGAAGTCCGAGTAGGGGGCGTGGGCACGGGCACGCTGCACCCGCGCCCGCTCGGCCCAGTGGCGCAGCCTGCCGTCGTCGTCGTCGCCGGCGTCGTCGGTCGGGACCGGCGCGGTCGGACTGGTGGGGGGCCTGGTCATGCTCGGACCTCCTGGGGGTCGCGCGGGTCACCCTCGACGGCGTCGGGACGGTCGCGCCGCACCGCGAGCACCCGGGCCACGCGACGACCGGTGACCGCCTCGACGTGGAAGTCGATGCCGCCCACCTCGACCCGCTCACCGGCGGAGGGCACGCGCCCGAAGGCCGCGACCACCATGCCCCCCACCGTGTCCCAGTCGTCGTCGGGCAGCTCCGTGCCGAGCTGTTCGGCCAGGTCGTCGACCGGAAGGCGGGCGTCGATGCGAAGGCTGTCGTCGTCCACCACCTCCACCAACGGCGCCTCGTCGTCGTGCTCGTCGACGATCTCGCCCACGATCTCTTCGAGGATGTCCTCGATGGTGACCAGCCCCGTGGTCGCGCCGTACTCGTCCACGACCATGGCGATGTGCACCGACGCGGCCTGCAACTCCTCGAGCAGGTCGTCGACCGGTTTGGTCTCGGGCACGAAGGCGGCCGGACGCAACAGGTCGATCCAGCGTCGCCGGCGACCCAGCGCGAGCCGTTCCAGCACGTCCTTGGCGTAGATGACGCCGATGACGTGCTCGCGGTCCTCGCGATACACCGGCAACCGCGACTTGCCACAGTCGACCACCAGCTGCACGAGGTCGTCGAAGTCGGTCCCGGCCTCGACCACCACCATGTCCGGACGCGGCACCATGATCTCGCGCACCATCGTGTCGGACAGGTCGAAGATGGCGCGGATCATGGCGCGTTCGTCGTCCTCGAACACCTCGGGCTCGTCACCGGCCATCTCCTCGTCGGCCGGGTACGGCCCGGCGTCGGAGGCACCGGCCCGCCACTTGCCCACCGCGACCAGCGCACCGGCGAACGGACCCAGCGCGACGGCCAGTCGACGGGCACCGCGGGCGCGACGACGCCCGACCGCGAGCGGGTCCCGTTGGGCCCGGACGCGGGGACCGACCTCGGCCACGACCACGCCCACCACGACGGCCACGACCATGGCGACCACGGCCGACCAGCCGGGGGCCAGCCACTCCCGCGCGAGCGCGTAGGTGGCCAGGGTCGTGGCGGCACGGGCCGTGATGATGGCCACCAGGGTCGCGTTGAGGACCGTCCCACGCCGCTCGACCACCCAGCGCAGGCGCTCGTCGCGGTCCGCGCCGGCCCCGACCGCGGTCACCGGGTCCAGGGCCAGCAGGGCGGTCTCGACACTGGCGAGCCACGCCGCCGCCCCGAGACCGGCCACGACGACGACACCCAGCACCCAGGTCATGGCTGCCCCGGGTCCTGCGCGAACGATCCCAGCAGCTCGTCGGTCAGGCCGAACATGGCGGCCTCCTCGGCGGGATCGGCATGGTCCATGCCCAACAGGTGCAGGATCCCGTGCACCACCAGCAGTTCGACCTCGGCCGGGCCGGTGCGGTCGAACTCGGCCGCCTGGTCGTGCGCCACGGCCGGGCACAGCACGACGTCGCCCAGCACGGCCGGGGCGTCGGGCGGCGTCGACCCGGGCTCGTCGATGGGGAAGGCCAGCACGTCGGTCGGCCCGTCCTTGCCCATGTGGGTCTGGTTGAGCCCGGCGATGGTGTCGCGATCGACCAGGATCAGGCTGGTCACCATGTCGGGCGGCACCCGCCGCTGCCCGAGGACGTGTCGTGCCAGCGCGACCAGGCGCGGCCCGTCGACGGCCACGTCCGCCTGTTCGTCGACCAGTTCGACGGTCATGTGGTGCCGCCGCCACCCCGGTCGTCGCCGTTGCGGGCCTCGCGCTGGTCGTCGTGGCGTTCGTAGGCCTCCACGATCCGCTGGACGATGTGGTGGCGCACCACGTCCTCGGCACGCAGCCGGGCGAACGCGATCCCGTCGATGTCGTCGAGGATGTCGCGCACCACGCGCAGGCCCGACCGCGTCCCGCCGGGGAGGTCGGTCTGGGAGATGTCCCCGGTCACGACCGCCTTGGAGTTGAACCCGATCCTGGTCAGGAACATCTTCATCTGCTCGGGCGTGGTGTTCTGGGCCTCGTCGAGGACGATGAAGGCGTCGTTGAGGGTCCGGCCACGCATGTAGGCCAGCGGCGCGACCTCGATGGTCCCACGGTCGACGTGGTCGACCAGTTCCTCGGTGTCCATCATGTCGCGCAGGGCGTCCCACAGGGGCTTGAGGTAGGGGTCGATCTTGTCGTGCAGCGTCCCGGGGAGGAACCCGAGTCGCTCGCCGGCCTCGACCGCCGGGCGGGTCAGGATCAGGCGGTTGACCTGCCGGGCGCGCAGGGCCTGCACGGCCATGGCCATGGCCAGGTAGGTCTTGCCGGTGCCGGCCGGCCCGATGCCGAACACGACCGTGTTGGACCGGATCGCGTCGAGGTAGCGCTTCTGGCCCAGCGTCTTGGGCCGGATCGTGCGGCCACGGTGGGTCAGGAGCGCCTCGGACAGCACGGCGGCGGGCTTGAGGTCGGACCCACCCTCGGTGTCGGTGACCATGCGCAGGACCTGTCGCACGGTTGGCTCGTCGAGGCCCTGGCCGGTGGCGAGCACGTCGAGCAGTTCGCGGAAGGCGGACTCGGCCTGCGTGACGGCGTCCGGGGACCCGGACAGCGTGATCGCGTTGCCACGGACGTGGACGTCGGCGTCGAGGGTGTCGGCGACCAGGTCCAGCAGTCGGTCACCCGGACCGAGCAGGGCGACCATCGACTGGTCGCCGGGGACGTCGAGTCGCGACGTGGTGAGGGCAGGGGCGGCGGCGCTGTCGCTCACGTGGACACCGTCGACGCGTGGGTGCGTGGGCGCGGGGACGGGTGCAACCGTGCCGCGGGGCGACGAGTGGGGAGCCGGTGGTGTGCGCGCCCACACGAACGGGCGCTGGTGGGGATGGTCATCGGGGTCGCGGTCGGCCTTGTTCGGCGGCGGACGGGAGACTCACGAGCGTAGCGGCGTCGTCGCAGCCCCCGCGGGTGCGTGCGATCGACGACTGGTCACGCCGTGACGTCCGGGTCGTCGCCGCCCGTCGACGTCGTCGACGCGACCGGGTCCATCCGTCCGGTCGCGGCCGCCGCGATCCCGGCCAGGACGACTGCGGCGTGCTCGGTGCGCAACACCGTCGGGCCCAACGACACCGCATGGCCACCGGCCGTCGCGACCGCGGCCAGTTCGTGGTCGGCCAGCCCACCCTCGGGACCGACCAGCACCACGACGCGTCGCACCCCGACCAGTCGGTCCAGCACGGCCAACGGGCCCTCGGGGCCGGTGACGTCGGCGACCAGCAGGGCCGTGGCGCTCGGGTCCGCGTCGATCCCGTCGAGCACCTCGGACAGGTCGACCGGGCCGTCCACGTCGGGACGGTGTGGTCGCCGGGCCTGGCTGCAGGCCGCGTCGGCGACCGCTCGCCAGCGTTCCCGGATCCGGGCCGCCTTGCCGGACAGGTCCACCTGGGTGCGGGCGGTGGTCACGGCCGTGACCCGGTCCACGCCCAGTTCGGTCAGCATGCGGACGACCTCGTCGTGCTTGCGCCCCTTGCCCAGGGCCTGCGCGACCTCGATCCGGGGCGTCGGCGCGGCCACGTCACGCAGGGCGTCGACCTGCAGGGTCGGGCCCGCCAGGCGCGCGTCGACCTCGCGGCCCGACCCGTCGGTGGCCACCGCGGGGCTGCCGTCGCGTCGTCGGAGCACGCGGACGAGGTGATGGTGCGCGTCGTCGTCCAGGGGCACGGAGTTCCCGACGGTGGCGTCCGCCAGCACGTCGGGTTGCAGCACGACGTAGGGGGTCACCACCTCAGGAGAAGGCGCGCTTGAGCCGCCCGAAGATCCCGTCGGCCTCCGGGGCGTCCTCACCGCGCAGCTCGGCGAAGCGCACCAGCAGGTCGCGCTGCTCGTGGCTGAGGTCACGGGGGACCTCCACGCGCACGGTCAGGCGGACGTCGCCGCGTCCACCGCCCCCGGTGCCGGGAAGCCCCCGGCGGCGGATCGTCAGCACCGTGCCGGCCTGTGTCCCTGCGGGCACGTCGACCTCGACGTCGTGGTCCAGCGTCGGGATCGTCAGTCGTGCGCCCAACGCGGCCTGGGAGATCGGCACCAGCACCTCCCCCAGCAGGTTGCGGCCGTCGCGCTCCCACACCTCGTGGTCCCGCACGTGGACCTCGACGTACAGGTCACCCGGGCGGCCCCCGTTGCGTCCGGCCTCGCCGGACCCCGACACCCGCAGTCGATCGCCGGTGCTGACGCCGACCGGGATCTCCACGTCGATCGAGCGCTCCTCCATGGCCCGGCCCTCGCCGTGGCAGTGCTCGCACGGGTCGGCGATGGTCGAGCCGGTCCCCTGGCAGGCGGCGCACGGCGCGGTGGTGGCGAGTTGGCCGAAGGCGGTGCGCACCACCTGCTGGACCTGGCCACGCCCGTTGCACTGATCGCAGGTGACCGGACCCCGACCGGACGCCGAGCCGCTCCCGTCGCACACCTCGCAGGTGGCCGGCACCTCCACCTCGACGGTGCGGGACACGCCGGTGAGGACCTCCTCCAGCGTCAGTTCGGTGCGCACCAGGACGTCGCGGCCCTGGCTGGCGCGCTGGCGGGCGCGGCGGGGCTGTTCCCCGAACGCCTGCCCGAAGAAGGCGTCGATGACGTCACCGATGCCGCCGAAGCCCTGGGCCCCGCCGCCACCTCCGAACCCGAACGGGTCCTGCTGGCGACGCCCGGCGGGTGTCCCGTCGTCGCCGAAGCGGTCGTAGCGAGCCTTCGCCTGGGGGTCGCGCAGCACCTGGTAGGCGTGCTGGACCTGCTTGAAGTCCTCCTCGTCCCCACCGGCGTCGGGATGGGCCGACCGGGCCCGGGCCCGGTAGGCCTTCTTGATCTCGGCCTCGGAGGCGTCCGAGGACACACCGAGGATGGCGTACAGGTCAGGCATGGCGGACACCCAGGGGAGGGTCGGGGAAGACTGGCAGGATCGATCGGACACGGTATGCCGCCCCGCGCGACCCGTCAGGACGCCCCGGGCGACCGCCGGTGGTGCCCGGGAGGTCCAGACGCGCTCCGGCCTCGCGCGGGTTCGCCCGGGTCAGCGGGACAGGTCGGCCAGCGCCTCCTGGAGCTGCTCGGCCACCGCGCCGACCGTGGCCAGCACCGTCACGTAGTCCATCCGGGTCGGCCCGAGCACGCCCAGCGCCCCGGCCGACACCAACTGGTAGCGCTGCGCCACCAGCGACGTCGACTCGAGGTCGGCGAGGTCGTGCTCCTGGCCGATGCGCACCACGGGGGTCGACTCCTCCCCCGCGGAGGTGTCCAGCACCCGGGCCAGGGTGGCCTGCTCGTCGAGCAGCGCCAGCACGCGTGACAGGTCGCTGCGTTCCAGGCCCTCGGTGGCCAACGAGGCCCGGCCCGACACCAGCATGCGGTGCACCACCTCGTCGGCGGCGGAGGCGGCCGCCACCGTCGCGATCGCCGACAGCACACCACGCAGCTCCGTCGGGGCCTCGTCGCCCAACGTGGACACCGACTCGGCCAGCGCCGACATCGGGCGCCCGACCAGCCGTTCCTGCAGGGCCGTGCGGACACGGGCGACGTCGTCGTCGCCGGTGGCGTCGGCCAGCTCCAGGACGCGCTTGGTCACGGTGCCGGTGTCCGACACCAACAGCAACAGCGCCGAGTGCGGGCCCAGTGACACCAGTTCGACCAACTTCAACCGCGCATCGTCGAACACCGGGGCGATCACCAGCGACACCAGCCGCGTCAACTGGCTCAGCACGCTGGTCGTGCGCGCCAGCAGGTCGTCGACGTCGGTCGCGCTGGACAACAGCTCGCCGACCAGTTCGCGTTGCGACGACTCCATGGCCGACGGCGACGACAGACGCAGCATCTCGACGAACGCGCGGTAGCCGGCATCGGTGGGGACCCGGCCCGCAGAGGTGTGGGGCGCCCGGATGAGGCCGAGCTCGTCGAGGACGGCCATCTCGTTCCGGACCGTGGCGGCCGAGCAGTCGAGTCGGGCGACCGCGACCACCCGGGCGGACCCGACCGGCTCACCGCCCGCGATGTAGTCGGTCACGATCGCCCGGAGGATGCGCTGCTTGCGTTCGTCGAGTGCGGCGACGGCTTCCTCGGACATCAGGACCCCTTCCGACACCACCCATCCTAACGAGGGTGGCCCACGACCACGCCCGTGCCGTGCCTGCCCGGTGACGCCGTGTCGATGCCGTGGGACGCGGGCGGGAACGGCTCGGCGCGGACCTCGCACTGGCCGGTCGGCTTTCGCATCGCCGGAGGCCATCCCCTAGTGTCCGAGCGAAGGAAGGAGCCACGCATGTCGTCATCAGGATCTCCCCGTCGCGGGGGTGGGAGCGGGCCCAGCTCGCCCACCGACGCCATCACGAACATCGTCGGCCATTTCAAGGACCTCGTCAGCCAGGAGATCGCCCTCCTCAAGACCCAGCTGTCGGAGGCGGCCGCCTACTTCGGCAAGGCCGCCGCGGCCGGCGGGGCGGCAGCCGTGCTGGCGCTGTACATGGTCGGCTTCTTCGGCGTGGCCGGCGCCATGGGCCTGAAGCGGGTGGTGCCCGACTGGGCCGCCTGGCTGATCGTCGGTGGCGTGTTCCTCGTCCTGACGGCAGTCGCCGGGCTCATCGCCCGTTCCCAGGCCACCAAGGGGTCCGAAGCCCCCAGCGTGGCGACCGACAAGATCAAGGAGGACGTGGCATGGGCCAAGCAACAGATCAAGCCCTGAAGGACATCGAGGCCACCAAGGCCAGGATCCAGCGCGACATCAGCGCCCTGACCGACTCCATCCCCGACGGCCTGGCCGGTGCCGCCAGTGACGCGGCGTCCAACGTCGGCCCCAAGGCCCTGGGTGGTGCCGGCGCCGTGGCGCTGGCCGGCCTGGTCGCCCGTTCCGCGAAGAAGCGCAGTTCGGGCAAGAAGGCCTCCGACGCCGAGCGCCACGCGGCCCGCGTGCAGGCCGAGGAACTGGCCCGTGCGTTCGGCTCGGTCGGGGTCGTGGCCCAGGGGGGACCGCTGTCCCCACCCCCGCCACCCGACCAGGACTCCTCCGGGGGTGGTGCCGGGAAGGTCTCGCTGGTGCTGGTCCTGGCCATTGCCGCCGGCGCCGCGGCCGCCTGGTTCGCCGGACGCCGCTGAGCCACCCGGGGCCCGCACGGGTTCCCCCGATCCCTCCCATTCACCCCCCTGCACCCACGAGACCCTGCGGTCCGGCCGCAGGGTCTCGTCGTGCGTGGCTCCGGCCGGGCGCGGCCCGAGCAGGTGGCTCAGGGGCCCCACGGGTCGACGGCGAGGCGATCACGCACGGCCTCGACCACCTCGACCGGGCCCGTGGAGGTCAGGACGGTGGCCGGGAAGCGCGCCACCTCGTGCAGCGCCCGCATGCGGTGGCAGTCCTCCACGAGCAGGAACAGCGCGGCCTGGCCGTCGGACAGCTGCTCACCCCACTGCTTCATCTCGTCGTCGTTGATGCCCTTGTCGCGCAGCTTGGCGAACAGGCCACCGGCCGCCGCACCCAGGGCCATGCCCACCAGCGCACCGCCGGGGACGAACAGTCCGGCCAACAGCCCCAGCCACGACCCGGACATGGCCCCCTGTGCGGTGGACAGGTCCCGGGTCTGCACGATCCGGGTGCGGCCGCGCTCGTCGCGGACCACGATCGCGGCGTCGTCGAGTTCCAGCCGCTTGCGTCGTTGCAACCGCATCGCGGCCAGCAGGGCCTCCTGGGCCATGACCGGGTCGTCGAAGCGGAAGGCCCACAGGTCCGCCGTGATGCCCTCGGCGTCGGTGGTGACCGGCGCCACGACCGACGGCTCGGCGGCGGGCGGGGCCTCGGGGCGTGCGGCCTCGGGGTGGCCGGACGGCTCGTCGGCAGCCGCCTCGCCGGCGTCGCCGGTGCCACCCGGCCTCGCCGGTTCGGGGTCGAGCGGGTCGTCGGTCGGCGTCTGGGGCCAGGCGGCGGCGTCGGTGCCCGACGACGGCTCGGGAGATGGCGGGTCCGGCGGTCCCACGGGCGGTGGTGGCGTCGTGCTGGTCACGGTGTGGCCTCCCCGGCTCCTCGATGCCACGAGCGTAGAACCCCGGCGTCACCCGCCGGGCTCCGGTCCGCTCGGACGCGGCCGTGGCGTGGTCAGGCCAGGCGACGGACGGCCTCGTCCAGCAGGTACCAGCCACGATCGGTGGCCCGGATCCGGCCGCACGCCGTCTCGACCAGGCCCTGCGCCATGGCGTCCTCCAGCGCGAGCGGGTCCAGGGGCGGCACGTCCTGGGGGTGCAGGCCGTCCCGCAGGCGCAGTCCCAGCAACAGTCGTTCGAGCCGGCGCTCGTCGACGTCGAGGTCCTCGCGTGCGGCCACCGGGTCCCCACCGCCCTCGACCGCCCGCAGCCAGGCGTCCGTGGACCGGGTGTTCCACCAGCGGTGGCCGTCGAGGTGGCCGTGGGCACCGACGCCCAGGGCGAGGTAGTCACCGTGGCGCCAGTACAGCACGTTGTGGCGCGACCGCCGGGACGATGTCGCGGCCCAGTTGCTGACCTCGTAGTGGTCGAACCCGGCCGCGGCCAGGACCTCGTCGGCGCGGTCGAAGCGGTCGGCGGCGACGTCGTCGTCGACGTCCGGCAGGACCCCGGTCGCCCGCGCCCGGCCGAACGGGGTGTTGGCGTGGATGGACAGGGCGTAGGCCGACACGTGGTCGACCCCGGCGGCCAGGGTGGCCGCCAGCGACGCGTCCCAGTCGTCGTCGGACTCCCCCGGGGTCGCGTAGATGAGGTCGAGGCTGACCTGGGCGATCCCGGCGGCCCGGGCCTCGGCGACGGCAGCGACCGGTCGTCGTGCGTCGTGTTGGCGTTCCAGCGTCGTCAGCACGTGCGGGGCGAAGGACTGGGCACCCATGGACACGCGCGTGGTCCCGGCGGCGGCCAGGGCGTCGAACATGGCGGGCGTCACGGTCTCGGGGTTGGCCTCGACGGTCACCTCGACGTCGTCGGCCAGGTCCCCGTGCCGACGAACCGCACCCAGGATCGCCCCCAACTGGTCCGGGGCCAGCAGGGTGGGGGTGCCGCCGCCGACGAACACCGAGGTCACGACAGGCCACCCACGTCCGCCGTCACCGTCCGGGCCCTCCCCCAGCACGCGGGTGATCCGCCCGACCAGCGCCCGGGTGTAGCGGTCCATCACCTCCTCGGCGACGGCCGGATCGGCGACATGCGTCGCGAAGTCGCAGTAGCCGCACCGATGACTGCAGAACGGCACGTGGAGGTAGATGCCGAACCCCGCGGCCTGCCCGGACTCGACCGGGTCCTCCAGCCAGCGGCGCTGGTCGGTGGCCGTGCCGGCCGCGTCCGCCACGCCCACGTCAGGCCCGGCCAGTCGGGGTGGCGTCGGCTGCGCATGCCGGGCCGGCGACGTCGACCCACTGGGCCGGAGTCGTCACGACGGGTCGCCGTCGTCGTGGACCTCGCCGGGCACGGGGCGGTCGCGCGGCGGCCACCGATGGGTCACCACGGCGGCACCCAGCAGCCCGATGGCCCCACCGATCGCGATGAACCCGGTGATCTCGCCGACCAGCAGGGCCAGCCCGAGGACCAGGGCGGCATGCAGTCCGGTGTCTCGCAGCATCGGGTCGCTCCGGCGGGGACGGGGAGGGGTCGGGCGGGGCCCACGGTAGCCGGGGCCCGGGCGGTCGGGCCGGGGCCGCGCCGGACCACCCGGGGCCGTCACCGACCCGTGAACTCGGCGTCGCGACGTTCCCGGAACGAGGCCAGGCCCTCGGCGGCGTCCTCGGAGGCCATCACCTCGGCCAACAGGCCACGGAGGTGGTCGCGGGCGGCCTCCTCGCCCTGGCGGGTGGCGACCCGCGCGTTGGCCAGCGTGCCGCGCACGCCCAGCGGTGCCTGCCGTGCGACCAGGTGGGCCAGGTCCGCCGCCCGCTCGTGCTGGGCGCCCGGCGCGACGACCTCCTGGACCAGTCCGATCCGGTGGGCCTCCTCGGCCCCGAACTCCTCGGCCGTCAGCAGCCAGCGCATCGCGTTGCCCCAGCCCAGTTGTCGGGGGGCGCGGATCGTCGCCCCGCCGAAGGGGAGGATCCCTCGCCCGACCTCCAGTTGCCGGAACCGGACGTCGTCGGCCGCCACGACGATGTCGCTGGCCAGCGCGAGCTCGATCGACAGCGTGTAGGCCAGGCCCTGGACCGCGAGCACGACCGGCTTGCCGACCGGCTCGGACCACAACCCGTACGGGTCCACGCCGGATCCACCGAGGCGGCCAGGTCCGTCGGCTGCGACCCGGGGACCGACCTCGGCGAGGTCCAGGCCGGCCGAGAAGTGGTCGCCATGGCCGAACAGGACCCCGACCCGGAGGTCGTCGTCGATCGCGAGCCGGCGGTAGGCGTCCGACACCCCTTCGATGACCTCGAGGTTCCAGGCGTTGCGCTTGGCGGGGCGGTCGACGCCCACGTGCAGGACGTGGCGGTCCACCTCGGTCGTGACGACGGCTGCGGGCACGGTGGCTCCTTGGGGTCGGGGGGTCGGGGGGTCGGGCGTCGGGGGTCTGGGGGGTCGGGGCCCGAGTCTGCCACCTGTCGCCCCACGGGACACCGCGATCGCACGCACGACGTGGTCAGCCGAGGCGGCCGCCGGCGAGGTGGCGATCCAGCCCGGGCAGTGCGAACGCCAGGCGTCCGTCCCCGGTGGTGCGCAGCAGCCCGTGCCGGTCGACCAGGGCCTGCTGGGTCGACCCCAGCGCCGACGAGGTCGTGCCCAGGGCGGCCGCGATGCCGGGCGTGGTGCGGGCCGATGGCGGCAGGGCGGCGGCCGCCTCGAGGTACTCGCGCTGGCGGTCGCCCAGTTCGCGCAGGCGCTGGTCGTAGAAGTCGTCGACGAGCGGCTGGGCCGCGGCGATCCCGGCGTCCACCTCGGCCCGGGTGATGACGTCGCCGGTCCCGGCGTTGTAGACCTGCTGGCCGTAGACGTGGAGGAAGTAGGGGTAGCCACCCGATGCCCGGGCCAGTCGTTCCAGCGCGTCGGCGTCGATGTCGGCGCCCCCGTCACGCACCAGCGCGCGCAGCCCGATGCGCAGGTCGCCCGGCGACAGGGCACCGAGGCGCACGGGGCGGGAGCGCTCGCCGAAGGTCGACCCGGCCCGACGCAGGCGGTCGACGAGTCCGGGCAGCCCGGCCACCACGACCCCAAGCGGGAGGCTGTCGCGGCGCAGTGCGCCCGAGGTGTCGTCGCGCGACTCGACGACCATGCCCTGGACCTCCTGGACCGCGTAGAACAGTTCGCCCAGCGCCTCCACGCCGATGTTCTGGGCTTCGTCGACCAGCACCAGCAGGACGTTGTCGTGGGCACGGGCAAGGCGGGCCCCACCCTCCAGCAGCCGTGCCAGTTCGCCACCGCGATCGACCTCGACGACGCGTTCGAGGTCCACCTGGACGCCACCCGGGCCGACCTGGATGCCCGACAGGCGCGACAGGGCGTCCCGCAGGCCGTGGGACATGGCCGCCGCCAGGTCGTGGTCGGCGACCAGGTCCGCGAGCTGGCGGCAGAGGCGACCGATGACCGCGTCGCCACGGGTGGCCGCGGCGCGGATGACCCAGCGTCCCAGCTCGTGTTGTTCCTGCTCGAACTCCCGCAGCAGGCTGGTCTTGCCGAACCCACGGTCCGCGGTGACCATGCGCGCCTGCTCGTAGGTCCCGACCCGGAGACGTTCGACCATCAACTCGAGGTCGGCGAACTCCGCCCGGCGACCGGCGAAGACCCGGGGCAGGTTCCCGAACCCCGGCGTGAACGGGTTGTCGCGTGCGGTGCGTGCCATCCGCTCCCCCTGCGCTCGTGCACGCCCCCGTCACCCGGTGCACCCTTCCGGTCCGGGCGTCAGGGGCGTCACCTGACTCGATGACGTAACGTTACCTTCATTCCGCGACACCATGGGATCGGCGCCGGACCGGGATCCGGTGTCTCGCCCGCCGGGACGTCGTCGCTGGAGGGACCGGAGGACCGGAGCGCGGCGACGAAGGCCTCCTGGGGGACGTCGACCGAGCCGACCGCCTTCATCTTCTTCTTGCCCTCCTTCTGCTTCTCCAGCAGCTTGCGCTTGCGGGACACGTCGCCGCCGTAGCACTTGGCGAGCACGTCCTTGCGGCGGGCCTTGATCGTCTCGCGGGCGATCACCTTGGCCCCGATCGCGGCCTGGATCGGCACGTCGAACATCTGCCGGGGGATCAGCTCGCGCAGGCGCTCGACCATGCCCTTGCCGAACTCGTAGGCGTTGTCGCGATGCACGATCGCGCTGAAGGCGTCGACGGGCTCCTTGTTGAGCAGCACGTCGACCCGGACCAGGTCGGCCGCGAGGTACCCGGCGGGCTCGTAGTCCAGTGACGCGTAGCCCCGCGTCATCGACTTCAGCTGGTCGAAGAAGTCGGTGATGATCTCGCCCAGCGGCAGCTCGTAGCGCATCTCGACCCGCGACTCGGTCAGGTAGTCCATCGACTCCATCGTCCCGCGCCGACCCTCGCACAGCTGCATGACCGGCCCGACGTAGTCGTTGGGGACCAGGATCATGGCCTTCACCATCGGCTCGCGGACCGCCAGGATGTCGTTGGGGGCGGGCATGTCCTGGGGATTGGACACGACCTCCACGACCTCCTCGCCCTCCTCGTCGAGCATCGGCAGGCCCTTCTGGTTCGGGTCCTGCAGCGCCACGCGGTAGCTCACGCTGGGGGCGGTGGTCACCAGCGGGATGTTGAACTCCCGGTCGAGGCGTTCGGTGATGATCTCCAGGTGCAACAACCCCAGGAAACCGGCCCGGAAGCCGAAGCCGAGGGCCGCCGACGTCTCGGGCTCGAAGGTGAACGACGAGTCGTTGAGCCGGAGCTTGTCCAGCGCCTCGCGCAGCATCGGGAAGTCGCCGGAGTCCATCGGGTACAGCCCGGAGAACACCATCGGCAGCGGCTCGCGATAGCCCGGCAGTGGCGCGACGTCGGCGGCGGCGCGACCGGCCCGGGTGATGGTGTCACCGACCTTGGCCTCGCTGACCTCCTTGATGGCCGCCGACAGCACCCCCACCTCGCCGGGACCGAGGGCGTCGATGGAGGTCTCCTCGGGCGAGTGGACGGCCAGGTCGTCGACCTCGCCGGTGAAGCCGGTCGCCATCATCCGGATCTCGTCGCCGGGCGAGACCGTGCCGTCCACGACCCGGAAGTACACCAGCGTCCCCCGGTAGGGGTCGTAGACGGAGTCGAACACCAGGGCGCGCAGGGGCGCGTCGAGGTCGCCGGTCGGTGCCGGGACGCGGTCGACGATCGCGTCGAGCACGCGGTCCACGCCCTCGCCGGTCTTGGCCGAGATGCGGATGACGTCGTCGGGTTCCCCACCGATGATCGCCGTCATCTCGCGTGCGACCTCGTCGGGTCGCGCCGCCGGGAGGTCGATCTTGTTGAGGACGGGGATGATCTCGAGGTCGGCGTCCACGGCCAGGTAGAGGTTGGCGATCGTCTGGGCCTCCATGCCCTGGGCGGCGTCGACCAGCAGGATGGCGCCCTCGCACGCGTTGATGGCCCGCGACACCTCGTAGGAGAAGTCGACGTGGCCGGGCGTGTCGATCAGGTTGAGCAGGTACTCCCCCGAGGAGGAACGCGAGGAGGAACGCGAGGAGGAACCCGACGGGGATTCCGAGGAGGATTCCGGGTCGGTCCGGGAGGCGGCCGCCGGGTAGCTGAACGGCAGGCGGGCGGTCTGGGCCTTGATCGTGATGCCGCGCTCGCGCTCGATGTCCATCTTGTCGAGGTACTGCGCGCGCATCAGTCGAGGGTCCACCAGTTCGGTGACCTGGAGCATGCGATCGGCCAGCGTCGACTTGCCGTGGTCGACGTGGGCGACGATGCAGAAGTTGCGGATGCGGTCGAGCGCGTACACGAGGAGGCTGGGCCTTCGAGTGGGGAGGACCGGTCATCGTAGCCCCGCCCCCCGAACCCCCCGCCGGACGTCCCGGTCGCGGCGAGTCCCGCAGCCGGACGGCCGGCGCACTTGTCGTGGGGACCAGCAGCCCGCTATCCTTGCCTGCGACGCCGCCCACGGGCGGCGTCGACGCGTCACCCGCACCTCGATCACGCACCGCGACCCCGCACCTCGACCCCGGCGATGGGGACGACGTCACCGGGTCCCGCGGATCCGAGGTGTCACTCGGCCCGGGCCCGCCGAGCCCACCACGCTGCACCGGTCATCGTCCGCGTGCGCGCCGCACCCCGCCGGGCCCACCCCAGCACCACCAGACATCCACTTCCCCACCACAGCGACGAGGCCACCGTGGCGAACATCAAGAGCCAGATCAAGCGCAACCGCCAGACCGTCACGCGCCACGAGCGCAACAAGGGCGTGCGCACCCGTCTCAAGACCGACCTCAAGCGGTTCCAGGCCGCGCACGAGTCCGGCGACGTCGACGACGCCACCGCCGCCTTCCAGACGGCCACCCGTGCCCTGGACAAGGCGGCCTCCAAGGGCATCATCCACGCCAACAACGCCGCCAACAAGAAGTCCCGCATGGCCACCAAGCTGGCCGCCCTGCAGGACTGACCAACCCGCACCACCACACGTCACGGGCGCCCCATCGGGGCGCCCGTCCGTCATCCCCCCCACCCCCCCACCCCCCACCACCCCCAGTCGGTTGGGGAGCTCGGCCGCGCCAGCACGGGTGCATCCGACAACCGACCGGATTGCCGGCGGAGGGGGCCGAACGCAGGTCGCGGGTCCGGGGAACGTGACTCCTCCGCGACTACGGTGGTCGTCGACGGCAACGGCGCCGTCACGACCTGCCCGCGGCCCGATCGCCACGGCCCCGACGTCCCGTCCCCCGCGCGGGGATCGCACGTCCGGGGGTCGTGCCGGCGTGGGGCGCCCTGGCCGTGGCGATCGTCGAGCCGACCTCGACGCAAGGCACGCGGTTGACCGCCTCCTCGTCCGCCCCGCCCGACGCCGTGACCCGTGGCCAGCCGTCTGGGTCCTCGTCTCGACCGGGTGATCGCCCGCCCCCACCGTCCCGCACCGGCCCGCACGACGTCCCCGGACGACACGACACCGCCGTCGTCCGGGCTCGCCCCGACGGCTGGGAGGTGTCGGTGTCCCGGGCCGGGTCCGACCTGGACCTGTCGGACCTGCTGCCCGTGGTCGGGGCCTTCGGCTTTCGCGTGGTCGAGGCGGCCGTGGAGCGGCACGACGACACCACCACCCAGCGCCTGTTGGTGCAGGGCGCCCGACCGGCCTCCGACGACACCACCGAGCGGCTCACCGACGCGCTCGTGGCGGCCCTGGCAGGTGACACCACGGCCGATCCCCTGCTCGAGCTGGTGACGACCACGCCGCTGGACTGGCACCGGGTCGACTGGCTGCGGGCCATCCGCCACCAGCTCCGGTTGCTGGGTTCGACGTGGTCGACCGCCGTCATCGACCGCACACTGACCCACAACCCCGACGCCGCCTGGGCCCTCGCGACCCTGTTCGCCGCCAGGCTCGACCCCGCAGCCGCAGCGGGGGCCGAGGCCGGTGCCTTCCACGCGCTGGCCGCCATCCGTGGCGCCATCACCGACCTCACCGAGGACCGGGTCGTCGGCGACCTCGCGCGCATCGTGTGTGCGACCCTGCGGACCAACGCGTTCGCCCCGGCGCGCGACGTGGAGCTGGACGACGGCCGACGCGTGTCGTTCCTGGCGTGCAAGGTGGACTCGTCGCGCCTGCCGGGGGTGCCCGAGCCCGTGCCCTTCGCCGAGATCCTGGTGACCTCGCCGCTGGCGTCGGGGGTGCACCTGCGGGCGGGACGGGTCGCGCGCGGTGGGCTGCGCGCCTCGGACCGGGTCGACGTGCGCAACGAGGTCCTGGACCTGATGGCGGCACAGGTGGTCAAGAACAGCATGATCGTCCCCACCGGCGCCAAGGGTGGCTTCGTGCTGCACGATCCACCCCGCGATCCGGCGCAGCGGGCGGGTGCCGTGCGCGACGCCTACTCGGTGTTCGTGACGGGGCTGCTGTCGGTGACCGACGACGTCGTCGACGGCACCGTGGTCGGGCCCACCGGCGTCCGGCGCCGCGACGGTGACGACCCGTACCTGGTCGTGGCGGCCGACAAGGGCACCGCGCGGCTGTCCGACACGGCCAACGCCATCGCGGACCGTCGCGGCTTCTGGCTCGGCGACGCCTTCGCCAGCGGCGGGTCGAGCGGGTGGGACCACAAGGCGCTGGGAATCACGGCGAAGGGCGCGTGGACGGCCATCGCGCGGCACTTCCGCGAACTGGGCATCGACGTGCAGGCCGACCCCGTGTCGGTGGTCGGCATCGGCGACATGTCCGGGGACGTGTTCGGCAACGGGCTGCTGACGTCGCGGACGCTGCGGCTGCAGGCGGCCTTCGACCATCGGGACGTCTTCCTGGACCCCGACCCGGACCCGGACGCCTCCTACGAGGAACGACGACGCCTGTTCGACCTGCCGGGTTCGAGTTGGCAGGACTACGACCGCGACGTCCTGTCCCGCGGTGGCCTGGTCGCGTCGCGCAGCGCCAAGTCGATCGAGCTGTCGGCACCGGTCCGGGACCTGCTGGCCACCGACGCGACGTCCATGGCCCCCGACGAGCTCGTCCGGGCGATCCTGTGCATGAAGGTCGACCTGCTCTACGCGGCCGGCATCGGCACGGTCATCGCCGCATCCGACGAGGACTTCGCCGGGGACCGTGGCAACGACGACATCCGGGTGTCGGCCGCACGGGTCGACGCCCGAGTCATCGGCGAGGGGGCCAACCTCGCCATCACCCCGCGTGGCCGCATCGAGTACGCCCGTCGTGGCGGCCGCATCGACCAGGACGCGATCCACAACGCTGCCGGTGTCGCCATCTCCGACCGTGAGGTGAACGCCAAGATCCTGTTCGCCCCGGCCGTGGACGCCGGAAAGCTCGACCGCGGGCAGCGCGACGAGGTGCTGCGGTCCGCGGCCGACGAGGTGGTCGTCGACGTCTGTCGTGACGTCGACGCCCAGGTCTGGATGCTGTCACGTGCCCACGCGACGTCGGCCGACGACCTCACCGCGCACGCCCGCCACCTCGACCGCCTCGAGGGCGATGGTGTGGTCGACCGGGCCGTGGACCTGCTGCCGACACCCGACGAGCTGGAGGCACGGTCCGCGGCCGGCGCCGGGCTGACCCGGCCCGAGTTGGCCACGGTGATGGCCGCGACCAAGCGCTCGCTGGCCGATGCGGTGCTGGCCTCGGCCGTGGTGCGGGCCGAGGCCTCGCGACCGGCACTGCTCGAGGCCTTCGCGACACCGATCCGCACCCATCCGGCGGTCGACGTCGGCGACCATCGACTGGCCGCGGAGATCACGGCCCTGCGGATCGCCAGTGGGCTGGTCGACCGGGTCGGGATCACCCACCTCGACGAGGTCGCCGCCGACCTGGACCGCCCCGTGGCGGACGTCGTGGCCGGGCACTGGGCCGCCCAGCAGGTGCTGGACGGCGACCACTGGTGGACCCAGCTGCAGGACCTGGCGACCATCGTGCCCCCGGAGACGCTCGCCGCGGCGACCGAGCGACTGGTGACGCTCCAGCAGGACGTCGCCCTCGCCCTGCTGCGGGGCGGCGAGGTCGACGCCGCCCGCCTCGACGACGCGATCGCACGACACCGGCCACTGGCCCGAGCGGTGCGCCGCCATGCGGCTGGCCTGGGCCAGGGGCCGGTGGCCAGGGATCGGATCGCCCTGCTCGACGACCTGGTCGGCGACGACCTCGCCGTCGACGTGGCGGCCGACGACCTGTTGGCGCGGGTCCCCGACGTCGCGCACGTGCTGGCCGCCACGACGCCGGATCGCGACCCTCCCGACGCCGGCACCGAGGAGGACGACGTCGACGCGGACGTGGTCGTGGCCCTGGAGGCGTTGTCGATCGCCGACGAACGCCTCCTGGTGGCCGACCTCACCGACGCGGTCCGTCGCACGCTGTCGGATGCCCGAGGTGGCCGTGCCGAGTGGATCCGTCGCCACGGCGAACACCTCGAACGCGACCTTGCGGAGGTCCGCCGCCGAGCCGCGGCCGCCGTGGTCCGGACCGGCGGGTCCGGGGTGCTGGTCCAGGTCGTCTCGCGGGAATCCAGGGCCCGCGTCGGCGCCGCCCTGCGGGCCGTTCGCGACGACGCAACGGTGGCCGCCAGCGCCCTGGCCGCCGCGGTTGCCGACCTGCGCACGGCCACCGACGACCTGCCCCGCGCCTGACCCCACCCACGCCCGACTGCCGCCGGGCTCCGGTTCGTCGGGGTCAGGCCATGGGGTTGAAGCGCGCGCCGACGTCCTGGGGGGTGGCCAGGTCCAGCACGGCGAGTTCGAGCACCAGGTCGGCGTCCAGGGCACTGCCGCCCTTGAGGTCGACGTCGAGCCGGGCGAGGCGGTCCTGGGCCCACGCCAGTTCACCCGGGCCGAAGTTGTCGAACGCCTGCGGCCGGACCCGCCGGAACATCGCCGGGGACATGCCGGCGTCCCGGTTGTCACCGCCTCCGCGGATCGCCAGCAACTGTCGGAACCGCCACACCAGGGCGCCGGCGACCATGACCGGGGCGTCACCGGCCTCGAGCAGCCCGCGGAGCGCGACCAGGGCGGCAGGCACGTCACGATCCACCACCGCGTCGACCAACGTGAAGGTGGATTCCTTTCCGTGTCCGCCGACGACCTCGTCGACGTGGTCGGCCGTCAGTGTCGCCCCGTCGTCCAACGTCGCCACGACCTGGGCGACCTGGCTGGCGATCGCGTTGGTGTCGGTGCCGGCATGACGCCGCAGGGCACCCACCACCTCGCGATCGGGCCGCAGGCCATGGCGCCGGAACTCGTCGAGCACCAGGCCGTCCCAGGCCCGGTCCTGCCACTCCGGGGGCAGTTTGTGCTCGTGGACCTCGCCGACCTTGCGGGCGCGGTTGGTGATGGCGCGGATCGAGCCCAGTCCCCGCGAGGTCAGCACCAGGACGGCATCGGGGTCGGGTGCGTCGAGGTAGTCGGCGATCTCGTCGCGGAGGTCCTTGGACACTCCTCGCGCCTCGAGCCCGCGCACCACCACGCCGGTGCGCTCCCCGAACAGGGAGGTGGTCCGCAACGACGGCAGGTGCTCGAGTTCGACCGCTTCGTGGATGTCGAAGGCCAACGTGTCGTCGTCGGACCGCAACCGGTCCACGAGGTCGGTGGTGGCCCGGTGGAGCAGCAGATCGTCGTCGCCGTGCACGAGGTGGATGCCCATGCCCGCGAGGATAGACCCACCGTGGGACCGCCCGTCGTGGCCGTGACGGGTCCGATCAGGGTGGACGCGACGGCACGGTCACGGTGACCGTGCCGTCGCGGTCCGTGCGGTGGACCTCGACGTCGAGGTCGTCCAGCCAGCCGATCAGTGCCGGGGCCGGGTGGCCGTAGTCGTTGTCCACCCCGACCGACACCAGCGCGACGACGGGTGCGACGGCCTCCAGGAAGTCGGGGTCCGTCGTGGCGGCCCCGTGGTGGGGAACCTTGAGCAGCCCCGCGCGGACGCTGGTGGCATGGCCCAGCAGCCAGTGCTGGGCCGCCAGTTCGGCGTCGCCGGTCAGCAAGGCCACCCGATCGCCCTCGGCGGCGCGCACGACCACCGACTGGTCGTTGCGCCCACCGTCGGTGTCGACCAGCGCCCACCCGTCCGGCGGGCCCAGGACCTCGACGCGCGCCGATCCCAGGTCGGCCGACATCCCCGCACGGACGTCCACCACGGGGACCTCGATCGGTGTGAGGTCGATCGGGCCGTCGGTCGTCGGGACCGTCGTGGGCAGCCCGGCAGGGTCCCCCGGCGCCGGGGCGAGCCACACCACGCCGACGTCGGTGGCGGCCAGCACGGCCGGCAGGCCACCCACGTGGTCGGCGTGCCAGTGGGTCAGCACGAGCACGTCCACCCGGTCGACGCCGTGGCGTCGCAGCCACGTGGCGGCCCGGTCGTCGCCGCCGACGTCCACCAGCATGCGGTGGCCCGAGGCCGTCGTGACCAGGACCGAGTCTCCCTGTCCCACGTCGATGGCGGTGACCGACAGCACGCCGGGTGCCGGCGGCGCCCCGTGGGTCCACACCTCCGGCCCGACGTTCGTCGCGCCGACGACCAGCACGCCGGCCACCAGCCCGGCCAGCAACCGCCGTCGTGTTCGTGACCCCGGACGAGCCAGCCCCGCGCCCACGGCCACGACCACCCCCGCCAGCACCAGCGGTCGCGCCGCCGACAGCACGGGGCCGCGCAGGTGGGCGGCAGTCGCCAGCACGACGGCCAGGGCGGGACGCGCCAGCGCGAAGGCCACCGACGCGACGCCGACGTGCACCTGGGCGACAACCGCCCCGACCACGGCGATCCCCGACGCGACCGCAGCTGCCGGCACGGCGACGAGGTTGGCCGGCACCGAGACCAACGGGACCTCGCCGACGGTGGCGAGCAGGACCGGTGCGACCGCCGCCTGGGCGCCCAGCGTCGCCGCGAGCAGGAGTCCGAGCGGGCGTGGGGTGCGGCGTGGCAGACGGGCGACGACCGTGGGCGCCACGACCAGCACGCCGGCGGTGGCCAGCGCCGACAGCACCAGTCCGAGCGACCCTGCCGAGGCGGGGTCCAGCAGCACGAGGACGAGCAGGGTCGCGGCCAGGGCGTGGACCGCGTCCACCGGCACCCCGCGGACCCGCGCCAGCAGGACCATGCCGGCCATCACCGCGGCACGGAGCACGGACGGCTCGACACGGGTGGTCACCGTGAACACCAGGACGGCGGCGACCAGCAACCCTCGCCGGACAGCGACCGAGGCCATGCCCGTGACGGCGGCGACCACGCCCAGGACGAGGGCCACGTTCGATCCCGACACGGCGACCAGGTGGGTCAGTCCGGTGGCCCGCATCGCGTCGTCGGTCTCCGGGGACAGGCCACGGGTGTCCCCGGTCACCAGGCCCGCGGCCAGCGCCGCGGCGTCCCCGTCCAGGCCCCGCTGGGCGGCGGCCCGCACGGCTGCCCGCACCCGCTCGACCCACCCCAACAGGCCCGTCGGCCCCCGCAGCGTCGTCCAGCCGTCGTCGCCGGCCGACACCTCCACGCCCACGTGGCGTCGTCGCAGCCAGGAGCCGAAGCCATCGGGTTCCAACGGCCGTGCCGTGACCGTGGCGGCGACCTCGGTGCCGACGGCCGGCGGATCGCGGAGCCCGGACACCAGCGCCCGCCACCGACCGGCTCGCTGCTCGACCCGGGTCACCACCACGATCGTCCAGGCCGTCCCGTCGGGGCGTTGCACCGGTTCGGACGCCACGGTGCCCCGCACCGCCACGGAGCCACCCTGCCGGGCCAGGTCGGCGAGGGGTCCGGCGTCGAGGGCGGCGGCCCGCCACCACGCCGACGTCCCGGCCGTGGCGACCACCAGCACGAGCCCGACCAGCGTCGCACCGAGCGAACGTGCCGTCACGGCGGGCACGCCCGACCCACCCCCCGCGCCCCGACGGCGCCGGCCCACCACCCACACGGCCACGACCAGCGCCCCGAGCACGCAGCCACCCACCACGACACCGCGTGTGGCCACGGGCGGCGCGGCCGCCCATCCCACCAGGGCCGCGACCCAGGCCCCGGCGGCCCACGCCACCACCGGCGTCACGAGCTCGCGTGGCCCGAGGTCCACCGCGGACCCGGCACCCACATCACCGTCGTCCACCCGGGGCCGGGATACCTCCGACCACATCCCCACCGCCCCGTGGTCGTCGTGCAGGCGGGACGGAGCCGGTGAGCCGGATCGTCCGGACGTCACGACACCGTGACCAGCGGCGCGAGGTCCTGGAAGGTGACCTCCCCGATTCCCGACACCTCCCGCAACTGGCCGACGTCGACGAACCCGCCGTGCTCCTCTCGCCAGGCAACGATGCGTCCGGCGAGGACGGGACCGACACCGGGAAGTTGCTCCAGGGTCGGCTCGTCCGCCACGTTCAGGTCGATCACGCCACCGGCGGCGCCGCCGGACGCGACGCCGTCGCCCGACGGCCCGTCGTCACCCGGCGCGATCTCGGCCTGGGCCGACCCGGCCGCACCCGACGCGGGGCCGGGTGGGAGCCCGGTGCCGGGATCCAGCTGCGCCGTCGCAGGCCCGATCCCGACCTCCGCCCCGTCGGCGCCGGCACCGTCGGCCCCGGCGCCGTCGGCCAGTTCCGCCACCTCGGTGGTGGTCGGCACGTGCAGGCGCTGGCCGTCCACGGCCACCTGTGCCAGGTTCAGGACATCGACCGCGGCGTCGCCTCGGGTCCCGCCGGCCGCGGCCACGACGTCGACCAGGCGCGCACCGGCCGGCACCTCGACCACACCGGGTGACCCGACGGAGCCAGTGACGTGCACCACCACGAGTCCCACCGCGTCAGCGGCCACGCCGCCCGACGCCGGAGGGTCCGAGCCCGCCGGACCGGCAGACTGACCGGCAGCCGGCGCGGCAGCCGGCGCGGCAGCCGGGCCGGGGGGCGAATCCGACGGGACGACACCGGTCGCGGACTCCGGTGCGGCGGAGGCCGTCGGGTCGACCGGAGCCGTCGACGTCGACGGTGCCACGGGCACCACGGGGGTCGGGCCGGTCCCGGCCGGCGACGTCGTCGGCAGCCGTCCGACGACCGCCACCGTGACCACGATCCCGCCCACCAGGAGCAGTGCGAGTCCCGCCAGCTCCGCACGGGTCGCTGCGAGGTCCTCGGCCAGTCGGGCCATCCACGATCGTTCCATGTCGGCAGCGTGCGGACTCGCGCCCGGCGTGGCACGGTCGATCCCGACGGCTGTGGACAGCCGACCGGACGAGTCGGGTCAGGCGCGCCGAGCCGGTGTCGTGGGCAACGACCCGACGAGGACGGCGGGTGCGGCAGCCAGGGCCACGGCGCCGGGTCCGGTGTGGGTGCCCAGCACCGGGCCGAAGACGGTGGTCACCGACTCGACCACGGCCAGGCGCCGGCGGGCCAGCGACAACGCGGTCGCCGCGGCGTCCGGGGCCACGGCGTGGGTGACGACCAGGGCCAGCGGGGTGTCCCCGAACTGCTCGACCATGTCGTCCACGACCTTGTCGATGCCGGCCCGCATCGTCCGGGCCCGTCCGTGTGGCTGGATGCGACCGTCCAGGACACCCAGCACCGGTCGGACCCGCAGCGCCCGTCCCAGGGTCGCCTGCATCCCCGACACCCGGCCACCGCGCCGCAGGTACTCCATGGTGTCCACGACCATGCGCGTCACGACCACGTCCCCGACGGCCTCGGCGGCGGCCACGACCTCGTCGGAGGACCCACCGGCGTCCGCCGCGTGCTGGGCCGCCACGGCCATCAGCGCCAGGCCACCGGCGACCTGTCGCGAATCCACCACCGTGACGGCCACTGCCGCCTCCGGGGCCAGTCGCCGGGCCTGGGCGACGGTGCCCGACAGGTCCCCCGACACGTGCAGTGACACCACCGCGTCGAGGCCGTCGTCGGCCACGTCCTGCCACGCCTCGACGAACCAGTGGGGGTTGGGCTGGGACGTGGTGGGAAGGTCCACCGCGGTGTCGAGTCGGGCGTAGAAGTCCTCGTCGGAGATGGTGACACGCGAGATCTCGGTGTCGGTCCCGAACGCCACCGACATCGGCACCACCCGCAGTCCGACCTGCTCGGCGAGCTCGTTGGGCAGGTCCGCGGTCGAATCGGTGACCACCGCCACCCGCGTGGGCCCAACGGCCACTCACCACCACCCCTCACCGGATTCGTCGCCGACGGTAGCGCTCGACCCCTGCAACCCCGTGGCACCCCGTTCGTCACCTCGGCACACGGCCGAGCGGCGTGTGGGAGCCGGCGACGGGGTCAATACCGTGGTCGTGCGACGTCGACCCAGGAGCCCGCGATGACGGCAGCGACCACGACACCCGCCGAGACGGGATCGACGGAACTGACCTCCGACGAGCTGGTCGCGGGGTTCGTGGCCGGCGGTGACCTCGGGGCCTTCCTCGACGGTCCCCAGGCCGAGACGCGGGCCCGCGCACGCGCCTTCCTGGTCGACCACGACGTCACCGCCCAGTACGGACTCGACATCCCGGCGTATCGCCGCCAGGTGCTGACGTGGCTGCGCGAACTGGCCGACGACGGCGTGTTCACCGTGGGGCTCCCCACCGAGCACGGCGGCGAGGGCAACCTCGTCGGCTCCACGGCCAGCTTCGAGGAACTCGCCCACGGCGACGTGTCGTTGCTCATCAAGGCCGGCGTCCAGTTCGGGCTGTTCGGTGGCGCGATCCTGCACCTGGGCACCTCCGGGCACCACGAGCAGTACCTCGCCGACGTGGTCTCCACCGACCTGCTCGGCTGCTTCGCCATGACCGAGCGCAGCCACGGGTCCGACGTCATGGGACTGGCGACCACGGCGACCTTCGACCGCGACACCGACGAGTTCGTGGTCACGACACCCGATCCCGACCGCGACTTCAAGGAGTGGATCGGCAACGCCGCCGACGACGGCCACATGGCGGCGGTGTTCGCCCAGTTGGTGGTCGACGGCGAGTCCCATGGCGTGCACTGCCTGCTGGTGCCGCTGCGCGACGACGACGGTGTCGTCCAGGAGGGCATCCGCATCACCGACTGCGGCCACAAGATGGGTCTCAACGGCGTCGACAACGGCCGCATCTGGTTCGACGAGGTCCGGGTGCCACGCACGAACCTGCTGGACCGCTTCGGACACGTCGACGCCGACGGGACCTACACCTCGCCCATCGAGGACCCCGCACGTCGCTTCTTCACCATGCTGGGCACGCTCGTGCAGGGCCGGGTCTCCATCGCCGGGGCGGCCCTGGGCGCGACCAAGTCCGCACTGACCATCGCGACCCGCCACGCCCGACGCCGCACGCAGTTCACCGGTCCCGACGACGTCCCGATCCACCTGCTGGACTATCCCACCCATCGGCGCGAACTGCTTCCGCGGCTCGCGCGGACCTATGCGCTCCACCACGCCCAACAACGGCTCACGCTCGAACTGGCCGACGTCTTCGGCGACGACGACCCGGACGCGCGGGAGGACCACCGCCGCCCGCTGGAGGCGCATGCGGCCGGGATGAAGGCCCTCACGAGCCAGCATGCCACCGACACCATCCAGGCCTGCCGGCAGGCGTGTGGCGGCCTGGGCTACCTGTCGGAGAACCGCTTCGGGGGGCTCAAGGCCGACACCGACATCTTCACCACCTTCGAGGGCGACAACACCGTGCTGCTCCTGCAGGTGGCCAAGTCGTTGTTGTCGGGCTTCGCCGACGACTTCGACTCGCTGGACCTGCGGGGCATGGCCGGGTTCGTCACGGGCCGGGTCGTGTCCACCGTCGTGGAGGTGACCTCGGTCCGCACGGCCTGGGAACGAGTGCGCGACCTCCTCGACCGCGACGAGGGCAGCCCCACGTCGGGCCTGCGCAACCGCGACTGGCAGCTGGCGATGCTGGCCTGGCGCGAGGAGCACGCCCTGACCACGCTGGCCCGACGCATGGAGCGGGCCCGGGACCCCGACGTCGACCAGTTCGCGGTCTACCTCGACTGCCAGACCCACATGCTGGAGGCCGCCCACGCCCACCTCGACCGCCGCGTCATGGAGGCCTTCGCCGAAGCCGTCGAGGCCGCCGACGACGACCTCGGTGGCGTGCTCAACGCCGTGTGCGACCTGCATGCCCTGGCCACCATCGAGGCCGACCGCGGCTGGTACCAGGAGCACCAACGCCTCTCGGGTGCGCGTTCCAAGGCGATCCAGCGCACCGTCGACGACCTCTGCGACGAACTCGCCCCGGTCGCGGGTGACCTCGTCGATGCCTTCCGGATCCCCGACGAGGTGCTCGCCGCACCCATCGCCACCGCCGTGCGCGACCACGGGTGATGTGACTCGCCCCGGGATCCCGGGGGGAGGCACGCCGGGTGGGTGGATCCACATCGCCATGCCGGCGGGTCGACGCCGACCGTCAGTCCCGGGCGCGGATGGCCCGGCCGACCAGGCGGACGAGCGTGTCGGCCGCGGGTCCTGGCGCCACGCGACCGTCGGCCACCATCGTGCGGTACCCGGCGATCGTGGCCCACACGAACCCGGCCAACTCGGTCGGGTCCTCGTCGACCAGGTCACCCGACGCCACGCCGTCGGCGACCACCCGGTGCACGTGCGTGGTGATCGGGGCCAGCAGGGCGAACAGCCGTCGGGCCCGGTCGTCGTCCAGGTGGTGGGCCAGGTCCAGCCCGGCCAGGGGATCGGCCGAGAACACGTCCATGGACTGGCGCACGAGGTCCTCGATGGGTCCCCACGCACCGCGGTCGTCGTCGGGGCGGTGCTGCAGGCCCGCCAACCAGTCCCCCATGACCTGCTCGGCATGCCACAACGCCAGGTCGTGGAGGTGGTCGACGTGGTTGTAGACCGCCGAGCGGGCGAGATCGGCGCGTGCGGCGACGGCGGCGACGGTCACCTCCTCGATGCCCTGCTCGTCCACCAGCGACACGAACGCCGCCACCAGGCGCGAACGCACCAGCGCCCGGTGTTCGTCGAGGGAGTCGGCCCACAGTTTCGGCATGGGAACAGGGTAGGTGGCCGACCGTTGTTGCGACACGACGTCGTGTCGCGATAAGGTGCGGCGCATGTTCCTCGCCGTCGCAGAGATCCGCCGGGCCCTCGGCCGCTTCGCCCTCCTGGGCGGCGCCATCGGCCTGTTGGTGCTGCTGCTGTTGTTCTTCCAGGCCGTGGCCGGCGCCCTCACGGGCGGGCTGACCGGGGCCTTCGAGGCCGCGTCCGCCGACGTGTGGGTCTACGACGACTCCGCTCGCCGCAACCCACAGGCCTCGGTCCTCGCCGACGGTGCCCTGGAGGCGGTGGACAGCGTGGACGGCGTCGACGCGACCGGTGCGGTCACCTTCACGGTCTTCGACGTCGGGGACGAACCCACGGCGGTGGTCGCCGTCGACCCGGGCTCCCCCGCGTTGCCCGCCGAACTCAGCGACGGGTCGACCATCGCCGACAGCGGCGACGCGGTGCTGGCCGCCAGCGGCTTCGTCGCCGCACCGCCGACCGACGGCCTCGACCTCGCCGGGGTCCCGGTGGACGTGGTCGGTGAGGCCGAAGGCGCCACGTTCAACGTCCTGCCCACCCTGTTCACGACCCGCGACGTGGTCGCCGAGGCCACCGCGCAACGTGCCGGTGCCCCCGTCCCGCTGCCGACCTCGGCGATCGCGGTCACGGCCGGCGACGGGGTCGACCCCGCCACCCTCGCCACCGACATCACCGAGGCGGTCGACGGGGTCGAGGCGGTCGACGCGGCCACGGCCGTGGCGAGCCTGCCCGGGGCCGGCACCATCACACGCTCGTTCTCGATCCTGTACATCCTGCTGTACCTCGTGGTCGCGATCGTCACGGCCGTGTTCTTCCAGATCCTGACCGTCCAGAAGCGCGACGCCCTGGTCCTGCTGCGCGCCGTCGGTGCACGCCAGCGCGACGTGGTCGTGCCGGTCCTGGTGCAGGTCGTGGTCGTCGTCGGGGTCGCGGTGGTCGTCGGTGCCGGGATCGCGACCGGGCTCCTGACCGCGCTGCAGGACACCTTCGGGGCCAGCCTGGACCCCGTCACGGTGGCGACGTCGTCGCTGGCCATCCTGGTCCTGGGACTGCTCGCCGGACTGTTGTCGGTGCGGCGAATCCTGCGCATCGAGCCGGTCGAGGCCGTCCGTGGTGGTGGGTTGGCATGAGCATCGCCGTCCGTGAACTCCGACGCCGCTTCGGCCAGTTCCTGCCCGTGCTCGTCGCGATGACCCTGCTCGTCGTGCTCCTGGTCGTCCTGGGGGCGTTCCTCGACGGGCTGTCGCGCAACCAGACCGGGGTGCTGCGGGCCCAGGGCGACCGCCTGCTGGTGGTGTCGGCCGACGCCGACCTCGCCCCGGGTCGGTCGGCGCTGCCCGACGACGCCATCGAGGCGCTGGGCGCGGTGGACGGGGTCGACGACGTCGGTCGCCTGTCCACGGTCGCCACCACGGCCGCCCGCGAGGGCAACATCAACGACGTCGTGGTGGTGGGCTACGACCTCGCCACCGACGTCGTCCCCGCCCCACCGGCCGACGGCGAGGCCGTCGTGGACGGTGCGCTGGCCGAGCTGGTCGACCTCGAGGTGGGCGACACGGTGGTCGTCGGCCCCGACGATCGCGAGCTGGTCGTGTCCGCCTTCGTCGGCGACGTCTCGCAGGGTGCGCCGACGATCTGGGTCGGTGCCGACGCGTGGCGCGAGGTCGCCGCGGCGGTCGACCCCACCCAGCCACCCGCGACCCAGGCCGCCGTGGTGGGGGGCGACGTCGCGCCGGGCGACCTGGCGGACGCGGTCGCGAACACCGACGTGGCGACGGTGGACGAGGTGATCGCCGCCGACGACGTCGTCACGCAGCAGTCGTCGACCTTCCAGGGGATCATCGCGGTGACCTTCGTGGTCACGCTGCTGGTGGTTGCCCTGTTCTTCGTCCTGTTGACCATCGAGCGCGTCCGGCTGTACGCCGTGCTCAAGGCCGTCGGGGCCCGGACCCGCGACCTGGTCGCCGGGCTGGCCGTGCAGGCCATCGCGATCGCCCTGCTGGCGGTCCTGCTCGGCATCGGCCTGGGCATCGGCCTGACCCTGCTGGTCCCGCCCGACCTGCCACTGGTCATCGTCCCGGCCCGCCTGGCGGTCCTGGCCGTCGCGACCGTGGTCGTGGCCGTGCTGGGAGCGCTGGGGACCCTGCGGCGCATCCTGCGCATCGACCCTGCCGACGCCATCGGGTGACGCGCACCCGGACAGGACGCCCCCCTGCCAGCACGCCGAGCTCCGGGCGCGTGGGAGCTGGTCGCTCCGCTCACGACATCCATCCACCATCGGCCCACACCAACCCGAGTCGCCACCCGTCCACCACCGTCGGAGGACCGACATGCCCGCGCTGACCATCGACAAGGCCCGCAAGGAGTTCCCGTCCGGGGACGACACGATCGTGGCCGTCGACGACGTCGACCTGTCGGTCGACGACGGCGAGTTCCTGGTGCTGGAGGGCCCCTCCGGTTCCGGCAAGACCACGCTGCTCACCCTGGCCGGCGCCCTCGCGACGCCGACCTCCGGGTCGATCCGCCTCGGTGACGTCGAATTGGCCGGACTGGAGGGCACCGATCGCTCGTCGGTGCGACGCGACCGCATCGGGTTCGTGTTCCAGTCGGTGAACCTGATCCCGTTCCTGTCGGCGCGCGAGAACCTGCTGGCCGTGCGCCAGCTCGGTGGGGGTCGCATCGACGCGGCCGCCCGCGACCGGGCCGACGAACTGCTGGAGGACCTCGGACTGGGCGGGCGCGGCGACAACGTCCCCGACGAGCTGTCCGGCGGCCAGCGCCAGCGGGTCGCGATCGGACGCGCGCTGATGAACGAACCCGACCTGCTGCTGGTCGACGAACCGACCTCGGCGCTGGACTCCGAGCTGGGCCGACAGGTCGTGGAGCTGCTGCGCGACGAGGTCGACCGTCGCGAGGTCGCCGCGATCATGGTGACCCATGACGACCGGGTGACCGACCTGGGCGACCGCATCGTGCGCATGGTCGACGGGCACCTGACGGACTGACGTCGGCCGTCATGTCACCGGCTGGTGACCGGGCGGGTCGCGCCGACGCAGCAGGGACCGCCCGTCGACCTGGTCGACCTCGAGGGCGAACGGGAACCGGTCGACGACCTGCGCGAACGCCACGTCCTCGGGGGGCATGTCGCGATGGCCCTCCAGGAAGGACCCGGCCGCCGTCGACGTCGCCACTCGCGCCACGTACGGCCCCGGGTCGACGTCGGATCCGTCGGCCAGCAACGCCGCGACGTACTCGCCGCAGGCCCGGTCCTCCTCGCCGTCACGCCCCGAGTGCGCACCGGTCACGCACAACCACACGCGCTCGTCACCGGCGATGGCCCGCGCGGTCGCCCCGGCCACCGCGAAGCTGGTGACGAGCACCCGTGACGCCGCGCTCGCCCGCGCCACGCCCTGGGTCCCGGCGGTCGATCGGTGCACCACGGCCCGTCCGGACAGGTCGACCGTGGCCAGTTGTGTCGGGGAGTTCCCGTGGTCGAAGCCGGCGGCGGTGTGCCCGTCCACCTCCCCCACCAGCACCGTCGCCGGGTCCTCCTGCCGCCGCCGACGTGCCTCCTCCACGGTCGCGACCAGTTCCCATGACGACGCCCCGCCCGCCACGCCCACGGCCGCGGTGGTGAACGCCCGCAACACGTCGATCACCACCACCGTGCCGGTGCACGCCGAGACGTCCTCCAAGGTGCAGGTGCCGACGTCCATGCGGGGCCCGTCCGTCGATGGGCGGACTAGGCGACCACGAAGTTGACCAGGCGACCCGGCACGTGGATGACCGTGCGCACCTCGCCGTCGTCCAGGAAGCGGGCCACGTTGTCGTCGGCGTGGGCCTCGGCCTCGATGGCGGCCTCGTCGGCCCCGGTGGGGACGGTCACCTTGGCCCGGACCTTGCCGTTGACCTGCACGACCAGGTCGACGGTGTCGGACACCAGCAGTGACTCGTCGGCCACCGGCCACGACTGGTCGTGGACCGACCCACCGTGGCGCTGCTGCCACAGCTGTTCGGTGATGAACGGGCAGATCGGCGCCAGCATGGCCAGGCCGACGTCCAGGGCCTCGCGAACGGCGGTGCCGGCCACCCCGGAGCGTCGGGCGTCCATGACGGCGTTGGTGATCTCCATGAGCTTGGCGATCACGGTGTTGTACTTGCGGTGGTCGTAGTCGTCGGAGATGCCGATGATGCGGTCGTGGACGACCCGCCGGAGCGCGGCGACGTCGGCGTCGCTGCCGGCATCGGCGACGTCGGCGCCACCCAGTTCCTGGTTCAGGCGCCACACCCGCGACAGCCACTTGTGCATGCCGGCCGGGGACACGTCGGCCCAGTCGATGTCGTCCTCGGGCGCCGAGGCGAACAGGACGGTGCCGCGCAGGGTGTCGGCGCCGAACTCCTCGGACACCTCGGCGGGACGCACGAGGTTGCCACGCGACTTGCTCATCCGCGACCCGGACAGGATGACCTGGCCCTGGTTGAGCAGGGCGTCGAAGGGTTCGTCGACGGCCAGGTGGCCGCGGTCACGCAGCGCCTTGACGAAGAAACGGGCGTACAGCAGGTGCAGGATGGCGTGCTCGACCCCGCCGGTGTACTGGTCGACCGGCAGCCACACGTTGGCGCGGTCGCGTGGCCACGCCATGGTGTCGCTGTTCGGGGACAGGTAGCGCAGGAAGTACCACGACGAGTCGACGAAGGTGTCGAGGGTGTCGGTGTCGCGGATGGCGTCGCCACCACAGTCGGGGCACGACACGTGCTTCCACGTGGGGTGCTCGGCCAGCGGCGATCCGCTGACGGTGAAGTCGAGGTCGTCGGGCAGTTCCACCGGCAGGTCGTCGGCCGGGACCGGGCGGGGGCCGCAGTCGGGGCAGTGGATCATCGGGATCGGAGCGCCCCACGACCGCTGGCGCGACACCAGCCAGTCCCGCAGGCGGTAGTTGACCGTGCCCCGACCCCAGCCCTTGTCGGCGAGGTCGTCGATGATGGCGGCCTTGGCGTCCTGCCAGGTCATCCCGTCGTAGTCACCGGAGGCGACCATGGTCCCGGGACCGACCCAGGCCTGCTCCATGGTGTCGGGGTCCAGCGGGGCCAGCGGTTGCCCGTGGTCGTCGGTGGGCTGGATGATGACCCGGATCTCCAGGTCGTTGGCGCGGGCGAACTCGAAGTCTCGCTGGTCACCGACCGGCACCGCCATGATCGCGCCGGTGCCGTAGTCCATCAGCACGTAGTCCGCCGCGTAGGCCGGGATCTGCTCCCCGGTGAACGGGTTGACCATGTCGAAGCCGAGCCGGAACCCACGCCGGTCCCGGCGTTCGTCGCCCATGGACGACTGGCGCTCGATGTCGCTGCGGCGCGACACCTCCTCGAGGAAGGATGCGTAGGCCGGGTCGTCGCCCATGCGACGCGCGACCAGGGGATGTTCGGGCGCGAACACGAAGTAGGTGGCCCCGAAGATGGTGTCGGGTCGGGTGGTGTAGACCACGACCTCGTCGTCGCCGTCGCCGGCCACCGGGAAGGTGACCTCGGCGCCCTCGGACCGACCGATCCAGTTGCGCTGCATCGTCTTGACCCGGTCGGGCCAGTCGATGTGCTCGAGGTCGTCCAGCAGTTCCTCGGCGTAGTCGGTGATCCGGAAGTACCACTGGGTCAGGGGGCGACGCTCCACGATGTCGTCGGAGCGTTCACAGCGACCGTCCACGACCTGTTCGTTGGCCAGCACGGTCTGGCAGCCGGGGCACCAGTTGACCAGGCCGTCCTTGCGATCGACCAGCCCGGCCCGCAGCAACTCCAGGAAGATCCACTGGGTCCAGCGATAGTAGGACGGGTCGCAGGTGTGCAGTCGGGTGGACCAGTCGAAGCTGAACCCCAGGCGTCGCATGGACGCCGCCTGCTCCTCGATGTTGGCGGCCGTCCACGCGCGCGGGTCCTCGCCGCGACGCTTGGCCGCGTTCTCGGCCGGCAGGCCGAACGCGTCCCACCCGATGGGGTTGAGGACCGCGTGGCCGGTCATGCGCAGATGGCGCACCAGGGCGTCGTGGATCGAGAAGATCTCGGCGTGGCCCATGTGCAGGTCACCGCTCGGGTACGGGAACATGGTCAGCGCGTAGTAGCGGTCACGGTCGCCGGCGCCGTCCAGGGTGTAGGTCGCGTCGTCGACCCAGCGCTGCGCGATCGCGGGTTCGATGGCCAGCGGGTCGTAGCGATCGACCGCCACGTCCGGGTGTTCCGGGGAGTGCGAGGTCGGGGCCGTGGTGGCGTCGGGGCTCATCGGGGCTGTCCGTCCGGTGCGGGTGTTCGTGGCGGTGTGCAGAGGCGGGTGACGAGACGTCCGGTGACCGGGCGTCGGACGTCGGGTGGCGCCTCGGGCGCGGACCGCTGGGGGGCTGGTGCCGAGCCGGGTGGGGCGGGCCGGAGGCGACGCCGGCACGGGCGATCCCGGGTCGTTTCCGCCACAGGCGTGCCAGGCGGTGGCACGACCATCGATGCTATCGGTGGGCACAACCTGCCCCGACGGCAGACCGGACCGCAGGCCACACCGGTGTCCGGAGGCCATGGCGGATGACGACCCATCGGTGGCCGGGGGCCGATCGCGTGGCTCACTCGTCGGTGGCGTCGTCTCGTCCGAACAACCCGCCGAGCAGCGACCGCGCCGGTGTCAGGGTCGAGCGGGCCACCGCGGTGGTGACCTCCAGGGCCTGGCCGGCCAGCCCTCGCGCGGTGGCCCGGGCCTGGTCGGCAGCCGAGCGCGCCACGACCTTGGAGCCCTCGACGGCCTCCACGGTGCGGTCCACGGTCTCGTCGCCCTTGGCATGGATCCGGTACACCCCGGTGCGGGCGGTGACCTCCGCGTCCTCGATCACGTCGCGGGTGCCCGGCGCGGTGCGTCCGACGGTGCCGTCGGCGATCGCACTCGCGGCGTCGATGACCCGGTCGGCGGTGGCGGCGGTCCGCGCGTTGGCGTCCTTGGCCAGGCGCGCCGGCTGCGACACGCGCTGCTGGGCCTGCATCGCGGCACCGAGGATGCGACCGGCCATGACCTGGCCGATCCCCTGGATCGCCTCGAGGTCTTCTTCCGACGCGCCGGCGAGTGCCGCCAGGGACCCGAAGTGGCGCTCCACACGGCGCGACGCGTCGTCACGCAGGCCGTCCACGGAGTCCAGGACGTCATGGATGGTTGGCATGGCTGTTCCTCGGCGCCGGCGTCGTGGTCTGCAGCATAGGAGCCCGGTGCAGCCGTCCGCGGGGTCGCACGCCGTTGCCGGCCCCAGCGCCCGTCGGGGGATCCCCTCCGGTCGAGGTTCGCGCCCTCGCAGCCCCGGTGGTATCGTGCCCGGCCGCACCCACGGGCCTGTGGCGCAGTTCGGTAGCGCACCTCCATGGCATGGAGGGGGTCAGGGGTTCAAATCCCCTCAGGTCCACGTGCACCGGTTGACACCGCAGCGCTTCGGCGCAGCGATGTCCCGGTGCTTTGCAGTGTGCTCGGCCAAGGCCTCGCAACTGCGGTGGCGCTCGAAGAGGTCGCGGACGCCAGGCAGGCGGAGTCCGGGTGCATTCGCAGTTCCTCGGCTGGGGCCTCGCAACTGCGGTGGCACTCGTCGAGGTCGGCGACGCCAGGCAGGCGATGTCCCGGTGCATCGGCGTGGGCTCGGCCAGGGCCTCGCAACTGCGGTGGCGCTCGAAGAGGTCGCGGACGCCAGGCAGGCGGAGTCCGGGTGCATTCGCAGTTCCTCGGCTGGGGCCTCGCAACTGCGGTGGCACTCGTCGAGGTCGGCGGCGCCAGGCAGGCGATGTCCCGGTGCATCGGCGTGGGCTCGGTGGGGGTGGTCGGCAGGGGGTGCGGGGGTCGGGCATGCTGGGGGCGTGAAGGTCGGTGATCTGCCGGCTCCGCCATCCCCTCGAGGCCATTTCCGTGACGCTGCTCGCTGCCGTGCCGTACCACACCTTCCCGGACTTCCAGGTGGGACCGGTGACGATCCGGACCTTCGGCCTGCTGGTCGCGCTGGGGATCGTCGTGGGCGCCGCCGTCGGCGCCCGCTACGTCGGTGCCCGGGGAATCGACCCGGACGAGTACACGAACCTGGCCACCAAGGTGGCGATCGTGGGGCTGGTCGGGGCCCGCCTGACGTGGGTGTTGTCCCACCTCGAGGCGATCGAGACCCCGTTGGACGTGATCGCCGTCTGGGAGGGAGGCGTGCAGTTCTCCGGGGGACTGCTGTTCGGCACCGTGGCCGGCTGGTGGTGGTCCCGGGAACGGTGGCGACGCCGGGAGCGCTGGGTGCTGCTGGACGGCACCGCGATCGGGCTGACCGTCGGCCTGGCCATCGGACGCCTGGGCTGCATGGCCGTGGGCGAACACTTCGGTGGGCCGACGGACTTCTTCCTCGGCATGACCTACCGGGGTGGCGGCACCGTGGAGCCGGAGCCGGCCATCGGCGAGACGATCCACAACACCGCCTTCTACGAATTCCTCCACCTGCTGGTGCTGCTGGCCGTGCTCGCGGTGCTGCTGCGACGTGCGGGCGACCGACGCCGACCGCTGGTCCCGGGGACGATCGCGGGCGTCTTCCTGGTGTGGTACGGCGTCGGCCGGTTCGTGACCGACCTGGCACGCACCTACGACGCCCGGGCACTGGGCCTCACCGGTGCCCAGTGGGCCTGCCTGGTGCTGGTCGTGCTCGGGTCCTGGCTGCTGGCGACCGGCGCCCGCCGGGCCGAGTCGCTGGCCGCCGAGGACGCGGCCGAGGAGGTGCCCGAGGACGCCACCCGACCGCGCCCGTCGACCATCAAGGTGCTGTCGTCGGACCAGGCCGAGTCCCGGGTCGACGAACTCGGTGGCGTGGACCCCACGCCCGGCCACGACGAGGTTCCCACCCGCACCACCGACCCGGGCAGCCCGCGGTCCGTCCCGGCCGCCGATGCCCACGTCACCCTGCTGGAGGATCCGAAGGAGGACCCGGACGCGGACGCCGCTGCGGGGTCGGGCCCGGACGCGGGCGAGGACGCCGATCGCGAGGATGCCGACGAGGACGCGCACGGCACGGCGGACGACGAGGTGGCCGTCGACCCGGACTCGACCGCCGCCGACGCCGACTCGCGGCCCACACCGGGTGACGGTGGCTGACCCCGAACCCGTCCCGGACTGGTACGTCGCCACGCGCGCCGACCTCGACGCGTGGCTGGCCGAGTCGTTGGGCCCCGTCCGCTGGAGCGTGCGACATGCCCGGCCGTGGTCGGTGGTCGGTCGCGTCGACCCGCTCGGCCCGTGGATCAAGGCAACGCATCCGGCCAGTCGCCACGAGGTCGCCGTGCTGGAGACGCTCGCGGGCCTCGTCCCCGGTTCCGTTCCGGAGGTCGTGGCCGCGGACCGGGCACGTGGGTGGCTGGTGCTCGCCGACGGTGGGCCGGTCCTGCGCACCCTCGAGGGTGGGGCCGACGTGGCCCCGACCTGGGGCGCGGCGCTGCACCGCTACGCCCGCATCCAGCGCGCGGCCGAGGTCCACGCCGACGACCTGGTCGCGGCCGGGGTGCCGGACGTCCGCGGAATCGCCCTGCTCGACCGACTCGACGACCTGGTGGCCGACGACGAACTGGTCGGACGCGGTCGCCCATGGGGCCTCACCCCGGACGACGAACACCACCTCGAGCGCCAGCGGCCACAGCTGCGGGCCTGGGTGGACGAGCTGGCGGCCTCGCCGGTGGCGGCCACGATCCAGCACGACGACCTGCACGGCAACAACGTGTTCGTGACGGGACCGCGGATCTTCGACTGGGGTGACGCCGTGGTCAGCCACCCGTTCGCGACCATGACGGCCACGCTGCGCAGCATCCCCCACCACAGCCCGGGCCTGCGGGACGGGCTGGACCCGCTGGTGGCGGCCTACCTGGCCGAATGGTCCGACGTGGCGGACCCGACGCGACTGCGCCGTGACCTGCAACTGGCTCGCCATCTCGGGGCGGTCATGCGTGCCATGGCGTGGGCGCGGGCGCTCGGGGGCTCCCCCGACGACCACCCCGACCGCGAGGCAACACCCGGCTGGATCACGCAACTGCTGGCGCCCCTCCCCGACCAGCTGCCACGCGACTGAGCGCAACGCCGTCGCGTCCCTCCCCCATGCCCGGCCACTCGCCTCGACTCCGCGGGTGGGTCAGCCGGGTCGGTCGTCCCCCGACGTCGTGAGCGCTCGCCGGCGGCGTTCCAGGTAGCGCCGTTCCGCGTCGTTGTCGGCCAACGAGGCGGCACGGCCCACCGCGATCGCCGCGGCCCGCGCGTCCCCGGTCCTGGCCAGCAGTTCGCCCCGCACGAGGTGCCAGCGGTGCCAGGTGTCGCGATCCAGGTCGTCCACGACGGCCAGGGCCCCGGCCGGGTCCCCCGCCTCGGCCAGCGCCACCGCCCGGTTGAGCGCCACGACGTCGGTCGGGGCGATCTCCCACAGCTGGTCGTAGAGGGCCAGCACCTGGCCCCAGTCGGTGTCGGACGCCGTCGTGGCGTCGGTGTGGACGGCCTGGATGGCGGCCTGCAGCTGGTAGGGGCCGGGACGGTTCTCGGCCAGCAGGCCACGCACGATCGCGTGACCCTCCGCGATCCGGTCCCGGTCCCACCGGGACCGGTCCTGGTCGGCCAGCAGCACGGGGGTGCCGTCCGCGGCGGTGCGCGTGGCCCGGCGGGCGTCCACCAGCAGCACCAGCGCCAGCAGCCCGCGGGCCTCCGGTTGGTCGGGCAGCAGGGCGACGACCCGACGGGCCAGCCGGATGGCCTCTCGCGACAGGTCCAGCCGTGCCAGGTCGGCCCCAGCGGACGCCGCGTGACCCTCGGTCGACACGAGGTAGATCGTGTGCAGCACGCTGTCCAGCCGCGCCGGCAGGTCGGCCTGGTCGGGGACCCGGTACGGAATGGCGGCGTCACGGATCTTGCTGGTGGCGCGCACCAGCCGTTGGGCCATGGTCGACTCCGGCACCAGGAAGGCGGCCGCGATCTCGGCCGACGTCAGCCCGCCGACCAACCGCAGGCTCAGGGCCACCCGGGCCGACAACGACAGCGCGGGGTGGGCACACAGGAACAGCAGCCGGAGCTCGTCGTCGGGAACCGGCTCCACCTCGTCGGCGTGCTGCTGGGGCGCATGTGCCAGGGCGGCGGCGATGGATCGTGGCGTCCGCGTCGACTCGCGACGATGGCGGTCGATCGCCCGGTTGCGTGCGGTGGTGATGATCCATGCCGCCGGCCGTGGTGGGACGCCGTCGACGGGCCATCGTCGCAGTGCCACCTCGAAGGCCTCCTGGACCATCTCCTCGGCGACGCCGACGTCGCCGACCAACCGGACCAGGGTCGCCACGGCGCGGCCGGACTCCTCGCGGAAGACCCGTTCGACCGCGGCGACCCCGTCGTGGGTCATGCGGACGCGTCGCCGTCGACGTCGCCCTCGAACGGGCGGACCTCCACGGGTCCCCCGCACGCCTGCGACGCCGATGCCGCGACCTCGAGGGCGGCATCGAGGTCCGCCACGCGGATGATCCAGAAGCCACCGAGGACCTCCTTGGCCTCGGCGAAGGGACCATCGGTCGTGAGCACCTCCGACCCCGTGTTGTCGACGGTGGTGGCGCTGCTGGGCGCGTGCAGTCCCCCGGCGAACACCCAGGCACCGGAGCCCTGCAGGTCGTGGTTGAACTCGTCCACGGCATCGAACATCCGCTGGGTCTCCTCCTCGCTGGGCGGCGCGGCGTCGTAGTCGTGGTGGACGCTGAGCAGGTAGGTCGTTGTCGCGGTTGCCATGATGGGCTCCTCGTGTGGGTGCCGGCACGATGCCGGCTCTCACCCTCCAGACGATCGAGTGTCGTCGCACTCGACATCGAGGCTCGACCACGCGCGCCCAACGCGCATCGGGCTCGGCGGCCCGTCCCGACCTCACCTCGTGCGCGGCGACGCCGAGGCCTCGCTGCGCGACCGGCGGCGCGGGCGCACTAGCGTCCGCCGGGAGGCCCATTCGCGCGCGACCCGCGACGGCGACGCACCGAGGAGTTCACATGGCGCCCCCCGACGACGGCCGGACTGCTGCCGGCCCGGACACGACCTCCGAACTGCGCCTGTTCTCGACGATGGCCTACGACCGCGCCGCGTTCACCGCTGCCAACACCGCCATCGGCCACGACCTGGTGTTCCTGGCCCCCCGCCTGGACGTCACGACGGCCGAGCTGGCCGACGGGGCGCCGGTCGTGTGTGCGTTCGTCAACGACGACCTGTCCACCGAGGTGCTGGAGGTGCTGGCCCGCGGGGGAACCCGTGGCATCGCCCTTCGGTGTGCCGGGTTCAACAACGTGGACCTCGCGGCCGCGGCGCGGCTGGGGCTGCGTGTGCTCCGGGTCCCGGCCTACTCCCCGAACGCGGTGGCCGAGCACACGCTGGCGCTCGTCCTCGCCCTCAACCGACGCATCCACCGGGCCTACAACCGAGTCCGTGACGGAAACTTCAGCCTCGAGGGACTGGTGGGCTTCGACCTGGCCGGGACCACGGTCGCCGTGGTGGGGACGGGCAGCATCGGCGCCCTGGTCGCACGCCTGCTGTGGCACCTGCGCTGCGAGGTCCTGGCGGTCGATCCGACCCACGACGACCACCTGGTCGACCTCGGCGTCACCTACGTGCCGTGGGAGGAGGCGCGCGCACGCGCCGACCTCATCACACTCAACTGCCCGCTGACGCCCGAGACCCACCACCTCGTCGACGGCGAGGCGATCCGCGACATGCGCCCGGGCGTGATGCTGGTCAACACCGGGCGTGGGCCCCTCATCGACACCAGTGCCGTGATCGACGGCCTGAAGTCGGGCGTCATCGGGTCGCTGGCACTGGACGTCTACGAGGAGGAGGCCGACCTGTTCTTCGTGGACCGCAGCGAGCAGGTCATCGCCGACGACGTGTTCTCCCGGCTGTTGACCTTCCCCAACGTGCTGGTCACCGCACACCAGGCCTTCCTGACGCGCCAGGCCCTGGACGCCATCGCCTCCACGACCCTGGCCAACGCCACGGCGATCGCGACCGGGGCGGCCTCCCCCAACGAGGTCTCCCCCGACGTGCCCGCGCCCGACGTGCCGACGCCGGTCCCCGACGACGGCGTCACGGACGTCACCGACTCCTGAGGCGCCACCACCGCGGTCGCCGCGACGGGGCGTCGGGCTGCGGGTCGACGGGGTCGGGCGACGGCCGGTCGGGGCCACGCACCGTGCGCCAGCGGGCCACCTCCCGATCGACGTCCAGCGGCCACACCGACGACGGGGGCCCGGTGACGATCGTGGCGTTGGCGTGCCGGATGCGGACGTTGAGGTCCTCGACGAGGCGGCGGACCTCCGCCTCGGTGCGCAGTCCCGCGATTCGCTGGCGGGCCACCGCGACGTCGCGACGCAGGGCCAGCGCCGGGGGGATCGTGGTGAACTGCTCCTCGCGCAACGTGCGCCGGATCCACCAGTTCTCGTCGTGGGGACGATCCAGGTCGGCGATCGGCCGTCCGGAGCCCGCGGGGTCGTCGAACTCGCCGCGACCCTGCGCCTCGCGGATCAGGCGCTCCACGTAGCCCTCCATGGAGTCGCCACCCCAACCACGTGCCACGTCCAGACTCCTGGTGCTCGCGGGACGACCCAGTGAATCGTCCGGATCGGACCCCCGCCACCCCGCCCCCGCGTGGCGATCGCCGCACGACTCGTGGGAGGACAGCACCGAGGTCTCCCCGCACCAGGTCCTCGAGTGGACCGACACGGTCGAATCCTCACGCCGAGGCCCGCCCGCCGGAGCCCGAGGCTCGGCGCCGATGTCCCGAGGGTCGACGTCGACGTCGACGTCGACCCACCCCCGGATGGCGTCGGGCGGCCGTACTCCCAGTCGACGCAACCCGCACGCCGTCGCCTCGCATGACGATCGGCGACCAGGCGCGGCGTGCGCGAGGCGCACCAAGGGCCTTGACAGGTCGACGGGTCCTGCGCGACAGTCCGAGAGCCGTGTGACCTGCCTGGTCACCTCGCGACCCGGAGGAGTGGTTCATGTCGACGTCCACGAGCAACGTCGTCGTGCCCACCCCCGCGGTCCGTCTGCGCGCACGCCGGTAGCACCGACCGACGTCGTCTCGCGGGCCGCCCCACGGGGCGGCCCCACCGTCATCGCCGCAGCGACACCCCGTCCGCCCCGTCTCGGGCGACCACTGACCAGGCAGCTCCATGATTCCCGTTCGGGCCTACCTCGCCCTCCTCACGACCTACCTGCGACACCATCGCGGGCGCGTGGTCGTGCTCGCCGTGCTGGTGACCACCGACCTGGTCGTCCAACTGGCGATCCCACAGGCACTGCGAGCCATCATCGACCAGGCCACGGGTGATGGCCCCGGCCCGGGCGCCGGACCGAGCCTCGGGGTGCTTGCGGGGCTGGTCGTGGTCGCGGCCCTGGCCCACCAGGGCCTGGCCGTCGCCTCGACCTGGCTGGCCGAGCAGGTCGGGTGGCGCGCCACCAACGAACTGCGCGCGGACCTCACCCACCACGTGCTGCACCTCGACCTGGGCTTCCACAAGCAGCACCCGCCCGGCCACCTCATCGAGCGTGTCGACGGTGACGTCACCGCCCTGTCCAACTTCTTCTCGGCGTTGGTCGTCAAGGTCGTGGGCAACGGTGTCCTGATCGCCGGCATCGCGGTCCTGTTGCTGCGCGAGTCGTGGCTGCTGGGCGGGGTGCTCGTCGGCGTGCTCGCACTCGGGCTGCTGGCCATGGCCCGACTCCACGCGGTCGCCGTGCCGTGGTGGCGCGCGCACCGCGCCATCGCCGCGGAGACCTACGGACAGGTCGGCGAGCAGGTCGACGGCACCGAGGACATCGCGGCCAACGGCGCCGGGCACTTCATGCAGGAACGCTTCGCCGACCTGCTGCGACGATGGATGCCCCTGGAGGTGCGCGGCTGGACCGGGTGGGCCCTGATGTGGTCCACCAGCGAGGTGCTGCGCATCGGGATGCTCGTCGCGGTGTTCGTCATCGGGGCACGCCTGCTCGACGTCGGCACGCTGACGATCGGGACCGTCTTCCTCGTCGTCAGCTACACCGAGATGATCGGCCACCCGCTCCACCAGATCCGCGAGCAGATGCAGGACCTGCAGAAGGCCGGCGCCGCCATCGCCAGGGTCGGCGAACTGCTGGACACCCCGTCGGCCCTGCCGGAATCGGGGTCGACGCTGCTGCCGCAGGGACCGCTGTCGGTGGCCTTCGACCGGGTCGGCTTCGCCTACGTCGACGCCGCCCCAGACGACCGACTCGACGACCAACCAGACGCCCGACCCGACGACCCGCGATCCCACGACGGCGACGACACCGACCTGGCGGGTGGCGCTCCGACGCGGGTGCTCCACGACATCGACCTGGCCATCGCCCCGGGCCGGGTGCTGGGCATCCTGGGGCGGACCGGCTCCGGCAAGTCGACCCTGGCCCGGTTGGCGACCCGGCTGTACGACCCCGACGTCGGGACCGTGCGCCTCGGTGGCGTGGCCGCCAGCGACGCCGCGGACCTGCGCGACCGCGTGGCCATGGTCACCCAGGACGTCCAGCTGTTCCGGGCCACCGTCCGGGACAACCTGACCTTCTTCGACCCGACCGTCGCCGACGCCGACCTGCACGAGGCCATCGCCCTGCTCGGGCTCGACGAGTGGCTGGCCGGCCTGCCGGACGGGCTGGACACGCCGTTGGGCGGCAGCGGGGTCGGGGTCTCGGCCGGGCAGGCCCAGTTGCTGGCCTTCACCCGGGTGTTCCTGCGAGACCCCGGGCTGGTCGTGCTCGACGAGGCATCGTCGCGGCTGGACCCGGCCACCGAGGGCTGGTTGGAACGCGCGATCGACGGCCTGCTGGCGGGACGGACCGGGATCATCATCGCCCACCGCCTCCACACGCTGCATCGCGCCGACGACGTCGCGGTGATGGAGGCCGGACGGGTGGTCGAGTTCGGCGACCGCGTCACCCTCGCGGCCGACCGCGACAGCCGCTACGCCCGGCTGCTGGCCACGGGCATGGAGGAGGTGCTGACATGACCACCGGCGACCACGGACACGACCACGACCAGGGGTCCCACGGCTCCCACGACGGACGGCTGTCGGCCGTCCGGGTCCTGGCGCGCCTGATGGCCAACCAACCGGTGCGCTACCCGGTCAGCCTGGTGCTGTGGACCTCGATCTGGACCATGGGGCTGGCACTCGGCGTCATCACCGAGCGCTACTTCGACGGCCTCCCCGGCTCCGGTGCGACCTCGGGTGGCTGGAGCGTCCGGGCGGCCGTGATCGCCCTGGTCGCCTGGTTGGTGCTGCGCGTGGTGGCCATCGTGGTCGGCATGCGCTGGCATGCCCGGGTCCTGTTCCGGGCCGGCGCCAGCATGCAGCGCAACATGCTGCGCTGGATCTTCGGGCTGCCCGGCGCCCGGCCGGTCCGCCAGGCCCCCGGCGAGGTCGTCAGCCGCTTCCGCGACGACATCGACCACACCCTCGAGGCGATGGACTTCTCCGTGGACTTCAGCGGGGCGATCGTGTCGTCGACGGTGTCGTTCGCACTGCTGGCCGCCATCGACCCGGTGCTCGCGGCGGTCGCGTTCGCCCCGATGCTGGTCGTGCTGGTGGCGGTGTGGCTGCTGTCGGAGCGCATCCGGGCGTATCGCACCGCCGCCCGCCAGGCCACCGAGGACGTCACCGGCTTCCTGGGTGAGTCCCTGGGGGCCGCCCAGTCGATCAAGGTGGCCGGTGCCGAGCGGGCCGTGCTCGACCGCTTCGACGTGCTCAACGAGCGGCGTCGGGCCATGATGGTCCGCGACCGCACCCTGACCGCGGCCACCGACGAGATGGGTCAGTCCACCGGCACCATCGGCACGGGGCTGGTGCTGCTGCTGGCGGCCGGCTCGATGGGCAGCGCCGGCGGGCTCAGCGTGGGCGAGTTCGCGTTGTTCGCGACCCTGCTGGCCCAGACCTCCTTCGCGGCCTTCTTCATCGGGACCTTCATGGCGCGCATCCGCCAGGCCGGCGTGTCGTTCGAACGCATGGTCGACCTGATGGACGGTGGCTCGTGGCAGGACCTGGCGGAGCACTCGGCGCTGGACGAGGAGCTGCCGCGCCCGGACGACCACGCCGTGGACGACGCTCGCGAGGACGCGCCGCTGCTGGCGCTGCGGGGCGTGACCCACGTGCACCCGGACGGCGACGGCGGCATCCGCGACGTGGACCTCGACGTGTGGGCGGGGCAACTGGTCGTGGTCACCGGCCGCGTGGGTGCGGGCAAGACCACCCTGTTGCAGACCGCCCTCGGGCTGCTGCCGGCCGACCGGGGTGAGATCCGGTGGCGGGGTGGGGTCGTGGCGGACCCAGCCCGATTCATGGTCCCGCCCGTGGCCGCCTACACCCCGCAGGTCCCACGGCTGTTCTCCATGGCGCTGCGCGAGAACCTGTTGATGGGGCTGGAGGCCGACGACGACGGGCTGTGGCGGGCGATCGACGCCGCGACCATGTCCGACGACCTCGCGGCCATGCCCGATGGGCTCGACACCCTGGTCGGGCCCCGGGGCATGCGCCTGTCGGGAGGACAGGTCCAACGTTCGGCCGCGGCGCGCATGCTGGTGCGTCGACCCGAGCTGCTGGTGTTCGACGACCTGTCGTCGGCACTCGACGTCGAGACCGAGGCCGCGCTGTGGGACCACCTGTTCGACCCGCGCGCCGACGACGACGGTCCCCCACCGACCGCCCTGGTCGTGTCACACCGACGACCGGCGCTGCACCGGGCGGACCTGGTCGTGGTGGTCGAGGACGGCGAGGTCGTGGATCGCGGCACCGCCGAGGACCTGCTCGACCGCTCGCCGGCCTTCCGTGACCTCTGGGGCTGACCCGACCCGGGCGGTCCGCCCGGGCCGACGACGGGGATCCGGGCGGGCCGACGGCGGCGATGCGTGCCGGTCGGGCCGACGGCGGTGGTCCGGGCCGGATGATCCCGGTCCGGACCGGCGTTTCGACCGCCGTCGGCCCGGAACGTCGCGACGGCGTTCCGACCGACCCGCGTCCCACCGCGCACCCCCTGACGATCGACCTCGCGTTGACCCCTTCGCCTCGGCAGGCCACCCCCCACCACACCTCGGGGTCGGGGGCCTCGGCGTCCCCGATCCGGCCCACGGTCATCGCCACGCTCCAGACCACCATCGGCATGATCGCCCCGTTCCTGCTGGGTGCGCTGGCGACGTCGATGCGGGCCGACGTCGGGATGACCCCGGCCGAGCTGGGCCTCGCGGCGAGCGGGTTCTTCGGGGTGTCGGCGCTGGTCTACGCCCTGGCGAACACCCGCATCGAGGCCCTGGGGGTCCAACGGTCCACGTGGGTGGGCGTCGGCTTCGCGGTCGTGTCGCTGGGACTCCTCGGCCTGGCCTCGTCCACCCCGATGATCGTGGCCGCCATGGTCATCGGGGGGCCCGGCAACGCCGTGTCGCAGCTGTCGGCCAACATGCGCCTGGCCCAGGCCGTCGACGGTGACCACCTCGGGACCGCCGTCGGGATCAAGCAGGGCGCGGTCCCGCTCGGCACGATGCTGGCCGGCTTCGCGGTACCGGCGATCGCCCTGACCGTGGGCTGGCGGGTCGCGTTCCTGGCCGCGCCGCTGCTGGCCCTGCCGTTGCTCGTGGCCTCGTTGTCGCGGCGAGGACGCCGCGCGGCCGCCGACGCCCCGACCGCGCCACCGGGCCACCTGCGGACCGCGCGGCGACACCTGTGGCTGCTGGCCGCCGCGGCCGGACTGGCGACGGCCGCGGGGCAGTCCTCGTCGGTGTTCTACGTCGACGCCGTCGTGGACGCGGGCACGGCCGAGGCCACGGCCGGCCTGCTGCTCGCACTGGGCTCGGCCGTCGGGGCCACGACCCGGATCGTGGTCGGGGTCGCCGTGGACCGGCTGCCGTTCGGACACCTGCGGGTCATCGCCGGGGCCATGGCCGTGGCGGTCGTCGGGTTCGCGGCCCTGGCCACCGGGCCGACGGGCGCCGCCCTGGCGCTGGTGACCGTCGTGGCCTTCGCGGCGTCGTGGGGCTGGAACGGCCTGCTGACCTACGCCGTCCTGCGGCTGAACCCGGACGCGCCGGCCCAGGCCACGGGGATCACCCAGACCGGACTCAGCATCGGTGCGGCCACGGGCCCGCTGGTCGCCGGGCAGATCGCCACCGCGGCGTCCTACGACCAGGTCTGGGTCGTGTCGGCGGTGGCACTGGCCGTGTCCGCCGCGTTGATCCTGCTCGCACGACACCTCGTCCGTGCCGACGGGGCCGCCGGCGACGCGGGGTCCGCCGACACGTCGCGGGCCCGCCGCGTGATCGAGGCGAGGTCCCGATGACCACGCACGACCGCGGGACCGTGGTCGTCGACGGCTGGCCTCAGGTGTCGTGGCGACCCCGGGCACCGGGTTCGGTGGCCCGGGCGCCGTCGCCAGCGAGGTGGCCCTGCAGGTTGTAGGCCTGCAGCCACGCATGCCCGTCAACCCCCAGCAGCACCTCGGCCACACCGGTGTTGGCGACGCCGCCGAGGGTCATGTCGGGCAGCCCCAGCAGGGCGTGCAGGGCATGCCAGATCGACCCGCCGTGGGACACCAGGACCACGACATCCCGGTTGCGGGCATGACGCCGGACTGCCGGGAGGACCCGGGCCGCCAGCGCCGGACCGGACTCACCACCGACCTCGTCGGCGACGTCCTCGCCGTCCGCCCGTCGCTGCCATTCCGGGGAGCCCTCGGCGGTCAGCTCGGCGACCGTGCGGCCCTCCCATCGTCCCCACGAGCGCTCGCGCAGCGCGGGGTCGATCGCCACGTCGGTCCCCAGCGCGGTCGCGACGTGCTCGGCCGTCTCGAGCGCTCGCGGCAGGTCCGACGACACCACGGGGGTCGCGCCCAGGGTGGCGGCCAGCCAGGCCCCGACCGCACGGGCCTGGTCGTGGCCACGGGCACTGAGCCCCGGACCGGAGTGGCCCTGGAGGCGCTGCTCGACGTTCCAGCGCGATTCGCCATGGCGCACCAACACCACCCGAGTTGCCGTGGCCCCGGGCGACGACTCGTCGGACGGATCGCGCTGGCCGGAGACCCGGTGGGCGCCACCGTCGGACCCGGCGTCGGGACTCACGACCCCGCGTGCTCGGTCCGTGCCGGCTGCTCGACGTCCCCGTCACGCTCATCACCGCCGCCCGCCGGCGGGTCGGCCGGGGCGTCGGCCTGGGCCTGGCTCTGGGCCTGGCTCTGGGCCTCGCCCTGGGCCTCGCCCTGGGCGTTCGCGGGGGTCGGGGGCGTGTCGGGCGTCACATCGGTCCGTGGCGGCTCGACCGCCGCGACCAGGTCGTCGAGGTCCGGTGACGGGTCGTCGTCGGGCAGGCGGGTGGACTCGCGCGCGACGTCGCCGGTCAGCGGGTCGTAGGCGGTGACGTCGGAGAACAGCCGGTCGAGGTCGTAGAAGGATCGTTGCTCGCTGGTGAACACGTGTGCCACGACGTCGCCGTAGTCCAGCAGCACCCAGCCGGACTCCGGTGAGCCCTCACGCCGGGCCGGCCGCGCGTCGTGGTGCTCGCGGAGGCGCTCCTCGATGTTGTCGACCACGGCACGGACCTGGCGGTCCGATCCCGCCGAGGCGATCGCGAACACGTCGACCACCGCCAGGACGTCGGCGACGTCGTAGAGCGCCAACTCGGAGGCCAGCTTGTCGTCGGCGGCCGTCGCCACGGCGACGGCGAGGGCCACGGACTCGGGATGCGCGGGCACGGGGTTCCTTGGGTCTGGGCGGAGGGTGGGGGAGGTCGGGACGGAGCAGTTCGGGGCAGCAGCCCCGGGGACCCGAGTCGTCCATCGTGTCGAGTGCCCGGCGACGATGCAACCACGACGCTGGTGGACGTGCAGGCCGCCGGACGTCAGGTCGGGGGGTGGTAGAGACGGTGCTCGGCGATGTAGCTGCGCACCCCGGACCGGACCCGGTACCGGATGGAGCGACCGGCGGCGACGTCGGCCCGGACGTCGGTCGAGGAGATGTCGACCAGCGGGGCATCGACCCACGTGGTGGCCCCCATCAGGTCGTGGGACGGGCGGGGACTGCCGGGACGTCCGACGACCACGAAGGTGGCCAGCGACAGTGCCGCCTCCACGGCATGCCATTCGGGCAGGTGGGCGGCGGCGTCGGCGCCGAGCAGGAAGTGGAAGTCCGTCCCCGGCTCCTCGTCGTGCAGCATCGCCAGGGTCTCGGCGGTGTAGGTCGGGCCGTCGCGACTCGTCTCGCGGTCGTCCACGCGGATCGTCGGGTCGTCGGCCACCGCCAGGCGTGCCATGGCCACCCGGTGGTGGACCTCGGACTCCGAGTCCTTCATCCACGGGTCCCCGGCCACCAGCAGCCGCAGCTCGTCCAACCCGAGCCGGTCCCGGACGACGTCGGCGACCACCAGGTGTCCGAGGTGCACCGGGTCGAAGGTCCCTCCCAGCAGGCCGACCCGTCGTGCGCTCACGTCAGTTCCCGCACGAAGTCGGTGAGCTGGCGCAGGTTGCGGACCTCGACCATGTCGTCCACGTGGCGGGCGTAGTCCCCCGTGATGGAGTCGCCGGTCCCCCAGTAGGTCCGGGCCTCCGGGTTGAGCCACAGCACGCGCCGGGAGCGGCTGGCGATCTCGTCGAGCACCCACGACGACGAGGCCCGGTAGTTGTTGCGCGCGTCGCCGAGCACCAGCACGGTCGCACGTGGGGTCAACTCGTCGACGAAGCGGTCGTGGAACACCTCCAGGGCGTGGCCGTAGTCGCTGTGGCCGTCCAGCCACACCAGGTCCGCCTCGGCCGTCATGCGCCGGATCGCCTCGTCGAAGTCCCGGGTCTCGAACAGCCGGGTCACCTCGTCGAGGGTGTCGATGAAGGCGAACGAGCGCACCTTCGCGAACTGTTCCTGCAGGCTGTGGACCAGCATCAGGGTGAAGCGGGCGAAGGACGCGACCGATCCGGACACGTCGGTGATGACGAACAGTTCGGGCTTGTGCGGCTTGCGGGGCCGGAACGCCGGCTCCATCGGAACCCCGCCGGTGGACAGTGACCGCCGCACCGTGCGACGGACGTCCAGGCGCCCGTCCCGCCCGCGCCTGCGCTTGACCTGGGTCCGACTCGCCAGCTTGCGCGCCAGCGGGGCGATCTGTGCCCGCAGTTCGGCCGACTCGGTGGCGGTCATGCGGAAGAAGTCGACCTCGTCGATGGCCGGCCGGACCACTCGCCGGGCGACGTCGTCGAGGTCGTCGGCCCGCTCGGCCGCACGACGTCGCACCTCGGCGTCGACCTCGCGACGGAACTGCTCGAGCCGCTGCTCGAACTCGTCACGCAACAGCCGCTGCACGCGCGGATCGTCGTCGGTCGCCTGCTGGGCCTCCAACAGGGTGTCCAGCAGGGTGTGGGGGTCCAGGGCCCGTCGCACCTTGTAGGAGAAGAAGGACGGCTCCCCGTCGCGGCCCTCGACGCGTCCGTAGGCATCGACGGCCTGGCGGGCCATCCGCCGGATCGCGGACTCGTCGCCACCCAGCAGGGCGTCCAGGAGTGCCTGGGTGAAGGCGTCGTCGTCGACCTCGCCCTGGTCGTCACGGAGCTCGTCGTCGACCTCGCCGCCACTGCGCGGGACACGGCGCGCCGGGAACCACAGGTCGAACAGGTCGTCGAAGGTCGCCCGATCACTGCGCGAGGACACGGTCACGCTGGCGAGGGCCTCCCGGAAGCGTGACCTGGCCAGCAGGTCGACCTCGCCCAGGGCCTGGACCGCGTCGATGGCCTCGGACTGGGTCGCGCCGACCCCGGCCTCGCGCAGGGCGCCGACGAAGCCGAGCACGCGGTCGAACAGTCCCCCGTCGCCACGGGCGGCATCGCGGTCGGCGGGATCGAGCCCCCCTGCGTCGTCGGCCATCGCTCAGTTCAACTCGGGACGGGGCGAGACCTGCAGGTTCCTGCTCGCGGTGACCAGGTCCTGGTGGTACTTCAGCGCGACGTTGAGGGTGCGCGACAGGGCGGCGTCGTCGACCTGGTCGAAGCCCAGCTCGACCAGGGTCCGGGCCCAGTCCAGGGTCTCGGACACCGACGGCGCCTTGCGCAGCTCCAGGGACCGCAGCGACCGCACGACGCGGACCAGCTGCTCGACCAGCATGTCGGCCGCCTCGGGCACCCGGCTGCGCACGATGGCCGCCTCGCGCTCCGGGGTCGGGTAGTCCAGGTGCAGGTACAGCGCCCGGCGCTTGAGCGCCTCGGACAGTTCGCGGGTGTTGTTGGAGGTCAGCACGACGAACGGCCGTCGCGTCCCGGTCACGGTCCCGAGTTCGGGCACGGTGACCTGGAAGTCGGACAGGATCTCCAGCAGGAGTGCCTCGAACTCGAAGTCGACCTTGTCGACCTCGTCGATCAGCAGGACGGTGTCGTGGGTGGCACGCAGGGCGCGCAGGAGTGGGCGCTCCAACAGGTAGTCCTCGCCGAAGATGTCGTCGTGGACGTCGGAGAAACCCTCGTCGTCACCACCGGCCTGGATGCGCAGCAACTGCTTCTTGTAGTTCCACTCGTACAGCGCCTTGGCCTCGTCCAGGCCCTCGTAGCACTGCAGCCGCACCAGGTCGGCGTCGCGGGCAGCGGCCACGGCCTTGGCCAGTTCCGTCTTGCCGACCCCCGCAGGTCCCTCCACCAGGACCGGCTTTCCCAACTGCTGGGCCAGCCACACGACGGTGTCGATCGGCTCGTCGGTCAGGTACCCGACGGCCTCGAGGCGGTCGTGGACGTCGTCGTAGGAGGAGAAGGAGGACACGATCGGGCCTTGGGGAGGTCGGCCGTGCAGGGTACGTCCCCACCCTGCAGGCCGTTCGGCACCGCCGACCCGGCGACCGCGTGCCGAGACGGACCGTCGTCAGCCCACGGACCGGTCGACCTCGACGGGGTCGCCCGGTTCGTCGGACACGGCCGGCTCGTCGGAGCGCGCCGGCTCCTCGGCCGTGGCCGGCTCGTCGGGCGTGGCCGGCTCGTCGGGGGTGGCCGGCTCGTCGGGGGTGACCGGCTCGTCGGACGGGACCGGTTCGTCGGGGGTGACCGACTCGGAGGGCTCCGGCTGGTCCGGGGTGCTCGCACGGTCGAGTTCGGCGCGCAGGTCGTCGGCGTCGCGGCGGACGGCCTCGAGGATGCCGTTGACGAATCGGTGGGATGCGTCGGTGGAGTGCTGCTTGGCCAGTTCCAGGGCCTCGTCGATGACCACGGCGTCCGACACGTCCTCGAACAGCAGCTCCCACACGCCCAGTCGCAGGATGTTGCGGTCCACGACCGGCATGCGACCGACCTCCCACCGATGGGAGAACCGGCCCACGATGTCGTCGATGGCGTGGCGGCGGGTGGCGACGCCGTCGACGAGCGTGCGGGCATACGCATCGAGGTCACCGGAGCCCGCGGTGGCGTCGTCGTCGAGGTCGTCGAGCAGTGCCACGGCGGCCGGGTCGATCGCGATCTCTGCCACGGTCGCCGACGGGTCCTGGCCACGCACGTCGGCCTGGAACAGGACCTTGAGCGCGCGGACGCGCGACCGGTGCGGGTCACGGGTGCCGGGACGGGGCTGGTCGACCGACACCAGCACGGGTTCGGGTGGCGGCTCCGCACGCGGGTCGGTGCCCGATGCCGGAGCGTCCCCGCCGTCCGGCGGGGTGGGGACCGTGGCCCCCATCAGGCGCGCGAGATGTAGTCGCCGCTGCGCGTGTCGACCTTGATCTTCTCGCCGACGTCGATGAACAACGGCACCTGCACCTCCACCCCGGTCTCGAGTTCGGCGGGCTTGAAGGTGGACGTCGCGGTGTCGCCGGCCAGGCCGGGCTCGGTGTGGGTGACCTCGAGCACGACCGATGCGGGAACCTCGACCCCCACCAGGCGGCCCTCGTACTCCTCGACCATCAGTTCGTCGCCCTCGCGGACCCACGCGGCCTGGTCACCGATGACCTCGGGCTGCACGTGGCGCTGGTCGTAGGTCTCGGTGTCCATGAGCACGAACGCCTCGCCGTCCCGGTACAGGAACTGGAGGGTCTTGCGTTCGACGTAGGCCTGCTCGACGTCCTCGGCGGACCGGAACGTGCGCTCCAGGACCTTGCCGGTCTCGACGTTCTTGAGCTTGGTGCGCACCACGGCCTGGCCCTTGCCAGGCTTGTGGTGCTCGTTGGACACGACCGACCACAGCTTGCCGTCCAGCAGCAGGGTCATGCCGTTCTTGAGGTTGTTGGTGGAGACCATCGGAACGTCCTGTCGGGCGTGGTCGTGGGAACGCGGGCGCCGCGACGCGGGGTGGCTGGCGCGGGGTCGGTACGAGACCGGGTCGGGTCGTGCGGACCCGGCTGCCACACCCCGGGGCACGGGCCGACCTCGGGGGTGGAACTGCGGGCGACACCGGGCGGCTCGTGCCGGTCGGTGCCGTCCGGCAAGGATACGGGGCGTTCCGCCGGTCCGGCGGGTCCCGCCGCGAGGATACGCACCGCTCCCCCGTCGACGGACGCGTCGGCGAGGACCCGCCCGGTCGGCCCCACCCCTGGGAACCGCCTCCACGGCAGGGGATGACGGTGGGGTGTGGCGGCCATGCCGCTCCCGGGCCCTCAGGTCCCCGGACGCAGGCCGGTCGGCGCCCTGGTCAGGGCGCGGGGTCCGTCCTGGGTGACCACCAGGGTGTCCTCGATGCGAACACCGCCCTGGCCCGGGAGGTAGACGCCGGGCTCGACGGTCAGGACCATCCCGGTCACGAGTTCGTCGGTGCTCGCCAGGGCGATGATCGGGTCCTCGTGGATGACCAGCCCCACGGCGTGGCCGACCCCGTGCACGAAGTGGTCGCCGTGGCCGGCGTCAGTGATGACCTCGCGAGCGCGGGTGTCCACGTCGACGACGGGTCGCCCGACGACCAGGGCGGCGATCCCGGCCTGCTGGGCGCGGGTGACGAGGTCGTGGATGGTGGCCAGGTCCGGATCGACCGGATCGTCGGACACCGCGATCGTGCGGGTGAAGTCGGCGTGGTAGCCATCGACCAGGGCGCCGACGTCGGTGGTGACCAACTCGCCGGCCGCCAGCGGCCGGTCCCCGGGTTCGTGGTGCGGGATCGCCCCGTTGGGGCCACCGGCGACGATGCTGTCGAACGCGACCCCGTCGGCGCCGAGGTCGACCATCGCCCGCTCGATCGCCATGGCCACCTCGCGCTCGGTCCGGCCGACGAGTTCGCCTCGCCGGGCCGGCGCGACCACGGCCTGCTCCCAGGCCTGCACGGTCAGGTCGCAGGCATGCTCGAGGCGAGCCAACTCGGCCGCGTCCTTGACCTGCCGCTGGGCGGCGACCCGTCCGGCGTCGGCCACCAGGCGATCACCGGCACGCTCCAACCAGGTCAGTGCGCGGGCGTGGGTGACCGCCGACGGATCGAAGGCGACGGGTCCGTCCAGCTCCGCCAACGCGGCCACGACCGGTGCGAACAGGTCCCGGTCCACGTGCAGGTCGAGGTCGGCGGCCGCGGCCACCCGACCCTCGTAGCGGGCATCCGTGCACAGCGTCGAGCGACCGTCGGCGCGCACCAGGACGGCCCCGTTGGAGCCGGTGAAGCCGGTGAGCCAGGCCAGGTCGGCAGGATCGGTGACGTACAGCGCCGCGACGACGTCGTCGGCCAGGCCAGCCGCCACGCGCGCACGCCGCCCGGCGTGGTCGAAGGCGGCCAGCGTCGGGGCGGGCCGGTCGTCGGGCACCCGTGCACCCCCGTCGCGTCGCCGGATCGCCACCCTAGCCCGACACGACGCCCCGGCCAGACCCGGTGACCGCTCGCCCACGCGGGTTCGACGGGGAGGCGATCCGTCGCCGTGGGCCACCGGGCGCCCGATCCGACACGATCCTCGGTCCGGATGGGCCTCGCCGTGTCACCCCCGCCATCTAGGCTTCGACCACTGGCCGACCGGTGGAGTTCCCCCATGTCCACGACCGCCCGTCCCGAGCACCCTCGGAGCCGCTCGCGGGTCCACCCCCATGCCCACCCCCATGCCCACCCCCATGCCCGCCCCGGGGTCGTGGCCGCCCTGTTCGCCCTGCTCGTGGGCCTCGTGGTGCCTGCCGTCACGGCCGCACCGGCGACCGCCGACCACACCGAGGCCCCGGCCCGCGTGACCCTGATGGGGACGCTGATGGACGAACTGGGGTGTGGCAGCGAGTGGGACGAGGGCTGCACCGCCACCGACCTGGCCCCCGTGGGCGACGGCACCTGGGAGTACGTCGGCGACCTCCCCGCGGGAACCTACGAGTACAAGGTCCGCCTCGACGGATCGTGGGACGAAAACTACGGACTCGACGGCGGCGACGGCAACATCCCACTCGTGCTGCTGGAGGACGCGAGCCTGCGCTTCACCTACGACCACGCCTCGCACCGCGTGGCCGTGGAGCCGGCCGCCGCACCCGACCCCGCCGGGGCGGCCGACCGGGCCCTGGCCACCGACAGCGTCCGCGACGACCTCACACGTGAGCGCTTCTACTTCGTGATGGCGGACCGCTTCGCCAACGGCGACACCGGCAACGACACGGGCGGCTTCGCGGTCCCGGACGGCACCGCACCGGGCGACGAGAAGTACGAGCACGGCTTCGACCCGACCGACACGGCCTTCTTCCACGGCGGCGACCTGCAGGGCCTGATCGACCACCTCGACTACATCGAGGGCCTGGGCACGACCGCCATCTGGCTGACGCCGTCGTTCAAGAACAAGCCGGTCCAGGGGGTGGGCGACACGCGCAGTGCGGGCTACCACGGCTACTGGATCACCGACTACACCGTCATCGACCCCCACCTGGGCACCAACGACGACATGCGCGACCTGGTCGACCTGGCCCACGACCGCGGCATCAAGGTCTTCTTCGACATCATCACCAACCACACCGCGGACGTCATCACCTACGACGAGGCCGAGTTCACCGCGGACGGCAACCTGCCCTACGTGTCGACCACCGACCAGCCCTACCTGCGCGCCGACGGCACGCCCTTCGACGACCGCGACTACGCCGGCACGGGCGACTTCCCCGAGGTCGACCTGGACTCGTTCCCGTACACCCCGATCGTGCCGTCCGACGAGGCCGACCTGAAGCGACCGGGCTGGCTCAACGACCCCCTGTACTACCACAACCGGGGGGTCTCGACCTTCTCCGGCGAGTCCGACACCTACGGGGACTTCCCGTCGGGCCCCTTCTCGTCGCTGGACGACCTGTGGACCGAACACCCCGACGTGGTCGACGGCATGATCGACATCTACGACGCGTGGGTGGGCGACGTCGGCATCGACGGATTCCGCATCGACACCGTCAAGCACGTCAACATCGAGTTCTGGCAGCAGTTCTCACCGGGCGTGCTCGACTACGCCTCCTCGATCGGCAACGACGACTTCTTCATGTTCGGCGAGGTGTACGACACCAACCCGTCCTTCGTGTCGCGCTACACCACCGAGGGAGAACTGCAGGCAGCGGTCGACTTCGGGTTCCAGGGCAGCGCCACCAGCTTCGCCACGGGCGCGGCGACCACCGACCTGCGGGACTTCTTCGCCAGCGACGACTGGTACACCGACGCCGACTCCAACGTCTACTCGCTGCCGACCTTCCTGGGCAACCACGACATGGGTCGGATCGGCTCGTTCCTCGGTGCCGGTGACGACGACGAGTTGCTGGCCCGTGACCAGCTCGCCCATGCGCTGATGTACCTGTCGCGCGGCCAACCGGTCGTGTACTACGGCGACGAGCAGGGTTTCCGGGCCCCGCCGGGGGTCCCAGGGGGCATCGGTGACCAGCGTGCCCGCGAGGACATGTTCCCCAGCGAGGTCGACCTCTACAACTCCTTCGACCCGCTGGGCACCGACGCCACGACGGCCGACGCCAACTTCGACCCGACGCACCCGCTGTACCGGGGCATCGCGGACCTGGCCGGGCTGGTCGAGGCCCACCCGACCCTGGCCGACGGTGCCCAGGTGCACCGCTACGCGAGTGGGCAGGCCGGGGTCTATGCCTTCAGTCGCGTGGGCCAGGAGCGCCATGCGCGCGAGTACGTGGTCGTGCTGAACAACGACACCGAGCCCCGGACCGCGACCTTCGACACCTTCACCGAGCGTGGCCGCTTCGATCGACTGTGGGCGTCCGACGGCGGTGGTGCCCGGACCGTGCGCGCCGATGCCGAAGGTCGCGTCCGCGTCGAGGTCCCTCCCCTGTCGGCGCTGGTCTACCGGGCCAGCCGGGGACTGACCGATGACCGGTCGACCCCCCAGCCGTTCCTGTCCACGGTCAGCCCCGGGGGGACCGTCGGGGGTCGCGCCGAGATCGGCGTGACCGTTCCCGGTGACGCCTTCACCCAGGTCACCTTCGCCTGGCGGCCGGTCGGCGGCGACGACTGGACCGTGCTCGGCACCGACGACAACCGCCCGTTCCGGGTCTTCCACGACGTGTCGCAGCTGCCCACGGACGCCATGGTCGAGTACCGCGCGGTCGCGGTCGACGCCCAGGGCGACCTCGGCGTGGCCCAGAGCTGGGCGGTCGTCGGCGAGCCCGACAGCGGCGGTGGCGGCGGTGGCGGTGGGCCGGTGACCCAACCCGACCGCGTGACCACCCCGGGCACCTTCCAGGACCAGGTCGGCTGCCCGACCGAATGGGAGCCTGACTGCGCCGACATCGACCTGGTCCTGGACCCGCAGGACCTGGTGTGGAAGAAGACCTTCGAGGGCGACCAGGTGATCCCGGCCGGCCAGTACGCCTACAAGGCCGCGATCGACGGCACGTGGGACGTCAACTACGGCGCCGGCGGCGAACCCAACGGGGCCAACATCACGCTGAACGCCGACGGCAGCCCGGTCACGTTCTACTACAGCCACGCGACCCACTGGATCACCAACTCGATCGAGACGCCGCACGTCTACGTGGCCCCGGGCAGCTTCCAGTCCGAGCTCGGCTGTCCCGGTGACTGGCAACCCGACTGCATGCGCAGTTGGCTGCAGGACCCCGACGGTGATGGCGTGTGGACCTTCCGCACCGAACAGCTCCCGCCGGGCAGCTACGAGTCCAAGGTCGCCCAGGACTTCGACTGGCCCAACGGCAACTGGGGCCAGGACGGGGTCCCCGACGGGCAGAACCTGCGATGGAACGTCGAGGAGGGCGAAGGCGTGGAGTTCCGGTTCACCCCGCCCGACCCGTCCGAGGCCGGCGAGACCGCCGCGCTCGTCGAGGTCGTGACCTACCCGGCCACCGGTGGCGGCGGTGGTGGCATCGGCGAGCCGGACCTGTCGGCGCTGGCCGCCCACTGGCTCACGCGCGACACGATCGCCTGGGACCTGCCGGCCTCGCGTGATGGCTGGAGCTACCGACTCCACCACGCCCCCGAGGGCGGACTGGCCGTGGACGCCGAGGCCGTCATCGGCGGGAGCTCGATCCCACTCGTCGCCGGGACCGACGACCTCCCGGACGAACTCGCCGAGGCCTACCCGCACCTGGCGTCGTACGCGACGCTCCGGCTGGATCCCCGGGACGCCCGGGGCGTGGAGGACCTCCTCACCGGACAGGTGGTGGTCGCGGCCTACGACGAGCTCGGCCGCCTGCGGGCCGCCAACGGCGTGCAGGTCGCCGGCGTGCTGGACGACGTCTACGCCGGGGCGACCGAGCGCGACCTCGGCGTCACCTGGCCCGGAGGTTCGCCCCGGGTGGCGCTGTGGGCCCCGACCGCCCGCAACGTCGAGCTCGTGACCTGGGGTGGCGACGGGCGCACCGGCAGGAAGGGCGCCGCCACGGGACCGAGGACCGTCGCCATGCGCCGGGACCGTGACGGGGTCTGGACCCCGCGGCGCCCGCCGGCCCTGGCCGGCGCCGAGTACGTCTTCGACGTCACCGTGTACGTGCCGTCGGAGGATGCCGTGGTCACCAACCGGGTGACCGACCCGTACTCGCTCGCCCTCACGGCCAACTCCGCCCGCAGCGTGGCCGTCGACCTGTCCGACCCGGCGCTCAAGCCCGACGGGTGGGACGCGATGGTGGCTCCCGAGCTCGCCCAGCCCGAGGACACCTCGGTCTACGAACTCCACGTGCGCGACTTCTCGATCGGCGACGAGACCGTGCCGGCCGCGTGGCGCGGCACCTACCGGGCGTTCACCGCCGACGGCAGCGCGGGCACCACCCACCTCGCCCGCCTGGCCGACGCCGGGATCAACACGCTGCACCTGCTGCCGACCTACGACCTGGCCTCGGTCCCCGAGGTCGACCCGGACGACCCGGCCTGTGACCTCGCCGCGTACGGCCCGGCCGCCACCGACCAGCAGGCCTGCGTGGGCGCCGTGCGCACCACCGACGGCTTCAACTGGGGCTACGACCCGTTCCACTACACCACGCCGGAGGGTTCCTACGCGACCGACCCGGACGGGCCGGCACGCACGCGCGAGTATCGCGAGATGGTGCAGGCCGTCAACGAGCTGGGGCTGCGCGTGGTGACCGACAACGTCTACAACCACACCTACGCCGGGGGCCAGGACGATCGGTCCGTCCTCGACCGGATCGTGCCGGGGTACTACCACCGGCTCACCCCCGACACCGGCGCGATCGAGACCTCCACCTGCTGCTTCAACACGGCCACCGAGCACGCCATGATGGGCAAGCTCATGGTGGACTCGGTGCTCACGTGGGCGACCGAGTACAAGGTCACGGGGTTCCGCTTCGACCTGATGGGCCACCACGGGCTCGACACCATGCAGCGCATCCGTGACGAACTGGACCAGCTCACGGTCGCCGAGGACGGCGTCGACGGCACCACCATCTACCTCTACGGCGAGGGATGGAACTTCGGCGAGGTCGCCGACGACGCCCGGTTCGTCCAGGCCACCCAGGCCAACCTCGCCGGCACCGGGATCGGGTCGTTCAACGACCGCCTGCGCGACGCCGTGCACGGTGGGTCGCCGTTCGACGACGACCCCCGTGCCCAGGGCTTCGCGACGGGCCTGTTCACCGACCCCAACGGCGCACCGATCAACGGCGACGCCACCGCCCAGGAGGCTCGGCTGCTGGAACAGCAGGACCGCATCAAGGTCGGACTGGCGGGCAACCTCGCCGACTTCACCTTCCGGGACCGGTTCGGGGACGTGGTCCCGGGCAGCACGGACGGGGTCGGGTACGCCGCCGATCCGTCCGAGACCGTCAACTACGTCGACGCCCACGACAACGAGACCCTCTACGACCTGACGACCTTCAAGCTCGCCGACGACGTCTCGCTGGCCGACCGCGGACGGATGAACACGCTCGCGCAGGCCACCACCGCGCTGTCACAGGGGGTCACGTTCTGGCACGCCGGAACCGACCTGCTGCGCTCGAAGTCGCTGGACCGGGACAGCTACGACTCGGGTGACTGGTTCAACCGGATCGACTGGACCGGCACCGACAACACGTTCGGGTCCGGCCTGCCCGGCGCCTGGCGCAACGAGGACAAGTGGCCCTTCATGGAGCCCCTCCTCGCTCGCGCGGACGAGCTGACACCAACGCCGGCGGTCATGCAGGCGGCGTCCGAGCGAGCCATGACCCTGCAGCGGCTGCGGTCGTCGTCACCGCTGTTCCGGCTGGGCGACGCCGACGCCATCCAGCAACGCGTGTCGTTCCCCGACGGCGGTCCGGACCAGGCCCGCGGCGTGATCACGATGCACCTGTCGGATCTGGTCGGACCCGACCTCGACCCGGACCTGGACGAGATCCTGGTCGTGTTCAACGCCACCCCGGAGGAGGTCACCCAGGCCGTCGACGACGCGGTCGGGCCCTTCCGTCTGCATCCGCTGCAGGCCGACGGCACGGATCCGGTCGTCAAGGCCGCGACGGCCACCGGCACCACGGTGACCGTGCCCGCCCGCACCGTCGCCGTGTTCGTCGCCGGATGACCACCGCTCGGGTCAGCGGGTGCCAGCCTCGGGTCGTCCGGCGGCCCGGGCAGCCAACAGGCCGGTGACGGCGCCGACGGCCAGGGCGTAGCCGTTGATCCCGAAGCCCGCGATCGTCCCGTCGACGACCGGCGCGATCACCGACGTCCGACGGAACCGCTCGCGGCCGTGGATGTTGGACAGGTGCACCTCGACCTTGGGCAGGTCGAGGATGGCCAGCGCGTCGGCCAGCGCATGGCTGGTGTGGGTCAGTGCGCCCGCGTTGACGACGACGGCGTCGGTGCCGTCCGTGCGGGCCTCGTGCACCCGGGCGACCAGGTCACCCTCGAACTCCGAGACCACGCCCTCCACGGTGTGGCCGGCCGGTGTGGCCGCCCGGGTCGCGAGGTCGACCACGTCGTCGAGCGTGGCTGTGCCGTACACCGCGCTGTCCCGGGCTCCCAGCTGGGACAGGTTGGGGCCGTGGAGCACCAGGATCTGGCTCATGCGGGACACCTTCGCATCGGTGGGGTGGAGACGGTGGAGACGGGGGGACGGCAGCTCAGGGTGCACCCGGGGGCGGGGCGTCGGGCCGCTCGACCCGGTCGATGGCCGCGTCGACCTGGGCGCGGGTCGGGGTGACGACCCGCGGGGACCCGAGGCCGTCGAGCACGACGTAGCGCATGCCGGCGTCGGCCTTCTTGTCCCGGGCCATGACGGCGGCGATGGCGTCGCGGTCCAGTTCGGGTGCGGCCACGGGCAGACCGAGCGTGCCCAGCAGTCGCGTCGTCCTGGCCCGCAGGTCCTCGTCGTGGTGGCCCAGCACCTCCCCCAGGGCGAGTGCGACCAGGGTCCCGACCGCCACGGCCTCACCGTGCCACCACGTCGCGTAGCCGGTGAGCGACTCCAGCGCGTGGGCATAGGTGTGCCCGAGGTTGAGGTGGGCGCGCACGCCATGCTCGTGGGCGTCCGCGGCCACGAACCGGGCCTTGATCGCCGCGTTGCGGGCGACCAGGTCACCGCGGCCGGCGACGTGATCGACGACCTGTCCGGCGTCGCCCTCGAGCTCGGCGAACAGCACCGGGTCCGCCAGCAGGGCGTGCTTGACGACCTCGCCGAAGCCCTCGACCAGCACCCGTCGCGGCAGGGTCGCCAACACGTCGGTGTCGCTGACGACGGCAGCCGGCTGGTGGATCGCCCCGACCAGGTTCTTGCCGGCGCCCAGGTCGATGCCGGTCTTGCCGCCGATCGAGGCGTCGACCTGCGACAGCAGGGTCGTGGGCACCTGCACGACGTCGATGCCCCGGTTGAACGTGGCGGCGGCGAAGCCCGCGAGGTCGCCGACCACGCCGCCGCCCAGCGCCACCACGACGTCGCGGCGCTCCAGCCCGATGCCCGCGAAGTCGTCCCACAGCCGGGCCAGGGTCGCGGGGTCCTTGGCCGCCTCGCCGTCGGGCACCACCACCACCTCGACCGCCAGGCCGGCCCCCGCAAGCGCCGCCACGACGTCGTCGAGCCAGTGCGCGGCGACGGGCGCCTGGGTGACCACGGCGGTGGTGCGGGCGCGCGTCGTGGATGCCGTGATCGTGCCGACGTCGTGGCGACGGCCGGGCCCGACGTGGACGTCGTAGGGCGCCCCGGGGACCTCGACCCGAACCTCGCGCGGAACCGTCACGGAAGCACCGCCTCGAGCTCGGAGGGGGTCAGGACGTCGCGGTGGTGGCGCAGCCAGGCCAGGATCGACTCGAGCACGTCGGGGACGGGCACGGCCGCGTCGACCACCACGTCGGCGACCTCCCGGTAGCGACCACGGCGTGCGGCCGCCACGGCCGCCATGCGCCCGCGCAGGTCACCCGCACCGGTGGCGACCAGCGGCCGCTCGGCACCGCTGCCGACCCGGGCCACCAGGGTGTCGACATCGGCATCCAGCAGCACGAGCACGCCCGTCAGGGTCAGGTCGGCGACCGGGCCGTCGGCCAGCACGGTGCCCCCGCCCAGCGACAGCACGAGGTCCGGGACCGCGGCCAGTTCGCGCACGACCGTGGCCTCGAACTCACGGAAGGCGGCCTCGCCCCGGGTCGCGAAGATCTCCGGGACGGACTGGCCGACCCAGCGCACGATCTCGTCGTCGGTGTCCACCAGCCGGCGCCCGAGCCGCTCGGCCAGCGCGGCACCGACGGTGGTCTTGCCCGCACCCATCATCCCGATGAGCGAGATCGTGGCGCTCACGCTCCGCACCCGCACTCGGCCCCGGGCGGTGCCGGGGGCCGTCGATCGGTCGCGGGCGGTCGGGTCATCGCTGCGCCAGCGCCGCCCGGTAGGCGGCCAGGTTGCGCTGGACCTCCTCGACGGTGTCGCCACCCGTCTTCTCCAGCAGCGCAGCGGCCAACTCGAAGGCGACCACGTGTTCGAGCACGACCCCCGCTCGGGGCACGGCGCAGGCGTCCGACCGCTGGGTGATGGCCACGGCCTCGTCGTGGCTGTCCAGTTCGGCGGTGGCGAGTGGTCGGGGAAGCGACGACAGCGGCTTCATCGCCACACGCAGCACCAGCGGTCCCCCGGTCGTCATCCCGGCCTCGATGCCACCGGACCGGTTGGTCGCCCGGGTGAACGTGTCGCCGTCGTGCCCGATCTCGTCGTGGGCCGCCGACCCCGGGGTGTCGGCGACGGCGAAGCCCAACCCGAACTCCACGGCCTTCATCGCCTGCACCGACAACGCCGCCCCGGCGAGACGGGCGTCGATCTTGCGGTCGGCATGGACGTGGCTTCCCAGCCCCGGCGGCAGGCCGTAGACCACCACCTCCATCACCCCGCCCAGCGTGTCGTTGTCGTCGTGTGCCTGGTCGATCCGGGCCATCATCGCCGTGGCGGTGGCCTCGTCGAAGGCCCGCACGGGGCTGTCGTCCACGGCGGCGAGGTCGTCGGGTCCGGGTCGCGGGGCATCGTCGGGAAGACGCACGCCCCCGATGTTGGTGACGTGGCTGAGCACGCGGACGCCGACCTGCTCGAGGAGTTCCATGCAGGCCGTGCCGACCACGACGCGGGCCGCGGTCTCGCGGGCCGACGCCCGCTCCAGGGCATCCCGGACGTCGTCGTAGTCGTACTTCAGCGCCCCGACGAGGTCGGCGTGGCCCGGACGGGGCCGGGTCAGGCGACGGCCGCGCCCGCTGTCCCGGATCTCGTCCAGGTCGGCGCGTGCCTCGGGGTCCATCGCGTCGACCCACTTGGGCCACTCGGTGTTGTGGATCAGCACGGCCAGGGGCGAGCCGAGGGTGACCCCGTGGCGCATGCCGCCCAGGAACTCCAGGCGATCGACCTCGAAGTCCATGCGGGGGCTGCGACCGTGTCCCATCCGACGGCGGAACAACTCCCGGTCGAAACGCTCCCGGTCCAGCGCCAGCCCGGCCGGCAGGCCCTCGACGGTGGCCACCAGGGCAGGGCCGTGGGACTCCCCCGCGGTCAGGAACCGCAACTGCGTCACGCCGACTCCTCTGGCTGGTGGACGGGCGCGGGGCCGGACCCGGCCCTGTGCGGGCGATGGATCCGGGGTCGTGCCGAGGGTCGTGCCGGACGCCACCTCGACGGCGCCGCCCCGGATCGCGCGGTCGGTCCCCGAGCCTACTGCCGGGCCCGACCGACCCGAGTCCACGGGCTACGGCGACACCACCCACGACGTGGGCAGCAGCAGGGCCGCGAGCACCCCCAGGGCCAGGTAGGGACCGAACGGGATCCGGCTGGTCCCGGCCCGTCCGGTGGCCAGCAGCACGATCGCGACCAGTCCGGCCGCCACGATCGTCGCGCACAGGAACAGCGTCACGGCGCCCGCCCCGAGCCATCCGACGGCGGTCCCCAGCGACACCGACCACTTGATGTCGCCAAGGCCCATGCCGGGCTGGCCCCGCACCAGTTGGAACGCCAACGACAGCACCAGCATCCCGGTCGCCAGGACCAGTCCGACCGTGACGGCCCGTCGCCAGTCGGCCCAGTCGCCGGTGGCCACCGCCAGCACGGTGGCCGACCCCAGGCTCCACGCGGCCAGCGGGTAGGTCAGCCGGTTGGGGATGATGCGCCGGTGCAGGTCGATCGGCGTGGCCACCACCGCCGACCACGCCACCGGGGCGAGCAGGACCAGGACCGGGCCGGGGTGTCGCCACGCCAACGCCAGCAGCACCACGGGCACGACCACCTCGACCACCGGCAGCGACACCGGGATGCGAGCGTCACAGGTCCGACACCGACCGCGTGCTCGCAGCCACGACCACACCGGCACGAGCTCGGCGAGGCGAAGGCCGTGGGTGTCGTCGACGCACCGTGGCCCCGGTGGGCGGCGCACGGCCCGGTCGTCGGCCCACCGCACCACGGCGGTGGTGGACGGGTGGACGACCACGACGGCGGCCAGCACGACGACGACCCAGGCCACCGTGCCCATGCCTCAGGACCCCGAGGCGATCGCGCGCCGGGCCGCGCGGGCGGCGGTCGCCATGGCCGCGACGTCGGGATCCACCCCGGTCCAGGTCCGAAACGACGCCGCGGCCTGGCCCACCACCATCGCCAGCCCGTCGACCGCCCGGGCACCGGCGGCGGTGGCATCGGCCAGGAACGGCGACGGGTCGTCGGCGTAGTTGCAGTCGTAGGCGACCTGGCCCGGTGCGAGCTCGTGGAGGGCGGCCGGCAGGCGCTCCCCGTGCCATCCCAGGGGGGTCGCGTTGACCACCAGGTCGGCTGCGGCCACGCGATCACCCAGGGCCGGGTCGTCGACGCCGACCACGTCCAGCGACGAGTCGACCAGGTCGGCGAGTGCGCGGGCACGTCCCGGGTCGCGTGCGGCGACGGTCACCCGGGTGCCGATGCTGGCCAGGGCCACCACCACCGCGCGGGCGGCCCCACCGGCCCCCAGCAGCACGGCGCGGTCGCCGGCACGGCCGTCGGGCAGGCCGGCCAGGAAGCCAGCCACGTCGGTGTTGTGGCCGTGTGGGCCGTCGGGGGTGAAGGTCAGCGTGTTGACCGCCCCGACCGCATCGGCCTCGGCGGACGTGGCGACACACGCCGCGACCGCGGCACGCTTGTGGGGGACGGTGACGTTGGCCCCCAGCGCCCCCAGCGCACCCAGCCCGGTGATCGCCTCGGCGACACGGTCGTCGTGGACCTCGGCGGCGACGTACACCAGGTCGAGCCCCGCGGCCGCGATGGCGGCGTTGTGCATGGCGGGCGAGACCGAGTGGGCCACGGGCCGTCCCAGCAACGCCAGCAGCCGGGTCGCGGCGGTGATCATGCGTCGCCGCACTCGCCGGCGGCCCGGTAGTCGGCCACGTTCTGCTCGTGCTCCTCGCCCGTGTCGGCGAACACGTGGGAGCCGTCGCAGGCGTCGTCGAGCACGTAGAACAGGTAGCTCACGTCGGCCGGGTTGTAGGTCACCTGGATGGCCTGGGCTCGGGCGCCGGCGATCGGCGTCGGCGGCAGCCCGTCGACCTCGTAGAGGTTGTAGGGCGAGCCCTCGGCCTGGCCCTCCACGGCCCGGGCGTACTCGCTGGACGCGTCGATCTGGAGACGCATGTCCTCGTCGATGCGGTTGCGGATCACCCCGGCGATCAGGGCTCGGTCGCCCTCGAGCTGGGCCTCGCGCTCGATCAGCGACGCGATGGTGAGCGCGTCGTAGCGGCTGATGCCGTCCGCCTCGGCGTCGGCGACCTGTTCGGAGGGGATGGCCTGCAGCACGCGATCGGTCTGGTCGATCAGGGTCTGGAGGATCTCGGTCGGCTCGGCGTCGAGGTCGAAGTCGTAGGTGAGCGGGAACAGCAGACCCTCGAAGGCCTCGTTGCTGTCCGGGAGCTCGTCCAGCGCCGGCAGCCATGCCGGCAGTTGCAGCGGGGAGCCCTCCGGGTCGTTGCGCTCGGCGTCCAGGACGTCGGCGAACTGGATCGCCTCGAAGTCGGTCTGCTCGGCCAGGCGAGTGAGCGTCTGGTCCACGCGCAGGCCCTCGGCGACGGTGATCCGCAGCAGGCTCGGCCCGGCCTCGATCACGTCGACGACGGCCACCACCTCCATGCCGGTCTCCAGCTCGTAGTTGCCCGGCGCGATCGTGCCGGCGATGTCGCGTCGGTTCACCTCGTCGACGAAGTCGTTGCCCGACACCACGCCCTGGTCGTCGAGGTTGGCCGCCACGGCGGTGGCGGACTGGCCCGGGGCGATCACGAAGTCGATCGGGATCCCCGGCTCGACCGGTTCCGGCAGGGACCCACCGAGCACCCGCTCCAGTCCCGTGCTGAGGCCCCACAGGCCACCGGCGACCATGGCCACCAGCACCACCACGAACAGCTTGGACCCGCGGCTCAGCGCCATGGGCCACCCCCACCCGCACGGACACGACGGGCCTCCAGCACGCCCCGCAGGATCAGGCTGGCCGCGACCCGGTCCACGACCTCGCGTCGGCGACGACGGCGGACGTCACCCTCGAGCAGGGCCCGCTCGGCCTCCACCGTGGACAGGCGTTCGTCCCACAGCAGCACGGGCAGACCGGTCCGGTCGGCGACGGCCTCGGCCACCACCCGGCATCGCTGCGCGGCGCTGCCCTCCCGCCCGGCCATGGTGCGTGGGTAGCCCACCACCACGGCCACGGGCGCTTCGTCGGCGACCGCGGCCAGCACGACGTCGACGACCTCGTCGGGGTCGGGGGAACTGGCCACGGTGTCCAACGGGGTCGCCACGACCTGTCCGGGGTCGGTGGCGGCCAGGCCCAGCCGCACGTCGCCGACGTCCACGCCCAGCAGGCGCCCGCGGGTGGGCAGCGCGGCCAGGCCGTCGGGTCCGATCGGGACGCCGCCCATCAGTCGTCGGCACCGGCGCTGGCCCGACGGCGAGCCTCGTCCTCGGCGACCGACAGCGCCTCGTCCAGCCGGGATCCGTCACGGCCACCGGCCTGGGCCATGCCGCCCGAGCCACCGGCGCCCCCGCCCACGACCTGCGCGGCCGGGTGCAGGACGTCGCGGGCGGCCATGCCGGTGTCGACCAGGTCGTCGGTCAGGGCCGCGACCAACTGGGCCTTGCCGTCGTCGGTGGCGGTGCCCACCACGGCCACGCCGCGGGTCCCGAGCCGGGACCGGATGTCGCCCGCGACCTGGCGCAGTCCGTCCATGTCGAGACCGTCGAGCGCGACCACGACCAGCCCGAGCCCGTCGTCGTCACGTTCGACGTCGTCGGCCAGGCCGACCGCGCGCCCGGCCAGCTCGGCCTGGCGCAGTGCGGTCAGTTCCTTCTCGGCGGCACGCAGGCGCGTCATCAACGACTCGATCCGGGCCACGGCCTCGTCCGACCGGGTGTTGAGCGTGCGGGCAACCTCCTCGGCCACCAGTCGCTCGTTGGTGAGGTAGCGATAGGCGTCCATGCCGGTGAGCGCCTCGACCCGTCGGGTGTTGGACCCGATCGACTCCTCGCGGGCGATCACGATGGTGCCGATCTCGGCGCCGTGTGGCACGTGGGTGCCGCCGCACAGCTCCTTGGAGAAGTCCCCGATCGTGACCACGCGGACGACGTCGCCGTACTTGTCCCCGAAGTTGGCGACCGCACCGGCCCGACGGGCGTCGTCGAGGGCCATCACGTCGGTGCGCACGGTGGGGTCACGCAGGACCCGCTCGTTGATGGTGCCCTCGATCGTGGCGAGCTGGTCGGCGGCGACACCCTCGAAGTGCGGGAAGTCGAAGCGCAGCCGCCCCGGCGTCACCAGGGACCCGGCCTGCTGCGCGTGCTCGCCGAGCACCTCCTTGATGGTGGCGTGGAGCACGTGGGTGGCCGAGTGGGACCGTGCCGTGGCGACGCGACGGTGCGGGTCCACCGTCGCCACGACCTCCTGGCCCGGCGTGACCTCGCCGGCGACCACGCGCACGCGATGGCCCGACACGCCCTCGATGACCTCCTGGGTGTCCAGCACCTCGAGGCGAGCCGTCGGGGTCTCGAGCATCCCGGCGTCGCCGACCTGCCCACCGCCCTCGGCGTAGAAGGGGGTGCGCGGCAGGACGACCTCGAGCTCGTCGCCCTCACCGGCCACGTCGACCAGTCCACCGGCGGTCACCAGCGCGGCGACCTCCGACTCGGCCGTGAGGGTGTCGTAGCCCACGAAGTCCGTCGGGCCCGCGGCCGTCGCGGCCTCGCGGTAGACCGACGTCGGGATGCCCTTGGCACCGGACCGGGCCGCGGCACGGGCGCGTTCCTGCTGGGCACGCATCAGCTCGTCGAACCGGTCCTGGTCGAGGCCCAGCCCGGCGTCCCGGGCGATCTCGGCGGTGAGGTCGATCGGGAAGCCGTAGGTGTCGTGGAGTTGGAACGCGACGTCGCCCGACAGCGCCTCGCCCTCCCCGAGGTCGCCGATGGAGGTGTCCAGCATGTCCAGGCCGGCCGCGAGGCGCTGCCGGAAGCTGGCCTCCTCGGCCTCGACGACCCGGGTGACGAGCTCGCGCTGGCGTTGAAGTTCCGGGTAGCCCGGCGCCATCACCTCGATCACGGCATCGACCATCGCGGGCAGGACCCGGTCCTCGACGTCGGTCAGGCCCAGCAGGTGGGCGTGGCGCACGACCCGACGCAGCAGCCGACGAAGCACGTACCCACGACCCTCCTTGGCCGGCAGGACCCCGTCGGCCACCAGGAAGGTGGTCGAACGCGCGTGCTCGGCCATCACCTTGAGGCTGACGTCGGTCGCCGGATCGGCCCCCACCGCCACGCCGGTCAGTTCGCTGGCCCGCGCCAGCAGCGGCACGAACAGGTCGGTGTCATAGATCGTGTCCACGCCCTGCAGCAGCGTGGCCAGGCGCTCGAGGCCGAGCCCCGTGTCGACGTTGCTGGCCGGCAGGGCGCCGACGATCTCGCCCCGGTCGTCGCACACGAACTCGGTGAAGACCAGGTTGTAGTACTCCATGAAGCGCTCGTCGTCGACCGCCGGGCCGCCGTCCTCGCCCGCCTCGGGACCCTTGTCGTAGAACAGCTCCGCGGAGTACCCGGCGGAGCCGGCCTGGCCGGTCCACCAGAAGTTGTCGCTGCCGAAGCGCTGGATGCGCTCGGCCGGGATCGCCGTCTCGGCCAGGATCAGCTCGACCGCCTCGTCGTCGTTGAGGTGGGCCGATGCCCAGATGCGCTCCGGGTCCAGCCCGAAGTGGTCGACCGACAGCTCCCACGCCCAGCGGATCGCCTCGCGCTTGTAGTAGTCGCCGAAGGAGAAGTTGCCCAGCATCTCGAAGAAGGACAGGTGCCGCGCGGTCCGGCCGACGTTGTCGATGTCGTTGGTGCGCACGCACTTCTGGAAGCTGGCCAGCCGCGGGTGCGGGGGCTGGGCGTCACCGGCGAAGTAGGGCGCGAAGGGGAGCATCCCGGCGATGTTGAGCAGGACGGTCGGGTCCTGCGGGATCAGCGGTGCCGACTCGACGACCTGGTGGTCGTGGTCGGCGTAGAACCGCAGGAAGGTCTCGCGGATGTCGAAGGTGTTCACGGCGTCCCCAGCGGACGTTGACGGTGGTGGCACGACGCGTGCCGACGCCGGCCGGGACGAGGCGACCGGCCGGGTCTCGCATGCTATCCCGGCCCGGTCCGCGGACCCGGGACGACACCCCGGTCCCGGCCGGGCACGGCCGTCGTCGCGACCGCCCCGTCCCGGGCCGTGGGACGACCCGGGACGCGCAGACCCGGGCCGGGACGCCCGGACGGTCCTAGGGTGCCCCTCGGACCGGGCCCCCGCCCGGCCCGAGGCGAGGAGGCCGCCATGACCGTGATTCGCAGCCACATCACCGATCCCCGACCATCTGGCCCGCGGCCGTGTCATGTCCGGCCCCGAGGCGTCGCGTCCCGCGTGCTGGCGGTGCTGGCGACGGCGGCGATGCTGGTCCCGGTGGCCGGCTGGCGGCCGGCCCAGGCGGCCCCCGACGACGGGGACCGGGGTCGACCGGGGTCGATCGAGGTGCTGTCGTCCCCGGCCGACCAGGTCTCGGGCGGCGACGCCCGACTGGCCGTCCGCGTGCCGCGCGGACTGCGCGACCGGGTCACCGTGCTGGTCGATGGACGCGACGTGACCAGCGACTTCACCCCCACCGGCGACGACACCCTCGAGGGCGTCGTGGACGGCCTCGACCTCGGCGACAACGAGGTGTCGGTCCGCCACGGCCGGGGTCGGCGCGCCCTGGCGTCGACGACCCTGGTCAACCACCCGTCCTCGGGGCCGATCTTCTCCGGGCCACAGCAGCAACCCTTCGCCTGCGCCACCGCCGGCCACCGCGGCAACGCCGAACTGGGGCCGGTCCTGGACGACGACTGCACCATCGCGACGGTGGTGTCGTGGAAGTACCGCACCACCGGTGGCGCGTTCGTCGACTACGACCCGGACGGGCCGCGGCCGACCGACATGGCCACCACGACCACCATCGACGGCACCACCGTGGACTTCGTCGTGCGGTGGGAACGCGGCACCCTCAACCGGTTCATCTACTCGATCGCCGTCCTGGACCCGACGGCCGACGCGGACGTGGACCTGTCGGCCTGGAACGGACGTCTGCTGTACCACTTCCAGGGCGGCGTCGGCATCGGCCACTACCAGGGCGACCCGTCACGCAGTCGCATGCTCTACGAGCAGGGGCTGTCCCGTGGCTACGCCATGGCGTACTCCACCGGCACCAAGGCCGGCGAGCACTACAACCTGGTGGTCGGTGGCGAGACCGCGACCATGGTCAAGGACCGGTTCGTGACCCACTACGCCGATCCGGACTACACCGTCGGCATCGGGGCGTCCGGCGGCGCCATCCAGCAGTACGTCTACGGCCAGAACCACCCGGACCTGATCGACGCGGCCATCCCCGTGTACTCCTACCCCGACATGATCACCCAGACCACCCACGTCGGGGACTGCGAACTGCTCGAACGCTGGATCGACCTCCAGGTCGTCGCCGGCTCGGCGACGTGGGCGGACTGGTCCAACCGCACCCTCCTGGAGGGCATGAACGCGATCAACGGGTTCCCCAACCCGTACGCATCGGTGATGCCGCCGGGCTTCCCGGCCGGCAGTTCCGAGTGCATCAACGGATGGCGTGGCCTGTCGCCGTTGGTCCTCAACCCCCACTTCGGCACGGCCCCGGGCCTGACGCCGACGCAGCAGGCCACGACCGAGTGGACCCACTTCGCCGACGCCATCAACGTCTACGGCCGGGCCGACGACGGCTTCGCCCGGCGCACCTGGGACAACGTCGGGGTCCAGTACGGACTGTTGTCCCTGGTGGCCGGCGAGGTCTCGCTGGCCGACTTCCTCGACGTCAACGCCCGCGCCGGCTCGTGGAAGGACGAGCCGGACATGGTCCAGGAGGGCTGTCCGTTCATCAGCGCCACCTGCCCGGGGCCGGCCGACCTCGCCGGGCTCGCCTTCGACGACATCTGGCCCCGACTGGTGGATCCGTGGTCGTGGCGCAACATGGCGCTGTCGCCCGACGACGGCGTGACCCCCGCCCCGCGGGCCGAAGCCGACCCGGGGGCGGTCCAGGCGGCCGTTGACGGCGGGCTGGTGTTCCGCGGCGCCCTCGAGATCCCGGTCATCGACTGGCGCAACTACCTGGAACGCGAGCTCAACATGCACAACTCGCACCAGTCCTTCGCCGCGCGACAGCGGCTGCTGGACCACGACGGCGACGCCGGCAACCAGGTGATCTGGTTCACCGACGGCAACGACGACGGTGGCGAGTACGACCAGACCGGTTTGGCGCTGGAGGTCATGGACGAGTGGATGGCCAACATCGCCGACCACCCGCGTCGCTCGGTGGCGGCCAACCGCCCGGCCCGGGCCGTCGACAGCTGCTTCGACGCCCACGGGGACCTGCTGGCGTCCGGCGGCGACGTGTGGGCCGGCATCCTCGACGACCGTGCGGAGGGTGACTGCACCCGGCAGTTCCCGCTGTACTCGACGTCACGCATCGTGGCCGGTGGTCCGATCACCGGCGACGTCTTCCAGTGCGACCTCCAGCCGGTCACCACGGCCGTCGCGGCCGGGGTGTACGGCGACGTCGCCATGGAGGCGTCCACCATCGCACGCCTGGAGGAGATCTTCCCCACCGGGGTGTGCGACTACCCCGACGGGCCGTGATGGCCGGTCACCGCCGCCCGTGAGGCCCACCCTGGCGAGGCCGCGGCTGCTGCGGGCCGGCGACCGCGTCGCGGTCGTCGCACCGGCCGGACCCGTGGTGGACGAGTCGCTGGACCGCGGCCTGGCGTGGCTGCGCGACGAGGGCCTCGACGTCGTCGAGGGCGCATCGCTGCGTCGTCGCCACGGCCACGGGTTGCCCTTCCTGGCCGGTGAGGACGACGCCCGGCGTGACGACCTGGTCGCCGCCCTGCTCGACCCGGACGTGCGTGCGGTGATCGCGGCACGGGGCGGCGACGGCACCCCGCGACTGCTCGACGGGTTGCCATGGGACGACCTCGCCGCGGTCGAGCCCACCATCGTCGCCGGGCTGTCCGACGTCACCTGCCTGCACCAGGCCCTGGCGGCCCGGCTCGGGTGGGCGACCCTGTGGTCACCGATGCCGGCCGGGTCGGTGCTGGCCGGACCCGACGCCGACCCGTGGTCGCGCACCGGACTGCTCGCGGCGCTCCGCGACGCCGAGGCGCCGCCGGCCACGCTGGCCGGCACGACCCTGGTCGACGGGCCGACCACCACCGCCCCGCTGGTCGGGGGGACACTCGCGCTGCTGTCGGCCATGGTCGGCACGCCGGGGTTCCACCCGGCGGTCGACGCGATCGCCGTCGTCGAGGACGTGGGGGAACACGCCTACCGGCTGGAGCGCTTCCTCACCCACCTGCGCCGGGCGGGGTTCCTCCACCGGGTGCGGGGTGTCGCGGTCGGTGACCTGGTGGACTGCGTCCCCGTCGACGACGTGGCGCAGGTGGTGCGCGACCGGCTCGGGGACCTCGGCGTGCCGGTCGTCACGGGCCTGCCGTTCGGACACGGTGACAGACAGGCCTCGCTGTGGCTGGGGCGGCCTGCGACACTGGACCCCGCCCGAGGCACGCTCACCCAGTCCCGCCCCGCCTGACACCGGCCACGCCGGACCGATCCCGCCCCGATCCCGCCCCCGATCCCGCCCCCGATCCCACCTCGTGCGAGGAGGCCCCGTGGCCATCGTGGTGTTCGACGTCAACGAGACCCTGCTGTCCCTGGCGCCGGTGGGCGACGCGCTGGCCGAGGTGTTCGGGAAGGACCCGCCTGCCGGCGAGTGGTTCGCCCGCTTGCTGCACCTGTCCGCGGTGGTCGACGACCTCGACGCCCACGTCCCGTTCGACGAGGTGGCGGTGCATGCGCTCCGACGGGTGGCGGCCGGGCACGGGGTGGAGGTGTCGGCCGACACCGCGCGCGAGGTCTGCGGGGTGATGCGCCACCTGCCGGCCCACGACGACGTGGACGCCGGGCTGGGCGGGCTCGCGGCGGCCGGACACGACCTGGTCGCGTTCTCCAACAGCGCGCCCGACGTGCTCGCCGGGCAACTGGCCCATGCCGGGATCGACCACCACTTCGACACCGTGGTCTCGGTCGAGGTCGCGGGCCGGTTCAAGCCGGACCGACGGTCCTACGAGGGCCTCGCCAGCCGGCTCGACGCGTTCACCGAGGAACTCACGATGGTCGCCGCGCATGACTGGGACGTCGCCGGGGCGATGGCCGCCGGGCTGTCGGGGGTCTTCCTGGAACGCACGCCGGACACGTGGCAGCTGCCGGTCCGACGTCCCGTCACGGTGACGGCCGTCGGCGACCTGGTGGAGGTCGTGTGATCCTGGTGGACCAGCCGATCTGGCATGCCCACGGCCGCCGCTGGTCGCACCTGGTGAGCGACACCGACCACGCCGAGCTGCACGCCTTCGCCGATGCCCTCGGCCTCCCCCGGCGCGCCTTCCACCGCGACCACTACGACCTGCCCGCCGACCTCGTCGACGACGCCGTCGCCGCCGGGGCGACCCCCGTCAGCGCCCGCGAGCTCGTCCGCCGCCTCCGCGCCGCCGGCCTCCGCCGCCCCGACGCCCGCCGCCGCCCCACCCCCCCACCCACTCCCTGACCCACCCCCACTCCCTGATCCACCCCCACTCCCTGACCCCCCACCCTGCCGTGAGCGATCAGCCGACATCCCGCCCAATCACCCCCCTGGCATCTCGACCACCCCCACCCTGGCGTGAGCGATCCAGCCGACATCCCGGCCCAATCACCCCCGCGCACTCGCCGGCTGGAACGGGTTCTGACCGGGAGGGTTTCGGCGGGGATGTCGGCCGAGGGGATCACGATGGGGGGACGGTGGGGTGAACGGCGGCCGGGGGGCGGGGCAGCGCCTAGGTTGTGGGCATGGCTGCCTTCGTGCTCTCACTGATCGGTTCCGACCGGACCGGGCTGGTGGCGGCGGTGGCCGACGTCCTGGCCGACCACGACGGCAACTGGGAGCAGAGTCACCTCGGGGAGGTGGCCGGAGTGTTCGCCGGGGTGGTGCTGGTGACCATCCCGGACCCGTCGGCGGCGGCCTTCCGGGACGCGCTCGACCCGTTGCGGGACCTCGGCCTGCTGGACATCAGCCTCCGCCCCGGTGGGGACACCTCGCCCGACGACACGGCCGGCCCGGTGCTGACCTTCGACCTGGTGGGCAACGATCGTCCGGGGATCGTCCACGACGTGTCGCGACTGCTCACCTCGCTGGACGTGAGCATCGCCGACCTCCGGACCTGGACGTCGTCGGCGCCGATGGCGGGCGGGACGCTGTTCCACGCGACGGCATCGGTTCGCCTGCCCCCGGACCTGTCGGTCGACGCCCTGGTCGGCCACCTCGAGGGGCTGGCCCACGAGATGATGGTCGACCTCACCCCGGTGGCCGCCTCGGGCACCTGACCCGGCCGCCCCGGGCGCACGGCGCGCCGACACCAGGTCGTGGACCGGGCAGTGTGTGGTCCCTGCCCCCCGGTTCAGCCGACACGCGGGGGTCGGTCGGCCTCGTCGACGCAGACCGGGGCCCGTCCCGAACGTTCGCGGGCCAGGTTTGCGCGGGCAGCGCCGGTGCGACGATCCCGATCGGCCACCGGGCCGACCAGGTAGCCGACCGTGGCGAGACGGTCGTCCAGGGCGGTCACCACGCGGCCCCGGCCGCGGCGCCAGTCGTGGTCGGACACGTGGGCGTACTCGGCGCGGACGTCGGCGAGGTAGCGGTCGTAGCGGGGCGCGGGCGCCGACAGGATCCACAGGTCGGCATCCACCAGCAGCGCGCCCGGGCGATCGTCGGGGGCGGCCGCGTGGTCGCTGGTCAACTCGACCAGGCGGACCACCTCGTCCACGACCCCGGCCTCCACCCACCCGCCCAGCACCGCACGCGCCAGCCCGGCGCTGCGCCGCTCGTTGTCGTCACGGGTCGGGTCGTAGACCACGTCGTGGAACAGCACCGCGAGCACGAGGCTGGGCGGCGCGATGACGCCGGTGAGCGCGGTGAGCCGATCGACCTCGGCCAGCACCTCGACGAGGTGCCGGGTGGTGTGGTACCGGCGGGGCGGGTCGTCCTGGCGCGCCACCAGCGGCTGGACCGTCGCCTCCGCCCGTTGCCGGTCGACGTCCGTGGCCACGGCCATCAGCGCCGCGACAGCGCGCGCCACCACCCCACGCGGACCTGCTCCGTCGGTCACCCCGGTCCTGTCTCGCCGACCGCCACGAGTGTGCCCGCACCCGGCCGGTCGCGGGCACCCGGCCGGTCGCGGGCACCCGGCCGGTCGCGGGCCACCCGCGGGCCATCGGCACGGTGTCGGGGCCATCGCGGCACCGCCCCACGTCCGGGTTTCAGCCCGATGACACCAGGGAGGTCCCATCACTGGGCCGGACCACCAGGGCCCGGGCATCGAGGTCGTGGACACGCCGGAACGCGGTGATGATCTCCTCGACGTCGACGCCCCCCGTCCGGACGAGTGCGACCACGGCCCCGCCGAAGCCACCACCGGTCATGCGTGCCCCGACCACGCCGTCGGCCGCATTGGCGACGTCGGCCATCGTGTCCAGCTCCGGGCCGGTCACGTCGTAGTCGTCCCGCAGGGAGGCGTGCGAGGCACGCAGTGCCGCCCCGACCGTGGCGAGGTCGCCGGCCGGGAGCGCGTGGGCCACGGTCCGGACACGATCGTTCTCGGTCACCACGTGCCGTGCCCGCGCGCGCAGCCGATCGGGCAGGACCTGCAGCGCCGCGACGTCGTCGACCTCGCGCAACGTCGTCACCCCGAGCCGGTCGGCCGCGTCGCGGCAGTCGCGACGGCGGTCGTCGTAGGCGGACCCCACCAGGCTGCGGCGCGCGCCGGTGTCCAGCACCACCAGGTCCAGGCCGACCGGGACGGCGACGTCGCGCCACGAGCTGTCGGCGCAGTCCAGCACCATGACGTGGCCGGCGCGACCGTGGGCGACGGCGAGCTGGTCCATGATCCCGGTCGAGACGCAGACCCAGTCGTTCTCGGCGACGCGGCCGGCTCGGGCCGCCGCCGACGGGTCCCAGCCACGCCCGGTCACCGCGGCCACACACCGGGCCACGCCCAGTTCCAGCGCGGCCGACGAGGACAGGCCAGCACCCTCCGGGAGGTCGCTGGCCACCGCGAGGTCCACGCCACACGACAGGTCCCCATCGATCGCGCGCAGCACGCCCTGCACGTACACGGTCCAGGACGGCCAGCGCGGGTCGTCGGGTGCGTCGGCGCGGCCCGTCACCCCGGCCAGGTCGACCTCGTGCACGGTGTCGTCGAGCTCGGACACCAACCGGACGCGGTCGTCGTCGCGGACCGCGACCGCCAGGGCCAGCTCCCGGTCGATGGCCAGCGGCATGGCCAGGCCGTCGTTGTAGTCGGTGTGGTCCCCGACCAGGTTGACCCGGCCGGGCGAGCGCACCACGTGGTCGGGCCGGCGGCCGAGACGGCGTGCGAGCAGGGCCCGGACCCGCTCCCCCGCCCCGGAGCCGCGGGACGCCCCGCCGGTCGTCACGCGTCCTCCGGTGGTGTCACGACCAGGTTGGTGTCCGAGACCTCGCGCAGGGCCGTGGCGGCGGCTTCGGGGGTGATGTCGCGTTGCTCCTCGGCCAGCAGTTCGAAGCCGACCATGAACTTGCGCACCGTCGCAGAGCGAAGCAGGGGCGGGTAGAAGTGGCCGTGCAGCTGCCAGTGGTCGCCGCCGCTGGTCCCGGGTGCGACGTGCCATCCCATGGAGTACGGGAACGGGGTCTGGAACAGGTTGTCGAAACGTGCGAGCAGGCGGGACAGCACCCGGGCCAGGTCGTCGCGCTCCCGCTCGTCGAGGTCGGGCATGCGGCGGACGTGCCGCCGTGGCAGGACCAGCGTCTCGTACGGCCAGGTGGCCCAGAACGGCACGACGACGACCCAGTGGTCGCCCTCGACGACGACCCGATCCCCCGCGGCGACCTCCTCGTCCAGGGTGTCCCGCAGCAGCACACGACCCGACCGGTCGTGGTGGGCCCGCTGCCGCTCGTCCTCGGTGGCCACGCGTCGCGGCAGGACCGACGTGGCCCAGAGTTGGCCGTGGGGGTGGGGGTTCGACGCTCCCATGGCCGATCCACGGTTCTCGAACACCTGCACGCTGGCCCACTGCGGGGCCAGTTCCTCGTACTGGCGGCTCCACAGGTCGACGACGCCGCGCACCTGCGCGGGCGTGGCCCGCGACAACGACAGGTCGTGGCGGGGCGAGAAGCACAACACGCGACACGTCCCGGTCACGGGTTCGGCCACCAGCAGGCCGTCGCCGATCCGGCGATCCCCCGGTGCGCCGTCCACGGAGGTGTCCGGGTGGCCGTCCAGCGGCACGGAGGTCGACCAGGCGTCGGGCACCAGCGCCGCGAAGTCGTTGGTGAACCACCACGTGTCGTCGTAGTCGGGGTTGCGCTCGCCGCCCACACGCGTGTTGCCCGGGCACAGGTAGCAGTCGGGGTCGTGACGCGGTCGAATCAGGGTGGGCGGGGACTCCTCCTGGCCCTGCCACGGACGGTCGGTGCGGTGCGGGGACACCGTCACCCAGCGCCCGGACAGTGGGTCCAGCCGTCGGTGGGTCCGTCGTGCCAGGCGTTCGTCGACCATCACGGCTCCTCTGGGACGCGGACCCCGACCCTCGCTCGCGGACGCGGGCCCACCGGTCGGCTCGGCACCGACCATGCGGCGACGCCACCGTCACGAGGTCGACGCCACCGCGGAAGGCGGGGTTCATGCTGCCGGTGGACATCCGGGACCCGCTCCCGGATCGTAGAACTCGACCCTGTCGGCCACACGAACTCGCCGTGGTCGTGCCCGGCGGGCACCTCGGCCCTCGGCGACACCGTCGGAGTCGTGGCCGGCCGGTCAGCCCGGCGGCTGACGACGGTCCGGGGGCATGCGCACGTTCACGTGCGACTCGGGGTCGAAGACCCGGGACCGGACCCCCTCCGGCAGGTACTGCTGCTCGACGAAGTTGCCGGGACGGTCGTGCGGGTAGGCGTAGCCCCCGGCATCTCCCCCCTCCAGCTCGACCACGGCCCGCCCGGCCGAGGAGTGCGTGTCGCGCAGGTGTGCCGGCACCGGGGCGTTGGGGTGGTCGCGGACCAGGGCTCGCGCGGCCCCCATGGCCCGGGTCACCGCGTTGGACTTGGGGGCCGTGGCCAGGGCGAGGGTGGCGTGGCTGAGGGCGAACTCGGCCTCGGGCATCCCGACGCGCTCGACCGACTGGTAGGCGGCAAGCGCCACCGGCAGCAGGCGCGAGTCCGCCACCCCGACGTCCTCCGACGCCAGGATCACCAGCCGACGCGCGAGGAACAGCGGGTCCTCGCCCGATGCCAGCATCCGCATCAGCCAGTACATCGCCGCGTCCGGATCGGACCCTCGGACCGACTTGATGAAGGCCGAGATCTGGTCGTAGTGGTCGTCGCCACGCGAGTACCGCAGGTGGGCGGCGGCGTCCAGCACGTCCTCGTCGTCGAGGACGTCGCCCTCCAACGCGTTGACGGCGAGTTCCAGCAGGTTCAGCGCCGACCGTGCGTCGCCGCTGCCACCGCGCACCAGCAGCTCCCGGGCGGCCGGCGTGACCTCGACACGACCGCCCAGGCCGTGGGCGTCGGCCACGGCATGGTCCAGGATCCGCCCGATCGCGTCCTCTCCGACCGCGGACAGGTGGATCAGGCGGCACCTCGACAGCAACGGGGCGTTCAGCTCGAAGTAGGGGTTCTCGGTGGTCGCCCCGACCAGGGTGACCCAGCCGGCCTCCACGCCGGGCAGCAAGGCGTCCTGCTGGGCCTTGTTGAAGCGATGGATCTCGTCCACGAACAGGATCGTGCGCCGGTCCACGCTGGCCTGCCGGGCACGGCCCTCGTCGATGACGGCGCGGACGTCCTTGACCCCGGCGCTGACGGCCGACAGCTCCGTCCAGGCCGCGTCGACGTGGGCCGCGATCACCCGGGCGAGCGAGGTCTTGCCCACCCCCGGTGGGCCGTGCAGGACCAGCGACGTCAGGTGGCCGCTGTCGAGCATGCGACGCAGCGGCGCCTCCGGACCGACGACCGCCTCGTGGCCGTGGAAGTCGGCGAAGTCGGTCGGTCGCACGCGCGCCGCCAACGGTTGCCCGCGTCGGCCGGGGCCCGTCGCCGGACCCCTGCCGCCACCCTCGTCGTCACGCGGGGCACCGGCCGGATCGAACAGTTGCGACACGACGGCCTCCTCGGGTCCCACGTCCGCCGGACCGCCGTTGCCGACTGGTGCCGGCGGGGGCGGGTGGCGTCAGTCCTTGCTCGGCCGGGGCAGGACCTTCAGGCGAAGGTCGGCCAGTGTCGCCTCGTCGAACGGCGCGGGGGCGTCGGTCAGCAGGCACGCGCCCGACTGGGTCTTGGGGAACGGGATGACCTCGCGGATGTTGGGCTCGCCCGCCATCAACATGACCAGGCGGTCGATGCCCGGTGCGATCCCGCAGTGCGGCGGCACGCCGTACTGGAAGCCGCGCAGCAGGAACCCGAACTTGTCCTCGGCGTCGTCGTCGGAGATGCCCAGGAAGCGGAACACCCGACGCTGCAGGTCGGCGTCGTGGATCCGCACCGAGCCCGAGGCGAGCTCGACGCCGTTGAGCACGATGTCGTAGGCCCGCGTGATGGCCTCGCCCGGTCGCTGCTCGAAGTCGTCGACGAACTCCGGGGCCGGAGCCGTGAACGGGTGGTGGTTGGGCACCCAGCCGTCAGCCACGGCGGCCATCGGGTCGTCGGAGTCCTCGGCGGCGTCGAACATCGGCATGTCGGTGACCCACAGGAACTCCCACCGGCCGTCGGGGACCAGGTCGCGCTCGGTCGCGACGGCGACCCGCAGGGCACCCATCAGCTCACGCGTGGAACGATCCCGGCCCGCCCCGAAGAACACGGCGTCGCCCGGCCCGGCACCGGTGACGTCCGTGATGCCGGCGATCTCGTCGTCGGACATGAACTTGGCCAACGGCGACCGCAGCGACCCGTCCGGCTCCACGACCGCCCAGGCGAGGCCCTTGGCACCGCGGCGCTTGGCCCAGTCGGTCCAGTCGTCGAACTGGCGACGTGTCATGTCGGCCCCACCCGGCACGGCCAGTGCGACCACGACCCCGCCGTCGCCCAGCACGCCCTTGAACACCCCGACCCCGGTGTCGGCGAACACCTCGCCGAGGTCGGCCAGTTCCATGGCGTAGCGCACGTCGGGCTTGTCGGTGCCGAACCGACGCATGGACTCCGCGAAGGTCATGCGCGGGAACGGGGTCACCAGCGGTTCGCCCAGCACGCGCTCCCACAGTTCGGCGAACATCTCCTCCATCAGGGCGTAGACGTCCTCCTCGTCGCCGAAGGACAGCTCCAGGTCGAGCTGGGTGAACTGGGGCTGGCGGTCGGCGCGCAGGTCCTCGTCGCGCCAGCACTGGGCGATCTGGTAGTAGCGCTCCACGCCCGCGACCATCAACAGCTGCTTGAACAGCTGGGGCGACTGGGGCAGGGCGTAGGTCTTGCCCGGCATCAGGCGGGACGGGACCAGGAAGTCGCGCGCGCCCTCGGGCGTGGCCCGGGTCAGCGTCGGGGTCTCGACGTCGAGGAAGCCGTTGCGATCCATGACCTCGCGGATGACCGACAGCACCCTGGAACGCATCGCGAGGTTGCGCGCCATGCGCGGACGGCGCAGGTCGACGTAGCGGTGTCGCAGGCGCAGGTCCTCGGACACGTCGACGTCGTCACTGACGGGGAACGGCGGGGTGTCGGCCTCCGACAGCACCTCGATCGCGGTGGCCTGGACCTCGACCGCCCCGGTCTCCAGGTCGTCGTTGACCATGCCCTCCGGGCGCTCGGCGACCGTCCCGGTGATGGCCACGACCCACTCGGAACGCAGCCGGTGGGCCTCCGCGGTGGCATCGAGGGACGGGTCGGCGACCACCTGCACGAGGCCGGAGCGATCGCGCAGGTCGAGGAAGACGACCCCGCCGTGGTCACGTCGGGTGTCGATCCAGCCGGCCAGCCGGACCTCCTCACCGGCCTGCTCGGGTCGCAGCAGGCCGGCGCCGTGGCTGCGCATGGCGCCGTGGGCAGAGATGGTCGAAGTCATGAACGGGCTCCCGTGATCGGAAGGTGAAGTGGGTGGACGAGGCAGGTGGCGGGCTCGTGGCCGGCGCGACGTCTGTCGCCAGCAGGACCGACAGCAGCCGACGTGCTCGGGTGCTGGGATGGGGACCAGCCCCGCGAGCGCCACGCGTGCCGGTCGCGGGTGGGCCGGACGTGGCGACCGGGCACCGGGGGTCACGCGCCCGAGCACGTCCACGGGTCGGCCGGGCGGACGGTGTCGTGTCGCCCGCAGCGTCGGACGCTCACGACTCCGGCGCCGCACGAAGGGTCGATCGGAGGTGGTCGACGAGCTCGTCGCGCCGGTACTCCTCCTGCTCCCCCGTGTCGAGCCATTTGGCCGCGACGGTACCGGCTTCGCGCTCGCGCGAGCCAGCGATGAGGGCGACCCGGGCGCCGCGTCGATCGGCGTACTTCAACTGCTTGCCGAACTTGCCGGTCCCGACCCACAGGTCGGTCGTGAAGCCCGCGGTGCGGACCTCCCGGGCGAGCTGGAGGGCATCGGCGGCGGCGTCGTCGTCCATGATGGTGACCACGACCTCCGGGCCGGCCGCTGCCTGGTCCTGCTCGGCGAGCAGGAGCAGGATGCGCTCGATGCCCAGTGACGAGCCGGTGGCGGGCAGGTCGTTGCCGGAGAACATCCCCACCAGGCCGTCGTAGCGCCCACCGGCGGCGATCGTGGCGTCCAGGCCGTCGTGGACGAACTCCCACACCGGGCCGGTGTAGTACGACAGGCCCCGGGCCAACACGGGTGACCACGCGATCGACCCGCCCGGGACACGACCGTCCAGCAGGCCCAGCACCTGGTCGACCTCGGCCATCCCGGCGCGTCCGGCCTCGGTGCTCTCGAGTCGTTCGCGCACCGCTCCGGGCAGGTCGTCGCCGGCGAGGTCGCCGCCCAGGGCGTCGATCGCCGTCGACGGGATCCCGCGCTGGCCGAGTTCGGCCACCACACCGTCGACACCGATCTTGTCCAGCTTGTCCAGTGCGACCAGGGTGTCGGTCTCCCGGGCCTCGTCGACCCCGTAGGCCCGGATCAGCCCGCGCAACGCCTTGCGGGAGTTGAGCTGTACGCGGAAGCCGCCGAGCCCGAGTCGGTCCAGCGCGTCGGCAGCGGCCGCGATGGTGCTGGCGTCGGCCACCAACGAGTCCGAGCCCACCACGTCGACGTCACACTGGAAGAACTCGCGGAAGCGCCCGTGGCCGGGGCGATCGGCACGCCACACCGGGGCGACGTGGTAGCGCTTGAACGGCGTGACCAGTTGCGAGCCGTAGCGGGCGACCACGCGGGCCAGCGGCACGGTCAGGTCGTAGCGCAACGCGAGATCGGCCTCCCCGCTGGACTCGTGCTCACCGCGACGCAGGATCTTGAACATCAACTGGTCGCCCTCCTCGCCGTACTTGCCGGTGAGGACGTCCAGGCGTTCGAAGGCCGGGGTGTCGAGCGGGTCGAACCCGTGGGACTCGAACACCGCGCGGATCGTGTCCAGCACTCGGTGGCGGACGGCCATGTCCTCGGGCAGGAAGTCCCGCGTCCCGGACGCGGGATCGGTCGACAACGAACTCATGGGCGGACTCTCTGGCAGGACGGGCAGGACGGGCAGGACGGGCGGGGCAGGACGGGCAGGACGGGCAGGACGGGCGGGACTGCTGGGACGGTGCCGGGCCACACGCAGAACCCGCCACCGGGCGCGTTTCGCCCGGTATCCCGGCTTCAACGCTCACGATGGCGGCACGCGCGGGAGGTCGACGGGGGATCGGGCAGTCGGGCAGTGGGGCGGTGGGGCGGTCAGGCGGCGAGGGCCTGTCGGACGAAGGGATTGTCGGCCAGTTCGCGGCCGACGGTGGTCTCGGGCCCGTGGCCGGCCACCACCAGGGTGTCGGCGGCCAGGGCCGGCAGATGTCGCCGCAACGAGTCCATCATCTGGTCGCCACTCCCCCGGGGCAGGTCCACTCGTCCGATCGAACCCGCGAAGAGGAAGTCGCCGGACAACAGCACCTCGTCGGCGGCGACGTGGTCCCCGCCGACGGCGACGTGGACGTCGGCGCCGGTCATGTCGTGCAGGCGGAAGGCCACCGAGCCCGGGGTGTGCCCGGGGGCGTGGTCGACCGTCAGGTCGAACCCCGCCACGGCCAGTCGCGCACCGTCGTGGACGTCCAGCAACCGGTGGGTCGGCGGCGACCAGTCCAACCCGTAGGCGTTGCGCAGCGCCTCGACCCCCTGGGCGGCCGGGATCCCGAGCATGTCGGCCGGGTTGTCCCACAGGAACCGGTCGGCAGGGTGCAGGTGCACGGGCACGTCCAGGGTGTCGGCCAACGCGGGGACGGCCCACAGGTGGTCGAGGTGGCCGTGGGTGAGCAGGATCGCCTCGACCTCGACGTCCAGGTTCTCCAGCAACGCCGGGACCTGCTCCGCGCCCCCCTCCCCGGGATCCACGACGAACGCGCGCCGCGCGGCATGGTCGCTCACGACGACGCAGTTGGTCTGCCATCGCCCCAGCGCCACGGCCGTCACGGACACGTCGGCCACGCCCCACCTCCGATGGTCTGCCCGGGGCTCGTCCCGGACCGCCGAGGCTATCGCCCGCGCCCACGCGTCCACGGGGATGGTGCCGAGGCCCGACGTGGCCCGGCTCAGTCCAGCTCCCCGAGGGGGCCCATCGGGCGCAGTTCGCGGACACGCAGGGGGGTGGGGGCGTCCACGAGGTCGTAGCGGACCCGGGCACCCACCAGCTGGGGCAGCGTGTCGGTCACGGCCACGACCGCACCGATGGCGTCGGACTCCGTCACGTCGTCGACGGTCACCACGATCGACAGGTGCGGCCGGCTCTCGCGGCCCGCCCACCAGGTCCGCACCGACCCGACCTCGCCGGCGTCGGCCAGTGCCGCGACCACCGGGCGACGGTCGACCGGGTCGGGGCTGACGATGGTGACGGCCACGCCGTGGCGACCGGGCCGCTCGGGGGTGTCGGACTCGGCCGTGCGTGGCAGGGTCACCCGCGACAGGGATTCGCGCGGGCCGACCGGACCGACGTCGATCGCCACGGCCAGCGTGGCCGCCCCCACCGCCCAGTTGAGACGCGTGGTCGCCGCCCGCAGCCCGGCCACGGTGGGTGCGACCGGCGCGACCACCATGGTCGTGGGCTCGACCAGTGCCTCCACGGCCTCGTGGCGACGGCGCGGGTCGTGGTGGATCCGGTCGGTCAGGGTGCGGACCCCGACCGGCAGGTCGGGGAAGTCCTCGGCGCCGGTCTGCAGCAGCGTGATCGGCCAGCCCCGTGACGTCCGCAGCGAGGCCGCGACGGCACCGGCCAGGGCCAGGCCCCGACGCCCCGCCGGGTGCAGCTGGTCGGTGTCGAAGGCCACCACCAGCGAGGTCGGTGCGGCCGCCCCGGGCCGCACCATCACCAGCGGCACGCGGGACCGACCGACCACCTCGTCGATGATGGTGCCGAACGAACTGCTGGCACTGCCGGACCCGTGCCACCCCATGACCACGACGTCGGCGCCGACCCGCCCGACCAGGTCGTGCACGGCCTCGGCCGGGTGCTCGGCCTCGACGACCTCCGTGGCCAGCGTGACCCCGGTGGTCGAGGACTGGCTCGCGACCTCGTCCTCCACGGCGCCCAGGGTGGTCCGCGCAGCGGCCACGGCGTCCCGGTGTGCGCCCGACGGCACGGCGGTGCACGCGACCACGCGGCCGCCGGGACCCGCGATGCCGATGGCGACCTCCAGCAGCCGGGTCACCGACGCCGGGGCGACGATGGCCAGGAGGACACAGGTGTCCACCCCGTCGGCCATCCATTCCTCCACCGGTCCCACGTGGGCGAACCCCCGTGCAGGTCGACGCCGTGTCGGCGGACCCGTGCTGGTCATCCCCGGCTGGGCACGACCCGGTGGGCATCGTAGACCCCGTCGACCTCCCGCACGGAGTCGATGGCATAGCCCAAATGGGCCGGATCGGCGAGCTCGAAGGTGAAGCGCAGGATCGCGACGTGGTCCTTGCGGGTGGTGACCTGGGCCCCCGTGATGCTGATGTGCAGGTCACCCAGCGTGGCGGTGATGTCCCGGAGCAGGTGCTTGCGGTCGAAGGCCTCGATCTCGATGACCGCGGTGAACACCGACGTCGACCAGTCCCCCGTGGTCCAGTCCACGTCCAGGAGTCGCTCGGGGTCGCGCTGCAGGTCCAGCGCGTTGGTGCAGTCGGTGCGATGGACCGACACGCCACGGGTCTTGGTGATGAACCCGAGGATGTCGTCGCCGGGGACGGGGGAACAGCAACTGGCCAGGTTGACCAGCATTCCGCGGTCGCCGTCGACCACCACGTCGTCGGTCGGGGTCGCCCGCAGCTGCAGGGGTGGGGGCGTCGGTGGGGGCGCGTCGTCGCCCACCGGATCGGGCTCGTAGGTCTTGTGGACGTGGTTGGCGACGGCCCCGGGTGGGACGTGGCGCTCGCCGACCGCCCGCAGCAGGGCGTCGAGGTCCTTGTAGGACAGGGCCTCGGCGGCCTCGCCCAACGTCCCGTCGCCCATTGCGCGGGTCCACCCGATCCCCTTGCGACGCAGGGCCCGGGTGACCTGTTCGCGGCCGCGTTCCTCGGCGTCCTCGCGTCGCTCGCGGTTGAAGTAGTTGCGGATCTTGGACTCGGCCCGGGTGGACGCGACCAGGTCCAGCCAGTCCCGCGACGGTCCGGCGTCCTCGGCCTTGGACGTCAGGATCTCGACGACGTCGCCGTTGTTGAGCTCGTGGTCCAGCGGCACCAACCGGTCGTTGAGCCGGGCACCGACACAGCGGTGGCCGACCTCGGTGTGGATGGCGTAGGCGAAGTCGATCGGGGTGGAGCGGGCGGGCAACTGCTTGACGTCCCCGGCAGGGGTGAACACGAACACCTCGTCGTCGTACAGGTCGTGCTTGAGCGACTGGACGAAGTCACCCGGGTCGTCCACGTCGGCCTGCCAGTCCAGCAGCTGTTCCAGCCACGGGAAGTCCTCGGCGTCCTCGCCCCGGTTGGCCTCCTTGTACTGCCAGTGCGCCGCCACCCCGTACTCGGCGGTCTCGTGCATCGCGCGGGTGCGGATCTGGATCTCGAGCTGGCGTCCCTGCGGTCCCACCACCGAGGTGTGCAGCGACTGGTAGAGGTTGGCCTTGGGGCTGGCGATGTAGTCCTTGAACCGACCCTCCAGCGGGCGCCAGTTGGCGTGGATCTGGCCCAGCAGGGCGTAGCACTCCCCCACCGACCCGACGATGATCCGCATGCCGACGAGGTCGTGGATCTCGTCGAACTCCCGTCCGCGGACGGTCATCTTCTCGTAGATGGAGTACAGGTGCTTCTTGCGCCCGGTGATCTCGCCCTTGATGCGCAGGTCCCGCAGCATGTCGTTGAGCTGGTCGGTGACCTCCTCGATGTAGGCCTCGCGCTGCGGGTTGCGTTCGCGCACCATCGCGACGATCTCGTCGTAGCGCTTGGGGTGCAGGGCCCGGAACCCGAGGTCCTCCAGTTCCAGCTTGAAGGCCTGCATCCCGAGCCGGTGGGCCAGCGGCGCGTAGATGTCGAGGGTCTCCTGGGCGATCCGCTTCTGCTTGTCGCGTGGCATGTGCTCCAACGTCGACATGTTGTGGAGGCGGTCGGCCAGCTTGATGACCAGGACCCGGATGTCCTTGGACATCGCCAGGATCATCTTGCGGTAGGTGCCGGCCTGCTGGTGCTGCTTGGAGTCGACCGTGACCCGGTCCAGCTTGGTGACGCCGTCGACCAGCAACGCGACGTCGCCGCCGAAGTGGCGGTCGATCTCGTCGCGCGTCGCGGGCGTGTCCTCGACGACGTCATGCAGCAGGGCCGCGACCAGCGTGTCGGTGTCGAAGCCGAGTTCGGCCAGCGTCGTGGCGACCGACACGGGGTGGCTGATGAAGGGCTCACCGGACTTCCGGTACTGGCCCTCGTGGCTGTCACGCGCGTAGTGGTAGGCCCGGATGACCTCGCGCAGGTCGACCCGGGGTGCGTGGTCGCGGACCGCCTTGGCCAGCGCCGTGAGTTCCGACGGGATGTCGGGTCGCTGGACCAGTGGCAGGCGTGCGAAGGCCGCCCGAACGCCGCTGAGCCGTGGTGGCGGCGTGAGCCGTTCGGACGTCGGCTCGGACGGTACGGATGCGGTCGTGGGCAACCCTTCGGACCCCGGTGGTTCCCCACAGCGTAACAACCGCCGTCTGGCGTTCCGACCATCGGGCCGTGGCCCCACGCCCCGACCTCACGCGGCCTGCGGGGGTCGGTGCACGCGACCCGGCTAGGGGCGGCGCCGCCCGGGGCCACGGACGTAGCTGCTGGTCACGGGCCGGCGCGAGGCCTCGACGGCGGCGACGTCGGGCGCCACGATCTCCGGCGCGTCGAGGCCGCCGTACTGCTGGGCCTGCTTGACCATGGCGGGCTCACGGCCTCGCCACCACGCCAGCAGCGGGCCGGCCACGAACAGCGAGGAGTACACGCCCAGGGCCATGCCGATGAACAGCGCGAGCGCGAGGTCGCGCAGGGTCGTCGCACCCAGCAGCTGCGATCCGAACACCAGCAGCGAGAACACGGGCAGCAGCGACGTGATCGAGGTGTTCAGGGACCGCCACAAGACCTCGTTCAGCGAGGTGTTGATCAACTGGTAGTACGTGCGGCGCCCGGGCTCACCCAGGTGCGGTTCGCTCTCGAGCACGCGGTCGAACACCACGACGGTGTCGTAGAGCGAATACCCGAGGATGGTCAGCAGCGCGATCACCGTGTTGGGGCTCACCGGGAAGCCGAACAGGGCGTAGATGCCGATCGTCACGATCAGGTCGTGCATCAACGTGACGATGGCGACGACGGCCATCTTGAGCTGCAGGCGGATCGTGATGTAGATCAGGATCGCGATCAGGAACACGATCAGGGCCTGCAGGGCCTTGACCGAGATGCGCCGGCCCCACGACGGACCCACGAAGGACTCGTCGACGGTGTCGGCCCCGGTCACGTCGACCAGTGCGGCCTCGACGGCCTCGCTCTGGTCCGAGCCCGGTTCGAGCTGGCCCATCCGCACCAGCGCGCCACCCTCGCCGTCCTCGCCCGTGACGAGCTGGACGCGGACGTCGATGGCGCCCTCGCCGGTGGCCGCGTCCTCGATGTCGACCGCGGTCACGCCATCGTCGATGCCCTCGAGGACGTAGGAGGAACCCCCGACGAAGTCGATGGACAGGTCGAGCCCACGCAGGCCGAGGGCACCCAGGGACACCACCACGAGCACCGCCGACAGGATCCCCCAACGACGCATGTTGCCGATGATGTCGATCGTCAGGCGCTTCATGCGACACCTCCCGGGGTCGAGCCGGCTGCGGCGGTCGGCGCGACCGCTGCCTGCCGCTTGCGGATGGACGGCCCGAGCTTGCCGCGGAACACCGCGAGCCCGACCACCGAGCGGGTGAACGCCCACATGATGATCAGGTCCAGCAGCGTCGACAGGCCCAGGGTGAAGGCGAAGCCACGCACCGGCCCCACGGCGAGGAAGTACAGGATCAGGGCGGCGACCAGGGTCACGGTGTTGCCCGACAGGTTGGTCCGGAACGCGGCGTCGAAGCCCCGGCTCACGGCCAATCGGGTGGTCTTGCCGACCGCCACTTCGTCACGGATGCGTTCGAAGTAGATGATGGACGAGTCCGCCGTGATGCCGACGGACACGATGATCCCGGCCACGCCCGCCAGGGTCAGGGCGAACCCGAAGCGGCCCATGAGCGTGATCACGCCCATCACCAGGGATCCGAACACCAGCAGGGCACCGATCGCGATGGCACCCAGCCCGCGGTAGAACCACAGCAGGTACAGGCCGACCAACAGCAGGCCGACGAGTCCGGCGATCAGACCGCTCTGCAGCGAGGTGGCACCCAGCGTCGGGGACACGGTCTCGAAGGTCGCGGGCTCCAGGGTGATGGGCAGCGCACCGGCACGCAGGACCAGGGCGAGGTTCTCGGCGCTGTCCTGGTCACCGGTGGTGATGCTGGCGCCGCCGGCGATGCCCTCGTCGCAGGCCACGTCGGGGTTCATCGTCGGCGCGGACTCCACGAACCCGTCCAGCACGATGGCGAGCTGGCCGGGCTGGCCCTGGTCGCGCTCGCAGGCGAGCTGTGCGGTGGCCGCCTGGAAGGCCGCGGACCCGTCCTCGTCGAAGTCCAGCGACACGCCGAACTCCTGGCCGAGCAGGGCCGCCTCGGCGTCCTCGATGTCGTCACCGGCCAGCGGGTCCCCGGACTCGTTGGTGGGAGGCTCCCCCACGGCGTACTTGACCGGACGCGGTGCGTCGGCCGGCAGCCCGTCGTCGATGTCCTCGGGGTTGATGGTCTGGACCTCGGTGGGCAGGTCGGTGGGTGCCGGCGACGCGCTGTCGGCGGGAGCGGGCGAGGCGGTGTCGGCGGGAGCGGGCGTGGCGGTGTCGGCCGGGGCGGGCGTGGCCTGGTCGGGGGCGGGGGTCGTGGTGGGGGCGGGCGCCTCGCTGGTCGTGGCGTCCTGGGCCGCGACCACCGCGACGACGTCGGCGGCCGCCCGACCGGCCGATTCGGTGGCGGTGTCCGACTCGGGCTCGGACGGATCGGGCTCGGAGGGGGCGGGTTCGGACGGGGCGGGTTCTGAGGGGGCGGGTGTCGCTGCACCACTGTCGCCGTCGGCCGGCTCGGTCTCGTCGACGACCTGGTCGGTGGCACCCTCGGAGGGCGTGTCGCCGGGGTCGGACTGGTCGAGGTTCAGCGACCCGCAGACGACGCCGTCCTCGGGTTGCGGTCGCTCCGGGTTCGGCGCGTACAGCAGGTCGCCGTTCGCGTCGGTCTCCTGGACGATGCAGGGCTCGGTGTCGGTGTAGCCGGGCAGGCCCGGGACCAGCAGCTCCTGGACCGGCCAGAACGTCAGCTGGGCGGTCCGTCCGATGATCGCGTTGGCACGGTCGGCATCCGCGACGCCGGGCAGCTGGACGTTGATGTCGTTGCCCAGCCGCGAGATCTCGGGCTCGGCCACGCCCAACGAGTCGATGCGGTTGCGGATGACGGTGATGGTCTGGTCCAGCGCCTCGTCGACCTCGGCGTCGGACAGCTCGACATCGGTGTCGAACACCGGGGTGTAGACCGCCGAGATGCCGCCCTGCAGGTCGAGTCCGAGACGCGGACGGGCCCCCAGGGCCAGCCCGGCGATCGAGACCCCGGTCGCCACCAGGATGGCGATCAGGGAAGTCCACATGGAGTTGCGAGTCACGTCAGGTCCTGAATCCTCGAGATGCTGCGGGTACGTCGTGCGGCGCGTCGGGTTCCGGGGCGGCCGGCCGCGTGGCGGGCGGTCGCGGTCGGTGCCCGGCGCGGACGGCGGGGCTCAGCCGTCGCGTCGCTCGGCCTCGGACGCGTCGCCGTCGGGCCACTGGCCCTCGCGACCGGCTTGGTCACGGCCCTCGTCCACCGGCCCGCCGAGGACCGGGTCGCTCGCCCCGTCGGCGGCGAGCGGGTCCCCGGCGTGGTCGTCGTCGGCGAACTCGTCGTCGAGCGGGTCGTCGGCGAGCGGGTCGTCGTCGATCGGGTCGTCGGTTGCGGACTCGCCACCGGCGAACGCCTCCAGGGTCGCCTGGTCCTCGGCCGTGGCGAGGCGTCCGATGGCCGAGCGGGAGTACCGCAGGACCACGTCCTCGCTGACCAGCAGGTCCACCCACTCGTCGTCGATCGCCTCGACCTCGCCGAACAGTCCGCCGATGGTCACGACCTCGGCCCCCACGGTCACCTCCTGGAGCATCGACTCGCGCTCCTTCTGGCGTGTTCGTTGCGGGCGGATCACCAGGAACCAGAACACCGCCCCGACGGCCAGGATCGGCCACAGGCTCAGGAGCGAACTCATCGAACCCTGTTGCGCGAGGACGTACATGGCTGACTCGTGGGGTCGGGGACGGGTGTGGGTGGCGGCCATGCGGCACGGCGGAGCCGCCGTGGGACGTGCGGGGCGGGAGGCCGACGCAGGCCGAGGACGCGACGACGGTGACAACGGGTGGCGCCCGTCGTGGCGCGGCGACGCCGCGCACCTCGAGGCGCGCGGATCGTCGTCAGGCTACCGGACGCGCTGACCGGCGACGATGAGCCGGCGTGGTCACCGCGTCGGGTCGAACAGGGTCGATTCCGTGGGACTGGCCCCGACGTGGGTGCGACCGGCCGCGGTGGCGACCCGACCGCGTGGTGTGCGCTGGAGGAAGCCGAGTTGGAGCAGGAACGGCTCCACGGTGTCCTCGACCGTGTCCGCCTCCTCACCCACCGACGTGGCCAGGGTCGCCAACCCGACCGGACCGCCCTCGAAACGGGTCACCAGGGCCTCGAGCACGCGCCGGTCCAGCCGGTCCAGGCCGACCTCGTCGACGTCGAAGACGGCGAGCGCCTCGCGGGCGACCGGGGCATCCACCGCCCCGTCCCCCTCCACCTCGGCGAAGTCGCGCACGCGACGCAGCAGCCGGTTGGCGATGCGCGGGGTCCCCCGCGACCGCCGGGCGATCTCGGCCGCGCCGGCAGCGGTCACCGGGATGTCCAGCAGCCCGGCCGACCGCGACACGATCGACTGCAGGTCGTCGGTGTCGTAGTAGTCGAGGTGGGCGGAGAACCCGAAGCGATCACGCAGCGGGTTGGCGATCAGGCCGGTCCGGGTGGTGGCCCCGACCAGGGTGAAGTGGGGCAGCTCCAACCGGATCGACCGCGCGGCCGGGCCCTTGCCCACCACCAGGTCGAGCTGGAAGTCCTCCATCGCCGGGTACAGGACCTCCTCGACGGTTCGCGGGAGACGATGGATCTCGTCGACGAACAGCACGTCCCCGGGCTCGAGGTTGGTCAGGATGGCGGCCAGGTCGCCCGGACGTTCCAGCGCCGGACCCGAGGTCGTGCGCAGGAACGCGCCCACCTCGGTGGCGATGATCGCGGCCAGCGAGGTCTTGCCGAGCCCGGGTGGGCCCGACAGCAGCACATGGTCGACCGGCGCGTCCCGCGCCAGGGCGCCCCGGATCACGACGTCGAGCTGGCGGCGCACACGTGGCTGGCCCACGAACTGGTCGAGGCGCCGGGGTCGCAGGGACGCATCGACCCGGTCCTCACCCGGCAGCGCGCCGGATCCCAGGACGTCGTCGTCGGGGCCGGTGGACGCGTTGCCGGTCACCGCACCGCCTGTCGCAGGGCGTGGCGGACCAGGTCCTCGACGGCGCCGTCGGCCGGCGCGTCGGCGAGGGCAGCCGCGATCTCACTCTCGCGGTAGCCCAGTTGCTGCAGCGCCTCACGCGCCTGCGAACGTGCCGACGAGTCGACCGGGGTGGTCCCGGACGCGGTCGGGAGCGCCTCGTCGGCGACCGCACCCACGGTGTCGCGCAGTTCCAGGACGAGCCGTTCGGCGACCTTCTTGCCGATCCCGGGGACGTCGGTCAGGGTGGCGACGTCGCCGTGGACCAGGGCGGAGCGCAGGGTGTCGGGCCGGTGGGTCCGCAGGGCCGCCAGTGCGAGCTTGGGTCCCACACCGGTGGCGCGCATCAACAGTTCGAAGGTGGCCAGGCCAGCCCGTGACGGGAACCCGTACAGGTCCAGGGCGTCCTCGCGCACCTGCTGGGAGGTGTGCAGGTGCACGTCCTGGCCGACGGGCGGAATGCCACCGGGGTCGGCCAGGCGCACCAGGTAGCCGACCCCGTGCACGTCCACGACCACGGACTCCGCGTCACGATGGGCGACCGTGCCGGTGAGGTGGGCGATCACGATGCGTCCTCGGGCGCGGTGCCCCCGACGACCTGCAGTCCACGCGCGGCGACGTGGTCCTCCCACGACCCGGACGCGCCAGCGGGTGCGCGTGCCCCGGCACCGACGGACACGTCGCCGCCGCGGATGGTCGCGGCCCGGTGTTCCAGCAGCCCGGTCAGGGCGACCGCCAGGGCGTCGGCGGCGTCGGCCGGACGAGGCTGCTGGTCGAGGCGCAGGTGGGCGGTCACCATCCGCGCGACACCGTCCTTGTCCGCCCCGCCATGGCCGGCCACGGTCGCCTTGATCCGCGTCGGGGTGACCTCGCGCACGGCCACGTCGGCCCGCGCCGCGGCCAGCAACGCGATTCCGGCGGCCTGGCCGGTGGCCATGGCCGTGCGCACGTTGCTGGAGAACAGGACGCGTTCGACCGCCACCACGTCGGGTTGCCAGGTCGCGACGAGCTCCTCGATCGCGGCGAAGACGGCCGCGAGCCGATCGGCCAGGTCGTCGCCGGACGGGGTGCGGATCGTGGTGTGGTGGCGGTGCACCGGTCGCGACGCCGGCCCGTCCACGACCCCGACCCCGCACCGGGTCAGCCCCGGATCGATCCCCACCACGCGCACCTGCGGCGGCACCGGTCGTCGGGCACCCACGTGACGGACTCCTGCGGTCGGATGGCGACGCTCGGGACGGACGGGGCCCGGGCCGTTCGAACAGGTGTTCACCCTAGCATCGGGCGCCCGGGACCGACAGCAGGCGTCGCGGTGCCCGGCGGCGGCACCGGAGCGAGGCGGTCCGACGTGCTCGCCGGGGCCGGCAGGCTCAGTCGAGGTCGACCTGCTCCATGACGTCGTCGCCGATGTCGTAGTTGGCGAAGACCTCCTGCACGTCGTCGTTGTCCTCGAGACGGTCGACCAGCCGGAGCACCCGGGTGGCCTCGCCGACGTCGTCGACCGGCACCGTCGACGACGGCACCATCACCGAACCCGACGACACCACGACCATCCCGGCACCCTCCAGCGCGCTGCGCAGGCCCCTGGCGTCGGTGGGCGCCGACCAGGCGACCACGGTCCCGTCGTCGGACTCGATGTCCTCCAGCCCGGCGTCCAGGCCGGCCAGCATCACGTCGTCCTCGTCGATGCCGTCGGCCTCGAGCACCACCTGGCCGCGACGCGAGAACAGGAACGACACGGCGCCGGGCTCGGCCAGGGAACCACCCGCCTGGGTGAAGATCGAGCGCACGTCCGACGCGGTGCGGTTGCGGTTGTCGGTCAGGATCTCGACGAGCACGGCGATGCCGCCGGGGGCGTAGCCCTCGTAGGTGCCGCTGTCGTAGGAGACGCCGTCGTCGAGTTCACCGGCGCCCCGCTTGCAGGCCCGCTCGATGGTGTCCTTGGGGACGTCGGCGTCCTTGGCCTTCTGCACGGCCATGTCCAGCGACGCGCTCATCTCCGGGTCGGAGGTGTCGGCTTCGCGGGCCGCCGCCTCGATCAGGCGGATCAGCTTGCCGAACTCCTTGCCACGCGCCTTGTCCTGGCGCGCCTTGCGATGCTTGATGTTGGCCCACTTGCTGTGGCCTGCCATGGTGCACGTCCTCGGATCGCCGCCGTTTTCCTGCGACCGACGAGGGTAACCCCCGTCCCCAGCCCGGCTCCACCCCGACCGCCTCCGTCACGCGCGCAACGTGGCCACCCAGTTCGCGTGCAGCCGGTCGTCACCCGTCACCTCGGGGTGGAACGACGTCGCCAGGACGTGGCGTTGGCGCACCACCACCGGATCGCCGTCGACGGCGGCCAGGACCTCGACGTCGTCGTCGAGCACGGCCACGACCTTCGGCGCACGGATGAACGACACGTCCATCGGGCCGCCGTCGATCCCGGCGACGGCCAACGCGGTGTCGAAGGAGTCGACCTGGCGTCCGAAGGCGTTGCGCCGTGTCCGGACACCGAGGCCCCCGACCAGCGGCTGGTCGAACACCTGGTCGAGTTCCCGGGACACCAGGATCATCCCCGCGCAGGTCCCGAACGTGGCCAGCCCACCGGCGACCGCCCCGCGCAGGGGGCCCATGAGCCCGAAGCGCACCAGCATCTTGCCGATGGTCGTGGACTCCCCACCCGGCAGGATGATCCCGTCGAGCCCGGCCAGGTGCTCGACACGGCGGACTCGCCGTGCCCGCGCGCCGACGCGATCGAGCACCTCGAGGTGCTCGTGCACGTCGCCCTGCAGGGCCAGCACGCCGACCAGCGGGTCGCCGTCCCGGGCACGACGTGGCGCCCGGGTGCCGTCGAGGCGGCGACCGGGCACCCACCCGCCGCCGGTCGGGATGCCACGATGCCGCGTGGCGACGACCCGCGAGGGGTCCTCGGGGCCGGGAGCCGGGCCCGCGGCGTCGGGGCCTGCCGTCACCAGCCGCGGCCGGCGTACCGCTCGCTGTCGTCGAGGTCGTCGAGGTTGATGCCGACCATCGCCTCGCCCAACCCGCGCGACACCTTGGCGATCACGGCCGGGTCGTCGTAGTTGGTCGTGGCCTCCACGATGGCGCGGGCACGCTCCTCGGGGTTGCCGGACTTGAAGATCCCCGAACCCACGAACACGCCGTCGGCACCGAGCTGCATCATCATGGCGGCGTCGGCGGGCGTGGCGATCCCCCCCGCCGTGAACAGCACGGTGGGCAGGCGACCGGCCTCAGCGACCTCGCGGACCAGGTCGACGGGGGCCCGGAAGTCCTTGGCGGCCGCGTACAGCTCGGCGTCGTCCATCGTCGCCAGACGCCGGATCGATCCGGTGATCGAGCGCATGTGGCGGGTCGCCTCGACGACGTTGCCGGTGCCGGCCTCGCCCTTGGAGCGGATCATGGCCGCACCCTCCCCCAGACGACGGAGGGCCTCGCCGATGCTGGTGGCGCCGCACACGAACGGGACCTCGAACTTCCACTTGTCGATGTGGTTGGCCTCGTCGGCGGGGGTCAGGACCTCGGACTCGTCGACGTAGTCCACGCCCAGCGACTCCAGGACCTGGGCCTCCACGAAGTGGCCGATGCGGGCCTTGGCCATCACCGGGATCGACACCGCCGCGATGATGCCGTCGACCATGTCCGGGTCCGACATCCGGGCGACACCGCCGTCACGGCGGATGTCGGCCGGAACGCGCTCCAGGGCCATGACGGCGACGGCCCCGGCCTCCTCGGCCACGATCGCCTGCTCCGGGGTGACGACGTCCATGATGACGCCGCCCTTGAGCATGTCGGCCATGCCACGCTTGACGCGGGTGGTGCCGGTGCCCTCACGGCTGGGGGTGTCGGCGGTGCTCATCGTGGTCCTCGCGGATGTCGGGAAGTCGGGAGGTGGCTGGCGGGGGCGTGACTGGCCAGCGGGCGCGGACCGGGGGGCCGGCCGGGGCAGGGCTGGTGCGAACCGCCCGGAACGGCTCCATCGCCGGGGTGCGGGCCAGCCCCGCACGGGGGACGAGGGTACTCCCCGTGGGCTCGCCCCAGCGCGGCGGATTCCGACGGGCGACGCCCCTCCTCCGGTCCCCCGACGGTCACCCCACGGCGTCGGTCGGCGCCAGGTGGATCCAGGTCGGGCCGGGCGCCAGCGGGACGTCCGAGCCGGCCTCGTCGACCAGCCGCAGGTGGCTGTCCCGGGACGGCTTGACCCAGGTCACCTCGATGCGCCGGCCGTCGCGCAGCAGCACCGCGTCACCACGCCCCTCGATGCGCGTCCGGACGTAGGTGGCCCCGTTGCCGTCACAGCATCCGCCCTCGCCGACGTCGGTCAGCACCACCACCACGTTGGCGGCCCCGACCGGCATGGTCCCCACCACCTCGAAGGGCACGCCGGCGGAGAAGCGGCGGTAGCGGCCGGCCTCGTCGTCGTACTCCCACGAGGTCACCTGCGACGGCGTCATCCGGATCGACAACTCGGTCCCGACCGAGCCCTCGGCCGGCAGCGGGCCCCAGTCCAGCCCGCTGGACGCCGGTTCCACGGGTGACGTCTGGGCGCCCTGCGCCAGCACCTCGGCGGGGACGGCCAGCAGGTCGTGCGGGGCGGCGCGCTCACCGTCTCGGCGGAACGGGCCCGACCCCACGGCCGGGACCAGCACGATCTCGCCCGTCCCCACCAGTTCACGCTCGACCTCGTCCCGGGCGCCCGAGTAGGCCAGCACCGGACGGAACGGCGACAGCAGGTCGGCGTCGAGCAGTCGCGCCGACCGGACCGGACCGACCTCGTCGGGGAGGTCGGAGTGGAACAGCGCCAGGAAGCGCGTCACGCCACCCTCGACCACCTGCTCGTAGACGATGTCGGCATGTTCCAACCCGACCTGGGGGGCCGCCGCGGTGGCGTTGTCGACCTTGACGGCCAGCACGGGTTCACCGGTGCGCGGGCGATCGGTGGCCACGCCGGTCAGCGGGAACTCCCCCGACGGCGTGGCCTCCCCGGTCGGCGTCGGCGAGGGCGTCGGCGACGGGGTCGGGGTCGGCGTCGGTGGGGGCGACGACTCGACCGGCAGCGGCGAGGCGACCACCTCGACGGGCGGGGCCGCGCACCCGGCCAGCATCAGGGCCCCCATCGCCAACAGGACGGCGATGCGAACACGGCGTCGGGTCGCACCCCGCGGAGGCAGCCGGAGCGCCACCCGCTAGAACTCGACCCTGACGGGTCCGCGCGCCTCGGGGTCGTCGACCTCGAAGTACTCGCGCGGCGCGAACCCGAACATGCCGGCCACGACGTTGGCGGGGAACACCTCGCGGGCCGTGTCGTAGTTCTGCACGGCGGCGTTGTAGCGATTGCGCGACGCCGCGATGAGGTCCTCTGTGGCGGTCAGCTCGGCCTGCAGTTCCCGGAAGTTCTGGTCGGCCTTGAGGTCCGGGTAGGCCTCGGCCAGGGCGAACAGTTGGCGCAGGGCCCCGGTCAGCATGCCCTCCGCCTGGGCCTGGTCGCCGGGCGAGGATGCGCTGACGGCCGAGTTGCGCGCCGCGATGACGGCCTCGAGGGTCTCGCGCTCGTGGGCGGCGTAGCCCTTGACCGTCTCGACCAGGTTGGGGACCAGGTCGTGGCGTCGGGTCAGTTGGACGTCGATGTCGGCCCACGCACCCTCGGCGGTGTTGCGCAGGGCGACAAGCCGGTTGTGGGTCGCGACCAGCCATCCCACCACGACCACGAGCACCACCACGATTGCCACGAGTACCCAGATCATGTCATGGTCCCGGTCGATGTCGGCGTCCCTGCGTGGCCGCCATGCTAGGTGCCCGCGTCCGCGCCGTGGTGCAGGCCACCGTGGTGGGCCACGGCCCGGTCGTGCACCGCCCGGACGTCCGCGGCGACCGTCGACCAGTCCAGTGCGTCCACGCGCCGCCGGGCCTGCTGGGCCAGGGCGCGCGCCGTGGCCGGGTTGGCCAGCAGGGCCGCGATCGCCTCGGCCAGCGCCGCCGGGTCACGCGGGGGCACCAACCGGGCGTCGACGCCGTCGGTGGCGACCGACCGGTGGCCGGGGAGGTCGGTGGCGACCACGGTGGCACCTGCCGCCATCGCCTCGGCCACCACGATGCCGAACGACTCGCCACCGCGAGCCGGGGACACGAACACCGTCGCCGCCGCCAGCAGGCGCGGCACCTCGTGGTCGTCGACCCGGCCAAGGAACACGACGTCGGAGCGCAGCCGTGTGGGCAGCAGTGCCCGGCACCGTTCCCGTTCCGGGCCGTCGCCGACGACGTACAGCCGCAGGTCCGGGTGGGTGGCCTTCAACAGCACCATGGCACGGACCAGGTCCTCCAGGCCCTTGCGGGGTTCGAGGCGACCGACGAACACCAGGCTGGGAGCGGTGACCGAGGGCATCGGGTCGGCATCGGCGAACCGGGCCACGTCGATGCCGTTGGGGATCGTGTCGAAGGCGCTCCCGGGCAGCCCGAGGGCGCCGGCATGGAACGCAGCCGCGGCGTCGGACACGGCGATGCGGGCGTCCAGTCCCCGCAGCCACCGGGCCAGCACCGGCCCGGCGGCCCGGTACACCCGACCGCCCGCCGACCAGGCGTGGAAGGTGGCCACCGTCGCGGCCCCGCCCCACGTCGCGGCCGCCAGCGAGACCATCGGGACCGCCGGCTCGTGGACGTGCACGACGTCGGGCGCGAGGTCGTCCAGCAGTCGACGGGTCCGCCGCGCCGCCCGCGGGTCCACCGCGATCGGCGCCACGGAGTCGTTGAAGGGGATCCCCACCGAGCGGCCCACCGCCCGGATCGGGCCGCGCGACCGTCGTGCGGGCGCCAGCACGGTCACGGCGTCACCCATGGTGCGCAGGTGCTCGGCCAGTTGCAGGACGTGGCCCTGCACGCCGCCGGGGACGTCCACGTCGTAGGGGCTGACCAGGGCCACCCGACGGGGATGCGGGCTCACGACGCCGCCTGCCAGGCCCGAGCCGCCGGATGCTCGGGCTCGCGGTCCACCAGCCAGTTGCGGACGAACACGTGCCACTGGGCGGGGGCGCGGCGGATCAGTCCCTCCAGCTCGTGGGCCACGACCTGGGTGCCGTCCTCGACCGACAGGTCGGCGATGTCCACCCGGGAGTGGATGACCGCGCGGAAACCGTCCGGCCCCTCGGTCAGGAAGGCCCCCACGGCGACGGGCCGCCCGGTCCGTCGGGCGAGCACGGCACAGCCCGGTGGCAGGCGGCAGGGCTCGCCGAAGAACTCCACGACGGGGCCGCGTCGTCCCAGGTCGCGGTCGGCGAGCAGCGTGGCCAGGCCGCCACGATCGATGACGTCGACCATCCGCGTCACCATGTCCCCACCCCGCACCAACGGGATCACCTCGATCCCGGCGTCGCGGCGCAGCTGGACGAACCGGTCGAACAGCCGCCGGGGCTCGACGACCTCGGCCACGGCCGCCATGCCCCAGTTCCGCTGCGTGGTGAAGAAGGCCCCGATGTCCCACGAGCCCAGGTGCGCGGTGGCCAGGATCCCGCCCTCGCCATCGGCGAGCATGTCGTCCACCAGGTACAGGTTCTCGTCCGCCGAACGCGCCAGGACCCCCTCGGGGGTGAAGGTGTGCAACCGGAAGGCATCGAGCCAGTAGCGCGCATAGGACACGTAGGCGTCGTGGACGACGCGCTCCAGCTCCTCGTCGTCCGGGTCGCCCAGGACCCGGGCCAGGTTGGCCCGCACCTGGTCTCGTTGGGCGCCGCGTCCCGCCACGTACCACGCCGCGCCCAGCGACTCCGGCGTGGCACTGGCCAGTCGTCGCGGCAGGTGTGCGGCGGTGTCCCAGACCGCGCGGTAGCCCCAGTAGGACAGCCGGTCGCGCCACGTCTCGGGCGCCGCCGGCGGCAGGCCCTCCACCAGCGCCGCGGGGCGCGTGGGATCGCCGCGCACCGGGCCCGTCGAGCCGGTGGGGTCCACCGGATCCGACGTCGAGGTCATCGCTCGCCCGGGACGGCCCGGGCGTCACCGACGACGTCGTCGAACGCCGCGTCGAAGTTCTTCGTCCCGTAGAAGCGTCGAGCAGCGACCAGGAACGCGCGGTTCCAGGCGTTTCGGCCGACCGCCAGGACGACCAGTTCCTCGGGGACGTCCCGGGCCACCTGGCACCACACATGGTGCACGCGCTGGATCACGGTCACGATCCCGCCCACGGCGAGGATCCACAACACCGGCTCCAGCACCCAGCGGTGGAACACCAGCCCCACCATCAGCAGGATCGCCCGCTCGGCGCGCTCCATGATCCCGATGGAACAGTCCAGGTCGATGGACTCCGCCCGTGCGCGGACGTAGGAGATGACCTGCGCCGCGACCAGGGCCACCAGCGTCAGCGACAGTTGCCGAGGCATGTCGCGCAGCCAGAACGCGGTCGCGGCGAGGATGATGCCGTCCGACAGTCGGTCCACGACCGAGTCGTAGAAGCCCCCGAAGGGGGTCGACGACGCCGTCGCCCGGGCCACGGCACCGTCGAAGGTGTCCATGAGCCCACCGACGACCAGGATCACCCCGCCGATGATGGGCTGGTCGAGCACGACGAAACCGGCACCGACCGCGGTCAGGACCAGGCCGAGCGTCGTCAACGTGTTGGGGGTCAACCCCAGCCGTGCGAGTCCGTGCCCGATCGGCGTGGTGACGCGACTGATCGTCGTGTCGAACGTGCCTCGGAGCGCCACCGGTGACACCTCAGGTCGTGGCGAGGGGGAAGTCGCGTCACCCTACCGGACCGCCCACCCTCGCCTGTGGACGCGCCGTCACCGTCCACGGCGTCGCCGCGCCGGACGCGTCAGCCCCAGTCGGCACCGGCGAGGTCGTCGTAGACCTCGCCCAGCGCTCGTGGCAGGACCCGGGTGGCGCCGACGACGGAGATGAAGTTGGTGTCACCACCCCAGCGCGGGACGGCGTGCAGGTGGACGTGGTCGGCGATGCCGGCACCGCCGACCTCGCCCAGGTTCATGCCCAGGTTGATCCCCTCGGCCCCAAGGTCGTCGTGCAGCACCCGAGCGGCGCGGCGGGCCAGGACCCACATCTCCTCGGCGGCCACGTCGTCGACCGCGGACAGGAAGCGCTCGTGGGCGTAGGGCACCACCATCAGGTGTCCCGGGTTGTAGGGGAAGGCGTTGAGGATGACGAAGGCGCCGCTCCCCCGGTGCAGGATCAACGTCTCCCGGTCACGGGAGGGGTCCCGCGCCGGCAGGACGCAGAACGGACAGCCGTCCCCCGTCCCCTCCACCGGCGCGTCGGCCGGCTCGTCGACCGCCCCGTCCCGGCCACTGATGTAGCCGAACCGCCAGGGTGCCCACAGCTTCTGCAGGCCGTCGTGGGGCACCCCGGCCTGGTCACTGGCCGCGTCGGGTTCGCGATCGTCGTCGGTCACGACGCCTCGACCGCGTTGGGCACCACCTTGTCCGCGATCTCGGTGACGATGTCGGCGACGGCGTCGTCCAGCGGCACGTCCTTGCGTTGGGGGCCCTGGTAGGGCCGGTCCGACACGGTCCGATCGTCCCGCTCGTTGCCCCCCACCACCAGGGTGTGCGGGACCTTGGCGGTCACGGCCTTACGCACCTTGTTGCCCAGGGTGTCGTCGGACACGTCCACCTCGACGCGGACCCCCGCGGCGCGCAACGCGGCAGCGACCTCGTCGGCGTAGTCGTCGAAGTCGGCCGCGACCGGGACCACGGTGGCCTGCACCGGGGCCAACCAGGTCGGGAAGGCGCCGTTGAACGACTCCACCATCACGGCGAAGAAGCGTTCGATGGACCCGAACAGTGCACGGTGCACCATGTAGGGCCGGTGGTCGTGGCCGTCCTCGCCGACGTAGGCCACGCCGAAGCGCTCCGGCAGGTTGAAGTCCACCTGGACGGTGGTGGTCTGCCACTCGCGCCCGATCGCGTCACGCAGGTGGATGTCGATCTTCGGACCGTAGAAGGCGCCCTCGCCGCGATCCAGCTGGTAGTCCAGGCCCAGTCGCTCGACGGCCTCGACCAACGCCTGCTCGGCGTGCTCCCAGTCCTCGTCGGCCCCGATGGACTTCTCCGGCCGGGTCGAGATCGCGATCCGGCTGGGCTCTCCGAACCCGAACACCTCGTAGAGGTCCAAGGCGAACTGGGTGCAGTCGGCCACCTCGTCCACCAGCTGGTCACCGGTGCAGAAGATGTGGCTGTCGTCCTGGGTGAAGCCGCGGGCACGGAGTTGGCCGTTGACGACGCCGGACTTCTCGTAGCGGTAGACGGTCCCCAGCTCCGACAGGCGGACGGGCAGCTCGCGGTAGGACCGGGTCCGCGACTGGTAGGCCAGGACGTGGAACGGGCAGTTCATCGGCTTGAGCCGATACCGCGCTGCCTCGTCGATCTCCATCGCGGGATACATCAGGTCGGCGTAGTTGTCGAGGTGACCCGAGATGCGCCACAGGTCCTCCTTGGCGATGTGGGGCGAGTAGACGGCCTCGTAGCCCCGCGCCAGCACCTCGTCACGGATCCAGTCCTCCATCTGCTTGCGGACCATCGCGCCCTTGGGCAGGAAGATGGACAGGCCCGGCCCCAACTCGTCGGGGAAGTGGGTCAGCTCGAGCTCGCGGCCGAGCTTGCGGTGGTCGCGCTTGGCGGCCTCCTCGAGGCGGTCGAGGTGGGCCTGCATGGCCTTGCGGGACTCCCACGCGGTGCCGTAGATCCGCTGCAGCATCGGACGGTCCTCGCGCCCCCGCCAGTAGGCCCCGGCGGTCCGCAGCAGCTTCCAGGCCGGGATGCGTTCCGACGACGGCACGTGCGGGCCCCGGCACAGGTCCGACCACGCGACCTCGCCCCCGGGCCGCACGTTGCGGTAGACGGTGAAGGTCGCGGCCCCGCCGGCCCCGGCGTCGACCGGGCTGACGATCTCGCCGCTGTCGACCGCGTCGATGATCTCCAGCTTGTAGGGCTGGTCGGCGAACTCCTCACGGGCGTCGTCCGGGTCGACCTCCTCGCGCACGAACGACTGGCGTTCCTTCATCAGCTCGCCCATGCGCGCCTCGATGCGCGCGAGGTCGTCACCGGTGAAGGGTTCGTCGACGTCGAAGTCGTAGTAGAACCCGTCCTGGATCGGCGGCCCGATGGCCCACTTGGCGTCGGGGAACAGGTCGGTGACGGCCTGGGCCATCAGGTGCGCGGTGGAGTGGCGCAGGATCGCCCGGCCCTGCTCGGTGTCGCCGTAGACCGGTTCGACGACCAACGCGTCGGCGTCGCCGGCCTGGTTGTGCGGCGGACCGTCGGTGACGGGACGGTCGAGGTCCCACTCGGCGCCGTTGACGGTGGCCGCGACGACCTGGCCCCGGATCGCCTCCAGGGCCTTGAGGGCCTGCAGGGCAGTGGTGTCGGACGGCAGGTCGGCGTCGGTGTCGCCGCATCGCACGCGGACCTGGTTGGACGCCTCGGCGGACGCGGTGGCTGGGGTGGTGGACATGGGTGACTCCTGTCGAGGGTCAAGGCTAGGGGTTCACGCGAGATCGGCACGTCGGCCGGATGGCGCGGGGTGGGGCCGCGAGTGCGGCCGGAGCCTCGTCGGACGGCGAGCCCTACGGGCGTGACGAAGGCCGTCCGACGCGCAGCGTTCGCGTGGACGTGTCACGGACCGTCGACAGGAGGTGCATGCGTCCAGCATGCCCGATGCCGCACCCCGTCGCAACCGCCGTTTCCCGCTGCCCGGCGCACCCGTGCCCGGACCGGCGAGCGCATGGCGGGTGCCCCGACGGGACGGTCGGCCGGCGCGACGACCCGGCCCAGCGATAGCGTCACGACCATGGACGCTGACCATGACCAGGATCCCGAGCCCGAGGACTCCCCCGGGTCGGACCTCGCGTTGGGCCTCGACCGGCGGCCCACGGGCGTCGACGACGACACCGTGGCCGCGCTCGGCACGTTGTCCGAGGCGTTGGAATGGGTCGAACGGGCACGCGGGCGGCTCTACGACTTCCACCAGATGAGCGGCCACGCCGACCTGCTGGTCGGGCAGGCCGTCGACGCGCTGCGCGACGCCGGACACGACCGCCAGGCCGACCTGCTGGAGCGGGAACTGGTCGGTCGCAACGTCGTCGACGGGCGCTGGACCTTCCAGGTCGTCGAGGAGTACGACGACCACTACTGGGCGGTGGCCCGTGACCTCGAGGCCCGGATCCGCGGCGACCTCGCCGAGGGGGTCCGCCACGTGCACGAGGCCGAGATGAAGGCCGAGCGGATCACGCCGGGTCACCCGCGTCATCGGCCGACCCCGTCGGATGGCTCAGGCTGAGGGCGGGCGGGCCGACGCGGAGGTCGTGGAGCGGTCACCTCGACCGGCGGCGTGCGCCAGCAGCGGGACCTGCCCCAGGGCGAACAGCCACAGGAACGCCGCCATCAGCCAGACACCCTCCAGGGCACTCCAGATCCCGAGGACGAGGGCGATCACGGCCGTCACGGTCAGGATTCGCACGGGCCACCGGTGCGCCAACGGTCGTCCTCCGGATCGACACGGTCTGCGGGAGGCAGGGTAGGACCATCCGGGTGACCCGGACGGCCCGATCGTGCGCCGGCGGCCGGCGTCAGCTGGAGGAGGTCTGCTTGGGCAGCTTGGGGATGATCCACTGGACGAGGGCCTCGGGGCTGCGCGTCTGGGTGTAGATCCGACCCGGCCCGGTCACCCGGACGACGAAGCCCTCGCCACTGAGCATCGTGGACTTCCAGTTCCCGACCTTGTGCACCTCGTAGCCGACGCCTTCCTCCCAGCCCACCATGTGGCCGGTGTCGACCACCCAGGACTCCCCATCGGCCAGGTCCAGTTGCTGGATCGCGCCGTAGCTGCTGACCAGCAGTTCGCCGGTCCCGCTGCACTTGAGCATCACGAGGCCCTCGCGGGAGAAGAAGGTCTTGGACCCGCCCCACTTGCTGTCGACGTCGACGCCCGACTCCGAGGCCAGGTACGACCCGGACTGGAGGAACACCGTCTGGTTGGCCAGCTCCCAGCTCACGATGTCGCCCGGCAGCGGGGGGGCCACGACGACCGCGTCGCGCTCCGACGAGGCCGTGAAGGTGTTCATGAAGAACGACTCCCCACCCAGTGAGCGTCGCAGGCCCTTCATGAAGCCACCCTGGGTGGACGTCTCGATGTCCACGCCCGGCGACATCGCGACCATCGCCCCGGCCTCGGCCCGGATGGTCTCGCCCGCCGACAGGTGGGCGGTGGCCTGGGCGAAGGCCGGCCCGTGCGTGATCTCGACGTCCATTGGTCAGTGCCTCTCGGGGTGGGACGGAAACGCGAGGCAGCCTAGACCTGTGCCACTCCATCCGCTCGTCCCCCGACGGCCACCTCCCCCCACAATGACCTCCCACCGTGGGCGTTCCTGCCGGCATCTCGGCGGAAACGCACACGGTCGGCCCAACTTGGCCCGCCGACACGCAACCGGGGGTGATCTGGCCGGGATCTCGGCCGGATCGCCCCCGGTGGGCGACGGGCCGGGCACGAGCGGGGCGGCAGGGACCGATTCCCAGGAGCGTGGACACGAGGGGGTGGGACGACGTCAGGGCCGGTCCCGACGATGTCGGTGACCGGCCCTGCGTGCCGCGTTCGCGTGGGCGCGGCAGGTTTCGAACCTGCGGCCTCTGCCGTGTGAAGGCAGCGCTCTCCCGCTGAGCTACGCGCCCGGAAGCGGTGGGCGACGGTACCGGCGTGGCCTGCCGGTCGCCAGCCGACGGCGGGGGTCGCGAGTGGCTCACCCGGTGCCGACGGCGACCTCCGGCTCGGCCTCGGACGCAGGCGCCGTCCCGGGAGCGGTGGGCGCGGCCTGGTCCACCCCGCCACCCGGGTCGGCGTCGGGACCGACACCCTCGTCGGACGCCGGGTCCGCGCCGGGGTCGGCGTCCGGCCCACCCTGGCGCACCCGGGTCAGGTCGGCCTCGACGTACCGGGTCCCCGTCGGTTCGGTGGGGATCTCCCCCTCGGTGACCTGCTCCATGGTCACCACCAGGTCGTGCAGCCCGTCGTCCTCGGTGGTCCCGATGACCTCGCCGTCGGGCATCTGCGCGGCGGTGAGGGTCACGCGCTTGGCGGGTTGGTCGGGATGCAGCAACCACACCACCAGCCGCTGGTCGGTCAGCGGCACCGGCAGGTTGCTGACGGTCCACGAGACCCGGCCACCGTTGGCCACGACGATGCCCGACGACCCCTCGGAGAAGGCCGCGTCCATGGCGATCCCGGTCGCCAACCCGGACAGCACCGCCGACTGGCGCTCCTCGGTGTCGTCCAGGGCCGACACCCGCGACTGCAGGTGCAGGTTGTGGCTGACGAGGAGCACCAGCGCGAGCACGACCAGCCCGACCGCGACGAGCACCCGGACCGGGACCCGGGGCGGCTCGGCACCGGGCACCTCGTCGTCGGCGGTGATGTCCCGACGAGCCCGGGTCTGCAGGGCCAGGACGGCTCGCTCGTCGCGCGCCGCGTCCTCCAGGGAGCCGGCGAGGTCGCGGAGTTCGGCGACCTGCGCCTTGCACTGGGCGCAGCCGACGAGGTGGCGTCGGAAGTCCGAGGCGGATTCCTGGTCGAGGCCGCCCAGGACGTGGTTGACGGCGAGCGCCTCCCATCGGTCGTGCTCCTGCGACATCACCGACCCCTGCCCGCCGGACCACCCGGTCCGACCGTCGTCCGGCCTTCGTGCACGCCTGCCAACCTGCTCCGTCCGACGACCCTGCACCACCCGCCGGTGCGTCGTCTGGCGGCACGGGACGCCCCGACGTCGTCCGGCTGCCGCCGCACGGCCGAGCGTACGCGTCCGGGGCGACATCGGACACCCCCACTGATGGTCTGGACCACGCTCACGCGTCAGGGGTTGCGGGAGCCCGGCCCCGGTGGGGGCGGGATCACGACGGGCGTGGCGTCGACCGGTGGTCGTGGCGCGTTCGCACGACCAGCACGACCACCACCAGGACCGCGGCCGACAAGGCCCACTGGGTGCCGGTCAGGCCCAGGAACCGCCGGTCCAGCCGCAGGGCGTCACCGGCCACGCGCAGCACGCCGTAGGCCACCACCCAGGTCGCCGCCAGCGCCCCCCGGGTCGCGGTCCGCCGCTCGACCACCAGCAGGACCAGGGTCACCACCAGGGCGACGACCGCGTCGACCAACGCCGTCTGGAGCACGGGTGTGTCGAAGCAGCCGACCACGGGTGGCGGGATCGCCCCACTGCCCACCGCGAGGTCGGGGTAGGCGACGGGGTCGACCCAGCCCAGGGCATTGGGCCCACCGACCGGGTTGAGGTCACCCGTGCAGCGCCACCCGTACCACGCCGAGGTCGGCGCGCCCAGGTGGTCCCCGATCGCGAGGTCGCCGAGGCGACCGATCGCCAGGCCCAGTGCGAGCCCGACGGCCGCGTGGTCCAACAGGCGCACGGGGTCGTAGCCCCGCCGCGTGGCGACCCACCACCCGATCCCGACCCCGCCGGCCACGCCGCCGAGGAAGGTCAGCCCGCCCTCCTGCACGGCCAGGATCCGGAGGGGGTCGGTGGCGTAGACGTCCAGGTGGGTCAGGACGTGGAACAGCCTGGCCCCGACGATGGCCCCCACCAGCACCGTGCCGAGCAGGCTGCGCACGACGTCGCCCACGTCCTCGACCGCCACGTCGCCGACCACCCCGCCCCCGGTGGCGACCTCGCCGCGGACGCGACGAACCAGCATCGCCGCACCCACGACCACGCCCACGGCCACCAGCAGGCCGTGGGGCGACACCGCCAGGTCGCCGACCACCGGCAGGCGCGACACGATCGGCCACGCCAGGACGGCGACGGCGTGGCTCGCCCCGTCACCCATGGGGGCCACTCCCGGCCGCGGGCCCCGCGCCCGCCGTCACCACGACACGGGCGCCACCGGACAGGTCGCACGACGACCACAGAAGCTGCAGTGGCCCCCGGGGTTCAGTTGCAGCTCGGACTCGGCCACCCCGGCCCGCAGTCGCGCGGCCCGGGTGGCGCCGTCCACGACCCGGTCCACCGCCCCGAGCAGCAGTGCCGGCGTGAAGTCCTCGTGCACCCAGCGTCCCTCGGCGAGGTAGAAGGTGGCCCACCGGAACGGCGGGCGCCGGTACTTCAGGGTCCACAGCAGGGCATAGAACCGCAGGTCCGCACGATCGCCGGTCTCGTTGCGGCGCCCGGTCTTGAGGTCGACGACCAGGTCGGTGGCGCGGCCGGCCCGCGGCCGGGGCGAGCGAACGACCAGGTCCGGCTGGCCGGACAGGACGACCCCGCGAGGTCCGGTGCCGACCTGTGCCCGCAACCGGTGTTCGAACGTGACCTCGACCTGGTCGAGGTCCGGCCACAGTCGCCGCCACTCGACCAGGCCGTCTCGACCGGTGGCCCGCAGGTCGGCCCGATCCAGTGGGTCCAGGCCGTTGAGCACCTCGGCGTCACGTCGGGTCGGGTTGGCGCCCACATCCTGCATCGCCCGTTCGACCAGGTCCTCGATCTCGACCTGTCGCCCGGACGCGTGGTCCAGTTCGGCCGCGCGGTGGGTGATCGTCCCGGCCAGCATGCGCAGGGTCGGGGTGAAGGTGGACTCCTGCTGGTCGAGCCAGCGACCGTCGCAGTCCAGGGCCCGCAGGCTGGCCTTGCTCAGCCACAGGCTGTCGTCGAGTTCGGCGGCCACCGGCTCCAACCCGGCCCACAGACGGTCCTGGACCGCCTCGACGAGGTCGGGCGCGACCTCCGGCCGTGGCGCCCCCCACGACAGCAGTTCGTCCACCACCGCCCGGTGGGCGGGCAGGCGATGGTCGCCGTCGTCCGAGGTCGGTCCGGTGGTGGCGGTCTCGTTCCCCACGGAGGTCACAGGCTCGCCAGCGCACGCAGGTCGTCGACCGGCATGAACGGCGACACCAGCGTGTCGTCGACCTCCAACACGGGGACACCGCCGACCCCCTCGCCCCGCCGGGCGAACAGTTCGCGGCGCGCGGCCAGCAGCGACCGGTGGTCGGCCACCAGTTCGGCGACCTCGTCGCCGTCCAACCCGATGCCCGTTGCGACCGTGACCAGTTCCTCGGGGCGGCCCAGGTCGACGTCGTCGAACCAGTGCCCCCGCAGGCAGGCCAGCCGCCACGCGGCCCCGAGCCCCCGGGCCGTGGCCAGGGCCTCGACCAGGTGGGCGGCCAACGTCGGCGGGTGCCGTCGGGGTCGTGGCAGGATCCACCCGCGCTCGGCCAGCGCCTCGCGGTGGGCCTGCCAGTCCGCGATGTCGTCGAGCGTGGCCGGGATGGTGGTGCCCAGCCCCAACACGTCGACACCGCGGAACTGCACGTCGAAGCCCTCGTCGGCCAGGTCCTGCAGGGTCAGGACGGCTCGCAGGGACGCCGCCGACGGGTGGTCGTGGTGGAGGAGCAACATGGCCGGACCATACCGGGGACCCGTGACCACGCCGTGGACCACGACCTCACCTGTGGACGGCGACCACGTCGAACGGGGATCCGATCCGGGGGCGACGTGACGCCACCCCCGGATCGTGCGTTCCGGCCGAGCCGGTGATCGGGCCTCAGTCGCGCCGTGAGGCGAGCACCATGCCACCGATCGCGACCACCAGGGCCAATGCGGCGAGCACCAGGGCGATCGTCGCCTGGGTCGACCCGCCGTCGTCGTCGGGTTCCGCGGCCTCCGTGGAGGTGTCGGCCCCCGACGGCTCCGATTCGGTGGCGGTCACCGACGGGCCCTCGGAGGCAGCCTCCTCGGAGGCAGCCTCCTCCGAGGCAGCCTCCTCCGAGGCGGTCCCCTCGTCGGACGGCGCGGCGGCCGTGGTCACCCGCGGCGCGGGCTCGTCACCGTCGGCCGGACCGGTCCACGGGACCTCCTCGCCGTCGTCGTAGGTCTGGATGGCCGGAAACGCCAGTTCGCCGGCATCGTCGGGGGTCCGGGCGGTGAAGCCGAACTCGTCGAACTCCCCGGGCTCGATCATGCCGCCCTCCCAGGTCACGGTGTCGATGACCTCGGTGACCTCGCCGCCGAACACGATGATCGGCTCGTCGAGGGTCTTCATGGTGACCGTTCGCTCCCAGCCCTCCTTGGGCTGGAAGCTGACGTTGGTGACGTTGTCGGGGAACTGGACCTGCACCGTGGTGGTGGCGGTGTCCTCGCGTTCGTTGGGAACGCGGACGTCGAAGCGGGAGAAGGAGCCGGTGGTGGCCTCGCTCGGCTGGACGGTGACGTGGGCGAGCGCCGGCACGGACAGTGCCAGCAGGGTGATGGTGGTCATTGCGGTCAGGATGGTTCTGCGCACAAGAATGTCCTCTGCGTGTCGTGGTGCGGGGTTGCTCAGGCGACACGCAGGGACGGTGGGGCACGTGGCCCCGCCTCGGTGACGGACACACGCGGGTGGATGGTCGTGCGAAACGACGGCGCCGGGAGGGGAGCCGGTGCCGCGACGACCGACGCAACGCCGATTACAGGGGTGGGCACCAGCGCGTCCGCCGTGACCAGGAGCACGCCGCCCACGAGGCCGACCGCGACCTGCACTGCCATGCCGACCAGCAGGACGGGGTCCGACAGGGCCGCGAGCGGTGCGATGCCGTCACCGAGGCGCTCCCCGAGCTCGAGCACGCCGAAGCCCACCACCTGGGCCAGGGCGAGGCGACCTGCCACGTGGGCATAGGCGACCGGCAGCGACGGGGAGGCGACCCGGCGTCGTGCCCCGGCCACGCCGACGACGACGACCACCACGCCGGCGGTCGCGACCAGGCGCGACACCGGCCAGGCGTCATGTCCCGTTGCCGCCAGCAGGCGTGCGGCGGCTGCCGGGCCGGCGACCAGACGGAACGCGAGGTCATGACCGACCACCAGGCCGAGCAGGGCCACCAGGGCCACCCCCGGTCGGTGGATCCGCCCCCTCGGAGTCCTCGCGGCCACGGTCATGGGTTCGCGCTCGGGCCGGTCGCGATCGGCCGTCGGGAGTCGGCCGTCCAGGCCGACCAGCTCCCGACGAACACCCGCGGCAGCACCCCCGACAGGTGCTCGTCGACCAGGGCGCCGTGGCAGGCGGTGACCCCGGAGCCACACGACCACACGACGGCGTCGCCCGGTTCCACGCCCACCGCCGCGCGCTGCGCCCACAACTCGGCGTCGGGACGGAGGCGACCGTCACGGACGGCGGAGGTCGCGGGCAGGTTGCGGGCTCCCGGAACGTGCCCGGCCACGGCGTCCACCGGCTCGTGGTCACCGCGGAAGCGGGCGGGGGCGCGGGCATCGACCAGCACCTCCGACCGGCCGGCGAGGTCGCCGACCTCCGCCACGGTGGCCACCGCCGCCGGTGGCCACGGGCGCGGTCGGAACGACCCGACCTCGACGTCGACCTCGCCCTCTTCCAGCACCGAGCCGAAGTCGGCCGGGCCACCGTCCAGCACGGCGGCCGGGTGGTCCACGATCCGAAGCATCCACACCAGCCGGGCCGCGATCGCGCCGCCGGAGGTGTCGTAGGCCACGACCGGGGTGTCGTCGTGGAGCCCGAGTCGCTGCATCGCCAGGGCGAAGTCGTCGGGATCCGGGAGGGGATGGCGCCCGTCGCTCCCCGGCGCGCCCGCCAGGTCGACGTCGAGGTCGGCGAACACCGCGCCCGGGAGGTGGCCGGCGAGGTGGTCGAGGCGACCAGCGGAGCCGTCCAGGCTCCAGCGACAGTCGACCACGCAGACGTCGTCGCGGTTGGCAGCCAGCCACGACGGCGTCACGAACGGTGGCAGACGTGTCACCACGGCGCCCTCCGGGGGGTCGGTGCGGCGTCAGCCTAGGCCTCGCGTCCGGCCGCGGCGACCACGTCACCGACCCCTGGTGCGAACCCGGCGGCGCGCGTCGGACGGAGACCGCCTCGCAGGGGCCCGGCGGGCGGTCGGGCGAGTCAGTAGGTCGGGATGCTGTCGTCGACCTGGCGGGCGTAGGCGTTGATGCCGCCGTGGAGGTTGCGCGCCCGGAAGCCGGCGCCACGCATCAACTGCGTGACCTCCATCGACCGCGCCCCGGTCTTGCACTGCACGACGTAGTCCTTGTCGGGGTCGAGCTGGTCGAGCCTGGACGGGACCGTGTCCTTGGGGACCAGGATCGACCCGGGGATGCGGTTGATCTCGTACTCGTGGGGCTCACGCACGTCCAGGAGCACGACGTCGTCGTCGGCGGCGATGTCGGCGTACTCGCGGGGAAGGATCTCCAGCTCCCGTGGCGCGACGTCGTCCTCGCGGTCGTGGGCCGGCATGCCGCAGAACTCCTCGTAGTCGATGAGCTCGGTGACGGTGGGCTCGACGCCGCAGACCGGGCAGCTCGGGTCCTTGTTGACCTTGACGTAGGTCCAGCGCTGGTCCAGCGCGTCGTAGAGCCCCAGGCGACCGATCATCGGGTCCCCGATGCCGACCAGCAGCTTGATGCCCTCGATGCCCTGGGCGGTGCCGATGTGGCCGGCCATGATGCCCAGCACGCCGCCTTCGGCGCAGTTGGGGACCATGCCGGGCGGTGGCGGCTCCGGGAACATGCAGCGGTAGCACGGACCCTCCTCGGCGTAGAACACGCTGAGCTGGCCCTCGAAGCGGAAGATCGACCCGTACACGTTCGGCTTCCCGAGCAGGACACAGGCGTCGTTGACCAGGTACCGGGTCGGGAAGTTGTCGGTGCCGTCGATCACCAGGTCGTAGGGCTCGATGATGTCCAGGGCGTTGGACGAGTCGAGGAAGGTCGGGTGCTTGACCACCTCCACGTGCGGGTTGACGTCGCGGATGGACTCCTCGGCGGAGTCCAGCTTGTCCTTGCCGATGTCGCTGGTGCCGTGGATCACCTGCCGTTGGAGGTTGGACGCGTCGACCACGTCGTTGTCGACCAACCCGATCGTGCCGACCCCGGCCGCGGCGAGGTACAGCGCCAGGGGCGAACCGAGGCCACCGGTCCCGACCAGCAGCACCTTGGCCGCCTTGAGCCGCTCCTGTCCCTCCATGGCCACGTCGGGGATGATGAGGTGACGGGAGTAGCGCGCGATCTCGTCGTTGGTGAGCGGCTCGCGCCGGTCGACCACGGGTGCGATGGACATGGCAGTCTCGGGAGGTCGGGAAAGGTCTGGACAATGTCGTGAGGGATGAGTGTCAACGGTGGAGGGGTGGTCGATCTTCCCCAGCGGTGACAACCGTGCAATGCCGGCCGGCCGTGGCCCGACCCCCACCGTCGGCGGCCACCACGACCCGGTCATCGGCCGGGTCCGGACCGGTGACGTGACGGTGAACGCCGGGTCCGCGGGGCGGCCCCGGACAGGCCGGTGGTCGTAGGCTCGCGCCATGACCACCTCACCCACCGCCACCGTCGCCATCGTCGATGACGAGGCCATGGTGCGTGACGTCACCGGGCGCTACCTGCGCGAGGCCGGCTACGACGTGGTGGAGTTCGACGACGGCGACCAGGCCCTGCGCGGACTCCGTAGTGACCCGGTGGACCTGGTCGTGCTCGACGTGATGCTCCCCGGTCGCAACGGCTGGGAGGTGCTGCGCGAGCTTCGGGTCGGCTCCCGGGTCCCGGTCATCATGCTGACGGCGCGGGGCGACGAGGCCGAGCGGATCGGTGGCCTGGACCTGGGCGCCGACGACTACGTCACCAAGCCCTTCTCGCCACGGGAGCTGGTCGCCCGGGTCCGCACCGTGCTGCGTCGTGCACCCGCGACGGCGGAGGTGATCGAGGTCGCCGGGCTCCGGATCGATCCGGTCGCCCGGACCGTGCGCCGCGGCGAGGTCGCGATCGACCTGACCCGTCGCGAGTTCGACCTGCTGCACCACGTCGCGTCGCATCCCGGCGAGGTGTTCTCACGCGCCGACCTGCTGCGCGACGTGTGGGAGTCCTCGCCGGAATGGCAGGACCCGTCGACGGTGACCGTGCACGTCCGGCGCCTGCGATCCAAGCTCGAGCCCGACCCGTCCGAGCCCGTCCACCTCGTCACGCAGTGGGGCGTCGGGTACCGGTTCGACCCGTGACCGTGTCGCCCCGCGAGACCCGTGACCGGCAACCAGGTGGCGGACCGACCGGTGACCGGCCCACCGGTGGTCGACGCGCCGTGGTGGATCCGGTCGGCGACCGGCACGGTCCCACGCGCCATCCCGCCTTCGCGATCGGGATCGGCCTGGCCGTGTCCGTGCTGCTGGCCCTGGCGGCCGCGGAGTCGGTCATGCAGCCGTCGGCGTCGGACCGGCTGACGCTGGTGGCGGTCTTCGTCGGCCTGGCGCTGGTGGTCGCGGCCGCAGCCATGGCGCTGCGCCGGTGGACGGTCCGCCTCGCGTCGCTGCAGGCCGCGGTGCTGGCGACCGCGGTCGGGGCGGTGGCGGTCGCGGCCGTCGCGATCTGGGCGGCCACGGCCTCGATGCTGATCCCCCAGGACGCCCTCCGGTTGGTCCTGGTCGCGCTGGGCCTGGGCGTGGCGCTGGGCAGCGTGCTCGCGATCGCGGTGTCCCAACCCCTGCAGGACGACCTGGCCCGCATCCGCGCCACCGCCGAGGAGGTCGCCCGCGGCAACCGCGACGTGCGCACCGGCGTTCGTCGCGGCGACGAGGTGGGGATGCTGGCCACGACCCTGGACGACATGGTCCGCCGCCTGGACGAGGCCGAGCGTCGGCGCGCGGCCATGGAGACGGCTCGTCGGGAGTTCCTGGCCAGCGTGGGCCACGACCTGCGGACCCCGCTCACCTCCCTGCGAGCCGCGATCGAGGCCCTCCAGGACGGCCTGGTCGACGAGCCGGCGCGTTACCACGCGGCCATGGCCCGGGACGTGGCCATGCTGTCGGGCATGGTCGACGAGATGTTCCTGCTGTCGGTGATCGAGTCGGGGGGCCTGGACATCGCCCTGGAGGTCGCCGACGTCGCCGAACTGTGTGACGAGGCGGTCGAGGCGGTCCATCCGCTGGCCGCCGAACGTGGGGTCACGGTGGTCCTGGTGGCTGATGGGCCGGTCCCGGGCCGGGTGGCGTTGCGGGAGTTCCGCCGGGTCGCCCGCAACCTGCTGGACAACGCCCTGCGCCACGCCGACGGCCGTGTGGAGGTGCGCGTGGCGGCCGTGGAGGTGGACGGACACCCTGGCGTCGCGGTCGACGTGGTCGACGACGGGGCCGGGTTCCCGCCCGAGCTGGTCGACCGGGTCTTCGACTCGTTCGTCCGGGCCGACGAGGCGCGTCGCCGCGACGGGGCCGGTGCCGGACTCGGGCTGGCGATCGCGCGCGGCCTGGTCGAGGCCATGGGGGGCACGATCCGCGCCCACCCGGGTCCCGGCGGTCACGTCGGACTCGTCGTCGCCTCCCCCGATCGCCCCACGGCCGCGCTCGGCTGAGCCGGACGACGCCCGCGATCAGCGCATCGGGGCATGGTCCTTGCCGAACAGGAACGACAGCAGCACCAGCCGGCGGCCACGGGTCACCGGCGTCACCGCGTGCAACAGCGACCCGGAGAACACCAGGCCCTCGCGTGCCCCGAGGCGATGACGACCCGGCCCGTACTCCGGGAAGACCAGTTCGCCACCGTCGTGGTCGTCGGTCAGGTTGAGGCTGAGCGCGAACCGCCGGTGCGCGGTGGCCGGGCTCAGGTTGTCGCGATGGGCGGCGAAGAACCCGCCGTCCCGGGCGTCGTAGCCACCGATCTTGAATCCCTCGAACCCGGTGGCCCGGAACGCGAACGCCTTCTCCACGGCCGGGATGACCCGGCGGCCGACGTGCTGGGTCAGTTCTCGCAGCAGCGCGGGGTCGGTCACGACATGGTCCCGACGCCGCTTGCGCAGGTCGTCCAGGGCCTCGACGTGGCGGCCGTCCGCGGTGGTCTCGACCCCGGTCGGGACGGGGTCGGCGGCCGCCCAGGTCGCCACCACCCGCTCGGCCATCGCCGGCTCGACGGCATCGGGCACGACCAGCACGGGCGCGGAGCGGTCCGCTGCGGCGTGGGCGACGGCCAGCCGCTCCACGTCGGCTCGCACGGTGGTCGCGACCGCGTCGACGTCGACGACCGGGTGGACGGCGTCGACCCGGACGGCCGGGTCCAGGACCACGGCGGTCGGCCCGGTGGTGTGGTCCACGCCCCAGCCGGCCTGGACACGTCCCTCGTGGTCCACGAACTCGTGGTCGGCCGGCACCACATCCGTGTCGCCGTCGACCACGACGTGGACGTCCACCCCCACCAGTGGTTCGCCGCCCTCGCCGCCCAGGTGCGCATCCGGCAGGCCCGACAGCGCGGCCACCAGGGCGCGGGCACGGTCGGGGTCGCCCCCGGCCAGCACGACCACGGCGGGCCGTCCGCCGACCCGGCTGGTGAAGCGGACCACGCCACCGTCGGGACCTCGTGGGAGCCCGAAGTCGATCCCCGGTTCACCGCGTTCGATCATGCGCAGGCCGATGGGCCCTCCCGTCGTCGTCCGCGACAACCTACTCGCGGGCGCGTGCTCACCCGCCACCCTGGGTGGTCGACACGACCGCGAGTTCGACCAGCTCGACCTCGCGGGGTGCGGCCAGTGCCAGCACGACCAGGTCGGCCACGACCTCGGGTGCCATGCCCTCGGCCGCTGCCGACTCGCGGTAGCGCGACGCCACCTCGCCCTCGACCTCGGCGAAGATCGGCGTGTCGACGAAACCGGGGGCGATCGTGGTGACCCGCACCGCGTCGTCGGCCAACTCCAGACGCAGGCCCTGCGAGATCGCGTGGACCGCGAACTTGGTGCCGGCATAGACGCCACCGGTCCCCGACGGCACCCGCCGACCCGACATCGACGACAGGTTGACCACGTCGGCGTGGTCGGCGCGACGCAGGTGGGGCAGGCACAGGTGGATGGCGTGGAGCACGCCGAGCACGTTGACGTCCACCATCAGCCGGAAGTCGGCGGGATCACCCTCCCCGACCGTGCCGGGCCGCATCACCCCGGCGGCGTTGACCACCGCGTCCAGACCGCCGAGGCCGTCGACGGCGGCGGACACCGCCGCGGTCAGTTGGTCGAGGTCGGTGACGTCGGCTGGCACCGCGAACCCGTCGAGTTCCCCGGCGAGGTGCTCGAGCCGGTCCCGTCGACGTGCCACCAGCGCGACCCGGCCACCCGCGGCCACCACGGCCCGCGCGGTCGCGGCGCCGATGCCACTGGAGGCACCGGTGATCAGCACCCGGCGCCCGTGCAGGTCACCGTTCATGTCGCCAGCGCCGAATCGAGGTCCGCGATCAGGTCGGCGACGTCCTCGATCCCGACCGAGTAGCGCACCAGGCCCTCGGGGATGCCGGCGGCGGCGCGCTCGTCGTCGGTCAGCTCGACGTGGCTGGTGGTCGCCGGTGGTCCCGCGATGGTCTCGACCTGGCCGAGGTTGGCGGCGAGGTAGGCGTACTCCAGTCGCGGCAGCACCTCCTCCACGGCGGCGAAGCCACCCTCGAGCGCGAAGCTGAGCATGCCGCCGAAGCCGTCCATCTGGCGGGCCGCGACGTCGTGGTGGGGATGGCTCGGCAGGCCCGGGTAGTTCACCTGGGTCACGCGGGGGTGGTCGGCCAGGTGTTCGGCGACGGCCAGCGCGGTGGCGTTGTGGCGCTCCACCCGCAGCCCCAGGGTCTTGAGGCTGCGCAGCATCAGCGCCGCCACCTGCGGGTCCATCCCCGTCCCGATGATCTCGCGCGTGCCGTAGACACGGCCCACCAGGTCCGACGAGCCACACACGACCCCACCCAGGACGTCGCCGTGGCCACCGAGGAACTTCGACGCCGAGTGCAGCACCAGGTCGGCCCCGTGCTCCAGCGGCCGGGTGTTGATGGGCGTCGCGAAGGTGTTGTCGACCACCGTCACGGCGCCGACGTCGGTCGCGGCAGCGGACAGCCGGGCCAGGTCCAGGACCTTGCAGGTCGGGTTGGTCGGGGTCTCCAGGTACAGCAGGTCGCACCCCTGGCGGACCGCGGCCTCGATGGCGTCGTGGTCGTCGGTGTCCAGGACGTCGCACTGCACGCCCCAGGCCGGGAACACCTCGGTGAACAGCAGGTAGGTGCCGCCGTAGGTGTCCTTGACGGTCACCACCCGGTCACCGGGAGTCAGCAGCGACTGCAGCGTGGTGAAGATCGCGGCCATCCCGGTGGTGAAGCTGGTGCCGGCCTCGGCACCCTCCAGCGCGGCGACCTTGGCCTCGAACCGGTCGGTGGTGGGGTTGGAGTTGCGCGCGTAGATGTGCCCGTCGGACTCGCCCAGGGCGACGGAGCGCCACGACGCGACGTCGGGGTAGGCGAACGCCGAGTTGGCCGCGATCGGCGGAATCACCGCCCTGGTCGTCTCGTCGACCGCCTCGGTCAGGTGGACGGACCGTGTGGACGGTCCCGGATCGGCGGTCACGATGGGTCCTTCGCGAGGCAACAGGCGGGACCGCGCAGTCTAGGGATGCCGACACGCACCCGGTCACCAGCCCCGACCTGGACCTCACGCACCCCCGCGTTGGCCCCTCGCACCAGCCGCAGGCACCAGCACCTCGCTGCGGCCCACTCGCCCCGGTCCAACCGGACACGCACCGACCCGTCCAGCGGGGGCGAATCGGCCGAGATGTCGGCGTGTTCGCCCACGCCAGCACAGGGGTGAACGGGGCGGGAGCGGGCGAACCGGGCGGGGACGGAGCGGGGGGGACGGACCGGGGGGGAACGGACCGGGGGGGATGGACCGGGGGGGACGGGCGGGGGGGACGGGCCGGGCGACTGGGAGGCGGCGCTGCGTGGCGTTGCGGGAGTCAGACGTTCATGCCCATGGCGCGGAGTTCCTCGCGGACGTACTCGGCCATCATGTCGGTGGACCACGGCGGCGAGAAGGTGAACTCGACGTCGACGGACTCCACCCCGGGCATCGCGCCCAGGATGACACTGCACTGCTGGTGGATGACCTCGGTGAGCGGGCAGCCCATCGTGGTCAACGTCATCAGGACGTGGACGTGGCCGATGGAATCCTCGGGCTTGGTGACCTCGTAGACCAACCCGAGGTCGACGATGTTGTAGCCGATCTCGGGGTCGATGACGGCGCGCAGCCCGTTGAGCAGGTCGGCCTCGTAGGGCAGGCCGTCGTCGGCCAGCTTGAGCCCCGAGAAGGGCCCGTCGGTGGCCTCGTCACCCTGACCGTCCCGGTCGTCGTGGTGTTCGTTGGCGCGGCGCTGGGCCTCCAGGGAGTCGACCGTGGCCTGCTCGGCCGCCTGGTCGGGCTGGACGGCGGTGTCGGTGCCGCCGCTGGTGGGAGTGCTGCTGGCGGTGGTGCTCATGACACGTCCTCGGTGGTGGGGATGGTCGTGATCGGAAGTCGTGGTGGCCCGGTCGTCGGGTCCGTCGTCGGGTCCGTGTGGCCCGGCCGCGGGGGCCCGGTCACTCGTGGGTGACGGCGTGGGCGGAGTCGCCGCTGCGGTAGGTCTCGATGGCGTCCTTGACGGCCATCCAGCCCAGCAGCGCACACTTGACCCGGACGGGGAACTTGGCGACGCCCTGGAAGGCGATCCCGTCCTCGAGGTCGTCGATCCTCGGCGGCTCCTCGCCGTGCATCATCAGGCGGAACTGTTCGGACAGGTCGAGCACGTCGTCGAGGTCGCGTCCGGTGACCGCCTGGGTCATGGCCGACGCCGACGCCTGCGAGATCGAACATCCGTCACCGTCGAACACCACGGCATCGAGGTTGTCGCCGTCGACGCGGATGCGCAGGTCCATCTCGTCCCCGCACAACGGGTTGGAGTGGTGGACCATCGCGTCCTCGCCCGGGAGTTCCGGAGCGCGGTTGTGGGGCTTGCGATAGTGGTCCAGGATGATGTCCTGGTACATGTCCTCGAGGCTCAACGTCGGGATCCGTCCTGAACTGGGTGCTGGAACTGGGTGCTGGTCGGGCGGGTGCCGGGCGGGACGGTCACCACCGCGACGTGCACGTCGCGACGGGACCGGAACCGGGATCCGGCGCCACCCCCACCAACGTGGACCCCGACCTCGGTGTTCCCGAGCGTACCGAGCACCCCGATGGCCACCCGGGGGTCACCGCCGACCCGGGGACCCGAGTCACCAGCGCCCCCCGGGAGCCGCCCGGAGCCGCCCGGAGCCGCCCGGCGAGCCCTCCGGGGTCCCCTCGGCCAGCCCCGGGGCGACCCGGTCCAGGTCGCCGGACCACGCCCGAGCGGGCATGCCCGCGGGGGTCAGGCGACGTCGGCGGTCGCAACCCCCTCGGCCGCGAGTTGTTCGGTGTAGAGCCGGGCGTAGGCGCCGTCGGCGGCCAGCAACTGGTCATGGGTCCCCCGCTCGAGCACGCGCCCGGCGTCGATGACCGCGATCTGGTCGGCCCCGGCGATGGTCGACAGGCGATGGGCGATGATCACGGCGGTGCGGCCGGCCAGGAAGTGGTGCAGCCCGCGCTGCATGCGTGCCTCGGTCGCGACGTCGACGTTGGCGGTGGCCTCGTCCAGCACCACGACCGCCGGATCGGTCAGCAGTCCCCGCGTGAAGGCGACCAGTTGGCGTTCCCCGGCCGACAGCCCCCCGCCGCCCTCGTCCAGGCGGGTGTCGTAGCCGTCGGGCAGGGACCGGAACAGCTCGTCGGCACCGACCGCGCGGGCCGCGGCCGTGACCTGGTCGTCCGTGGCGTCGGGCCGCCCCCACCGCAGGTTGTCACGCACGGTGCCGCGGAACAGGCCGACCTCCTGGGGCACCCAGGCCAACTGGCGTCGAAGGCTGTCCAGGGTCACGTCCCGGACGTCGTGGCCGTCGATCTCGACCCGCCCGCGGTCGACGTCGTAGAAGCGACCGAGCAGACGGGCGATGGAGGTCTTGCCGGCGCCCGTCTCACCAACCAGCGCCAGGCTGGTCCCGGGCGGCACGTCCAGGTCCACGCCGTGCAGGACCTCGGGCCCGTCGCCGTAGCGGAAGGCGACGTCGTCCAGCCGGAGGTGGCCGCGTACGTCGGGCAGGTCCACGGCGTCGGGGGCGTCGACGATGCTGGGCTCGGTGTCCAGCACCTCCAGGATCCGACCACCGGCGGCCGTCGCGTCCTGCACGCTGTCCAGCCGGGTCGTGAGTTCGCGGACCGGGTCGAAGAACTGCTGGACGTAGAGGATGATCGCCACGAGTGCACCCGGGTCCAGCTCCCCGTCCAGCACGCGCAGGCCCCCGATGCCCAGCACGATCGCCACGGCCAGGTCACTGAGGACGTCGATGACGGGGTAGAACGCCGCGGACACCCGGTCGGTGCCGAGGTCCTGGATGCGCTGGTCGGCGTTGGCGTCGTCGAAACGGTCGCGCTGTGCGGTCTCCTGGCGCAGCGCCTTGACCACGCGGATGCCGGCCAGGGACTCCTCGGCACGCGCCGAGACCTCCCCGATCGCGGCCCGCACACGCACGTACCGGGCCCGCGTCGCCCGGGTCCACCGCCAGGTGGCCGCGGCCATCAGCGGCACGACCAGGAAGGCGGCGAACGTGAGCGTGACGTCCTCGCGCAGCAGGATCACCACGATGCCGACCAGGGTCAGCACGGACTGCAGGGTCGTGATCACCGACCACGTGATGAAGTCGCTGAGGGTCTCGGCGTCGCTGGTCATGCGCGCCATCAGGTCGCCGGGACGGTTGCGGTCGTGGAAGTCGTGGCCGAGCGCGAGCAGGTGGGCGAAGAGGCGGTCGCGCAGGTCGGTGATGACGCGCACGCCCGTGCGGATCAGCGTGTAGCGCTGCAGCGCGCCGGCGCCGTTCTCGACCGCGACCAGCACGGCGAACCCCACCACGGCCCACCGCAGGACGGCAACCTCGCCGCCCCGCATCCCACGGTCGATGGCCAGTTCGACCAACTGCGGCCGGGCCAGCCCCGCTCCGGTCACGAACAGCATCAGGAAGCCGGCCCACACCAGCGCGAGGCGATGCGGTCGCAGCCAGCCGATGACCCGTCTGATCGGGCCCGTGTCGAGGTGGCGGGGTGGCGTGGTCACGTCCGGTGAGGTGGTCACGAGGCGTCCCTCGCCAGCCCCGCGGCCGCCGGGTCGCCGGGTCGACGCGCGTCCGGGGCGCCGGGGCCGCCGACGGGCGCGGGCGCCAACTGCAGGGCCTCGCGGAACAACCGGGCATAGGCACCGTCGGCGTCGACGAGCTGGTCATGGGTGCCCCGCTCCACGATGCGACCGTCCTCGACCACGACGATCCGGTCCGCGGACCGGATCGTGGACAGGCGCTGCGCGACGCTGATGGTCGTGGGACCCCCACGCGCGGCGCCGACCTCGGGGTCGCCCTGGGCCGCCCCCGGGGCCATTCCCTGGGCCGTTCCCTGGGCCAGGGCGGTGCGGATGGCGCGCTCGGTGCGGGCGTCCACGGCCGACACGGCGTCGTCGAGCACCAGCACGGGTGCCCCCACGAGGAGGGCCCGGGCCAGCGCGACGCGCTGGCGCTGGCCGCCCGACAGCGTGATGCCACGATCACCCACGACGGTGTCCCACCCGTCGGGCAGGTCGTCGGCGAAGGTGGCGACGCCGGCGATCCGACCGGCCGCCAGCACCTCGTCCTCGGTGGCGTCCGGGCGCGAGAAGGCCACGTTGTCGCGCAGGGAGGACGAGAACAGGAAGACCTCCTGCTCGACCGTGGCGACGGTGGTTCGCAGGGCAGCGTCGTCGAGGTCGGACACGTCGACGTCGTCGATCGTCACCCGGCCCCGGTCCGGGTCGTACAGCCGTGTCAGCAACGACACGAGCGCGGTCTTCCCGCTCCCCGACCGACCGACGATCGCGACGTGCTCACCGGGTTCGACCACGAGGTCGATCCCGCGCAGGACGGGGGTGTCGCCGAAGCCGAAGTGCACGTCCTCCCACGCGACCCGCCCCCGGAACGCCGACGACGGCGCGGAGACGGTGCCCGACGGCATCGCCGTGGAGCGGTCCAGCAGCCCGAACACCCGGCCGGCCGACGCACTGGCCCGCGACGCCAGGTTGAGCAGGAACCCCAGCCGCCGGACCGGCTGGCCCAGCAGGACGATGTAGGAGAAGAACGCCGCGATGGTCCCGACGGTGGTCTGGCCGGCGGCGACCTGCTGGCCACCGACCAGCAGCACCAGGGCGGTGGTCCAGCCCAGCACCGCGCTCATCGCCGGGAACACGGTGGTGAACACCCGCGCCAGGCCCATGCGGTGGGCGAACACGATCTCGTTCTGGTCGTCGTAGGCCGCCGACGTGCGCTCCTCGGCCCGGAAGGCCTGCACGATGCGCACCTGGGTCAGCGACTCCTGGAGTCGCGCGGACAGCCCACCGCGGGCCTGCTGCAGGGCGAGGAACCGCGGCGTGAGGAGCCGGGCGGCCCACACGGCCATGGTGGCGACGATCGGGATCGCGGCCAGCGCGATCGGCGCCAGTGTCGCGTCCACCTGCCACAGCAGCACCGACGTCCCGACCAACAGCGCGGCGATGTTGGCCAACTCGGCCACGCCCGTCGCGGCGAACGCGCGCACCTGTTCGGTGTCGTCGGTGACCCGGGTCATCAACTGGCCGACGCTGGCGCGGTCGTGGAAGCCCTGCTCGGCATCCAGCAGGTGCGCGACCAGTTCGCCGCGCAGGTCGGTGGCGACGGTCCGCCCCACCCAGGCCGTCCCGTAGCGCTGCCAGAAGGACACGATCCCTCGCAGGATCGCCAGGGCGACGACCGTCGCGGCCCCGACCAGCAGTCGCTGGCGGTCGTCCAGCCCGGCCGGGAGGAAGTCCAGCGCCCCGGCCCGCTCCCCGATCGCCGCGTCGACGACGTCACGCAGGGCCAGCGGGACCACCAGCGCGATGCCACTGGCCAACAGCATCGCACCGTAGGCCCCGGCCGCCTGCCACCGGATCGGGCGCAGCCGTCCGACCAGCCGCACCAGCGGATGGCTGCGCAACCAGGATCGCGCGTCGGGATCGGGAGGAGGAGACATCGACCGGCGATCGTATGACTTCAAGCCGACATGAGGTCAAGCCGACTCGACGTCGAGCCGGCCGGACGTCGAACCGATCCGACGTCGCGCGACCCGACGTGGAATCGACATGGGGTCGAGGGAGCCGACACGGCGCACGCCCCGGGGACCACGGCCCGGTCACCCCGGCACTACCGTCGCCCGTCCCCACCGACCGGGCCCTGTCATGACCACGACCGACGACGACCTCGTGGTCCTCCTCGACGCCATGGGCGAGCCCACCGGCGCCATGCCCAAGCTGGCCGCCCACCGCACCCCGGGACACTGGCACGCCGCCTTCTCCGCGATGCTGCTCGACGACGACGGGCGCATGCTGCTGCAACGCCGCGCGGTCGGCAAGTACCACTTCGGGGGTCGCTGGACCAACTCCTGCTGCAGCCATCCCCGACCCACGGAGTCGCTGGCCGACGCCGTGCGTCGCCGGGTCCCCCAGGAGCTCGGCGTGGTGGTCGATGACGACCTGCTGCACCTCGCGGGCTCGTTCTGGTACCGCGCCGACGACCCCGCCACCGGCCTGGTCGAGCGCGAGTACGACCGTGTCGTGGTGGTCGAGGGCGTCACCGACGACCGGCTGGCCCCGGACCCGGACGAGGTCGACGACCTCGCCTGGGTCACCCCCGGCCAGGCCCGCCGACGGTGCCGGGACCAACCCGACACCGTCACGCCGTGGCTGCACCACGTCCTGGACGTCGTCGACCGCTGGCGCGCCGAGCGACCGGACTGACCACCGGTGCGTCGTGGCCGGCTCAGCCGGCGTCCAGCCCACCCGCTCGCAGGACGAGGTCCTTGACGTCGGCCAGCGCCCACGACCCACGCGCCAGGTCCGGGTCGCTGCACACCAGCACCGGACCCTGGTCGGGGCCGGACGGATGGCGACCATGGGTGCCGCGCACGAGCGCCGGGTCCGTCGGGACGACGTCCATGCGGTAGCGCAGACCCGCCTTCTTGCGGGCCAGGGCGGCGCCCGCACGCACCTTCACCAACGGGTCGTCGGGGTCGAAGAACAACTCGGCCGGGTCGTACCCGGGCTTGCGATGGATCTCGACCTGCGTGGCGAAGTCGGGTCGCCGGCCCTCGTCCAGCCAGTAGTAGTAGGTGAACCAGGCCCCCGGCTCCGCCACCGCGACCAGGTCGCCGGCCCGTTCGTGGTCCAGCCCGGCCGCACGCTTGCCCTCGTCGTCGAGCACCTCGTCCACGCCCGGCAGGTCACCGACCAGCCGCGCGACGGCGTCGCGATCCTCGTCATGCACGTACAGGTGGGCGACCTGGTGGTCGGCCACCGCGAAGGCACGCGACGCCCAGGGGTCGAGGTACTCCATCCCGTCCTGGGTGTAGACCTCGAGCAGGCCCTCGCGGCGCAGTGCCCGGTTGACGTCGATCGGTCGGTCGGCCGGCTCGATGCCGTACTCGCTGGTCACCACCACCGTCGCCCCCCGGGCGATGGCGCCCTCTGCCAGTTCACCGACCAGGGTGTCGACCTCCTGCACCGCGGCGATCGCCTCGGGGCCGTCGGGGCCGTGTCGCTGCAGGTCGTAGTCGAGGTGGGGCAGGTAGACCAGGGTCAGGTCGGGTCGCCGGGTGCTGAACAGGTGCGCGGCCGCACGGGCGATCCATCGTGACGACGTCAGGTCCGCGGTCGGCCCCCAGTAGGTGAACAGTGGGAACGTGCCGAAGGCATGCGTGAGTTCGTCGCGCAGGGCCGGCGGGCGGGTGTAGCAGTCGGGTTCCTTGCGACCGTCGCTGTAGTAGATCGGGCGGGGGGTGACCGTCCAGTCGGTGTCGGCGCCCATCGCGTACCACCAGCAGACGTTGGCGACGGTGTAGTCGGGGTCGATCGCGCGGGCGGCGTCCCACACCTTCTCGCCCTGGACCAGCCGGTTGTGCTGACGCCACAGGAAGACCTCGCCGAGGTCGCGGAAGTACCACCCGTTCCCCACGATCCCGTGGTCGGACGGCGCGGTCCCGGTCAGCATCGTGGACTGGGCCGAACAGGTCACGGCCGGAAGGATGCCGTCCATCGGGGCGTGGAAGCCCGCGGCCGCGATCGCCTGCAGGCGTGGCGCATGGGCCAGCAGTGCCGGTGTCAGGCCGACCACGTTGACCAGCAGGACCGGTCGACGACCGTCGGGGGACGGCTCGCCGGCCGCGGTGGTCGGGGTGTCGGAGGTGGGGGTGGCGGTCATCGGTGGCGCCTCTCAGGGCCTGGGTGTGGGGCCGGTGGTGGTCGGGGCGGGGGTCAGGTGGGCCGGGACGGGCGGGGTGCGGCTGTCGTCGCGGCGGGCCCCGGTCGGGCGGGGCCGGGACGGGCGGGGCCCGGTCAGGCGGGGGCCAGGCCCAGCTCGCGCAGTCGGTCGGCGGTCCAGTCGAGCTCGGCGGCGATGCCGTGGACGACCTGGGAGGTCGGATCGTCGGGGGCCCCCCGGCGTTCGGAGGGCAGCACGTGCCAGGTGTAGGTCTCGACGTCGAGGTGGCGGACCCGGCAGGTCGGGCCACCCACCAACGCCGCCAACGACGCGCGCAGGTCGGCCTGGGTGGTGTCGGCGTCGTCGTGGTGGACCGGCAGGTGGACGTGGACACGCCACGTCCCCGTCCCCGGCAGGCCACCGTCCGACGGCGCCGCCAGGGCCTCGGGCAGGTCGTCGGCGGACCGCAGGGCCCCGTCGTCGTCGCGTTCCCGGACCTGGTGCAGGAAGGGCGAGTCGGCATGGGCCGAGGCGGTGCCACGGTGGTCCCGCGCCGGGGCCGCCAGGTGGAGCCCGGCCGACACCTGGGCCTTGTGCACCACGACACCGGCCTGGTCGAGGCGAGCCAGCGCCTCGGTGGCGTCCTCGAACTGCACGGCCAGGTGGCACAGGTCGAGGCAGGCGCCGAGGTGGTCGCCGTCGGCACCGTCCAGGACGTCGGCGAGCTGGTTCGTGTCCTCGATCCGACAGCCCGGCTCGGGCTCGACGGCCAACGCGATCCGGGTGCCGGTGTCGCGTTCGAGGTCGTCGAGGGCGGCGGCCACGCGGTCCAACCCGGCCCGTCCGGCCGCGGTGGCGGCCTCGTCGAAGTCGGTCCGCCAGCCCAGGGGCAGGGTCGAGATGCTGCCCATGGGCACGTCCCCGGGCAGCAACGACGCCAGCACGCGGGCCAGCCGAAGCGTGTGGTCCTGGCGTTGGCGGGTGGTCCAGTCGGGCTCGTAGACCCGGTGCTTGACCACCTCGTCGTGGAAACCGGCGTGCGGGAACCCGTTGAGGGTCACGACCTCGCAGCCGGCGTCGGCGACGGCGGTGCGCAGCCGTGCCCGGGCGTCGGGGTCCGCGTCCAGTTCGCGGGCCACGTCGTCGGCCAGCCACAGCCCGACGCCGAGCAACGACCACCCCAGTCGCTCGCGGATCGGCACCGCCCAGTCGGCGAGTTGTCCGACGACGCCGTCGAGGTCCTCGGCGGGATGGACGTTGGAGCAGTACGACAGGTGGACCAGGCTGCCGTCGGGATGGCGGAAGCGCACCGGTCAGCCGCTCGTGCGGCGGATCGACGAACCCTCGAACGACGAGTCCGGTTCCTGGTCGGGGACCTCCAGCTCCAGGCGCCCCGACTGGCCGTAGGCGGCGACCGGGTTGTCCCACACGACCGTCGTGATGTCGTCGTCGGAGAAGCCGGCCTCCTGCATCGCCACGACCACCTTGGCCACCTTCAACGGGTCACTGCGACCCCAGTCGGCGGCCGAGTTCACCAGGACGCGCTCGGTCCCGTACTCCTGCAGGATCGCGACCATCCGACGCTCGTCGACCTTGGTGTCGGGGTAGATCGAGAAGGCCATCCAGCAGCCCGTGTCGGCCAGCACCTGGACGGTCAGTTCGTTGTTGTGGTCGACGATGGTGCGCTCGGGCGGGAAGTCCTGTTCCGCCAGCACGTCCATCGTGCGCCGGGTCCCGGCCAGCTTGTCGCGATGCGGGGTGTGCACGAGCATGGGCAGGCCGGCGTCGTCGGCCAGGGCGACCTGGGCCGTGAAGGCGTCGTCCTCGGCCGGGGTCATCGAGTCGTAGCCGACCTCGCCGACGGCCACCACCCGGTCCTTGGCGAGCCAGCGTGGCATCACCTCGAGGACCTCGCGGGCCAGCCCGGTGTCGTTGGCCTCCTTGGGGTTGAGCGCGATCGTGCAGTGGTGCGCGATGCCGAACTGGGCGGCCCGGTAGGACTCCCAGCCGACCAGCGACGCGAAGTAGTCGACGAAGCTGCCGACATGGGTCCGGGGCTGGCCCAGCCAGAACGCCGGTTCGACGATGGCGGCGACACCAGCGGCGGCCATCGCCTCGTAGTCGTCGGTGGTGCGCGACGTCATGTGGATGTGCGGGTCGAAGATCTTCATCGGGGCTCCGTCGGGGTGCGGGGAGGGGATGGTCGGGTCACGGGCGCGTGGCCAGGGCGTCCCGGGCCGCGGCGGCGCGGTGGGGGTCGTCGTGGTCGAGTTCGGCGCTGATGGCGTCGATGCGCGTCTGGGGCGGATGGCGGTCGATGACGGTCCAGACCGACGCGGGCACTCCGCGCCCGGCGGCGACGCGCTCGTGCACGAAGTCGGCCATCATCCGCGACAGCTCGGGGGTCACGCGCTCCGGCACCTCGGCGATGGCCAGCAGGTCGAGCTCGACGAAGACCGCCTTGAGCACCGCCTGGGCGAACCCGTGGTCGTCCAGGGTGGCCACCCCGGCCGGTCCCAGCGCGGCGGCCACCAGCCGGACGTCGTTGGTGCGCAGGGCGTCGTCGACCAGCCCCGCGGCCGTGTCGGGGGCGACGGCGGCCACGTCCAGGGACCGCAGCACGCCGCGACGCTCGCGGGCGTCGCCGTGGCGATAGCAGTCGCGCAGTTCCTCGTCGCGCCGGTCGTCGGCGACGGCGGTGACCAGCAGGGCCCGGCCGGCATCGTCGACGTGCCATGCGAACGGGTCGTCGCGGTCGTCGTCGGGGTCGAGGGTCTCGGTGCCCAGACGGCGGCTGACCGCCGGGAAGGCCGCGCGGATGGCGGCCGGGTCGGCCGCGACCCGGGACCGGGCCCCGTCCAGCCACGCCGTCGCGTCGTCGTCGACCCGCCCGGCCAGCGTCTCGGCGAGCGTGGGGGCGTCCTGGGGCGTGGGGGCGTCCTGGGTGGTCATGTCGTGGCCTCCTCGGGGGGTCGGGCGTCGGCCTCGCGGAGCGCCTGCAGCGACGCGGGGACCAGCGTGTGGGCGGTGTGGCCGTGGCGTGGCAGTTCCACCGACACCAGGCCGGCGTAGTCGACCTCGTGGAGGGCGGCCAGCGCGCCGGGGAGGTCGACCTCGCCGTCCCCGAAGGGCAGGTGCTCGTGGACCCCGCGACGCATGTCCTCGACCTGCACGTGCACCAGGCGGTCCGCCACCCGTCGCACGCACGCGGCCTCGGACTCCGGCTCCAGGCAGCGACAGTGGCCGATGTCGAGGGTGATGCCCAGCCGCTCCGGGGACCCGAGGTCCACGACCAGGCGCTCGAACGCGGCGACGGTGTCCACGACCATGCCCGGTTCGGGCTCCAGGGCCAGCACCACGTCGAGGTCGGCGGTCGCCGCGAGCGTGGCCTCGACCCCGGCGAGCACGCGCTCCCAGGCCTGCCCGTCGGGCGTGTCGTCGGGCGCGATGCCCGTCCACAGGTGCAGGACCGGGGATCCGATCCGGACCGCGATCACCGCCGCCAGTGCGTAGAAGTCGACGCGACGTCGGGCCCCGGTGGCGCTGGCCAGGTTGGGCTGGTGCTTGGCTCCCGGGTCCAGCACGAACCGGCCCCCGGTCTCGACCGCCACCGCCAGGCCGTGGTCGGCCAGCACGGCGGCGGCCTCGTCGACGCGGGTGTCGAGGTCGGGTCCGAACGGGTCGAGGTGCCAGTGGTCCAGGGTCAGGGCGAGGCCGTCGTAGCCGGCCTCGGCCACGAGTTCACACGCATCGGAGAGTCGGTGGTCCGACAGCCCGTTGCTGCCGTAGGCGAACCGGAGGTCGGTCACGTCACCGACCCCCCGGTGGCCAGCTGCCGGAGCAGGCCCGCGCCCCGACGGGCGAGTGCCGTCGCGGCGGCGGCCGGCCACGCGCCCGAACCGGCCAGCAGCGTGGTCTGGAGGGTCGTGTTGGCCAGCACGCCCCCGCCCACCGCACCCTGCACCACCGAGGGGTCGTCGGGGTCCTGCATCGCGGACCGGTACCCCACGAGCACCGCCCGCAGGTACGCGACCGCGCCGGCGGCGGCACCGAGGCGGGCCAGCCAGCGTGTCGGCGGGGCCGTGTCGGATGCGCCGGAGTCGGACGGCGGGGCCTGCCCGCGCCAGGCCGCGACCTGGGCCAGGGCGGCGGCCACCACCGACAGGGCGGCCGCGAGTCGCGCCGACGGCCCGGCACCACCGTGCACCTCGTGCCGGCTGAGTTGGGTGACCCCGAGGGTGTGGGCCATGGCGGCGCCCACGGCCGGCGCGGCCGCGCGGGCGTCGCCCCCGACGACACCCATGGCGACGTCCAGCCCACGGCATGCCGCCATGACGACCGGACCGGCCGCCGAGTCCTTGGCGACCTGGTCGTAGGCCACGACCGACGCCGCCAGGGGGATCGCCACCGCTGCCGCGCTGCGACCACCCAACGTGGTGGCGACCACCACACCGCTGCCGAGCAGGCCCAGCGCGACGGTGCGTGCGAGGTCGGGCTCGATGCGCCCGGACGGGATGGGACGTTCGGGACGCTCGACGGCATCCAGGTCGCGATCGGCCCAGTCGTTGAGTGCCATGCCGCCCAGGTACAGCAGCGCCGACGCCGCCGGCATGGCCCAGCCACGTCGCGAGCCCGACGCCGCGGCCCCGGCCCACGCGTCGCCGGGAATGGTCACGACCGCGGGCAGGCGGACGAGCTCGGCCAGGTCGGCGGTGGTCCGGGTCGCGGTCACGACGCGGCGTCCGCCCCCGCACCGGTGCTGGCCGGTGCCGACGCCGAGTCGGCGACGTCGCGGGTCCAGGCCAGCAACTCGGCGTACTGGGGCTCCAGCCGTCGGGACCCGCCGCCCAGCGGTGCCTTGAAGAAGTACCCGAGGCCGTCCTGGGGACCGGTACGTCCCACGGCGGCGGCGGCCGTCACCAATCGGGCGAGGTCCAGCACCAGCGGCGCCGCGAGGCTGGAGTCACACCCCTGCCAGGTGAACTGCATCTGCATCCGCGTCCCGAGGAAGCCCTCGAAGGTGACCAGGTCCCACGCCGTCTTCCAGTCCCCGAGGTCGGCCACGTGGTCGATGCGGACGGGTCCCTCGGGGTGGTGGCCGAGGATCTCGTCGAGCACGTCGCCCTTGGACTCGATCTTGGACGCGGCCGCGACCGGGTCGGACAGGGTCTCGCCGTCGCCGCCCCCCAGCACGTTGAAGCCCGACCACGAGTGCACGTGCAGGTTGCGGTCGGCGAACATGGGCGCCAGGGCGGTCTTGAGCAGGGTCTCGCCGGTCTTGCCGTCCCGGCCGGCCACCGGCACCACCCCCTGCGCCAGCTCCAGCACGGCCGGCACCAGCAACGCCGACGACGGCGTGAAGTCCACGAACGCGCAGCCCGCGCGGATCGCGGCCAGGGCGTAGAGCCCACTGGGCGCCAGGACGTCGTCGTCGGCCGCCACGGCAGCCAGCAGCGCCTCGGCGTCGTGGTGGGCCGGGTGGTCGGTGATCGGGGCCTCGGTGGACGACACGTTGACGACGACGACGTGGTCGAGGTCGTGGTCGGTGGAGAAGCGGTCGAGCTCCGCGGCGATGCGGTCCACGGCCGCCGACGGATGGGTGGCGGCCTCGTCCCGGGCGATTCCGGGGACCACGCGCCGGTCGACCTCGTCGAGGTCGTCGAGGTGGGCCTGGGCCAGCTGCGGCGCGAACACGCCACCGGCCGCCAACTGCTCCGCCCGCTTGGGGATCGAGGTCCCCGACGGATCACACCCGCCCACCACGGCAGTCGCCAGGTCAGGCAGGACGATGTCGGCGAAGGGACCACGCGTGGTGACCAGGCCGATGGTGTCGCAACGGCCGCTGGCCACGGCCGCGCGGCCCAGGGCCGCCGTGGTGGCCACCGACCCCCGGGCGCCGATCAGCCACAGGCCCCACCGGATCCCGTCATCGTCGGGGCGGGTCGCCGAGGCCACCCCCTCCTCGGCGTCGGGTGCCGGGTCGGGCGTGTCGATGGACACGGCATTGGATGCGGCGTCGGGCTGTGGCGAGGAGGGGGAAGCGCCCATGAGAAAATCGTCCTGGGTCGTCGGATCGGCGGAGCGGCGACGGGCTCCTGCCAGCCCGACGTCCCACCACGAATCTAGCGCCTCGGTCGCCGGCCCCGCGACCGGCCGACCGCCCCGACGGACGGGTCGCCACCCACGACCGCCCGGCCCGTGCCGTCGTCGGCGGCCATCGGGACGACCCCGTCGGCCACGCTCGCGGCGGTGGGGACCCAGTGGCGTCGAACCGGCCCGTGGTCGGTCGCCACGACGCCGTCCAGCTCGCCACCGCAGGCCCGGATCACCCCGATGGAGGCCACGTTGTCCTGCTCGCAGGTCACCAGGGCGCGCTCCACCCCGGTGGCGGCCAGCACGGCCAGGGCACCGCGCAGGATCGCCGTCGCGTGCCCGTGTCCGCGGAAGGCCGGACGCACGGCGTAGCCCACGTGTCCGCCCTCGCGTCGCAGGAAGTCGTTGAGCTCGTGGCGGATCGAGGCCCGTCCGACGACCACCCCACCGACGTCGCCCACCAGGAAGGTCGAGCGCACCCAGCCGTCCCGCACGTCACCCCGACGACGGCGCTCGAGCAACTCCAGGTAGTCCGCGAACGAGCCGCACAACTCGCGTTCCAGCAGGAACGGGAATCCCTCGACGCGCAACTCGGCATCGGCGGCGGTCGCCGCCTCCTCGTCGTCCGCCTGCAGCGGACGAAGGAGGAGGCCCGGCGACCCCGGCCGACGGGGGTGTCGAGGTCGGACCACGTCCGGTCTACCGGGCGAAGAAGGACGCGGCCTCGCGCAGGCCGGCGACCAGGGGTTCGAGGTCGTCGAGGTCGTTGTAGAGCCCGAGCGAGGCCCGGGCCGTCGCGTTGACGCCGAGCTCGCGCATCAACGGCTTGGCGCAGTGGTGGCCGACCCGGATGGCCACGCCATGGCTGTCCAGCATCGCGCCGATGTCGTGGGGGTGCACCCCGTCGAGCTCGAAGGACACCGCGCCACCACGCAGGTCGACATCCAGCGGCCCGTGGATGGTCACCCCGTCCACGCCCTGCAGTGCCTCCAGCATCGACCCGACCAGGTCCCGCTCGTGGGCGCGGACCCGCTCCATGCCCAGCTCCTCGAGGTAGTCCACCGCCGCCCCCAGGCCACCGGCCTCGGCGATCATGGGGGTGCCGGCCTCGAACTTGTGCGGGACCTCGTTGGTGGTGAACCCGTCGAGGGTGACGTCGATGATCATCTCGCCACCCGACAGGAACGGCGGCATCGCCTCGAGCAGCTCCGGACGGGCGGCGAGGATCCCGATGCCCGTGGGCCCGCACATCTTGTGGCCGGTGGCGGCGTAGAAGTCCACGTCGAGGTCACGGACGCTGACCGGCATCTGTGGGACGGCCTGCGACCCGTCGACCAGCACGACACAGTCCGGGTTGGCCGCCCGTGCCATCTCGGCGAGCGCTGCGACGTCGTTGATCGTCCCCAACACGTTGGAGACGTGGACGAGGGCGAGGTAGGCCACCTTGCCGTCGGCCAGCAGCTCGCGGGCGGCGTCGTGGTCCAGCCGCCCGTCCGGTGTCAGGGGGATGGTGCGCAACTCGAACCCGCGCTCGCGCTGGGCGTGCAGGTAGGGCACGAAGTTCGCGTGGTGCTCCATGCGCGTGGTCAGCATCGCGTCGTCCGGACCCAGGAACGACCGCACCCACGAGTAGGCGACGAGGTTCATGGCCTCGGTGGCGTTCTTGGTGAACACCAGGCCCTCGGCCGGGGTGTCCAGGAACGACGCCGTGCGCCGGCGCCCGCGCTCGAACAGGTCCGTGGCCTCCTCGGCGAGCTGGTAGACCCCGCGGTGCACGTTGGAGCGGAAGCGGCCGTAGTAGTCGTCCATGGTGTCCATGACGACCTGCGGGGTCTGCGACGACGCGCCCGAGTCGAGGTACACCAGGCGCTTGCCGTGCATGGTCCGCTGGAGGGTCGGGAAGTCCACACGGCGGTCCGCCCCGAGGGCGGGCCGCACCGTCGTCGTGGCGCTCATGCGGGGCTCCTGTGATGGACGACCGGGCTGGCGGGCGGGGGTGGTTGCCACGGTATGCCGTGGCCCGTGGCCCGGGACCGGCTGGGCGTGCGAATGCGTCCAACCGGTCTGGTGGCGACGACGAACGACGGCCGCCCGGTCGGGCGGCCGTCGTGCTGGGGGTGCCTCGTGCCGCCCGGGGGCGGGGTGGTCAGGCCGAGACGGCGTAGTGCTCGTAGCCGTGCTCCTCGAGCTCGTCGGCCAGCTCGGGGCCGCCCGACGCCACGATGCGGCCACCCAGCATCACGTGCACCTCGTCGGGGTCGACGTAGCGCAGGATGCGGGTGTAGTGGGTGATCAGCAGCACGCCGAGGTCCGGGCCACGCAGCTTGTCGATGCCCTCGGAGACGATCCGCAGGGCGTCGACGTCCAGACCGGAGTCGGTCTCGTCCAGCACGGCGATCTGCGGCTTCAACAACGCCATCTGCAGGATCTCGAAGCGCTTCTTCTCGCCGCCCGAGAACCCCTCGTTGACGCTGCGCTGCAGGAACGACTCGTCGACGTCCAGGTCCTCCATGGCCTGACGGAGCTCACCCATGAACTCCCGGACCGGCTTGTCCTCCTCCAGCCGTGCGTTGACCGCGGTCCGCAGGAAGTTGGTCAGCGACACGCCCGGCACCTCGACGGGGTACTGCATCGCCAGGAAGACGCCGGCGCGGTTGCGCTCGTCGGGCGTCCAACCGGTGATGTCCTGGCCGTCGAAGCGCAGTTCCCCACCGGTGATCTCGTAGGCGGGGTGCCCGGCGATGGCGTAGGCCAACGTGGACTTTCCCGACCCGTTGGGCCCCATCAGGGCCAGGGTCCTGCCCTTCTCGAGGTCGAGCGTGACCCCGTTGAGGATGTCGGTGCCGTCGACGCGGACCGTCAGGTCGCGGATCTCGAGCTGTGCCATGGAAGTCGTCCTTCGTCTGGTGCGCAGGTGTCTGGAGCACGGGTGGTGGAGCGCGGGCGTGGTGCTGCGTAGTGGACTCGTCGGGGTCCGGACACTGCCGGACCGCCGGGTCAGTCGTCCAGCTCCTCGAAGCCGGCGGTGACCCCGATGCGTTCGAGGTCGACGTCGGCGATCTCGCGCTCGAGGGTGGCCATCGTGCGATCGACGACCGCGTCCAGGGTGATGTCGCCCAGGACCTCACGGAAGAAGCCGAGCACGATCAGGCGCAGCGCCTGGGGGCGCGGGATGCCGCGGGCCTGGAGGTAGAACAGGTGGCGGGCGTCGATCTGGCCCGTGGCCGACCCATGGCCGGCGGTGATGTCGGCGCACTCGATCTCGAGGAACGGGGTCGAGTCCGCACGTGCGCCGGGGGTCAGGATCAGGTTGCGGTTGTTCTCGTTGGTGTCGGTGCCGACCGCGTCGGGGGCCACGAAGACGTTGCCGCGGAACACCGACCGGCTCTCGCCGGCCAGCGCGCCCTTGTAGAGCACGTCGCTGGTGGCCCGGGGTGCCAGGTGGCGCATGTAGGGCTGGACGTCGAAGTGCTGTCCGTGGTCGGCGAACCAGATGCCCGACGGGAAGGCCGAGGCGCCCGGTCCGACGAGGTCGACCTCGGGGCGCAGGCGCACGGTCGCGCCCCCGATGGTGGCCGACCAGTGACGCACGGTGGCGTCGCGGTGCGCGGCGATCTTCTGCAGCGACAGGAAGGCCACGTCGTCGCCGTGGTCGTTGACGGACAGCACGTCCACGCGGGAGCCGTCGCGGGCGATGACCTCCACGACCTCGTCCACCACGGCCGGGGTCTTGCGACGCGACGCGCGCGGGGCGTCGGGCAGGTCGCCACCGAGGTGCTCGACCACGATGGTGGCCGACGCGTGGGTGTCGGTCTTGGCCAGGACCCGTGGCAGGTGCACGCCCGGCCTGGTCACGTAGTGCTGGATGCCGATGGGGTCGGTGACCTCCAGGTCCGCGGGGACGTAGACGAACACGCCCGCGTCCCACAGCGCGTCGTTGGCGCTGATCGTGCGGTCCTCGTCACGGCCGGAGCCGGTGCCGGTGGTGGTCAGGGAGCCGAGGTGTTCGGCCACCACGCCGGCCCAGGTCCCGGACGCGGCGTCCCGCAGCGACGACACGACCAGCCCGCGGTCCTCCCAGGACTCGTCGACGCGCACGTCCAGCACCGACCCGTCCACGATGGTCACGGTGGCGGCGGGCTGGTCCAGGGCGTCCACGACGCCTTCGGACAACTCCACGGAACCGGGGTCGGCAGCGTCGTCGAGTTCCCCCACCAGTGGCAGGTCGACGTCGATCAGACGGGCGAACGGCGTGTTGCGCCAGTATTCGTCGGCCTTGCGATCGGGCCACTCCTGGTCGAGCCAGGTCTTGTAGGCGGCGAGGCGACGGTCGGTCAGCCAGGCCGGTTCCCCGGTCTGGCTGCTGCGACCGACCACCACGTCCTCGGTGATCGAATCGAGCGTCGTCATCCGATCGCCCCTTCCATCTCCAGGGCGATCAGGCGGTTGAGCTCGACGGCGTACTCCATCGGCAGTTCACGGGCGATCGGCTCGATGAAGCCACGCACGATCATCGCCGTGGCCTCGTCCTCGTCGATGCCGCGGGCCTGCATGTAGAACAGCTGCTCGTCGGACACCTTCGAGACCGTGGCCTCGTGCTCGATGGTGGCGTCGTCGGTGCCGATCTCCATGTACGGGTAGGTGTCGGTGCGCGACTCGTCGTCGAGCATCAGCGCATCGCACTTGACCGCCGCACGGGCGTTGGTGGCACCCGGGGTGATCTTGACCAGGCCGCGGTAGGAGGTGCGGCCCTTGCCCTTGGAGATGGACTTGGACAGGATGTTGGAGGTCGTGTTCGGCGCGTTGTGGACCATCTTGGCCCCGGCGTCCTGGTGCTGGCCGTCCTTGGCGTAGGCCACGGACAGGACCTCACCGGACGCCCCCTCCTCCATCAGCCACACGGCCGGGTACTTCATGGTGACCTTGGAGCCGATGTTGCCGTCGATCCACTCCATCTTGGCGTTGCGGTAGGCCATGGTGCGCTTGGTGACCAGGTTGTAGACGTTGGTCGACCAGTTCTGGATCGTGGTGTAGCGGACCTTGGCGCTCTCCTTGACGATGATCTCGACGACGGCGCTGTGCAGCGAGTCCGACGAGTAGATCGGCGCGGTGCAGCCCTCGACGTAGTGCACCTTCGCGCCCGGCTCGGCGATGATCAGGGTGCGCTCGAACTGGCCCATGTTCTGCTTGTTGATGCGGAAGTAGGCCTGCAGCGGGATGTCCACCTCCACGCCCTCGGGGATCCAGATGAACGAGCCGCCGGACCACACCGCGGTGTTGAGCGCCGCGAACTTGTTGTCGTTGGGCGGGATCACCGTGGCGAAGTACTTGCGGAACAGTTCCTCGTGCTCGCGCAGCGCGGTGTCGGTGTCCTGGAAGATCACGCCCTGTTCCTCGAGGTCCTCACGGACCTTGTGGTACAGCACGGTCGACTCGTACTGGGCGGCGACACCGGCGACCAGGCGCTTGCGCTCGGCCTCGGGGATGCCCAGCTTCTCGTAGGTCTCCATGATCTCGGGTGGGAGGTCGTCCCAGGAGTCGGCCTGCTTCTCGGCGGCCTCGACGTAGTAGAAGATGTCGTCGAAGTCGATGCCGGACAGGTCGGCACCCCAGTTGGGCATCGGCCGCCGCTCGTAGGCGTCGAAGGCACGCAGCCGCAGGTCCCGCATCCACGCCGGCTCGTCCTTGCGGTCCGAGATCGCCGCCACGACGTCCTTGGTCAGGCCGCGACCCGACGTGAAGGAGTAGCCGTCGTCGGTGTCCGACCAGCCGAACTTGTACTCGCCGAGGTCGTCGGCGATCGCCTGCTGGCGGTCGCGGGCCGTCTCCTCGGTGGCCGTGTCCGGGTCGCGGTCGGTCGCGAGGTCCGGGGTCGTCCCCGGGGTCTCGGTCTGGCTCATCGTGTGCTCCCGTTTCGGTGGCTGCGACGTCCACGGCGTCGTGGGCGTCGCATTCGGTGTTCGTGTGGATGGCTGGATGCGGTGTTGGTCACAACGGTTCAGGTGGTGCGCGTGTTCCGCGGCACCATCGGCAGGGTGGGTCGGTCGGCGACCGGCGGCGTGGCGTCGGATCCCGGGTCGACGACCCGTACGGCGCACTCGCAGGTGTGGTCCCCGCTGGCGCGTGAGGCGCCCCGCTCGATGTGGACGTCCTCGCCGAGGACGCGGGAGAACTCGGCGGCCTCGGCGTGGCACAGCTCGGGGTGTTCGCGGGCCGCGTCCAGGACCGTGCAGTGGTGCTGGCGCAGGACGAGGCCGTCGTCGGACACCTCGACACTGGCCGCCGAACCGGCCTCGGTCAGGGCGTGGGCCAGTTGGGCCAGGCGGCCGTCCAGGTCGTCGGCGTCGATGGTGTCGGCCAGCCGCTGGACCCGCCGGCGACTGCGCCAGGCGAGGTAGGCCTGGAGACCGTCGGTGCCGGTCGTGTCGTCGATGAAGGCCAGCAGCTCGGTCGCCAGGACCGCGTAGCCCTGGGGCAACAGCTGGTGGCCGTCGGTGGTGAGGTGGTAGCGCGTGACCGGCCGCCCGGGGCCGTCCGGGTCGGCCGTGCGCCCGGCCACCCACCCCTCCTCGAGCAGGCGGGCGAGGTGGCGTCGCACGGCCACCTGCGAGATCCCGAGCTGGTCGCTGAGTTCGGCCACGGTGCGGGCGTCGTCGGCCAGCATCGTCACCACCTGCGCACGTGTCTCGCCCAGCAACGACAACAGGCCCGACGCCGGCGCGGGCGAGGCCGTCGGGGTGGTGTCGGACGCCGTGGTCGGCGCGCTGGTGGTGGCGATGGTGGGGTCCGGGGTCGCGGGTGCGAGGTTTTGGAACCGTTCTGTTGAAATACTATCGCAGGCCGGCTCGGCCCGACGACGACGGGACCCCGACGCGGCGACGAAACGGGCCCCCGTCGGCAGCCGCCTCCCGCCGGTCCCCGTCGGCCCGCCTCCCGACGCCCGGTGCCCAGGAACCACCGCCCGGTGCCGGCGGCCCCGTTGCCGGCGATGGGACCGGGATCAGGACGCGGCGGTGCGCAGGCGGGCGGCCAGGCCCGTCGTGCGGTCGGTGTCGCCACGCCGCCGTGCCCCGTCGGCCACCGACTGGGCCTGGCCGACCACGATCAGGGCCCGTTCCGCCCGGCTGATCGCGGTGTACAGCAGGTTGCGGCGCAACATCCGCGCATGGCTGCGTTCGGCCACCAGCACCACGACCGGCCACTGACCCCCCTGGGACTTGTGCACCGTGATGGCCCAGGCGTGGGTCAACTCCGCCACGCTGTCCCCGTCGAAGGTCACCACACGGGTCCCGATGCGGACCTGCAGCGAGGTCGACGCGCCGGCACCGCCGATGTCGACCACCGCTCCGACGTCGCCGTTGGAGACGTCGAGTTCCGGGTCGTTGCGTGTCACCATCACGCGGTCACCCACCTGCATGCCCTTGTACGACCGCTGGCCGCGGTCGGGGTTCAGGCGGGCCTTGAGCGCCGCGTTGAGCGCGTCGACCCCACACGGGCCCCGGTACATCGGCGCGATCACCTGGATGTCGTCGACCTCGACGTCGAAGTAGTCGGGCGCACGCACCGCGACCGCCTCCACGACCCGCGCGGTGATGACCTCGCGGCGACCCTCCTCGGCCATGAACACGTCCCCGTCGACCCCGCGCACCGGTCCGACCGTTCCGGCGTTGACCTCACGGGCCAGGGCCACGATCCGCGACTCCCGTGCCTGCCGGTGGATCTCGTCGAGGTGGGTCGTGGGGACCACGCCCGACGCCACGACGTCGGCCAGCACGTCACCCGAGCCCACCGACGGCAGCTGGTCGGCATCGCCGACCAGCAGCAGGTGGCACCCCGGTTCGATGGCACGCACCAGTGACCGCAGCAACGCCGTGTCACACATCGAGACCTCGTCGACCACCACCAGGTCGAAGCCCAGCGGACTGTCCTGGTCGTGGAGGAACACGAAGCCACCGCCGTCCAGTGGTCGTGCGCCCAGCAGTCGGTGGATGGTCGAGGCCTCCATGCCGACCAGTTCCTCGACGCGCTTGGCGGCCCGCCCGGTCGGCGCGCACAGGGCCACGTCGGCGCCCATCGCGGCCGCGGTGGCCACCACCTCGGCCACGGTCCGGGTCTTGCCGGTGCCCGGTCCCCCGGTCAGCACGCTCAGCGGGGAGGCGATCGCCATGGCGACCGCGGCCCGCTGCCCGTCGGTGAGTTCGTCGGCGAGTTCCACGACGTCGGTCCCGGGCCGGTCCTGCAGTGTCCCGGGAGCCGCCAACAGGTCGTGGAGCCCGGCCGCGAGCTCGCGTTCGGCCCGCAGCGCCGCGGGGGTCGCGACGACGGCGACCGGCTCGTCGTCGGGGTCGACCGCGACCTCGTCGGTGGCCACGGCCCCGTGCGCGACCGCCTCGTCGATGCCCGCCACGGCGGCGACCGCGTCCACCCCCAGCAGTCGCATGGTCGCCTGCACGGCGGCCGTCCGGACCAGGAGTTGGTGACCGTCCTGTCGTCGCGCCGCCCCGACCGCCGCCCGGGCCCCGGCCGCCAGCCGCCGGGGATCGGTGGCCGCGATGCCGAGGTGCCGCGCGAGCCCGTCGGCGTGCGCGAAGCGGGCCCGCTCCACCTCCAGCAGGTCGTAGGGTTCGGCCCGCAGACGCTCGGCCGCGGCCGAGCCGAACACCGCATGGGCGCCACGCACGACCGCCATCGGGACCCTCGCGGGCTCCAGCAGCGTCACGAGCTCGGCCAGGCTGCGACCCTGCACGTAGGCCTGGTGGAGGTCGTCGGCCACGTCCTCGGGAAGGTTGGCCTCGTCGACCAGCCGCGACGGTTCGCGGTCGATGACCCCACCGGCACCGCGCCCGAACACGGTCAGGACCCGGTCGATGTGGGTCGGGGCGATCTCGGCGAAGCGCTCGGAGGTCAGGAACGCGCGCAGGCCGGCCTCGGTGTCGGGCGCGACCTGTTCGTAGAAGATCGTGTCGAACGTGCGCCCGTGCGTGGGGTGGTCCTTCCACGTCCCGACCAGTCGGACGTGCTGGCCGTCCACGAGGTCGGCCAACGGGCCCGAGGCCGACACCCGGTCGCCGTCACCCGTGCCGTCGTCGCGGGGTTCGACCTCCACGACCCCGAAGCCGGAGGTGGCGTCGCGGTAGCGCACCCACACGACCTCGCCACGGATCTCGGTGTCGCCGAGCAGGCTCGGCCCCCGGCTCACGGCCGACCCGTCGCGGTCGTGGCCGGTCGGCGCGCCACGCGCCTCCCGCGCGCCGGGGCCCGCACGCCACGGGGACGCCCGGCGCGTGGCCAGGCGTCGGTCGGGCCGGTCGCCGGACCACGCATCGGGGCGCTCATCGGGGGTGGGGCCCGGTCAGTGACCAGCGCGAGTCCGTGGCCCGCGTGACGTCGTCGAGCACGGCGCGGGTGTCCCGGACGTCCGCGGTCTCGGCCACGTCGGGCCCGAGCCGATCCACCAACGCCGCGGCCGTGGCGATCGGCGCCCACCCGTGCGCCCACGCCCGCACCAGTTCCCGGTCGTGGGCGGTCGCCTCGACCACGCACGCCCAGCGCACGGCCGCATCGTCGACGTCCCGGCCACGCTCCACCCAGCGCTCGACCAGTCCGGTCCCGATGCCCGTGCGCGCCAGGTTGGCGGTCGCCTGCAGCAGCTCGGCCTGCCACGACCGCACCACCAGGTGCGACCGCACCAGCTCCAGGCCGGGGCGGCGGGCGAGCGCCACCACGCTGGGCCCGCCGACGTTGATCGCGTGCCGCGGCCCGACCGGACGCGGGAACCACGCCAGCCAGCGACGCTCGGCCACGCGCTCGACGGTCGCCCGACCGTGCACGACGGCCGGCGCCCCGTCCACGATCGCCGTCGCGACCTGCTGGCGGGTCGGCAGGTCCCACGCACCGCGGGGTCCGGCGACGAATCCCGTGGCTCGGACGTGGGTCACGCCGGCCAGCCGCTCGGCGGCTCGCTCGGCCAGCAACCAGCCCAGCCCGTCCGGCACGGTCACCACCGCGTCCTGGGTCACCGCCACCACACGTCCAACTCTCTCCTCGCCGGATCGACGATCCTACAAAGCCGGTGCCCACCCCCGGCGGACCCGCCGCCCACCCGGGGGACGACCTGCGAGGCCGCTCCCCCGGCCGGACCGACGCCGGCCTCCGACGGCGGGCCGACGACCCCTCGCACCGCGGCGCCCGTGGCGGTGGCGGCGCCCCCGGGTAGGTGGCGGGTGGGTGGCGGGTGGGTGGTGGGTGGTGCGACTGGGCGGGGAGGTTGCGTGACTTGCCGGGGACGTCGTGCGACCATCACGATCTCGTTGGACGACAAGGTGGGGGATCGTGGTCGAGGAGGGCCTGGCACCGCCGGCCGGCTCCGCCCTGGTGCGGATCCGGGCCGAGGACGCCTCGTGGATCGACCGGGTACCGCCCGTGCCGGTGGACCACGTCGTGACGGTGTCCACCGGCGCCACGGCCCAACGGCAGGTCACCGACGACGCCCTGGCCGCGACCGGGTACCGCATCGTCGGCGCCCAGCCGCCCACATCGCTGCCAGCCGCCGTCGAGTTGTTGGTGCCGGGTGCCCTGATGGCCGCCGAGCCGGACTGGTGGAGCCGCCTGCTGGCCGTCGCCGACCAGGCCTTCGACCTGCGCCTGGGACCGGTCCAACTCGTGATGGGCAACCACCTCCCGGTCCATCTCGCCACCTGAGTAGACCCCAGTGGTGCGCCGCGTCCCCGGCATGGCTGGCCCTCAGTCTCGCTGAGCGCACGCGTTCGGCCACGTCTGCGCACTGAACGCGCGTTTCTGAGCGCTGGGCCCTGCCTGCTAGCGTTTTGCTTGCAATAGTTAGCGCTTGTGACTACATTCTCTATCACGGCAGCCCGCCAACGATCCGGCGGGGAGATGGAGATCGAACGATCGCCTGACGCGGTCCGCCGGCTCCCAAGCTCCGTCTCCCCTCCCGATCGCTGGAGATCCGTCGACCGGACGCTTCCAGCACCGGACACTCCCACTGTGAGGATCCACCATGGCAACCACCAAGAAGAACGCCAAGCAGGCCCCGAAGGACCCCGTCGTCGACGCGACCGGTCCCGAGGCCCCCATCCACTCGCGTGACCGTCGGGTCCTGGCCCGTCAGGCCGGGTTCGCCTACGTGGGCCTGGTCAACGACGTCGTGACCCGCGCCACCAAGGTCCCGTCGGCGCTGCCCCGCACCCGCGAGGACGCAGCGCGCACGGCCCGCACCGGCATGGACACGGCCGCCACCACCTTCCGCGTCCAGTTCGACGAGCGCATCAAGGACGGCCGCATCGCCACCCAGCACCTGCTCGAGCAGCCGCAGGTCAAGCGTGTTCGCGAGACCTTCGAGCCCGTGGCCAAGCAGGCCCGCAACACCCGCACCCAGGTCCGCGCCGCCGTGACCTCGGTCGGCCGCACCGCCGTGCGTGCCAACGAGGCCGCCAACGAGCAGGCCGGGACCGCGCGCAGCCAGGTCAAGGCCGCCGTCACCTCCACTGGCAAGTCGGTGTCCACCATCGCCGACGCCAGCCGCAAGGGCCTCGACACCGTCGTGGAGTCCAGCCGCAAGCAGGCCGGCGACACCGTGTCGCAGGTCAAGGGCGCGCTGACCTCCGTGGGCAACATCGGTGACGCCGCCGTCACCGCCGGTCGCAAGCAGGCCGGCAACGCCCGCACCCAGGTCAAGGCCGCCGTCACCTCCACGCGCAAGACCGTGGACGCCACCGTGGACGCGACCCGCACGCTCGCCGGCTGAGCGTCCGACCACGCACCACCTCGACGCCCCCTCCTCGTGAGGGGGCGTCGCTGGTGTGCGCCCCCTCGTCGTCCAGTCACCCGCCACGGACCACGTCACCGCCGGCAGTCGAGGTCCGTGGGCCAGCGGTCGCCGGTGCGGGCGCTGACTACCGTGGGACGCCGTCCCCGCCGGGACCCCGGTGGCCACGTCGCCGGGGTCCGGCGACGCCCCGACCGTCCCCGATCGACGAGACCCACCGTGAGCCTCCAGACCCAGATCACCGACGACCTCACCACCGCCATGAAGGCGCGCGATCGGGACCGCATGGCCGCGCTGCGACTGCTGTTGGCCGCCATGAAGAACGCGGCCGTGGACGCCGGACGCGGACCCCAGGGCGACCTCGACGACGACGAGGTCGTCCGCCTGGTGCAGTCGGAGGTCAAGCGTCGCCGCGAGGCCGCCGCGGCGTTCCGCGAGGGTGACCGCGAGGAGTCCGCGGCACGCGAGGACATGGAGGCGGAGGTCTACCAGGCCTACCTCCCGACCCAGCTCGACGACGAGGAACTCGAGCAGGTCGTGGACCGGGCGATCGCCGACACCGGTGCGACCGACCGCTCCGGCATGGGCCAGGTGATCAAGGCCGTGCTGGCCGAGGTCGGCGGCCGCGCGGACGGCAAGCGGGTGTCGGGCATGGTCGGACGGAAGCTGTCGTGACCCGGTCCCCCGGGCCGGCCACACGTCCCCCCGCGGCCGATCGACGGACCCGGCCCGCGGTCCCGGGACGGACCTCGTGAGCGGGGCCGGGCCGCGGATCGGGACGCCGGCCACCCACGACGACGCCTTCGCCCACAACGACGCCCACCACCGCCGGCTCGCCGCCGAGCTGGCCGCACACCGCGAGCAGGTCGCCCGGGGCGGCTCGGACCGTGCGCGCCGTCGCCACGTCGATCGGGGGAAGCTGTTGCCCCGCGACCGGGTCGAGGCGCTGCTGGACGACGCGACGCCGTTCCTGGAGCTGTCGCCGCTGGCCGCCACCGGCATGTACGACGACGACGCCCCCGGCGCCGGGATCATCACCGGCATCGGGTCCGTCGCCGGGACCCGGTGCGTGGTCGTGGCCAACGACGCGACCGTCAAGGGCGGCACCTACTACCCCATGACCGTCAAGAAGCACCTCCGGGCCCAGGAGGTCGCACTCGAACACCACCTCCCCTGCGTCTACCTGGTGGACTCCGGTGGGGCGTTCCTGCCCCGCCAGGACGAGGTCTTCCCGGACCGGGACCACTTCGGCCGGATCTTCTACAACCAGGCCCGGATGTCGGCCGCGGGGATTCCCCAGGTCGCGGTCGTGATGGGGTCGTGCACGGCCGGTGGCGCCTACGTGCCGGCGATGAGCGACGAGACCGTCATCGTGGCCAACCAGGGCACGATCTTCCTGGGCGGCCCGCCACTGGTCAAGGCCGCCACCGGCGAGGTCGTGTCGGCCGAAGAGCTCGGCGGTGGTGAGCTCCACGCCAGCCGGTCCGGCGTGGTCGACCACCTCGCCAACGACGACGGCCACGCCCTGGCCATCGCCCGTGACATCGTGGCCAACCTCGATCGTGCACCGGTGCCACCCGACGACCTGGCCGACCCCCTGCCCCCGGCCCTGGACCCCGAGGAGCTGTACGGGTTGCTGCCGGTGGACCCCCGCACGCCCTTCGACGTCCGCGAGGTGATCGCCCGGCTGGTCGACGACTCGCGCTTCCACGAGTTCAAGGCCCGCTACGGCACGACGCTGGTGTGCGGGTTCGCGCGGCTGTTCGGCCGGCCGGTCGGGATCGTCGCCAACGACGGGATCCTGTTCTCGGAATCGGCCCAGAAGGGCGCCCACTTCGTCCAGCTGTGCAACCAGCGTGGGATCCCGCTGGTGTTCCTCCAGAACATCACCGGCTTCATGGTCGGGCGCGACTACGAGGCGGCCGGCATCGCCAAGGACGGCGCCAAGATGGTGATGGCCGTCGCCAACGCCCACGTGCCCACCTACACCGTGGTCGTGGGCGGGTCCTTCGGGGCCGGGAACTACGCCATGAACGGTCGCGCCTACCAGCCCCGGTTCCTGTTCACCTGGCCCAACGCCCGCATCTCGGTGATGGGCGGCGACCAGGCCGCCAACGTGCTGGCCACGGTCCGCCGCGACGGGATGGAGGCGCGCGGCGAGGACGTCGACGACGCCGAGGAGGCCGCGTTCATGGCCGACATCCGGGCGCAGTACGAGGCTCAGGGCAACCCGGCCTACGCCACGGCCCGGCTGTGGGACGACGGGATCATCGTCCCGACCGACACGCGCGCCACCCTCGCGTTGGCCATGGCCTGCACCGACGCCCCGGTGGCACCCCCCAGCACCTACGGCATCTTCCGGATGTAGCCCACCCCGCCGGGCCGGTTCGCGCCGCCGGTGTCGAGTCGGTTGTCGGTTCGACCCCCATCAGTGCGGTCGGGCTCCCCAACCGACTGGGGGTGGCGGTGCGGGGAGGGGGCTAGGAGAGGCGGTCGATGACGGCCTGGGCGACCTGCTTCATGGTCTCGCGACGCTCCATCGCCTGCTTCTGGATGAACCGGAAGCTCTCGCTCTCGTTCATGCCCTGCTTGTCCATCAGCAGGCCCTTGGCCTTGTCGACGAGCTTGCGCACCTCGAGGCGGTCGTTGAGGTCGTCGACCTCGTCCTCCAACCCGCTCATCTCGCGGAAGCGACCGGCGGCGATCTCGACGGCCGGCAACAGGTCGTGCTTCTGGAAGGGCTTGACGAGGTAGGCCATGGCGCCGGCCCGACGGGCCTTCTCGACCAGGTCACGCTGGCTGAAGGCGGTCAGGATGAGGATGGCCGACAGCCGTTCCTTGGCGATCTCCTCGGCGGCGGCGATGCCGTCCATGACGGGCATCTTCACGTCCAGGATGACCAGGTCGGGACGCAGTTCGCGGGTCAGCCGGACGGCGGATGCCCCGTCGGCCACCTCGGCGACGACGTCGAAGCCCTCCTCCAGCAGCATCTCCTTGAGGTCCAGGCGGATCAGCGCCTCGTCCTCGGCGATCAGCACACGGGTCGCGCGTTCGTCGGTCGTTTCGGTCACGTCAGGTCTCCTCGCCGGACGGCAGGATAGGCAGGACGCCGGGGCACGCGTGCACACGTGCGGGGCGCCGGCCTACAACCGGTCCAGCAGGTGGTCTCGACGCTGGCGCAGGTCATCGAGCTCGGCTCGGTGCTCGGCCAGCAGTCGTTGGTGGTTGTCGTGGGCAGCGGTGGCGCGGGAGGCCTCGCGCTGGACGGGCCCCGCGGAGCGGAGCACGGCATCGGTCGCGGCATGGTCGGCGTCGTCGGACAACGACCCGGCCTGGGCGGACAACAGGTCGATCTCCCCGCGAACCCGTTCCATGCGCTCGGTCAGACGGGTGATCGCCCGCTGGAGTCGGCGTCGCTGCCACCGCTCGACGACCTGCATGCGACTGCCCTCGTCCGTCCTGGTGTCCGTCGCGTGATGACGCGTCCGTCGTTGGTACCCCGGGTGGGATTCGAACCCACACGGCCTTGCGGCCACGGAATTTTGAGTCCCGCGTGTCTCGCCAGTTCCACCACCGGGGCCGGTTCGGGCGCGCGGGCGTGACCCGCGACTGGTGATGGTAGCCGTCGACCGGACCCCCCTGGCCGCGCAGAGCACGACCCCGAACACCGTGTTGCGTCAGACACAACAGGTTGCCGGACATCCGACCGATCGTTAGGGTTGAGGGGCGGCCACGACGGCGGCAGGGTCGAGGCCGTTCCCACGCGCCGCGTCCGACGGTCGTCGTCGAACGTGGCGCGATCCCGTGTCCCGGCGGTCGCACCACCGCGGGCCGGACCCCCACCAACAGCGAGGTCATCATCAGTTTCTGGGACTACCTCTCGGACCCGTTCACCCGTGAGGCGTTGCTGGAGATGAGCATCGCCCACGTCCAGATCAGCGTCATCCCGATCGTGATCTCCACCGCACTGGGGATCCCCCTGGGCGTGCTGGCCCATCGGTCCCGCCTGGCCCGCCCGGCCATCCTCAACACCGCCTCGACCTTCCTGACGATCCCGTCGCTGGCCCTGTTCGGCCTGCTCGATGGGGGTCGTGGGCATCGGCAACCCCCCGGTGATCGTGGCGTTGACGCTGTACGCCTTCCTGCCGATCATCCGCAACACCATGTCCGGCCTGCAGTCTCGGTCGACCCCGCCATCGTCGAGTCCGCACGCGGCATGGGCATGGGTGGTTTCCAGCGGTTGTGGAAGATCGAACTGCCCAACGCCTGGCCGGTCATCATCGCCGGCGTCCGCGTCGCGACCCAGCTGATCGGTCGGGATCGCCGCGATCGCCGCGCTGATCGGTGGCTCGGGCCTGGGCAAGGAGATCTACAACAACGGCATCCGCCGCATCGGCTCGCCGGGGCGTCTTCAACACGATCCTCGGCGGGACGCTCGCGATCGTCGTGATCGCCTCATCCTCGACGGACTGCTGCTGCTGGTCGAACGCTTCACCACCTCCAAGGGAATCCAGTGACCGACACCATGATCGAGCTCGACGAGCTCACCAAGACCTTTCCCGGCATGGACCATCCCGCCGTGGACCGGGTCTCGATGTCGATCCCGGAGGGCGAGATCGTCGTCTTCGTCGGCCCCTCCGGATGCGGCAAGACCACGACCATGAAGATGGTCAACCGGCTGATCGAGCCCACCAGCGGCCGCATCGTGCTGGGCGGTGAGGACGTCACGACCCAGGACGCCGACACCCTGCGACGCAAGATCGGCTACGTGATCCAGCAGATCGGGCTGTTCCCACACATGACCATCCGCGACAACATCGCGACGGTGCCCAAGCTGCTGGGGTGGAAGAGCGACCGCATCGACGAGCGCGTCGACCTGTTGCTGGACGCAGGTCGGACTCGACGCCGGCACCTACCGGGACCGCTTCCCCAAGGAGTTGTCCGGCGGACAGCGCCAACGGGTCGGGGTGGCCCGGGCCATGGCCGCCGACCCCCCGGTCATGCTCATGGACGAGCCCTTCGGCGCGATCGACCCGATCACCCGCCACCGGCTCCAGGACGAGTTCCTGCGGCTCCAGGAGGACATCAACAAGACCATCATCTTCGTCACCCACGACATCGACGAGGCGATCAAGATGGGCGACCGGATCGCGATCCTCGAGGAGCAGTCCCACATCGCCCAGTTCGCCCCACCGGAGGAGATCCTGACCTCGCCGGCCAACGACTTCGTGCGCGACTTCGTGGGGTCCGGGGCGTCGTTGAAGCGTCTCAACCTGAGCCGTGTCCGCGATCTCGACCAGCTCACCGACGTCCCGGTGGGCACCCGCGAGGACGGCGCCGAGACGCTGCGACGTCGGCTGCTCGACTCGCACTGGACCGGCCTGCTGCTGCTGGACGACGCCGGGCGCCCGGACCGCTGGCTGTTGCCCGACGACCTCCGCGACGCCGACCACATCGGCAACGGGCTGCCGGCCGAGGCGGTGGTGGAGCCCCAGGCGACCCTGCACGACGCCCTCGACGAGATGCTGGTCGGCAACGTCGGCTGTGCGATCGTCGTGGACGGCGAGGGCCGCCACCAGGGCGTGCTGGACATGGACACCGTGATCACGGCGATCCGGTCCATGCGGGACGCGACCTCGGACTACCACCGGCTCGCCAAGTTCCGGGACGAGGCGACGCTGTGAGCGAGGTCTCCTCCACCGTCGACCGCGACGTCGCCGACGATCCGGACCCCGGGGGTCGCGACGAGGCCGTGACCGGCCATGCCGACGACTCGTCGTCGTGGGCGTGGCTGCGTGACGACCAGTCCACGTTCCGCCGGACCTATCGCTACCTCGCCATGCCGTTGTTCCTGCTGGTGCTCCTCGGTGGGTTGTGGGTGTGGGTCACGGGCCAGCAGCTGGACTCGGTCGAGCAACGTGCCCTCAACGCGACCTACATCTCGGCCCGCCTGCAAGAGCACATCACGCTGACGTTGTTGTCCACCGTGGCCGTGCTGGTGATCGCCATCCCGCTGGGGGTGATCGCGACCCGCCCCGGGCGCGAGCGAGCCGCCACGGTCATCACCGGACTGGGCAACGCCGGCCAGGCGATCCCGTCGCTGGGGATGCTGGGCATCCTGTTCTACGGCTTCTTCGCCATCGACTTCCTGCCGATCCCGGCCACGGGGACGTTCCCGGCCGTGGTGGCCCTGACCGCCTACTCCCTGCTGCCGATCCTGCGCAACACGATGGTCGGCATCCGCGGCGTCGACGACGCGATCCTGGAGTCCGGACGTGGCATGGGCCTGTCGAACCGACACGTCCTTCGTCGCCTCGAGCTGCCCCTGGCGGTCCCGGTGATCCTGGCCGGTGTCCGCACCGCCCTGGTGCTCAACGTGGGCACCGCCGCGCTGGCGTTCATCCTCGGTGGCGGTGGCCTGGGCGAGATGATCGTGCAGGGCTACCAGCTCAACCGCCTGCCGGTGCTGCTGACGGGCGCCTTCCTGACCGCCGCACTGGCCCTGGCGATCGACTGGCTCGCCGGCATCGCCGAGGAACAGCTGACCCCCCAGGGCCTGTGACATCCCCTCCGCCGACCCCACGCTCGGGCCGTCCACTACGGTGGTAGTAGACGGCGGGGTCGCCCCCCGCACACTCCCGTCTCGGCCAGGCCCCCCACGCCCCCACCGAGCCACGACCCCGCCGACACACGACCCCAGACGACGGACCGACGACCGGGATCCATCCCGCGACGCGGCCCCGGAAGGAAACACCGTGAGACTGAAGACGACCATGATCGGCCTGGGCGTGCTCGCCCTGGTCGCCGCCGGGTGCGGCGACAGCCTCGAGGAGGACAGTGGCAGCGACCCGGAGGCGGGCGCGACCGACGCGGCCGCCACCGACGCCGCCGACGAGGGCGGCTCGGAGTCCGGCGGCGGCGAGGGCTGCGAGCCCGGTGACACCGCGCTGGACGGGGCCGCGATCACCATCGGTTCCAAGGACTTCGACGAGCAACTGATCCTGGGCAACATCTCCAAGCTGTTGCTGGAGAACGCCGGGGTCGACGTGACCGACCAGATCAACCTGGGCGGCACCAACCCCAACCGCGACGCCCTGCTCGGCGGTGACATCGACCACTACTGGGAGTACACCGGCACCGCCTGGATCTCGTTCTTCGAGGAGGCGGACCCGATCCCGGACCGCATCGAGCAGTACGAGGCGGTCCAGCAGCGTGACGCCGAGGAGAACGCCCTGTGCTGGTTGGAGCCGGCCCCGTTCAACAACACCTACGGCATCGCCTTCCGCTCCGAGGCGGCCGACGACCTCGGCAACCCGACGTCGCTGGCGGACCTCGGTCCGATCATCGACGACACCCCGGAGATGGCGACCCTGTGCGTGGAGTCGGAGTTCCCGGCCCGCAACGACGGGCTGCCGGGCATGGAGGAGACCTACGGCTACGAGTTCCCCGGCGACAACGTCAACGTGCTCGACACCGGCGTCGTCTACGAGGCCACCGACCGTGGTGACCCCTGCAACTTCGGGGAGGTCTTCACCACCGACGGTCGCATCGCGGCACTCGAGTTGACCGTGCTCGAGGACCCCGAGGGCTTCTTCCCGCTCTACAACGTCTCGCCGGTGTTCACCGCCGCGGTCTACAACGACTACGGCGCGGCCCTGGAGGAGCTCTACGCCCCCGTGGCCGAGGCGCTGACCCAGGAGACGATGACCAGCCTCAACGCCCAGGTCTCGTCGGAGAACCAGCGTCCCGAGGCCGTCGCCCAGCAGTTCCTGGACGACAACGGCCTGCTCGGCTGAACCACCCCGCACCGCGACGAGGACCGGGCCGCTGGCCCGGTCCTCGTCGCGTGTCAGCGCTGCTCGACGCCGCGGCGGAGGTCGGCGACCAGCTCGGCGACGCGGTCGGGGGCACCCGCGGGGTCGCCCTCGGCCACCCGTCGCACGGCCTCGGAGCCGACGATGACCCCGTCGGCGAACGCGGCCACGGCCGCGGCGTCTGCGCCGTTCTTGACCCCGATGCCGACCGCGATCGGGAGGTCGGTGACCGGACGCAGCCGGGAGACCAGGTCCTTCGAGGCATCGCGGGCGACCGACTTGACCCCGGTGACACCCAGCAACCCGACCGCGTAGACGAACCCGCCCGAGTGCTCGCCCACGGCGGCCAGGCGCGCCGGCGACGACACCGAGGACGCCAACAGCACCGACGCCAGGCCTCGTTCGTCCGCCACCCGGCGCCACTCGTCGGACTCGCTGACGGGCAGGTCGGGCAGGATCGCCCCCGCGGTCCCGGCCGCCAGCAACTCGTCGGCGAAGCGGTCGTAGCCGTGGGCGTCGGCGATGGTGACGTAGGTCATCACCAGTGCCGGCACGTCGACGTCGGCCGTCAGCGCCGTCGTCATGGCGAGGTGGTCGGCCACCGTCGCACCGCGTGCCAGCACCTGCTGGTTGGCGGCCTGGATGATCGGGCCGTCCATGACGGGGTCCGAGAAGGGGAACCCGATCTCCAGGACGTCGGCACCGGCCTCGGCCGCGGCGGCCAGGCATGCGCGCGCCGTGTCGTGGTCCGGGAAGCCGGCCGGCAGGTAGATGACCAGTGCCGCTCGGTCCTCGTCGCGGGCCGTGGCGAAGGCCGCGGCCACCCGCTCGGCCCCGTCGCCGGGCGCATGCCCGACCCGGGCCGGCTCGGTCTCGCGGTCAGCGGGCAGGCCGAGGTCCCCGGGGACCGATCCGGCGTCGACGTCGTCGGCGATGATGGTGATCGGCTCGTCACTCATGCGGCGCCTCCCCCGTTGGCCACCGGGTCCTGGGCAGCATCGGCAACCACCGAGGTCTCGTCGTCCTCGGCGACCTCGACGCCGACCTCCCAGCCGGCCACGCGGACGACCTCGTCGACGTCCTTGTCACCGCGACCGGACATGGTCAGCAGCACACGGGCGCCGGGCTCGAGCACCTCGTGGCCGTGCCGCAGCAGCCAACCGACCGCATGGGACGGTTCCAGGGCCGGGATGATGCCCTCCAACTCGCAGGTCCGGCGGAAGCCGAACAGGGCGTCGTCGTCGGTGGCCGAGACGTAGGTCGCCCGCCCGGTGTCGGCCAGGTGGGCGTGCTCGGGACCCACGCCCGGGTAGTCCAGTCCGGCCGACACGGAGTGGGCGGGCTGGACCTGGCCGTCGTCGTCGACCAGGGCCACCATGCGGGCGCCGTGCAGGATCGCCTCGCGCCCCTCGCTGATCGTGGCCGCCGAGTGGCCGGACCCGATGCCGTGGCCGGCGGCCTCCACCCCCACCAGCGCCACCGACGGGTGGTCGATGAAGTCGGCGAAGGACCCGATGGCGTTGGAGCCGCCGCCGACACAGGCGACGACGGCATCGGGCAGTCCCGCGGGCCCACCCGGGGCATCGCCGGACTGGTCGGCGAACTGGCCCCGCGACTCGCGCGAGATCACCGACTGCAACTCGCGCACCATCACGGGGAAGGGATGCGGGCCCATCGCCGAACCGATGAGGTAGTGGGTCGTGTCGACGTTGGTGACCCAGTCCCGCATGGCCTCGTTGATGGCGTCCTTGAGCGTGCGGGTGCCGGACTCGACCGGCACCACCTCGGCCCCCAACAGCTGCATCCGCACGACGTTGAGACGCTGGCGACGACAGTCCTCGGCCCCCATGTAGACCGTGCAGTCCAACCCGAACAGGGCGGCGGCGGTGGCGGTGGCGACGCCGTGCTGGCCGGCGCCGGTCTCGGCGATCACCCGCGGCTTGCCCATGCGCCGGGTCAGCAGTGCCTGGCCGACCACGTTGTTGAGCTTGTGCGATCCGGTGTGGGCGAGGTCCTCGCGCTTGAGGTGGATCTCGAAGCCCGCCTCCTCCGACAGCCGGGCGGCGTGGTACAGCGGGGTCGGTCGGCCGCCGTAGCGCGTGCGCAGCAGGTCGAGCTCGGCGAGGAACTCGGGATCCGCGGACGCGGTCTCCCACGCCTCGGTGAGCTCCCCCAGCGCCCCGAACAGGGACTCGGGGACGAACTGACCCCCGAAACGGCCGAAGTAGCCGGGGCGTTCGTCCGGGGGCGGGGCGGGGTCGGTGCGCGGATCGGCGGTGGGGGCGGCGTCGTGGGAGTGACTCATGTGGTGACCTTCGTGTGGGTCGAGGGTGCCACGTCGTGGCCCGCGTGGGGGTGGACGATCGTGGCCGTCGGCGTGCGCCGTGACGGTCAGGCCGATCCGGGGCGACCGGACCGGCCGGTCACCATCGCTGGCCGCCGGCACCGCTGGTGGCGTCACGCGCGCCGTCGGCACGCGCGTCGGCCCGGCCGGCCCGGACCAGGTCGGCCGCGGCGGTCCGGGGGTCGTCGGCCACGACCAGCGACTCACCGACCAGCACGGCATCGGCACCGGCGCTGGCCGCACGGGCGAGGTCGGCGGGTCCGCGGATGCCGGACTCGGCCACCGCGACGACGTCGTCGGGGATGCCGGGTCGCAGGCGGGTGAAGGCCTCGCGATCGACGTCGAAGGTGCGCAGGTCGCGGGCGTTGACGCCCACGACGGCCGGGTCGATGGCCAGGGCGCGGGCGAGCTCGATCTCGTCATGCACCTCGACCAGCACCGCCAGGTCGTGGTCGGCGGCCACCTGTGCCAGGTCGGCCAGGTCGTGGTCGTCCAGCGCCGCGACGATCAGGAGCACGGCGGCGGCACCGGCCACCCGCGCCTGCACGACCTGGTGGGCGTCGACGGTGAAGTCCTTGCGCAGGGTGGGCGTGCCGAGCGCGGCGACGGCCACCAGGTCGTCGAGGCTGCCCCTGAAGCGGTCCGGCTCGGTGAGCACGGAGATGGCGGCCACCCCGGCGTCGACGTAGGCGCGGCCCTGCGCGACGGCGTCGAGGTCGGGAGCCAGGTCGCCCCGCGACGGCGAGGCGCGCTTGATCTCGGCGATCACGGCCACGCCGGGTGCGGCCAGGCCGTCGACGAAGGACGGGGGCGTGGCCGGGTCGATGTCGGCGACCAGGGAATCGGTGTCGCGCCGGGCCCGGTCGCTGGCCACCCGGTCGCGGGCATCGGCGAGCAACGCGTCGAGGAAGGTGGTCACGACGACGCTCCCGTCGCCGGCTGGTCGTCGGGCGGCAGGTCGGACCAGGCCTCGGCCGCACGGACCGCGGCCAGCAGCGCGCCGGCCTTGTCGCGTGATTCCTGCTGCTCGGTGGCGGGGTCGGAGTCGGCCACGATGCCGGCGCCGGCCTGCACGTGCACGGTGCCGTCCTTGACCACGGCGGTGCGCAGTGCGATGCAGGTGTCCAGGTTGCCCGAGAAGTCGACGTAGCCGACGGCACCGGCGTACAGCCCGCGACGCGACGGTTCGAGGTCGTCGATGATCTGCATGGCGCGGACCTTGGGCGCCCCCGACACGGTGCCGGCCGGGAACACCGATCGCAGCACGTCCACGGGGCTCAGCCCCGCGCGCAGGGTGCCCGTGACCGAGCTGACCAGGTGCATGACGTGGCTGTAGCGCTCGACCACCATCATCTCGTCGACCTCGACCGACCCGATCTCGCACACCCGACCGAGGTCGTTGCGTCCGAGGTCGACCAGCATCACGTGCTCGGCCCGCTCCTTGGCGTCCGCACTGAGCTCCTGTTCGAGCTGGCGGTCCTCGGCCTCGGTGCGCCCGCGTGGGCGGGTGCCGGCGATCGGCCAGGTCTCGACGTGGCGACCCTTGACCTGCACCAGCGCCTCCGGCGACGACCCCACGACCTGGAAGTCCTCGAAGTCGAAGTAGAACAGGTAGGGCGACGGGTTGATCACGCGCAGGACCCGGTACAGGTCGAACGGGTCGGCCGCCATGGGTGCCGACAGGCGCTGGCTGACCACGGTCTGGAAGGTGTCCCCGGCGACGATGTGGTCCTTGACGCGTTCGACCATGGCCTCGTAGGCACCGGGCGCGAGGTTGGACGTGGCCTCGACCGGGTCCCCCATCTCCGGGGGCGGCTTGGGCGCCGGGGACACCCCGCCGGCCAGTCGGTCCACCAGTGCGTCGGTCGCCGCGACGGCCTGGTCGTACTGCGACGCCGGGTCGTCACCGACCACGACGTTGGTCACCACCGTCATCGTCTGGCGCAGGTGGTCCATCCCGATGACGTGGCGATGCACCATCAACAGCACGTCGGGCAGCCCGAGGTCGTCGGTCCCGGTGTCGGGGATGTCCTCGACCTCGCGCACGGCGTCGTAGCCGATAACGCCGACCGCCCCGCCGTGCAGTGGCAGCGACGGGAAGTCGGGGGCGTGCAGTTCCTCCATCAGGGCGTCGAGGGCGGCCAGGGGGCCGTCGGCATCGGTCACGGTGGTGGGGAGGTCGATGTCGGTGCCCTCGAACACGACGTCGCGGCCACGGCCGTGCAGGGTCAGCAGCGGGTCGGTGCCGATGAAGGAGTAGCGACCCCAGTTGCGTCCGTGTTCGGCGGACTCCAGCAGGAACGTGGGTCCGTCGCCCCGCAGCCGGGCATAGACCGACAGTGGCGTGTCGAGGTCGGCCAGCAGCTCCCGGTGGAGCGGCACGACGGTGTGCTTCGACGCCAGCTCGAGGAAGGTCTCGCGATCGGGGACGATGCTCATGCCGGGCCCGCCGTGGCCGGCTCGGCGTCCGCCGCGGCGGCGACGAGGTCCTCGGGGTGGCGGTGGAAGCACGTGCGTTGGCCGGTGTGGCAGGCGGCGCCGACCTGCTCGACGCTGACCAGCAGGGTGTCGGCGTCGCAGTCGACCCGCAGGTCGCGGACGTGCTGGACGTGCCCGGAGGTCTCGCCCTTGCGCCACAGCTCCCGGCGCGACCGTGACCAGAACACGGTCCGTCCCTCCGCCAGCGTGGCGGTGACCGCCTCGGCGCTCATCCACGCCACCATCAGCACCTCGCGGGTCTCGTGGTCCTGGACGACGGCCGGGACGAGCCCGTGGTCGTCGAACTGCAGGGACGCGACCAGGGGGGTCGCCGCGGCGGATGACAACGGGATGCCTTCGTCGGGTGGGACGGCCCGAGCCTATCGCCGGGGCACTGCCGCTCCCCCCGGCGGGGGCAGGTCACGAGGACCGGCGCCGTCGGGTCGCCGCCAGCACGCCCTCGAAGTGCGCCTGGCTCATGCCCAGGCCCCGGGCCATGGCCGTCAGGACCTGCAGGTCGTCGTCGGCGAGGTGGCCGTCGGCCTCGGCGACGACGACGGCGTCGGACACCAGTCGCTCCATGCCGGGCGTCGCCAGTGACTCGTGCAGGGCCCGGGCGCGCTCCTCGATGGTGCCGAGTGCGACCGAGGTGTGGGAGTCGAGCTGGTCGAGGTCACCCCCGCGGGCCAGGACGAACCGCGTGGCGGCCTCGAACACGGCGGGGCCCCCGTGGTAGGCCAGTGACCCGGCGACGGCGGTCACCAGCCCTGCCAGCGCGCCGTGCAGGTCGGCCGTCGTGGGGCGCGCCAGCACCGCTGGGTCCCAGTCCCCGCCACACGACGTGCAGTGGACGGCCTCGCCCAGCACGTTGAGGGGGATCAACGGGATGAAGAACAGCGTGAACCAGCGACGCAGTCGCTGGCGTTGGTACTCGCGGTCGCCACCCTCCTGCGGGCAGAAGAAGGTGCCCGTCCCGATGGCCGTCCCACGCACCCGGAAGCCGAAGATGATCACGTGCCGCTCCTCACCACTGGGCCCGCGAGCCTACGGCCCGGTGGCGACCCCGGCATACCGTGGGGACGTGGCACACCCACCCCCACGCCGCGTCCGGCCGGTCACCGACCCGGCCCCGCCAGGAGGCGCCATGGCACCCCCCGACGAAGCCGACACCGGGCCGATGCCCCCCGCGGGCGACCAGGCGCCGCTGGCGGGCGTGTCGCGGACCGACTGCGCCTGCGGGCAGCCACGGCGGGCCGGCCTGGCCCCGCCGGTGCAACTGGCCAGCGACGGCGTCACGGCGCGGCTGGAGGGCGTCGCCGTGCTGGTGTGCGACCGGGGCCACCGCGAGGTCGTCGACCGGGACCTGGCGCGCCGGCTGCTGGCCGCGGTCGACGCGCAGTTGCTGGTCGCGCGACCCCGCCGGCTGCGACGCGACGACGCGTGCGGGGACTGCGGGGCCGTGCTCACGATGCCGGGGCGGACGACGGAGACCCCCGTGGTCGCCGACGGCGGCCCCACCGTGGTCACGCTGGTCCCCACGATGGAGATGGTGCGCTGTCCGGACTGCGGCCGCGAACAGCTGCCAACGGCGACCGGGTCGACGCTGCACGCACTCGTGGAGGCCCTGGTCGCGGCGATGGGTGGGGACTGACGCCGAGCGCGTCCCCCACGTCCTGCCCGCACTTCCGGGCTCAGGCGTGGCGGACCGGGATGCCGGCGCGGGCCATGACCGCCTTGGCATCGGCCACGTCCACCTCGCCGAAGTGGAAGATGGACGCGGCCAGCACGGCCGAGGCGTCCGCGACGAGCACGGCGTCCGCCAGGTGCTGGGCGGTGCCGGCACCGCCGGAGGCGATCACCGGGATCGTGACGACGTCGGTGACCGCCCCGGTCATCTCGAGGTCGAAGCCGACCTTCGTCCCGTCACGGTCCATCGAGTTGAGCAGGATCTCCCCGGCGCCCAGCTCCTGCATCCGCCGGCACCATGCGACCAGGTCGACGGCCTCGGCGACGCGACCACCCCGGGTCGTGAGGTGGAACCCGCTCGGGGCGGCCGCCCGCACCGCCTCGTCGGCCTCGTCGGTGACCCGCCGGGCGTCCACGGACGCCACGACCGACTGCGATCCGACCGCCTCGGCCGTCTCGGTCACCACCGCGGGACGACGCACGGCGGCGGTGTTGAAGGCGATCTTGTCGGCACCGGCATGCAGCATCCTGCGCGCGTCGTCGACCCGCCGCAGCCCACCACCGACGGCGAACGGGATCGACACCTGGTCGGCGACCCGACGGACGACGTCGACCATGGTCTCGCGGTCGTCGGAGGACGCCGTGATGTCGAGGAAGACCAGTTCGTCGATCCCGGCACGGTCGTAGGCCGCCGCCAGTGCCACCGGATCCCCCGCATCCCGGAGGTCGACGAAGTTGACCCCCTTGACGACCCGACCACCCGTGACGTCGAGGCACGCGATGACCCGGGCCGCGACGGTCACGACGGGGCCCCAGACCCGTTGCCAGACCCGTTGCCAGACCCGTTGCCAGACCCGTTGCCAGACCCGTTGTCAGCGCGGTTGCCGGGGGTGCTCCGCGATGTGTCGGCCTCGGCGTCGTGGTGGCCGCTGGCGCCGGCGGCGACCAGGGCCGCCTCGAGGGTGAAGGCCTCCGCGTACAGCGCCTTGCCCACGATCGCGGCATCGACGCGCTCGTGCACGGTCGCGAGCGCGGCCACGTCGTCCAGCGACGACACGCCACCGGATGCGGTCACCGTGGCGTCGGTGGCATCGGCGACACGTCGCAGCATGTCGAGGTTGGGGCCCTGCAACATGCCGTCCTTGGCGACGTCGGTGTAGACGAACCGTGGCACCCCCATACGGCTGAAGACGTCGATCGCCTCCCACAGGTCTCCGGCCTCCTCGGTCCACCCGCGCGCCTGCAACACGTCCCCACGGGCGTCCAGGCCGACCGCGATGCGGGGGCCGACCCGGTCCAGCACCTCGCGGACGAAGTCGGGCTGGTCCAGGGCCATGGTCCCGATCACGACCCGCTCGGCGCCGTAGCCGAGGCTGGCCTCGACGTCGGCGAGGGTGCGAACGCCCCCCGAGGCCTGCACGCGCACGTCGGTGGCCGCGACGATGGCCTCGATCAGATGGCGGTTGCGTGGTTCACCGGTGAACGCGGCGTCGAGGTCCACGACGTGCAGCCAGGTCGTGCCGGCGGCCGCGAAGCGGCCGGCGGCGGCAACCGGGTCGACGTCGTAGACGGTCTCGGCGTCCGCGGCGCCCTGGGTCAGCCGGACGGCGCGGCCGTCCTTGATGTCCACGGCCGGGTAGAGGGTCAGGCTCACGGGTGGGTCCCTGCACGGGTTCGGGGTCGGATCGACGTCGACGTCGATGGGCGCCGCCGAGGTCGCGACGTCGCGCGGCAGCGTAGGCCGCGCGGGGGCGGGGGACGCTCGGGGGGAGGCAGAGGGGAACGGGACGGGGCCCGCTCAGAGCTGGCCGACCAGGTCGATCGGCGCATCCTCGATCCGCGTCGCACCGCCCTCGCGCAGTGCGGCGTCGGAGAAACCGCCACAGCGCACCGCGATGGCGGTCGCGCCGGCACGGCCCGCGGCCACGGCGTCCCACGGGGCGTCGCCCACCATCCGGGCGGACGCCAGGTCGAGTCCGGCCTGGCGAGCGGCACTGGCCAGCAGGTCGGGCGCGGGCTTGGAGCTGGCGACCTCCTCGCTGTCGGTGACGTCGAGGTCCGGGTCCCCCAGCGCGGCCAGCAGGGCTTCCCGCTCCGGTCCCGACGCCGAGGTCGCGACGATGAACGGCACGCCCCGGGCCCGCAGGTCGTCCAGCAGCGCGGTCGCCCCCGGCGTCGGCACCAGCCCGTCAGCGCGGTCCAGGAACCGCTCGGTGTGGTCGTCGGCGATCGCCTCGGCCCCGGTCACGTCGCCGCCGAGCAGCCACGGCACCAGCCGGTCACTGCCCATCCCGATCCCGGCGTGGATGCGCACGTGCGGCACGTCGTGGCCGGCGGCCGCAAGTGCGGCGTGCCAGGCCACGACGTGGTCGTAGACGGAGTCGACGAGCGTCCCGTCGAGGTCGAGCAGGACGCCGCCCGGTGAAAGTGGTGTGGAAGCCATGACCATGGTGTACCAGCGGCGGCGCCGCCCACCGACGGCCGACAGGCGGGGGACGCGCGCCGCGCACCCGGAGGCGGGCCGACAGCGCGGGGCGACCGTAGGCTCGATCGCAGCCGCCATCACCCGGCGCCACGCCAGGAGCCCACGTGCGACGACGCCCCCGTCCCGACCCGGTCGCACCCGGACAGGAATCCGTCTGGGACTACCCCCGGCCGCCACGACTGGAGCCCAGTGACGCCCATGTGGTGGTCACCTTCGGCGGCGGCGTCGTCGTCGACACCACCCAGGCCTGGCGCGTGCTCGAGACCAGCCATCCCCCGGTCTTCTACCTGCCCCTGGACGACGTCGTGGACGGCGCGCTGCGACCGAACCCGCGTCGGACCTTCTGCGAGTTCAAGGGCGTCGCGGCCTACTTCGACGTCGTCGGCGGGGACGGGCGCATCGAGGTGGCCGCGGCATGGACCTACCCCGAACCCACCACGGGCTTCGAACCGCTGGCGTCCACGGTCGCGCTCTACCCGGCCCGGATGGACCGATGCACCGTGGACGGCGAGGTGGTCCGTGCGGTGCAGGGGGACTTCTACGGGGGCTGGGTCACCGACGACGTGGTGGGGCCGTTCAAGGGTGAGGTCGCCGGCAGCCAGTGGTGGTGACCCTCGCCGACCTCGGCGCAGGCCGATCGACAGAACCGGCGGTGGCCACGAGGCCACCGCCGGATCGTGTCTGGCCCGACCCCGGAGGGCCGGACGCGTCCGGGACCTACAACAGGTCGTGGCGGATGGCCGTGGCCACCGCGCCGGCACGGTTGGGCGTGCCCAGCCGGGCATAGATCTCCGAGGCGTAGGACTTCACCGTTCGATGGGTCAGTCCGAGGCGCTCGGCGATCTCGGCGTTGCTCTCCCCATCGGCCATCAACTGCACGATCTCGCGTTGTCGTGGCGACAGCGTCGGGGAGGGGATCTCGCCCGGGCCGAGGTCGACCTGCGTGACCTCCTCGATCACCCCGAGCGCCGACGGGTCCTCGAACACCAGCTCGCTCGGGCCGAACCCGACGCGATCGCCGTGGGCGAGCACGACGGGACCCTCGATCGTGCGGCCGTTGACGGTGGTCCCAGCCGTGGAGTTGAGGTCGGTCAGGACCACGGCACCACCCTGACGGGTCAGGCGCGCATGCACGCGGGACACACCACGATCGGTGAGACGCACGTCGTTGCCCTGGCGTCGACCGACCGTGATCGACGACGCCAGCACCTGGTGCACGCGGCCGGCATCGGGGCCGTCGGGGACGTGGAGGGTGGGGTGCGGGACGGTGTCGGCGACGGTGGACGGGGCCTGGACGGCACCGTCGTCATCGATCGTCTGGGTACTCATCGGCGCACCCCCGTGGCCAACGCCTCGTCGACTCGTCGCCAGTGCGCCAGGACCTGGTCGGTCGGCAGCAGTGGCAGGGTCCGGACGACATCGGCGTGACTGGAGGAGGGGAAGGCCGCGTCGTCGTGGAGCACGTACAGCAGGCGCGCCGCGTGGGCGTGGCTGCTGGGTGGCATGCCGAGCGTGGTGGCCACCGAGGACGGCACCGGGGTCAGGTCGTCCCACAGCGCGTACAGCAGGGTCGCCAGGCGACGTTCCACCACGGGACCGCGGGGAGTTGGCACCGGCACGACGTCGCCGCGACCTCTCCCGTCACGGTCCAGCAGCCACGTGCACAGGGCCTGGCGGAGCTGGTCCGGGGACGGCTCGCCGTCGCGGCCGTGCGCGCTGGCACCAGCCGGTGTTTCGCCGGGTGGTGTCGCGTCAGGTGCGGGGGTGTCGGTCTCGGAACCAGGATTCCGGACAGGGGGCAGTACGGACATGGAGGCGCGGATCGCCAAGGTGTGGATCTCCCTCCCGGCAAGAGTGGACTACCTCGTCGCGACGTGTCGGGGGACGATGCGACGGGACCTCGGGTCTGGGAGGCGAAGATTCCCCGGGGTCTGGGAGGAAGTCCCTTCCAACATGCCGCGCGCCGACGCCGGTGTCAAGCCATGTCAGCGCTGCGTGCGCTTCCACGCACGAGATCCGGCGTTTCCGGGTCGCCGGCGGGGAGGCACGTCGGCCCCGGACAGTGGTGACGGCGCTAGGCTTGCCGAGGGGAGCCGCCGTCCACCGGACGCACCTCGTCCACACGGAGGCGACCTCGTTCCGAGGTGTTCCCGGGACCCCGCGGTGTCGTCGAACTGGTGGTCGTCCCGCCGGTGTCCACACCATGGACCCACGACCGCACCACGAGGGGCAGGGCATGATCAACCAGCGGGCGCTGCTGGAGGCCTACGAGTCGTTCGGTCGTGCCCTGTTGCGGCCCTACGAGATCGGCGACGTGCTGTACCGCCTGACCGACCAGGTGGTCGAGGTGCTCGACATCGACGGGTCCGGTGTGTGCCTGGCGCCCAACGGTGGCGGGCTGCAGTTGCTGTCGGCGACCGACCACCACGTCGCCGCGATCGAGGACACGCAGCTGACCGCCGGGACCGGCCCGATCCTTTCGGCCTACGAAACCGGCGAGCAGGTCCGGGTCGACGACCTGGTCGACGCCAACGACTGGCCGGAGTTCACCCGGTTCGCCGTCGACCGCGGCATGCGGGCCGTGGCGTCGCTGCCGATGCCCGTGGACGAACGACGCATCGGCGCGCTGGACCTGTTCCGCGCCGAGGCCCACGTGTGGACCGACGAGGAGATGCAGGCGGCCCAGGGCCTGGCCAACATGGCGTCGGCCTACGTCCTCAACCACCAGGCACTGTCGGAGTCGCGCACCCTCGCCGGCCAGTTGCAGACCGCGCTGGACAGTCGCATCATCGTCGAGCAGGCCAAGGGCCTGTTGGCGGGCCGTCACGGCCTCACCCCCAACGACGCCTTCGGCCGTCTGCGCCAGTACGCCCGCGCACGTGGCGACCGGCTCCACGACGTGTGTCGCCACGTCGTCGAGGGCACCCTGGACCTGCCCAGCTGACGGCGGGGGTCGTCGTCGGTGGCGGTCACTATCGTGGTCCGAGCTCGTCGCGGCTGGCCCGCGCCCACCCCCAGGTCGACCGCCGCCGTCGTCGTGGCTGCCCACCTGCGGGAGGATTCAGCGATGGTCGACACCGCGGCACTGGTGCGAGCCTTCGAACACTATGCCGGGATCCTGCTGTCGCCCTACGACGTCGCCGACGTGCTCCACGAGCTGGTCGACCAGGCCGTGGACGTGCTGGGGGTCGACGGGGCGGGCGTGTGCCTGGCCGGCGCCGACGACCGCCTCCGGTTCGCGGCCGCCACCGACAGTGACGTGGCGGTGATCGAGGAACACCAGGTGGTCGAGGACGAGGGGCCCTGCCACGACGCCCACGCCACCGGCCGGATCGTCACCTCCGACGACCTGGACACCGAGCCACGCTGGCCGTCCTACGTCACGGTGGCGCGACGCCGCGGGGCGGGATCGGTTGCCGGGCTGCCGATGCCGGTCGAGCGGGGCCGCATCGGCGCGCTCAACCTGTACCGCACGGACGCACATGCCTGGCACGAGCGCGAACTCGAGGTCGGCCAGCTGCTGGCAAACATGGCCAGCGGGTACCTCGTCAACCACGCCGAGCTGGGTTCGCGTCGCGAGCTCGCGGCCCAGCTGCGCCACGCCCTGGACAGCCGGGTCGTGATCGAGCGGGCCAAGGGGATCCTGAGCGGCCGCCACGACATCACCCCTGCCGAGGCGTTCACCCGCCTGCGCTCGACGGCCCGCCGCACCAACACCGGCCTGCACGAGCTCTGCCACCGGGTGGTCGACGGCGACCTCGACCTCCCCGCTGCGTGACGCCGGCCCCTCCCTCCGAGGGGCCCACTCGCCCGGCGGACACCGCACACGACGACACCGCGGCGGAGTCGCTATGGTTCACGCCTGCCCACCGGGGCCGATCGTGTGTGACGGCCGAGCCCCTGGACCACAACCCACCACGACGACCCCAGACCCCGGGCGTTCTCCGATCCCCTCGGGGGATCGACGAGCGAACGGATCCTGCATGGTCGACCGAACCGCGCTCCTGGCCGCCTTCGACGAGTACGCCACGGCGCTGCTGCGGCCCTCCTACGACATCGGCAACGTGCTGTACCGCCTGACCGACCAGGTGGTGGCGGTGTTGGGCATCGACGGCGCCGGCGTCTCGATCTCGCGTCACGAGGTGCTGTCCTTCCTGACCGCGACCGACGTCGACGTCGCCGTCATCGAGGAGTTCCAGGCCACCACGGGGCACGGCCCCTGCCAGGAGGCCTTCCGGACCGGCCGACAGGTCCGCATCGACGACCTCACCCAGGACGACCCCCGCGAGGGCTTCCGCGAGGCCGCCCTGGCCCGGGGGTTCGGCGCGGTGGCCGCCCTGCCGATGCCGGTCCACGACAACCGCATCGGTGCCCTCGAGCTGTACTGCCGCGAGCCCCACGCATGGACCGACGCCGAACTGTCCGTCGCCCAGCTGCTGGCGAACATGGCGTCGGGCTACGTGCTCAACAACATCGAGCTGTCCGAGACGCGGACCCTGGCCGAGCAGCTGCAGCGTGCCCTGGACAGCCGGATCATCGTCGAGCAGGCCAAGGGCGTCCTCGGGGGGCGCCACGGCATGAGCCCCAACGAGGCGTTCTCGTTGTTGCGCGACCACGCCCGCGACACGTCCAGCCCGCTCCACGAGGTGTGCACGTCGGTCGTGGCCGGCGAGCTGCGCCTCTAGCGACCCGCGCCGGTCCAACCCCGAGTCATGCCGCGCCGGCATCCCCGGGCAGCATCGCCAACCAGTTCTCCAACAGCCGCTGTCCGACGACCCCGGACTTCTCCGGATGGAACTGCGTGCCGGTGACGCTGCCCTCCCGGACCACGCACGGGAAGCCGGTCGCGGCCCCGTGGTCACACGTGGCCACGACATGGCCCGGGTCGTCGGGGACCGCGAAGTAGCTGTGCACGAAGTAGCACCGCTGGCCCGCCACCCCGGCCAGCAGGGGGTCGTCGACCGCGTCCTCGGTCGGGGTGACGACGTCCCAGCCCATGTGCGGCACGGTCACGCCGGGTGCGAAACGCCGCACCGTGCCGGGCAGCAGCCCGAGTCCGGTCGTGTCGCCCTCCTCGGAGTGCTCGTAGAGCAGTTGCATGCCGACGCAGATCCCGAAGATCGGGCGCTGGCGCACGATCCAGTCCTCGAGGACGCCGACCAGCCCACTGCGACGGAGGCTGTCCAGGCACGAGCGGATGTGGCCCACACCCGGCACCACCAGCACGTCGGCGGCGTCGGCCTCGGCCGCGTCGGCGGTCACGATGGCCTCGGCCCCGGCGGCGTCGAAGCCCCGGGTCGCCGAGCGGACGTTGCCGGCGCCGTAGTCCAGGACCGCGACGCGCCGACGAGGGACCGAGGGTCGCACGCCCCCTCCTGGTCCCGCGCTCGCCGTGGGGGCCGGCGACGTCACTGCAGGACGCCCTTGGTGGACGGCACGCCGGCGCCGCCGGTGACCGCGACGGCCCGACGGAGGGCGACGGCGACGGCCTTGAACACCGACTCGAAGATGTGGTGGCTGTTGTCGCCGGCGAGGTTGTCGACGTGCAGGGTGATCCGGGCGTTGGCCACCACGGCCTCGAAGAAGTGCTTGACCAGGGTGGTCTCGAACGTGCCGACCACCTGCACCGGCGTCTCGACGTCCCACACCAGGTAGGGACGGCCGGACAGGTCGATCGCGACGCGGGTCAGGGCCTCGTCGATGGGCACCGTGGCATCCCCGAACCGCTCCACTCCCGCCCGGTCGCCCCACGCCTCGGCCAGCGCCTGGCCCAACGCGATGCCGGTGTCCTCGACCGTGTGGTGGGCGTCGATCTCGACGTCGCCGTCGGCGTGTGCCACCAGGTCGAGGCGACCGTGGCGACCGAGCTGGTCGAGCATGTGGTCGAAGAACGGGACGCCCGTGGCGACGTCGCTGGTGCCCTCGCCGTCCAGGTCGACCGCCACCTCGATGGCGGTCTCCCGGGTCTGTCGTCGCACGCGTCCGGTGCGTGGCATCCGTGCTCCGCTCGGTGGGGTCGTGGGCCAGCGCGGACGTTACCGTCCCACCCCTGCAGGCCCCCAATCCCGCTGGCCCGCACGGCCCGGGTCGAGCTGGCCTGCGGGGCCCCGATCGGGCCGGTCAGCGTCGCACGCTGGCCAACACCTGCACCAGCCCGAACCCGACCACCTGGGCGGCCAGGACCACGACCAGCGTCGGCACGTCCAGGTCGAGCCAGCCCCATGCCACGATGGCGCTGCCCACCAGCAGGTTGATGGCCCCCACGAGCGCCGTGGCCGGTCGACCGACCCCGCCGGCGGCGACGGCCACCAGGACCCCGGCCCACACCACCACCGCGACCCCGGTGACCGGCGAGGCCCAGTCCGGCAGGACGGCGACGGGGCGGTCGGAGGCCCACAGGACCAGCAGCACGAGTCCGGTCACGGCGCACCACCCGGCGTCCCACAACAGCGCACGTCGCCGCGCGGGCCCGAACCGGTGTGGCCGAGCGGCCGACGCGGTCGCGCCGGCCGCCGACGTCGGGTCGGCGCGCGAGCCGGATCCGGCAGCGGGGGTCGGTCCGGACGACCGCCCGGCCCGCCCCGCCGAGCGGCCGGTCTCGGCGGGTTGCTCGGTCCGGTCACGGGACGCACCGTCCCGGGGATCCGACCGACCGCCCGGGACCCCCTGGGTGATCGCCTCCGTCGGGTCCGGGTCCGATGTCGGCGGGGGTTCGGGACGCGCCGCGGGCCCGCCCCCGGGCGGTGGCAGCGGCGCGGTGACGGGGGGCAGCTCGTCGGTGTCGTCACGCTCGGGCATCTCGGCGACTCGATCGTCGTGGACGGAGGACGGACGGGGAAGGGGCGGGCTGCGCGCGGGCCGTCAGTCGCCGGCGCAGACGTCGGCCAGGGCGGCCAGGAACTCGTCGTTGTCCGCCTCCGTGCCGATGGTCACCCGCAGGCAGCCGTCCAGCCGTGGCGCCGTGGAGAAGTCACGCACCAGCACGCCCCGGTCCAGCAGGGCGGTGAACACGGCGCCGGCGTCGGGGACGCGGAACAGCAGGAAGTTGGCGTCCGACGGCCACACCGCGACGTCGTCCATGGCGGACAGGGCCGACCGGATCCGTTCGCGCTCGGCGGCCACCCGGGCGCGGTGGCCGAGGAAGGCCTGCTCGTGTTCCAGGGCGACCTCGGCCGCGACCTGCTTGATGGCATCGAGGTGGTAGGGCAGGCGGACGCGGCGGAGGTCGTCGACCACCCAGTCCGGCCCGTGCAGGTAGCCCAGTCGCAACCCGGCCAACCGGAACGCCTTGGAGAAGGTGCGCGAGACCACCAGGCGGTCCCAGTCGCCCACGTGGTCCACCACCGAGGCGCCGCCGAACTCGACGTAGGCCTCGTCGACGACCACCAGGGCCGGCGCCACGGCGTCGTGCACGGCGCGCAGTCGCTCGGCCGGGATCCGCAGGCCGGTCGGGTTGTTGGGGTTGGCCACGAACACCACGTCGCCTCCGGCCGCGGCCAGGTCGTCCACGACCCGGTCCGACCACGTGAAGTCCTCGTCGAGGTCGACCTCGACGAACGACGTGGCGGTCACCCGCGCCAGCACCGGGTACATCGAATAGCCCGGTCGGACGGTGACCAGCGTGCGACCCACCCCCCCGTAGGCCTGCAGGATCTGGGCCAGTACCTCGTTGGACCCGTTGGCGGCCCAGGTCCCGGTCACGTCGAGGTCGACCCGCGCGGCCAGCAGTTCCCGCAGCCGGGTGTGGCGTCGGTCCGGGTAGCGGTTGAGGTCCAGGGACTGGATCCGCCGTCCGACCTCGGCCAGGAAGGTCTCGGGTGGTCGCTCGGCGGTCTCGTTGGTGTTGAGCCGAACCGGGACGTCCAACTGCGGCGCGCCATAGGGCACCAGGTCCGCCAGGTCCGTGCGCACCGGCGTGCGCACCACCGGCGGGTCGGGGTCCGGCGCTGGGTCACCACTGTCGTCGGGGCGGGCGGGTGGGGTCACGAGTCCGCTCCCCCGGCGTCGTCGAGGCGGATCGACACGGCGCGTCCGTGGGCCGGGAGGTCCTCGGCCGCCGACAGCGCCAGCACGGTGGGTGCGAGTTCGGCCAGGCTGTCACCGTCGTAGGCGACCCAGTTGACGGGCACCATGAACGACGCCGTCGACAGCCCACCGGTGAACCGCGCCGTGCCCGACGTCGGCAGCGAGTGGTTGGGTCCCGAGGCGTAGTCGCCCAGCGACACGGGCGTGTCGGCCCCGATGAAGGTGGTGCCGGCGTAGCGGATCCGTTCGGCGACGCGCTGGGCGTCCCGGGTGTGGACCTCGAGGTGCTCGGCGGCGAACTGCTCGGCCACGACCACCGCCGCGTCGACGTCGTCGACGACGATGGCCGTGCCCTGGCCGGCCAGGGCAGCCTCGACGCGCTCGACGTGACGGGTCGCCCCGACCTCGTGCTCGAGGGCCTCCTCGACCCGGTCGACCAGGTCGGGGTCGGTGGTCACGAGCAGGCACGTGGCCAACTCGTCGTGCTCGGCCTGGGCGACGAGGTCGGCGGCCACCAGCCGGGGGTCCGCGGTGTCGTCGGCGACGATCGCCACCTCCGTGGGACCGAAGTAGCCGTCGATGCCGATCTCCCCCTCCGACGCCAACCGTTGCTTGGCCAACGACACGTACAGGTTGCCCGGCCCCACCACGACGTCGACGGGGGCCATGGACTCGGTGCCCAACGCCATCGCGGCCACGGCCTGGGCGCCACCGGCCGCCACGACGTCGGTGACGCCCAGCAGGGCGGCGGTGGCCAGGATCGTCCGATTGGGCCAGCCCCCGGGACCGGTGGGTGGCGTGCACAGCACCAGCGACTCGACCCCGGCGACCTGTGCCGGGACCACCGTCATGACCACGGTGGACGGGTAGGCGGCCTTGCCACCGGGCACGTAGATGCCGGCCCGCTGGACCGGGCGGTGCCACTGGCCCATCCGGGCGCCGTCGCGCTCGTCGGACCAGTCGACGGGCCGGGCTCGCTCGTGGAACCACCGCACCTGGTCGGCGGCACGTTCCAGGGCAGCCCGCAGGTCCGGGTCGAGGTCCGACAGGGCCCGGGCCAGGACCTCGGCGGGCACACGCATGTCGCGGCGACCCTGGCCGTCGAAGCGCTCGTTGTGCTCGGCGACGGCGGCGTCGCCACGTTCCCGGACGGCGGCGATGGTCTCCTCGACTCCTCGGCGTGCCGAGGACAGGTCGATGCGCGGTCGCGGGAGCACCGCGGGCAACTCGCTCGGGTCGGGCGCGTCGATCCGGGTCAGGCGGGGCGTGGGCATGGCGACATCCGGCGGGGCGTCGGCGACGAAGACCCGCGCCGGCGACGGGCGCGGGCCACGGAGCGTACTTCCCGGTCGGCGTCGTCCCGTCGGTGCCCGGCGTCCTACGCTGCGCCTCCCGTCACGCCGTTCGCCTCCCCACCGTCCACCTCCCGGAGCCCCCCGTGACCCGCGTCCCGCGCACCCACACCCCCCACCGACGGGTCGAGGGGTCACCGACCGAATGAGTCTCGCGGACCGACTGGAACGCGCCGCACTCCCGGACGACGACGCGCACGGCTGGGTGGCCGGGGCACGCCGGCTGACCGTGCGCACCGCGTTCGACAGCCTCGACGACCAGGTCCCCAACCTGGCCGCCGAGATGGCCTTCTACATCCTGCTGTCCCTCCCGCCGCTGTTGCTGGTGGTCTTCGGATCGGTCGGGTTCCTGGTGGACGGGCTGCCCGACGCAGAGGTCGCCGAGCTGCAACAGGGGATCCTCGACGCGCTGGCCACGTTCCTGTCGACGTCGACGGTGCAGGAGGTGCTCACGGCCCCGGTCTCCGAACTGCTGGCCAACGGACGCCGTGACGTCCTGTCGGTCGGGATCGTGCTGACGCTGTGGTCGGCGTCACGCTCGGCCAACGTGTTGTTGCGCACGGTCGTGACGGCCTACGACCTCGACGACCACCGGACCGCGTGGCGACGACGCGGGCTCGCACTGCTGTTGACGCTGCTCGCCGTGGTCGCCACCGTGCTGGTGCTGCCCCTGTTGGTGATCGGACCCAACCTCGCCGTGACGCTGCTGGCCAACCTGGGCGCGGACCCGTCGCTGTCGCGGTTCTGGACCCTGGCGTACTGGCCCGGGGTGGTGCTGGTCGGGGTGGGCGCGCTGGCGACCGTCTACCACGTGGCTCCCGGACGACAGACACCGTGGCGTCGTGACCTGCCGGGGGCGGTGCTCGCCCTGGTGATGTGGGTCCTGGCCAGCGCGGCCATCCGGATCTACACCAGCGAGCTCGCGACGTTCTCCACCGACGACACCTTCCGCGGGCTGGCCGCCCCGCTCGTGCTGCTGCTGTGGATCTACGCCAGCAGCATCGCCGTGCTGGTCGGGGCCGAGTTCAACGCCGAGATCGAGAAGCTGTGGCCCACCGGCGACGTGGCCGAACCCTATGGCCCGGCCTGACCCCGGGGCGTCCGGGGCGGCCGACCGTCCGGGCAGCCCGGGCGGCGGGGTCGCACGCTGGCGAGGCCACGACGACGGATGCGGGAGGCAGCGGTGACCGAACACACGGACGAGAGCCCGAGCGATGTCAGGTCCGGGGAAGCAACGACCGGGGAGGCGACGACCGGGGAGGCGACGACCGGGGAGGCGACGGCCGGGGCGGGGGGCACGGGTCCCGTCCGCGACGAGTACGGGCGCTTCACCTCACCGGCCACGACGCGACCGGGGCACGCCACGGTCCCGATCGTGCCGGGTGTCCCCGAACGCGGCGAGGGACGAGGACGAGCCACGCTACTTCGACCGCCAGGCCTCCGAACTGGCCTACCAGGCCCGTGTGTTGGCCATGGCCGCCGACGAGCGCCAGCCGCTGCTCGACCGCGTCCGGTTCTGCGCGTTCTTCACGACCCTGACCGACGAGTTCTTCCGGGTCCGCGTGGCCGGACTCACCGACCAGTTGGCGGCCGGGCTGGACACGCGGTCGCGCGGCGGTCGACCCCCGGGTGAGGAGATCGACGCACTCCGCGAGCGCTTCCGCACCCTCGCCCGTACCCAACGGTCCCTGTGGGAGGACGACCTGCGACCGGCCCTGGCGGACGCGGGGATCCGGGTCGTCGACTGGGGTGACCTCACCACCGACGAGCAGGCGGACCTGACCGACGAGTTCGATCGTCGCATCTTCCCGGTCCTGACCCCGTTGGCCGTCGGGCCCGCCCACCCCTTCCCGTTCATCTCCGACCTGAGCCTGTCGATCGGCGTGCTGCTCGACGGTGACGGACCTGCCTTCGCCCGGGTCAAGGTCCCGGGCCAGCTGGACCGACTCCTCCACGTCACCGCTGGCGACGGCAACGATGACCGGTTCGTGTGGGTCGAGGAGGTCATCGGCGCCCACCTCGACCGGCTGTTCCCCGGCCGCACGCCCCGGGCCTGCCATCCCTTCCGGGTCACCCGCAACGCCGACTACGACGTCGAGGACGTGGAGGTCGACGACCTGCTCGAGACCGTGGCGAGCGAGATCCAGGAGCGGCGCTTCGGGCGTGCCCTGCGCCTGGAGGTCGACACCGACATGCCGTCGGACCTGCGCGACTGGCTGACCGACGAGCTCGGCCTCCACGACGAGGACGTCTACGTCGCCGACGGGCCGCTGGACCTCGGGGCGCTGGACGAACTCCACGACCTCGACCGCCCCGACCTGCGACACCCCCCGCATCCGCCGGTGGACCTGCCGGGATTCAACGACGACGACCTGTTCGCCGTCCTGCGCGAACGCGACGTGCTGGTCCAGCATCCCTACGAGTCCTTCGCCACGTCGACGCTGCGCTTCCTGGAACGGGCCGCCGTCGACCCGCAGGTCCTGGCCATCAAGCAGACGCTGTACCGCACCTCGGGCGACTCGCCGGTGGTCGAGGCGATCATCCGGGCCGCCGACGAGGGCAAACAGGTCGTCGTGCTGGTCGAGCTCAAGGCCCGCTTCGACGAGGAGGCCAACATCGAATGGGCGCGTGAGCTGGAGGAGGCCGGGGTCCACGTCGTGTTCGGGTTCGTCGACCTCAAGACCCACACCAAGACCCTGCTGGTCGTGCGCGAGGACGGCGACGGGGTGATCCGCCGCTACGGCCACGTGGCCACGGGCAACTACAACCCGAGCACGGCACGGGCCTACGAGGACCTCGGGCTGTTCACGGCCGACGAGGCCATCACCGACGACCTCGGGCACCTGTTCAACATGTTGACCGGCCAGAGCCGCGACCTCGAACCCGCCCACCTGCTCGTCGCGCCGACGACGTTGCGACCCCGCCTGCTGGAACTGATCGCATCCCAGGCCCACGACGGTGGCCGCATCACCATCAAGGTCAACCACCTGTCGCACGTCGAGGTGATCGAGGCGCTCTACGACGCCGCGGCCGCCGGCGCCCGGGTCGACCTGGTGGTTCGCACCATCTGCTGCCTGCGGCCGTGCGTGCCCGGCCTGTCGGAGGGCATCCACGTGCGCTCGATCGTGGGGTCGGTCCTGGAGCACTCCCGGATCTACCGATTCGGTGACGACCCGGACGTCGGCGCGTACCTGATCGGATCCGCCGACCTGATGCCGCGCAACCTCGACAACCGGGTCGAGGCGGTCGTGCCCGTCGAGGACCCGGCGCTACGGACCCGGCTTGACGAGGTGCTGGACGAGCTGCTGGCCGACGAGGCCCTGTCGTGGACGCTGGCGGGCGACGGCACCTGGACGCGCGTGGCGCCGGACGACCCGGCCCCCCGCAACGTCCAGGAACGGCTCGCCCGGGCGGCCGTGGAGCGCGCAGCCGGGTGACGGGCACGCCGAGCCCTATCGTGGGCGCCGCGTGGGCCACCGTGCGGTGACTGCCGTGACCATGGCGCGGTGACGTTGGAGGCTGCATGAGGACCCCGGACCGGCCCAATCGACGCGCCCGCGTGCTGGTCGCCGACGGCATCGCCGACGTCGGGATCGAACGCCTGGCCGCGCATGCCGACGTCGACGTCCGCACCGACCTGTCACCCGGCGAGCTCGCCGACACCATCGGCGACTACGAGGCGATCGTGGTCCGCAGCGCGACCCGGCTGCCGGCCGAGGTGCTGGCACGTGCCACCAACCTCGAGGTCATCGCCCGCGCCGGTGCCGGGTTGGACACCATCGACGTCGAGGCCGCGCTGGACCAGGGCATCCGGGTCGTCAACAGCCCCGACGCCAACACCGTCGCGGTCGCCGAGTTGACCATGGCGCTGGTCCTGGCCGTGGCACGCAACGTCCCCCGCGCCGATGCGGCCCTCAAGGACGGCCGCTGGGAGAAGTCGGACCTGCTGGGGACCGGCCTGGCCGGCAAGACCCTGGGCATCGTCGGCTTCGGGCGCATCGGGCGGGCCGTGGCCAGCCGCGCGCTCGCCTTCGGCATGGACGTGGTCGCCAACCAACGACGGCCGACCCCCGAGCTGGAGCTCGAACCCGGCGTCGAGGCCATGGACCTGCCCGACATGCTGGCCCGTGCCGACTTCGTCAGCCTGCACGTGCCCGCCACCGAGACCACCACCGGGCTGGTCGACGAGGAGTTCCTGTCCCACATGCAGGCCAGCGCATGGTTGGTCAACACCTCGCGTGGGGCGGTCGTGGACGAACGGGCGTTGCTGGCGGCCCTGGACGAGGGACGCATCGCCGGCGCTGCGCTGGACGTGTTCGCCGAGGAGCCGGCGGTCGACTCGCGACTGGCGCGCCACGAGCGCGTCGTCGCCACCCCCCACATCGGGGCCGCGACGGTGGATGCCCAGGAGGCGGCAGCCACCACCGTCGCCGACCAGGTCGTGGAGTTGCTGGCCGGCAGTGACCCACGCACCGTGCTGCCGCTGCGGGTGGTCGACATCCACGACCTCACCCCCCACGAGGCCCACGACCCCGAACGGGTGGCCTTGCTGGCCGGCCGCCTTGGCGACGACGCCGTGTTGCGCAATCCACCGATCGTGACCCGGGTGGACGACCGCTTCGTCGTCCTGGACGGCGCCACCCGGTCCGAGGCGATGCGTCGCGCCGGCCACCACCACGTCGTGGTGCAGGTGGTGGAGGTCGGACCGGAGCTGGACCTGGAGACGTGGAGCCACGTCCTCACCGCCACCGACTGGTCGACCGTGCTGTCCGCGGTCGCCGCGATCGCCGCGACCACCCTGGTCGAGTGCGAGGCCGAGGTCGCCCAGGACCGGCTGCTGGAGCTCGGCGGGGTCTGTGCCCTGGTCTCACCGGGTGGCGCTGCCGCGGTGGTGGTCGCCGACACCGGGCTGAACCGGTTCGATGCGGCCGAGTCGGTCACGCGGGCCTGCCTGGGCGTGGCCGACCTGGCCCGCACGATGGAGCGACGGGTCGACGAGGTCCGCACGGACTGGCCGGACCTGGATGCCCTGGTCATGTTCCCGCCCTTCACCGTCGAGCAGGTGCTGCTCGCCGCCCGCAGTGGCCATCTCCTGCCAGCCGGGGTCACCCGCTTCATCGTCCCCGGACGCGTGCTCCACCTCGACCTGCCGCTGGCCTGGCTCCGCGACGACCGCTCGCTGGAGGCCAAGAACCGCGACCTCCACGACCACCTCCGTGACCGCCAGCTCGACGGCACCATCCGCTACTACCGCGAGCCCGTCTACCTCCTCGACGAATGACCCCCACCCTGCCGTGACCGTTCGAGCCGATATCCCGGCCAGACCCCACCCGCTCGCCCGACTCCCCCGACTCCCCGCCCACCCTGTCGTGACCGTTCGAGCCGATATCCCGGCCAGACCCCACCCGCTCGCCCGACTCCCCCGACTCCCCGCCCACCCTGTCGTGACCGTTCGAGCCGATATCCCGGCCAGACCCCACCCGCTCGCCCGACTCCCCCGGCCCGCCCACCCTGTCGTGACCGTTCGAGCCGGTATGCCGGCCCTGGGGCACCCGGTGGCGTGGGGGGTGGGGTCGTAGGCTGCCAGGACTGGCGAGCGTGGCGGAACTGGCAGACGCGCTGGGTTTAGGTCTCAGTGGCCGCATGGCCGTGGGAGTTCGAGTCTCCCCGCTCGCACCGACGACACCGATCCGGCGCATCCCTGCCGACGCGTCGGGCGCTGACCGGGGGTCGGCGCACCGACCGTCACCGCTTCCCCGGGCCCGGGGCCCGGGGCCGGCGACGCTCAGCCGGCCAGGACCTTGCCGAGGGTGTCCACCAGCAGGGCCACCTCGTCGTCGTCCACGATCAGTGGTGGGGCCAGGCGGATCGTGGACCCGTGGGTGTCCTTGGCCAGCACGCCCGCGTCCATCAGCGCGTGGCACACCTGCTTGCCCGTGCGTCCGTCGGCGACGTCGATGCCGGCCCACAGACCGCGGACGCGCGACGCGGACACGTTCGGCAGCCCCTGGAGGCCGTCGGCCAACTGCGCACCCCGCTCGCGGGCCGCCTGCTGGTACTCCCCGGTCTCCAGCAGGTCCAGGACCGCCAGCCCGACGGCGCAGGCCAGCGGGTTGCCACCGAAGGTCGACCCGTGCGAGCCGGGCGTGAACACGTCCATCACCTCGCGGTCGGCGGCGATCGCGCTGACCGGGACGACGCCCCCACCCAGGGCCTTGCCCAGCACGTAGACGTCGGGCACGACCCCGTCGTGGTCACACGCGAAGGTGTGGCCGGTCCGGCCCAGTCCCGACTGGATCTCGTCGGCCACGAACAGCACGTCGTGGTCGTTGCAGGCACCTCGGACACCGGCGAGGTAGCCGGGGGGCGGGATCTCCACCCCGGCCTCACCCTGGATGGGCTCCAGCAGGACCGCGACGGTGTCGGCGTCGATGGCCGCGACCAGGGCGTCGAGGTCGCCGTAGGGCACGGACACGAAGCCCGGCGTGAACGGGCCGAAGTCCTCGCGCGCGTCCGGGTCGCTGGAGAAGGAGACGATGGTGGTCGTGCGGCCGTGGAAGTTGCCGTCGGCCACGATGATCGTGGCCCGGTCGGCCGGCACGCCCTTGACGCGGTATCCCCACCGCCGGGCCGCCTTGATGGCGGTCTCGACCGCCTCGGCGCCGGTGTTCATGGGCAGGATCGCGTCCTTGCGGGTCAGCGCGGCCAGCCTGGCCGCGAACTCGTCGAACTGGTCGTGCTGGAAGGCGCGACTCGTCAGGGTCACGCGGTCCAGCTGGCGATGGGCCGCACCGACCAGTGCCGGGTGGCGGTGACCGAAGTTGAGGGCCGAGTAGCCCGCCAGTGCGTCGAGGTAGCGACGGCCGTGGACGTCGGTGACCCACGCCCCCTCCGCATCGGCGATGGTGACGGGCAGCGGCGTGTAGTTGTGGGCGGCGAAGTCGGTCATGGGCGCACTCCTCGGTCGTCGGTGTGGCCGCGGACCGGTCGGCGCGGCGGTCGCTCGGGGTGGCCCTCGCCCCGGTCGGGACCCGGCCGCACCTCCATGGTGAGGCACTTGATCCCGCCGCCGGCCTTGGTGAACTCGTCGACGGCCACCGGCACCGGGACGAACCCGGCTTCGGCGAGGTCACCGGCCAGTTCGACGGCGCGCTCGTCGACCACCACGTGGCGCCCGTCGCCCACGACGTTGCAGCCCAACACCAGTGCGTCGGCCTCCGACACCTCGATGGCGTCGGGGAAGCGTCGTCGCAACGCCGCCCGCGAGGCCGGCGCGAGGGCGGGCGGGAAGTACGCGACCCGGTCGTCGTCGAGCACGCCCACCGCCACGTCGAGGTGGTAGAAGCGAGGGTCCACCAGGTCCAGGGTGAGCACCTCGCGGTCGAAGGTCGCGGCCACCTGGGCATGGCTCGCGGCGTCGGTGCGGAACCCGGTCCCGGCCAGCACCACGTCGCCGACCACGAGCAGATCACCCTCGGCCTCGTTGGCGTGGGTGGCGCGGCCGGCGTCGGCGTCGACGTTGGCCCGCGCCCAGGCGAGGTGGTGGTCGGCCTCGGCCCGGCGTTGCGGGTGGACGAAGTTGGCGACCAACGCCCGGCCGTCCACGACCAGGGCACCGTTGGCGGTGAACACCATGTCGGGCAGCCCCGGCACCGGTGCCAATCGCGACACGCGGTGGCCGAGTCGTTCGTAGGCGGCCACCAGGGCGTCCCACTGCCGCTGCGCCCGGGGTCGGTCCACGGTGGTCGACGGGTCCATCCACGGGTTGATGGCGTAGGCGACGTCGAAGTACGTGGGCGGGCACATCAGGTAGTGGCGCGGACGCACCGCGTGGCGGTCGCCACCGTCGTCGCCACCCGTGTCGCGAGGGGATCGCGATCGGACGTCGGGCCCGGATCCGGGCGGGCGCAGGGTCCGTTGGTCGGGGTGGGCGGCAACGGTTGCGGTCATCCGGGCTCCAGTCGCCCACCGGTGTCCGGCGGACCAAGGCTCGTTGGTGGCGTGGGGGCGTCGATGTCGAGAGGGGGCAGGGTGGAGGAACGGCGGGAGTCGTCCTGATCACGACTCTACGGCTCCCCCGGCAACCCCTGTCGCCGTAGACTTTGCACACGACAGACGAAATGTTGCGCATGGACGAGCTCGACAACCAGATCGTTGCGTACCTCAGCCGCCACGGCCGCGCAAGCTATCGAGAGGTGGGCAGCGCCGTCGGGCTGTCGGCACCGGCCGTGAAGCGCCGCGTCGACCGATTGCTCGACGACGGGGTGATCGAGGGCTTCGCCGCCCTGGTGGACCCGCACGCGCTGGGGTGGACCACGGACGTGTTCGTGTCGATCTTCGCCCGTGGCAACATCCCGCCCGACCGCATTCGCACGGCGGTGGCCAAGGTCCCGGAGGTGGCGGCCGCCTACACCGTCACCGGTGACGCCGACGCGCTGCTGCACGTGCGGGTCCGCGACACCCGCCACCTGGAGGTCGTGCTCGAACGGATCCGGCGTGAGGAGTTCGTGGCCCAGACGCGCTCGCTGGTCGTCCTGTCGCGCCTGCTGGAGCGCAGTACCGAGGTGTGAACGGGACCGGGCTGTGGCCACCGGTCATGACCGTGGGCGCGATCACCGGCACCGCCGCCGGCGGGACGGCCCGACCAGGGGCGTCGGAGCCGGGCCTACGCTCGCCGACGCGGGGTCGACGCGGGACCCGCCCGCGGCCCCTCCAGCCGCCCCCGACCCGAGGAACCCCGTGACCTTCGACGCCGATTCGGTCCGCGACGTCCTGGCGGTGGTCCAGGACTGGCCCGTGGACACCGTGGCCGCCGGTGTCACCGACGCCCACGACGTCGTCGCCACCCACGGCCCGGTGGAGGACCCCTTCGCGCTGGCCAGCGTGACCAAGCCGTTGACCGCGCTCGGGGTGCTGCTGGCGGTGCAGCACGGCGACGTCCACCTCGACGAACCCGCGGGTCCCGACGGTGCCACCGTCCGCCACCTGTTGGCCCACGCCTCGGGCCTCGGCCCGTCGGCCGACGACCGGCGGGTCCCGCCCGAGACCCGCCGGGTCTACTCCAACGCCGGCTACGACCTGCTCGGAGACCTCGTCGCCGACCGGGTCGGCACCAGCTTCTCCGACCACCTCGCCCACGAACTCGTGGCGCCACTGGACCTGGACGCCACGGTGCTGGACGGGTCACCGGCACACGCCGCGCGGTCGTCGGTGGGCGACCTCCTCGCAGTGGCGCGCGAGCTGCTGGCCCCGGACCTGCTCGACGCGCCGTCGGTCGAGGAGATGGCCACGCCACAGTGGCCGGACCTCGATGGCGTGGTACCGGGCTACGGCCGACAGGTGCCGTGCCCCTGGGGACTTGGCCTGGAGGTCCGTGGCGCCAAGGACCCGCACTGGACGGGTCCGTCCCAGCCTCCCCATGTCGTGGGCCACTTCGGGCAGACGGGGACGTTCCTGTGGGTGGATCGCGACGCCGGGGTCGCCGTGGCCGTGCTGACCGACCGCGACTTCGGCTCGTGGGCGCACGACACCTGGGCACCGTTCAACGAGCGACTGGCCGCGACGCTGGGGGCGACCTGATGCGGATCCTGTGGGCAGGATGGGGCGACCTCGGCGCTGCGGCCGCGCCGGCGCTGGTGGCCGCCGGCCACGAGGTCGTGGCCGTGCGACGCTCCCGGATCGAGGACCCGCCCGACGGGGTGATCGGCGTCGTCGGCGACCTGCACGCCCCTGACGAGCTCGCCCTGCCTGCCGGGGTCCAGGCCTGCGTCGTCACGCTCACGCCCGACACACGCGACCTGGCGGGCTACCGCCACACCTATCTGCACGGGCTGGCAAACCTTCATGCTCTTGTTCAGGGTGAGGTTGGCCGACCTCAGGTTCCACTCGAGCGACTGCTCTTCGTGTCCTCAACGGCCGTCTACGGGCAGGATGAGGGCGAAGTGGTCGACGAGCACACCTCGACCTCTTCTCGACGGTTCAACGGAACGGTGATGGCGCGCACCGAGGCCCTCGTGGCGAGTGCGCGATGGCCCACGACGGTCGCCAGGTTGTCCGGCATCTACGGACCAGGCCGGACCCGCCTGCTCGACAAGGTTCGCCAGGGCCGCGCAAGCACCGATCGCTGGACCAACCGCATCCATCGCGATGACGCCGCCGCCGCGATCGTGCACCTGCTGACACGGTCCGACGCGCCGGCGGTCGTCAACGTCACCGACACCGAACCTGCCACCAACGCGACGGTGCTGCCGTGGCTGGCTGCTCGCATGGGCCGTCCGGCACCACCGGTCGACCCACCCGACGGGCCGGGTGGCGCCCCGGGTGGCAAGCGCGTCGACGGTGCCCTGCTGCAGCGCACGGGCTTCGTCCACCGCTACCCGACCTTCCGTGAGGGCTACGCGGCGCTGGTGGCCGACGATTCGACCGGCTCCCCCGACTGAGCCTGCGCTCCGTCAGCCCAGCAGGTCGACCAGCACCGGGCGGATCGCCGCCAGCGCGCGTGCCCGGTGGGAGCGATCGTCCTTCTCGTCGGGCGTGAGTTCACCGTTGGAGCGGGTCTCGCCCTCGGCCCGGAACAGGGGGTCGTAGCCGAAGCCCCCGCTCCCCCGTCGTTCGTGCAGGACACGGCCCTCCATGGTCCCGCGCTCGACCCACTCACGGCCGTCGGGAGTCACCACGGCCACCGCCGACACGAACCGTCCGGTTCGGCCATCGTCGGGGACGTCGGCCAGCTCGGCCAGCAGCCGGTCGTTGTTGTCCTCGTCGCCACCGCCGGACCAGCGGGCGGAGTGGATGCCCGGGGCACCGCCGAGGGCGTCGACCTCCAACCCGGAGTCGTCGGCCACCGCCGGCTTCCCGGATGCCGACGCGGCGGCGCGTGCCTTGATCAGCGCGTTGGCCTCGAAGGTGTCGCCGTCCTCGACCGGGCTCGGCAGGCCGAGGTCACCGATCGTCACCAGGTCCACGTCGAGCCCGACCAGCAGCCGCTCGAGCTCGACCAGCTTCTTGCGGTTGCCCGTGGCCACGACCAGCGTCGTCATGCCCGGTCCCCTCGCCCATCCGGCTCGGTCCCCGCTGCGGCTCCCGTCGTGAGGACGGCGAGCTGGCGGGTGAACAGGTCCTGGCAGCCACTGGCCGCAAGGTCGAGCAGTCGGTCCATCGCGGCCCGGTCGAAGACGTCACCCTCGGCGGTCGCCTGCACCTCCACCAGCCCGCCGTCGGCGGTCATGACCACGTTGGCGTCGACGTCGGCGGCCACGTCCTCGACGTACTCGAGGTCCAACACCGGTGTCCCGCCGACCACGCCGACCGAGATGCCGGCGACCTGGCCCGTGACCGCGTCCTCGGCGCCGACCGACCGCAACGCCGCCACCAGCGCGACCCAGGCACCCGTGATCGCGGCCGTGCGAGTTCCGCCGTCGGCGTCCAGCACGTCGCAGTCGACCGTGACGGTGCGCTCCCCCAGGGCATCGAGGTCGACGACGGCACGCAGGCTGCGGCCGACCAGGCGCTCGATCTCCTTGGCGCGGCCGTCCGGGCCGGAGCGCTGGCGGCGCGCCCGTGGCGTGGTCGAACCGGGCAGCATCGCGTACTCGCCGGTCACCCACCCGCCAGAGGACTTCCACCGGGGCGCCCCGTCGGACACCGATGCCGAGCAGGCCACGCGGGTGCGACCGAACGACACCAGGCAGGACCCGGCCGGGGCGTGCTGGAACCCGAGTTCGAGGTGGACGGGACGCAGGGCGTCGACGGGTCGATCGTCGGGTCGCTCCATGGCAGGTGGCTCCGGGAGGTCGCGGTCGGACGACGTGCGCCGCCCGGGTCCTCGATCCTACGGCGGCCATCCTTCGTGCCGAGGCAGCCGGGAGGGCGACCGGGGGGCGACCGGCGACCGCACCATCACGCCTGGACGGCGTACGGGGGCGATGGGGCGCGGTCCTGGAAGGTCAGGATGCGCTCGTTGCGGACCTCGCCGTCCTGGACCTCCACGGCTCGCGCGATGGTCGGGTCCTCGGCCCACGCACCCGGGCCACGCTGCACGACGTCGAGGTAGGGCAGCAGGGCCTCGCTGATGGTCCAGGTGGCCGATTCCCAGTACAGCGACGGGGTGTGGTCCACGGCGTAGTGGTGGACCTGGTCCCCGACGGTGAACATCGGGTCGGCGAACGACGTCGGCCGCGCCCATGCGAAGCCCATGCCCTCGTCCACCGACACGTCGACGATGATCGTGCCCGGCGCGAAGGCGTGCGGGTCGTCGGCGAACACCAGCGGCGCCTCGGTGTCCTGGAGCACGCAGTTCACGACGATGTCGTGCTCGGCCAGGAAGTCCTGGGTCGGTTGCGGTCCGTCCCGTCGCAGCACGCGGGTGTGGACCGGATCGTCGTCCAGCCGCTCGAACCGGCCCATCACGGCGTGGGCGAACGGTGACGCGACGGCCGGGCTGTCGCGCTGGGTGACGACCTCGACGTCGTGGACGCCCATCGCCTCCAGCGCCCGCACGGCGCCGCGAGCCGTGGCGCCGAAGGAGATGACCGCGGCTCGCAACTGACGTCCGTAGTGGCCGGAGACGCCGCGCAGCTGCATCGCATGGACCACCGCGGCGTACCCGGCGATCTCGTTGTTGAGGTGGAACACGTGCAACGAGTAGGCACCGTCGGACGTCCAGTGGTTCATGGCCTCCCAGGCGATCACCGACAGGCGCCGGTCGATGGCCAGCTGGGTCGCCTCGGGGTCCTGGACCAGGTGCGGCCAGCCCCACAGCACCTGGCCCTCGCGCATCTCGGCGAGGTCGTCCGCCACGGGCTTGGGCAGCAGCACGACGTCGGCCCGCTCCAGCAGCTCGTCGCGGTCCACGACGCCCCCGACCTGCGGGGCGATCCGGTCGTCGTCGACGCCGAAGTGCTCGCCGTAGCCACGCTCGAACAACAGGTGGCCACGCACCTCCTCGTCGATCCGGTCCAGGTGGGCCGGGTGCACCGGACGACGGCGCTCGTCCGGCTTGCGGGTCGTGCCGACCACGCCGATGGTGAGCCGTTCCACGAAGTCCTCGCTTGTCGGGACGGGCCTCCCCGACGCTATCGGCCCCGGCGACGGCGGCGACGTCCGTCGCCACGGTGGTACACCCGACAGCCACCCGCGCGGACCCGGAGGACCACATGGACACGACCCACCTCGGCGACCTCGAGGTGTCCGCGCAGGGGCTCGGCTGCATGGGGATGAGCCATGCCTATGGCCAGCGCGACGACACCGAGTCGATCGCGACCCTGCACCGGGCGCTGGAGCTGGGCGTGACGTTGTGGGACACCGCGGACGTCTATGGCGCGGGCGACAACGAACGCCTGCTGGCCGGGGTGCTGGCCGACCACCGCGACGAGGTCACCCTGGCCACCAAGTTCGGCATCACGGCCATCGGTGGCAGCGGCAACGCGGGCCAGCACACGGTGCGTGGCGACCCCGTCTACGTCCACCAGGCCTGCGACGCCTCGCTCGGACGACTGGGCGTGGACCACGTCGACCTGTACTACCTGCACCGCGCTCCCACGGACGTGCCGCTGGAGGAGACCGTCGGCGCGATGGCCGAACTGGTCCGCGCGGGCAAGGTCGGCCACCTGGGCCTGTCGGAGGTCGACGCCGCCCAACTGCGGCGCTCCCACGCCGTCCACCCGATCGCGGCCGTGCAGTCGGAGTTCTCGCTGTGGACCCGGGACCCGGCCCCACTCGCCCCGACCATGGCCGAGCTGGGCGTGGGCCTGGTCCCCTACTCCCCGCTCGGTCGGGGGTTCCTGACTGGCGAACTGGACGTCGACCGCCTCGACGACGACGACTTCCGGGCCGCCCTGCCCCGCTTCGGTGGGGACGCGGCCGAGCAGAACCGCCGCCTGCTGGACGTCGTCGAACGGGTCGCCGACGACCACGACGCCACCCCCGCCCAGGTCGCCCTGGCCTGGGTCGACGCCCAGCAGGGCGTCCTGGGGATCCCGATCGTGGCCATCCCCGGCACCAAGCGCCGTCGCTGGCTGCAGGACAACGTCGCCGCGAGGGACCTGGACCTGGGCGCCGACGACCTGGCGGCCCTCGACGCGCTGGCCGCCCGCGTCACCGGCGCGCGCTACTGACCGACGCCCCGGTCGCGACACGGCGACTGGCCCGGGTGGGTCAGATCCGGAAGCCGTCCCCGTCGCGGGCGACGTCGACCGGCCCGTCGAACGTCGTGGACGCCTCCTCGCGGGACTGGGCGGGGTCGAGGTGGGGTCGCAGGTGGGTCAGCACGAGGCGTGCCGCCCCGGCGTCGGCGGCGATCGCGCCGGCCCGGAACGCGGTCAGGTGGCCGTCCCCGCGCCGGTCGTCGTCCTCGCCCTGCCACGTGGCCTCGCACAGGAACAGGTCGCTGTCGCGCGCGCAGTCGCCCAGTCCCGATCCCCCGGTGTCCGAGGAGTAGGCCAGCGTCGTGCCGGCCTCGTCGGCCAGCCGCAGCGACAGCGTCGGCACCGGGTGCTCGGCGGCGAACGCCTCCACGGCCAGGTCCCCGATCCCCCAGGCGTCACCCGCGGTGACCGTCGTCCACGGGAAGACCCGCTCCCAGTCCGGGCGCCGGTCGTGCTTGACCATGGGGGTCAGCGCCTCCTCCACCTCGTCGGCGGCAAACACCGGGACGACGTCGTCGCCCGCCCACAGCACGCGGAACAGGCCCAGCAGGTCGATGCTGTGGTCGAGGTGGCGATGGGTGACCACGATCGCGTCCAGCTCGACGGGATCGAGCAGTCCGGTCACACCTGCCGCGACCCCGAACCCGCAGTCCACCAGAACCGCCGTGGTCTCGGTCCGCACCACGTAGCCCGAACACGCCTGCCCCCCACCCGGCTGCGACCCCGCACACCCCACCACGTCCAGTTGCACTGCGACCTCCTCGCCACGCCGCCACGAGTGTGGCCCACATCCATCGCCGCCGCAGCAGCAATGTTGCCGGCCACGAACGAGCGCCAGGGTGCCCGAACCTTGACCCGAACACCCCAACCGCCGGCCACAAACGAGCGCCAGGGGTGCCCGAACCTTGACCCGAACACGCCAACCGCCGGCCACAGACGAGCGCCAGGGGTGCCCGAACCTTGACCCGAACACCCCAACCGCCGGCCACAAACGAGCGCCAGGGTGGCCTGAACCTTGACCCGAACACCCCAACCGCCGGCCAAGAACGAGCGCCAGCGAGTTCTTGAGCCTGACCCGAGCGCCCCAGCGCGACAACCCGCCCCCGCCGCAGCCGTCCGCCGGCCACGAACGAGCGCAGCGAGTTCGTGAAGCCTGACCCGAGCGCCCCAGCGCGAGGGTCAGGCCCAGAGCGTGTTCTCCAGATCCTCCGACAGGTCGTCGACGTCGCCCTGGTCGTAGGCCCCGGTCGACAGGTACTTCCAGCCCCCGTCGGGCGAGATCGCGACCACCTTGGACCCTTCCGGCAGTCGCTTGCACACCCGCATGGCCACCGCCAGCGACGCCCCGGTCGACACCCCGGCGAAGATCCCCTCGCGAGCCGCCAGTTGACGCGTGGCCGCCAGCGCCTTGCGCGAGTCGACCTTGATGCGCGAGTCCAGCACGTCGGCGTCCAGCACCTCGGGCACGTAGCCCTCCTCGAGGTTTCGCAACCCGTACACCAGGTCGCCGTACTGCGGTTCCGCGGCGTAGACCTTGATGGCGGGATCGTGGGCCCGGAGACGCCGTCCGGCGCCGGTCACGGTCCCGCCGGTGCCCAGGCCCGCCACGAACGCCGCGAGGTCCGGCAGGTCGGCGATGATCTCGGCCGCGGTGCCGTCGGCATGGGCCTGGGGGTTGGCCGGGTTGGCGTACTGGAACGGCATGTACACGTCGTCGTCGGCAGCGGCCATCTCCTGGGCCAGCCGCACCGAGCCGTTGGACCCCTGCTCGGCCGGGGAGTCCACGATGTCGGCCCCGTACAGCCGCAGCAACTGGCGACGTTCCTCGGAGGTGTTGGAGGGCATCACGCAGGTCAGGTGGTAGCCGCGGGACCGGCAGATCGCCGCGAGGGCGATCCCGGTGTTGCCCGAGGTGGGCTCCAACAGACGCGCCCCGGGTGACAGCAGGCCGCGCTCCTCCGCATCGGTGATCATCGCCAGCGCGACGCGGTCCTTGATCGAGCCGGTCGGGTTGGCACCCTCCAGCTTGAGGTGGACCTCGTAGCCCGGCGGTGACAGGGCGGGCAGTCCGACCAGCGGGGTGTTGCCGATCGACTGGGTGATGTCGTGGAAGCGCACGCGTCAGCCTCGCGTCGGAGCGGACGGGCGGTCGGATCGCGCCGGCGGCACGAGCCCACGACGACGACGTCGGCGCGCGGACCCGAGCTCGGGCGTGCGACGTCGTGGCGTCTCGGGGTGGATCAGGCGCCACCGGCCACGGCGGGCATGATCGCGATCTCGTCGTCGCCGTCCACCGACGTCGACAGCCCATCGAGGTAGCGGATGTCCTCGTCCTCGACGTAGACGTTGATGAAGCCACGCAGGTCCTGGCCCTCGAACAGGGTGTCCCCCAGGCCCGGGTGGGAGTCGACCAGGTGGTCGAACACCTCACGGACGGTGACGCCGTCGGCGGCCAGGCGGGACTCGCCGTTGGTGTGCTTGCGCAGGACGGTCGGGATGCGGACGGACGCCATGGTGTTGGTGCCTTCTGGACGCGTGGTCGGTGGGGAGTCGCCGGGGCGGTCGGCGTCGTCGGGGGGAACGGTCGGGGGCGAGGTGGCTATTCCGGGTCGTTCCCGGGCGCGGGCCCGGACGGTTCCGACAACCTCGGCGCCACCACGTCCGACCGGGACGATCCGGCCGTCCCGGGGGTTCCGGGGTGGGCTCGACGTAGTCTGTCGGGCCGTCGCCCGCGGCACCATTCGAGGGCCCCACGGACAGGAGAAACCGTGCGAACCACCCGGACGTTGCGGCGGGACCACGTGCGCCGGATCGCCGTGCGGGCGGCCGGGTTGGACCGTCCACGACCCGCCCGCGTCGACGTTCGTCACCTGAGACGGGTCGTCGAGGACCTCGACGTCGTCCAGCTGGACTCGGTCAACGTGCTGGATCGTGCCCACCGCCTGGTCTTCTTCTCGCGCCTGGGCGGTCTCGACGTCGCCACGCTGGACGACTGGCTGTGGCGCTCCGGTGAGATGCACGAGTGCTGGGCCCACGTGGCGAGCCTGATGCCGGCCGACGCGTGGCCCCTGCTCGCCTTCCGCCGCGCCGACGCGTCGCGCCCGTGGCCGTCGGTCCGTCGCCTCGCCGACGAACGACCCGGCCTGCTCGACGACGTGCTCGACCAGGTCGCGGCACACGGACCCCTGACGGTGTCGGACCTGGAGGGCGCCGGCGACCGGCGACCCGGCTTCTGGGGCTGGAACGTCGGACGCCAGGCCCTGCAGTGGTTGTTCGAGTCCGGCCAACTGGCCATCGACCACCGGGACCGCTCGTTCCGGGCCGCCTACGACCTGCCGGAGCGGGTCCTGGGCGAGGTCGCGGCTCGCCCCGACGTGCCCGAGGACGAGGCCGTCCGACGACTGGTGGTCCGGGCCGCGCGCGCCCAGGGGGTCGGGACGGCCAGGGACCTGGCCGACACCCATCGACTCAACCTGCGCCCGACCCGTGCCGCCATCGCCCATGCCGTCGCCGACGGGGAGTTGCACCCCGTCCGGGTCGAGGGCTGGGCGGAGCCGGCCTACGCCCCTCCGGACCTGGTGGTGCCCCGGGCGGTGCGGGCACGGGCGCTGGTGGCGCCGTTCGACCCCCTGGTGTGGTTCCGGCCACGGGTCGAACGGGTCTTCGACATGCACTACCGCATCGAGATCTACGTCCCCGAGGCCGAGCGCACGTGGGGCTACTACGTGCTGCCGTTCCTGCTCGACGACCAGTTGGTGGGCCGGGTCGATGCCAAGGCGCACCGGCGACGCGGCGTGCTGGAGGTGCGCGGGGCGTTCGCCCAGCCCGTCGCGGTGGGCCAGCGCGACCGCGTGGCCGCCCACCTACTGGTGGAGCTGCGCGAACTGGGTCGCCACCTGGGGACGCCCGACATCGAGGTGGGCGACAACGGCGACCTCGCCCGTCCCCTGCGGGTGGCCGCGGGCATCGCCTGACGACGGGTCGGGAGGGCGACCAGTCCGGTCGCCCTCCCGTTCCTGCGTGGTGTCGCGGCGGGCTACTTCTTCCCGCAGTCGTCCATGGTCACCGCCACCTGGTCTCCGCGGTCGACGGTCACGTCCACCTGCTGCCGGATCTTCTTGCCCGGCTTCTTGGCGCAGGAGATCGTCCAGTCGTCGGTCACCAGCGCGCTGACGAACTCCGCCGGACGCACCGACGGGTTGACGTGCCACGTGAACGTGCCGTCCTTGCCCACCACGATCGATGTCTCGTGGGCCGTGTCGAAGCTGCGGATCGGACCCTGGCTGCCGTCCGCCAGTTGCGGCGGTGCGGTGTACATCGTGAACTCGTTGGCGATGGTCAGCTCGGCGCCGGCCGGCGCCGTGCCGGTGACGACCGCATGCCCGGTCGGGTCCGCGGCGGCCTCCATCGCGCGCAGGTACATCTCGCGGTGCTGCGACCACTCCTCGACCAGGCCCTCGTAGGGCGGGTGGAACCCACCCTCGCCGAGGTCGAGCTCGGGCGTGAACGCCCAGGCGCCGGTGGAGTAGAACGCGTACTGCTCGGCCACCCCGCTGCCGTTGTAGTAGATCTCGTCCCACGGCCCCGGCAGGTAGTTCGGGGGCTCGGCGAGGTGCTCGGCCAGCGCCTGGTAGGGGGCCTCGTCGACCGGGTCGGGCTCGTTGAGGTCCGCCGGCGCCCGCAGGATGCGCTCGTCCGGCGTGTGGTTGTTGATCGCGACCGTGAACTGGTGTGCGGAGACGAGTTCACGCATGTTCTGGATCTCGGGCTCCGAGAAGGGGTCGGTTCCGCGGTAGTTCGAGCGCGTGCGGTTCCAGCTGGCCCCGATGCTGCCCCAGTACGAGCCGTAGTTGCGGTTGAGGTCGACGCCCTCGTTGAAGTTGGACGGATCCGCACACTCCTCGTAGGTCGGCTCCTCGCCCGGCTCGACCCGGCAGTTCTTGCGCTTGAACTCCTGGACCAGGCTGCGCGAGATGTCGTAGCCGTCCGGGTTCACGACCGGGACGAACACCACGCGGACCTCGTCGAGCAGGTCGGTGACGCGGGGGTCGACGCCGTCGCTGAGCAACAGCTCCCAGGCCAGTTCCATCGTGTAGTCGACCGTCGGCCACTCGCGGGCGTGGTGCACGCCGCTCATGAGCATCTCGGGCTTGCCGCTGCGGGTCGCGACGTCGTGGGTGATCTCGATGCCCCAGATCTCCGTCCCGAGCAGGCTGGTGTACGGCTGGCGGAACAGCGAGACCCGGTCGGGGTAGGTCGCCGCGAGGTACGCCAGCTCGTGGTTCACCTCGGCCAACGTGCGGTACGTGACCCGACCACTGGGCAGCTCGGAGGCGGCCGCGGCCATCGCGGCGTCACCCGCCAGGGCCCGCGGGGGGAGCAGGTCGGCGTCGGCCGTGGCGGGGAGCGCGTCGTCGGCGGTCGCGCGGGCACGCGCACTGGCCGCGGCTCCCGGGAGTCGCTGCGCACGCCGCTCCTCGGCGGCACGAGCCCGGGCGTTGCGCCCGTCCAGGTCGGCGACGACCACGTCGGCGTCGAGGCCGGCGGTGCGCAGTGCGGCGCGGTCGGCCGCACCGTGGGTGACGACCGTGGACGTCGGGGACCCCAACGACTCGACGTCGAGACCCAGCTGCTCCAGTGCGGCTCGGGCGGCCTCGGTGGGCGTGTGCACCTCCACGAGGTCGACGGCGCCGTCGGCGGACACGGCCGTGGCGGCCGGGGTGGTGGGCAGACCGGTCTCGCTGGCGGACGCCACCGTTGCGGTGGTGACAAGCGCCATGATCGCGCCGACGGCCAGGACGGGCCGCCATGGTCGAGAGCGAGCAGGGATTGGGGCAGGCATGGGGGGGACTCCTGGGCCGTGGACGGGGGGTGCACCGGCCGGTCATCGACCTCCGGTACAGCGGAACCGTGCTCGAGGGATCGAGCGTCGGACAGGTTCGTCCGAGGTTCGGACGAACTCGTGACGGACCCTAGACGGGTCGTGGGTCCCCCGCATGACCCGCACGTTCCGACCGCGTGTCGCGGCGCGACGGTCGACATCCTCTCGTGCCCTCACACGCGACGACGCCCCGGCCGCGGGGGCCGGGGCGTCGAGGTGGTCCAGGGGAATGGTCAGGCGGTGGCGTGCTCGGCCTCGTGCTCGGCGATCTGGCGCCGCACGTCGTCCATGTCCAGGCCCTTGATCTGTCCGACCAGGTCCTCGACGGCGGCCTCCGGCAGCGCGCCGGCCTGGGAGAACACCATGATGCCCTCGCGGAAGGCCATCAGGGTCGGGATGGAGCGGATGCCGAAGCCCTGTCCCAGCTCCTGTTCGGCGTCGGTGTCGACCTTGGCGAACACGACGTCGTCGTGGTCCTCCGAGACCTTCTCGTAGACCGGCCCGAAGGCCTTGCACGGACCACACCACTCGGCCCAGAAGTCCACGAGGACGATGTCGTTGTCCTCGACGGTGCTGGTGAAGTCGTCCTTGGTGAGTGCGACGGTGGACATTGGTGCGCTCGTTTCTGCCCGGATCGGCGGGCGCGGGAAACTTGGTGGGGCGCCGGGATCGTCACCGGGCCCTGTCACCCCTCACAACGACGGGTCAGCGGCCGTTGTTCCCCGACCCTGTCCGGACGGCCGTTGGCCTCGCGGGTCAGGTGCCGTCGTCGGCGGACGGGTCGGCACCGGTCGCGTCGTCCACGATCGACACCGGTCGCTCCGTGACCTCGCCGTCGACGATGCGGAAGGCGCGGACGTCGGGTGCGTCCCGGTCCTGGAGGGTCACGATGGCGTAGGTGGCCTCGGGGTACTGCGCCAACCGCACGTCGGTGTCGGACGGGTAGGCCTCGGTGTGGGTGTGGGAGTGGTAGATGACCAGGTCGCGCTCGTGGTCCTCGATCTCGCGCATCCCCCGGAGCAGTTCCCTGGGGTTCATGGCGTAGTAGGTCATCGACCGCTGGTCGTTGGTGACCGGAACGTGGTGGATGGTCCCGTCGTCGTCGATCCCCAGCAGCCCGCACACCTCGTAGGGCACGTCAGAGCGGGCATGGCCGACCAGGGCGTCCCAGGTCGCCCGGTCGAGTCGCAACGGCGACAGCAGGTCGGCGTCCATCGCGTCGGGTCCCTCGTCGAGGCGGGTCACGGCGGTCCCTTCCGTGCCAGTGGCGGGCGTCGCGGTCCCGTCACGAGCCGTCCGACGACGACCGTGGTCCGGGCACGAAGACGTTGGTGCGGGCCACGTACTCGTCGTAGCCCTCGCGCTTGCTGTCCGAGGACCCCATGCGCTCGTCGGTCAGGGCCACGCCCGACACCCGCACGATCAGCACGCCCATCAGGATCGGTCCGATGACGGCCCACCACGCCCCGGCGGCGATCGCGAACAGCCCGTAGGACGCCCACACCACGGTGTCGCCGAAGTAGTTGGGGTGACGGGTGTAGGCCCACAGGCCCTGGTCCATGACGTGGCCACGGTTGTCGGGGTCGGCCAGGAAGCGGGACAGCTGCCAGTCGCCGACCGCCTCGAAGAACAACCCGATGGCCCACACGACGACGGCCACGGCGTCGAGCAGGCCGAGTTCGCCCGCACGGGTGGCCACGGCGACCAGCGGGACGCCGATGACGGTGGCCAGGACCGCCTGCAGCCAGAAGACCCGGAACAGACTGCGGATGGCGAAGTTGCCCGAGGACCTCGCACGCATGTCCTGGTAGCGCGGATCCTCCCCGTCGCCCCAGTTCCTCCAGGTCAGGAACGCCGACAGGCGGACACCCCAGACGGTGACCAGCACGGCGACCAGCAGCGACCGGGGCGATGGCTCCCCACCGACCAGGTACACGACCCACGCCTGCACCACGAAGAACATCCCCCAGATGCGATCCACCAGGCTGGCGTCGTGTCGGACCACGCTGGCGATCCACACCAGCGTCGCGAACGCGACCGTCGCCCCCAGGGACACCAGCCAGGTCGTCCAGAACCCCATGTCCACGTCCTCGTCGTCGTCGCGCAACTCGGTCGTCCCGACGACGGCGACCGGCGACGGGACGATGGCGCCACGGTACGGGCCCACCGGCGAGGAATCCGACCGGCTCGACGACGACGCGGCGACCACCGATGTGGGCCGCGGTCGATCTGCGTCGGGCGAGAGCGGCCGTGTAGGGTGGCCGCGGCCCGCGTTGACCGCGCAACGATGCGCCCCGCCCGGGGGGTTGGCTCCGGCGCGTGCACGCGAGCCGACCACGCAGACGACAGGCTCCCGGTGGACGACGGACTGCAGCCCTACGAGGCACCCGGGGGCTACGACGAGGCCATCGGTGCGGGCGGCGTGCGCGAGGCCTACCGGGACGCCTTCGACTACTTCGCCACGATGACCGCCAAGGAGTTCGGCCGCCGACGCTCCCTGACCGACCTGGCCTTCCGCAACCAGGGCATCACGTTCACCGTCTACGACGACGACCGGGGCACCGAGCGGGCCTTCCCGTTCGACCCGGTCCCCCGCATCATCACCGCCTCCGAGTGGGCCCACGTCGAGGCCGGCCTGCGCCAACGGACGTCGGCCCTCAACCACTTCCTCGGCGACGTCTACAACGACCAGCAGATCCTGCACGAGGGCGTGGTCCCGTGGAACCTGGTGCTGGACAACCCGAACTACCGGCCGATCATGCGTGGTGTCGAGGTCCCGCACGGCGCGTGGACCACGGTCGTGGGCACCGACCTCATCCGGGACGGCGAGGGCACCTTCCGGGTCCTGGAGGACAACCTGCGCAACCCGTCCGGCGTGTCCTACATGCTGGTCAACCGCGACGTGACCGCACGCAGTTTCCCCGGTCTGCTGCGCACCCACGGCGTCCGCCCCATTCGCCACTACTCCTTCGACCTGCTCCAGACCCTGCGCGGCCTGGCACCGAGCGGCATCAGTGACCCGACCGTCGTGGTGCTCACGCCGGGCCAGTACAACTCGGCGTACTACGAGCACAGCTACCTCGCCCAGCAGATGGGCGTCGAACTGGTCGAGGGCCGCGACCTGTTCGTGGACGAGGGCCGCGTGTGGATGCGCTCGACCCGGGGCCGCCAGGTGGTCGACGTGATCTACCGACGCATCGACGACGACTTCCTGGACCCGACGGCGTTCAATCCCGACTCCATGCTGGGGGTGCCGGGCCTGATGGAGGTCTACGCCGCCGGTGCGGTGGGCCTGGCCAACGCGGTCGGGACGGGTGTCGCCGACGACAAGGCGATCTACGCCTACGTGCCCGCGATGATCGGCTACTACCTCGGCGAGGAGCCGATCCTGCCCAACGTCGAGACCTACCTGGGGGCCGACCCCGACGGGCTGGACCTGATGATGCGCGAGGCCGAACGCCTGGTGATCAAGGAGGTCGGCGGGGCCGGCGGCTACGGGATGCTGATCGGTCGGGACGCCGACGCCGACGAGCGTGCAGACTTCCTCGCGACCGTCGCCCGGGACCCAGGCAACTACATCGCCCAGCCGATCGTGTCGCTGTCGACCCATCCGACCTTCTACCCCGACTCACGCGAGTTCGAGCCCTGCCACGTCGACCTGCGTCCGTTCGCCCTGATCGGCGAGGAGACACGCATCGTCCCGGGCGGGCTCACCCGGGTCGCGCTGGAACGCGGCTCCCTGGTGGTCAACTCGTCGCGTGGCGGCGGGTCGAAGGACACCTGGGTGCTGGCCGACGGGCAGGGTCCCGCAGGGGACGGGGGGTCGGAGGGGGCGGATCCCCCCGGACAGGCGCTCCCGTCGGGGCCGTCGACCGACCTCGCCCCCAACCTCGCCTCGGGAACCTCGCTGGGTGGGAGCCAACAGTGAGTCCTCGTCGTGTCCCGGCCACCCACACCGCGACGACGGGAGTCGTCCGATGCTGAGCAGGATCGCCGAGAGCCTGTACTGGATGGGCCGCTACGTCGAGCGGGCGGAGAACACCGCCCGGCTGCTGGGCGTGAACTACATCGCCATGGCCGAGGCCCCGCTGGTCCCGGGCACCAGCGGGATCGTGACCGAGCAGTGGGCGCCACTCCTGGACTTCAGCGACGACCAGGATTCGTTCCGCGAGCACCACGGCCGGGCCGACGCCGGTGCCGTCATCGAGTGGTTCACCACCGATCGGCGCAACCCGTCGTCGATCGCGTCGTCGCTGGCCGCGGCGCGCGAGAACGGTCGCACGTTGCGCGGACGCATCTCGACGGAGATGTGGGAGTCGCTCAACAGCGCCTACCTCGACCTGTGCACCGGGTCCACGGTCACCGAGGACGACCTGTCGGGCTACTGCACCAGCGCGCGCACCGCCGGCCAGTTGTTCGCCGGCATCGCCGACGCCAGCCTGGTCCGGGACCAGGGCTGGTACTTCCTGCGCGCGGGCGCCCTGGTGGAGCGCACCGACAACACCCTGCGGGCGCTGCAGCTCCGATTCCGCCACAACGGTCGTGCGGCACCGGTGGCGGCCGGGCTGGAGACCCACCGTGGCATGGCCCTGCTGAAGTCGCTGGGTGCCTACGAGGCGTTCCGCCGACACCACACCGGACCGCCCGACGGGGTGTCGATGGCGGCCTTCCTGCTGTTGTCGGCCCGGCTGCCCCGATCGGTGCGCTACTGCGCCGACACCCTGACGACCATCGGGCGCGAACTGGCCGTTCGCAACCTGGACCGTGGTGACGCGTTCGTGCGCGATGCGCGCTGGCTGTCGGCCAGGCTGGGCCGGGTGCAGGACGTCACGACCATCCTCGACGACGAGGATCCGGGGCTGGAAGAGCTCCTGGCCGACGTCGCCATGCTGTCCAGCTGCATGGCCGAGACCTACTTCCCGACCGACTGAGCCGAGGCCGTGACGTCGAGGGGGCCGAGCATCGATCCGTCATCACTGCAGGTCGTGCGGCTGTCGGACCGGCCAGGGCTGGCCGACGCGATGTGGGCGGCCACCGACGCCGGCTGGCCCGAGTTCATGGTGCACGACCCGGTCGGGGACTTGTACTACGGACGGCTCGGGACGGACCTCGGCCACCTGTGCCTGATCGCGATCACCCCCGACGACGAGGTGATCGGCAAGGCCTGCTTCCTCCCGGTGACCGGTTCGGTCCAGGACCTGCCCGACCGGGGTTGGGACGCCATCGTCGAGCGAGGCATCGCCGACCACGACGCCGGACGTGCCCCGACGATGGCCTCGGCGCTGGAGATCATGGTTGCCCCGGCCGCACGTGGGCTCGGCCTGAGCACGTGGTTGCTCGGTCACATGCGCGAGGCGGTGGCCGCCATGGGGCTGTGGGACCTGGTCGCGCCGGTCCGGCCCTCGGGCAAGCACGCCCACCCGGGGGAGTCGATGGACGACTACCTGGGCCGTCGCACCGAGGAGGGGCTGCCCGCCGACCCCTGGCTGCGGGTGCATGCCCGGGTCGGCGCCACCATCGTCAAGGTCGCCCCGGAGTCGATGCTGATCGAGGCAACCCCGGCACAGTGGCACGAGTGGACCGGGCTGGACTTCGACCGTGACGGCGAGGTGGAGGTGCCCCAGGCGCTGGCCCCCGTGGTGGTCGACCTCGACGCCGACCGCGTGACCTACCTCGAGCCCAACGTCTGGGTCCACCACGACCTTCGGACCTGATCATTCGTCGTCCGCGCGACCGCGGACCGCGGGCTCCGATGTGAATGGCGCCGGCTGATGTGACTGCCCCCGACCCGTCGGCCCGACTCACATCGGGCGGGGCCGGTCACATCGCAAGCGCGCGGGGATCAGGAGCAGATCGGATTCTCCTTGGTCGGCCAGCGATCGGTGATCGCCGGGCCGTCCACATCGCGCAACCGCCGCGGCCGTCCCCACCCCCACGTCCGGCTAGGTGCTGGCGCCCGACGAGGGCGTCGACGAACGCGGCCCCGAGATCAGGTGCTCGAACCGTTCCACCGGTGGGAGCCTCGCGATGTACCGCACGGTCGTCGACGGCCACGGTCCGCCACGTCACGAACACGTCCACGAGGACGAGACCATCGTGGTCCTCGACGGGACGATGGAGGTGGACTGTGGCCAGGACACCTGGCGAGGTGGACCCGACACGACCTTCTTCCTCCCACGTGGACTCCCACACACCTTCCGCTCCGTGGACGGGCCGGCCACCATCCTCTTCCTGATCACCCCCGGCCACCTCGACGACGTGTTCCGGCTCCGCGAACACGCCGTGGACCCCACCCAGGTCCGCGACCTGATGCAGCGATTCATGTGACGGGCCTCCGGGAGCCACCGGCAGTAGCGTCCCGGACATGCCAACCCAGGCTGGTGCACCATGCGCAGGAGACGTCGTCCGGCGACCGTCGCGGACGTCCATGACACCGCCGCGGCGATGCCACACGTGCGGATCGAGCAGGCCGGGGACAACCCGGTCTACCAGGTCGGCCGGGCCTCCTTCGTGTTCTTCCGCAATCCCCGTCCCGATGCGTTCGATCCCGACACGGGCGAGCGCTACGACGACGTCATCGTGATCTGGGTGGCCTCGGAGCAGGACAAGCTGGCACTCGTCCAGGATCCCGACCTCCCGTTCTTCACCACCCCCCACTTCGACGGCCACCGGTCCGTGCTGGTCCGAGCCAGTCGCCTGCACGAGGCGAGCCGCGACGAGGTCGTCGAGCTCGTCCAGGACGCGTGGATCAGCCGGACGTCGCGCCGGCGCGCCAACCTCTGGCTGCGCGCCCAGGGCCTTCCCGACATCGAGTAGGGGACGGGTCAGGTGGCCGGGGACTGGCCTCCGGGGCATGGCCGATCCGACCGGCTGGGACCGGGTGATCGCGTCCCACACGCCGGACCCGATTCCCTGCTCGAGCTGGTCGAGCTGGTCGAGCTGGTCGGGGGTGACCATGGTGTGGCTCAGCAGCACCATCACGGAGCGGTCGTCGGGGTCGGCCTGCCACCAGATGCACGACACGTCCATGCCGTTGGATGGTCGCACATCCCGACCACCCCACCACGAGACGCGGTCGGCCGCCAACGATCCGATCGCCCCGTTGGACCCGGTCCCGCGTCACCCCAACGATCGGGGTGACGTTCGCTGCGACGTGTGCAAGAGTGGGGGCGAGGCAGACGGGGGCCTCGACGGCGGAGGGGGAACGCGATGACCCGCGGCGACGATCCAGTGGGAGGGTCCGGGTGGCTCCACGGTGCACGCCTGGAGACGACCATCCGGCGGCCCGTCGACACATGCAGGGCCGCCTGCTGCTGGACTCGTGGCTGATGCGCCTCACCGGACCGATCCTCGAGGTCGCCGAGGACCGGATGGCGCGACGCGAGGTCGATCGCCTCCGGCAGGTCCTCGAAGCGAACTGACGCGCCCCCCCGCCACGCACCTGGCTGGCGGGTGGGATCGACCACGACCACTGGGAGGACACGATGAGCAACAACACGGGCGCCGCTGGCGGCGGGGCGATCTACGGGCTCGGGATCTTCGGAGCCCTGGTGTGGTTCTGGCAGCAGGCGGACACGTTCTGGGAGTACCTGCTGGCCATCGTGCAGGGCCTGTTCTGGCCGGCCTTCATGATCTACGAGGTCTTCGACGCCCTCGGCGGCTGAGCGGGATCGCCAGAGGCCGGGACGACGGGCCGCCCGATCGTGTGGTCGATGACGGCGACGGGGCGTGGCATCCGCTTCAGCCGGTCGCCGGAGCCGGGACGGCCGTGGTCGTCACGATGCGCTCGGCGACATCGGTGAGGAAGTTGTGCACGGCGACCTCGGCCACGCGGTGGCCGAGTGTGGCGTCACCCAGGGCCCCGAGGACGCCGAGCGGGGGCCGGTACTGCCCGATGAAGGACAGCTGTGTCAGCGGCGGGTGGCTCGCGAGCCGGGCGGCCTCCAGGTAGCCCTCCATGGCGGGGAACAGCCCCTGGTGGTCGTGCGCGCTCCAGTGCACCGGCAGGGAGACACAGTGGGGGTCGATGACCCGCAGCTCCCCCAGCTGGACCGCCGCGTCACGGCCGACCCGGAAGGCGCCGACGTCGGCCCGCAGGCCGATCGTCACGACCCGGGTGCGCTCGTCGGCATGCCTGGTCGCCTCCTGCAGGAGCGTGGTCGGGTCGTCCCGGAGGACGCGCTCGACGTCGTCCCAGTCGGCGTGCAGGTAGGTGTAGACGTACAGGTTGCGCTGCACGGAATCCCCCTTGGGTGGCTGCTGCCAGCCTCGCCCGCCACGCTCGCCCGGGGAAGTGCCGAACGTCCCGGCCCATCGGGTCAACCGGCCTGGGGACCAGCTCCCACCGGGGGGCGACGGGACGCGACGGGCCGAACGTCGACTGGCCACAGGGCGCCTGGCCCCTGTCACGCCCCGGGCGCGGCGGCATGCTGGAGGGGATGCGTCGAGTGACCGGGCCGGCCAGCGGCCGCGGCGGAAGCAGGGAGCACACGCATGGACATCGCCACACTCATGACCAACGCCCAGGACGCGATGACCGTCCGGCGCGTGTTCGGCGACCCGATCCTGCAGGACGGGATCACGATCGTTCCGGTCGCCCGGGTGCGCGGCGGGGGCGGCGGCGGGGGCGGGGCCGGTCCGGACGGGACGGGCGAGGGATCCGGTGGCGGCTTCGGACTCCGTGCCGATCCCGTCGGGGTGGTGCTGGTCCGCGGCGACGACGTCACCTGGCAGCCCACTGTGGACGTCACCCGGCTCGCCGTGGGTGGCCAGGTCGTCGCGGTCGTCGCCCTGCTGACGATCCGGTCGATCGTGCGGGCACGAGCACGGCGCGCCAGCGCCTGACGGGGACGGCCCTGCTGGTCCCGCGGAGACAGGGACCAGCAGGTGGCCGACGGCAGGCGCCGCCGGTGTGATCGGGCCTACAGCCCGAGGCCACCCCCCGTGAAGCGGCTGATCAGCTGCTGGGGCTCGATGCCGAACTTCTCCAGCATGTTCTGGTGCTCCTGGTTGTCGGTGTCGACCTGCTGGGGCAGCTCCTTGCTCGGCCTGGTCGGCCTTGCTGGCGTCGCCGGGTTCATCCTGGCTGCGCAGCATGTCCATGATCTGGCTCTTGTCGATGTTCACGCGATCCTCCTCGTCGGTCGCCGTCGCGGTCGCGACGACGGTGGTGCAGGTCGGACGTGCGTCCGGACGTTGGTCAGCCACCGGACTCGACGGTGTCGGCCTCGACGGTGTCGGCCTCGACGGTGTCGGCCTTGACGGCGCCGCGCTGGCCGATCGGCTGGTCGGGCCCGGTGGTGGTGTCGTGGGCGGTCTGGGCCTCGAGCTCGGAGTTGATCTCGGCCCCCAGCAGGACGCAGAAGGCCGACAGGAACAGCCACAGGTTCAGGACGACGACCCCCGCCAGTCCCCCGTAGGTCTCGTTGTAGGAACCGAAGGTCGACACGTAGAAGGAGAACCCGACCGAGCCCAGCAACCACAGCAGGGTGGCGATGCCGGCACCCACCGACACCCACTGCAGTTGTGGATCCTCGCGGTGCGGGGCGAGCCGGTAGACCACCGCCAGGCCGGCCAGCATCAACACCAGTACCAGCAGCCACCGGACGACCTGGGCGAGCACGGTCCCGACCGTGCCCAGGCCGAGGGCCTCGATCACCGGTGGCACGACCCCGACCAGGCCGACCAGCAGGACCACGAACACGATCGCGCCGAGGGTCAGCAGGATGGCGAGGCCACGTCGACGCGGGAAGCTGCGGGGGTCCTCGTCATAGGCGATGTTGATCCCCTTGACGAGCCCGTCCATCCCGCCCGACGCGCTCCACAGCACCCCGAGGAGCGCCAGCACCAACCCGATCGACAGGCCGTCGACCTGGGTGGCCGAGCGGATCGGCTCTTCGATGACGGCCGCGGTGTCCGCCGACAACTGGGACGTGGCCTGGCCGATCTGGTCGGAGATGGTCCCGGCGTCGGCGATCAGGCCGTAGATCATCAGCAGCGCGATCAACGTCGGGACCAGGGCGATCCAGGCGTAGAAGGCCACCCCGGCGGCGACCACCGGGATGTTGTCCTCCTTGATCTCGGCGACGATGCGACGACCGACCTGCCGCCAGCCCTGTCCCGGAATCTGCGTGGGCGACGTCGCTCGTGCACCCGGACCCGACGCGTCGGCGCGGTCGCCGCTCGGCTGGCCCATCAGGCCCCACCCGACCGGTCACCCGCGGCCGGCGTGGCGTCGACGAGGCGGCTGCGAGGATCGGTCGACGGCGTCGCTGGTGGGCGGGTCATGGGACGTCCTTGGTCCGGGGACCGGGCCCGGCGCGGTCCCGACACCGTCCACCTGCCACGGACCGCCGCCGGCCATGCGTCGGCGACGATCCTCGACCGGACCCCGGCCGCACCGCCGGCCACGGTCGTAGGCTGGCCGACCATGTCGCCCCCCGCCGAACCACCCGCCGCCTCACGCCGGTCCGTGCCCGACCGACGCCTCGCCGGCATCGACGCCGGGGTCCCGCGCTGCCGGCGGTGCCCACGGCTGGTGGCCCATCGCGAGGCGGTCGCCGCGGACCCACGAGCGGCCTTCGCCGACCAGGACTACTGGGGTCGTGGCGTGCCGGGATTCGGCGATCCCGCTGCCGACGTCGTGGTGGTGGGCCTGGCACCGGCCGCGCACGGGGCCAATCGCACCGGTCGGATGTTCACCGGTGACCGATCGGGGGACATGCTGTTCGCGAGCCTGCACCGACTCGGCATCGCCAACCAGCCCACGTCGACCGCGCTCGGCGACGGGCTGGAACTGACGGGGGTCTGGGTCACCTCACCGGTCAAGTGCGCGCCGCCCGGCAACCGACCGACGACCACCGAGCGCGACACCTGCGTGTCGACGTGGCTGGACGACGAGGTGGACGCGGTGGACCCGGCCGTCCTGGTGGCCTTGGGGGGCTTCGCCTGGGACGTGTGCTGTCGGCTGCGCGGCTGGACGGGGCGCAAGCCCCGCTTCGGGCACGGCGCCGAGGCGACCCTGGCCGACGGGACCCGGCTGGTCGCCAGCTACCACGTCAGCCAGCTCAACACCTTCACCGGACGCCTGACCGACGACATGCTCGATGGCGTGGTCGCCCGGGCCCTGGACCTGGCACGACGTGCGGCCTGAGTCGGCCATGACCAGCGCGGCCGGTTGGTCGAGGGCCCGTTCAGCCCAGCGCGGCCGCCGTGGCAGCCTCGACCGTGTCGTGGTGGAAGGTGAAGCCAGCCGCCTGCAGTCGCTCGGGCAACGCCCGCTGGGACGATGTCGCCAGCGTCACGCCCATCTCGCCGTACAACAGGTTGATCGCGAAGATCGGCACCGGGACGAGCGTGGGCCGGTTCCAGACCGCCCCCAGCGCCTTGGTCAGCCGGACATTGCGGGCCGGTTCGGGTCCGGTGAGGTTGACGGGCCCCTCGAGGTCGGAGGTCACCAGGAACGCCAGGGCCCGGACCTCGTCCTCCAGTGAGATCCACGGCACCCACTGCTGGCCCGACCCGACGCGTCCGCCGACCCCGAGCTTGAAGGGCAGCTCGACCTTGTCGACCAGCGGGCCGTCCTCGGCCAGCACGACCCCGGTGCGCGGGTGCACCACCCGGATCCCCGCCTCGCGGGCGGGGTCGGCGGCGGCCTCCCAGGCCACGCAGACACCGGCCAGGAAGTCGTCGCCTGCCGTGGCATCCTCGGTCAGGACCTCGTCGCCACGCGAGCCGTACCACCCGACCGCCGACCCGGACACGAACACCGTCGGGCCGCCGTCCAGTCCCGCCATGGCCTCGGCCAGCAGGGCGGTCCCGTCCACGCGTGAGGACCGGATCTCCTCCTTGACCTCGTCGCTCCACCGGTCACTGCCGATCGGGGCACCCGCGAGGTGGACCACGGCGTCGGTCCCGACCAGGTCGGCCGGATCCAGGCGACCGTCGTCGATCGACCACAGGATGTCGTCGGATCCGAGGTCGGACGCCGAGCGCACCAGTCGCGCCACCTGGTGGCCGTCGCTGCGCAGGTGGTCGGCCAGGGCCGACCCGATCAGGCCGGTCGCGCCGGAGATGGCCACCTTCATCATCGTGCTCCTGGTTGGGGGACGTACGGCTGGCCGTGCTCGGGCACGAGCACGCCGCCGGGATGTGCTGGTCGTGCGACGCCGGACCGAGGGTATGGCCTGGGCCGCCCCGCCCCCACCCCCGCCGACGCCCCGCACGACTCCTCCACCGTGAGCGTTCCGGCCGGAATCCCGGCCGGAAGGCTCACGATGGCGGTGCTGTGGGCGGGGAGGGTGGAGGGGTGTCGAGGCGGGCGAGGAGGGCGGCGGCGAGGCGGTCGGCGGCCTCGGGCACCCAGTCGAGGTACAGCGCGGGCTCGACCAGCTCGACCTCGCCGACCTGCCAGGCGCCGTCGTCGGCCGGGACCAGGTCGACCCGGGCGACCAGGGGTTCGACGCCGGTGGCCGCCACCACCCACTCGGCCAGGGTGGCACGCGAGCGGTCCAGCTCGACCACCTCGAAGCGGCCGCCGTGCTCGGTGTGCACTCGCCAGGAGTCGACGGCCGGGGTCTTGTGCAGGGCGTGGGACACGCGACCGTCGATGCACACCACCGACACCTCGCCGTCGGACCGGATCCGACGCAGCAGGGGTTGCACGAGCACGTCCTGGTCGGCCACCAGCGCTGGCGAAGTCGTCCTGGGCGGCCGCCGGGTCCTCGGCCACGAGCAGGTGCAGCCCGGCGAGGTCGACTGCCGGCTTGGCCACCACCTGGCGCCCACCCGCGGTCGCGGGCGAGGTCGGCCAACGAGACGTCGTCGCCGGCCCCGAGCCAGGCGGTCGCCACGATCGGGGCGCCGCGGTCCTCCAGTTCGAGCAGGTAGGACTTGTGGGTGTTCCACCGCACGACGTCGGCGTCGGGGAACAATCGTGTCCCCGCCCCGACCGCGGCGGCCCAGGCCACGAACTCGTCGCGCCGGGCGGGGTAGTCCCAGGCGGATCGCACCACGACCGCATCGGCGGCGTGCCACGCCACGGCGGGGTCGTCCCAGTGGGCCACTCGTGCCCTGGCCCCGGCCCGTTCCAGCGCCGCGACGACCTGGTGGTCCTCGCGGGTGATGGACCCCGCCGCCATCCCCGCATCCCGCTCGAGTCGGGTGAGGTCGGCGGCGGCGACCAGGATGTCGGGCACGACGGACCTCGGGAGCGGGCGGCAGCGGACGGCGTGGGCGCGCGCCGACACTATCGTGACGGGGCAGCCGGGCTCGCCCGGCACCCCGACGCGACGAGGATCCCGTGGACCGTCCCGACCTGACCGACCTGCGCGTGCTGGAGGGCGTCCAACCCGACCTCGGCGTGCGCGAGCTGACCCACGCGACCGTCGGACTGGACGACAAGGACCACGGCCACGAGGTCCTGGACCACCTCCAGCAGCGCCTGGCCGACCTGCAGGAACGGCTGTGGGCCGAGGACCAGCGTGCGGTGCTGCTCGTGCTGCAGGGCATGGACACCGCCGGCAAGTCCGGGACGATGGGGCGGGTGTTCCCGCGTGTCAACCCGCAGGGCGTGAAGGTCAGCGCGTTCAAGGCGCCCAACGACGCCGAGCTGGACCACGACTACCTGTGGCGGGTGCATGCGGCGTGCCCGCCGCGTGGCACCATCGGGGTGTTCGATCGCTCCCACTACGAAGACGTGGGCATCGTGCGGGTCAACGGCTGGATCGACGACGAGACCGTGCAGCAGCGCTACCGCCAGATCAACGACTTCGAGCGCATGTTGGCCGACAACGGCACGGTCATCCGCAAGTGCTTCCTCGACATCTCCCCCGAACAGCAGCAGGAGGAGTTGCAGGAGCGGCTCGACGACGCCGACAAGCACTGGAAGTTCAACCCGGGCGACCTCGAGGTCCGGGCCCAGTGGCACGACTACATGCGGGCCTACCGCGAGGCGTTGGCGGCGACGTCCACCGACTGGGCGCCCTGGTACCGGATCCCCGCCGACCGTCGCTGGGCGAGTGGGGTGTCGGTCGCCCAGTTGCTGGTCGACACCCTCGAGGAGATGGACCCCCAGCCGCCGCCGGCCGAGGCCGACCTGGACGGGGTCGAGATCCCGCCGGTGGACGACTGAGCCACGCGACCGTGGCCTACCGGTCGGCGGAGAAGCGTCGGTCGGGCAGGAAGCGGAGTCGGTCACGCACCCGGGCGACCTCGTCGGTGTCCACGGTGCCGTGGACCATGCCCTCCTGGCCCGCGGCGGTGCTGACCGTGGCGCCCAGCGGGTCGACGAGCATCGAGTCGCCGGGGTAGGGCAGGTCACCACCGTCCAGTCGCTTGCCGACCCCGACGCGGTTGACCCCCAGCACCCAGGCCTGGTTCTCGATCGCCCGTGCCCGCAGCAGGGTGGTCCAGTGCTCACGCCGGGCCGTGGGCCAGTTGGCGGGCACCAGGTACAGGTCGACGTCGGGTGCCAGGTCCCAGAAGACGTTGGCGAAACGCAGGTCGTAGCACACGAACGGGGCCACCCGGACCCCGGCCACGTCCACGACGGTGGTCGTGCGGCCCGGGGCGAAGTGGTCGTCCTCGCCAGCGTGGGAGAACGGATGGATCTTGTCGTAGTGGTGCGTCGTGCCGTCGGGCCCGGCCAGCAGCAGGCGGTTCGTGGGCCGGTCGTCGCCGTCGACGAGGCAGGCGAAGGATCCGGCGAGCCAGGCCCCGTGCCGACTCGCGGCGTCGACCAGGAAGCTCGCCGACGGACCGTCCGGTGGCTCGGCCGTGGTGTCGGTGTCCATGGAGAACCCGGTCGGGAACATCTCGGGCAACACGATCAGCCCTGCACCCAGGTCGGCCGCACGCGCGACGGAGACGCCGGCGGCCGCGAGGTTGACGTCGCGCTGCTCCCAGGCGAGGTCGGGTTGGATGCCGACGACGACCAATCGCGCCACGTCAGGCACTCCCGGGGACGTCGGGGGACCCGTCCTGACCGGCCATGATTCGCAGGGGAGGCGGTTCGGACTCCAGGCCCTGCAGGCCGTTCCACAACAGGTTGACGACGTGGCGTGCCATGCGGTCGCGATCCGGCGTGCCGGCGTCCAACCACCACTCCCCCACGAACGCCACGGCACCGATCAGCATGCGCGCGTGGATCGGCGCGGCCTGGGCATCGAAACCACGATCGGCGAAGGTCGCCTCGAGGAGTTGTTCGACCCGGACCGCGACGTCACCCATGACGGTCGCCAAGGCACCCTCGTGGCGGCCGGCGGGGGCGTCACGCACCAGCACCCGGAAGCCGTCGCCGCGTTCGTCGATGTAGGTCAGGAACGCCAGCGCGGCCTGCTCCCCGGCGATCCGCGGCTTGTCGGTGGAGATGGCCGCGGTCATGCGTGCCGACAGTTCGTCGATCTCGCGGTCGACCACCACGGCATACAGGCCGTCCTTGCCACCGAAGTGTTCGTACACGACGGGCTTGGTGACCCCGGCACGGTCGGCGATCTCTTCGACCGTGGTGGCCTGGTAGCCCCGTTCGGCGAACAGGCCACGCCCGATCGTGATCAGCTGTTGACGGCGCTGCGACCCCGTCATGCGGGTCGTGGGCATGTCGCGACCTTCCCGGTGCGGGCGAACTCGACCGGCGCGTGACGGTGCGAGCGGACGTGGGGCGTCAGCCCTTGGCGGGGCGCGGCAGGCGCTTGCGTTCGAGCTGGGTCGGGCTCGGCAGCTTGACGTTGCGCGCGATGCCGACCAGCTTCATGCCCCGGATCGTGATCCACGACAGGTCGAACTCCCACCAGCGCAGCCCGTGGCGGGCCGAGGCCGGGAAGGCGTGGTGACCGTTGTGCCACGACTCCCCGAACGAGACCAGGCTGAGCCACGGGTTGTTGCGCGACTCGTCCCGGGCCTTGAACGGCGTGGTGCCGTAGAAGTGGCAGATGGAGTTGATCGACCAGGTCACGTGGTGGAGCAGGAACACCCGCACCAGCCCACCCCAGATGAGTCCGGTGACGGCACCCGTCCACGAGCCGGCCCACAGCCCGCCGATCAGGGCCGGAAGGCCGAAGGTGACCAGGATCAGCAGCGGGAAGGACTTCTGCACACGCACGATCGCGGGGTTGTCCAGCAGGTCGGGCGCCCACACCTCGGCCTTGGTGCCGGCAGGGGCGAACATCCACCCCAGGTGGGCGTGGCCGAGGCCCTTGAGCACGCCCTTGACCCCGTCTGCGGCCTCCAGGTGCGGCGAGTGGGGGTCACCCTCCTCGTCGGAGTAGGCGTGGTGGCGCCGGTGCGTGGCCACCCAGTCGATGACGCCGCCCTCGATCGACAGCGAGCCGGCCACGGCCCACGACACGCGAACCCAGTTCGGCACGTCGAAGGACTTGTGCGTCAGCAGACGGTGGAACCCCACCGTGATGCCCAGGCCCGTCACCACGTAGAAGGCGGCGAACAGCACCAGGTCGCGACCGGTCAGGCCCCAGCCCCACACCTGGGCGGCGGCGAACAGGATGCCCAGCGGCGGGATGATGGAGATGGCCAGCATGGATCGGCGCTGCCATTTCACGGTGGTCTCGGTCGGGACCTCCAGGCCGCGCACGGTGGCGGCCTGGGTTCGCATGTCGGCGACGACGTCGGAGGGTGAGCGCATGGAATTCCTCGAGGCAGCGGGCCTGGAGCAGGCCCGCGGACGGGCGGTTCGGCGGAGTGCAGCTGGGGGCGTTCGGCGCGGGGCCCGCATCGCGCGGGGGGTCGTCGATGCTGGCACCGCAACTTACGCCAGCGTAACCGAGCGACGTTGTCCGCGGCCGGGGCCGTCCGGGTCGATCGGACATGTGCCGGGACCGATCCGACGTGCCGTCGGTGCAGGCCGTAGCGTGGGACCATGACCTCCACGCCATCCACCTCCCCGTCCGCCGAGCCGCCCACAGCGCGATCCGACCGGCAGGGACCCGCCCAGGCCCCTGACGGGCCGTCCGGAGACGTCCGATCCGTCGACGACCTGCCCACCGCCACCCCCACCGACGGGCTGGACGCCGACGACGACGCCGTCGTGGACCGGGCGTCCGCGCTCGCCCGTGAGACCGTCGACGGACTGCGGCCACGACTCCTGGCGGGCGCCGGGCGCTCGCGCCGACACGACAAGCAGGACGGCAGTCCGGTCACCGACGTCGACCTGGCCGTGGACGCCCTGCTGGTCGCGGCCGTCGCCGACGCCTTCCCCGACCACGGGGTCGTGTCGGAGGAGGGCGACACGACGTGGGACGGGTCGCCGTGGACCTGGGTCATCGACCCGATCGACGGCACCACCAACTACGCCGCCGGGTTGCCGTGGTGGTGCGTGTCGATCGCCCTGGCCCACGACGGCGAGGTCGTGTGGGGACTGGTGGACGCGCCGACGCTGGACCGACGGTGGGAGGCGCGACGGGGCGCGGGCACGACGGTCGGCGGGCAACCCGCCCACGTCGCGACCGCACCGGACCTGTCGGAACGTGCCAGCCGCCACCACCCCATCGCGGTGACCCCTGGCACGATCCGACGATGGCAGGGCGGAACCTGGTTCAAGGCGCGCGTGGTGGGCAGTTCCGCGTTGGAACTGGCACTGGTGGCCGACGGCAGCCTCACCGGGGCCTACCAGCGCGTCCCGAAGGCCTGGGACGTGGCCGCGGGGGCCATCCTGGTGCGGGAAGCCGGTGGCGCGGTGGTGGCCGTCGACGGCCCCGGCCACTTCCCCCTGCAGGCGGGACGGGACTACCGCGACGCCAGTGTCGTCACCGCGGCCGGCCCCGACCACGCCTGGGCCGTGGACCTCGCCGACCGGCTGTGGCCCCAGGACTGACAGGGGCCCGCCTGCCAGGCGGGCCACGGTGCCGCCACCCGGCACGACGTTCAGGAACATGACGTTCGGGCACACGACGACCCGCCGGCCCCATGGGGGCGCGACGGGTCGTCACGTGTCGGTCAGCACGCCTCGGGCGTGCTGCAGCGTTGCCGTGGTGGAGCTGGCGGGAGTCGAACCCGCGTGCCGCGATCCCGCAAAGGGTGGCTCTACGTGCGTAGGTTCCGGATGATCTCGGACGACGGTGCTCCGGAGCCAGGCAGCGTCCGTCGTCCACACCATGGAAGGTTTCCCACCTCACACCATGGTCACCGTGAGGCGGTGGAGCCCTGTGTCGTCGCTGCGACCCCCCTACAGGGCGTCAGGGGCGCAACGTCACTGCAATTATGCAGCGAGAGCCAGGTTGTCCTTGGCGTTTGTGTGTTTCGACTGGTGATTTCCGGGAGTCAGTCGACTCTCCCGGCACGCTCCTCGCAAAGCGGCCTGACCACGGTCGAAACCGTTTCAGCCCCGAGAAGGTCGTTCCGCACGACGGCGGAACGCAGTGGCAACGCTGTGGAGTTGTCAACCGGTGCCCGACGTGAGCCGGGCCTGTCCATGCTAACGGCTGACCACCGGGTCGTCATTCCGTGCCGACCGTCTTGGGGCGATCGCGTCGGGCGCGCTCGCCGCGACCTGGTACCAGCCCAGCATCCCCAGCAGGGTGAAGCCGAAGGCGTTGACCAGGCCGTGGACCACCGCCATCGTGGGAATCGACAGGATCGAAGGCCCAGGTTGGTCCCGGCCGCCCAGTGGACCGCGGCCACCAGCCACGCGGCACCGACGACGAGGTGGGCGGCGGCCACCGGCCACGCCACGTCCGGTCCGCAGGGTCGGTTCCGACACCCACTGCCGCAGCGCCAGGACGGCCACGGCGATCGTGACGAACAGCCAGGCCACCGCGGCGACGCCCGCGACGGTCACCGGTTGCGCGCCGACATGGCCCGTTCGATCTGGCGCTGGGCGTCGCGCTTGGCCACGTCGCGACGCTTGTCCGAGACGTTCTTGCCCTTCCCGAGGGCGAACTCGAGCTTGGCCCGGCCGCGCGAGAAGTAGATGCGCGTGGGCACCAACGTCACGCCCTTGGTGGCCACGGCCTTGGCCAGGTGGTCCAGTTCGTGGCCATGCAGGAGCAGCTTGCGCGGACGAGTCGGCAGGTGGTTGTTGCGGTTGCCGTAGGCGTACTCGGGGATGTGGGCCTGTTCCAGCCAGGCCTCACCGGTGTCCTTGTCCAGCCGGATCCAGGCCTCGGCCAGGGATCCGCGTCCTTCGCGCAGGGACTTGACCTCGGTCCCGACCAGCTTCAGTCCAGCCTCGTAGCGGTCGTCGAGGAAGTACTCGTGTCGCGCCCGGCGGTTGTTCACCACCAGTTTCACGCCGGATTTCGTGTTCGTCGCCATGCCGGCACCGTACCGGCCGTCCCAACGGGGCACCGGTGCCGACCGGGGTCACCGGACGCACCGATCCACGGTCACTCGAACCATCGCGCGGGGTCCACCGTGGTCCCGTAGGGCCCGCCGACGTGGACCTCGAGGTGCAGGTGGGCGCCGGTGGACAGCCCGGTGCTGCCGACGCGACCGATGACCTGGCCCGCCGCGACCCGTTGGCCGGCCCGGACCAGCAGGCGGGACTGGTGGGCATACAGCGTCGCGACCTCGCCGTGGTCGATCACCACCACGTTGCCATGGCCCCCGTCGGACCACGACGCCCGGTGGACCACACCGTCGGCGACCGCGAGGATCGCCTGGCCCGCCGGGGCCGGGATGTCCACCCCGGCGTGCAGCCGCGAGATCCCGAGGATCGGGTGGCGACGACGTCCGAATCCCGACGTGGTGCACCCGTCGGTCGGCCACACCCACACCGACCGCGACCCGCAGCCACGGCGTGGAACGACCACGTCATCGGTGGTCCCCCGCCCATCGACGGCGGCGGCGACCCGGGCCTGGTCGCTGGCGCGCACCCGCGCGGCCTCGGCCTCGGCGGCGTCCTGTCCGGTGACCGCACGTTCGGCCGCCTCCTCGCGACGCTGGTCCGCCGCCGCATCGGCGGCGGCCTGTCGGCGTCGTTGCCGCTCGGCCCGCCGTCGTTGCTGCTCCTCTGCCTGCCGTCGTCGTTGCGCCTCCGCGGCCAGGCGTCGGGCCTCCTCGCGCCGGCGTTGGAGTTCCGCGGCGACGGCGGCGTCCAGTGCGGCCTCGGTGTGGTCCAGCTCCTCCTCGACGCGCAGCCGCTCGTCGCCCAGGTTCGCCAGGTCGGCACGAACCTCGTCCAGCACCGCGGCACGACGGTCACGGCGGTCACGAGCCGTCCGCTCGGCCTCGTCGGCAACTCCCGCGGCGACCCGCCGCGCGGCGCGGCTGTCGCGGGCCGCCGTGGTCGCATCCCGGACCCGGTCCTCCTCGGCCGAGACCTCCGCGAGTCGCTCCTGGCGCGCCAACTGCAGCCGCAGGTGGTCCGCGACCAGCTCGTTGTCCTCCCTGACGACTGCACCGAGCAGGTGTTGGACCCGCGCCACGTCGTTGAAGTCGTCCATGCCCAGCACCATCGTCGTGGTGGACAGCTGTCCACCCGTCATCCAGGCCTCGCGCACGCGACGCTGCAGCACCACCCTGGACTCCGCGAGTCGCGCGTCGGTGACGGCCAGTTCCTCCGCCACGTCGTCACGCACGTCGCGGGCCGTGACCAACCGTTGCCGGGCGGCGGCCAGCCGAGCACGCGCCCGCTCCAACTCCAGCCGGGCGTCGTCGGCGGTTCGGGTGGCCGTGGTGACGCCACGGTCCGCAGCGGTCAGTCGAGCCCGCGCGGTCACGGCGTCCTGCTGGGCCTGCGTCTCGTCGCGACCGACTCCCGCGAGGCGGTCGCGCAGGGTGACCACGTCGGCGCGCAGGCGTTCGATGTCGGGCGTGGTGACGGGCTCGCCCTCGTCGTCGAGGACCACGACGGGTGTCGGGGTCGCCGCGGGACTCGCGCCCGCCGCGGGGGTCGCGCCCGCCGGTGGGGTCGAGGTGTCCTGGGCCGACGCGGGCACGGCCAGCGAGCCGACGACCGCGACCACCAGCGCCACGACGGCCAGGCCCGGGCGAGGTGCCACCACTCGGCCGACCATCGTGAACCCCGGCTGCTGACGACGCCGGTTCAGACGTCGAGGAATCCCCACAGGGCGACGATCGACGCCCCGGCGGTCATGGCCACGGCGGGGATCGCCAGCCACGGCCACACGCCCATGATCTGTGTCGTGGTGAGGAACGGCACGAAGGACAACGAATCCCTCAGGTTGCCGAACATCCAGTCAACACCGAACACGAGCAGACCCCACGCTATCGCCGCACCAAGCAGCCCGGCAAGCACACCTTCCAACACGAAGGGCAGTCGGACGTACCAACTCGACGCGCCCACCAACTTCATGATCTGGGTCTGGTCCCGTCGCGCGAAGGCGGCCATGCGCACCGTGTTGCCGACCAGGACGGCCGCCGCGATCATCGAGATGGCCGCGATGATCCCCGCGGACCACCGGATGATGCTGGAGAAGGCCAGGAACTCGTCGAGCAGTTCCTTCTGGTCCACGATCGACTCGACGCCGGGCGTGAACTCGTACTCGGTCTTGATGGCGTCGAAGCGCTCGGGGTCGGTCAGCTTGACCCGGAACGAGGCCGGGAGCGTGGTCTCGTCGACACTGTCGAGGAACGTGGGTTCATTGGCGAACTGCCGTTGGAACGCGTCGTAGGCCTGCTCCTTGGACTCGAAGAAGACCTGCTCGACCAGCGGGTTGGCCTGGAGTTCGTCGCGCAGCGCCTGTTGCTGGCCATCGGTGATGGGTGGGCAGGACAGGCCGTCGCACAGGTAGATCGAGACCTCGATCTTGCCCGTCCAGTCGTCGGTCGCGGCGTCCACCTGTTGGCGCAGGAGGATGGAGGCCCCCAACAGCGACAGGGACACGGTCACGGACAGCACGACGGCGATCGTCATCGACAGGTTGCGTCGCAACCCGATGGCGGCCTCGTTGAGGATGTAGGACCAGCGTCGCATGGCGGCGGTCGCTCCTTGCTGGGATGAGGTGGTGGTTCAGGTGTGGCGCGGTGACGTACCGGCCGACGACCGCGGCCGCGCATGGCGGCGGTCGACGCCGACGAGGATCAGTTGGCGTAGCCGTAGACGCCGCGGGCCTGGTCACGGACCAGCTCGCCCTCGGACAGCTCCACGACCCGCTTGCGCATCGAGTCGACGATGTGCTGGTCGTGGGTCGCCATGACGACGGTGGTGCTCGTCCGGTTGATCCGGTCGAGCAGCTTCATGATCCCGATGGAGGTCTGCGGGTCGAGGTTGCCGGTCGGCTCGTCGGCGAGCAGGATCGGCGGCTGGTTGACGAAGGCCCGGGCGATCGACACGCGCTGCTGCTGCCCGCCGGACAGCTCGTGGGGCAACGAGGTCCCCTTGTCGGACAGGCCGACCAGGTCGAGCACCTCGGGCACGCGCTTGGTGATCACGCTGCCGGGCATCCCGATGACCTCCAGCGCGAAGGCCACGTTCTCGGTGACCGTCTTGTTGGCCAGCAGCTTGAAGTCCTGGAACACGTAGCCGATGTCGCGTCGCAGGGCCGGCAGCTTCCATCGTCGGAGTTGGCCCAGGTCCTTGCCGGCGACGTGGATGGTGCCCTCGTCGGGCTCGACCTCGCGGGTGAGCAGCTTCATGAAGGTGGACTTGCCGGAACCCGACGGACCGACCACGAACACGAACTCGCCCCGGTCCATCTGGACGGTGACGTCGCGCAGGGCGACCACCTGGTCGGTGGCGCCGGTGCGGTAGGTCTTGGTGACGTTCTCGAACGAGATCATGGTGGGTCCACGGGGTCGGGACGACGACGGGCGGGAGCCCACGTGGTGTCGGCTCGTGGGCCAGCGGGTGCGCCGCGAGATGCAACGGTCCGGTCCCACGGCCCGGACGTCGGGCGATCTGACCGGGCGATCCGCCCGTTGCACCGTAGCAACATGAGCCACAGGAGTGCACAAACAGATCGCTCGGCGTCACTCGGGCGGGTCGGCGTCAGGCCATGATCGTCGGGCCCGGAACCGGTGTGCGGTCGCGCTTGGCGTCGTGTCTGGACCATACCCCGTGACACATCCCGCAACGGCGGCTGGCACCGTCCCAACGGATGTGCCCGCGCCCCGTCGGATCAGTCCCGTTGGGCTCGCTCCTCGGCGCGTCGACGCAGCTCGGCCTCGATGAACTCGTCGAGGTCGTTGCCGTTGAGCACCGAGTCGGGATTGCCGACCTCGTGGTCGGTCCGCAGGTCCTTGACCATCTGGTAGGGATGCAGGACGTAGGACCGGATCTGGGAACCGAAGCCGACCTTCTGGCGACCCCCTCGCAGCTCGTCCAGCTCGTCCTGGCGCTTCTTGCGTTCCAACTCGGCCAGCTTGGCGTTGAGCACCCGCATCGCCGCCGCCCGGTTCTGGTGCTGGGACTTCTCGTTCTGGCACGACACCACGATGCCCGTGGGGATGTGGGTGATGCGAACGGCGGAGTCGGTCGTGTTGACGCTCTGGCCACCCGGCCCCGAGGAGCGGTAGACGTCCACCCGGATGTCCTCGTCGGGGACCTCGACCTCCTGTTCCAGCTCGGGCAGGACCGGCACCACGTCGACCATCGCGAAGGAGGTCTGGCGCCGGGCGTTGCCGTCGAAGGGTGAGATCCGCACGAGCCGGTGCACCCCGTGCTCGGCGGACAACAGGCCGTAGGCGTCGCTGCCCGACACCTCGAAGGTGGTCGACTTGAGGCCGGCCTCCTCGCCGTAGGACTGGTCGTAGACCTCGGCGGAGAACCCGCGGTCGCCGGCCCACCGCAGGTACATGCGCTGGAGCATCTGGGCCCAGTCCATGGCGTCGACGCCGCCCTCCCCCGCCTGGATGGACACGATCGCGTCGTTGCCGTCGTGCTCACCCGACAACAGGGTCGCCACCTCGAGGCGGTCGATGTCCCGCGCGACGGCGACCACGCCACGGGCGACCTCGGCGGCCGAGTCGTCGTCGTCGACCTCCTGGGCCAGGCCGTTGAGCACCTCGAGGTCGTCGAGTCGCTCGGTCAGGGTGTCGTGGCGCTCGAGGTCGTCACGCACCCGCGACAGTTGCGTGGTCACGCCGCGTGCCGCATCGGGATCGTCCCACAAGGTGGGGTCGGCCGCCTGGCCCTCGAGGTCCTCGAGCAGCTGTCGCTTGGCCTCGATGTCGAGGTACCCGCGGATGTGGTCCACCCGCGCGCGCTGGGCGGCGAGGGCGTCCGCATGGTTGTCGGCCATGGCGTGGGCTCCTGGGGGTCGAGGGTCGTCGCGAGGAGGTCGCGCGTGCCGACGGGCGTGGTCGTGCGGTCGGCGTGCGCGCACGCCCCCGGTGAACGGGCGTGGTCCGGGCGATCCGAGACGCCCACCGGACGGTCCCACCGGGGGTCGCCGCACGGCCGGAAGGCGTCCACGAAGGTGCACGGGGACGGAACCCCGACAGGCTATCGGGCCACCCGAGACCCTCGGCGGGGGGCCGCAACGCCCCGGTCAGGCGTGCGATTCCTGCACGACCTCGAAGGACAACAGCTCGGCGCCGGTGGCCGCCGGTCCGCCACCTGCGTGGGCCGGTCGCTCCTGGGCCGGCGTGGCGCCGGCGGTGGATCCCGACTCGGATGCGGGTCCGGACGGGGAGCCGGGCGACGTCCCGGCCGCGGGACCGTCACCGGTGTCGCCGCCAGCGTGGCCACGCTGGAACGCCTGCGAGGACATCCAGTCCTGGAAGGCCTGCTCGTCGACCCACCGGGTGACCACGAAGTACCGGTCCGAGTCGTCGGTCGGTCGCAGCAGTTCGAAGGACTCGAAGCCCGGGGTCGTGTCGACCTCGCCGGCACGGGCGCCGAAGCGCTGCTCGAGCACCTCGCGTCGTTCGGCCGGCACGGTCAGGACGTTGATCTTGACGACGCTCATGGCGATGGCTCCGGGTCGCGTGTGGGCGGGCTGGACCCCAGATGTACCGGCGCGCCGTCCTTCGCGCCGGCCCCGGGGTCGGCCCCGACCACCGACAAGCCGACGCTCGGACCGGGGGGACCGCCAGCGCCCCCAGGGTCACCCGTCGGCGACCGTGCGGAACATCACGGCGATGCGTGGGCCCGCGTCGGACACCTTGGGCACGGCGTGCTGCCACGTCCGTTGGCAGGACCCGCCCATCACGAGGAGGTCACCGCTGTCGGGTCGCAGCTCGTGACGCCCGGGCCCGCCACGCTCGCGCAGCCGGAACGGTCGCACGGAACCCAGCGACAGGACCGCGATGGTCGCACGGGGCCGATCCCGCGCCCCACGGTCGCCGTGCCAGGCAACCGAGTCACGCCCGTCCCGGTACAGGTTGGCCGAGACCTGGGTCAGCGCCACCCGATAGGACTGGCTGAGCGCGGCCGCCATCGACCGCAGGACGGCGAGCTCGGCCGGCAGGTCCCCCACGTGCCAGCGCACCGACAGCCGGGGGCAGGCGACGACCTCCTCGAACAGCACCATCTCCTCGGCGCGCCAGGCCGCTTCCTCGACCACGGTGTCGAACAGCTCGTGGCTGCCACGCACGAACCGTGGCACGACGTCGACCCAGGCACCGCGGGACAGCTCCAGCCGGCTGCGCGTCGACAGCTCCCGGTCGACCTCGACCACCCCGGCCGGCGCGTCCAGCAGCGACACCTGCCGGGCCGCGACGTCGCGCCGGCCCACCGGCACCGCAACGCTGCGCGGGCGGGCGACCACCGGACGGGTGGGAGCGGGCGTGGGCACGGAGGTGGTGGACATGATGGCGACGGTATCGAACACGTGTTCGAGTCGTCAACCCCCCGGCCCCCACGTGCCGACGGCACGCGTGTCCGCCCGCCGGACCCGCCGACCCGCGGCCGCAGTCGCTCGGCCCAGCACGTAGCCTCCACGGACGCCCGGCCGATCGTGCGCGTGTCACGGTCGACCTCGCCGCCATCGTGGTCCGCCTCCCCGACCAGGCCGCCTTCGACAAGAAATGGCGGTCGATGACCTGGGGACAGCGGCGGGAGGTGCTGCGAACGGTCGGACGTGGCCAGGCGATGCGCAAGCGCTCCGACGCGCGACTGGCCGTGATGGCCGCCCGACAACAGCAGCGCTACTGGAAGTTGGCCTGGCTGCTGGGACCGGTGGTGTCGTTGCTGCTGATCCCCAACTGGATCGCCGTGCTGGTCAACGCCGTGCTGATCTCGGCCATCACCGGCGCCTTCGCCTGGTTCAAGCACCGCCGCGCGAGGGAGTCCGAGCAGGCCAACCTCGAGCGCCTGCAGCACTGACGCGGGGTCGGGCCCAGTCCCCCGGTGGTGCCGACGGCGACGCCGGATCACTCCAGGTGTCGCCACATCCGGATCGCCAGCGGCACGAACACCAGCATGATCCCGACGATCCAGACGACCGACCACAGGATCGGGCCAGCCAGGTCGGTGCAGACCTCCGCGCCGCACAGGTAGCCGCCGATGGTCAGCCCGCGCGCCGCGTCGGCGACGTAGCTGACGGGGTTGATGTACTCGGCGAAGAACTTCAGCGGCGTCGGCATCCCGACCGTCGGCACGAACACCGACGAGATGAAGGTCAGCGGGAACAGCCACAGGAACCCGGCCGACTGGGCGGCCTCGGGCTCCTTGACCGCCAGCCCGATCACGGCGGAGATGCTGGAGAAGGCCAGGGTCAGGCCGACCAGCAGCACCAGGGCGAGCAACGACTCGCCCAGCGACGTCGTGATCCGGAATCCGACCAGGTAGCCGACCACCACCATCACGACGAGGCTGACGAGGTTGACGGCCAGGTCCGACAGCACCCGCCCCGTCATCACCGCCCCACCGGACATCGGCAGCGCCCGGAAGCGGTCGACGATGCCGCCCTTGAGGTCCTCGGTCATGCCGATCGCGGTCGTCGCGGACCCGAACACCAGGGTCTGGGCGACGATCCCGGGGATGAGGTACTCGACGTAGTCGAACCCCGGGATCGGGATGGCGCTGCCGAAGACGTAGCGAAACAGCAGCACGAACATGATCGGCTGGATCAGGACGAAGATGGCGATCTGTGGCTGGCGCATCACGCGCAGGAGGTTGCGCCGTGCCACGATCGGCGTGTCGCGCCAGAGCGTGCCCTTGTGGTTGCGGGCCGACTGCGCGGCCGAACTGCCGGTGGTGGTGGCGATGCTCACGTCGGCTCCACGGTGTCGGCGGCGGCCTCGCTGGCCGCCCGACCGGTCAGGGACAGGAAGACGTCGTCCAGCGAGGGACGACGCAGGCTGAGGTCGGCCACGGCGATGCCGGCACGGTCCAGGGCCCGCACCGTCGCGGCCAGTCGCCCGGTGTCACCGTGGACCGGGAACGACAGGCGGCCCTGGCGCGAGTCTCGATGGACGTCGCCACCGGCGACCTCACCCAACACGCCGGCCGCCTCGTCCAGGCGGTCCGGGTCGACCAGCTCGACGGCGACCGTCTCCCCGCCGACGTCGGCCTTGAGCTTGGTGGCGGTGCCCCGCGCGATCTGGCGTCCGAGGTCGATGACCAGGATCTCGTCGGCGAGCTGGTCCGCCTCCTCCAGGTACTGGGTCGTGAGCAGCACGGTCGTGCCCAACGCGACCACCTCGCGGATGACCTCCCACAGCCCGAGCCTGCTGGCCGGGTCCAGCCCGGTCGTGGGCTCGTCGAGGAACACGATGTCGGGCGAGGCGACCAGTGAGGCCGCCAGGTCCAGGCGTCGCCGCATCCCCCCGCTGTAGGTCTTGGAGGTCCGGTCGGCCGCGTCGGACAACCCGAATCGGTCCAGCAGGTCGTCCGCGCGGCCGGACGCCTGGGCCTTGCCCAGACCCGACAGCCGTCCCACCATGGTCACGTTCTCGTGGCCGGTGAGGTGTTCGTCCACGGCGGCGTACTGACCGGTCAGGCCGATCCGGGAGCGCACCCGGTCGGGCTCGTCGACGACGTCGAAGCCGGCGACCGAGGCGGTCCCCCGGTCGGCGCGGAGCAGGGTGGCGAGGATGCGCACCGCGGTGGTCTTGCCGGCCCCGTTCGGACCGAGCAGGCCCATGACGGTGCCCTCGGTCACGTCCAGGTCGAACCCGGCGAGCGCCTCGGTCTCGCCGAAGTGCTTGACCAGGCCACTGGCCTGGATGGCGGGAGCGGACATGCGATCCTCCACGACGCCGGTGGCGCCCGACGGCGACCGTCGCCGTGGCAGCGATCGACACTACGGCCCGGGGCCGCGCCCCGGCAAGTCCACCACCAGCGACGGATGCTCAGGTGCGGCTGTCCGCGGACTCCTCGGCTGCCTGGTCGTCGCCGGAGTCGCCTGCGTCGCCGTGGGGGGCCTCGGACGAGGACTCGTCGCGGTCGTCCTGCTCGTGGTCGACCTCCTCGGCGTCCACGGTGGCCTGGATCTCACCCGGATCGGCGGCGTCGTGACGGAGGAAGGCCGCGAGTCGTCCCCGTCGCTCCGCCAGGTCCTCGTAGCCCTGCTCGACCTCGTCATCGCCGCGCAGGGGGATGCCGGCCCGGCGCAGGGTGGCCGTGGGTGGGCGCGGCAGGGTGTTGTCGCCAGGCGGTTGCACGCCCATCCGCGCCAGCGAACGCAGGAAGTTCGTGGTCGCCGCGCGACAGGGGAGCACCGCCATGGTGCCGCACCCGGCGTCGCCGTCCACCACCTCCGTCAGGAGTGTCAGCGTCTCGTCCAGCACCGTGATCGCGGGTGCCAGCGATGCCGACCGGTCACCACTGTGGAAGTAGGTGATCACGGGATAGGCGAGGTGGTGCTGGGACAACAGCGCGATCTCGGGTGTCAGGGCGATCAGGTGCAGGTCGAGGTCGCCGAGGTCCGTTCCGTTCCAGGCCCGCAGCACGATCTCGTTGGGGTTGCCACCCAGGGTCGCGATGGTCGCCGCGACCGTGCGGCGGTGGGCCACGGCGTTGATGACCGGGAGGATGTAGGCCAGGGTGACCCCCACGAAGCCGACCCCCGTCAGCGCCGCCACCTGCTCGGCGAAGCGCCACACGGCTCCGCCCGGGCTGAAGTCGCCGGTCCCCCTCCCCAGGATCAGGGCCGCGGCGTAGTGGATGCGACCGAAGGCCGGCTCGATGGCCTCGCCACCGTCGGACAGCAGCGACCCCTCCTGGCCGAACACCAGGCCCCACCCCAGGATCATGAGCAGGAGCCAGGTCTGCAGGACCACCAGCACGATCAGCGGTCCGGCGGCGCGCAACAACCAGTGGGTGCGCAGGGCCGGCCAGCGACGACCGGCCTCGGTGTGCAGCCCGCGGAAGACCCGCCAGGCCGACGACGACACGATCCTGGTGATGGGGCCGGGGCCGCTGCTGGCCGACAGCACCGTCAGGGTCACGTCGAGCAGGGTGACGCCGACGATGCCCAGCCCCACCAGCGATGGCACGGAGGTCCAGAATCGGAGCATGGCGTCCACGCCGGCACCCTTCCGCGAGATGGTGTCGCGGCACTCCTCCGGCCTGCCCAGCGGTGCCCACGTCGGCCGGGGACCATACGGGATGGCCCGTCCGGGACCACGAGGCCGACCCCTGACGATCGGCCGCGCCCGGTGTGGCGGTCGCCACCACGGCCGGCGCGGGGGTCAGCCAACCAGCAGGTCGGCCGCCGCCGACAACGTGGCGACCTGCCACGTGGCGACGGGGCTGGGCTCGACGTCGCCCGGCGCGATCCACACCGTGTCGATGCCCAGGTCCGCAGCCCCCTGGATGTCGGCGTGGTGGTTGTCGCCGATCATCACCACCCGGTCGGGCCCGACCCCCACCAGGTGCAGCGCCGTGGTGAACATGGCCGGATGCGGCTTGGGGGCCGCCACCTGGTCGGCGACCACGACCCCGGCGAACAGGTCCCGGGTCCCCGAGGCCGCCAGCCGCCCGTGCACCACGTCGGCGAAGCCGTTGGTGACCGCCACGACCGGCACCTGCGACGCGATGCGTCGCAGGGCGGCCACCGCCCCCGGGACGACCGGGCCGGCCTGCGCGAGCCGGGCGAGGTAGTCGTCGGCGACGGCCGTGGGATCGGCCGGGGAGCCGGTGGCGGCCAACAGGTCGGCCCACCGGCGCACCCGCAACTCCTCGGCCGTGAGTTCGCCACGCTCGTAGGCCCGCCAGCAGGCGTGGTTGATCTCGGCGTACATCGGTTGGACCGCGGCGATGTCGTGGAGCCCGACCCGGGTGGCCGTTCCGGCGAAGGCCAACGACTCGGCGGCCCGGTAGTCCAGCACGACGCCGTCGAGGTCACACAGCACGGCGACGTGGTCCACGACGGGTCCTGACTGGTGGTGGCCCGGCCGACGTTCGCCAGCCGGTGCGGCGGCGCCACGGTAACCCCTGGCCGACGGGGCCCCGCAGCGCCGGCCCTACGCTGTGCGCGCCGGTCCCCCGCGACGACGGACCACCCGATGCCACCACCACAACAGACCGTCACCTACCGCCTCGCGGTCCAGAACCTCCCCGGCATGCTGACCCGGGTCACCGAGGCGATCGACGACCACGAGGCCGTCATCGTGGGGTCGGACCGCATCGATGCCCAGCGCCACGTCATCATCCGTGCCATCACCGTCGAGGTGGCCGACGACGCCGGCGCCGCGGCACTGGCGGCATCCCTGCAGACGCTGGACGGCGTCGAACTGCTCGCCATCGTGGACGAGGTGGTCGAGGCCCACCTCGGGGGCAAGATCGAGATCGCCAACAAACGTGAGGTGGTCGATGCCCACGACCTGTCGCTGGTCTACACCCCCGGGGTCGCCAAGGTCTGCCGCGCCATCGCCGCGGACCCGGTGGAGGCCTACCGGCTGACCATCAAGTCCAACGCCGTGGCCGTGGTGACCGACGGGTCGGCGGTGCTGGGCCTGGGCGACATCGGTCCCCTGGCGTCCCTACCGGTCATGGAGGGCAAGGCCATGCTGCTGAAGTCCTTCGGCGGGGTCGACGCCTACCCGTTGCTGGTCGACGACCAGGACCCCGACACGTTCGTGGACACCGTGGCCCGGATCGCGTCGGGCTTCGGCGGCATCAACCTCGAGGACATCTCGGCTCCGCGGTGCTTCGAGATCGAGGGCAAGCTGCGTCAGCGCCTCGACATCCCGGTGTTCCACGACGACCAGCACGGCACCGCCGTGGTCGCCCTGGCCGCGTTGGTCAACGCCGCCCGGGTCGTGGACAAGCGACTGGCCGACCTGCGCGTGGTGGTCCAGGGCATCGGTGCGGCCGGGGTCGCGATCGCCAACCTGCTGCAGGCGGCCGGGATCCGCGACCTCGTGGGCGTGGACCGTGACGGCATCATCCAGCCCACCCGGTCGCGCGGGATGGACCCCATCCGGCGACGGCTGGCCAAGCAGACCAACCCCCGGGGCATCACCGGCGGCCAGGACGTCGCACTCGAGGGGGCCGACGTGTTCATCGGCGTGTCCGGGCCCGACTCGCTGCCGCTGGCCCACGTGGTCCGGATGGCGCGCGACCCGATCGTGTTCGCCATGGCCAACCCGACACCGGAACTGCACCCGGACATCGCCGGACCCCACGTGGCCGTCATGGCCACGGGACGATCCGACTTCCCCAACCAGATCAACAACGTGCTGTGCTTCCCCGGGCTGTTCCGGGGCCTGCTGGACGCGGCGGCGACGCAGGTGACCGACGAGATGAAGATCGCGGCGGCCGAGGCGATCGCCGCGATCGTCGGTGACGACCTGGCCGCCGACCACGTGGTGCCATCGCCGTTCGACCGCACGGTCGCGCCGTCGGTCGCCCGGGCCGTGGCCGACACCGCCCGGCGTCAGGGCCACGTCCGGCCCGGATCCGGTGGCTCGCTGGCCGTCGAGGCCCGGGCGGTCGCCCACGCGGCCGCCCGACGCACCATCCGGGACTGAGCCGGACGGGCTGGTCAGTCCAGCGGTCGCGCCGCCAACTGGTCGCGGATCTGGGCCAGCAGGGTCGCCTCCTCCGTGCGGGCCTCCTCCTCCACGACGTCCTCGGGCCCCTGCAGCCGGTTGTAGGCCTTGACCACGAAGAACAACGCCAGCGCGACCAGCAGGAAGTTCACGATCGCGGTGATGACGACGCCCAACGATGCCTGGCCGTCGAGGAACACGCCGACGTCGTCGAAGTTCGGTTGGCCGAAGATCGCCCCGATGATCGGCATCAGCAGGCTGTCGACGATCGCCGAGATGACCGGGGTGAAGGCCGCCCCGAGCACGACGGCGACCGCGAGGTCGACCACGTTTCCGCGGTTGATGAAGTCCTTGAATTCCTGGATCACGTGCGCGTCCTTGGGGGTTCGGGGGCGGTTCGGGGCGAGTCCGGGGGCGCGTTCGGGGGGTGGGTCCGGGGCGCGTTCGGGGGTGGGTCCGGGGGTGGGTCGGGGGTGGGTCGGGGGTCGATCGGGGGTCGGTCGGGGGCGACCGTAGCCGCGACCGTCGGACCGGCCGCAGTCGCCGTCACCGCAGCGAACCGAGCCAGGCCGCCAGCTCGCCCGACAGCCCGGCGACGACGGTCGGGGCGTGGTGGGTGGCACCGTCGGCGGACCGGGTTCGCGGGACGTGCAGGCCGTGGCCACCCCCCTCCACGGCGATGACCGTGGCACGGGCGACGTCGGCGAGGTGCGGCGCCAGCTCGGCCGGCGTCCCGAACGGGTCCGCCGTGCCCTGGACGACCAGCAGTGGCACGTCCAGGTCGCGCAGGTGGGCCACCCGCAGGCGGTCCGGGCGGCCGGGGGGATGCAACGGATAGGAACAGCACACCAGCCCGGCCACCTCGACCGGGGAGGGGATCGCACCCTGCGCGACCGCCATCGTGGCGACCCGGCCCCCATAGGACTTGCCACCGAGCACCCATCGTCGATCCGGGTGGTCGCGGGCGACGGCCACCAGGGTCGCGGCCAGGTCGGCGACGCTGGCCTCGGCGCGTGGCGGGGGGCCACTGGGGCGCCGTTGGCGATATCCCAGGTTCGCGCGGACCGCCACGGCGCCGGTGGCGGCCACCGTGTCGGCCAGCGCGACCAGCACGGGGTCGTCCAGGTCGCCCCCGGCACCGTGCACGACCACCACGCCGACGGTCCCGGTGGCACCGCCGGCGCGTCGGTGCTCCACCGCGGCCACCCCGGCCGGTTCGACACCGGTTCGCACGACGGTGGTCGCGACCTGCTCGACGTCGGTCACGACCCGACCGTCGCGCCGGCCGAGTCCTCGCCGTCCCCCGACGGCTCGTCGTCGGTCGCGGCCGCGTCCGCGTTGGCGTGGGGGCCGCCCGCCTGGTCGGGCATCTCGGCCACGTCCGGCCCACCGCCACCGGACAGCCCGAGCAGCCGGGCCACCGGACGCACGGTCAGGCCGTACACGGCCACGGTGAACAGGATGACCAGGAAGGTCGCGGGGACCAGGTCCTCGGCCCCCTCCAGGCCGACCTCCTCCAGGCCCATGCCGAACACCGACGCCGTGGCGGCGGCGACGATCCCGCGTGGCGCCATCCACCCGACGAAGGTCCGCTCCTGCCACACCAGGTCCGAGCCCAGCGAGGTCACGCCGCCGACCACCAGTCGCAGGACCACCAGGGCGAGGACCACCAGCGCCACCGGCGCCACCAGCCCACGCAGGTCACCCAGTTCCAGGCGTGCCGCCAGGACGACGAACAACACCGAGGTCAACAGCACCCCGAGGGTCTCCTTGAACCGCAGCACCCGCGACATCGACACCCACGGCTGGTTGGCCAGCGCCACCCCCAGCACGATGGCCGCCATCAACCCCGCGTCGTGGCGGACCGCGTCGGCGGCCACGAAGGCCAGCACGACGGCGGCCAACGAGGACAACGACGCCAGCGGTTCGTCCACCTCGCGCCACTTCAGCACCAGGACCAGCAGCACGCTCACCGCGAGCCCGACCAGCACCCCGACACCGAGGGTCAGCGCGACCTGTCCAAGCGTGCGCAGGCCGATGCGTCCCTGGTCGATCACGAACGTGTCGTAGACCAGCAGCGCCAGGGTGGCGCCGACGGCATCGATGAAGACGCCCTCCCACTTCAGGATCGACTCGACCCGGCCACCGACGTCGACGAATCGCAGCAGGGGAACCACCACGGTCGGCCCCGACACCGTCAGGATCGAGCCGAACACCAGCGCGACGGGCAGCGACATGCCCAGCACGAGCAGCCCCGCGGCCGCACCACCGATGGCGGTCAGCAACACGCCCCAGATCAACAGGCGGCGCACCACCGCCGAGGTGTCGGCGTTGAGCTCGTGGAAGTTGAGCAACAACCCGCCCTCGAACAGGATCACCGCGACCGCGAGGTCGATCCCGTCGAACAGGCGATCCCCGAACAACGCGTCGGGGTCGATCCACCCGGCCCATCCCCCCGCGACCAGGCCGAGCACCAACAGCACCAGGATCGCCGGGACCCGCAGCAGGCGCGCCACGAGTTGGCCAGCGACGGCCAGCACGACGATCAGGGCCAGGGCGAGCACGCTGATCCTTCGGGGGGCGGGATGGCGCGAGGATACGTGGTGGCCCCGATGCCCCGGCGGTCGACCTAGGCTGGGCCGCACCGACGGGGCGCCAGGGCCCGTCGACCACCCCACGGAGGAGGGCCCCCATGGCTGGCTCCCGGCTGCTGTTGACCGACGACGAGGAGGTCCTGCGTGACTTCCACGCCCACTGGCGCGTCCTGTTGCCACCGATCGGGATCGCGGTCCTGCTGTTCGCGGCCGCGGGCGTGGTCTCGGCACTGGCCGGAACGGCCGTGATCGGCTCCTGGTCGGTCGCGGCCGTGGTGTGGGTGGTGGCGGTGGCGGGCAGCATCATCGCGGCGATCCGCCCCGTCGTCCGGTGGCTGTACACGCGCTACACGCTCACCACGGAACGCATCATCGTGCGATCCGGGATCATCGCCCGCCACGGCAACGAGATCCCCCTGGAGAACATCGTCAACGTCCAGTCCAGCCAGCGGGCCTACGAGCGCATGCTCGGCTACGGCGACGTGCTGCTGGAGTCGGCCGGTGCCACCGGCCAGTCGCGGTTGACCGACATCCCCGACCCGGACGCCTTCCAGTCCCAGATCTACGCCGCCCGCGAGGAGCGCACACTGGTCCTGCAGTCCGGCCGGCACGTCGAGAGCGGACCGCGCGACGTCGCCGCCCAGCTCCAGACCCTGTCCGACCTCCACGATGCGGGCAAGATCAGCGACGAGGACTTCGAACACCAGAAGCGGCGCCTGCTGGACGGCTGACCACAGGGCCCGCTCGCCCTGATCGTCCCCACCGTGCCCCCCCGACGGTCACAGGCCGCGGACGGTCACAGGCCGCGGACGGTCACAGGCCGCGGACGGCACCCCCGTCGACCCGGATCGCCGAGCCCGTGACGTAGCCGGCGACGGGCGACAGCAGGAAGGCCGCGACCGCGCCGAGCTCGGGCGGGTCGCCGATCCGCCGCAGCGGGATCGCGGCCTCGTCGGACGCGCGCTCGTCGTCGGGCGTCGTGTCATGGTCGGCCGCCCGTGACTCGTACAACTCCGCCAGGCGGTCGGTCCCGAAGCGGCCGGGCACCACGACGTTGACGCGGACCCCACGTGGCCCGACCTCGTCGGCCAGCATCTTGGCGTAGCCCCACACCGCCGGCCGGGCGATGTTGGACCCGGCGATCCCGCCGATCGGCTCCAGCGACGACGTGGAGGTCAGCACCACCACGCTGGCACCCTCCCCCAGGACCTCGCCGAGGTGGTGCAGCAGTCGGATGGGCCCTGCCGCCGCCACCTCCAGCGAGCGTGCGAGGAGGTCGTCGTCCAGTCCCAGCGCGCTGGACGGTGGCGGTCCGCCGTGGGAGATGAATGCCCCGTCCAGCCGACCGAACGCGTCGGTGGCGGCGGCGACCAACGTGGCCGGGGCTCCCGGGTCGGTCAGGTCGGCGACCACGCCCACCGCCGCGTCCCCCAGTTCCTCGGCGACGCGATCGACGTCGGCCGCCGTGCGCGCGGCCACCACGACCCGCGCGCCCTCCGCGACCAGGGCGTCGGCGACCGCACGGCCAAGTCCCGACGTGGAGCCGGTGACGACGAAGCAGCGATCGGTCATGTCGAGGTCCACGGGCATCCTCCGGGTCGGCGGCAGGGTTACCGTACTCAGGACTCGTGCGCGCCCCCGGGGCAGGTCACACCCCGTGGTGGAACACCCCCCGGACCCGCCCGCGTTCCCACCAACGCAGTGCGCGCCGGGACCCACACCCCGGGCCGGGTCGCGGGAACGTGGCACCGCTGCGACGACATCGACAGGACGAGCATGCCACCGGGATCCGGCTTCGGCGCATGGCGGTTGCGTGGGCTCGGCGACCCCGACGACCTCGGTGACCGCCCCGTGGACCGCGAGACCGTCCGTCGCGCCTGGGGCCTGGCGCGACCCTTCCGCCGCCAGTTGGTCGGCTACCTCGCCATCATCGTCACCGCCTCGGCACTGGGTGCGGTGCCGCCGTTGCTGATCCGTGCGATCGTCGACGACGCGATCCCCCAGGGTGAGCTCGACCTGTTGTGGAGGCTGGCGGGTGGCATGGTCGCCGTGGCGGTCGGGATCGCCGGCCTGAGCCTGGTCGAGCGCTGGCTGTCGTCCAGCATCGGCGAGCGCTTCATCCTGCGTCTGCGCGTCCTGCTGTACGGCCACGTCCAGCGGATGCCGCTGGACTTCTTCACCCGTACCCAGACCGGCGCGCTCATCACCCGCCTCAACAACGACGTGATCGGCGCGCAGCGCGCCCTGACCGGCACGCTCGGCGGGGTCGTGGACAACCTGATCTCGGTCGGCATCACCATCGTGGCCATGGTCGTGTTGGACTGGCAGATCACCCTGCTGGCCCTGGTGCTGCTCCCGCTGTTCGTGGTCCCGGCCCGGATCGTCGGCCGCCGGCTCCAGGAGATGTCCCGGGAGTCGATGGCCCTCAACGCCGACATGAACTCGGTCATGACCGAGCGCTTCAACGTGTCGGGGGCCCTGCTGGTCAAGCTGTTCGGCCGCGGGACGCAGGAGGTCGAGCAGTTCTCGGACAAGGCCGGACGCGTGGCCGACATCGGCGTGCGCCAGGCCCTGCACGGTCGCATGCTGTTCGCGTCGTTGGGCCTGGTCGGCTCGCTCGCGACCGCCCTGGTCTACACCCTGGGTGGCCGCCAGGCGATCGCCGGCTCGCTGGAGGTCGGGACGGTCGTCGCCCTGGCCCTGTACGTGACCCAGCTCTACGGACCCCTGGCCCAGCTGTCCAACGCCCGGGTCGACCTGATGACGGCACTGGTGAGCTTCGAGCGGGTCTTCGAGGTGCTCGACCTGCCACCGGCGATCGTGGAACCGCTGGACCCGACGCCCCTGCCCGACCCGCGCGGCGACGTGGTCCTGCGCGACGTGTCGTTCCGCTACCCCGAGGCCCGGGGCACCAGCCTGGCGTCCCTGGAAGGACGCCAGCCGACCCACGGGCTGGACGCGTCGGACTGGATCCTGCGCCACGTCGACGTCACGGCACCCCACGGCACGATGACCGCGCTGGTGGGCCCGTCGGGTGCCGGCAAGACCACCCTCGCCATGCTCCTGCCACGCATCCACGACGTCACCGAGGGCGCGGTGACCATCGACGGGGTCGACGTCCGCGACCTCGCGGGCACCGACCTGTCCCGCGCCGTCGGCGTCGTCACCCAGGACCCCCACCTGTTCCACGACTCGATCGCGTCCAACCTGCGCTACGCGCGACCGGACGCCACCGACGACGACCTGGTGGTGGCCTGCCGGGCCGCACGCATCCACGACGTCATCGCCGGGCTGCCCGACGGCTACGACACCGTCGTCGGCGAGCGTGGCCACCGCCTGTCGGGTGGCGAGCAGCAACGCCTGGCGATCGCGCGGGTGATCCTCAAGGACCCCGCCGTCGTGGTGCTCGACGAGGCCACCGCCCACCTCGACTCCGACGCCGAACGCCACGTCCAGGCGGCCCTGGCCGACGTGCTCGCCGACCGGACCTCGTTCGTGATCGCCCACCGGCTCTCCACGATCGTCGAAGCCGACCAGATCCTGGTCGTGCAGGGCGGCGAGGTGGTCGAGCGTGGCACCCATGACGACCTGCTGGACCGTGACGGCACCTACGCCCACCTCGCCCGCACCCAGTTCGCCGCCGCCCGGACCTGACCCACCCACCGCCCCCCCACGCCCCGCCCGGACCCCCCCGCCATCGGGTGCGATCCGGCCGGTATCCCGGCCGTGGCCCTCACGCCATCGGGAGCGATCCGGCCGGTATCCCGGCCGTGGCCCTCACGCCATCGGGAGCGATCCGGCCGGTATCCCGGCCGTGGCCCTCACGCCATCGGGAGCGATCCGGCCGGTATCCCGGCCGTGGCCCTCACGCCAGGCGGGAGAGCGGGCGGAGGAGGCCCCGGCGGTCGGACGGGGTGGGCGGTCGCAGGGTCGCGGCATGCTGGGGAGCACCGCCGTCCCCCACCATCGAGGCGTCCGTGGCCGACAACTCCTGGGTCGTGCTGGACCTGGACCCCGACCTGCTCGATCGGATCGAGGGCGTCGACACGCGTGACGACGAGCCCGGTCGGACGGGTCGCGCCGACATGGAGGTGTTCCACGCCACGCTGTCCGACGACGAGGCGGCCGACCATCGACGGCGACCCGGGCGGCTGGTGGCCGAACGCATGCCACTGCACCTGGTCGAACCGGTGGACGCCCACGACGTCGAGCCCGGCGCCGACGCCGACGACGTGACCTGGGGGGTGCGCGCGGTGCGGGCCGACGTCTCGTCGCTGGGCGGCGCCGGGGTCACCGTCGCCGTGCTGGACACCGGCATCGATGCCGACCACCCCGCCTTCGACGGCATCGAGGTGGTCGAGCGCGACTTCACCGGCGGGGGCAACGGTGACGACCACGGCCACGGCACGCACTGTGCCGGCACGGTGTGCGGGCGCGAGGTCGACGGCACGCGCATCGGCGTGGCCACGCAGGTCCCGCGGCTGCTGGCCGGCAAGGTGCTCGGCCCGGGCGGGGGTGGCACGGACGTCATCGCCGACGCGGTCCAGTGGGCCGTGGACGAGGGTGCGGCGGTCACGTCCATGTCGCTGGGCATCGACTTCCCCGGGTTCGTCGCCCAGCAGGTGCAGTCGGGACTGCCGGTCGAGGCGGCGACCTCCCGGGCGCTCGCGGCCTATCGCGACAACCTGCGGTTGCTCGAGGCCCTCGCGGCCTACGTCCGGGCGCAGTTCCGGTTCGGGTCCTCCGGGATCCTGGTCGCGGCCGCCGGCAACGAGAGCCGTCGCGACCAGGCCACGGCCTACACCATCGACGTCGCACCGCCCGCGGCGTCCCAGGGTGTCGTGTCGGTCGCCGCCGTTGGCCGGTCCGACGACGCCGGCCCGGACGGGCCGTTCACGGTGGCACCGTTCTCCAACACCGGGGCGATGCTGTCGGGACCCGGGGTGGACGTCGTGTCCGCCCGGACCGGCGGGGGCCTGCGCAGCCTCAGCGGCACCTCGATGGCCACGCCGCACGTGGCCGGGGTCGCGGCCCTGTGGGCACAGCGGCTGTTGGAGGACGTCGGGATCGTGGATCCCTCGCTGCTGGCCGACCGGTTGGTCGGCACGGCACGCACACTGCCCGGCCTGTCCTTCCTGGACGGCGGGGCCGGGCTGGTCACCGCACCCGCCTGACCACGGCCGGAGGCCTCCCCGACCTCGCTCGCACCCGCCGGGCCGGCCGCCGCCGCTGCGGCTGCGTCCCCGGGACGGCAACCTGCACCCATGCCCGCCACGCCGCCACGACTCGCCCTGCCGATCGACGCCGTCCTCGACGACGTCGCCGCGGCCGGTCCGACGGTGATCGTCGAGGCCCCACCGGGAGCCGGCAAGACCACGCGCGTGCCACCTCGGCTGCTCGACGAGGTCGCCGGACGCGTCGTGGTGCTGGAGCCACGGCGCGTGGCCGCGCGCGCCGCCGCCGGCCGCATGGCCGCGGAGGCCGGCGGCGACGTCGGTGACCTGGTCGGGGTCACCACCCGCGACGACCGCCGCACGTCGCGCGCCACCCGGATCGAAGTCGTCACCGAGGGCGTGCTGGTCAACCGGCTCCAGCGCGACCCCGGGCTCGACGGTGTCGGGGCCGTGGTCCTCGACGAGTTCCACGAGCGCTCGCTGGACGCCGACCTCGCGCTGGCCTTCACCCGCGAGGTGCAGGCACTGCGCGACGACCTGTGGATCGTGGTCATGTCGGCGACCCTCGACCAGCAGCGGCTGCGAGCCGCGCTGCCCGACGCCACCACCGTGGCCGCCCCCGGACGACGCTTCCCGGTCGCCGCCACCCACCTGCCGCGCCCGTCACGAGGCGACCTCGCCCCGGCGGTGGCCGACGCGGTGGCCCGGGCCCTGGCCGAGACCGACGGCAACGTGCTGGTGTTCGTACCGGGGATGCGCGAGATCCGCCAGGCCGTCGCGGCCATCGACACGCCGTCGCGCGGCGAGGTGCTCGCCCTGCACGGCTCGATGTCCTCACGCGACCAGGACGCCGTCCTGCGTCCGACCACGCCCGGGCGACGTCGCGTGATCGTGGCCACGGACGTGGCCGAGTCCTCCCTGACCGTGCCCGACGTCACCGCGGTCGTGGACTCCGGACTGGTGCGGCGCCCGCAGGTGCACCCGGCCACGGGGTTGACCCGGTTGGTGACCATCGCGACCTCTCGGGCTTCGGAGGAGCAGCGGACCGGGCGCGCCGGGCGGGTGCGGGCCGGCCACTGCTGGCGGCTGTACGCCGCCAGCGCGCCACGCGACGACCACCCCCTGCCGTCGATCGCCACCACCGACCTCACCGGCATGGCCCTGCAGGTCGCGAACTGGGGGGCAGAGGTCGACGAACTGGTCCTGCTCGACCCCCCGGATCCGTCAGCCTGGGCCGGGGCCAGGCGGACCCTCGTCGACCTGGGCGCCCTGGTCGACCCCGACGAACCCGACGGGGGTCGCATCACCGACCACGGACGGCGCCTGGTGCGCATGCCGACCGACCCGCGGCTGGCCCACGTCCTGGTGCTGGCAGCGCGGCACGGACGTCTCGACGACGCGGCGCTGGCCGTGGCCGTGCTGTCGGAGGGCGACCCCAGCGACCGCCGGGACGCCGACCTCGCGACCCGACTCGACCTGCTCGGAGGTGGTGGCCAGCGCTGGCGCCGGTGGCACCGTGAGGCCGCACGCCTGCGCCGCAGCGTGCGTGGCGTCGACACCACGGATGCCGACGTGTCCCTGGGCGCACTGCTGGCAGCCGGGTTCCCGCGGCGGATCGGGGTCGCCCGTCGCCGCGGTCGGTTCACGCTGACCAGCGGGCGCGGGGCGTTCGTGCGCGACCACGACCCGTTGGCCGCCGCGGACATGGTGGTGGCCCTGGACGTCGACGACCGCGGCACCGACGGACGCATCCGGTTGGGGACCCCGGTCGCGCGTGGCGAACTGCTCGCGCTGCTCGATGATCGGCTCGAGCACGTCACGGAGGCGCGCTGGGACCCCGACCGGGACGACGTGGTCGCCACGACCACGACCCGACTGGGCGCGGTGGTGGTCGGCCAGGTCCCGGCGCGGGTGCCGACCCACCAACGCCATGAGGCCCTGGTGGCGGGCGTTCGCCACCGCGGCCTGGACCTGTTGCCCTGGACACCCGAGCTGCGACAACGGTGTCGTCGGGCGGTGCACGTGGCCGCCTCGGGCGCGCCTGGCGCGTCGGACCTGCCGGGGATGGACGATGCCACCCTGCTGGCCGACCTCGAGGTGTGGTTGGTGCCGTTCCTGGGCTCGGCCCGCGGTCGCGCGGACCTGGCCGGCGTCCCCCTGCGGGCCGCGCTGGACCATCGTCTCGGGCGGGACGGCCTGGCGCTGGTGGACCGCGAGGCCCCGACCCACGTGGGCGTCCCCTCGGGCCGACGGGTGGCCATCGACTACGACGACCCGCGCGGGCCGGCGATCCACGTCAAGCTCCAGGAGATGTTCGGCACCGACCGGGCGCCGCAGGTCGCGGGTGAGCCCGTGGTGGTGGTGATGGAGTCGCCGGCCGGGCGCCCGCTGCAGATCACCCGTGACCTGGCCACCTTCTGGGCCGGCGGCTACGCCGGTGTCCGCGCCGACATGCGGGGTCGCTACCCCAAGCATCCCTGGCCCGAGGATCCCCTGACCGCGACCCCGACCCGTCGGACCCGGCGTCGCTGACCACCCACGACGAGTGGGTCGTCGACTGCCGTGGGCGGGGCCGGCCGCGGCGGTTGGTTGGCACGGCCGACCCGGTCGGGCACCCTGCCACCATGATTGCCCTCCTCGCTGCCGTCGCGGTGGGGGTGGTGGCCCTGTGGCCCCGCCTCCGTGCCGTCGTGTCCGATGCCGCACCCGACCAGGTGTGGGACCACTTCCTGGTCGCCAGCGGCCTGCGCCCCGTCCCGGTCACCATGGCCGACGTGCAGCGCGTGGCCGAACTGGCCGACGTCCCGCCGACGCTGCTGGACCGGGCCGCGCTGGGGCGCCCCGACGGCCACCTCACGCTGGTGGCACCGCTGGTCAACGACCGGGTCCTGGTGGCCGTGCGCCGGCCCGGTCCCGCGCCGACGGCCCCGGGCCTGGTCGTGCGCGACGGCTGGATCGCCCAGGTGATGGAGGGACCGGTGCCCGACGCATGGGCCGCCACCGCGACCCGTCCGACGGCCTCGTCCGGACCTCCCACCGGGCCCGCGGGGCTGGACGCCTGAGGCGACCCGGCCGGATCCGGCTCAGATGAACCCGTCGATCAGGCCGGAGGCCGTCGCCTGGACCTTCTCCATCGTCGACCGCTCCTCCAACCACTCCCCGTCGACCTCGATGCAGTTGACCCGATCGGCCTCGAAGTCCTGGTCGAGGATCTCCACCAGGGCCGGGTCCCACGCGATCAGGTCGATCTCCTCGTCGTGCTGGATCGACCGGTCGTTGTAGTTGGACGACCCCACGTCGGCCAGGACCCCGTCGATGGTCAGGATCTTGGCGTGCAACATCGTCTTCTCGTAGGACCACAGTGTCACGCCGGCCTCGAGCAGGTCGGGGTACGCGCGCTCGCCGTTGGCCTGGGGCAGGCGCTTGTCGATGTGGGTGCCCGGGAACATCACCTGGACGTCCACGCCGCGTCTCGCGGCCTCGCACAGCCACCCGGCCATCTCCTCGTTGGGCGAGAAGTAGGCCGTGGTGAGCCGGATCCGGTCCATGGCGATCTCCAGCAGCGCCCGCTTGACCAGTGCGACGGCCGAGTCACCGATCTCGGACTCACCCAGGATCACCATGGCCCGGGCGTCACCGTCGCCCTCCTGGGACGGGAAGACGTCGTGGTGGGTGACCAGCGGTTGCCCACTGGTGGCCCAGTCGTCGATGAACCCGGCGCGGATGGTGGCCACCGCGGGCCCGGTCACGTGGAAGTGGTCGTCGCGCCACTCCTCGGGGCTGCGGGCGTCGCCGTCCCACTCCTCGGCGATGCCCACGCCACCGACGTAGGCCTCGGTCTCGTCGATGACGCAGATCTTGCGGTGGGTGCGCTTGCCGATCCCCGCAAGGTCCGTCGGCTCGCCGATCGGGGGGCGGAACCAGTGCAGCTGGACCCCGGCGTCCTCGAGGGACTTGACCAGGTCACGGTCGATGCGTGCGGCCCCGAAGACGTCCAGGATGATGCGGACCCGCAGGCCCTCGCGGGCCTTGGACTCCAGCGTCTTGCCGATCACCTTGGCCGGCGTCCCGGTCCAGTACACGAAGGTCAACAGGTCGATGGAGCGTTCGGCCGCCCGCATCGAGCGGACCATCGCCGGGAAGATCTGGTCGCCGTTGCGGAGGCGGGTGATGGTGTGCCCCGGCAGCATCTGCTGGCCGAGGATGGTCTCCAGACGACGGATGACCGTGTCCGGGTGGTGGCTGGACATGTGGGAACCCTTTCCCTGCACCGGTGCGGCCGACGATGGCCGGGAATGGTCGCCACCCGGCCGGCCGGTCCCGACCGTAGCGGCCGTGGTGGCCTAGGATGGATCCGTCCGTCCGACGGCCCCCCACTCGATCCCGGTCGATCCTGGTGCCACCGACGACGCCTTCCCTGCCGGGTGTGTGACCTGCCCCCGCCGCGTCCGCGTCCCACCGCTGCCCTCCCATGACCGACCAGTGACAGGCCGACCGTGCGCGACGTGATGATCCGGCTCGACGGCGTGACCAAGCGCTACGCCGGAACCGACGACCCGGCGGTCGACGACCTCGACCTCGAGATCGCCGAGGGGGAGATCGTCACCCTGGTGGGACCGTCCGGATGCGGCAAGACCACGACGCTGAAGATGATCAACCGCATCATCGAGCCCACCTCGGGCACCATCACCGTGGACGGCAGCGACGTCACCTCCCGCCCGGCCCACGAGCTGCGCCGCGGCATCGGCTACGTCATCCAGCAGATCGGCCTGCTCCCGCATCGCACCATCGAGGACAACGTCGTGACGGTCCCGCGTCTGTTGGGCTGGGACGACGACCGCATGGCCGACCGCGCGCGTGAGCTGATGGACCTCATGGACCTCGACCGTGGCATGCTCACGCGCTATCCGTCGGAGCTGTCGGGCGGCCAGCGACAGCGTGTCGGGGTCGCCCGGGCCCTGGCCGCCGACCCCCCCGTGCTGTTGATGGACGAGCCATTCGGCGCCGTGGACCCGATCGTGCGGCGCCGCCTGCAGGACCAGTTGCTCGGCCTGCAGGAGGAACTGCACAAGACCATCGTGTTCGTCACCCACGACATCGACGAGGCGATCGCCCTGGGTGACCGGGTCGCCGTCCTGAAGGTCGGGGGCACGCTGGCCCAGTACGCGACCCCGACCGAACTGTTGTCGGATCCCGCCGACGACTTCGTGGTCGACTTCCTGGGTGAGGAACGCGCGCTGCGACGTCTGTCCCTGTTGCGCGTGTGCGACCTCGACCTGGAGGACGGGCCGGTCGTCGACGCCGGCGCGGACGTCGGGGCCGCCCGGGCCGCGGCCGACTCCTACGACGCCAACTGGGTCGGGGTGACCGACGACGGGTACCTGCGCGGGTGGACGTGGACCTCGGAACTGGGCGACGACGGCGTCATCGGCGACCTCGACACCCGCGACTTCCGGGTCTGGATCCATCCCGAGGACTCCCTGCGGACCGCGCTGGACGCAATCGTGTCATCCCGCAACAACGTCGCGGTGGTGTCCGACGGCGAGACCTACCGGGGCATGCTGTTCGTCGAACAGGTCACCGCGGAGTTGTTGCAGTGACCGCCGTTGAACTGCTCGCCCAGACACCCCTGGTCGACTGGGGCTGGATCAGCGACAACACCGCGTTGATCCGCGCCGCCACGGTCGAACACGTGGTGCTGACGGTGGTCTCGGTCGGGGTCGGGATGGTGCTGTCGCTGGGACTGGCGCTGCTGGCCCTGCGGTGGCGAGCCCTGACCGGCCCGATCCTGGCCGTCGGCGGCATCCTGTACTCGGTGCCGTCACTGGCCGCGTTCGCGTTGCTGGTGCCCTTCTTCGGGTTCACGGCCACCACCGCGGTCATCGCACTGACCACCTACACCATGCTGATCCTGGTGCGCAACATCCTGATCGGCCTGGACGGCATCCCCCCCGAGGTGGTCGAGGCCGCCCGTGGCCAGGGCTACACCGAGAACCAGATCCTGTGGCAGGTGCGCCTGCCCCTGGCGGTCCCGGTGATCATGGCCGGCGTCCGGGTGGCGACCGTCACCGTCATCGGGCTGGTGACCGTGACCGCCCTGATCGGCCTGGGCGGGCTCGGCGACCTGATCCTGACCGGGTTCCGGTTGCTGCCGCCGCTCCCGGTGATGATCCTGGTCGGCACGGTCCTGTCGGTCGTGCTGGCCGTGGCCTTCGACCTGTCGCTGGTGGGCCTGCAGCGGGTCCTGACCCCGTGGACCCGCCGGGGCACGACATGACGACCCGTCCGACCATCCGACGACTCGGCACGATCGTGCGGGGGGGGTGTGGCTGATGCAGGAGCTGTTCCAGCTCGTCCAGGAGTTCCTGGCCCGGCCCGACCGGTGGAGCTTCAGCCAGCCCGTGGGCATCCCCTACCGCCTGGTCGAGCACCTCGTGGCCACGTTCGTGGCGACCGGCATCGCCGCCGCCCTGGCGCTGCCGCCCGCGATGTGGTTGGCCCACAACAAGAAGGGCGAGGCCATCGCCAGCGCCCTGGTCAACATCGGGCGGGCGATCCCGTCGTTCGGGTTGATCGTGGTGTTCTGGCTGATGGCCAGTCGCAACGGTCTGGGCACGGACTTCTGGCCCGTCATCGGCGCCCTGGTGGCCCTGGCCATCCCGCCGATCTTCACCAACGCCTACACCGGCATCGCCGGTGTGGACCAGTCGCTGGTCGAGGCCGCCCGAGGCCAGGGCATGGACGAGGGCCAGGTGTTCCGCCAGGTCGAGCTCCCCCTGGGAATCGCCGTGGTCCTCACCGGCGTGCGGATCTCGCTGGTGCAGGTGCTCGCCACGGTCGGGATCGCCGCGATCGTCACCTCCGGCGGAGGGCTGGGGCGCTACGTCGTGGACGGCTTCGCGGTGGGTGCGAACGGCTACGGCGCGGTGTTCACCGGCGCGGTGCTGCTGGCCGCGCTGGTGCTGGCCGTGGAGTGGCTGTTCGGGTGGCTGCAGGACCTGCTGTTGCCGACCGGTCTCCACCCGTCGAGTTCCGACGACGACACCCCGACGACCGCCCCCTCGGGCGCCGGAGCCTGACGCCGGCCCGCCCGTGCGCTCGTCGCACGGACGCCGAGTCCATCTGCGGCACCGGGGAACGATTGCGGTCGTAGCTGAGTTCCCCACAACGCTGCGCGCGAACGCTCACCGCGAACGCGCACCGGTCACCTGTGCATCTCCCAGGATGATCGACGTCCCACGACCCCGAGCCACCACCCCGCACCACCACCCACGTTCCACGACCAAGGACGCTGTCCATGCGATCATCCCGACTCCTCGTAGGCCTCGCGGCCCTCGGCCTGACCCTGACGGCCTGTGGCGGTGTCAACGACGCCGGCACCGGCGAGGACACGGCCAGCGAGGCCGCTGCCGGGTCCGAGGCAGCCGCGACCGACGCGGCCACCGACACGCCCAGTGCCGCGGCCGACTCCGAGACGGCCAGCGAGTCCGGCGGTGGCGGCGGAGGCACCGTGACGGTCGCCGGGTTCAACTTCCCGGAATCGTCCATCCTGGCCGAGATCTACGCCCAGGCACTGGAGGAGGCCGGCCTGCAGGTCGACCGCCAGCTGGACGCCGGCACCCGGGAACTGCTGTTGCCGGAGATGCAGTCCGGCAACGTCGACATCATCCCCGAGTACCTCGGGTCGTTGATCTCGACCGGCTACGGCGAGACCCCGGACAACGACCCCCAGGCCGCGCTCGACCAGGCCCGGGAGATCGTCGCGGGCGACGACCTCGCCCTGCTGGAGCCTGCCGAGGCCCAGGACAAGAACGTCTTCGTGGTGACCAGTGACTACGCCGAGTCCGAGGGCGTCGCCTCGCTGGGCGACCTCGCCGACGTCGGTGACGTCGTGCTGGCCGGTGGTCCCGAGTGCGAGGAGCGCGAGACCTGCTTCGCCGGACTGTCCAGCGTGTACGGGTTGGACAACGTCTCGTTCCAGACCATCCAGGAGAAGTCCCCCCGCCTGAGCGCGCTGACCGGCGGCCAGGTCCAGATGATCCTGCTGTTCTCCACCGACCCGGTGTTCGAGGACGGCACGCTGACCATCCTGGAGGACCCGGAGAACCTCAGCCCGCCGGAGAACGTGATCCCGCTGGTGGGCCAGGCCGCACTGGACGACAACCCGGCCATCGAGGAGACGTTGAACGCCGTCTCGGGGGCGCTGACCACCGAGGGGCTGACCACGCTCAACGCCGAGGCGGCCCAGGGCGCCCAGCCCGCCGACGTCGCCGCAGGGTGGCTCGAGGAGAACATGGGCGGCTGACGCCAGTCGTGCGCACCAACGACGAGGGCCCGCCGATCCGGCGGGCCCTCGTCGTCGTGCCAGGATGAATCACGCGTCCGTGTCGTGTTCGGGCGTGTCCGGGTCCGACGTGTCCGGGTCGGACGTGTCCGGGTCCGACGCCTCCGGTTGGGACGTCTCCGGTTGGGACGTGTCCGGCTCGGAGGGGACCGGGTCAGGCGTCTCCGGCCCGGACTGGCCCTTGGCGAGGTCCTCCGCGGGCTCGGGATCGGACGTGTCCGCCTGGGCTGCTGCCGTGGACGCCGGGTCCGTCGAGGCCTGGACATCCTCCGACGGCGCCGCCGCGGCGTCTGCGGGCGGCGCGACATCCTTCGACGGCGCCGACGCAGCGTCTCCGGACGGCGACGAGGACTCCCGGGACTCCTGGCGAGACTTCACGAGGGCGTCGGCCTCCCGCTCCTCGTCCTCGGGGGTGGTGTCGGGGAGGCGGCGCTGGGTCTCGCCGGACGCCCAGGCCAGCGCCTTCTCGTGGCGCTCGTCGGGCTCGATGCCGGCCGCGACCATCGCGGCGTGGACCGCCGCGGCGGGCTCGTGCTGGCCCTTGCGGGCGAAGGCCCACAACAGTTCGCGGTAGGTCGGCTCGTCGACGGTCACCTTCGCCGCCGCGAGGGTCGACAGCAGCAGCCGGGCGCGGTCGAGCTGGTTGGCGCGGGTCATGGAACCGACCAGGCGCGACGCGTCCGACACCGTCGGCGTGATCTTGGCCGAGATCATCTCGGTGACCAGCTTCGACACGACGTCGAACTGCTTGCGGTTGGCGTGGGCGACCAGCAGCGGACCCCAGTGCTGGCCCTTGGTGAGCGTGTTGGACACCCGCAGCTGGCGCAGCAGGCGCACGGCCTCGTCCAGCCGACCGGCCGACACCAACGCGTCGACCAGGTCGCTGCCACGGCGACGGTCCGGCGTGAGGCCGACCGCGATGGTCTCGCGATACAGCGACAGTGCGAGGTCGAGCTGCTTGGTCGCCAGCAGCCGCGCCAGCAGGGCCGCGACCTTCGACGGTGGCGGCGGCACCCCCAGCATCACCATCCAGTCCAGGGCGGCGATGGCCAGGGTGGTGTCCTTGCGGTCCAGCGCGAGCCCCATCATGGACTCGAGGTTGCCGCCGGAGGGGATGGCGTCCTCGGACAGCACCAGCGCCTCGGACCATGCGGCCTGGAGGTCACCGTCGCCGATGACGGCCTCCAGCACCTGGTTGCGGTGGTGGCTGGAGACCCGTCCGCCGGCCGCGACCAGCGCGGCCATGCCGGCGCGGGCCGCGTCGAGGTCACCCTTGCGGGCGTAGCCGTCGACCAGCGCGGACCGGGCACGCTGGTCGACCGTGATGCCGGCCTCCGTCAGCGTCACCAACAGTTGCTCGCCGCGGTCGGGGTGGCCGGCGGCGGCCATCATCTCGACCAGCCGTGTGGCCGTGGCCGGCCGCGGGCCGGCACCCACCGCGACCAGGTGGGCGACGAAGGACTCGGCGTCGCGGATGGCCTTGCGGTCCATGATGTCGTCGAGCAGCGGGCGGTAGTCGGCGTCCCCGGCGGCGACCTCGGCGCGCGACATCCGGTGCAGCAGGCCACGAGCCTCGCCCAGCTGGCCGGCACGCACCCGCACGCCCAACAGGCGGGGCAGGATGCGGTCCGGCGGCGGCGTGGTGCGGGCGAGTTCGTCGAGCCGGTCCACGGCGCCGGGGGCGCCCGTCCGGGCATTGGCCAGGGCGATCTGCCAGGTCACGCCGGCATCGGCCTCGATGCCACGCTCGGCCATCAGGTCCAGCAGTCGACCGGCCGCGTCGAGGTCGTTGGCCGCCAGGTGCGCCTCGAGGTAGAGGCGGTAGTGGTGCGCCTCGCGCGTGACCCCCCGTTCGGCCATGGAACCCCACACCTGCTGGGCCATGCGCAGGTCACCGGAGAAGCGTTGCAGGGCCAGGGCGTAGCGGTCGTCGGGGGGCGGTGGCGCGGCCGGGACCGGGTGGTCGACCGCGGCCGCGACGGCGTCGTCGGGCGACGACGTCGGTGCCTCGGGCGTGGTCCCCTCCGACGACTGCCGGGCGCCCGGTCCGGTCGCGTCGGGCGCGGCGGCGGGCTGGTCACCGGCAGCCGCTTCGGGCCGGGGCGACGGGGTGGACGATGACGACTGGGACATGGGGGACGACCTCGAATGGCGCGCAGGGAACCGCCTGCGCCCGGAGCGACCGGACCTCGGTCACCGGCCCCACACGGTAGTGGCCGTGGCGTCGACCGTCGGCTGCACCACCGCCGGTCAGCCGGTCGGCGGCGGGTGCAGGAGGTGTTCGAGTCCGACGGTCAGGGGATCGTCGAGCGTGGCGACGGACCGGATCGCCAGGACCACGCCGGTCATGAACGACGAACGATCCAGCGAGTCGTGACGGATCGTGAGGGTCTCGCCGGTGCCCCCGGCGATGACCTCCTGGTGGGCCACCAGGCCCGGCAGCCGCACGCTGTGCACCACCACGCCGTGGTGGGTCGTCCCTCGCGCACCGGGGTGGTCGTCGTCGCCACCCACGGGCTTCACGTCGTCCGTGCGGGCGTCTGCCACCAGTTCGGCGGTGCGCAGGGCCGTCCCGGAGGGGGCGTCGACCTTGCCGTCGTGGTGGAGTTCGATGATCTCGACGTCGGGAAGGTGGCGCGCTGCCTCGGCGGCGAACTGCATCATCAGGACGGCACCGATGGCGAAGTTGGGAGCCACGAAGACGTGTCTCCCGGTCGCGGCCGCGGCCGTGCGCACGTCGGACAGGGCGTCGTCGTCCATGCCGGTCGCCCCGACGACCACGTCGATCCCGGCTTCGACGAGCGCCACCACGTTGTCGCGCACGGTCGCCGGGGTGGAGAACTCCACCGCCACGTCGACGTCATCGGGCAGGTCCGCGATGGTGTCGACGACGGTCGGCCCGTCGTCCACCCCGACCGGGCCACGACCGGCGGTCGTCGGATCGACGGCACCGACCAGCTCGAGGTCGTCGGCCGCCGCGACGGTGCGGCACACCTCCGCCCCCATGCGCCCACCGGCGCCGATGACTGCCACTCGGACCGTCACGTCCCCACCTGTTCGCTCTCGACGTCGTCGTCCACCCGTGACGCTACTGCCCCGATCCCGCTGGCATGCGTGCTCCCCATGGGCGGCTGCCGACGTCGATCTCGGGGTGTTTCCCGGGGTGTCCCCCGATGGTTCGGCGAACCGGGGTCGCCTACGTTGGCGACCCCATCCCGATCCACGGGGATGCGACAGACTGGACGCACCATGACCTGGGTCTACGGCATCGCCGGGCTCATCGCCGTCATCGCCGGGCTGCGCTGGCTGCTCGCCCGAGGTGACGACGTGCACGCCGACCTCGACGAGATCGGCGCATCACGACGCCGCGACGGTGGTGGGGTCCCGGACACCGGATTCGTTCCCGACGGCGTCGACGTCGGCCGTCCGGGTCACTGAGGCCGGAGCAGGACCACGACGAGCCCGGGCCAGATGGCCCGGGCTCGTCACGTGGTCGCGGTCGTTCAGCTGCGCGAGCGGCTGCGACTGCGCGAGCGGCTCCGGCTGCGCGAGCGGCCACCCTCGTTGCCGTCGTCGTTGCCCGAGTCGCGACGACGCGACCGGGTGCGGCCGCCGGAGGAGCGGTCGTCGGAGGCGTTCGCGTTCGAACGCCCCCGGGCCGGCTCGTCGTCCTGGTCGTCGGCGTCCTCGACGTCGTCGACCTGGTCCTCGACCTCGTCGTCGTGGTCCTCGGCCTCGTCGACGTCGGCGTCGCCGCCACCGTCGTTGGGCGCGTCGGACAGCAGCTCCAACTTGAACTTGCGGCCACCGTCGAGGACCTCGAGGATCTCGACCAGCAGCTTGTCACCCACCGACACGGCTTCCTCGCCGTGGTCCATGCGCGAACCGTCACCCAGCTTGCGCAGCTGGGAGATGTGGACGAGCCCGTCGGTGCCCGGGGTCAACGACACGAACGCGCCGAAGTCCACGGTCTTGACGACGGTCGCGTTGAAGCGCTCGCCCTTCTCGGGCACGACCGGGTTGGCGATCGCGTTGACGCGCCCGACGGCGGCCTCGGCGATCTCCTTGGTGGAGCCGTAGATGCGGGCCACGCCCACACCGTTCTCCTCCTCGATGTCGATCTGCGCACCGGTCTCCTCGGTGATCTCGCGGATGATCTTGCCACCGGGGCCGATCACGTCGCCGATCTTGTCCTTGGGGACGGTGATGATCTCGACCCGCGGCGCGGTCGGGGCGACCTCGTCGCGCGGCTCGGCGATGGCCTCGGCCATCACGTCGAGGATCTCCAGGCGGGCCTCACGGGCCTGCAGGAGGGCGTCGGCCAGCACGTCGGCCGGGAGGCCGTCGAGCTTGGTGTCCAGCTGCAGCGCGGTCACGAAGTCCCGCGTGCCGGCGACCTTGAAGTCCATGTCGCCGAAGAAGTCCTCGACGCCCTGGATGTCGGTCAGGGTGGTGTAGACGTCGTTCTCGTAGATCAGGCCCATCGCGATGCCGGCGACGGCACCGTGGATCGGCACACCGCCGTCCATCAGCGCCAGGGTCGACCCACACACCGACGCCATCGACGTCGAGCCGTTGGACGACAGCACGTCGGAGACGACGCGCATCGCGTACGGCCAGGTGTCCAGGGCCGGCAGGACCGGCTTGATGGCGCGCTCGGCCAGTGCCCCGTGGCCGATCTCGCGGCGCTTGGGGGACCCGACCCGACCGGCCTCACCGGTCGAGTACGGGGGCATGTTGTAGTGGTGCATGTAGTACTTCTCGGTCACCGGGTCGAGCGTGTCGAGCCGCTGGTTGTCGCGGGTGGTGCCCAACGCCAGGACGCTCAGCGCCTGGGTGTCACCACGCTGGAACAGGCCGGCACCGTGGGTGGCCGGCAGGACGCCGACCTCGGCGCGCAGGGCGCGGATGTCGGTCGGCGAGCGACCGTCGATGCGCACGCCGGTGTCGACCACCTTGCGTCGCACGACCTTCTTCTCGACCGTGCGGAAGGCCTCGCGGCCCTCCTTGGCGGCACCGTCACGGGCCCCCCCATCGGCATTGGCACCAAGGTCGGCGACGTAGGAGTCGACGACCTCGTCACGGATGACGGCCAGGGCGTCGTCCTTGGCTTCCTTGCTGGAGTCCTCGTCGGCGTAGACCTCGGTCACGCGGTCCATCGCCAGCTTCGACACGGCCTCGTAGGCCTCGTCGGAGTGGTTCGGGAACAGCGGCAGCTCGCGCAGCTCGCGGCGGCCGACCTGGTCGACGAAGGCCTGCTGGGCCTCGCACAGCTGGCGGATGATCGGCTTGACGTCCTCGATGGCCTCACCGATGAGTTCCTCGGTCGGCTTCGGGGCGCCCATCTCGATCTTGGTGACGGCGTCCTCGGTGGCCTCGGCCTCGATCATCAGGATCGCGACCTCGCCGTCGATGACACGACCGGCGATGACCATCTGGAAGACGACGTCCTCCTCGAGCTCTTCGAAGGTCGGGAAGGCGACCCACGAACCGTCACGCAACAACGCGTAGCGCACGGACCCGACCGGGCCGTCGAACGGCAGACCCGACAGCATCGTCGCCAGCGACGACCCGTTCATCGCCACGACGTCGTAGGGGTCTTCCTGGGTGGTCTGGATGATGGTGTTGACGACCTGGACCTCGTTGCGCAGGCCCTCGGTGAAGGTCGGGCGCAGCGGGCGGTCGGTCAGGCGGCACACCAGGATGGCGTTCTCGCTGGGACGACCCTCACGCTTGAAGAACGACCCGGGGATCTTGCCGTTGGCGTACATGCGCTCCTCCACCTCGATGGTGAGGGGGAAGAAGGGCAGGAAGTCCTTGACCTGGCTGGACGCCGTGGTGGTCGTCAGGACCTTGGTGTCCCCGATGCCGGAGACGACGGACCCACCTGCCTGCTGGGCCAGCAGGCCCGCTTCGAAGGTGAGTTCCTTGCCGTCGATGTCGACGGTGTGTTCATGGATTCCGAGTGCACCCACAGGTGCCTCCTTGATGTCTGTGCTGCGTGGAGCACCACGACCGTCGGCGCCCACCGGGGCCACCCCGACGCGACCGTCGAGGTCGCGGGGAGCGGCAGTGTCCGGGTCGCCCGTGGCAGTGACCGGGCCATCAGTGGTGGGGACTCGCTCCGACGATCACCGCGAACGTGTGGTGGACGTGGTGTCGAACCTGTCGAGTCCCCGCCACTGACGTCCGATCGCGTCGCACGTGCGTGGGAGGGTCGTGCCGTGGTGCAGTGGTGCCGCCGTCCCGCGTCGGGACGCGCGGCGATTGTCAGGTGCTGCGAGTCGAGCCGGCCACGCGTCGTGCGTGCCCGGCCCGGGTCTCAGCGGCGCAGTTCCAGCTCCGCGATGAGCGCGCGGTAGCGCTCGATGTCCTTGTCGGACAGGTAGTTCAGCAGCCGCCGCCGCTTGCCCACCAGCTTCAGGAGCCCACGACGGGAATGGTGATCACCGTTGTGGTCCTGCAGGTGGCCGGTCAGGTGGCTGATCCGTTGCGTCATGATCGCGACCTGGACCTCCGGCGAGCCCGTGTCACCCTCGTGGGTGGCGAAGCGCTCGATGATGGCCTGCTTGTCGTCGGGAAGGTCGACTGCCAACGTTCGTCTCCTTGCTCGTCCTGCCGAGCCGGGCATCGGTCGACCCATCCATGGGGACCGATCCGGGGGTCTGACCGTGACGGTCGTCGGCACGACCGGACCCGCGAAGACCTGCGGGTGGTGTGCGACGTGACCCCGACGCCCGAGCGGGCACGGCGAAATGGTGGCCTGTCTCTCAGGCCACGTCCAGTATCACTCATGGCCGCGGGATGTGCAAACCACCAGGGGTGTCCGTTCGACGTCGGGTCGGTCCGCGACCGGGACGGCCCCGACCTCGGCGTACCCTCGCCGCCCACGACACCAGGAGACACGATGGCCCACGAGGGACTGCGGATGCGCGACGAGGTCGCCGTGGACCAGCCCGGCAACCGGCTGGACGCCGAACTCCGCCGCGGTGCGCTCGAGTCGTCGGGCATCGACGCCCGGCTGGCCACCGACGACGCCGGTGGCATGCACCCGCACCTGGGTCCCGCAGCCGGGGGGCTGGTGCTGTTCGTCCCGGCCGACCAGGCCGACGACGCACGCGAGCTGTTGGCCGGGCTGGATGCCGGGACGTGGTCGCTGGGCGACACCGACCCGACCGGCTGAGCCGTGCCGCGCGTCCAAGCCCGTGCCGTCGCACCCGTCCCGGCGGACGTGGCCTTCGCGGTGTCGAAGACCACCGGGTCGCCGATGGCCAACCTCAGGCAAGGGCACGCCGCGCGGACTCCACGTCGCGGTGGATCTGGGCCACGAGCGCGTCGACGCCGTCGAAGCGTCGTTCGCCCCGCAGCCGTGCCACCAGGTCCACGACGACCTCGGTGTCGTACAGGTCCACGTCGGCATCCAGCAGGTGGGCCTCGACGGTGACGCCGCGACCGTCGAAGGTGGGCCGGGTCCCCACATTGGTCACCGCATCCCACCAGGTCGTCACGGTGCCGTCGACGTCGCGGCGACCGACCCGGGTCGCGTAGACCCCCGCGGCGGGCAGCGCCATGCCCGAGTCCACGGCGACGTTGGCGGTCGGGACCCCGATCGTGCGACCACGCCCGTCCCCGCGGACCACCGGACCCACCAGCCGGTGGGGACGCCCCAGCGCCGCGGCGGCACCCTCGACGTCCCCGGCGGCCAGCGCGGACCGGATCGCCGAGGACGACACGACCTCACGGCCGTCGGCGGCGCCGGCCAGCAGCGGGACGGCCTCGGTGGTGAACCCGTGGTGGTCACCCAGTTCGGCCAGCAGCTCGACGTCACCGGCAGCCTGGTGGCCGAAGCGGAAGTTGGCACCCACGACGACGTGACGAGCCTGCAGGGGGCCGGCCAGCACCCGGGTCACGAAGTCCCGGGGGTCCTCGCGGGAGGCAGCCTCGTCGAAGGCCAGGACGTGGACGTGGTCCACGCCGGTGGCCGCCAGCGCCGCCACCTTGTCCCGGGTCGTCTGGAGCGCGGGTGGCACGCGCTCCGGATGCACGACCGTGGCGGGATGGCGGTCGAAGGTGACCGCGACGGCTCGCAGGTCGTCGTGACGCGCCAGGTCGACCACCCGGCCCAGGAGCAGTCGGTGGCCGCGGTGCACCCCGTCGAACACCCCGATGGTGACGGCGGAGGGCGCGGCGACGACGTGGTCGAGCTCGGCGGTGACGATCGTCACCCGGCCGCCTCCGCCCGTTGCGTCGCCGAATCGTGCGCACGGTCCTCGGGGCGAGCCAGCACCAGGTCGGGGCGTGCGACGTCGTCGGTCCGCCGGTAGATCCCGACCAGGCCACCGTCGGGCCCCAGCACGGCGAATGGCCGATCGCCGCGGGGCACGAACGCTCCGGGCAACGACCCCCCGTGGACCAAGCGTCCCCACGTGTCCTCGTCGACGTCGACCCTCGGCAGGTGGGCGACGGCGTCGGCCGGGGCGAGCAGGTGGTCACGCAACTCGCCGGCCTCGCCCAGGCGGCGGACGTCGTCCAGCGTGATGGCCCGGTCGATGGTGAAGGCCCCGTTGGCCACCCGTCGCAGGGCCACCAGCGACCCGCCGACGCCGAGCCGCTCGCCCAGGTCGTGGGCGATGGTGCGCACGTAGGTGCCGGCCGAGCAGGTCACCAGGAAGGACACCTCGGGGTGCTCGCCAGGCTCCCAGTCCTCCATGACGAGGTCGTGGACGGTCACGGTCCGGGCCGCGCGCTCGACCTCCCGGCCCTGGCGGGCCAGCTCGTGGAGGCGGGTGCCGTCGACCTTGACCGCCGACACCATCGGGGGCACCTGCTCGATCGTGCCCAGGAAACCCATGAGCGCCTCGCACACCTGCGCCTCGGTGAGGTGGCCGGCGTCCGCGGTCGCCACGACCTCGCCGTCGGCGTCCTGGCTGTCGGTCGCGATCCCCAGCACGGCGCGGGCCGCATAGGTCTTCTCCCCCGCCTGGAGGGTCTCGACCAGCCGCGTCGCACGCCCGACGGCGCACACCAGGACGCCGGTCGCGCTCGGGTCGAGCGTCCCCGTGTGACCCACGCGGCGCATGCCGAGGGCACGACGGACCACGCCGACCACGTCGTGGGAGGTCATGCCGGTCGGCTTGTCGACCACCAGCACACCGGAGATGTCGGGATCCCGGCGTCGGCTCACGATCCGGACTCGCCCGATCGCGACGGGTCGGCGGGCGGCTCCTCGACCGGGTCCCAGTCGTCGTCGAGGGGATCGGGTCGGGCGTCACGATCCGGGTCGGGGCGGGGGTCCTGCCCCGTCACCATGTCCTCACCGGCGCGCTCGCGCTGGCGGACGTCGCGGATGAGGTCCTCGACCCGGGCCGCCTGCTCGGTGACGGGATCGGGCTCGAAGCGCAGCTCCGGGGTCTTGCGGCTGGTCAGCTCCTGGGCCAGCAGGCCCTGGATGCGGCCGTGCGCCGAGGCGAACGCCGCCGCGACCTGCTCGTCGGACGCCGGCCGGTCGCCACCAGTCCGGCCGGGATCGGCCGCCAGCAGGTCCTCGGGCACGGTCGCGTACCAGATGGTCGCATAGGACTGGTCGTTGGTCACGGCGGCGTCGGTGACCGTCACCATCCGCAGCCGGGGATCGCTGATGTCCTGCTTGAGGATCCGCGCCACGGCCTCCTTCACGACCCGCGACAGGCGGGTGTTCGTGCGGGCCATGGGTCCTCCGGCGAACGGCGACGAGGGGTCGCGACGGTACCAGCCACCCCCGCGCGCCCCGGGTCCACCGGTCACCGCGGGCAACCCAGGATCGTGGGCCCGCGGTGGCGGGGCGCCGCGCTGATCCGCTCAGGCCTCCGGCCGCCACCCGTGGGCGCGCAGCAGGCCGGCCGTCGGGTCACCGTCCAGGGCGACGACGGCGAGGTCGGTGACCACGCCGGTCACGACCACGCGGGGGTCACGCTCGATCACGGCCACGACGCGGTCCAGGACCCGGTCGACCCCGGCCGCCTCCCCGTCGACGACGGCCACGGCCAGCGAGGCGCGCTGCCACTGCTGGGTGTCGTCCACCTGGGCCACCGACACGTCCAGGTCGCGGCGCAGGGCGGCACGGGCCTTGTTGAGGATCGCCCGCCGGCCCTTGAGCGACCCGGCCTCGGGCAGGTGCAGGTCCACCCGCATGGCACCCACGTGCACGTCCATGGCCTCCGCGGTCGTCGGCGAGGGACCGCCCACCCAGTGTGCCGTCGCGGCGCACCCCAGGTGGGACCGCGTCGACGGTCCACCAGCGCCACGACCGGGCTCGCCGGCGCGGTGGCGACGGGCGGAGGGCGTGAGGGGGATAGCGTGACCGCCCATGGATCCACGACCGAACGTCTCGCCGCCCGCCACACCGCCCGTCGGAGCGGCCGATGTCGGCTTCGCCGACGACGTCGCCCGCCACTGGACCTCGGTGCCCGGCTGGTGCAACACCGCCACGGTCGGGCTGCCGCCGCGGGCTGCGGTCGGCGTCCTGCGTGACTGCCTGGACGACTGGGCCGGCGGTCGCCTCGATCCCGTGGCCTACGACCAGTCCGTGGACCGGTCACGAGCGGCCTTCGCCGCGCTGGTGGGATCGCGCACGGACCGCATCGCCATGCCGGGAGCGCTGTCGATCTCGACCGGTCTGGTGGCGTCCAGCCTGCCCGACGGCGCCACGGTCCTGTGTGCCGAGGAGGACTTCACCTCGGTGCTGTTCCCGTTCCTGGTGGACCAGCGGCTGCAGGTGCGCACGGTCCCGCTCGACCACCTGCTCGACGAGGTCGACGCCACGGTCGACCTGGTGGCGGCCAGCGCCGTGCAGTCGGCCGACGGGCGCGTGCTGGACCTCGACACGCTGGCGGCCGCCGCCGACGAGCACGGGGTGCGGACCTACGTCGACGCGACCCAGGCCGCGGGCTGGCTGCCGATCGGTGCCGACCGCTTCGACGTGGTGGGTGCCGCGGCCTACAAGTGGCTGTGCGCACCCCGCGGCGTCGGCTTCCTGGCGGTCCGCGACGACGTCGACTGGCTGGTCCCCCGGCTGGCGGGGTGGTACGCCGGGGAGCACCCATGGGCGTCGATCTACGGCCCCCCGCTGCGGCTGGCCTCCGACGCCCGGCGCTTCACGGTGTCCCCGGCATGGTTCGACGTCGCTGCGGCGGCCGCCTCGCTCGAGGCGTTGCTGGACGTGGGCGTGGCGCGCATCCACGCCCACGACGTCGGCCTGGCCAACCTGCTGTGTGACCGGCTGGGGCTGGCGCCGGTCGATGGGGCGATCGTGAGCCTGCGGACACCGACGGACCCCGGCGCGGACCTGGCCGCGGCCGGCATCACGACCGCGTCGCGCGACGGTCGCACGCGGCTGTCGTTCCACCTCACCAACGACCGCGCCGACGTGCTCGCCGCGGCCGACGTCCTCGCCCGCCACGTCGGCTGACGCCGTGGCAGGCCATGCCCACGCCGACGTGGCGGAGCCGGCCGGTCAGCCGAGGTCGTCGAGGGCGGGACGGACCTCGTCGGTCCACCACGAGAAGAAGGCGTCGTCGGTGCGGTCGGCCACCTGGACGATGCAGACCCGGTCGTAGTCGGCCTCGACGAAGGGCCGCAGGACCTCCACCACCCCGGCCGGGTCACTGCCGACGGCGACCAGGCCCTGGATGTCGTCGTCGGTGACGGTCGACCCGTCGGCGTCGAAGTTGGCCACGTTGGGCAGCTCGGCCATGACCTTCCAGCCGTGTGCGCCGAAGGCGAACCGATGTGCCTGCTCCAGTGCCCGGTCCTCGTCGGGGTCCCAGGCCAGCGCGACCTGGCCGATCGCCCGGCCGCCGGGTGAGCCCGCCTCGGCTCGACGCTGCTTGAACTCCGCGACCAGGTCGGGCAGTGGGTCGATCGCGACGACGTCGTCGGCCAGTTCCACGGCACGGTCCAGCGACGCGGGTCCACTCATCGCCAGCGCGATTCGCGGTGGCGTCGCGGGCACGGAGAACAACCGGGCGTCCTCCACGGTGATGTGGTCACCGCGGTAGGTGACCCAGTCGCCGTCCCACAGCGCGCGCATCGCCAGCACGGACTCCTCCAGCATCTCGTGGCGGATGTCCACGGCCGGCCAGCCACGCCCCACGACGTGCTCGTTGAGCCGCTCCCCCGCCCCCAGGCCGAGGGTGAACCGACCGTCGGACAGCTCCTGGATCGTGGCCGCCGACTGGGCGATGATCGCCGGGTGGTAACGAAGGAACGGGCAGGTCACCAGCGACACCAGGTCCACCCGCTCGGTGCGCTCCGCGACGGCTCCCCACACGCTCCAGGCGAAGGGGCTGTCGGAGTGGTCGGACCGCCACGGGTGGAAGTGGTCGGACATCGCCAGCCAGGCGAATCCGGCGTCCTCGGCCACGCCGGCCTGGCGGACCAGGTCGGACGGCGGGTTCAGCTCGGAGAACAGGGTGTAGCCCCAGTCGGTCATGGGTGCAGGATCCTCGGGTCGTGGTCATCGGGTGGTCGCCGGTCACCACCAGACGTACCCACCCACGCGCGACGGTCCCGCGCCCGACCGACCACCCGGCATCGGGACGGGTCGACCGGACGCAGCCACCACGACCCTCGCGAGTGCCGGGCGCACCCCGACGAGACTCGCCTACGGTCACCGGTGTCGGCCGGCCCCGGCCGCGGAGAGGACGAGTGCGTGGACACACGGGTCCGGGCGAGCGAACCGCAGGGGGCGACCTTCGTCGAGTTGTTCTTCGACCTGGTGTTCGTCTTCGCCGTGACGCAGGTCACCCACACCCTGGCCGAGCACCTGGACGCCACCGGCGTGGTGCAGGCCGTGCTGGTGTTCTGGTTGGTGTGGTGGGCGTGGACCCAGTTCACGTGGACCCTCAACGCGGCCGACACCGAGCACCCCGGCGTCGAACTGCTGACCATGGCGGGCGTGGTGGCGGCGTTCCTGATGGCCCTGGCCGTGCCCGAGGCCTACGGCGCGACCGGCGGGTGGTTCGCGGGTGCCTACGCCATCGTGCGCCTCGTCGGCATCGCGGGCCAGTTCTGGGTGTCATCGGGTGACCCGGAGTGGCGGCGCTCCCTGCGACGATGGGCGCTGCTGTCGATGGCGGGAATCCTCGCCGTGGCGGTCGGCGCGGCCCTCCCCCCGGGACCCCGGATGGTGGCCTTCGCCGCGGCGGCCGGGCTCGACCTCACCTCGGCCTGGTTGGCCGGTGGCGGGGAGTGGCGGCTGTTCACCGGTCACTTCGCCGAACGACACGGGTTGTTCGTCATCATCGCCCTGGGCGAGTCCCTGATCGTCGCCGGGGGCGCCGAGACGGCAGGTGGCCTGGACGTGGTCACGGTGCTGCCTCCCGTGCTGGTGACGGTGGGCCTGTGGTGGACCTACTTCGGCTGGGCGAAGAGGGCCATGGAGGAGGCCGGAGATGCGACCTCGTCGGCGACCCGGGGGGCGTTCTGCCGCGACGTGTACTCGTTGTGGCACTTCCTGGTCATCGCGGGCGTCATCGGTGTCGCCGTCGCGATCGAGGAGACCGTCACCCACCCCGAGGAGCCACTGTCGACCGCCGGCGTCATGGCGCTCGTGATCGGGATCGTGCTCTTCGTGGGGGGAACGGCCGCGGCCCTGGCACGGGCGGGCATCCGGGTCCCCCGCGTGCGCCTGGCCGCCCTGGCCGTGCTGGTGGTCGCCGCAGTCGTCTTCGACCTCGAGGCGCTGCCACCCTCGGCCCTGCTGGGAGGGGTGGCCGTGCTGCTCGCCGTGGTCGCCGGGGTCGAGCAGCGCGGCCGTCGTGTGCCGGCCACCGTCGACGCCTGAGTGGCCGTGCGTACCCGGCGACGGCACTCGCGCTCCGGTACCCCGCCGACCAACGACGACGGCCGGCCCCCGCAGGGACCGGCCGTCGTCTGGTCGGGGACGATCAGGTGCGTTCGACCTCGACGACCTCGAAGGCCTCGATGAGGTCGCCCTCCTTGACGTCCTGGAACTTGGCCAGGCCGATGCCGCACTCGAAGCCCTCGCGGACCTCGTTGACGTCGTCCTTGAACCGGCGCAGCGAGGTCATGGTGTCCTCGGCGACGACGACGCCGTCGCGGATGACCCGCACACCCGCCTCGCGGCGGACGACGCCACGGGTGACCATGCAGCCGAACACGAACCCGGCACGCGGGACCTTGAAGATCTCGCGGACCTCGGCCTCGCCCATGATCTGCTCCTGGAACTCGGGTCCCAGCAGCCCCTTCACGGCGCGCTCGATGTCCTCCAGCGCCTCGTAGATGATCTTGTAGAGCCGGACGTCGACGCCGGACCGGTCCACGGCCTCACGGGCCTTGGCACCGGGACGGACGTTGAAGCCGATGATGATGCCGTCCGAGACCTCCGCGAGCTGCACGTCGGACTCGGTGATGGCACCCACGCCCTTGGACACGACGCGGATCTTCACCTCGTCGAGGTCCATCTTGGACAGGGCGTCCTCGAGGGCCTCGGCGGAGCCGGAGACGTCGGCCTTGATGAGGACGTTGAGGACCTCCTTCTGGCCCTCCTTGACCTCCTCGGTCAACTCCTCCAGCGTCTTGGGGCGGGCCTGGCCGGCAAGTTCGGCCCGGCGCTCGCGGGCGCCGCGGCGTTCGGCGACCCCACGGGCGAAGCGCTCCTCGTCCACGACGCGGAACTCGTCACCGGCCTCCGGGACCTCGTTGAGGCCCAGCACCTGGACGGGCTTGGCGGGACCGGCCGTGTCGACCTGGTCGCCACGCTCGTCGAACATGGCGCGCACCTTGCCGTCGGCCGTGCCGGCCACGAGGATGTCCCCGCGGCGCAGCGTCCCGGCCTGGATCAGCATCGTGGCGACGACGCCTCGACCGCGGTCGAGGTGGGCCTCGACGACGCGTCCACGGGCGTCCTTGTCGGGGTTGGCCTGCAGTTCGAGCAGGTCGGCCTGCAACAGCACGACCTCCAGCAGGTCGTCGATGCCCTCACCCTGCAGGGCCGACACCGGCACGGACGGCACCTCGCCGCCGTACTCCTCGACGACCACCTCGTGCTCGGCGAGCTGGCCCTTGACCTTGTCCGGGTTCGCGCCCTCGAGGTCCATCTTGTTGACCGCGACCACGATCGGGACGTCCGCCGCCTTGGCGTGCTGGATGGCCTCGATGGTCTGGGGCATGACCCCGTCATCGGCGGCCACGACCAGGATCACGATGTCGGTCACGTCGGCACCACGGGCACGCATGGCGGTGAACGCCGAGTGGCCCGGGGTGTCGATGAAGGTCAGCGCGCGACCCTCGTGGTCGATCTGGTAGGCGCCGATGTGCTGGGTGATGCCGCCGGCCTCACCCGACACGACGTCGGCGTGGCGAATGGTGTCCAGCAACTTGGTCTTGCCGTGGTCGACGTGGCCCATGACGGTGATGACGGGAGCCCGCGACTGCAGGTCCTCGTCCTCCTCGGGCTCCTCGACGCCGAACTCGGCCTCCTCCTGGGACAGGAAGTAGACCTCGAAGCCCAACTCGGCACCCAGGATTTCCAGGGTGTCGTCGGGCAGGGTCTGCTGGACGGTGAACATCTCGCCCATCTCGAACAGCTTCTTGACCAGCCCCGCACCGGGGATGCCGAGCTTGTCGGCGAGCTCGCCCAGCGTCACACCGGGAAGCACCTCGACCCGATCGGTCGTGATCTGCTCCTCGATGGGGATGTTCTGGCGGCGCGGACCGCGATCCAGTTCCTGCTCGGCGGGACGCTGCTTGTTGCGACGGTTGCTGCCGCCACCACGCTTGGGCCCACCGCCACCGCCGGGCTTGCCGCCACCGGAGTTGGCGCCACCGGAGTTGCCGGGGCCGCCACGGTTGACCGGCTGGCGGTACGGCGAGGACGGGCGACCGCCACCGCCGCGACCCGGACCACCCGTGCTGCGCGGGGGCTGGGAGGGCTGGGACGGGCGTGCCGGCGCCTTCTTCAGCGGAGCCGGGATGGAGCGCTTCCCGGTCCCGGCCTGGGGCATGTTGACCTCGACCCGGCGACGGGCCTCGACGCCCTCGCCGGTGGCCAGGCGTGCGTCGCCACCGTCGGTGCCGGCGGCGTCCTTCTTGCCGGGACGGGCGGGGCGAAGTGGGACGTCGCCCTTGACCAGCCGTGGCGGGGGCTTGCCCGGCATGCGTCGGGCGCCGTCGGGCGCGCCCTCGCCCTCCGTGCCCGCCCCGGTGTCGGACTCGCCCTCGGCGTCGGTCCCGGTGTCGGTCGTGGTCGCCGCAGCCGCGGTGGCGGCCTCGGCGTCGTCGGTGGTCGACGACGACTCGGCCGGGCTGGACCCCGACGAGCCGTTGGACCCGACCCCGGGTGGGGCCGCCGGCGCAGCCGTGGCCGTGGTCGGGCTCGCCGACGCGGCCGCGGCCTCACGGGCCTCGGCCTCCTCCTGCTGCTTGCGCAGGTGTGGCGGCAACACCTTGGCCGCCTTCTTCCCGGCGGGGGCGTCAGCCTTGGCGGCCAGGGCGCGGTAACGCTCCAGCTCCTCGGCCTCCTTGCGCCGCCTGGCGTCCTCAGCCGCCTGCTTCTCGGCAGCGGTGACCCCCATCGACTCCTTGAGCCGTTGGGCGTCACCCATCGTCACCGACGACGAGTGACTCGTCACGTCGATGCCGATGTCCTTGAGCTGGCGGACGACCTCGGCGTTGGGGATGCCGATGTCCTTGGCAAGTTCGTAGACGCGGACCTTGTTGCTCACGCGTTGTGCTCCTTGGCGTACTGGGCGCTCTCGAGATGGGTCGTGATGTCCGTCAGCGCACACAGCACCTGGTCGACGGTGCCGCCGCGGAGGCTGCGTCGCAGCCGTGCGGCGTCGCGGGCGGTGGCCTGGTCCACACACGTCAGGTCGGGGCAGAGGGAACTGCCGCGACCCGGTGCGGTCTGGTCCCAGTCGACGACGACGTCGTCGTCGACACGGGCCAGACGAACCAGGTCCTGCTTGTCGCGAGTCCGACGGCAGGCCACGCACGTTCGTTGCGGTCGTCGCGACGTCCCGGTGTCGACCTCGTCCCCACGGGGGCGTTCCGACACGTGCTCGGGACGACCGGTGCGGGGAGTGTGCGACGTGGGATCGTGCGACGCCGGCGTGCCGGCTGCCGGACTCATGCGATGGTACTCCGTGGTCGGTGGGACGGGGAAGGGGAGGTGGTCGCGGACCGCCCGTGCGGAGGACGGACGCGCGTGGTGGGGCGTGGGGCGGCCTCGCCGACCCGGGACGGGCGTCGGCGTTCCGGCGGGGCCCCGGGTGGGGGTCGTGGGAACGGAGCTCAGGCGTCGGCTCCGGCGTTCGCGTCGTCGTCGGAGTCCTCGAGGGCGGCAGACCGGGCTTCCTCGGCGGTCTCGTAGGCTGCGGCGATCGCCTCCTCGCCCTCCTCGTTGAGCGGGTTGCCGAACTCGTCGATCAGGCCCTTGTCGAAGGCCTCCTGGAAGGCGGCCTGCTCGGCCTCGAACTGGCTCTCGGACTTGATGTCGATGCGCCACCCGGTCAGCCGGGCGGCCAGCCGAGCGTTCTGGCCCTCGCGGCCGATCGCCAGCGACAACTGGTAGTCGGGCACGACGACCATCGCGGTCGCGTCCTCGGGGTACAGGTACACCGCGGAGACCTTGGCCGGCGACAGTGCCTCGGCCACGAACCGCTCCGGCTCGTCGGACCAGCGCACGATGTCGATGCGCTCGGACTCCTCGTTGTGGAGTTCGCGCTGCACGCCCTTGGCACGTTCGCCTCCGGGCCCGACGCAGGCGCCGATCGGGTCGACGTCGTCGTTGTTGGACATGACCGCGACCTTGGACCGGTACCCGGCCTCACGCGCGATCGCCTTGATCTCGACGGTCCCGTCCTCGATCTCGGGCACCTCGAGCGCGAACATGGCCGCCACGAAGCCGGGGTGGCTGCGCGAGCAGATGATCTGGGCCCGGCGCGACTCGCGACGAACCTCGGTCACGATGGCGCGGGTGTGCTGGCCGTGGTTGAGGCGCTCGTTGGGAACCTGTTCGGCGTAGGGCAGCAGGGCCTCGGTGCGACCGAGCTCGATCAGCGTGACGTTGCCCTGCAACGAGACCTGCCCGGACACGATGTCGCCCTCACGACCGACGTACTCGCCGTAGGTGGCCTCGCGCTCGGCCTCGCGCAGGCGCTGCAGCAGCACCTGTCGCGCGGTCTGGGCGACGATGCGACCGAGGTTGCGAGGGGTCTCCTGCCACTCGCTCAGGACGTTGCCGTCGTCGTCGAGCTCCTGGGCGTAGACGCTGATGCCGCCGGTGCTGCGATCGACGTGGACCCGGACCTCGTCGGCCTCGAACTGGCCGCTGCGCTTGTAGGCGGACGCGAACGCGGTCTCGAAGGCCTCGACGACCGTGTGGAACTCGATGTCCTTCTCACGGGCGATCAGGCGCAGGGTGTCGATGTCGATCGGCTTGTCGGGATCCATGTCCAACTCCTCGGTGGTGATGGGTTCCGGGACGCTGGCCGGGGCGTGCGGAACCGGGTGGGGGGCGCTCGGGGCTACCAGGGCAGCACGATCCGGCCTTCGAAGACCTCGTCGAAGGGGATCGTGCGCTCGTCACCGTCGACGTCAAGGGTCAGCACCCGCTCGTCGACGGCCACGATCGTGCCGGTGGTCTGGGTGTCGGTGTCGCCGCGGGCGTGGCGGACCTCGACCTCACGGCCGACGTTGCGATCGAACTGCCCGACCGTGCGCAGGGGCCGGTCGACGCCGGGCGAGGTCACCTCGAGGGTGTAGGACCCGTCCACGAGGTCGTCGGCGATCGGGCCGACCTCGCGCGAGATCGAGGCGATGGTCTCGATGTCGAGCCCCTCGGGCGCGTCGGCGACCAGCTTGACGACGCGCCGGTTCCTGGGTCCCTTGACCTCGACCTCCAGCAGTTCCACGTCGTGGGCGTCGACCAGGTCGGCGACCGCCGCGTGCAGGCGCGCGCCAGGATCGGTGTCGGCTGCCATGTCGCGCTCCTTCCGGTGTGGATCGCGGCCCCGTGGGGGTGTCATCGGGACGGGCCCGACGACGGACGGTCGGCCCGGGAGGGCCGACCGCACGCGAATGCTGGTGGGTTGTCGTCGTCATGGCGGCCTCGCCACGGCGACATGCTGCATGACGAATCGGACAGGTCCGAACCGTCGATCTCTCACCGTATCACGGCCACCCCGTGGTCGCAGGGGACCCCATCGGCCAGGGTGTGACGGCACCGGTGGGGCCCACCCCGGCGCGAGGACACCGGGGTCAGGCCGGCCGTCGAACGTGGGCCAGCGATCGCCCGTCCTCGTCGAAGAGGTGGAACGCCGTGGGACGCAACCCCACCACGTCGCCGACCGAGGGCCATGTCTGGCGGGCAATGGCCTCGAGCTCGACCTGCTCACCACCGTCGACGGCCACGCCGTGCACGACCGCGTCGGCCCCCAGCGGCCCCACCCGGACGACGGTGGCGCGCAGTTCGGCGTCGGCCGTGGGGACCAGTTCCAGCTCCTCGGGTCGGATGCCGACCAGCACGCGTGCACGCTGCGCGATGTCGCCTCGCCACGTCCGCAGATTGCCCGCGGCCGTCGCCAGCCGGACCCGGCCCCCCGGGATGGCGGTCACCCGAGCCGGCAGGCGGGTCAGGCTCCACTCACCGACCAGGTCGGCCACCCCGACCGACGCTGGCTCGGCCCACAACACCTGGAACGGCGCGCACTGCACGATCCGGCCATTCTCGATCACGGCCGTGCGGTCCCCCAGGGCCGCGGCGACCCGGCGATCGTTGGTGGCCACCAGCATCGTCGCCCCGTACCCGCGACGGACCTCGTCGACCTGCCGCAGCACGAGTTCGCGCGACGACGCGTCGACCTGGGCCACGGGCTCGTCCAACAACAGCACGGAGGGCGATCGCACCATGGACTGGGCCGTGGCGGCCATGTGGCGTTCGCCCGACGACAGGGTCCGGGGTCGGCGGCTGGCGAAGGCCCGGAGGGCGAAGGCCCGCAACTCCGCGCCGATGCGACGATCACGCTCCTCGCGCGGCGTCTTGCGCAGTTTCAGGGGGAACTCCATGTTGCCGGCGACGGTCAGGTGGGGCAGCATCCACCCACCCTGCAGCACCATCGACACGTCCCGGTCGCGCGTGGGGACGTCCACCACGTCGCGGCCGTCCAGCAGGATCCGTCCCGACTCCAGGTCGGTGAGCCCGGCCACGACCTTGAGCAACGTGGTCTTGCCCGACCCGGACGCCCCCAGCAGCGCGACGGACTCACCGTCGGCCACACGCAGGTTGACGCCCGTGAGCACGGGACGTCCCCCACGTTCCACCGCGATGTCGTCGAGCAGGATCGATGCCATGTCGCCAGTGTGTCGGGCCGAAACGCCCCGCGCCGCGCGGATCCAGGCCAACATGCCGGGGAAATCGCACCAATCCGCTGCCCGTCCCTCCCCGTGCAGGCCCAGCCGAGCCGCCGCGAGCGCTGCGCGCCGCGAGCCCCAGCCGCGGGAGTTGCGAGCCCCAGCCGCGGGAGTTGCGAGCCCCAGCCGCGGGAGTTGCGAGCCCCAGCAGCGGGAGTTGCGAGCCCCAGCGGCGGGAGTTGCGAGCCCCAGCGAGCAACTCCAACCTGACCGAGCGAAGCGAGGTCAGGCAGCGTCAGGCGACGACCGGTTTGCCGTCGCCGCGCTCGGCCCGGATCTCCTCGGCCATCTCCTCGGCGAACCACACGATGGTCTCGACGATGTCCTCCTCGGTCACCGTCGCGATCGTCTGGCCCTTCTTGATGATCTGGCCCTTGCCGTTGCCGGCGGCCACGCCCAGGTCGGCTTCGCGGGCCTCGCCCGGACCGTTGACGACACAGCCCATGACCGCCACGCGCAGGGGCACGTCGATCTTGCCGTCCAGGCCCTTCTGGACCTCCTCGGCCAGCGTCCACACGTCGACCTGCGCGCGCCCACACGACGGACAGGACACGACGTCCAGCCCGCGCTCGCGCAGGTGCAGCGCCTCGAGCATCATGCTGCCGGCCTTGACCTCCTCGATGGGGTCGGCACTCAGCGACACGCGGATGGTGTCGCCGATGCCCTCGGCCAGCAGGGTCCCGATGCCGATCGCGGACTTGACCGATCCCGAGTACTTCGGGCCGGCCTCGGTCACCCCGAGGTGGAACGGGTAGTCGCAGCGCTCGGCCAACAGCCGGTAGGTCTGGATCATCACCCACGGGTCGGAGTGCTTCACCGAGATCTTGGTGTTGTGGAAGTCGACGTCTTCGAGCAGGCGAACCTCGCGCAGTGCCGACTCGACCATGGCCTCGGGCGTGGGCCCGCCGTACTCGGCGAGCACGTCGTCCTCCAGCGAGCCACCGTTGACCCCGATGCGGATCGCGATGCCGCGCTCGCCCGCCATGTCGCCGATGAGCTTGACCTTGTCGTGCTTCTTGATGTTGCCCGGGTTGATCCGGACCCCCGCGCACCCGGCCTCGATGGCGGCCACGGCGTACTTCCACTGGAAGTGGATGTCGGCGATGACGGGGATCTGGCTGTGGGCGGCGATGTCGGCCAAGGCGTCGGCGTCCTCGCGGCGCGGCACGGCCACCCGGACCAGGTCGGCCCCGGCCGCCTGGACCATCGCGATGGCCTGCAGGGTGGCGTCGACCTCGTGGGTCGGCGTGACCGTCATCGTCTGCACGCTGATGGGCGAGTCGGATCCCACGCCGACGGGACCCACCGTGACCTGGCGGGTCTCGCGCCGGGTCGGACCGCTGGACTCGGTGGTCGCGGTCGGATCCGCATCGATCATCGGAAGGTGGTCGGGGAGGGTGTTGGTCATGCCCGGGCTCTCGCAGGTCGGCATGATCGACGGTACCGCGAGGACACGTTCCCACCGCCTCGCAGACCGGCCTGGCGACCCGTCCGGACGGGAATTCCGCGGCACCCCGATGGTTCGGGATGGTCCGACCCACACTCCTCGCCAACGCGTGCGGGCCGAGGCCGCCTCAGGGCAGGCGCAACGGCATCGCGGCGGACGGGTGGACGGCGCCGACGCCGTCGAGCAGCACGGCGAGGGCGTCGTCGACGTCGGTGAGCTCGCGCATCGACCCGTCGTGGTCCAGGTGCCAGAAGCGATCGAGCGATCGCAGGTGGGCACGATCGTGCGACACGGTCACGACCGCACCGTCGAAGCCCTCCAGCGCCTGTTCCAACGCCAGGGCCGAGTCGATGTCGAGGTTGTCGGTCGGTTCGTCCAGCAACAGGAGGTTGACCCCGGCCAGTTCCAGCAACAGGATGGCCAGCCGGGCCTTCTGGCCCCCGGACAGGGTCTCGTAGTCCTGTCGCGCCGTCCCGACCAGCCCGTAGCGGGCCAGGGCGTTCATGGTGCGTTCGGTGTTGCCGGTCACGTCGGCCACCACGTCCAAGGGCTGGCGTCCGACCAGGTCGGGTTGTTCGTTGATCTGGGTGAAGTAGCCGGGACGCACGGTCGCCCCCAGCTCGACCCGGCCGTCGTGGTCCGGCAGGTCGTCGGCGAGGACGCGGACGAGGTGGGTCTTGCCCGTCCCGTTGGGCCCGATCAGCCCGATGCGGTCCCCCACGCGCACGTCGGCCGAGAAGGGCTCGACCAGTCCGGGGACACCCACGTCGACCAGCTTGAGCATGCGGCGACCCGTGGTCCCGCCGCGCATCCGCACGCGCACGTGCTGGTCGGGCGCGGGTGCCGGCGGCGGTCCCTTCTCGACCCACTTGCGCCAGCGGGACTCGGCGGCGTCGGCCTTGGGGGCGAAGTTGTCGTAGTAGCGCGCACGCTCCTTGAGCAGCTTGAAGTAGCGGTACAGCCGCCGTTCCTCGACCTGCCAGCGCTCGAGGGCATCCCCCAGTCGTTCCTGGCGATCGCTGCGGGCCTGTTCGTAGGTGGCGTAGCTGCCGTGGTGGACCCACGCGCCGCCGACCTCGAGGGTCACCAACCGGTCCGGCGCCGCCGACAGCAACCCGCGGTCGTGGCTGATCAGCAGGATGGTCTGGGGCGACCGCGCCAGGGACTGCTCGAGCCGGCGCTTGCCGGGGACGTCGAGGTAGTTGTCGGGCTCGTCGAGCAACAGCGTGTCGATGCCGGGGACCCCGACCAGCACGGCCAGCACCAACCCCTTGCGCTCGCCGCCGGACAGCGTGGTCGCGTCGCGATGGCCGACCTCGTCGAAGCCCAGTCCCAGCACACGGCGGCAGGCGGCGTCCCAGCGGGCCTCCAGTTCGTAGCCACCGAGGTCGCCCCACCGCACCAGGTGCTCGGCCAGTGCGACCCCGGCCATGTCGTCGCCACCGGCCAGCGCGTCCTCGGCGTCGCACAGGTCGGCGTTGACCTCGTCCAATGGGGGCGGGGCGAAGCGGCCGAGCAGGCGTCGCAGGTCCCGCGCGGACTCCTCGGGACCGAACCCGACCTCCTGGGGCATGTACCGGACGCTGCCGGGGGCCTCGACGACGCCGTCGTCAGCGACGAGTTCCCCGGCCAGCAGTCGCATGACGGTGGTCTTGCCGACGCCGTTGGTGCCGATCAACCCCGCCGTCGCGCCCGTCGGGACGCGGAAGGACACGTCGGAGAACCCCCCGATGTCCCCCGGGTGGGTGAAGGCGAGGTCGGTGACGGCAAGCATCCCGGAAGTCTAGGGGGAGTCATCGTGCCGCCGGGGTTGCCATCACGCCGGGGTTGCCATCACGCCGGGGTTGCCATCACCCCGGGGTTGCCATGACGCCGGAGTTGCTATTGCATAAGCATTTGCTTATGCTTTGCCTCCCGCCCGCCGGAACCCCGGGAGCGGCACGATCGCCGCCGCGAGCGAACGATCCCGACGAGGAGGCCATCCATGACGCCCATCGAACCCGCGACCATCGCCGGCCTGGTTGCCCGCGAGGTCCGCTCCGGCTCCCGCGACGGGACGCCGACGCGCATCGTCGTGGCACGGCGGACCTACGCGACGGACCGGGACGACCTGTGGGACGCCCTCACCGACGCCGAGCGGATCCCGCGCTGGTTCCTGCCCGTCACCGGCGACCTGGCGGTGGGTGGCCACTACCAGGTGGAGGGCAATGCCGGTGGCACGGTGCAGCGGTGCGCGGCGCCCGAGTCCTTCGCCGTGACCTGGGAGATGGGACCGATGCTGTCGTGGCTGTCGGTGACCCTGGACCCGGCGCCGGAGGGGACCACGCTCGAACTGGTGCACGAGGCCCCGGTCGACCCCGACCTGTGGGAGCAGTTCGGGCCGTCCGCGGTGGGCCTGGGCTGGGACCTCGCGCTGCTCGGCCTGGGGATGCACCTGGACACCGGCGACGCGGTCGACCCCGAGGTGGCGACGGGGCTCCTGACCACGCCCGAAGGGGTCGCACTCGCCCACGAGGCCTCGTCGCGATGGGCCGAGGCAGCGGTGGCCGACGGGGACGACCCCGAGGCGGCCCACGCCGCGGCCCGGCGGACCGTCGCGGCCTACACCGGTCAGCCCGAGGACACCCAGCACGAGGGAGGCCACGCCGACGGGGACGTGATCGGGGCGTGACTGGCGACGGGCCCGTGCATGGCGACGGGGCGGGCGACGGGGCGGGCGACGGGGGCGGCGACGGCCGCGCGAGCCCGGACCCCGGCGACGTCTTCGACGCCCTGGGCCTGGGGACCCGCCGGCGCGTGCTCGAGGCACTGGCCGCCGGCGAGCAGCCGGTGGGCCACGTGGTGGCCGCACTGCAGGCTGCTGGACCGATCTCGCAGCCGGCCGTGTCCCAGCACCTGGCGGTCCTGCGCGCCGCCGGGCTGGTGACGGTGCGGACCGAGGGCCGACGACGGCTCCACGCCCTCGACGAGCACGGGCTCGACCGCGCGCGGGCCTGGCTCGCCGCCCTTGCCGATCCCCTCGCACCCTTCACCCAGCCACTCGATGCCCTGGCCACCGAGGTGGCACGCGGTGCTCGTGCCCGGCGGCGTGCCGGGCCGGGCGATCCCGCCACCGAGCGCCGCCCGGCGTGACCTCGGACGGGGCGTCAGGCGCTCGCCGGACACGCGGTCAGGGCAGCTGGATCGGGTTGGTGATGTCGAGCCAGATGAGGCCGAGGCCGACGGTGCCCAGCACCACCAGCACGGGCAGGGCGATCGCGGCGACCGTGCGGGGATCCACGGTGAAGTCGGTGGGGCGACCCATCCAGCCACGCACGCGGTTGGTCGCGACCTCGACGCCGAGCACGGCCAGGTGCCCGCCGTCCAGCGGCGGCAGGGGCAACAGGTTGAGCACGCCGATGAACACGTTGACGTTGACGATCATGAAGATCAGGAACATCAACCCGGCCGTGGCCACCCCCTGGCCGGTGAGCGCTGCGCCCCCGACCATCGAGATGCCCCCCTCCGGCGAGCGCTCCTCCTCGCCGGAGATCTGGCCGAACAACTGGCCGATTCCCTCCGGGCCGAAGACGTCGCCGACGGCTGCCAGACTCGCGCCGACCTGGGCCGGGATCGACCGGTCCCCCACGAAGGTCTCGTAGGCGGCCTCGCCGGGTCCCAGTCGACGCTGCTCCGGCACGGGCAGGAACCCGAACTGCCCGACCTGCTCGCCCGTCTCGGGGTCGGCCGTCGCCGCCGGCTCGCCCGTGAGTGCCAGTTCCCGACCGTCACGCTCCACCGTCAGCGTGATCGGCTCCCCGACGTTGTCCCGGATCTGCTCGCGCAGGACCAGGAAGTCGTCGGACGCCACACCCTCGATCGCCGTGACACGGTCGCCGGGCTCGAGCCCGGCCGCCGCGGCGGGGCTGTCGGGCAGGACCTCGTCGACCTCGTTGGTGACGGCGCCGGTCTGCTGGGGCAGCAGCATCAGGCCCCCGTAGAACAACACGATGGCGATCACGAAGTGCCAGAAGGACCCGGCCACCAGCACGACGGCCCGTTGCCACGCCGGCCGGTCGTGGAAGAAGCGGCCGCGATCGCCGAACGCGAGGCGGTGGTGCAGACTCGCCAGTCGCTCACGGGCATCGTCGGGAACGTCGTCGGCAACGGGCTGGACGTGGCGGTCGACGGCGGCGGCCACGGCCTCACGCGCGGCCTCGGTGGTGGTCGGCTGGGCGGTCCGGACGTCGGCGACGATGGCCTCGCGCACCTCCGGCGGGGTCCCCCGCTCGTCCAGCAGGTGGGTCAGTCGCGCCAGCGACGAGTCCGTGGCCAGGGGAACCTCCAGCAGGTCCCGGCCGTTGGCCTGCGCCGCCGCACGGCGCTCCTCGGCCAGGCGTTCCTCGTCGGCCCAGGCGCGATCGATGCCGGGTCGTCGCTGTTCTCCCCGAGCCATGCCGCGGACGCGCACGAAGCCACCAGCCGGCAGGGCCTTGACCCCGTACTCCGTCTCGCCCCGACGGGTCGACCACAGCGTGGGACCGAACCCGAGGAAGAACTTGTCCGCCCGCATCCCGAAGCGACGGGCCGTCGAGAAGTGCCCCCACTCGTGGATCATGATCGACACGACGATCGCCACGATGAAGGCGACGATCCCGGCGGTGGCACTCACGGACGCTCCCTCACCTGGCGATGCGGCGGAACGACCAGTGTGCCGTGTCGATGGGACCGTGGCGACCGCAGACCCGGCATGGCGAGCACCACCCGACCGGGTCCGGGTGCGGGGCTCAGCCCAGGTCGGACCGGGCTCGGTCCCGTGCCCAGGCGTCGGCCGCGACCACGTCGTCGAGGTCGCGCGGCGCGATCGGACCGGCGGCGTCGTGGGCGGCGAGCACGCCCTCGATCGTCCCGGCGATCCCGAGCCAGCCGATCCGCCCGTCGAGGAAGGCGTCCACGGCGACCTCGTTGGCCGCGTTGGCGACCGCCGGGAAGGTGCCGCCACGTCGTCCGGCCTCCACCACCAGTCCCAGGGCCGGGAAGGCGTCGTGGTCCACCGGCTCGAAGTCCAGCCGGGACGCCCGGGTCCAGTCCATGGCGACGAACGCATGGTCCAGGCGCGACGGCCAGCCCAGCGCGAGCTGGATCGGCAGGCGCATGTCGGGCGGCGACAGCTGGGCGATCGTGGAGCCGTCGACGTACTCGACCATGGAGTGCACCACCGACTGGGGGTGGACGACGGCCTCGATCCGGTCCATGGGGAGGTCGAACAGCTGGTGCGCCTCGACCAGCTCCAACCCCTTGTTGACCAGGGTCGACGAGTTCACGGTGATCAGGGGACCCATGGACCACGTCGGGTGGTCCAGCGCCTCGGCGGGCGTGACCGCGTCGAGTTCGTCGCGCGTGCGGCCGCGGAACGGACCGCCCGACGCCGTGACCACCAGGCGCGCGACCTCGCCGTCGTCACCGGCACGCAGGCACTGTGCCAGCGCCGAGTGCTCCGAGTCGACCGGCAGGAGGTGGCTGGCACGGCCCCCGGCGGCCTCGGCCGCGGCCACGACCAGGTCCCCACCGACGATCAACGACTCCTTGTTGGCCAGCGCCACCGGCGTGGCGGCCTCCAGGGCCGTCATCGTGGCGCGCAGCCCGGCCGCCCCGTCGATGCCGTTGAGCACGACGTCGGCGTCCACCGCCGCCAGCGCCGCGACCGCAAAGGCCCCGCCCGCCACCCGCCGGTCGCCCGTCGCCGCCGCGGCTTCCGGGTCGCCCAGGGCAAGCGCGTCCACGCCGAACTCGTCGGCCTGGGCCAGCAGCAGGTCGGCGTTGCGTCCGGCCGCCAAGGCCACGATCTCGAACCGCTCGGGATGGGTGCGGACCACCTCCAGCGCCTGGGTGCCGATGGAGCCGGTGGACCCCAGCACCACCAGTCGCCGGGGACTCACGACGTGGCCCCGGTCACGACGGCGACTCGTCGCGTCGGGCGTCGACCCGCTCGGCGGCCCCGACCGCGACCGGCAGACGACGCCCCTGCCCGAGCGTGTAGGACGCCAGCAGCTGTCCGCAGGCCGCGTCGGCGTCCCGTCCACGCGTGTCCCGCAGCGTCGCGTTGGCCCCGGCAGCCTCCAGCGTGGCCATGAACCGGCGCGTGGCGGATGCGCTGGGTTCCTTCCAACGCACCCCGGGCGTGGGGTTCATGGGGATGATGTTGACGTGGCTGCGGGTCCGCCGTGCGATCGCGGCCAGGCCACGGGCCTGGGCGTCGTCGTCGTTGACGTCGCCGATCAGGCACCACTCGATGCTGACCCGGCGGTTGGTCTGCTCGCGATAGTCCTCCATCGCGGCCTCGACGGTGGCAAGGGGGTGTTGCCGGTTGGGTGGGACGAGGTCGTCGCGCAGCGCGTCGTCGGAGGCATGCAGGGACACCGCCAGCGTGACGGGCGTGCCGTGACGCGCCAGCCGGCGGATCGCCGGCACCAGCCCGACGGTCGACACGGTGATCCCGCGGGCGGACAGCCCGAGGCGCTCGTGCAGGTAGTCGATGGTGCCCAGCGTCGCGGGCATGTTGGCCAGCGGCTCGCCCATCCCCATGAACACCACGTTGGTCACGCGGTCGGGATGTCCGTCGGGGAGGTCGAACGCCCCGGGGTCCACCGGTCCGTCGACCCCGGTTCCGTCGGCCTCGGCGGGATCATCCGCCCCGGCCTCCCCGGCCGACCCGGCCCCCCCGGTCGACCCGACCGCGGCCGACAGTTCGCCGGACGCCAGCACGGCGTGGGCGACCATGACCTGGCGCACGACCTCCCCGGTGGTCAGCTGGCGGCGGAAGCCGGCCTGGCCCGTGGCACAGAACGGACACCCCATGGCGCACCCGGCCTGGGTCGAGATGCACACGGTGGCACGACCCGGGTAGAGCATCAGCACGGTCTCGATCGCCACGCCGTCGTGGTACTCCAGCAACAGCTTGTGGGTCCGTCCGGCATCGGCGACCGTGTGGGCGACCAGCCGGGGCCGGGACGCCGCGAAGCGAGCGGCCAACCGATCGCGCAGCGCCTGCGGCAGGTTGGTCATCTCGGCCGCGTCGTCCACGCCACGATCCAACCACTCCGCGACCTGGGTGGCGCGGTAGGCGGGCTCGCCCCAGTCGGCCAACAGCGCCGACAGGTCCTCGCTGGTGAGGTCGTAGGGATCCAGGGGTCCATCGTCGCCGGGCGTGGTCACCGCGGACTCGCCGGGATCGGACGTGGGCGGATCGCTCGGCGCGGTCACAGGACCACCATCGTCAGCCAGGCGACCGGCAGCGCGAACAGGATCCCGTCGACGCGGTCCATGATGCCTCCGTGTCCGGGCAGGAACGACCCGAAGTCCTTCACGCCGAGGTCCCGCTTGACCATGGACTCGAACAGGTCGCCGACGAAGGCGGCCATGCCGACCGCGACCGCGACCACCACGGCCTCGACCACGTCGGTCCCGAAGTACGGCATCACCAGCGCGGCCACCGCTGCCGCCACGACGATGCCACCGACGAAGCCCTCCCAGGACTTGTTCGGCGACAGGCTGGGGGCGATCGGGGTCCGGCCGAGCCACGACCCGACGGCATAGGCGCCGATGTCGGCGAAGGCGGCCGCCCCGATGGCCAGCAGCAGGCGTGACGGGCCACGGTCGTCGAAGGTGACCAGCAGGATCGCGAAGGAGCCGAGGAAGGCGGTCCAGGTCCCCAGGAAACAGGTCGTGGCGAGTCGCGACAGCGCCTGGTGTCGGTCACGCCCGACCAGGACCCACCCGGCCGAGCCGAGGAACAGCACGAGGATGCCGGCGACCTGGCCGAGGTGGCCGGCCCGCAACGTCGCCACCGGCGTCACGATCGCGGTGGCCACCAGCACCGGCACGATCGACGGGCGCCCGAGTTCACGCAGCTCGGCGGCGGCCTCGACGCTGGCCAGGATCATGAACAACGCGATCAGGACCGTGACGGCGACGGGACTCCAGAACACCGAGCCGATGAACGCCACCGCCAGCACCACCCCGATCGCGATCGCGACGGGCAGGTTTCGCCCCCCGCGAACGGCCGGCGCGGTGTCGTCGGAGGGGTGGACGTCGGTCATCGGGTCAGACCTCCAGGAGGTCGACCTCCTTCTGCTCGAGCAACTCGTCCACGCTGTCGACGTGGCGTTTGGTGACCTCGTCGACGCGGTCCTGCTGGCGGTGCAGGTCGTCCTGGCTGATCTCGCCCTCGTCCTCGAGCAGTTCGAGCTCGTCGCGGGCGTTGCGACGGATGTTGCGAATGGCGATGCGCCCGTCCTCGGCGGCGGACCGCGCGATCTTGATGTACTCGCGCCGACGTTCCTCGGTCAGCTCGGGGAACACGCACCGGATGATGATGCCGTCCGACGACGGGTTGAGGCCGAGGTCGGATTCCCGGATGGCGCGTTCGATGTCGTTGACGGTCGACTGGTCGAACGGGTTGACGACCAGGATGCGGGGCTCCGGGACCGAGAAGTTCGCCAACTGCTGCAGGGGCGTACGCGTCCCGTAGTAGTCCACCAGGATGCGATTGAGGATCTTGGGGTTGGCCCGACCGGTCCGGATGGCCGCGAAGTCCTCGCGCACCTTGTCGATCGCGCTGTCCATCTTCGAACCGGCGTCGCGCAGGACGTCGGCGGGGGTCAGGTCGGCACTCATCAGGCGAACTCGCTTCGTGGTCGGCCGGGAGGGCGGGCGGGTCGTGCGCGTCTCGGGCGGATGGCGACGTGGCCCCCGCGACGGTGCGTGGGACCGCCGGCGACCGCGGTCCACGCCCCGCGGACGACGCGTCGGGACGCCGCGCCGTGATGGGGCTTCTGGACCGGGCGTGTGGGCGTCCAGGCGGGATGAGCCAACGGCGTCCGGGCCCGGTCGCCAAGCCTACGGGGTGTGGCGCAGGTCGTCGTGGCATTCGTCCCGGCGGCCACGGCCCGGCCACCGATCGTGCCGCGGACTCACCGGGCGGCGCTGACCAGGGTCCCCACGGGCTCCCCGGCGACGACGCGCGCGATGTTGCCCTCCTCGAGCAGTCGGAAGACCACGATTGGCAGGTCGTTGTCCATGCACAGGCTCAACGCGGTCGCGTCCATCACCTTCAAGCCCTGGTTGAGGGCCGACAGGAAGTCGATGTGGTCGTAGCGGGTCGCGTCGGGGTCCAGGTTGGGGTCGCGGTCGTAGACCCCGTCCACCTGCGTGGCCTTGAGGATGACGTCGGCGTCGATCTCCAAGCCTCGTTGGGCCGCGGTGGTGTCGGTGGTGAAGTACGGGGCACCGAGCCCCGCCGCGAAGATCACGATGCGTCCACGCTCGAGATGGCGCATGGCACGCCGGCGGATGTAGGGCTCGGCGACCTCCTGCATGTTGATCGCGGTCTGGACGCGGGTCTCGCGACCCTCGCGCTCCAGCGCATCCTGCAACGCCAGGGCGTTCACCACGGTCCCCAGCATGCCCATGTGGTCGGCCGTCGAGCGGTCCATGCCGCGCTCGGCGAACGCGGCCCCGCGGACCATGTTCCCGCCTCCCACGACCACGCCGATCTCGGTCCCGTCGGCGGCCACCGCGGCCACCTCCGCGGCCACGCGTCGCGCGATCTCGGGGTCGATCCCGGACTTGGTGCCCGGTTCGGCGAAGGCCTCCCCCGACAGCTTCAGGAGGATCCGCTTCATGGCAGGGCGCTCGGGCACGCTGGAGCTTCCGCAGGAGTGGGACGACCAGGGGACCGGTCGCGCACGAGCCTAGGTCCCCGCCCGCAGGCTCGCTGTCCAACCCCAACCCGCCGACCCGATCCCCCCACCGGCCACGCCCCGAGCCGAACGGCCCGGGGCGTGCGATGGGGAAGACAGTCGAGGAGGGCCGCAGTTCCCCGACGGCCACGCGACGAACGCGTGGCCTCGTCGTGGTACGGGAACTGCAACGTGACCGGAGTCGGTCACCGATCGCCCCGCAGCCGTCGACAACGATTGGAGCCCGCCAGGTTTCCCCACCGGCCACGCCCCGAGCCGAACGGCCCGGGGCGTGCGATGGGGAAGACAGTCGAGGAGGGCCGCAGTTCCCCGACGGCCACGCGACGAACGCGTGGCCTCGTCGTGGTAGGGGAACTGCAACGTGACCGGAGTCGGTCACCGATCGCCCCGCAGCCGTCGACAACGATTGGAGCCCGCCAGGTTTCCCCACCGGCCACGCCCCGAGCCGAACGGCCCGGGGCGTGCGATGGGGAAACCTGAACCTGACGGGAGCGAGCGAGCGATCCCGGAGGGAGCAACCTCCCGTCAGGCGCCGACCTCGAAGCGGGCGAACTTGGCGACCTCGATCTTCTCGCCCAGGATGCCCTGGGTCTCGGAGATGACCTCGGCGACGGTCTTGGAGTCGTCCATGACGAAGGGCTGGTTGAGCAGCACCCACTCCTGGTAGACCTTCTTGACCTTGCCGTCGACGATGCGCTCGACGATGTGGTCGGGCTTGCCCTGCTCGACGGCCTCCTTGCGGGCGAACTCGCGCTCCTTGTCGACCATGGCCGCGTCGACCTGGGCCTCGGAGACCACCAGCGGCTTCATCGCCGCGATGTGCAGGGCGAGCTGGTGGGCGAGCTGCTGGAACCGGTCGTTCTTGGCGACGAAGTCGGTCTCCGACGACAGCTGCAGCATCACGCCGACCTTGGGCGGGACGCCCGGCGTCGGGGTGTGCGCATACGTGTAGACGATGCCGTCGGCAGCGGTCCGGTCGGCGGCGCGGGCGTCCATCTTTGCGCCGGTGCGCTCGCGAACCAGGTCGGCGGCCGCGTCGAAGTCGCCGTCGGCGTCGTCGAGGGCCTTCTTGCAGGCCATCATCGGGGCGTCGGTCAGCTCGCGGAGCTTCTTGACGTCAGCGGCGGAGATTGCCATGGCGGGATTCCTTTGCGTGATGGTCGTCGCACGACGAACGGTGCGTCGGGACGGGGTGGTGGCGGGGATGGATCGGGGATCGGACGACGCCGATCCCGATCAACGGCAGGGCGTGCGGCGCGGCCCGGACGGGACACGTGGGCACGCCGGTGGGTCGGGCAGGGTCGGCCGGGGGCGGGCCGACCCGTCCGGGTCACTCGCTGGCGACACCGGCCTCGACCGGGGTGGCGTCCTCGGCCGACTCGTCGGCCGAGGAATCGGTCGCCGGCGCGTCGGCCGTCTCGACGGGAGCCTCGTCGGAACTCGGGGCATCGTCGTCGGCGGGGTTGTCGGCGCCGGCCTGGGCTGCCGCCTCGGCGGCCTGCTGGCGCTCGAGCTCGATCTCCCACTCGGCCTTGGGCTCGGATGCGTCCAGCCCGCTGCCCTCCGACGACGCAGCCTGCATGGCCTGGACCCGCAGTTCCTCGTCGGGCGACCGCGAGGCGCGCAGCATCAGGCCGTCGGCGCAGGCGTCGCCGATGATCCGGGTCAGCAGGGCCGAGGACCGGATGGCGTCGTCATTGCCCGGGATGGGGTACTGGACGACGTCGGGGTCGCAGTTGGTGTCGAGGATCCCGATCACGGGGATGTGGAGGCGGTTGGCCTCCTTGACCGCGATCTCTTCGATGACGGTGTCCACGACCCACACGGCGTCGGGGACCTTGCCCATCTCGCGGATGCCGCCGAGGTTGGTCTGGAGCTTCGCGTGCTCGCGGTTGAGCTCCAGGACCTCCTTCTTGGGCAGCAGTTCGAAGGTGCCCGAGGCCTCCATGGCCTCCAGCTCCTTGAGGCGGCCGATGCGAGACTTGATGGTCTCGAAGTTGGTGAGCATCCCGCCCATCCAACGCTCGGTCACGTAGGGCATGCCGACGCGGTTGGCCTGGTACTCGATGGTCTCCTGGGCCTGCTTCTTGGTCCCGACGAACAGCACGGTCCCGCCGTTGGCGACCAGGTCACGCGTGAACGTGTAGGCCTGCTCGATGTAGTCGACGGTCTGGCGAATGTCGATGACGTAGGTTCCGTGGCGCTCTCCGTAGATGAAGCGCTTCATCTTGGGGTTCCAGCGTCGGGTCTGGTGTCCGAAGTGGACGCCGGCCTCGAGCAACTGGCGCATGGTGACGACAGCCATGGGTGGGTTCCTTTGGTTTCGGTTGGGCCTCCGCCCGCGTCAGCCGGTCGGCCCACCCGGCCTCCACGAGGTGTGGGGTCGGGCACCGGGGTCGATCCGTCGGCGGGCGTGTGTCGTTGAGGTGAGGTGTCGGTGCCGGCCGCACACGGCGACCGACCGGAAGACGTGTCCCGGTGGGGTCCGTCACGACGGACGCTCCGACGGCAGGGTTGGCCGACCGGAATCCCACGTGGTGCACGCGGTTCGGGCCCGGTCCGCGGCTGCTGCCGCGGTTCCACGGGCCCGTACTGCCCCGAGGGTATCCGATGCCACACCGGGCGGGTCCGGGCCCGGCGCGGACCGTGCCGACGGTCGGGGCCCAGCCGGATCGCCCTAGGCTCGGCAGCCACCGGCAACGTCCCCCGGGGGAGGCAGCATGGCCACCGACCAGTTCATCCTCGGCGTCGACCTCGACGGGGTCGTGGGCGACCACACGCACCGGTTCCGCGAGATCTACGCCGAGCTGCAGGACCTCGACCCCGAGTCGCTCCCCCTGGAGCGTGGCTGGGACTTCGCCGAGTGGGGCTTCGGCCCCGACGACTACCCCCGGTGGCACCGCGTGGCGGTGCTGGAACACGACCTGTTCCGGACCATGCCGTTGATCGAGGGTGCCGCCGACGCGCTGTGGCGCCTGTCGGATGCCGGTATCTGGATCCGCATCGTGACCCACCGGCTCTACATCAACTGGGGCCACGACAAGGCCGTGGGCGACACCGCGGCGTGGCTGGACCACCACCGGATCCCCTACCGGGACCTGTGCTTCCTTGGTGCCAAGCCCGAGGTCGAGGCCGACGCCTACATCGACGACGCGCCCCACAACATCACCGCCCTGCGGGAACGCGGCAACACCGTCATCACCTTCGACCAGCCCTACAACCGCGACCTCGAGGGCCTCCGCGCCACCTCCTGGGACGAGGTCGAAGGGATCGTGACCGACCTCGCCGCCACGAAGCTGGGCGCGGTGCCGCTGCAACTGCCGGGCATCGACGCGGGTGCGGATCGCCTGGACCGCCACCAGCACGTCCCGGACCCACCCGACTCCCGACCCGACGGCGCCACCTGACCCGCACCGGGGTCACGTGGAGGCCAGCAGGGTGGCGACCCACGCCCCGACCAGGGGTGTGGGATCGACGTAGGTGTCCGCCACCCGGGCCGAGACGTGGAGTCGGCCGGTCATGGCCTCGTGCTGGTCGGCGTGCGCGGTCCCGGCGGCGGTGCCCACGACCGTGGTCGTGGTGACCCGGTCGCCGGCCGTCACGGCCACGACCGCAAGCGGGCCCACGGTGGTACGGATGCCCCACGCATGCTCGACGCTGACCCACGCGCGTCCGGCGACCGGACCGGCGAAGGCGACCACCCCGTCGGCCGTCGCCCGCACCCGCTCCCCCGGCGCCACGGCCAGGTCGACGCCTCGGTGGCCGGGTCCGTACGGGGACCGCGGTGGGTCCCACCCCGTCACGAGGACGCCGGCGACGGGCCACCGGTGGGTGCCGCGGGCGGCCGTCGGGATCGCCGCCCCACCGGGAGTCGACTGGGGTGTCTCCCCCATCGCGGGGTCGCCCGCACGCCGGTCGTCCACGGCGACCTCGGTGGGCGCCGACGGTCCGGGCCACACCGTGTCGGCGGCCAGCGGACGTCCCGTGGCGGGCACCGCGGCAACCACCGCTCCCACGGCCACGGTCGCCGCGAGCGCGACCCGACGCCAGCGCCGCATCACGCCGGGTCCGCCGGGCGGCGCCGGAGGCGGATCCCGTCCAGGTCGCGGGTCAGCAGGCCCGCGACCTGTCCACGGGTCACTGCCGCCAGGACCTCGTGGGTGCCCCGGCCACTGGCGGCCACCACCCGGGCCAGGGACATCGAACGTGGCCAGGCCGCTGCCAGGGGCGCCTGCAGCCAAGGGTCCAGCCCACCGGCGGCCAGCGTGGGCTGCCGGGCGTCGTCGGGCACGACCACGCCCGCCGCCACGGCCGCCACCAGGTCCTCGGGGCCGGTGCAGACCGCCGCACCATCACGCAGCAGCTGGTGGGGCGCGGCCGACCCCGGGGCCCGCACGTCGCCCGGGACGGCCAGCACGGGCAGGCCGAGGTCGGCCGCCCACGATGCCGTGATCAGTGACCCGGACCGTTCGCGGCCCTCGACCACCACGACCGCGTCGGCCAACGCCGCGATCAACCGGTTGCGGGACCGCACCGCGTGCGGCACCGGCTGGTCCTGGGGCAGGGACTCCGAGCCGATCCGGCCGCCGGCCCGCCGGACACGGTCGAACAGGCCGTCCGGGCCGGCATGCGGTCGTGGGTAGGGCACGTCGTGACCACACCCCAACACCACGGTCGTGCCGCCCGGGCGGTCGAGGCTGCTCCCGTGCGCGGCACCGTCGATCCCGACGGCACCCCCGCTGACGACGTGGACGCCGGCGTCGGCGGCAGCCTCGGCCAGCCAGGCCGCCACGCCGCGGCCGTAGCCCGTGGCGGAGCGACTCCCGACGATCGCGACGGCCGGGCGGTCGGCCGGATCCGACCCCAGCGACGCCCACCACGGGGGCACGACGTCGTGGCGGACCAGCCGGTCGGGCATCCCGGGGTCCCCGGCCAGCGCCACCCGGACCCCGAGCCGGCGCCAGGCCCGGCGGTGCGGGACCACGTCGGCGACCAGCGTCGGTCGAGCCAGCACGTCGTCCAGCGCCCGCCCGGGCGGGGACCCGGCGCGGCGCGACTCGCGCCACGCCGATGCCAGGCCGCGGCGGTCTCCCACGGCCCGCGCCACGACGGCGGCGAGGCGCTCCGGGTCCGTGCCCGGCGCCGCGACCGACCCCCACCCGTCGTCGTCCGGCACCGGCGGTCCCGACGAGGTGGCGCGACCACTCATGCCTGCACCGCCGCGGTGTCGAGTCGGTACGCGATGGCCTCGTCGACGTGGCCGGATGCGGCCACCTCCACGCCGGCGAGGTCCGCGATCGTGCGTGCCACCCGCAGGCAGCGGTCGAAGGTCCGCGCGGACCATCCCAGTGAGGCGACCGCGCGGGCCAGTCGCCGCTGGGCGGCAGGCGCGACCACCGTCCGCAGGGTGGCGGGGTCGACGTCCCGGTTCAGCGCCAGGTCGGGTCCGTGGACGGCCCCGGCCGGGGAGCTGGCCCAGCGCTCGGCCGCCATGGCCCGGGCACGGCGCACACGAGCCGCGACGTCGGCGGACGGCTCACCGTCGGCGGGGCCGACCAGCACGTCCTCGGACACGGGTTCGAGGTCGAGGTGGAGGTCGATGCGGTCCAACAGGGGCCCCGACAGCCGCGACCGGTAGCGAGTCACCTGGTCCGGACGACATCGGCAGGGCCGCGGTGAGGTGCCGGCGTGGCCACAGGGGCACGGGTTGGCCGCGGCCACCAGTTGCACCCGGGCGGGATAGGTCACGCGGGACTGGGACCGGACGAGGACGACCTCGCCGCGTTCCAACGGTTCGCGCAACGCATCGAGGGTCGACCGTGGCGTCTCGAGCACCTCGTCGAGGAACAGCACGCCGTGGTGGGCCGCCGACAGCTCCCCTGGCCGGGCCACGCCGGTTCCGCCACCGACGAGTCCGGCGGTGGAGGTGGCGTGGTGGGGCGCGCGGAAGGGCGGACAGGGGTCCAGGTCCGCCTGGTGACCAACGATCGAACGGATGGCGGCCACCTCCAGGGCCTGGGCGTGGGTCAGCCCGGGGAGGATCCCGGGGAGGCGTCGTGCCAGCATCGACTTGCCGCAGCCCGGCGGCCCCAGCATCAGGACGTGGTGGCCACCCGCAGCGGCGATCTCCAGGCCACGCCGGGCCGGGCCCTGGCCCCGGACGTCGACGAGGTCCTCGACGGGGCGGGGGGTCGGATCAGGCGGCCGGGGACGAGCCGGTCGTGGCACGGCTCCGGTCAGGACCGCCACCGCCTCGCGCAGGGAGTCGACCGGGACCACGTCGAGTCCGTCAACCAGGGCGGCCTCCGGTCCGGCCGCCACCGGGACCAGGAAGGACGTGGCACCCCGGTCCCGGGCCGTGCCGGCGGCCGGCACCGTGCCCACCGTCGCCCGCAGCCGCCCGTCCAGGCCGACCTCGCCCATGGCCACGACCCCGTCGAGGTCGGCCGGTGTGACGTGGCCGGCCGCCGCCAGCACGGCCAGGGCCACCGGCAGGTCGAAGCCCGGTCCCGCCTTGCGGATGCCGCCCGGCGCGAGGTTGACCACGACCTTGCACTCGGGCAACGAGAAGCCGCTGCGCTGGCATCCCAGGCGCACGCGGTCGGCGGCCTCGCGCACGGCGGCGTCCGGCAGGCCCACGATCCGGATCTGGGGAAGCCCCGCGGCCGTGGCCGCCTCGGCCCGGACCAGGTGGCCGTCCAGACCGGTCAGGGCCACGGCCCCGACCCGGGCCAGGCGTGGCGGGGCGGACGACGACGTCTCGGCGTCGGCGTCGTCCCGACGCCCGTCGGTGACCTCGACGTCGAGGTCGGACAGGCGCAGGTCGGACAGGCGCAGGTCGCCGGTGCTGGTGGTCACAGGGCGGCCTTGAGGTGGTGGAGATGGCGCGTGTCCAGGCGCACGCCGATGACGTCGATGCGCAGGTCCCGGTACGGCAGGTCGGCCTGCACCACGAACGCCAGGGCGAGACGGCGCAGCGTCGCCTGCTTGTGCGCACCCACGGCAGCCAGCGGCCCGCCCCAGCCGCCGCCGCGACGGGTCTTGACCTCCACCACCACGACACACCCGGCCTCGTGGTCGAGGGCAACCAGGTCGAGTTCGCCGCGCAGGTCGCCCTCGGCGATCCGCCAGTTGCGGGCCACCACCTCCATGCCGAGGGACTCGAGGTGGTCGGCGGCCAACACCTCGCCGTGGTCGCCGACGCGTCGCCGCGGGTCCGGGCTCGTCGCGCCGAGGTGGTCGACGCCCGCCTCGTGGGTGGTCGGGTCCGCAGCGTCGGGCCCGGCGTCGGCCGGGTCCGTCGGGAGTGGGACGATGGGTTCCATGGGCGTCGACGCTACGAGCCGGCCCGGTCCCACCGACCCGGGGTGTCGCCGGCTGTGGACAACCACCGGGCCCGAGGTCACGGCCATCCCGGGCCGGCACGGCCTCGAACCACGGCGCGGCTACGATTCGAGGTCGCCCGCCGGTGGACGGCGCGCCGTCACGATCACGCCGGGCGACTGGTCCAAACCCCCCTCGAATGTCCACCACCGTGGAGGCCACCGTGCAGCAACTGCCTCCCCGCTCGGCGGGGTCGTGGTGGGGTGGGGCCATCGCCCTGGCGCTGTTGACCTTCGCGACCCATGCGGCCAACTTCGGCTTCACCATCGCCGGCGGGCGACTGCTGCCGCCGGCCGACTTCGGGACCCTGACCGCCGTCCTGGGGATCGTGCTGGTCGGCATGGCGCCGGGGATGGCCGTCCAGGCGCTGACGGCCGCGGGCACCCTCGGCCGCGACGTCACCATCGACGGACCCCTGGCCCGACGACTCGCCCTGGGCATCGGTGGACTGGTCGCCGTCATCATGCTGGCGCTCGGGCCGGCGCTGGGCACCGGGGACCCGGTGTCGGTGCTCGCGATCGGGGCCGCCGCTGCCCTGTTGCCGCTGACCGGCGCGAACGAGGGTGTGCTGCAGGGGCGGTCCCGCTTCGCCGCGCTGGGGACGGTGCTGTTGGTCGGTGCCGCCGTGAAGTTCGCCACGGGCCTGGTCGGCATGGCCACCACCCATGCCGTGTGGGCGGCGACCGTCGCGATCTGCCTCGGCTACGCAGCCCAGACCACCCTGTCCCAGCGGCTGTCCGGCGGGCTGGCCAGTCCGCCCGGCGGCCGCCGGCGGTTGTCGCGGACGGTGCTCAGCGCGGTGGCGATGATGGGGCTGCTGCTGGTGCTGATCCACCTCGACGCGGTGCTTGCCCGCCTGCTGCTGGACGACCTCGACGCCGGGCTCTACGCGGTCGGTGCGTCGGGGATGCGCATCGTGTTCTGGGCCCCGCAGTTCGTGGTGCTGCTGCTGTTCCCCCGGCTGGTGCGCGATCCCCGCCGGCGCGTGGTCGCGATCGTCGGCGGGGGGTTGATGCTGGCCGGTGCGGTCGGCGCCCTGGCCGCGGCCGTGGTCGGGCCCTGGGCCGTCCGGGTGGTCTTCGGTGTGGAGTACGCGCCCATCGGCGGTGACCTGTGGCGCTTCGCGTGGCTGGGCACGGCCGCGGTCGGGATGCAGGTGCTGGCCCTGTCGGACCTCGCCACCGGGCGGCGCGACGCGCTGTGGCTGCTGGCCGGGGCGGTCACCACCATCACGGTCGTGCTGATGGGCCTGCGCCCCACCACGCCGGTGGCCATCGTCACCACGGTGGCCGGCATCGTCACCGCGTTCGTGACGGTGGGATTCCTGCGCCGACTCACCCACGTGACGCCGGCCCCGGCCCGTCGGGACCCGGTGACCGCGGCGTCGTGACCGGCCACCTCGGGTGGTCGCTGGCCGCCACGCCCACCGTCGGCACGGGTCAGAAGGCCCCCATCGCCCACGCGATCAGCACCACGACCACCACGATGGCCGCGACCAGCAGCCACACGTCGCGGTTCTTGCCGTCGCGGTAGCGGCGGGTGGCGTTGAAGCCCATGGTGCGTCCTCGTCGCGGGACCCGCGAGGGTACGGGGAACCGGCAACCGTCCCGACAGCCGGTGGTCGCCCACCACCCCACCGATAGGGTCGACGCGACGCCCCCGAGCACCCGTTGCGCCCTCCCCCGACCGACCCACCACGTCCGGAGACCCACCATGGAGTACCGCCTGCTCGGCCCGACCGGCCTGTCCGTGTCGCGCCTGTGCCTCGGCACGATGACCTTCGGCGACGAGACCTCCGAGGAGGACTCGCACCGCCAGCTCGACACCTTCGTCGACGCCGGCGGGACCTTCGTCGACACCGCCGACGTGTATTCGGCCGGCACCAGTGAGGAGATCATCGGGCGCTGGTTCGACAAGAACCCGGGACGTCGGCAGGAGGTCGTGCTGGCCACCAAGGGCCGCTTCCCCATGGACGACTCGCCGACCGGCGTCGGGCTGTCGCGCCGGCACCTGACCGACGCGCTCGACGCGTCGCTGGCACGCCTGGGCGTGGACTGCATCGACCTGTACCAGATGCATGCCTGGGACCCCCACACCCCGATCGACGAGACCCTCCGGTTCGTCGACGACGCGGTGTCGGCCGGCAAGATCCACTACTTCGGCCTGTCGAACTTCACCGGCTGGCAACTGGCGCAGGCCGTGGAACGCTCGGGCGGGATGACCTCGCCGGTCAGCCTCCAGCCGCAGTACAACCTGCTGGTGCGCGACATCGAGTGGGAATGCGTGCCGGCGTGCGAGGAGTACGGCATCGGCATCCTGCCCTGGTCTCCGCTGGGCGGTGGCTGGTTGACCGGCAAGTACGAGCGCGACGAGGTCCCCACCGGTGACACCCGCCTCGGTGACGACCCCGAACGCGGCATGGAGGCCTACGGCCCGCGCAACCAGCAGGAGCGGACCTGGGACGTCGTCGACGCCGTCCGCGAGGTCGCCGAGGAGCGCGACGAGTCGATGGCCCGGGTGGCCCTGACCTGGCTGGCCGACCGCCCGGCCGTCACCTCGGTGATCCTCGGGGCCCGCACCGTCGAGCAGCTCACCGACAACCTCGGGGCCGCCGACAGCCACCTCACCACCGACCAGCAGGACCGGTTGACCGAGGTGTCGGCCCCCCCGATCGCCGACTACCCCTACGGCGACGCCGGCGTCGACCAGCGCTCCCGCTCCCTGTCCGGCGGCTGATGACCCGACCGGCATGGGCCGACTCGTCACGTGCGGAGGGTGGCCTCAGCCCTCCCCGTGCCCTGCCCGGAGCCCACAGCGACGTCTGAGGCCACCCGAGCGCGAGACGGGGAGGGCACAGGTCGTCGCTGGCAAGGAGCAAGCGCGCGTGGCGTGGCCGGAGGTCACGTGAGCGTGCGGCGACGCGGCCAGCGGCGGCATGGGCCGACTCGTCACGTGCGGAGGGTGGCCTCAGCCGTCGCCGAAGATCGGGGGGAACTCGGTGTCGTCGTGGGACAGCTCCTCGACGTTGACGTCGCGGAAGGTCAGCACGCGGACCTGCTTGATGAAGCGGGCCGGGCGGTACATGTCCCACACCCAGGCGTCCTCGAGGTGGAGCTCGAACCAGACCTCGCCCCCGTCGCGGTGCGGGGTCACCTCGACCTTGTTGGTCAGGTAGAAGCGCCGCTCGGTCTCGACGACGTAGCTGAAGGTCCGCACGATGTCGCGGTACTCGCGGTACAGCGACAGCTCGGCCTGGGTCTCGTAGCGTTCGATCTCGTCGGGGTCCATGTCCGGGGAGACTAGGGCGTCGTCCACCCCACCGTGCCCCCGGCGCCGGTCTGGCCGTGGCCGGGGTCCGACGCCTCGTCGACCACCAGCGCCGGACCGGCGGCGTGGCCCTCGCGGACGGCCAGCGCGAGGTGGGCGGGACGGTCGCCGGTGGGTGGCGGCCGGTCCTGAACGGCTGCGGCGGCGCCGAGCGCACGGGCGGCGAGCACGTCGTCGACGCCCGCGGCCAGCCGGGCGAGTCGTCGCAAGGCGCTGGACTGGCCGGGGCGATCGTGCTGGAGGAGGGCAACGGCGACGGCGCGCCGTGCCAGGGCGACCGCCTGGTCCGGCGCCACCGCCAGCTCGGCCTGCAACCCCAGTGCCCGGCGCAGGCACCGGAGGTCGCCGACGGCGCGCAGGGCGTCGCCGGCCTCGGCGGCCAGCCTGCGGGCACGCACGGCGTCGTCGTGGCCGACGAGGTCGGCCTCGGCCAGGACGGCGTGGGCCTGGTCGTGGACGAGTCCGTGGTCGTCGGCGTAGCGCCGGCAGGTGGCCAGCGTGGCGGCGACGGTGTCGGGGGCGTGGCCGGCACGCACCGCCCGGCGGGCGAGGGCGAGGCGGACCCCGTTGGCATGCCACGGGGCCCCGGCAGCGAGGAAGCCCACGACGGCGTCGGCGAGCGCCTCGGCGGCGACGTCCGGGTCATGGCGCGCCATGCCGGCCGCCCAGTCGCAGTGCGCGGCCATGAAGTCGTCACCGGCGGTGGCGAAGTGGTCACGCGCGACCCCGGCGGCCGCCGACGCACCCTCCTCGTCGCCGTCATAGCCCCGGGCCCAGGCGCGTCCCCACGAGACGACCGCACGTTCCCGGTCGTCGATGGCGACGTCGTCGGCGGCCGCGACGCACCGCCGCAGCAGCGACAGGTCCACGTAGTTGAGCAGCACCCCACCCCACACCAGGGCCGTGGCCGACCACCGCTGCGGCAGGGCATGGTCCTCGACCACGACACGCACCCCGTCGAGCACCACCGGCGTGGGGTCGAGCTCGTGACGCTGGCCGACCGCACGCAGCAGGTCGGTCGCGAGGTCGCGGTCGGTGGCGGCGGCGTGGTGCAGGGCGGCGACCTCGTGGTCGGGTCGCGACGTGGGGCGTCCTGGTCGGCGACACCATGCCGGCCCGCCCGCGGGTGCGATCCGACGCAGCGTCGCACGGGCGAACCCGGCACGCACCGTGGCGACGTCGTCCGGGTGGACCTGCCGGAGTGCCCAGCCACGGACCGTCGCGAGCAGGGCGTGCGACCCGCCGGGGTCGTCGCGGGTGACCAGGGAGGCGTCGACCAGGCGTCCCAGTGACGTCGGGACGTCGACCACGGGCGTCGCGTCCACGGCGGGCACCTGGACCAGGCGATCGACGGTGAGACCGTCGGGCAGGGCGGCGAGCCGGCCGAGCAGCGCCTGCTCGCCCGGTCCGAGCAGGTCCCAGGAGCGGGCCAGTGCGGCCGACAGCGAGCGCTGCCCGGGTGCCTGCTGGTCGTCGAGGCGTGCCGACGTGGCGGCTCGGTCGTCGCGGAGCGCGGCCGCCACACCGGCGAGGCCGAGGGTGCGGGTGGCGGCGGCGGCGAGCTCGAGGCCGAGCGGCAGGCCGTCGACGGCGCGGCAGGCGTCGGCGACGTCGCCGACGGTGTGGTCGTCGATCGGGACGGGCCGTCCGCCCGCGGCCGCCGCGCGATCGACGAACAGGCGGGCGGCGGGACTCGCCGACACGGCCGCAACGGTGTCGTCGGCCGGAAGCGGGAGCGGGTCCAGGCGCACGACCTGCTCACCGGCGGCGCCGAGCGGGCGCCGACTCGTGGCGAGCACCCCCAGGCCCGGGACGGCGGGGACCAGCGTGGCGAGGAGGCGGGCGAGCGCGGCGGCCACGCCCTCGGCGTCGTCGAGGAGCAGCAGCAGGTCCCGGTCGGCGAGCGCGACTCGGACCTGGGCCGCGAGGTCGACCCCGGGCTCGGACACGAGGCCGAGCCCCGAGGCGAGCACGGCGGGCAGGTCGTCGTCGTGGTGCGTGGCGAGGTCGACCAGGCGCACGTCGTGGGGCCAGGTCGCCCCGACCTCGCGTGCCAGCCGGGTCTTGCCGGCCCCGGCCGGACCGACGACGGTGACGACGCGAGCCTCGGCGAGCCGGTCCCGGACACGCGCGAGGTCGATGTCGCGTCCGACCAGTGGCGTGGTGGCACGTGGGAGTGCGGCCCGACCCGCCGCCGCGATCGCGACACGCCGGAGGGTCGCGCGGTCGCTGGCGCCGAGCTTGCGTCGCAGCTGGGCGACGTGGCTCTCGACGGTGCGCACCGTGATCGACAGCCGCTCGGCGATCTCGGGGTTGGCGAGGCGTCGCCCGATCGCCGCCAGCACCTCGGCCTCGCGTCCGGTGACGCCGGACGCGGCCAGGTGGGGATCGTGGTGGAGGACCATCCCGTGCATGGTGCACGGGATCTCCGTGCCGCGCACGGATGACGGCCGTGCAGGGTGGCGGCACGGTGGGTCCACGACGCGACGACGACCCACCGGAGGAGCCGGCATGACCTCGACGACGCCCACGACACACGCCCGCCGGGTGCCCGAGGAGGCGACGGCGGGGTGGCAACTCGACCTCGAGGGGGCCCGCGCCTACGAGGACAACCTGGTCGCGGTGGCCATGGACCCCTGGGCTCGCGACCTGGTGGCTGCGGCCGCACCGGCGCCCGGCTCGCGGGTCCTGGACGTGGGCTGCGGGACGGCGATCGTGCTGAGGCACGCGGCGGCGGCGGTCGGACCCGACGGCGCGCTCGTCGGCGTCGACGTCAACCCGTCGATGCTGGCGGTGGCGCGCGAGGTGACGGCCGACCTCGAGCCCGCACCGACGTTCCACGAGGCGGTCGCGGACGACCTCCCCCTGGGCGACGGGTCGGTGGACGCGCTCCTGTGCCAACACATGCTGCAGTTCGCGACGGACCCCGCGGTCACGCTCGCCGAGATGCGGCGGGTGCTGCGTGCGGGGGGCCGGCTCGCCATCGCCACGTGCGCCTCGCTGCCACGGCAGCCGGGCTACACCGTGCTGGTCGGGGTGGTCGAGGACCACCTCGGTCCCGACGCGGCCAGGGTCCTGGCGAGCCCGTACGCGTGGGGCGACCTCGACCGCATGCGCGAGGGCGTCGCCGATGCCGGGTTCGACGCGGTGCACGGGCGCCGCGCCATCACGCCGTTCCGGTTCCCCTCGCCCACGGCCTTCCTCGCCGCGGAGTCCTCGAGCTCGCCCCTCGGTGACCTGACGTCGACGCTCCCGCCCGACGTGCGCGAGCCGCTGCTGGCCGACCTCGGTCGGGCGCTGGCGGTGCACGGCGACGACGACGGCATCGTGTTCCCCTTCGAGACCGTCGTCGTGACCGCCGACGCGACCTGAACGACGTCAGTCGTCCAGCAGGGCGTCCTCCCACAGACTGGGGGTGGTGCGCCGGACGATGGGGTCCCACGAGTGCCGGTGCAGGTCGCACGGGCCGACGTCGTCGAGGGCGGCGACGTGGACGGGCGCCGGATAGCCCTTGTTGCCGTCGAACTCGTAGTGGGGGTGATCGGCGCTGGCCGCGACCATCAGCGCGTCCCGCGCCACCTTGGCCACGATCGACGCCGCGGCGATCGAGGCCGAGCGGGCGTCGCCGTGGACGATGGTCGTCACCTCGGCCAGGCGGTCGGGATCGTCGGTCGGGCGGTGGCCGACGAAGTCGAAGTTGCCGTCCAGCAGGACGCCATCCACCGCCCGGCCGAGGTCGTCGAGGGCACGGTGGGCGGCCTCGCGCAGCGCGCGGGTCATCCCCCAGCGGTCGATCTCGTCGTTGTCGGCATGGCCCAGGCCCACGGCCACGGCGCGCGTGCGGATGCGGCGGTCCAGCACCTCGCGCGCGTCGGGGGTCAGCAGCTTGGAGTCTCGCAGCTTGTAGATGCGCGTGTCCGAGGCCAGCACGACCGCCGCGCAGGTGACCGGCCCGGCCCACGCACCGCGGCCGACCTCGTCGATGCCGGCGACCACCAGGTCCCGGTCCCACCACGACTGCTCGTGGGTCACCCCGGGCACGCGTGGCAGTTTGCGACGCCGGCCCGATCGGTCGACGTAGGTGCCGCGGGCGCGGGTGACACGGGGACTCACGAGCCGGCGTCCACCGCCTCGTCGTGGGCCACGCCGGGAATCGGGCCAGCCCGGTCGAAGGGCCAGATCGTCAGCACGGCGCGCCCCACGACGTCGTCGACCGGCACGAACCCCAGCGTGCTGCGGCTGTCGCCGGAGTTGGCCCGGTTGTCGCCCATCACGAACAGCATCCCGTCGGGGACCGACCACTCGCCGTTGTCGGTGTCGAGCAGCGCGTAGGGCTCGTCGAGCTCCACACCGTTGACGGTGACCACGCCGTCGGTGAGGACGACGGTGTCGCCGGGAAGGCCGATGACGCGCTTGACGAAGTCCTTGGCGTCGACCGGCACGACGCCGAGGAACTGGCCGACCCCGGTGACCACCCGGTCGGTCGTGGAGGTGTCCTCGATGCCCGCCAGCGGGTCGTCGCCGGCGAACACCACCACCTCGCCGCGGTCGGGCTCACGTCCGATGTAGCTCAGCTTCTCCACGGCGATGCGGTCGTTGATCTCCAGCGTCGGGATCATCGAACCGGAGGGGATGTAGAAGACCTGGATGACGAAGGTGCGCAACAGGAACGCCAGGGTCAGCGCCGTGAGGATCATCAGCGGGATCTCGTACCACCGCGAGGCGCCCTGGTCGTCGCGGTCCACGTCCACGTCCTCGCGGTCGTGGAGCGGGGAGGGCCGATGCATCGCGCTGGTGGCCGGACCCGTGCGCTCGTCGGTCATGCTGGCGTCCCACCGTCGAATGGTCTGAGTGTCCCACAGTTCGTCCGACTCGTCGTGGCTGCGTCGCCCACGCCCGGCCCGCGTGGTGGGGTCGAGGGCGATGACGGCGGTGGCGTCGGGGTCGGTCGGGCCTCGGTCCGGCATCCCGTTGCGATGCACGACGTCGAGGTTGCGCTCGGCCCGGACCTGGGTCGCCGCGACGCGGGCGTCGGTGTCGTCGGTGGGGTGACCGTCGGGTGCACCGGCCGGCGTGCCGTCGGGAGCCGGCGGCCCGGCGGGCCGCGACCCCAACGTGAGCTGCTGGGTCGCGTCCGGATCGGCGCCCCGGACCCACGACGGCGTGTCGAAGATCGGCTCCGGACGCTCCACGGCGACCGGGCTGTTCGGTCGGTCACGTGACGCTGGCTCGGCGCCCACGGGCGGGATCGCCTGGGTCGCGTCCGGGTCGGTGTCCAGCGGAGGTCGGGGGGACGGGGACTCGGGAGCGGGCGCGGACTCCTCGGGAGCCGAGGCCGCCAGCTCCGACGCGGACTCCTCGGGAACCGAGGCCGCCACATCAGACGCGGACTCCTCGGGAGCCGACGCCGCCCCATCCGGCGCGGACTCCTCGGGGACCGACGCGGCCAGGTCGGGAGCGTCGGGAGCGGACTCCTCGGCATGGTCCACCGTCCCCGCGGGAGGCGGCGCATCCTCCACCGGCACCGATGGTGGTGTCGAGGAGGCGTCGTCGACCGGCACGTCGGCCGCGGCGGCCTCGTCCCGGGAACCAGCCGTCCCGTCGACGACCGGTTCGGGGACGCGGGAGGGCCGGTGCCCGGCGAACAACTCGTCCCCTGCGCTCACCCGTACCTCCGCACCGACGTGTCGACACGCGACGAGGGTGCCGCGGACGGGCACCCTCGCTCGTGTCGACAGGTCATGGTGACGACGTCCCTCAGCTGCTGGCGATCTCGCGCTTCTCGCGGATGCGGGCCTTCTTGCCCACGCGGTCCCGCAGGTAGTACAGCTTGGCGCGACGGACCTTGCCGCGGCGGATCAGCTCGACGTGGTCCAGGACCGGACTGTGGACCGGGAAGGTGCGCTCGACGCCGACGCCGAAGGACACCTTGCGCACGGTGAAGGTCTCTCGCGTGCCACCGCCCTGACGGCGGATGACGACACCCTCGAACACCTGGATGCGGGAGCGGCTGCCCTCGATGACCTTCACGTGGACCCGGACGCTGTCGCCGGGGCGGAAGTCGGGGACGTCGTCGCGCATGTGCGCCGACTCGACCAGATCGACCTTGTTCATGGCAGTGCCTTCACGATGTTCACGATGGGACGGGCGGCGCAGGAGGTGGTTTCCCGCCGGTGCGGGAAGGGCTGGAGCCGGACCGAGAGGTGCACCGCGGCGGCCGGGCAGGCAGCAGCCTGGCTCGGCCACGGGTGCGAGCGACGAGGATATGCCATCGCCACCACGAAGGCCAACCGTTGCCCTGTCCCGGTCCGCGACCGGGACATCGCCGACGGTCAGGCGTCGTCGTCGAACAGGTGGTGACCGGGACGGACCGGCTACCACGAGGGCGAGTCGATGCGCGACGCGAGCATCCTGCGATGGTGAGGCCGTGGACGCCCGAGGTGATTCCCCGACCGACGGCGGCGTCAGGTGCTGTCGTCGGCGGTCCACCGATCGAACAGGTCGGGGCGGTCCTCGCGAGTCCGGGCGATGCGCTGGTCGCGTTGCCAGGCGGCGATCCGGGCATGGTCACCGGAGCGGAGGACGTCTGGCACCTCATGGCCCCGCCACGTCGCCGGGCGGGTGTACTGGGGGTGCTCGAGCAGGCCGTCGCTGAACGACTCCTCCGCCGGGGAGTCGGCGTTGCCCATCGCGTCGGGCAACAGGCGCACGACCGCCTCGAGCAGGACCAGGGCGGCGACCTCGCCGCCGAAGGTGACGACGTCGCCGATGGAGACCTCGTCGGTCGCGACGTGGTCGTGCACGCGCTCGTCGATGCCCTCGTAGCGCCCACAGCACAGGACCAGCCGCTCCTCGGTCGCGAGCTCACGGGCGAGGGCCTGGTCCAGCACCCGTCCGCGTGGGGTGAACAGGATCGTGCGAGGACGAGCACCACCCGCCCGGTGGGGCAGGTCCGGCGCGTCGTCGACCTCGGCGGGGGGGACGTCGTTCCACACGGCCTCGGCGGCACGCGCCCACACGTCGGCACGCATCACCATGCCGGCGCCACCGCCGTAGGGGGCGTCGTCGACACTGCGGTGGACGTCGAAGGTGGCGTCCCGCAGGTCGAACATGCGCAGGTCGAGCAACCCGGACTCCTGGGCCTTCCCGAGCAGCGACAGGCCGGCCGGTGCGGTCACGTAGTCGGGGAAGATCGTGAGGACGTCGACCCTCACGTGGCGACGTCCCCGGTGTCACGTGGCACCGCGTCACCGCCAGCAGGCTCGGCGTCGTCCCCGACGGCGATCGCGCCGCCGGGGTCGTCGGGCAGCAGTCCGGGCGGCGGGTCGACGACGATCAGCAGGTCGGTGCCGGTGGACTCGTCGGTGCCGACCTCGACCAGGTCGTCGTCGGAGGGCAGCAGCCAGCGCTGGCCGTCGCGGTCGACCTCCAGCAGCTCGTAGCCCGCGACACTGGGCAGGTCGAGCACCTCGACCACCTCCCCGAGCCAGTCCCCGTCAGCGGTCACCACGTCCATCCCGACCAGCTCGTGGGCGTAGTAGCGCTCCTCGTCGTCCAGTTCGACGTCGGGACCGTGCACCTGCTGACCGCGCAGGTGCTCGGCGGCGGTGCGGTCACCGATGCCCTCGAACGCGACGAGCAGCCGGCCCGCATGGGGGCGGCTGCTCGCGATGGTGCGGTCCGTCGTGCCGACGGTCACGGTGGTGCCGGGGTCGAAGCGACCCTCGACGTCGGACAGGGACTCGACCACGACCTCACCGCGGATGCCGTGCGGCTTGACGATCCGGCCGATCAGGGCCTCGCCGGTCACGGTTGGCCTCCCGGCACGGTCGTCCGGCCCGGTGCAACCGGGCCGAAGGATGTCAGTCCTCGATCTCGACGTTGACGTTGACGTCGTCGAGCGACCCGGCGGCGCGGACGAGCGTCCGCAGGGCCTTGGCGGTGCGGCCGTGGCGGCCGATCACCTTGCCGACGTCGTCGCCGTGCACGTACAGGTGCAGGGTCGTGCCACGGTCGTCGGAGGCCGACTCGATGCGCACGTCGTCGGGGTGGTCGACCAGCTGGCGCGCCACGAAGTCCAGGGTGTCCTCGGCGCGGACGCTCATGCCTCGTCCCCGGCCTCGTCGGATCCCCCATCGGCGTCGCCGGTGGCGGCCTCCGTGTCGTCGGACGCGGTGTTGGGCATGGACGCGAGGTTGGGGACCGGCGGGGCGTCGGGGCGCACACGGGTCGGCTCGTCGTCGGGCTTGAACTCCTGCCAGATGCCCTGGATGCGGAGCAGCTTCTTGACCTGCAGCGACGGCTGGGCGCCGACGCCGAGCCAGTACAGGGCACGGTCGCGCTCGATGTGGACGGTGGAGGGCTCGTCGAGGGGGTGGTACTCACCCAGGATCTCGATGAACCGACCGTCGCGCGGGGCGCGCGAGTCGGCCGCGACGACGCGGTAGTGGGGCTTCTTCTTGGTGCCTTCACGACGAAGGCGCAACTTGACGGACATGGTGGGACCTCGTGGGGATGGTCGGCTGCCCGCCGACCGGTGGGACCGGCCCGGACCTGCGTGGACGCGCGGCGAGGTGATGCTGGCCGGCGACGACGAGGCAGAGGACGGTGGGTCAGGAATGCCGTCGAGGCGAACGGGTCGCGACGGCGGCTGCCGGACAGTGTAGCGCAGCGCTCGCACCCGTCACGGGCGCGAGGACACCAGCAACCCGGCGATCCAGCCCAGCACGAGCATGCCGGCCAGCACGACGCCGGTGGTCACCCACCCGGCCGGCTTGGTCGTCATGATCCACACCATGCCGACGCCGAGGCCGACCAGGCCGTGCACCGGACCCCACAACGCCGACGCGCGGGCGTCGACGACCAGGCGGGCCGGTTCGTCGGTGCGGGTGCGCTCGACCAGACGACGCAGCCGCGACGACCCCAGCCACCACAACCCCCCCGCCACGACCAGGCCGACCAGGCCGAGCGTGATCCAGGGCTGGGAGAACCCCGAGGACTCCTCCGACGACCACACCGCCCCGGCCAGGTGGCCACCGGTCAGCAGGCTCACCACGCCGGACACCAGCACCAGCGTCCCCAGTGCCTGGGCGAAACCGCCCCAGGTGCCGATCGACATCGGCGTGGTCGCCCCCCGCAGCCGCGCACCGACCATCACCTGCGCGACGGCACCGCCGAGCAGCCCCACGGCGGCCAGCACGTGCAGGAACAACGACACCTGGTCGACCATGCGGTCCTCCCGGCCGCCCGTCCCGCGACGGGTCACACGACGACGACCCTAGGGCTTGCGCTTGGGCGCCTGTTGGAGGCCCGGGAACCCGCCCAGCCCACCGGGACTGCCCTGGCCGGGCAGCTGGCCCGAGCGCATCAGCTGCTGGGCAGCCTTGGCCTGGGCGCGCTTGCCCTTGCGTCCCTGCGGGTTCATCGACTCCGTCCCCGCCATCTTCGACACCGACTTCATGACCGACTTGGCCTGGTCGAACTGCTTGAGGAGGCGATTGACCTCCTGCACGGTCCGGCCGGACCCAGCCGCGATCCGACGGCGGCGACGCGCGCCCCCCTTGGTCAGCAGGCGGGGGTTGCGCCGCTCCTCGAGGGTCATGGAGGTGATGATCGCCTCGACGTGGGCGAGTTGCTTGTCGTCGACGTCGACGTCCTTGAGGGCCTGGCCCATGCCCGGCAGCATCCCCAGCACGCCCTTGAGCGGGCCCATCCGCTTGACCATCTGCATCTGGGACAGGAAGTCCTCGAGGGTGAAGTCCCCCGACAGCATGGCCTCCTCGGCCTGCCGGGTCTCGGCCTCGGTGAAGGTGTCCTCGGCCTTCTCGATGAGCGTCATGACGTCGCCCATGCCCAGGATCCGGTCGGCCATCCGGTCCGGGTGGAACGCCTCGAAGTCCTCCATCTTCTCACCGACCGAGGCGTAGACGATCGGTCGCTGGGTGACCTCGCGGACCGACAGCGCGGCGCCACCACGGGCGTCACCGTCGAGCTTGGTCAGGATCACCCCGTCGAACCCGACGTCGTCGAGGAAGGCCTTGGAGACGTTGACGGCCTCCTGGCCGATCATGGAGTCGATGACGAACAGCGTCGCCGTGGGCTGCACGGCGGCCCGGATGTCGCTGGCCTGGCCCATCAGCTCGGCATCGATGTGGAGACGACCGGCGGTGTCCACGATGACGACGTCGCACCCCGTGTCCCGGGCCTTCTGGAGCGAGTCGCGTGCCACCGCGACCGGGTCTCCGGTCTCCACCGGCGCGTAGACGTGCACCCCGACCTTCTCCGCGTTCACCCGCAACTGCTGGACCGCCGCCGGGCGCTGCAGGTCACAGGCCACCAGCATCGGCGTGCGGCCCTTCTTCTTGAGCTGCTTGGCCAGCTTGCCCGCGGCCGTGGTCTTTCCCGAGCCCTGCAGGCCGGCCAGCATGATCACCGTCGGGGACCCCGACAGGTCCAACGGAACCGACTCGCCGCCGAGGGCACGGACGATCTCGGCATGCACGGCCTTGACGACCTGCTGGGACGGGTTGAGGGACTTGCTGACCTCCTCGCCGACCAGGGTCTCGCGCAGGCGGTCGACGAACCCGCGGACGACCTTGAAGTTGACGTCGGCCTCGAGCAGGGCGAGCCGGATCTCCTTGAGCGTGGCGTCGACCGTCTCGTCGTCGAGGCGGCCGCGACCACGGACGCGCGACAGCGCATCGTCCAGTCGTTGGGCAAGGGCATCGAACACGGTGGGACCTTCGTGGGGTGGGACGGGCCGTGGGGCGGCGGCGCGAGGCGACAGCACGAGCGCCGACGGCGCGGCCGAGGGTAGCGCCCGGTCCTTTCGCACCGACGGCGCCAGCGCGGACGCAGCCGCGCCCACCCGGCGCGACAGGCAACCACGGGGCTGGCAGACTCGTCGGGCCGTCACCACCGGGAGCGACATGGCCGAACCAGCACAGGACGAGCCGTCGGCGTCCCGTGGTCGGTGGCGGCCGACCTCCCCACGCTCGTCGCTGCGCTGGTGGTGGGCGACCACGTGGTCGGACCTGCCGCTGGAACCCCACGAGGCGCGGTTGGAACGCCAACTGGGCTGGACCCGGTTGGCGGCGGCGGTCGCGATCCTGTTGTCACTGTGGCAGGACACCAGTCCCGCCCCGGCCTGGGCGTGGGCGATGGTGGCCACGTCGGGCGTGGCCTTCGCGGTGGCCGCCGCGGCCACCGCCCACGTGCTCGCACGAGGCAGCAGCGGGCGACGTGGGCTGGAGGTGCTGAGCCTGCTGGACGCGGTCCTGCTCGCGATGCTGCTGCCGTTCGGCGTGGTCCAGGACAGTGCGTTCGTGATCCTGGTGTTCGTCCTGCTCGCGATCATCGGCGGGGTCCGGCTCGGCCGCTTCGGGGTCCTGCGCAACGTCGCGATCGCCGCGCCGTTCGAAACGGCGCGGCTGGTCGTGGGGGCGACCTCCTTCGGGCCCCAGTCCGTCGAGGACACGGTGGTGGCGGTGCTGGCCGCCGTGGGGTTGGGCGTGCTGGTCGGTGACGTGGCGACGGCCGGACGACGCTCGCGGGCCGCGGAGACGCAGGCCCTGGCGCTCGCGGCCCGCGAGCGGGTGCGGGTCCGGCGACTCCGCTGGGAACTGGGCGTGGTCGACGACGTCGTGCACGCCAGCGGGACGGGTGCTCCCCGTGCGGCGCTGGAGGAGGCCGGCCGACGTCTCCGCCACCACCTGCGAGCGGCGCAGGTCCACCTGCTGGTCACCGGCTCGTCCGGCGACCTCGTGGTGTGGTGGTCCAGCGACCCCACGGTCGCCAGCGGTCAACCGATCGACCTGCTCCCGGGCGGCCCGCGGGACCGGGCGTTGAGCCTGGGCACGGTCGCCGCCGCCACCCACGACGACCTCGCGGCGCTGGCGTCGTCGGACGGGCGACGGCGCGGCTCGGTCGTGGCCGCCCCGTTGCCGGTGGCCGGACAACTGGTCGGCGTGGTGGTCTGCGACACCGAGCCCGGGGACCTGCTGCACCGGCGTGACGCGCTGCTGCTGGGTCGCCTCGGGCGCGCGCTGGCCCCGTTCGTGCGCGCGGCCGGCGACCCGGAACCCTCCAGTGGCCGTGCCGGTCCCGACCCGGACCGCGAGCACGAGCCGGCCGGCACCGACGGCGCGCCCTCGGCGCGACCGGGCTAGGTCATGGCCCCGCTGCGCTCCCGCGGCGGCACGGGGCGGCCGCGAGGCGCCGCTCAGTCGGTGGTGAACAACGAGTCGACGAAGGCGTCCGGATCGAAGGGCGCGAGGTCGTCGATTCCCTCGCCGAGGCCGACCAGCTTGACCGGCAGGCCCAGCTCGCGCTGCACCGCGACGACGATGCCGCCCTTGGACGACCCGTCCAGCTTGGTCAGCACGATCCCGGTCACGTCGACGGCATCGACGAACGCACTGGCCTGTGCCAGGCCGTTCTGCCCGGTGGTGGCGTCGAGCACCAGCAACACCTCGTCCATCGGCCCGGACTGCTTCTCCACGACTCGCTTGACCTTGCCGAGCTCGTCCATCAGTTCGCGTCGGTTGTGGAGGCGACCCGCGGTGTCCACGACCAGCAGGTCGGCGTCGGTGGCAACCGCCGCCATCCACCCGTCGAAGGCCACCGAGGCCGGGTCGGCGCCCTCGTCCTTGCGGACCAGGCGGGCCCCGGTGCGGTCGGCCCACAGCCCGAGCTGGTCGGCGGCGGCCGCCCGGAAGGTGTCGGCGGCCGCCAGCACCACCGACCGCTCCTCGGCCTGTTCGACCGCGGCGAGCTTGCCGATGGTCGTGGTCTTGCCGGTGCCGTTGACGCCGGTCAGCATCCACACGGTCGGGTCGTCGTCGCCGGATCGACCCAGCGACCGGTCCCCCACCTGCAGGGCGCCACGCAACTCCTCCTTGAGGATCGCGACCACGCCGTCGGCGTCGGTCACACCCTGCTCGCGGGCGGTGGTGCGGACCTCCTCGACGATGTCCAGCGTCGCGGCCACCCCGACGTCGGCCGAGATGAGCAGTTCCTCCAGGCCGTCCCAGGCCTCGTCGGACACCCCGCCACCGAAGAGTTCGGTGACCGAAACCCCCAGCACGTTGCGGGTCCGGACCAGCCGCTGGCGGAACCGTTCCCGGACCGACAGCGGCGGCGGGGCGACCGGCTCGGGTTCGACCCGGGTCGGCTGGCGGTCCGGTGGTGCCTCGGTGACGGTGTCGGTGTCGCGTTCGCGAGTCGCGACCGCGCCCCGGCCGTCGTCGTCGCCGCCGCGGTCGTCGCGTGGCGGGGGACGTCGACTCCCACGACGCAGCAGTCCGAGCGTGGTGCCCAGTACCAGGACCAGGATCGCCAGGGCGGCCAGCAGGATCTCGGGAATGTCCATCAGGTGATGCCGATCTCGGGGAAGGCGGGGCTCGCCCCACGGTGCCAGCCGGGACGAGCAGGACGGGGAGGAGGGTGGGGGCCGGGCGACGCGGCGGGGTCAGCGTCGGCCCGCGGCCCGTCGACAAGGGTGCCACGTGGCGACCCGGTCGGTCACCCGGCGGCTTCGAGCACCCCACTTGCCTCGAGCTCGCCGAGGCGCTGGGCGACCACCTTGGTGACGGCGTCGGAGCCCATGGTGATCCCGTACAGCACGTCGGCGATCTCCATCGAACGCTTCTGGTGGGTGACCATGATGATCTGGCTCGACCCCCGGAAGGACTCCACGACCTGCAGCAGTCGCTGGAGGTTGACGTCGTCGAGCGCGGCGTCGACCTCGTCCAGGACGTAGAACGGACTCGGGCGTGCGGTGAAGATCGCGAACACGAACGCCAGCACCGTCAGGGAGCGCTCCCCCCCGGACAGCAGGCTGAGCCGGGACACCTTCTTGCCCGGCGGCCGCGCCTCGACCTCCACCCCGGCCGTCAGCGGGTCGTCGTCGCCCACCAGGCGCAGGCGTCCGTGCCCACCCGGGAACATCACGGCGAAGATGCGCTCGAAGGCACTCGCCACGTCCTCCCAGGCCTCGGTGAACACCTCCCGGATGCGGTCGTCGACGGCGTCGATGACCCGTTCGAGGTCTCGGCGGGACTCTCGCAGGTCGGCCACCTGCTCGGCCAGGAAGGCGTGGCGCTGCTCCAGCGCCTCGAACTCCTCCAACGCCAGCGGGTTGATCCGTCCCAGCAGTCCGACCTTGCGCACCAGGTCGTCCTCGCGCGCGACCAGGTCGTGGCGGTCGTCGTCGCCGGCGTCGGGGTGCTCCTCGAGCACCTCGTCGACCGACAGCTGGAAGTCGGTGCGGACCCGGGACGCGATCGCCTCGATGCGGTGGTCGAGGTCGGCGCGCTCGAGGTCGGCGCGGTGGCGATGCTCGCGCACGTCCGACAACTCGGCCTCGGCCCCGTCCAGGGTCTCGCGCACCTCGCCGAGGTCGCCCCGGCGCGCGGCGACGACGGTGCGCAGGGTGTCGCGATGGTCGGCGGCCTCGGCCAACGACCGGTCCAGTTCCTGGCGCGCCCGGGTGCACACCGCCGCGAGCTCGGCGCAGCGAGCGATGCCCTCGCGGCGTCGTTCGCGACGACGGGCGGCCTCGGCCAGGGCGGCCTCGACCTCCACGGCCTCGTGGCGCAGGTCGTCGGCCTGTCCGGCCAGGGTCCGGACCTGCTCGGTGGCCCGCTCGACGTCGACGCGGGCATCCAGTTCGCGATCACGCACGGCCCCGACCAGTTCGTCGAGTTCGCGTCCCTCGTCGTCGACGTCGGCGTCGTCGTCGACCAGTTCGTCCACGGCCGGCGGTCCCCCGGCCCGGAGGTCGACCAGCGCCGCACGGTCCCGGTCCAGGCCCGTCGTGATCTCGTCGAGGTGGGACGCCACCACGGACCGCTGGCGGACCACCGCGTCGGACTCCTCGCCGAGCCGGGCGACCCGGCGCCGGGCGCCGTCCGCCTCGGCGGTGGCGCGATGGCGCTCGGCGGTCGCGGCGTCGTGGGCCTCGCGGGCGGCGACCAGGTCGCGCCGCGCCGCCGCCGCCGTGACCGCGAGGTCGTCGAGTTCGACCGCGAGGGTCCGGGCCGCCTGCTCGGCGTCGTCGGCCGCCGTGGCGGCCACCACCGCGGAGGTGTCGTCGACGGGCGTGGCGGTCCAGCCTGCCGGCGACGCGACGTCACCGGCGCGGGTCACCACGGTGAGGTCCCGACACCGCTCGTGGAGCGTGACGGCGACGGGCCAGGTGTCCACGACCACCGCGTCGGCGACGGCGCGTCGCAGCGCCGAGGCCACCGCGGCGCCGGCCGGCGTGTCGGCCGCGAGCAGGTGCTCGGCCAGCCAGGTGGCACCTGCCCGCTCGCAGGCCGCTGCCGTTGCGGGACGCGCCGTGGGGTCGGTGGCGTCGTCGGCGTCGCCGGCCAGCGGGACGACCGTGGCGCCGGCCCCGCCCTGGTCGCGCAGCCAGGACACGGCCGCCGCCGCGGCTGCGTCGTCGGCGGCGACCACGGCCTCGCCCAGGGTGCCCAGCACGGCAGCCACCGCGATCCCGTGTTCGTCGGCCACGCGCACGTGGTCGGCGACACGGCCGAGCAGGTCGAGCCCGTTGGCGGTCGGATCGTCCAACAGGGTGGCCGCCCCCGCGCCGGCGCGGGCCACGGCGGCTCGCAGGGCCTCGGCGCGGGCCTCGTGGGCCGACCGCTGGCGTTCGAGGTCACGTTCCCGGCGACCCAGTTCGTCGACCTGCTCCTGGGCGTCGTCGACCGACCGCCGGGTCCGCGCGACCTGCTGGTCGGCGTCGGCAGCGACCCGGTCGAGTTCGTCCTGGTCGTCGGTGAGGTGGGACAGTTCGGCGTCCACCGACTCCCGGCGGGTGTCGATGCCCTCCAGTTGGTCGCGCGCACGGCCGAGCTCGGCCTCGGCAGCGCGGATGCCCCCGGCCAGCGCCCCGACCTGTCCCTCCCAGCGGACGTGGCGCTCGCGGGCCTGGGCCCGGGCGCGCACGGCGGCGGCGCGGGCCCGCTCGTGGTCACGGCGACGCAGCTCGACCGCGCGACGCTCCTCGCTGGCGGCGTCGAGCAGCTCGCGGAGCCCGACCAGTTCGTCCTCCCGTGCGGCCCGGTTCTCGTCGGCCCGTCCGGCGGCGGCACGCAGCTCCTCCGGCGGTCGCCCGGCCAACGGCTCCTCGACCCAATCGGCGAGGTGGCGACGGCGGGCCGCGATCAGCTCGGCGGTGCCGTGCAGGCGCTCCCCCAGCGACACGAGCCGATGGTGCACGTCCTGGGCCTGGTCGGCCTGCGGCACCCGCGTGGCCAGGTCCTCCTCCAGGGCCGCGACCCGTCGGCGCAGCCCCGCGACGTGCTCGGCGGCGGCCTCCTCCCGGGACCGGGTCGCCTCGTCGGTGTCGGCGGCAGCCGCCCGTCGTGCGGTCAGGTCGGCGAGGTCGTGCGCGGCCAGGCGGACCTGCACCGCACGCAGGTCCGCCTGCAGGACGCGATGGCGGTCGGCCTGCTCGGCCTGTCGTTGCAGCGGGCGCAACTGACGTCGCAGTTCACGAAGGACCAGGGACAGCTGGTGGATGTGCTCGTCGACCTGCTCCAGCTTGCGCACCGAGCGCTCCCGGCGACGGCGGTGCTTGAGGATGCCCGCGGCCTCCTCGATGTAGGAGCGCCGATCCTCGGGTCGGGCGTTGAGGATCTCGTCGAGCTGGCCCTGGCCCACGATCGTGTGCAGTTCCCGGCCGAGGCCGGTGTCGCTGAGCAGCTCCTGGACGTCCAGCGCCCGCACGACCTCGCCGTTGATGCGGTAGGTCCCGCTGCCGTCGAGGTCGATCTCGCGCGCGACCGTGACCTCGGTGAACTCCTGGGCCGATCCGGCCGTGCCCACGGCGTGCTGGCCCAGCACGCCGGCCGAGTTGTCGATGGTGATGGCCACGCGCGCCGACGTGGCGCGGTTCCGGTCGGGCGACCCGGCGAACACGACGTCGGTCATGGTCCCACCACGGACCCGGGACGGCGCAGCCGTGCCCAACACCCACGCCAGGGCGTCGACCACGTTGGACTTGCCCGAGCCGTTGGGCCCCACGATCACCGTGACGCCCGGCTCGACCTCCAACGACGTGGTGTCGGCGAAGGACTTGAAGCCGCGCATCGTGAGCGAGTTCAGGAACACGGGTGGTCGACTTCCCTCACAGCGATGCGACCAGCGTGCCCGCTGCCCGATGACCTTGCCACGAACCCGGACGTTCCGACCTGGACGATCGCGCCCGGCGGGACGTTTGCGAGCCCCCGGGCGAGCAAACTCCCACGCGTCCGAGCGCAGCGGAGCCGCCCCTGGACGATCGCGCCCGGCGGGACGTTTGCGAGCCCCCGGGCGAGCAAACTCCCACGCGTCCGAGCGCAGCGAGGACGCGCGTCAATACTGCGACTGGGGGTCGTAGTAGGCCACGATGCCGTTGCCCATGTCGGCCTTCTCGATCGGCTTGCGCGAGCGCAGGCTGGGGAGCCCGTCGCGGCCGTACACCTTGAGGTGCTCGACCGCCTCGCCGTCGTCGTCCACCGCGTCGTCGGGGTCCGGCTCGTCCAGTGACGACCCGCGGAACTTCATCGCGGCGGCGATCACCTCGTGCATGGCACGGAACAGACGCCGGACCTCCTGGGAGGTCAGCGAACCCGAGTCCCGGTCGTAGCGGAGCCCGGCCTCGTACAGGATCTCGTCGGAGTAGACCGGCCCGATGCCCGAGATCACGTTGGGGTCCATGAACGCCAGCTTCAGGGGCATGTCGGCATCCCGCAACAGCTGGGCGAACTCCATCCAGGTGAGGTTGTCCTCGAGCGGGTCGAAGCCGGTGCCGGTGAACCCGACCGCCTCGAGTGCCTCGTCGGTCTCCACCACGCCGGTGGACACGTCCGGCTCGTCGCGGTGGTCGGTGAGGTGGATCGCCCCGCCGATGGTGAACGTCACGACCAGGTGGGTGTCGGGGCCGGGGTCCTCGTTGGCGGTCTCGCGGTGCAGCGAGGCCGAGCCACGGGCGTCGATGACCCACGTGGTGTCGTCGTCGAGGTCGAGGAAGATCGTGCGACCGCGACGGCGGGCCCCCTCGATCTTCTTGCCCTCGAGCGCCTTGACGAAGTGCGGCCGGGTGTGGTGGAACGGACGCACGATGCTGGCCGTGTTGACGATCACGTCCTTGACGCGCTTGCCCACCACCTCCTTCTCGAGGTCCTTGCGCAGGACTTCGACTTCGGGGAGTTCGAGCACGGTGGTTCTCCTTCGGGCCGCTGTCGGGCGGCGCGGTCGTCGGACGGGGGGTGGATGGGGGGTGGACGGGGGTGGACGGGTGGGTCGGGTTGGCCGGCCGGGCATGTGGCGGTGGGGATCGTCGAGCGCGTCAGCCGGTGGAGACGGCGTCGGGGGTCACGGCCGGGGACGACCGTTCGGGCGGGTCGGGAGACGTGCTGGGGGTCGTCGTCTGGCTCGCGGGCGCGTCCGGCGCCGGGTGGTCGCTGGCCGAGGAGGATCCGTTGCCGGCGGTGCCGACCAGCGCGGTGGGCGTGGCCAGGGCCACGTCGACGTCGGGCTCGTCGGTCAGGGCCTGCATGGCGGCCAACGCGGCGGCCCGCTCCGCCGCCTTCTTGGTCGGGCCTCGACCGGCACCGACGAGTTCGTCGTCGACCGTGACGGTGGCGTCGAACGTGCGCTGGTGGTCGGGCCCGGAACCGGTCGTGGCGTAGTGGGGCAACTGGCCCACGGTCGCCTCGGTGTGCTCCTGCAGGGCGGTCTTGGGGTCGGTGACCGACCGACGTGCCAGCAGGTCACCCAGGCAGGGCGCGAACAGTCGCTGGGCGACGACGTAGGCCGATTCGAACCCCTGGTCGAGGTAGACGGCGCCCAACAGGGCTTCCAGCGTGTCGGCCAGCAGCGAGTCCTTGTCGGCTCCCCCGGAGTCGGCTTCACCCACGCCCAGTCGCAGGTGTGGGCCGAGGCCGAGGTCGCGGGCGACCGCGGCCAGCGACCGCTCGCTCACCGCGGCGGCACGCAGTTCCGCGAGACGGCCCTCGGGCTCGTCGGGACGAAGGTGGTACAGCTCGTCGGTGACCACCACGTCCAGCACGGCGTCGCCGAGGAACTCGAGCCGCTCGTTGGAGGGCACCTGCTGTTCGAAGGACCACGAACGATGCACCAGGGCACGCTCCAGCAGTGCGGGGTCCGAGAACTCGACACGCAACGCGCCGGCCAGGTCCGTTGGATCCGGCCGGCCGGCATCCCGGGCCCCGGTGCCGTTTCGTGGTGTGGCGTCACCGGGGGCGGGGCTCACGTGTCGCGGGGCGTCGGACGTCACTCGACGTCGAGGACCTGGACGCCCTTGTAGGTGCCACACACGGTGCAGGGAGTGTGGGGTCGCATCGTGGACTTGCAGCGCGGGCACGTGGTGGTCGTGGGCGCCGAGGTCTTGAGCCACTGCGCCTTGCGGTGACGGGTGCGGGAACGGCTCATCTTGCGCTTCGGGACGGCCATGGGCGTCTCCTGACAGGATCGTGGAAGGTGGGGCGACGTCGGGTGGGTCGACTTCGGGCGGGACTTCGGCCGTGGTGGTCAGCGGGTGCCGCCGGCCGGTCGGGGCCGGGCGGACCGTGACACGGTCGGGACGGCGGACCCCCGGAACGGGCCTCGACCGACGTGGTCGATCGAGACGTCCGGTGGCGTGGTCGTGCGGGTGGTCGGGGGCATTGCCGTGCTGGTGGGCCGTGCTGGTGGGCGACAGCCGGGGTCGGCTCACCGGCGCCGTCCCACGGAAGGTGGGCTCGAGGATATGGGATGACCCGCCCAAGGGCCATTTCGGGTCACTCGTCGAGGTCGAGGTCCGCCAGCGCAGACCACCGGGGGTCGGGAACGTCCTCGTCACCGTGCCCGCAGTCCACGGTGTTGCGATCGGCCCCGCAGGTCGGGCACAGCCCCTGGCAGTCCTGCGTGCACAACGGCTGCTGGGGCACCACCAGGGTGATCGCGTCGCGAAGTGCGGGCGCGAGGTCGAGGTTGACCAGGTCGTGCTCGACCAGGTAGTCCTCGCCCTCGGTGTAGTCCTCCACCTCGACCCGGCGCGGGTCGTGGAACAGTTCGCCGATGCCCAGCGTCGCCTCGTCGACGATCTCGGTCAGGCAGCGCGAGCACGGCATCACCAGGTCGACGTCGACGGTCCCCCGGACCAGGATCCCGTCCACGACGGACTCCAGCTTGAGGTCCAGGTCGAGGTCGCCCCGGATCGTGGCCGCGGGCGGGTCCCAGCGCAGGTCGTCGTCACCACGGGGAACCAGGTCGGCTGGGTCGACCGACCGGCGCAGGTCCTCGGACGTGCCGGGTCGGCCGATGAGTTCCTGGACACGGACGAGCACGCGCGATCACCTCGGGAGACGGGGAGGGGGATGCTGCAGCGGAGGTGCACGATCGTCACCGACGAACTCGGCACCATCGTGGCACACGGCCCTCGAGCCTATCACAGTCCGCTCGGTCGCCTCCGGGTCGTGGTGGGCCCTAGGGTCGCGTCGGAGGCCACCCGCGGGCCACCTGGCCGGCCTCGGGGACGGGGGCAGCCGCACGACGACCGGGACGTGGCGATGGGACTGGACGAGGAACTGCGGACCGCACGGCACCGCTACGTCCAGGCCCGACCCCGCAGCCGCGAACTCGCCGAACGCGCCCGCGCCGTGCTCCCGGGTGGCAACACCCGTTCGGTGCTCCACGTCGAGCCGTTCCCCTTCCGCGTGGCCGCCGCGGACGGGCCGTACCTGGTCGACGTCGACGGCAACCGGTCGCTGGACCTGCTGGGGGACTACTCGTCCGGGTTGCTGGGCCATCGACCGGCGGTCGTGGCCGACGCGGTCCGGGACCGCCTGGACACCGGGTGGTCGCTGGGCGCGATGTCGGAGGCCGAGATCGCCCTCGCGGAGACGCTCACGACCCGGTTCTCGTCCATGCAGCGGGTGCGGTTCACCAACTCGGGCACCGAGGCCAACCTGATGGCCATCCAGGCCGCCCGTCACGCCACCGGCCGCGACCTGGTGGTGGTGTTCGCGGGGGGCTACCACGGTGGCGTCCTGTACTTCGGACCGACCGGAGAGGCCCTGCGCGCACCGTTCGACTACCTCGTCCTGGCCTACAACGACGTCGACGCGGTCGACGCGGCCTTCGACGCCCACGGCGACCGGATCGCGTGCGTGCTGGTCGAGGCGATGCTGGGGGCCGGCGGCGGCATCCGCGGGACGCCGGCGTTCCTGGAACGCCTGCGTGACCGCACCAGCCGGGCCGGGGCCCTGCTGGTCCTGGACGAGGTCATGACGTCGCGCCTGGCCATCGGCGGGGCCCAGGACCTGCTGGGGATCCGGCCCGACCTCACCACGCTGGGCAAGTACCTGGCCGGCGGGCTGCCGTTCGGGGCCTTCGGCGGGTCGCGCGAGGTCATGGATGCCTTCGACCCGTCCGTCGCGCCGGACGGCGGGCTGACCCACGGCGGGACCTTCAACAACGACGTGTTCACGATGGCTGCCGGCACGGTGGTGGACGGGGTGGTCACCGCCCCGGGCGTGCTGGACGAACTCACCGCACGCGGGGCACGACTGCACGACGACCTCGGCGAGGTGTTCGCGGGGTCGCCGCTGCCGATGACGGTCTGCGGGTGGGGCTCGATCATGGCCATCCACCCGGTCGCGGGACCGGTCACGACCCCCGCCGACGCCGAGGCCGCCGACCCTCGCTGGCGGGACCTGCTGTTCCTCGACCTGCTCGACGACGGCTTCTACCTGGCGGCCCGCGGGTACCTCGCCCTGTCCCTGGCGATCACCGACGACCACCTCGCGGCGTTCGTGGACGCCGTGGCCCGCTTCTGCCAGCGCCGGGCCGACCTGGCCTGACGCACCACGCACCACGGGGACGGTTCGTGCGGGCGCGGCGCGCGGGCGCACGCGCGGACCCGTCTGTAGGATCGATCGGGGACGAGGTGGAACGTGGTCCAGGTCGCGTTGGCAGTGTTCCCGGGTGTGTCGATCGACGAGTGCGAGGCGTTCTCGCTGGTCCTCGGTCGCAACCCGGAGGTCGAGTTCGTCGGGGTCGGCGAGGCCGTCGGCACGGTGCCGGGCATCGGTGGCGTGGAGTACGTCGATCGCACCTACGCCGAGGTGGCGCACCCCGACGTCGTGCTGGTGCCGGGCGGACTGGGCTGCCGCCAGACCGCGCAGGACTCCGAACTCGGTGACTGGCTGCGCCGGGTCGAGCCGCGCTGTCGCTGGTTGGTCGCCAGTTCGACGGGGACGGTCGTGGTGGCCGCGGCCGGACTGCTGGAGGACCGTCCCGCCACGACCCACTGGCTGGCGGCCCCCCTGCTGGCCGCCTATGGCGTCGACGCCTCGTCGGAGCGGATCGTGGAGTCCGGCCGGATCATCACCTGCGAGGGCCGGGTCACCGCGGTCGACGTCGCGCTGCTGGTGACCGCACGCCTGTTCGGTCGCGACGCCGTCCGTCGCGTGCGCGACGACCTGGGTCGGCCCGACCGTCGTCGCGCCCGGGTGGCGGAGCGGGTGCGGGAGGAACGGGCCGCCCGGCGACGCCCGGGAGGTCCCGGACCGGGCCGGTGGGGCCTGGACGGGTGGGACCGCCTGGTCCGGTGGGTGCAGGTCGGGCGGGACCGCGACACCCGGGGCGGGCCGGGTCGGCCCCGCAACCCCGAGCTGCAGGTCTCGGAGTGGGTCGAACTCGACCTGGTCGAGATGGACGTCGACGACGACCGTCGCCCGTCGTCGTGACCACCCGCCGGCACGGCGGGGCCGTTCGCGGGGACCGCGGGCAGGCGGTGGCCTAGCCTCGCGGGCGGTCGCGGCCGGCCCGGGGATGCCACCCGTCGTCGCGTCCGACGCGACGTCGGGAGACGACATGGACCTGGACTTCAGCGCCGACCAGCAGGCGTTCCGCGACGACGTCCGCACGTTCCTGGCCGAGCGCCTCCCCGCCGACATCGCCGAGTCGGTCCGCACGGGTCGCGAACTGGACAAGGCGGACCACCAGCGGTGGCAGGCGATCCTGCACGAGCGCGGCTGGCTGGCCCAGACCTGGCCCGAGGAGCACGGCGGACCGGGATGGGACCCCGTGCAGCGCCACATCTTCGAGGAGGAGGCCGCGCTGGCCAGTGCTCCCCGACTGGTGCCCTTCGGGCTGAACATGCTCGGTCCGGTGCTGATCGAGTTCGGCACGTCCGCGCAACAGCAGCACTACCTGCCGCGCATCCTGGACGGCACCGACTGGTGGTGCCAGGGCTACTCCGAGCCCGACGCCGGATCCGACCTCGCGTCGCTGCGGACGCGGGCCGAACGCGACGGCGACCATTACGTGGTGAACGGGCAGAAGACCTGGACGACGCTGGGCCAGCACGCCGACTGGATCTTCTGCCTGGTGCGGACCTCGACCGAGGGCAAGCCGCAGGCGGGCATCAGCTTCGTGCTGGTCGACCTGGACGACCCCGGCATCGAGATGCGCCCGATCCGGCTGATCGAGGGTGGCGTCGAGGTCAACGAGGTCTTCTTCACCGACGTCCACGTCCCGGTGTCCAACCTGGTCGGTGAGCAGGACCAGGGCTGGACCATCGCGAAGTTCCTGCTGACCCACGAACGCACCAACATCGCGGGCGTGGGCTACGCCACCCGGGGGCTGGCACGACTGCGCACGATCGCGGGCGAGATGCACCGGGGTGGGCGACCCCTGGACCAGGACCCCGTCTTCGCCAGCCGCATGGTCGAGCTCGAGGCCCGCCTGGAGGCGATGAAGGTCACCAACCTGCGGATGCTGTCGGCGGTGCAGGCCGGCGAGTCGCCCGGCACGACCAGTTCGATGCTCAAGATCACCGGGACCCAGTTGCGCCAGGCGATCAACGACCTGACCCGCCGGGCCCTCGGCCCGCTGGCCGCTCCCCTGCCCCACGAACTGCCCGAGGAGGTCCGCCTGGTGGCTGCGGACGCCGAGCCAGCCGCCGTCCACTACTTCAACAACCGCAAGCTGTCGATCTACGGGGGCTCCAACGAGATCCAGCGCAACATCCTGGCGCGCCAACTGCTGGGCAGCTGACCCCCCCTCCCCCCGTTCCGTCACGATCCCGCTTCGACCCGACGAGGACCACGTGGACTTCACCACCAGCGAGGACCGGCAGATGCTGGCCGAGACCCTGCGCCGGTTCCTGGCCGATGCGTGGGATCCCGAGACCCGCGCCGAGGCCGCCTACACCCCGCCCTACCACCTGCCCGAGGTGTGGCGGGGACTGGCCGAGATGGGCGTGCTGGCCGCGCTGGTCGACCCCGACCACGGTGGCTTCGGCGGGACCGGCTTCGACCTGCTGGTGCTGTTCGAGGAGGTCGGACGGGCGACCTGTCCGGAACCGCTGCTGGCCGCGCTGTTGGCGACCCGACTCCTGACGTCGGTCGACGCCGGCGACGACCTCGAGGCGGTGCTGTCGGGCACCCGCGTCGCGGTCGCGTTCGCCGAGCCCGACGACCCCGAGGCCGTCCACGACGTCGCCACCAGGGCTGGGGAGGCCGACGGGTCGTGGCGGGTCACCGGACGCAAGACCATGGTGTACGGCGGCCCCGGCAGTGACCTGCTGCTGGTCACGGCGGGCAGCGACGACGGCCTGGCCCTGCTGGCGGTCGACCCGGACGACGCCACGACCCACGACGTCGGACTGGTCGACGGCGGAGGTGCCAGCGAGGTCGTGCTCGACGACACGCCCGCGCGACTGCTGGGGACGGGCATCGACGCGGCGTTGGACGCGGCACTGGACGCCGGCCGCGTGGCCCTGTGCGCCGAGGCCGTCGGGGCCATGGACCACCTGGTCGCGATGACCACCGACCACCTCGCCGCACGCCGGCAGTTCGGTCGCGCACTGGCCAGCTTCCAGGCCCTGCGACACCGTGCCGTGGACATGTCCATCGAGGTCGAGCAGGCGCGGTCGATCACGATTCGGGCGGCTGCCGACCTCGACACCGCCGAGGGCCCGAGGTCGGTCGCCCTGGCCAAGCACCTGGTGGGGCGGGCAGCCCGCACCGTGGCCGAGGAGGCCATCCAGTTGCACGGCGGGATCGGGATGACCTGGGAGTACCCCGGCGCCCACGTCGCCAAGCGCCTGGTGATGCTGGACGCCCAGCTCGGTGACAGCGACCACCAGGTCGCGCGCGTGTTGGCCATGGACGCCGTGGGGACGTGACCGCAGGGGCCCCCGTGGCCGACGAACGACCCCGGGTCGGGTGGCGGATCAGACGCCGAGTTGGTCGTCGTCGGCCAGTTCCTGGACCAGTTCGTCGCCGTGGAGGCGGTCGCGCAGCTTGTCGCGGCCGCGCTCGACCGCCGACAGCGTCTTGTTGAGCACGATCTCGAAGTTGGCCAGCTTGCCGTCGACGTAGTCGTCGGCGTCCAGGCGCATCTGCCGTGCACGTTCCTTGGCGTCGTCGACGATGCGGCCGGCCTCGTGGTTGGCGGCCTCGACCACCTCGGTCCGCGAGATCAGCCGAGCGCGCTCGGAGCGGGCCTCGGAGACGATCCGTTCCGCCTCGCTGTGGGCCGACTCCAGCACCTCCTCACGCTCCTTGACGACCCAGCGGGCCTGGCGCAGCTCCTCGGGCATGGCCGAGCGGATGTCGGCGATCATGCCCTGCGTCTCGGCCTTGCCCAGCATGATGGACGATGACAGGGGCACGGGCTTGGCCTCCGAGATCATCTGCTCGAGCTGGCGCAGACGGCTGTCGAGGTCGATGGCGTCGCCGCGGCCGGACTGGCGGTCTGGGTCGTACCTGTCGACGACGTCGGGGACATCGAAGTCGGACATCGGGGCGCCTTGGCTCGGGTGGGACGGGGACGACGGCGTGCGACCGCTCGCGGCGCGAGCAGGAGCACGATCCTACAACGCCAACCGCACGAACCCTCGGCCGTCCCACCAGCAACACCGGCGCTCCGGTCGGCGCGCACCGGGGCGGGGGTCAGTCCCGCTCGGCGAGGCGTTCCAGCAGGGCGGCCTCGACGACCGCCGGGACCATGCCGGTGATCTCCCCGCCGAAGCGGGCGACCTCCTTGACCAGCGAGGACGACAGGTACGACGAGGCCGGGCTGGCCGGGACGAACATGGTCTCGACGTCCCCGATGCGGGCGTTCATCTGCGCCATCTGCAGCTCGTACTCGAAGTCGGCCACGGCCCGCAGGCCCTTGGCGATGACGCCGATCCCCCGGTCGTTGCAGAAGTCGACCAGCAGACCCTCGAAGCGGTCCACGGTGACGTTGTCGAGGTGGCGCAGCGAGTCGCGGATCAGGCCCATGCGCTCGTCGACGGTGAACAGGCCCTGCTTGGCCGGGTTCACCAGGACGGCCACGACCACCTCGTCGACGCGTCGGGCGACGCGCTCGACCACGTCCACGTGGCCATCGGTGATCGGGTCGAACGAGCCCGGCACCACGACCTGCACGCTCACGGCGCCTCCACGCTGGCCTCGACGATTCGCGTGTCACCGTAGCGACGGACCCGACCGGCCAGCAGGGGTGCCGGCCAGTCCACGTCGCCAGCCTTGGCGGACTGCTCGAGTCGGACCAGCGCCGTGTCGGCCAGGACCGGCACGAGCAGGCCCAGCACCTCGTCCAGCTCGTCACCGTCGACCTGGTAGGGCGGATCGAGGAACACCAGGTCGACCACGACACCGTCGTCGGCCAGTCGACGCAGGGCCGCGCGGACGTCGGCCTGGACCACCTCCGCGCGATCCCCCACGCGGGTCACGGTCAGGTTGTCGTCGATGATGCGGCAGGCCGCGCGGTTGCGCTCGACGAACGTCGCCCGGACGGCACCACGCGACAGCGCCTCGATGCCCAACGCACCCGACCCGGCATACAGGTCCAGCACCCGCGAGCCGGCCACCACTGCCTGCAGCGACGAGAACACGGCTTCGCGCACGCGATCGGCCGTCGGTCGGGTGCCGCGACCGGTCGGCGCCGACAACGGATGGCCCTTGGCCGATCCCGCGATGACCCGCATCGTCACTCCCCTCCGGCCAGCCCGAGCCGATCCAGCACGAAGGCCAGCTCGAACGCGCGCTCGTGCCAGGCCCGGTAGCGACCAGACGGACCACCGTGGCCGGCCCCCAGCTCCGTGCGCAGCAGGATCGGGGCCTCGGAGGTCGTGTGGTCACGCAGCCTGGCCACCCACTTCGCCGGCTCCCAGTAGCCGACCCGGGGGTCGGTCAGTCCCGCCGTCACCAGCATCGCCGGATACGGCGCGTCGGCGACGTTGTCGTAGGGCGAGTAGGCGCGGATGACCTCGAACCACTCCTGCTCCAACGGGTTGCCCCACTCCTCGTACTCGCCCACGGTCAACGGCAGCGACGGGTCCGACATGGTCGACAGGACGTCGACGAAGGGCACCTGGGCCACCACGCCGGCGGCGAGGTCGGGGCGGGCGTTGACCACCGCGCCCATGAGCAACCCCCCGGCCGACCCGCCCTCCACCACCAGCCGGCCGTGGTCGGTCACGCCGGTGGCGACGAGGTGGTCAGCCACCGCGACGAAGTCGCTGAACGAGTTGGGCTTGCGATCGAACTTGCCGTCGAGGTACCAGGCCCGCCCCATCTCGCCGCCACCCCGGACGTGGGCGATGGCCATGACCGCGCCGCGGTCCACCAGGCTCAGCCGGCTCGCCGAGAACCCCGGGTCCAGCGAGATCTCGTAGGCCCCGTAGCCGTACAGCAGGGTCGGTGCCGGCAGCTCGACGTCGGCCCGGGCCACCAGCGAGATCGGGATCCGGGTGCCGTCGGGGGCGGTGGCCCAGTCCCGCCGCGAGCGGTAGTCACCCGGGTCGTAGTCCCCGCCCACGGGATGCACGCGCACCGTCACCCGGTCGCCGTCGTCGGCGGGCCGCAGGTCGCGACCGCGGAGCCGAAGCTCGACCTCGCTGGTCGGCGTCGTCAGGGACGTGTAGACGAACCGGTACCACGCCGTGTCGTCGTCCGGGTTGTCGCCGACCCCGGACGTGTGGACCTCCTCGGGCCAGTCCAGGACGCCCGTGTCGCGGTCGTCGTCGGCCGGGTCCAGGATCCGGGTCTGCACCCGGGCCCGCGTCCGTTCGGACGCGAGCACCGCACCCACGAAGGCGTCCACCCCGTCCAGCCGGATGCCGGGTCGGTGTGCGAGCACCTCGGTCCAGTCCCGGCGGTCCACCACGCCCGTGCGGCCCCGCAGCGGCGCGGCCAGCAACCGGAAGTCGTCGGCCTCGTCGTTGGTCGTGACCAGCAACCGGTCGCGGGCACGGTCGTGCTCGACGTCGTACTCCACCCCGTCGCGACGCGGCTGCACGACCCACGGGCGTGCGTCCGGGTCGTCGGCGTCGAGCAGGTGGACCTCGCTGGTGGTCGACGACCCGACCGAGATCTCGACGAACGACCGGCTGCGATGGGTCCCCAGGCCCATCCAGAACCGCTCGTCGTCCTCGGTCACCAACAACTCGTCGTGGTCGGGCCCGCCGGGTCCGCCCACGCGATGGCGCCAGGCGCGGTGGGGGCGCTGGGCCTCGTCGGGCTCCAACCAGTACAGCATCGTGGCGTCGCCGGACCACGCCAACCCGTAGGTGGCCCGCCCGACCACCTCCACGTCGGAGGGGGTCGCGCCCGGGTCCGTGCCGGGCGCCGCGTCCAGGTCGCGGACCAACAGTCGGTACAGCTCCCGTCCCGTGGTGTCGACCAACCAGGCGAGCCGACGATGGTCCGGGGACACCTCCACCCCACCCAGCGCGAAGTAGTCGTGGCCGTCGGCCTCGACGTTTTCGTCCAGCAGCACCTGCTCGCCCGGGGGCGAGGCGTCGGGGGCCACCGGCGCGACGTCGGCGTGGCGCTCGTCGGTGGCCGGTCGCCGGCAGTGGATGGCGTAGTCCGAGCCCTCGACGGTGCGCGCGTAGTAGACCCAGTCGCCGTCGATCACCCCGCTGGAGGTGTCCGTCTCGACCACCCGGCTGCGGATCTCGTCGTAGATCGTCGACCGGAGGTCGCCCAGGTGGGCCAGCACGGCCTCGGTGTGGTCGTTGTTGGCCCGCAGCCACGCCACCGTCGCCGGGTCGTCGGGGTCCTGCAGCCAGCCGTAGTGGTCGACGAACTCCTCGCCGAACCGCACCACCGTCGTGGTGCGTCGGGTGGCGCGAGGCGGGGTCGTGGACATGCCGGGCACCTGCGGGTCGGGGACGTCGACGACCCCGGACCGTACAGCGGTCGGCCGCCACGCAGACCTGGCTCAGTCGGCCACCTCGGTGTAGACGTGGCCGGTGCGCCGGGAGATGGACGCGGCCACCCGAGCGGTGGCCTCACCGACCTCGGCCAGGCGGTCCCCACCGAGTCGGAACGTCGGCCCGGACACCGCGATCGCGGCCACGACGGTGCCGTCGGGACCACGCAGGGGGGCGGCGACCGAGGTCAGGCCCTCCTCCTGTTCGTCGACGGAGGCCGCCCACCCACGCCCCGACCGTCGCGAGGTCGGTCGCGAGGTCGTCGAGGTCGGTGATGGACCGTTCGGTCGGCCCGTCCAGCGGCGTGGCCACGTGCTGGTCGCACACCCCGGGGTCGAGGTGGGCCAGCAGCACCTTGCCCGACGCGGCCACGTGGGTCGGGCTGCGCTTGCCCAACCAGTTGACGGTGGTGACGCCGGCCGCCCCCAGGACCTGGTCGATGCACATGGTGTGGACCCCGTCCAGCACGACCAGGTTGACGGTCTCGCGGACCTCCCGTGCGAGGGCGAGGCACGCCGACCGGCTCACGGTGCCGAGGTCGAACGCGTGGTGCACGCCACCGGCCAGGCGCACGATCCCGTGGCCCAATCGGAAGGCCCCGGTCACCGGGTCCTGCTCGACCAGGTCGTGGGCCTCGAGCGTGGCCAGCAGCCGTGACGCCGTCGACTTGTGGACCTCGACCTTGTCGGCGAGGTCGGTGACCCGTCCGTCGCCGATGTCGGCCAGGATCTCCAGCAGTCGCACGGCCCGGTCCACGGACTGGACTCCGCCCGGCGGCGTGGGAGCAGGTGGCTGCGACATGTCGTCGGCAACTCCATGACCCCACGACGGATCCGAAGCCCGGATTCGCCCCTCCCCCGCCCCCACCACCCGAGCGGGTGCGAACGGGCCGGAATCTCGGCCGACACACCCACGATCGGGAGGTGGTCAGGGGGTGGCGGGGGGGTGGTCGCTGCGTAGGAGGGCGGCGACCGCCGCCTCGAAGTGGCGGACGTGGTCCCGGGCGGCCCGGGCGGCGCCCGCGGCGTCGCCGGCAAGGACGAAGTGGACCAGGCCGGCAAGTTCCTGGACATGGTCGTCGACGTCGTGGAGGTGGTCGACGAAGACGTACCAGATGCGTGTGGACAGGCTGTGGTGGCGCTCCGCGGCCTCCTCCAGGAAGTGGTTGTGGGCGGCGGCCCAGAGTGCGCGATGGATCCGGCTGTCGTGGCGCATGGCGGCGAAGGGGTCGGACGGGGGACGGCTCGCGACCAGCTCCGCAAGGGTCGCGCGGTCGGTGGCCGTCGCCCGAGTGGCGGCGCGCTCGGCGGCCAGCCCCTCCAGCTGGGCCCGCACGTCGGTGAGCAGCGCGAGGTCGGTGAGTTCGATCTCGGTGGCGAACGTGCCCCGCCGGGCGTGGGTCACCAGCAGCCGGTCGATCACCAGGCGGTTGCGGGCCTCGCGCAACGGGGTCCGGCCGACCCCGAGCCGGTCCATCAGCTCGGCTTCGTCCAACGGCTCCCCCGGCGCGATCTGAAGGGTGACGAGCAGCTCGCGCAGGCCGTGGTAGGCCAGGTCGGCCTGGGATCGCCTCGTCGCCGTGGCCGCGAGCACGCCACGACCGGTCCCGGCGGCCCCCTCGCCATCCTGGTGCGGGACCGGGGTGCCCGCGGCGTCGGTTGAAGTCGTCATGGCACCAGCGTACCTTGGGCGCCTCACTGATATATCAGTCGCACACCAACCGTTCCCACACCTGCGTCCGCGGCAGTCCCTCCGCCCCCTCCGGGGCCCGAGGAGGCGGCGGTCCCCTCGGAGCCCACCATGTCCGACCTCCCCTCCTCCGCCAGCGTCGTCGTGATCGGCGCGGGCATCGTCGGCAACTGCCTGGTCGGGCACCTGTCCCGACTCGGCTGGACCGACATGGTGCAGGTCGACAAGGGTCCGCTGCCCAACCCCGGCGGGTCCACGGGCCATGCGTCCAACTTCATCTTCCCGACCGACCACAACAAGGAGATGGCGATCCTGACGCTGGAGTCCCAGCGCCAGTACGAGCAGATGGGCGTGATGGTCAGCCCCGGTGGCATCGAGGTCGCGCGCACCGAGGAGCGGATGGAGGAGCTGCGACGTCGCATGACCTCGGCCACGGCCTGGGGCATCGACGCCGAGCTGCTGACCCCGGCGCAGGTCAAGGAGCTGGTCCCGTTCATCGAGGAGGACGTGATCCTGGGCGGCTTCCACTCCCCCACCACGTCGGTGGTGGACTCGCTGCGGGCCGGCACGATCATGCGCGAGGAGGCCCGGGACGCGGGCGACCTCGAGGTGTTCCCCAACACCGAGGTGCTGGACCTCGAGACGACCCCGACCGACTGGGGCCCGCCCACGATCACGGCCGTGGTCACCGACCGGGGTCGCATCGAGGCCGACCACGTCGTGGTCGCCTGTGGGGTGTGGAGCCCACGCATCGCCGAGATGGCCGGCGCCACGATCCCCCTGACGCCGGCGGTGCACCAGATGGCCGACGTCGGGCCGATCGAGATCCTCCAGCAGACCGGGACCGAGATCGCCTTCCCGATCGTGCGCGACATGGACACCTTCATGTACGAACGCCAGGCCGCCGGATCGATGGAGGTCGGCAGCTATGCGCACCGCCCGATCTTCCATCGCCCCGACGAGATCCCGTCCAACGACGAGGCGGCACTGACACCCACCGAGATGCCGTTCACCATGGACGACTTCTACCCCCAGCTCGAGGACGCCCTGGACCTGATGCCGTCGATCCTCGACGACGCCGAGATCCGCTACGCCATCAATGGCCTGCTCAGCCTCACCCCGGACGCGATGCCGGTGCTCGGCGAGACCGTCGAGGTCGCGGGGCTGTGGTCGGCCGCCGCGGTGTGGATCAAGGAGGGCCCCGGGATCGCGCAGCTGGTGGCCGAGTGGATGACCCACGGCTACCCGCACCTGTGTGACCCGCACGGGTCCGACATCGCCCGGCTGTACGCCCACGAGCGCACGACCCACCACGTCGAGGCACGCTGCGCCGAGCACTTCAACAAGACCTACGGCATCGTGCACCCACGCGAGCAGTGGGCGTCCGAACGCGGCATGAACCGGTCGCCGTTCCACGCCCGGGAGGTCGAGCTGGGCGCGGAGTTCTTCGACGCGAGGGGCTGGGAACGTCCCCAGTGGTATTCGTCCAACGCCGACCTCGTCGACCACTACGGCATCGAGGGACGCGAGGTGGAGTGGGACGCGCGCTGGTGGTCGCCCGTCATCAACGCCGAGCACCTGCACCTGCGGGACGAGGTCGGCATGGTCGACCTCACCGCCTTCCAGCAGTTCGACGTCACCGGCCCGGGTGTCGTGGACTACCTCGAGACCATGACGGTCAACATGTGCGACCAGCCGGTGGGGCGGTCGATCTACACACCGGTGTTGGCCCCCAACGGGGGGTTCCGGTCGGACCTGACCGTGTTGCGGCTGGGTGACACCCACTTCCGCATCATCACCGGTGCCTTCGACGGCGGTCGCGACGCCCACTGGTTCCGCAAGAACCTGCCGGCGGATGGCTCGGTGCGGTTCGACGACGTCACCGCGTCGACCTGCACGTTGGGGGTGTGGGGGCCCAACTCGCCGGCGATGCTCGCCGGGGTGTGCGAGGCCGACCTGTCCCAGGAGTCCTTCCCCTACGGCAGCGTGCAGCAGACGCTGATCGACGGCATCCCGGTCACGATGTTCCGGATCTCCTACGTCGGCGACGCCGGCTGGGAGATCACCACGTCCCCCGAGCACGGCCTGCGGCTGTGGGACGTGCTGTGGGAGGCGGGGCAGGCCCACCACGTCCGGCCGGTCGGCATCGGCGTGTACGCCACCACCGGCCGCATCGAGAAGGGCTACCGCCTCATGGGCGCCGAGCTGGAGTCGGAGTACACCCCGGTCGAGGCCGGGCTGGCCCGTGCCAGGGTCAAGGCCGCCGACTTCATCGGCAAGGAGGCCTACCTGGCCGCCCGCGAGGCCGAGCCCGCAGCGATCCTGTGCACCCTGACCATGGACGACCATGCCGACGCGCAGGGCCGATCGCGCTTCCCGGCCGGTGGCAGCGAGCCGATCCTGACACCCGACGGGCAACGCATCGTGGACGCCAAGGGCCGGGTCTCGATCGTGACCACCGCAGGGGCCGCCCCGTCGCTCGGCACCTACCTCCTGATGGCCTACCTGCCCCCCGAGCACGCCAGCATCGGCACCGAGCTGCAGGTCATGTACATGAACGAGTGCTTCCCCGTCACCGTCGCCGAGGCCGGCAGCACCCCGCTGTTCGACCCCGGCAACGACCGCATGAAGGCCTGACCGATGCGCATCCTGGTCTGCGTCAAGCGCGTGCCGATCCCGGGCGCACGGATCCCCGTGACCGACGACGGCCTGGCCGTCGACGACGCACTGCTGGGCCACACCATCAGCCCGCACGAGGAGTGCGCCGTCGAGGAGGCGGTGCAGCTGGTCGAGCGCCACGGTGGGTCGGCGACGGTGCTGACGCTGGGACCCGCCGACGCCGACGAGCAGCTCCGGTACGCCCTCAGCCTCGGGATCAGCGACGCGGTCCTGGTCGAGACCGACGGCGGGGACTGGGACCCCCAGCGGACCGCCCGCGCGGTGGTCGCCGCGATCGCCGACCTCGAGGCCGCGGACGGCCCGTTCGACCTGGTCCTGTTCGGCAACGAGTCCGCGGACGCCGGGGGGTTCCAGGTCGGCATCCGCGTCGCGACGGCCCTGGACCGCCCGATCGTGCAGGGCGTCAAGGAGGTCGAGGTGGCCACCACGGACACCGGCGAGGTCGTGCGTGTCCAGCGACCGACCGGAACCGCATCGGAGGTCTACGAGCTGCCGCTGCCGGCCTGCGTCGGCGTGCGGGAGGGCCTGAACCTGCCGCGTTACCCCACGATGCGTGGTCGCCTGTCGGCCCGCAAGGCCGAGGTCGCGGCGGTCCCACCGGTCGACACCGGCCCCGGGGGCCTGGCACTGGTGTCGTTGGCGTCGCCGCCGGAGCAGGTGGTCGAGACCGAGGTCCTGGGGTCCGGACCCGACGCCGTGGACCGGGTCATCGACGTCCTGGTCGAGCTGAAGGTGCTGTCATGATCCTGGTGTTCTGTGAGGCCGTGGACCTGGACGGCGACGACGTCCTGTCGGTGCCATCACGCCAGGCGTTGACCCTGGCGCGTGACCTGCCCGGGGGCGACGCCGTCGTGGCGGCCGTGGTCGACGACGGCGTGGTCGACGTCGACGAGCTCGCCGAGGACGCCGGCCGACATGGCGTGGGCGTGGTGCACGCGCTGGCCGGCGACCTGTTGGAACGCTACGGCCCCGAGGCATGGGGCCAGGCCGTGGCCGATCTCGTCACGTCGCTCCGCCCCCATGCCGTGGTCGCGGCCGGCACCGACCGGGGCGGCGAGGTCCTGGCCCACGCGGCGGCGCGACTCGACCTCCCGCTGGTGGCCAACGCGACCGCGGCCACGGTCGCCGACGACGCCGGGGCGTGGGACGTCTCCCGGGTCCGCTGGGGCGGGTCGCTGCTGGAGTCGGCGCGACTGGTGGCCGACACCAAGCTGATGTCGGTGCTTCCCCACGCCGTCGAGGCCCGCCGCGTGGACGACCCCACCGCGGCCGAGGTCGTCCACCACGATGCCGACCTGGACCCGCGACTGGCCCGGTCGTGCGTCGTCGACGAGGTCACGACCTCCACCGGCATGGGCCTGGCCACCGCGCCGGTCGTCGTCGGTGGTGGTCGCGGGGTGGGCTCCGCCGAGGGATTCGCCCAGCTCGAGCAGTTGGCGGGGCTGCTGGGGGGGACCGTGGGGTGTTCGCGCGTGGCCACCAACAATGGCTGGCGTCCGCACCGGGACCAGGTTGGCCAGACCGGGACCACGATCGCCCCGACCGTGTACATCGCCTGCGGCATCTCGGGCGCGATCCAGCACTGGTCCGGCGCGAAGTCGGCCAAGCACGTGCTGGCCATCAACACCGATGCCGAGTCCAACATGGTCCGCAAGGCCGACTGGGCCGTGATCGGGGACCTCCACCAGGTCGTCCCGGCACTCGTCCACGCCATCGAGGCACGCTGACGCGGGCCGGGACGACGACTCCGGCGACCGTTTCCGTGACCGGACGTCGTCACGGCCTATCGTCGGGGGCGTTGCGGATCGCGACCGCGAGGAGGTGCCGCGTGGTGGCCTGTTGCCATGCCGAGGAGTACTCCGAGCTGTTCGGGGCCCGTCAGTCCCGGTTCCGGGCCTGGCGCTTCGACCACCTCGGGCTGCACGGGTCGGCGGCCGACGCGGCGGACCTGGCAGGTGTCGGCGGTGGGCCCGACGACCACCTGCTCGAGGTCGGCGGTGGGCTCGGCGAGATCCCGGTCGTGGTGCTCGACGACGACCGCGCGGGCTCGGCGACCAACGTCGAGTTGTCCAGGGGCTGGGAGGACGCGGCTGGGCAGCTGCTGGCACGACGAGGCCTGCAGGACCGGGTGACGCGCCGACTCGGCGACGTCGTGGACGACTGCGAGGAGCTGCCGCCGGCCGACGTCGTCGTCGCCCACCGGGTGCTGTGCTGCTACCCGCACTGGGAGCGGATGGTCGACGCCCTCGCGGCTCTGGCCCGGCGACGGGTCGTGATCACCCTGCCGGTCGACCGCGCCCGGACGCGGGTCGCCATCGGTGTCGGCAACCGGCTGCTGGCCAGCCGGGGTCGAGACTTCCGCGCCCACGTCCACCCCGTCGGCGACGTCCTCGACCGGTTCGCGGCGTCCGGCTGGGAGGCAGTGGCCGACACGTCCGGCCTGGCCTGGCGCACGATCGCGCTCGAACGGACCTGATCGACCGGGCCGTCACGGCCCCGACCTCACCAGTGCGGCCACCAGCACCACCCCCGCCACCACGGTCGCGACCGACCAGGAGCGCTCCATGACCAGCAACCACCGTCGGGACCGGCCGAGTCGTTGCGCGGCCAGCTGGCGGACCGGCCAGGTCCAGCGCAGTGCCCGGTAGGCGGTCATTCGCTGCCAGCGGTCCCTGGCGTGGCGCAACCACCCGGAGGAACGTCCGACGCGATAGTCGTCCCGCTCACCCCAGGTCGTCAACGGCAGGGCGAGCGACAGGCCGAGGATCCCGCTGCCGAACCGCACGACCACGGCCAACGCCACGCCCGACCAGGCCGACAGGATCCCACGACCGATGGCGGCGGGGCTGCCGAGGTCGAGCGGATCCTCGATCCGACCCAGCAGCGCGGCGATCGCCAGGCCGACCAGGAACAACGGGACCCACGACCGGCGGAGGAACCACAGCGCCAGCACCGCCGCGGAGTCCACCCGTCCCGGACGAAGGACCACCGCGGGGTCCAGGCGCTGGAACCGGACCGGGTCGGAGGCCTCGGGTGGGTGGGGCGGAACCGACGACGCCGGAGGTTCCCCGGCGGGGTCGGTCACGACGAGTGGCCCCGCCCCTGCTCCACGGCGCGCTCACGGGCGACCGACGCCGGGTCGTCGGGCAGCGTCGACACCACCTGGATGTCGTCGGGATGGCGACGGCCCGGCAGCCGCGAGCGGACGTGGTCGAACAGCGACTCGACGTCGGACTCGACGTCGTCGCGAGTCACCACGAAGGCCGTCATCCAGTTGCCGGTGACACCCTCCACGACCTCGGCGACCGTGCACTCGGCCACGTGCACGTGGTCGAGCAGCGCGTCCTGCACCTCGTTGTCGGCCATGGGCGACTCCTCCGGGATCGTGTCGACGCGGCACCACGCCGCGTCACCACACGGTAGGGCAGACCGGCCGGCCGATCCCCGGGTCCCGCGGCCAGCGCGATGTGCCTGCACCCGACGACGCGATGTGCCTCCTCCCGACGACGCGATGTGGCTCCTCCCGGGCGATGTGCCTGGACCCGGGATCCCGGGGCCAGCGGCATCGCCGGTGGGCGTTCACATCGAGTCGGGGGTGGCAGGGGACGGCGGGTGCGGGGAGGGCCCGGACCTAGGACCAGGCGAGGGCGGCGTCCACGGCGCTGGGCCGCAGGATGGACTCCAGGATCATCACCGACGCGCCGACGATCCCGGCCCGGTCGCCGAGTTCGGACCCGACGATGCGCAGGTCGTGGGTGGCCAGCACGGTGGATCGTTCGTAGATCCGCTCGCGCACCCCCGCCAGCAGCTCGTTGATGGCCAGCGAGATGTCCCCGCCCAGCACGATCGCCCCCGGGTTGAGCACGTTGACCATCCCGGCGAGCACCTCGCCGATGTGGCGGCCCGCCGTTCGCACCAGCCGGCCGGCCGTGACGTCACCACCCAGGGCGAGACGCGCGACCTCGCGGGCGTTGGCGACCGGGTCCGACGACGTCGACAGTTGTTCGGCCAGCGCAGATCCCCCGGCGATGGCCTCCAGGCAGCCGGCGTTGCCACAGCGACACCGGGCCGCGTTGGCCGCCGCGACCTGGATGTGGCCCATGTCGCCGGCCGCGCCGTGCTGGCCGCGGTAGATGTCGCCGTTGGCGACGACGCCACTGCCGATGCCCGTCCCGACCTTGACGAACAGCAGGTGGTCGAGCCGCCCACGCCAGTTCCGCCAGTACTCGCCCAGCGCCATGATGTTGACGTCGTTGTCGACCAGGACGGGAACCGGGAAGGTCGGCTGGACGATCGGCGCCACGGCGACGCCGTCCCAGCCCGGCATGATCGGCGGGTTGACGGGGCGACCGGTCGAGTGCTCCACGGGTGCCGGCAACCCCACGCCGATGCCACGCACGTCGTCGGCGGTGCGATCCGCGGTCTCGAGCAGACGACAGAACCCGTCGACGACCCACCCCATCACGGTCTCGGGTCCCGCGATGACCTCGCAGTCGCCAGTCCGCTCGGCCAGGATCTCCCCGGACAGGTCCGCAACCGCGAGTCGGCTGTGGGTCGCCCCGACATCGGCCACGAGCACCACGCCGGCTCCGGCGTTGAAGGCCAACGTCTGGGGCGGGCGCCCGCCATTGCTGGGGGCCTCTCCCGCGTCGTAGACGTAGCCGCCGCCCTGCAACAGGTCGAGGCGCTGGGCGACCGTCGACCGGGACAGGCCCGTCAGCGCCGACAGTTCCGCCCGGGTCCGGGCGCCGTTGCGGATCAGGGCGAGCAGGTCCCCGGGACTGTCAGCGGTGGTACCAGCGGACATGCAGGCTCCTGGACCAACCCTGTCGGGGCGAGGCCTTTTGCCATGATCCGACGGATGTGTGCCCAGTCGGCGACTCTAGCCGCCGGACATCGATCATGTCGCCGATCACGACAATCCTACGATCTCGCCATGTCCGTGCGACAGGTCGATCCGGACGTGACAGACGTCATGCCGAGGTGGTGACGGGCGCGACTGGGGAACCAGGCGGGGGTGGCCCACCATCGTCGTCGTCACCTCGACCGGAGCCGCGATGCCCGCACCCACCCCCACCACCGTCGTCGACCGACCCACGGCCCCGGCCGCGGTTGCGACCCGGACCGCCCCCCTGGAGGCCCGTGACCTCCGCCTGACCTACCCGGGGGCGACCCGACCCGCCCTGGCCGGCGTGGACCTGGTCGTGCACCCCGGCGAGTGCCTGGCGCTGCTGGGTCCCAACGGGGCAGGCAAGACCACCCTGATCCGCACGGCGACGGGTCTGCGGGCACCCGACGCCGGCACCGTCCGGATCGCCGGCGGCGACCCGCGCCGGGCAGACGTCCGCGCCGCACTGGGGGTCATGCTCCAGGAGACGGCGTTCCCGTCACACCTGACCGTGCAGGAACTGGTGTCCGGGGCCGCCGTCCGTGCGGGCCGTCCGACCACCGCCGTGGGCGACGTGCTGGACGAGGTCGGCATGACCGACCTCGCGACGCGCCGCAGCCACCACCTGTCCGGCGGGCAGCGGCGACGGCTGCAACTGGCCCGCGCCCTGGTGGTCGAGCCCACCCTGCTGGTGCTGGACGAACCGACGGAGGGCCTCGACGCGGAGTCGCGCCGGGCCACCTGGGACCACCTGGGTGCCCGTCGCGACGCCGGCATGGCGATCCTGCTGACCACCCACCTCGTGGCCGAGGCCGGGTCGGTGGCGGACCGGGTCGCGGTCATCGCCGGTGGCCGCATCGTCGCCGACGCGTCGCCCGACCTGCTGGTGGAGCGACTGCCGGACCGCACGATCCACCTCCACACGACCCTGCCGCTGCAGCGCGTGCGCGCCCTGCCGGCGGTCGACCGCGTGACCCGCGAACCGGGGACCGACGGCCACGGCCCGACGACGTCCATCGCCACGCGGGCTCCCGAGGAGGTGCTGCGCCGGCTGCTGGTCGACGACCCGCGGGCCACGGGCCTGCGCGTGGCGGGCGCCAGCCTGGAGGACGCCGTCCTGGCCATCACCGACCACGCCCCGCACGACGACCCCCTCGCCGACCGACCCGACCGGCCCGACCGAACCACCCCGAGCCCGACCCGCAGCCCGAGCCACACCCTCGACCACCGCCAGGAGCCAGCATGACCGCCGTGACCACCACCCCCGCCACGGCCCGACCGGCCACACCCACCCGTCGCCGACCGAGCCTGGTGGTGCTGCTCGGCGTGGAGGTCCGCGACGAGATGCGCATGATCCGCCGGGAGCCGGCAGCCCTGTTCTTCAGCGTGCTGATGCCGGTGCTGTTCTACGCGCTGTTCGTGGGCCTGTTCGGCGACGAGGTCGCCTCGTCGTCGGACCTCCCGGTCGGCACGCTGATGCTGGCGACCTTCGGTGCCTACGGGGCGATCGTGTCGGCCACGATGAACCCCGGCATCGGGTTGGCCCAGGCCCGCGAGAGCGGGTGGTTCGAGGGCGTGAAGGTGTCCCCGGTGCCGGTGGTGGTCAACCTGGCCGCCAAGGTCGTGGCCACCATCCCGTTCGTCGTCGGCATCCTGGTGGCCATGACCCTGACCTCGGCCGCCATGGGCGTGCTGGCGATCACGGTCGGCCAGTGGGTGGCCCTCATGGCGGCGCTGGTGGTCGGCAGCCAGTCCTTCGCCCTGGTCGGGTTGGCCATCGGTGCCCTCGCCTCGCCCAACGCCGCCACCGCCATCCTCAACGCCGTGATCATGCCAGCGGCCATCGCCAGTGGCCTGTGGTTCCCGCTCGAGATCATGCCGAACTGGGTCTCCACGGTCGCGGTGTTCCTGCCCACCTACCATCTGGCCCAGTTGGCGAGCACGCCGCTGGAGGGTGGACCGTGGCTCATGCACCTGGTCGTCCTGGTGGGCTTCACGGCCGCGGCGGGCCTGGTGGCGGCGATGGCGTGGCGTCGGTCGACGACATGACCGCCGATCGTGGACCTGCCGGCGGCCCGCCGGTCGCGGCCGCCGGATCGTCCCGGTCGTGGGGGTCGTGGATGCCCCGGTCGGAGTGGATCCACCTCGTCTACCTCGCCAACCTGCTGTGGCAGCCGATCTTCAGCCCGGATCGCAGCTGGGTGGGGATCGCGATCGTCGTCGTGGTGGTCGCGGCCTACGTCCCGCTGTACGTGCTCGCCCGCCACCCCGACCCCCGCATCGCACGACGGGCGCTGTGGGCCACGATCGCGTTGGGCACGGTCGCCACGCTGGTCAACGTCGGCGGCGCGGTCCTGTTCGTCTACGCCGCCGCCAACGCGGCCTGGATCGACCGGCGTCGACTGCTGGCGTGGCAGATCGCGCTGACGTCGTGGTGCGTCGTGCTGACAGTGGTGTCGCCGCTCCCGTGGCCCTATCGGTTCTGGGGCGTGCTGCCGTCGATGGTGTTCATCTGGCTGATCGGGTGGATGGTTCGTGCGGACGTGCTGGCCCACGAGGCCGCCGAGCGACTCCGCATCGACAACGTTCGGATCGAGCAGCTGGCCACCGCCAACGAGCGCGAGCGGATCGCCCGCGACCTCCACGACCTGCTGGGGCAGAGCCTGACCGCGCTGGTCGTCAAGTCCCAGCTGGTCCGGTCCCTGCTGCCGTCGGATCCCGCTGGCGCCGCCACGCACGCCGAGGACCTCGAGGACCACGCCCGTGACGCCTTGCGACAGGTCCGGGCGGCGATCGACGGGCTCGGCGAGGTGTCGCTGGCCGACGAGCTCGAGACCGCGCGACGGACCCTCGCCGCGGCCGACGTGTCGCTGGTGGTGGACCTCGACCCCGATGGCGTCAGCCCGGGACCCCTGGTCGAACGCGCCCTGGCGCTGGCGTTGCGGGAGGCCACCACCAACGTCGTGCGCCACGCCTCGGCCACCTCCTGTCGGATCGAACTGGTCCGGGTCACCGATTCCTGGTGCCTGGACGTGGTGGACGACGGCGTGGGGAGTCGCTCGGCCGAGGGCAACGGGCTGCGCGGCATGCGCGAACGGATCATGGCCATCGGGGGCACGGTCCGCCGGGACGGCAGCGACGGCATGCGGCTGGCCGTGCGGGTCCCGGCATGAGCCCCGTGCGGGTCGTCCTGGTCGAGGACGAGGGCATGATTCGTGACGCGTTCGGCCAGTTGCTGGACCTGCAGGACGACGTCACGGTCGTGGGCCGCGCCGCCGACGGGGAGACCGGCCTGGAACTCGCGCGCGAGCTGGATCCCGACGTGGTGCTGACCGACATCGAGATGCCGGGCATGACCGGGTTGGCGCTGGCCGAGGCGATCCGCGACGAGGGCCTGGCGTGCCGGGTCCTGGTGGTCACGACGTTCGCCCGACCGGGGTACCTGCGCCGGGCGATGGAGGCCGGGGTGGCCGGCTACGTGCTCAAGGCCGCGCCGGTGGCCGAGCTGGTGACGGCGTTGCGCACCGTGCGTGACGGCGGACGGGTGGTCGACCCGGAGCTGGCGGCGCGGGCCTGGGACGCCCCCGCCGGCCTGACCGAGCGCGAACGCGACGTGCTGCGCCTGGCCGAGGACGGCCTTCCCAACCGCGACATCGCCGAACGGCTCCACCTCGCCGAGGGCACCGTGCGCAACTACCTGTCGGCGGCGATCACCAAGCTCCACACCCGCAACCGCACCGAGGCCGCCGCGGCTGCCCGGGAGCGCGGCCTGCTGTGATGCCCGGTCGCCTCGATCGACGGGACGTGGACCGCCGTCAGCCGGTCTCGAGGGCGGCGAAGTCCTCCAGCCCACCCTCGTAGCGACGGAGCACCTCGGCCTCCAGCGCGGGATGGCGGCCGAAGTCCGGGTCGTCGCCGATCACCTCGCGGGCGAGGTTGCGCGTGGCCTGCACCACCGACAGGTCCCGGTGCAGCCGTGCGAGCCGCAGGTCGGGCAGGCCCGACTGTCGGGCCCCGAACAACTGGCCCTGGCCACGGATGCGCAGGTCCACGTCGGCCAGCAGGAACCCGTCGGTCGTCGCCGCGACCGCCTCCAGCCGTTCGTGGGTCTCCTCGGTGGCGGGGTCGGCGAACAGCACGCAGTACGAACGGTCGCTGCCCCGGCCCACGCGTCCCCGCAGCTGGTGGAGTTGGGAGATCCCGAACCGGTCGGCGTCCTCGATCACCATGATCGTCGCACTCGGCACGTCCACCCCCACCTCGATCACGGTCGTCGCGACCAGGATCGACGCCGCCCCGGTGCGGAAGCGCGTCATGGCCGCCTCCTTGTCCGACGTCGACAACTGGCCGTGGACCAGCGCCACCTCCAGGTCGGGGAACACCACGGTGGACAACCGCTCGTGCATCCCCACCGCCGACGCGACCCCCTCCAGGGCGTCGGAGTCGCCGACCAACGGGCACACGACGTAGGTCTGCAGGCCCTGCTCGGCCTGTTCGCGCACGAAGGCGTACAACGCCTCCCGGCGGCCGGCCTGGTCGGGCGTGATGTACTGGGTGGTGATCGGCTTGCGTCCGGCCGGCAACTCGTCCAGGACGGTGACGTCGAGGTCGCCGTACAGGGTCAGCGCCAGTGACCGAGGGATCGGGGTGGCCGTCATCACCAGCACGTCGGGGATCGTGGCGCGACCGTCCGACGTCGTGGCGTCACGCTTGTCCTTGAGCCCGACACGCTGGTCCACGCCGAAACGGTGCTGTTCGTCGACCACGACCATGCCGAGGTCCGCGAACCGGACCCGCTCCTCCAGCAGGGCGTGGGTCCCGACCAGCAGGTCGACCTCGCCGGTCAGGAGCCCGGACAGGATCCGGCGACGCTCCGAGGTGGTGGTCGACGACGTCAGCAGCTCGACGCGGATCCCGTCGAACATGTTCACGCCCAGCGGTTCGAGCAGGTCCAACAGCGTGAGGAAGTGCTGGTCGGCCAGGACCTCGGTCGGCACCATCATCGCGGCCTGACGCCCGTTGTCGACGGCAGTCAGCATCGCATGGACGGCCACGAGGGTCTTGCCGGACCCGACGTCACCCTGCAACAACCGGTGCATCGGCGTGTCGGCGCCCATGTCGGCACCGATCTCGGCCACGGCGGCGGTCTGCGCGGCCGTCGGTGTGAACGGCAGCGCCGACCACAGCCGCACGGCGGTGCCGTCGGGGCGCGGGTGGTTGTCCACGCCGGCCAACCGTGCCCGCAGGTGCGCCCGCCGCCACTGCAGGCCCAGCTGCAGGGTGTAGAGCTCGTCGAAGACCAGCCGACGTCGGGCTGCGGCCAGGCTCGGGCGGTCGGGCGGACGGTGGATCCACCGAGTGGCCTCGTCCAGCCCGACATGGTCGAACCGGTCCAGGGTGGCGGTGTCCAGCCAGTCGTCGAGCGTGGGCAGCCGCTCCAGGGCGGACTCGACCCAGTCGGCCAGCTTCCACGTCGGCAGGTCCTCGGTCGCCGGGTAGACCGGCAGCAGCACCTGGTGGTCCAGCGACGCCACGGCCTCGCCGGCGTCGACGTCCAGGGCCCTGCCGAGGTCGACGGCCTCGGGGGTCGACAGCTTGAGGAAGGACCGATACCGCTCGACGGTGCCCGAGAAGGCGGCGATGGTGCCGCGCGGCAGGGTGTTCGGTCGCCACCCCTGGTTGAAGTAGGTGACCAGGAAGGTGGGCCCGGCGTCGGTGGCGACCACGGCCTCGGAGATGGTCAGACGTCCGCGCTTGCCCCGTCGCGGGATCGTCCGGGTGGTCCAGTCCATCACCGTGCCGACCAGGGTGGCGGGTTCCCCGACGGTGACCGCCGACAGGTCCATCAACTCGCCGAGGTCGTCGTGGCGGCGCGGGTAGTGGCCGACCAGGTCGCCGATCGTGGTGATGCCCAGGGCGGCCTCGAGCCGCTCGGCGGTGCGCGCCCCCAGGCCCTCGAGCGCGGTGACCGGGTCCTGGAGGGCCAGTGGCGAGGCCGCCTCCCCGCTCGACGGCGGGGTCGACGGCGGAGGCGGGGGCGGGGCTGGAGGAGGACTCAGGGGACGGTCAGTGGTGGACCGGGACGCCCTCGGCGCCCACCAGCCAGCGCGACGTCGGCAGGGCGGCCGCGACCACCTCGACCTCGGCGTCGGGAACGCGGGACCGGACGGCCTCGGCGATCGCGGCCCGGTCCTCGCGGGTGGTGTCCACCCCCGCCAGCACCGTCACCAGTTCGGCGCCACGCCCCAGCACGTCGTCGAGCAACCGGTCCCGCATCGCGGTGGCGTCGGGTGACGAGGCCACGACCTCGCCGTCGATCACGACCAGCAGGTCGCCCATGGCCACCTCCCCGACCGGGGTCGTGGCCGATCGCACGGCGGCGACGACCTCGCCGGCGACCACGTCGGCCGCGGCGGTGGCCAGCAGCTCGAGGTCCAGGTCCACCTCGTCGGCGACGGCCAGGGCGGCCAGCACCGCCGGGGCGCTGGCGGCCTCCGCCACCACGTGCAGGTCCGGGCCCGCCTCCGCCCGGGACACCTCGGCGGCCTTGCGTGCGGTGGGCACCGCGTTGCGGTTGCCCGGCAGGACCACGACCTCGTCGGCGTCCAGCCGGCCCGCTGCGGCGAGCAGGTCGGCGACGCTCGGCAGCGTGCCGGGCCCGCCCACCACCACCGCCACGCCGGGTCCGGCGACCAGGTCACGCAGGCTGGTGCTGGGCAGGACCGCGACGTGGCCGACGGCGCGGTGGCCGACCTCCGGCTCGACCGTCGGGCGGTCGATCTGGTCGGCGAAGGCATGCACCTCGACGCGCTCGGTCGTGCCCAGCCCCTCGCCGACCGCCACCGCCTCGTCGACCCGGTTGGTGTGCACGTGGACGTTGAGCAGTCCGCCGCAGGCGACCACGACCACGGAGTCCCCCAGCCCGGTCAGCTCGCGTCGCAGCACGTCGGCACGGTCGTCGGGGGCCGCGAGCAGGTACTGGACCTCGTACTGGTACTCCAGCGACCCCGACTCGCGACTGATGTCCCCGGCGCCCTGGCTGCGTCGCACCGGCGGTGGCTGGCTCGGGACCTCGTCGCCCTGCAGGTGCGCCCGCAACGCGACCATCGCGACCTCGAAGCCACGCGCGCCGGCGTCGACGACCCCGGCCAGGCGGTTGGCCTCCAGCACGTCACGGGTCCGGGCGACGGCCAGGGCGACGGCGTCGGTGACCTGCTCGAGCGCGCCGGGAAGGTCGAGGTGGTCGGCCTGGGCACGCTCGGCCGCCGCCACCGCCTCGTCCATCGCGGTCAGGATCGTGCCCTGGACGGGATCGCCCACGGCGTCGTAGGACAGGTCCCTGGCCGCGGTCAGGAAGCCGGCGAGGTCGTCGGTCGCGAACGGCTCGTCGGTGACGTGTTCGAGCAGGGCACGCACGACCTGGGAGAAGATCACCCCGGAGTTGCCGCGGGCGCCGCGAACGGCCCCGTGGCCGATCTGGGTGGCGCGGGTGGCCGGGTCGGCGTCCTCGGTGACCTCGGCCAGCGCGGCGCGCACGGTCATGACCAGGTTGGTCCCGGTGTCACCGTCGGGGACCGGGAAGACGTTGAGGCCATCGACCTCCTCCCGGGCGATCGCGAGAGCGGCCTCGATGGTGGTGACGACGTCCACCAGCGTGTCCAGCGTGACGGCACGCCCGGTGTCGGGAGCAAGGGGTGCCACGTCGTCACCTCCGTCAGGTCGCCGGACGCGGTCGGATCGACCAGGTCGGCTGGTCGGGCTGGCTGGCCGGGCTGGTCGGGATCTGGGCCCGTGTGACCCGGGTCCGCCACGTGCGAGGCAGCCTAGGTGTTCGACGCGACGGGCGACACCGCGGTTGCGGCCGACCGACCCGCCGCCGCAGCCGGCCGGCACCGGTGTCGACCTCCACCCCCGGCCCGCGACCTAGCATCGGTCGCGCGTGGCCGCGGATCCGCCGCGTCCCCGAGGGCCGCGCCGACCCGACCCGATCCGAGCCACGGAGACCGCGTTGATCACCGTTCGCCACCTGGGCCACGACGGCAGTCGCACGGTCACCCTCGACGACGCCCTGGCCGACCGCGACCACCTGCAGGACACCTCGGTGCCACCGGCCGACAGCGACTGGTACTGGCTCGACGTCTCGGCGCCCGACGCCCGGGAGGAGCAGGTGCTGACCCGGCTGGGAGTCCACGAGCTGGTCGAGGAGGACATGCGCCAGGGCCGACACCTGCCGAAGGTCGAGCTGTCGGGCGAACAACTGCTGGTGGTGGTGCACGCGTTGCGGATCGAGGACACCGACGAGCACCCCGAGGTCGCGACCGCCGAACTGGACCTGCTGATGCTGCCCCGGATGCTGGTCACGTGGCACCGCCGCCACATCCCGGCACTGGCGGCGCTGGGGTCCCACCTCGACGAGGGGCGGTCCGGACCGGTGGGACGGCCGATCCTGCTGATGCACCACGTGCTGGATGCCATCACCGACGTGCTGATCCCGTTCGTGGACCACTTCGAGCGTCGGCTCGACGTCATCGAGGAGGACCTGCTGTCCACCCCCACCGACGCCACGCGCGACGACCTGTACCGGCTGCAGCGCGACGTCATCGGCCTGCGACGGGTCGTGGTCCCCCAGGCCGAGGTCATGCGACGCATCGGTCGCGAGGTCGAACCGCTGGTGGACGAGGGCCGCGTCCTGCCCGACGACCTCGCCCGGTTCCGCGACATCTACGACCACCTCTACCGGATGCAGGCCCTGTCGGAGTCCTACAGCCTGCTGCTGACGTCGTCGTTGGACACCTACCGCGCGGCCCAGGACGACGAGCTCAACGACATGCTGCGCGTGCTGACGCTGGTGTCGGCGCTGCTGCTCCCGATCTCGGTCCTCGCCGGCATCTGGGGCACCAACTTCGCGAACCTGCCGGGGTCGGGGAGCCGGGACGGGTTCTGGCTGATGATGGGCGGGTTCACGCTGATCATCGCGGTGATGGCGTGGTGGTTCCACCGGCGGGGTTGGATCGGCGGCCAGGCCGACCGCGACGCCGACGCGCGCCGTGCCAGCCTGTCGGACACGCTGGACGTCCCGGTGTTGGGCACGATCCTGAAGGTCCCGGTGGCCGGCGCCCGCACCCTGGGACGCGGGACCCGCCGGCTGTTCCGGCACTGACCCGGCTGGCGGCACGGCGGCAACCGGTCGTCCACAGCGACGGGATCCGGTGGTCGGACGACCACCGGCCACCCGTAGCGTCCCTCGGACTCCCGACGACCAAGGAGCCCGGGATGAACACCACCACCCTCGTGGGCCGCCTCACGGCCACCCCCACCCTGCGCCACACCCCGTCCGGAGCCGCGGTGGCCGACCTGCGCCTGGCCGTGGACCGGCGGGGCGACGGCACCGACTTCCTGACCATCACGGCCTGGAACCGCACCGCCGAGGTCGCCGCGACCCACCTCACGACCGGCCGTCGCGTGGCGGTCTCGGGGCGACTGCAACAGCAGACCTGGACCGACCGCGACTCGGGTGCCAATCGCGAGAAGGTGGTCGTGGTCGCGGACCGGATCGAGTTCCTCGACGCACCGCGACGCGACGACCACAACGGGGACGACGACGCGTCATCGCCCGACGACGCACCCGACCACCCGGACGACGTCGACGAGCCCGCGGACGACGACGTCGCCCCAGCCGCCTGACACGACACGACCGCCACCCGGGGGTGGCGGTCGTCGGCGCTGCGGCGTGGGTCAGTTCTTGACGACGGGCCGCTGGACCTTGCCGGCCTTGAGGCAGGACGTGCAGACGTTGAGCCGCTGGACACGGCCCTCGTGCTGGACGCGCAGCCGCTGCACGTTGGGGTTCCAGCGACGGCTGGACCGGCGGTGCGAGTGGCTGACCTGCTTGCCGAACCAGGGGCCCTTGTTGCAGATGTCACAGGTGGAGGCCATGGCGGTGCTCCCGGGATGGTCGAAGGAGGATGGATGCGTCGCGGACGCGCCGGATCGAGGCGTGCGCACGACGGGCGGCACACGACGGAGGGCGAGAGGAACGACGAACGGTGCGCCACACGACGGGCGCGGGTGGTGATGCTACCAGATCGCCGGCACCATCCTCCAGCCGTCCCGGGCGCTCAGGCGTCGCGCGGGTCCGATGCGGCGTCCAGCGCCAGGTCCAGCAGGCGCTCGACCAACTCGGCGTAGGACATCCCCTCGGCCTGCCACAGCATCGGGAGCATCGATGACGGCGTGAACCCGGGGATGGTGTTGATCTCGTTGAGGTACAGGCTGCCGTCGCGGTCGAGGAAGAAGTCGACGCGGGCCATCCCCCGACACCCGATGGCCAGCCACGCCTGGGTCGCGTGGCGGTGCACCTGGTCCACCACCTCGGGATCGAGGTCCGCCGGCACATGCAGCACCGAGTCGTCGATGTACTTGGCCTCGAAGGTGTAGAACTCGTCGGAGGGCACGATCTCGCCCGGCGCGGTGATCGCGATCTCGTCGTTGCCCAGGACCCCGACCTCGATCTCGCGTGGGCGGTCCAGCCCCTGTTCCACGATCACCACGCGGTCGTAGCGGAAGGCCTCGTCCAGACCGGAGGCGAGCTCGTCGCGGTGGCGCGCCAGGGTGATCCCGATCGAGGACCCCTGCCGGGCCGGCTTGGTGAACATCGGCCACGACAGGGCCGCCTCCACCTCGTCGAGCAGTCCGGCCGCGTCGCGCTGCCACCGGGCCCAGGTGACCGGCAGGTACGGGACCTGTGGCAACCCGCGGGCCTTGAACGCCAGCTTCATCGCACGCTTGTCGATCCCGACCGAGGACGCCGTCACGTCGGCACCGACGAAGGGCACGCCAACCGTCGTGAGGTAGCCCTGGATCGCCCCGTCCTCGCCGAAGGGCCCGTGCAGGACCGGGAAGGCCACGTCGACCAGGCCGAGGTCCTCGGCCCTGTCGTCGACCAACCGCAGGAGGTGGGCGCCATCGACCGCGCGCACGAGCGTGACGGGATCGCCGTCCTCGGGGCCGACCTCGGGCAGCGGTGATCCGGGAGCGGGCTCGATCGAACCGTCGGTGAGCAGCCAACGGCCGTCGCGGGTGATCCCGACGGGGATGACCTCGAAGCGGTCACGGTCCACGACCTCCAGCACGGAGCGCGCCGACAGGCACGACACCGGGTGCTCGCTGGACTGGCCCCCGTACAGGACCAGGACGCGCTGCGCGACCATGACGACTCCTCGGATGCGGGTGGTTCGGCAGTCGCGTGACCGCGGACCGGCCCCGTGCGGGGTTCCGGCGGGGACCCGGGACCGCCGGACGGCGACCGTACCGGCGAGGTCGCGGCGGACCCGGCAGGCCCGCACGGCATCCGGCATGGTCCACCTGCCCTGCCGGTCGGTCACCACGGGGGCGGCACCATCGTCCCCGGTGGGCCTACCTTGTCGTGGCACCGTGCCGGGGTGACCGACCGGCCAGCGCTGCGCCGGACCCGACGCCGGACCCGACCACCCGAGGACCGCGACCATGCCCGACGATGCCACCACCGCCACCAGCCAGGTCGACTTCGACGGCCGCGTCGCCGTCGTGACCGGGGCCGGCGGCGGCCTCGGCCGCGCCCACGCGCTCGAACTCGCCCGTCGCGGCGCCCGGGTCGTGGTCAATGACCTGGGTGGTGCCCGCGACGGCTCCGGGTCGGGCTCGGACATGGCCGACGCCGTGGTCGACGAGATCACCGGCGCGGGAGGCGAGGCCGTCGCCAACTACGACGGCGTGCACACCTGGGAGGGTGGCGAGGCCATCGTCGGCACGGCACTGGACGCCTGGGGCCGGATCGACATCGTGGTCAACAACGCCGGGATCCTGCGCGACGTGACCCTGCACAAGATGGACCGGGCCCAGTTGGACGCGGTCCTCAAGGTGCACCTGTACGGGGGCTTCCACGTGACGCGCGCCGCCTGGCCCCACCTGCGGGAGCAGTCCTACGGACGGGTCGTGACCACCGCCTCGGGGTCGGGGCTGTACGGCAACTTCGGCCAGTCCAACTACGGGGCGGCCAAGATGGGACTGGTCGGGCTGACCCGCACGCTGGCCATCGAGGGCCACAAGTACGGCATCCTGGCCAACGCCATCGCCCCCGTGGCGGCCTCGCGCATGACCGAGGACATCATGCCGCCGGCCTTCCTCGACAAGCTCCGGCCCGAGGAGGTGTCTCCCCTGGTCGCCTGGCTGGCCAGCGAGGCCAACACCACCTCCGGGTCGATCTACTCGGTCGGCGGTGGCTACATCGCCCGCGTGGCGATCGTGGAGGGGGCCCCGGTGACCTTCGACGAGACCCCGACGGCGGAGCAGGTCGGTGCGGTGATGGCCGACCTGGACGACCTCGGCGACGACGTGGCCGAGTTTCGCCACGGCGTCATGGAGCAGACCGGCCGGATCGTGGCCGCGCTGGGCGTCGACCCCGGCCAGCGCGAACGCCCCTGACCCGCCCCCACCCCCCGAACGTCGACCCCCACGCGAACCCCGACAGCAAGGAGCCTCCCATGGCCGACCACGACGTCATCGACCTGATCCTGCAGGACCACCGCACCTTCGAAGAGCTGCTGCGCGACCTGCGCTCCACCGAGTCCGACCGGGTGGCCCGGCGGGCCCAGCTGGCCGCGGTGCTGGTCGCCCACGCCGAGGCCGAGGAGGCCGAGGTCTACCCCAACCTGCGACGCAGCGACGCCATCGACGAGCACGAGGCCGAGCACGGGCAGGAGGAGCACGCCGAGGGCCACGAGGCGCTGCTGGTGGTGCTCGAGGTCGACGACGTCGACTCCGAGGAGTTCAGCGAGGCCGTGCACGAGTTGTCGGAGGCGCTCAGCCACCACCTCGACGAGGAGGAGCGCACCATCCTCAACCCGGCCCGCGACGAGGTCGACCCGGGGGTGCGAGAGGAACTCGGACGGGCCTTCGCCGCCGCTCGGCAGGCCCAGCTCGACGACGGCTGCGGGGACGTCGACAACGTGCGCCGGCTGGTGGAGCGCGCGAAGCAGCGCGGCGACCTGTAGTCACCGCCGCGGGTCGTCGGTCGCCTCCCCTAGTCCAGACCGTAGATCTCCGGCTTGGCGGCGCGCGACAGCAGGCGATCGATGGCGGCGTGGGGATCCAGGCCCTCGTGCACCATGGCCACGACCGCCTCCGCGATCGGCATCTCGACGTCGTTGTCGTGGGCCAGCCCGACGATCGCCCGCGACGACTTGACGCCCTCGGCGACCATGTTCATCGACGCGATCACCTCGTCGAGCGACTCGCCGCCGCCCAGTCGCGTCCCCACGGTGCGGTTGCGGGACTTGGGCGAGGTGCACGTCGCGACCAGGTCACCGACGCCGGCCAGTCCACCGAAGGTCAGCGCGTGCCCGCCCAGCGCCACCCCCAGTCGTTGCATCTCGGCCAGCCCACGCGTGATCACCGTCGCCATGGTGTTGTCGCCGAACCCCATCCCGTGGGCGATCCCGGCCGCGAGGGCCACGACGTTCTTGACCGCGCCGCCGACCTCGACGCCGACCTTGTCCGGGTTGGTGTAGACCCGGAAGTAGGGTGCGTGGGCGGCCTGTTGGACCCGTTGTGCGTGGTGGTCGGACGGGCTGGCCGCGACGGTCGCCGCGGGCAGGCGCTGCGCGCACTCGCGAGCCAGGTTTGGGCCGGACACGACCACCACACGGTCGGGGTCGGTGCCCAGGGCGTCGGCGATGATCTGTGACCCGAAGCGGCGGGTCTCGACGTCCACGCCCTTGATCAGGCTGGCCAGCGAGGCCGACTCGGGCACGGCATCGCCCCACGCCGTCAACTGCTCGGCGATCCCGATCGACGGCACCGCCAGCACGACGACCTCCGCCCCGGCCAGTGCCTCCTCCGGATCGGACGTGGCACGCACGGGGGGCAGGGTCGCCTCGGGCAGGTAGGCCACGTTCGTGCGCTCGTTGTTGATCTCGTCGGCAACCTCGTCCCGACGCGCCCACACCATGACGTCCTCGCCCGCGTCGTGGCACATCAGCGCGTAGGCGGTCCCCCACGAACCGGCTCCCATGACCGCTGTCCTGCCCATGCCGCTCCCGTCCGGTCGGTCGGCGTCCGAACCTAGGCGGTGGCCCCAACTCCCGCAGGGTCGGACGGCTCCCGCAGGTCGGACCGCTCGCGTCGATGTCGCGGGGCGGCCAGCCGCTGCCGGCGGTTACCCTCCGCCTCACCGCGAGTCTCGTCCGGAGTCGGTGATGCCACAGGGAACCGTCAAGAGTTTCGACCACGACACCCACGAGTCGGTCCTGCTGACCGACGACCTCGTGGAACACCGCGTCCCGGCCGCTGCCTTCGACGCGGCGCCACTGCTGGAACTGCGCATCGGCCAACGCGTGCGCTTCGAGTTCGTCGCCGACGGCGACGACGGCGAGACCGTCGGGCAACTGGGGCTCGTCAGCCTGTGACGTCGAGGCGCGGGTGCCTCGCGACCGACCGGGCCTGGCCAGTGGGCGTCAGTCGGACGTGCCGGGAGCCCGGCGAGACGACGTCATCGCGTCGGCCTCACGGGCCTGTTCGAAGGCCGCGAGTTCGGTGACGCGCAGCCGGATGATGCGCCCGAAGCGATAGGCCGGCAATCGTCCCGTGTCGATCAGGCGGTACAGCTCCTGCACGGTCACGCCCAGCCGCGCTGCGGCGTCCGGGGTGCCGATCCACTCGTCAGTCGTCATGGCTGGATCGTACGCCACGCAACCATCGGTGTCCTGTCCGGCACCGGCGAGACGAGGTCACCGGGGCGTTGCGACCGGCTCTCACCCCGCGGGCAGGGTGTCCAGCACCAGCGCCGTGCGCGCCAGGATCCCCTGTCCGTGGGGCAGGCCGTTGTCGTCGGCCCACTCCCGCGTCTCGTCCAGGACCTCACGCAACCGCAGGGTGGCCTCCGGTGAGTCGCCGCCGAACTCCGCCAGCGCCGCGGAGGCGATCTTGTCGGGACCGAAGTCGACCAGCTCGGCCATGACGCCGGGCTCGTCCTCCTGGTCGCGCCAGGCCAGCGCACATGCGGCCCGGAACACGTCGGTGTCGAAGTCGCCCTCGGACGCGATCACCGCGAGGTGCATCAACGCCTTCGCGGACAGGCGGTCCTCGTCGGCCGCCGCGTGCACGATCCCGGCATAGTCGCCGAGGTCGTCGTCGACGACCAGTGGGGCCAACAGCTGCAGGAACTTGGCGCGGACGCCGACGTTGACGTGCACCTCGAGGTCGGCGGGCACGTCGTCCTCGGCCAGCCACGTGGCCAGCGGGCGCGTCCCGGCCCAGTAGGCGTCCGGGTCCTGGTCGGCCCGGGCGGTGACCGTGTTGGCCAGGGCCTTGGCCGGGTCGACGGTGGTGGTGACGAGCCCGACGCCGTGGTCGCCGGTGTGCCCGGCGGCGTGGTCGCGGTCCAGGTAGCCCGACACGCGCTTGCCGCGGGCGAACGTGCCCGGCGCGGCCTGGTCGAACTCGTCGACCGGACCCAGCAACCCGGACAGGTCGGCACGCGTGCGCAGGCCCTGCTCCTCGATGAGCGGGAGGCGGACGGGACGGGTGAGGTGGAACACCGGGACGCGGGGCACGGGGCGGTCCTTCGCGGACATGGAGGGCATCAGGTCGACCGGCCATCGTAGCGCCGGGACGGGTTGCGCCACCCGGACCGATCGGGTCGCCCCCGCGGGCCGGTCACCCTCCTAGCATGCAACGCGGAGAGAGGATCCGACCGTGCCCGCAGACGTGACCCAGGTCGAGCACGACCTGCCGGCCGACCACGAGGTCCGTCGGGCGACGTGGGACGACCTGGAGGCCGTGGCCAGGCTGTTCCAGCGGGCCGAGGCCGACCGCCAGGGCACGATCTCGTTCCGGACCGACGACCTCCGCCTGCGCTGGCTCGGCCGCGACGACTTCGACGACACGCTGGTGGTGGTGGCGCCCGATGGCGACCTCGCGGCCTTCGCCGAGTTCACCGTCGACGACGGCCTGCTCACGGAAGGTCCCTCGGTGTGGATCGACGCACGCGTCGACCCGCGACACCTCGACAAGGGCCTGGCCACCTTCCTGCACGACCAGGGGGTGCGACGTGCCGCACGGGAGGCGCGTGCCCGGGACCTCGACGGCCTGATGCTGCGCACCACCGTCACCGCCGGGGACCGTCCGGCCGAGTCCTTCCTCGCGTCCTGCGGCTTCACCGCGTCCCACCACTACCTCACGATGCGGTTGGGGCTCGACGACCCGCCGGCGCGTCCGGTCTGGCCCGACCCGGTCTCGATCCGCTCGGCCAGCAGCAGTGACCTGGCGGCGATCCACCGCACCCACCAGGTGGCCTTCGACGACCACCCGACGGCCATGCCGCTGGGACTGACCGACTGGGTCGACTCCCGCACCGCCGGTGCCCCACCCGACTGGCCCCTGTGGTTGGTCGCCGAGGTGGACGGCCAGGTCGTGGGGATCTGCCTCGGGCGCTCGGGCACACCGGAGGGCCGCGAGGTGGGCTACATCCGTGACCTCGGCGTGATCCCGTCGTGGCGTCGCCGCGGCATCGCGCTGGCACTGCTGATGACGGAGTTCCGCCGCTTCTACGCGCGGGGGCTGTCGGCCGTCGCACTGGAGGTCGACGACGACACGCTCGACGGGGCCGCCGACCTGTACGAACGCGCCGGCATGGAGGTCATCCGCCGCACCGACGTCGTCGAGCACCCGGTGACGGCCTGAGGCGTCGCCCACGCGGGCGGGACCGTGGGGGGCCGGGACCGTGCGGGCACAGGATCAGGCGGCCGCGATCACATCATGCCGCCCTGGTGGCCACCCACCGGGAACGACGTGTCGCGCTGCTCGAGACCGCGGTCGTGCTGGTCGTCGAGGAACGTGTCGTTGGACTCCGTCCAGCGGTGCAGCGCGCGCATGGCGGTGCCGAAGCCGAGCAGTCCGAGTGCGATCCAGACCAGGACCATGGGTCGTCCCTGTCGTCGCGTTCTGCCATCCTAGGGCCAACCGGCCCTGTCAGGGGTGGGTGTCGTCAGGCCGGGGGCGTCCCGGGGATGTCCACCAGCCCGTTCGTCGGGGTGTCGGGGTCGGCCAGGTCGGCGGCCTCGACCTCTTCGCGCCGGATGCCCAGCAGGAACAGGATCGCGTCCAGGTAGGGCACGGTGATGGAGGTGTCGGCCGACTCGGCCACCATCGGCTTGGCGTTGAAGGCGATGCCGAGCCCGGCCACGGCCAGCATGTCGAGGTCGTTGGCGCCGTCGCCGATCGCCACCGTCTGCGACAGCGAGATGTCGTTGTCGGCCGCGAAGGCCTTCAGGACACGCGCCTTGCCGGCCCGGTCCACGATGTCGCCGACCACCTCGCCGGTGAGGTGGCCGTCCACCACCTCGAGGTCGTTGGCGGCGACGCGCTTGACCCCCAGGTCGTCGGCCAGCCGGGACACGATCGGCATGAAGCCGCCCGACACGAGCGCGACCTTGTAGCCGAGGCGTTTCAGCGTCCGGATGAACGTGCGGGCACCCGGGGTCAGGTCGACCCGCTCGTGCACGCGGTCCAGCACCTCGACCGGCGTGCCCGCGAACAGGGCCACGCGTTCGCGCAGGGAGGCCGAGAAGTCCAGCTCGCCGGCCATGGCGCGTTCGGTGATGGCCGCGACCTCGTCGCCGCAGCCGACCTCGTCGGCCAGCAGGTCCACGACCTCGTTGCGGATCAGCGTCGAGTCCACGTCCATGACGACCAGTCGGCTGCCGCGACGGGCGATGTCACCGGCCTGCACGGCCACGTCGATTCCGTGTCCCTGGGCGGCCTCCAGCACGTGGCTGCGCACGTCCTGGCGCGACCCGTCGACCACGACGAACTCGAAGGCCCGGACGGGATAGCGGGCCAGCCGCAGGATCCGGTCGATGTTGCCGCCACCGGCGGTGATCGCCCGCGTCACGTCACCGAGGGCGCCGGCGGTCATGCGATCGTGGCTCCCGACGACGGTCACCACGGTCCGTGGCAGGCCAGCCCTGCTCGAGGTGGGTTCCACCATCTCGAAGTCGATCTGCACGTCGGCGTGGAAGGCCCAGAACAGCACGTCCTTGAGGCTGTCGTCGCCCCCGTGCAGCCCCACCAGCACGTCCAGGGTCAGGCGTTCCCGGACGACCACCTGCTCCATGTCGTAGACGTCGACGTCATGGACGGCCAGCTGTTCGAGCAGGCCGGCGGTGATGCCCGGGCGGTCGAGTCCGGACACGCGGATCAGCACCGTGCGTGCCTCGTCGTCCGGTTCGGGCGCGGCGGCCGTGGTGGCGGCGGGCTCGGGCGAGGTCATGGGGACTCCGGGCGGCACGGACGGGCGGTCGCGGGCACGGGCGCGAGGACGGCCCGGACCGATGATTGGCCAGTGTGGCGGATGGTGGCCCCACCCGGCGAGTCGGGACGGCCGCGTCGGCCAGCGCGCCCCCGACGGTGCAGGACGGTCACTCGGCGAGCACCAGCGCGCGGCCGTCGGGGGTGTCGGACACGGCCACCACGGCGCGGCCTGCCGCACCGGCCTCCCGGAGGACCGCCAGGGCCGCGGGCACGTCGTCCAGGGCCACCACCGTCGTCCCGGTTGCTCGCGGGGGCGGACCCGGTACGCGGCGGGCGGCGGACAGGCGGTCCACGACCTCGTCGCGGGACGCCGACGCGGTCTCGTCCAACCACCGCTGGACGTCGGACAGGGCGGCCCGGACGGCGTCCCGGTTGCGATCCAGCAGGTCGGCCCAGAAGGTCGGCGAACTGGCCGCCACCCGGGTGGCGTCGCGGAAGGACGGCCCTGCGAGGTGGTCGACCACGCCGTCGCCCAGCAGGATCGCCCGGCTGTGCAGCGCCCACGCGAGCAGGTGGGGTAGGTGGCTGGTCGTCGCCACCAGGGTGTCATGGAGGTCGGCACGGACCACCACGGGCCGCGCCCCCAGCCGCAGGACCAGCCCGACCGTCGTGGCCAGCGCGGACGCCGCGACGAGGTCGTGGGGCGTGAGCAGCCACGGGGCACCCACCACCAGGCCACGGTGGGCCGCGGCGAACCCCGTGCGCTCGGTGCCGGCCATGGGGTGGCCGCCGACCCACACCGCCGGAGGCTCGGCCCCACCCCAGCCCAGGGCCGTCGGCGTCCGCACCGAGGCCAGGTCGGTGATCGCCGGGGCACCGCGGACTGCCAGCCCGGCGACCAGGCCGGGAACGGCCCGGGTCGGTGCAGCCACCACGACCAGGTCCGTGTCCGCCACGACGTCGAGGTCGTCGACCACCTCGATGCCGGTCGCCCGAGCACGCCGCCGGGTGTCGCCGTCCGGGTCGGTGCCCACCACCGTGTCGCCGGCCGCGACCAGGTCCAGGGCGACGGAACCGCCCAGCAGTCCGAGGCCGACCACGCCGACCCTCATCGTGTCACCACCGACGTCGACCGCGTGGCCGTCACGTGCGGTCGTCCCAGGCCGCCACCAGCGCCGCGAGGTCGTCGCGGTCACGCAGTCCGTGACCGGCCGGCGACCGTCCGGACACCGTCGACCACGTGCGCTCGCCGGCCGGGAAGGTGCCCAGGTGGGTGACCGTCGAGGTCGCCGCGAGCAGGTCGGCCAACGCCTCGGCCAGCCACGGGTCACCGGGCGTGCCCTCCACCTCGAGCAGGAACCCGTACATCCCCAGCGCGGCGTGCAACGGGCGCGGCTCGAACCTCCCCACGTTGATGCCACGCGACGAGAACGCGGCCAGGATCTCGCTGAGGGCGCCCGGGCGGTTGAGGTGCGGCACGGCGAACAGCAGGGTCTGGAGCCGAACGTCAGTCGGTGGATCGGGTGCGCGGTCGCCCCGGCGGACCTCGACCCACCGCGTCGTGCGGACCTCGCCGTCACCCAGGCCCCGTTGCAGGTCGACCTCCGCCGTCACCGCCAGCCCGGCGACGCCGAACACCAGCGTGTCCAGGGTCGCCGCGTCCGTGCCGTCGTGGGAGTCCTCGAAGGCCAGCACGGCGCGTTCGTGGGTGCCGTCGGCGACGGCGTGCAGGGCGACGTCCGGACCCGGCAGGGCCACGGCGTCGCCGGCGGCCGCCACCCCGAGCAGTGCGGTCGCGGCGGCGGCACCGTCGTCGGTGTCGGGGGCGTAGCAGTCGGACGGCACTCGGTCGGTCCTGGGTCGGCGGTTGGCGCCGAGGCTAATCCGGTCCTCGGTGCGCGCACCGACCCGCCCTACGATCCTGGCACATCGGTACCCCACCGGCACACCACCCGCCGCCGCCCGCCAGCCCTCGGAGTCACCCCGTGGTCACCCGCAACCCGCGCCTGGACGACATCGGCGCCTACGCCCTGGAGGAGTTGCGCCACCGGGTGGCCGCCCTCCGGGCCGACGGTGCGACCCTGCACGACTTCTCGATCGGTGATCCCGACGAGCCCACCCCGGAGTTCGTCCGCCAGGCGCTGCTCGACGCCGTCGAGCCGGTGTCCAACTACCCCACGACCTACGGCCAGCCGGCGTTGCGCGTCGCGGTGGCGGGGTTCTTCGCGCGTCGCCACGACGTCGACTGGCTCGACCCCGCGACCGAGGTGCTGCCCACGGCCGGGTCCAAGGAGGCCATCTTCCACCTCCCCTTCGCGCTGATCGACGCGTCGTCGGACACGCGGTCGGTGGTCTGGGGCGACCCCGGCTACCCGGTGTACGGGCGGTCGGCGTTGCTGGCCGGCGGGATCTCGGATCCGGTGGCGCTGCGCGACGACCGTGGCTGGCTGCTGGACCTCGCGTCGCTGGACGCCGATCGGCTCGACGCGGCGGCGATCGCCTGGCTGAACTACCCCCACAATCCCACCGGCGCCGAGGCCGACCTCGCCTACTGGCGCGACCAGGTGGCGGTCGCGCGCGCCCACGACATCCTGCTGTGCTCCGACGAGTGCTACCAGGAGGTCTGGTTCGGCGACACGCCCCCACCCTCGGTGCTGGAGGTCCTCGACGGCGACCCCACCGGGGTGGTGGCCACCGTGTCGCTGTCCAAGCGATCCGGCATGACCGGCTACCGGTCCGGGGCGCTGGTCGGCGACCCGGCGGTCCTGCGGACCCAGCGGCTCCTGCGACCCAACTTCGGCACGGCGTCGCAGGACTTCGTGCAGGCGGCGGCCGCGGCCGCGTGGGGCGACGACGACCACGTGGCCCAGCGTCGCGAGGTGTTCGGGGCCAAGCGTGCGGTGGTGGAGGAGTTCCTGCACCGAGCCGGCTACGACGTGCTCGCCAGCCGGGCCACCTTCTACGTCTGGTTCGCGGCGCCCGGGGGCGACGACGTCGGCCATGCCGAGGCCCTGCTCGACGCCGGTGTCGTGGCCTCCCCCGGCCGCTCGTTCGGGCCCGCCGGCGCCGGCTGGCTGCGCCTGGCCCTGGTCCCCACCGTCGACGCCTGTCGCGACGCCGTCGCCGGCTGGCAGACCGCCCTCGACCACGGCGCCCTCCCCCACCCAGCGTGAGCCAATCCACCGACATCCCGGCCCAACCCCACCCACTCCCCCCCATCCCCCCAGCGCCCCCGCCCAGCGTGAGCGAATCAACCGACATACCGGCCGAAAGCCACCCGACACCTCGCCCGGAACCTCCCCCCAACCCCGCCCACCGTGAGCGACTCGGCCGGAATATCGGCCGAAAGCCACCCGACACCTCGCTTCACTCGGAACCTCCCCCCAACCCCGCCCACCGTGAGCCAATCAGCCGACATACCGGCCGAAAGCCACCCGACACCTCGCCCGGAACCTCCCCCCAACCCCGCCCACCGTGAGCCAATCAGCCGGAATATCGGCCGAAAGCCACCCTGTCGCGTCGGCGGCGGCAGGAATCGCGCGAAGCGTGTGGGAAATGGCCGAGATATCGGCCGGAAGCCACCCGGTGGCGTGGTGGAGGGGCGGGTCCAGGGGGCGGGGGGCCGGGGGGGGGGGCCGCGGGGGTGGGGGGCGGTCTGAGGGGTGGGGTGGGGTCAGGTGTCGAGGTTGGGGGTGCGGCCGGCGGGGGCGAGGAGGTGCCAGGCGGCGGCGTGCAGGCGCCAGGAGGAGTGGGTCCTGGGCGGGGGCAGTTCGCCGTCGACGTTCCAGGGGTGCTCGTCGCCCTGCACGACGACCTCGCGACCGCGGGCCTCGACGACGTCGTCGCGGTCGACGTGTTCCCCACGACGCAGTGCGGTGGCATAGCCCATGCGGGCGATCGGACCGGTGCCCGTCGCCACGACGACCTCCGCCACGTGGTCGTCGGGACTGGCCGACGGTGCCGCTGCGGCGCCCCCGCCCAGCGACGGGCCGTTGCCGATCACGACGTGCAGCACGCGCTCGCCCTCGACGACGGGCTCGCCGTCGACGGTGACCGTCAGGTCCCAGCCGAGTTCGGTGGCGCCGGCCGCGACCGCGCCCAGGGGATAGGCCGCGGGCCCGAGGCCCTCCTTGAGCGACGCGGCCCGGTCCGACGCCGCGGCCCCGATCCCGATGTTGACCGCGTTGACACCGACGGTGCCGTCCTGGTCGATGAGCAGGTCGAGGTCGTGGACAACGCCGTCCAGCAGGTCCCGGGCCGCGTCGGCAGCCTCCAGCGACAGCCCGAACCCGCGGGCGAAGTCGTTGCCGGTACCCAACGGGAGCAGCCCGACGACCACGTCGTCGAGGCGGTCGACCTGGTGCAGGGCCTGGAGCACGGCGTGCAGGCTCCCGTCGCCACCGGCTGCGACCACGACGCGGTCGGTGACGTCGGCGACCACCGCCACCACGTCGTCGAGGCTGTCGGTGGCGACGACGTCGACATCACGTCCCGCGCCACGCCACGTCTGGACGGCGACCTCCACGGCCTCCTCGTCGTTGCTGCCCGCGTCGGCGTTGCTGATCACCAGCAGGGCGTCGGGCACCGACTCCCCCGCCGGCGTGTCCGTGTCCGTCATGGTCGACCTCCTGGTACGTCGGGCGTGGTGGAGCCCGTGTCCACGGCGTCGCGGCGTGGCGCGTCGGGGTCCCCGGGCTCGGAACGGTCCGGGCGTGCCGGCACGCCGTCGACCGGGTCGTCCACGACGGTCACCGCGCCCAGGCGCGCGATCCCGACGACGACGGCGACGCCGACCACCAGGGCCAACACGGCCAGTGGCACCTCGGCGGCGACGGGGGCACCCAGGCGGGCGTCCCCGACACCCTCGGGCCCGGCGGGCCACGGCCACAGCACCCGCAACGACCCGGCCATCAGGCCCAGGAGCACGGCCAGCGTGAGGTCGTGGTAGCGCCGCAGGGTCGCGTGCAGCAGCGACGAGAACAGCGCCAGCCCCGTCACGGCCCCCGCGGCGAAGACGGCCAGCACCACCAGGTCGCGGTCGTTGACGGCCGACAGCACCGGGGCGTACATGCCCATCAACAGCAACAGGAAGGACCCGGAGATGCCCGGCAGGATCATGGCGCAGATCGCCACGGCCGCCGCGCCGAAGAAGGCCAGCAGGCTGGGATCCGGGAGTCGGCCGGGGGAGATCCCCAGGGCGACGAAGGTGACGGCCGCGACCCCGATCGCGGCGGCCAGCGACGACCCACGCAGGGGACCACGCAGCTCGCGCCGGGCCAGGACCACCGACCCCGCGACCAGACCCATGAACAGGGCCGACAGCGGGACTGGTCGGGTCTCCAGGAGGTGTTCGAGCAGGCCGCTGAGTGCCAGGATCGACGCCCCCATGCCTGCCAGCAGCACCACCACGAACGCCCACGGGAGGTCCCGGAGGCGTTGCAGCGCGTCGTGGACACGTCCGCGAAGCAGCAGCCCCAGGGCCGCGGCGCCGTCCGACAGGGCCCCGATCAGCCGGTCGTAGATGCCGAAGACCAGCGCCACGGTCCCCCCGGAGACGCCGGGGACGATCTCGGCGGCGCCCATCAGGGCACCACCGGCCAGCACGCCGAGCAGGTCCCGGGTGCGCGTGGGCCGCGTGTGGGTGGCCCGGGGCGGGTGGTCCGGGGACGCGGGGGCGGGCGACGGGGACACGGGAACCTCGAGCGACGGGGAGGGGAACGACGGCGAAGAGAGTTGGAGCCAGCACGGGCGCGACCCGATCGGGTCGGGCCGAGGGGCTCCGTGGCGACGCCGAGCGGCCGCCACGGTAGCCGTGGTGGCGACCACCGAGCGCGGCACGCGGACACCCGCCGCGGCATGGTCCCGGGACGTGTTCGGATCCGGGGTGACGGACCACCGCCGTAGGATGACGGACTCCCGGCCCCGAACCGGGCCACCACGACCGACATCCCTGCCCGAGGACCATCGTGACGACCCCCGACACCAGTGACCTGCAGGCCGCCATCGCCGAGGCCACCGCCAGCGACGACGCCTGGCGCTCCGAGGCCGCGCGCCGCGCCGTCACCGACACCATCGACCTGCTGGACCGCGGCGAGGTCCGGGTGGCCGAGCCCGGCGACGACGGCGAGTGGGTGGTCAACACGTGGGCCAAGCAGGCGATCCTGCTCCTGTTCCGCCAGGCGGAGATGCAGACCGTGGAGGTCGGGCCCTACGAGTACCACGACAAGGTCGCCCTCAAGACCGGGTACGCCGACGCGGGCGTGCGGGTGGTCCCGCCCGGCACCGCGCGCCACGGGGCCCACCTCCAGCGCGGGGTCGTGCTGATGCCGGGCTACGTCAACATCGGTGCCTGGGTCGGGGCGGGGACGATGGTGGACACGTGGGCCACGGTCGGTTCGTGCGCCCAGGTCGGCCGTGACGTGCACCTGTCCGGCGGCGTGGGCATCGGCGGCGTGCTCGAGCCGGCCGGTGCGACCCCGGTCGTGATCGGGGACGACTGCTTCGTCGGGTCGCGCTCGATCATCGTGGAGGGGGTGCAGGTGGGGGCCGGCGCCGTCATCGGCGCCAACACGGTCCTGACCCGGTCCACCCCGATCATCGACGTCACCGGGGACGAGCCGGTCGAGGTGCGGGGGCGTGTCCCCGCGGGCGCGGTCGTCATCCCCGGCACGCGCCCCAAGGCGTTCCCAGCCGGCACGTGGCAGCTCCCGTGTGCCCTGATCATCGGTCGCCGAACCGAGTCCACCACTGCCAAGACCTCCTTGAACGACACCCTGCGCGAGTTCGCCGTCCAGGTCTGACCCGACGGCGATCGCGCCCGCCACCGGCCACGCCCGGAACCACGGAGCCACCATGACCACACCGGTGCCCGCCCCCGACGGGACGGTGCTGGACGACGAGGTCACCACCGACCTCGTCCGCCGCCTGCTCGACCACTGCGCGCTGGCCTGCGAGACCGGGGACGAGGGACCCATCGCCGACGCGGTGGCCGACCACCACCGGCAGCGCGGCGACGTCGTCGAGCGGGTGATGAACTCGCTGGTCGTCACGCCGTCCCCGGGCCGGCGACCGGACCGGCCGCTGGTGCTGCTGGTCGGCCACCTCGATGTGGTGGCGCCGACGCCGGCCGATCGGGAACCACGACGGGAACGGGTCGACGGCGTCGACGTCGTCGTCGGCCGGGGGACGTCGGACATGAAGGGCGGCAACGTGGTGGCCATGCGCGCCTTCGAGCGTCTGGCGGATGGCGACCTGTCCTCCGAGGCCGACGTGGCCCTCGTGCTCTACGCCGCCGAGGAGGGCCCGGCCGAGGACAACGAACTGGCCGCCGTCCTCGATCACCTGCCGTGGCTCGCCGATGCCGACCTGGCCGTGATCCTGGAACCCACCGACGGCGAGGTCCAGCTCGGGTGCCTCGGTGGGCTCCACGCGACCCTGACCGTGCACGGCCGACAGGCCCACTCGGCACGTCCGTGGCAGGGCCACAACGCCGCCACCGCCGCCGGCCGGCTGCTGGCGGCGTTCCACGACCTCGAGCCGGTCGAGGTCACCGTCGACGGCGTGGTCTTCCGCGACGTCTGGTCCGTCACCCAGGTGCACACCGAGAACGGGAGAAACGTCGTCCCCGGCGCCCTCACCATCAACCTCAACTTCAGGTTCAGCCCAAGCCGGGACGTGGTGGCCGCCGAGGAGGAACTGGCGGCCCGGGTCGCCGCGCTGGCCGACGACCTCGACCTCGACGTGTCGGTCGTGGTCACGGACCGGGCGATCCCCGCCCCGCCGCTGGCCGACCGTCCGGTCAGCCGCGCCTTCATCGCCGCGGTCGACGCCCCGGTGGCGGCCAAGCAGGCCTGGACCGACGTGGCGAGGTTCGCGGCCCGGGACGTCCCGGCGGTCAACTTCGGACCCGGGCGCACCGACCAGGCCCACCAACGGGGCGAGTTCGTGGAGACGTGGCGACTCCGGGTCGCCAGCGACGCCGTCGAGGGCTTCCTCGCCGGCCTGTCGCGCTGACCCGCCGGCTGCCGGATCGGGACCCGCCCGACGACGGTCAGTCGCCGAAGCCCTCGTAGGCCGCATCGAGCTCGCTGGACGAGAAGGTTCGGAACGCGATCATCGTGCGCGTCGACAGGATCCCGGGCAGGGTCACGAGGCGCTCGGTGACGACCCGTGCGATGTCTTCGTGGGTCGAGACCGCCAGGACGGCCACGACGTCGGCCTCGGTCCCGGCGACCGAGTGGGCCGACTGCACCCCGGCGAACTCGGCGGTGCGCTCGGCAACCTCGGCGATGTGCTCGGGCGCGACGTTCATGAGCACGAAGGCGTGGATCATGGCGGGCTCCTCGGGACTCGGCCGCGGCGGGGGACGTCCGGCGCCGATCCTAGGCGGTGTCAGGTGACGGCGAGGTCGGCGTCGGCGTGCGCGAGGTGGCGCTGGGCCACCACGACCTCGCGGATGCGGCCGACTGCGGTGTGGACGTCCATGAACGACGTCGTGAGCGGCGACAGGCCGAGGCGCACGACGTCGGGCGCGCGGAAGTCCGGGACGACCGCGGCCTCCTCGACCAGGGCGCGCGTGACCCCCCAGGCCTCGGGGTGGGCGAGGGACACGTGACCACCCCGGCGCGACGGCTCCGACGGCGAGGCCAGCGAGAACCCCAGCGGCTCGAGGTGCTCGGCCGACAGCTCGACCAGCAACGAGGTCAGGGCGACCGACTTGGCACGGATTGCGTCGATGCCGACCCGCGCCACCTGGGCGATGCCGGGCTCGGTGGCCAGCAGCGACAGCATCGGCATGGTCCCCACGCTGGTGCGGCGGATCCCCGACGTGGGCCGGAACGCCAGCTCGAAGCCGAACGGCTCGTCGTGGCCCCACCAGCCCGTGATGGGGTTGTCGAGCTCGTCCTGCAGGTCGGTGCGCACGTAGGCGAACGCGGGGGCCCCCGGTCCCCCGTTCAGGTACTTGTAGGTGCAGCCCACCGCCAGGTCGACGTCGTGGCGGGCGAGGTCGACCGGCATCGACCCCACCGAGTGGCTGCAGTCCCACAGCACCAGGGCACCGACCTCGTGCGCGGCGGCGGTCACCGCACCGACGTCCCAGGCGTAGCCCGACTTGAAGCACACGTGGCTGAGCGACACCAACGCCGTGTCGGTGTCCAGCGCCGCCACGAGTTCGTCCACCGGGCCGTGCACCCCGTCGGGGCTCGGCACCGTCACCAGCCGGCTGTCCCCCTGCAGGTCGGCCACGCCGGACAGCACGTGGTTGTCGGTGGGGAAGTTGAGGTCGTCGGTCACGATGGTGTGGCGGCCGGGGCGCGCCCGCAGGGCCGCCACGGCGAGCTTGAACAGGTTCGTGGAGGTCGACTCCGACAGCACGACCTCGCCGGGGCGGGCACCGACGACCGGGGCGAGCAGGTCGCCCAGGCGCGTGGGCGCATCCCACCAACCCTCGTTCCAGGACCGGATGAGGCGCTCGCCCCACTCGTGGCGCACCACCTCGTCCACGCGCTCCATCGCCGCCCGCGGCAGCCGGCCCAGCGAGTTCCCGTCGAGGTAGAGCAGGTCCGGCTCGGCCACCACGAACGCGCCCGCCTCGCCGGCGAGCGGATCGGCCGCGTCCAGCCGGCGAGCCTGCCCGAACCCGTCGAGGTCCGGAAAGGGTCCGCGCGGGATCGTCGCCATGGTCGGTCCGGTCGTCGTCGACTCCCGAGTGTGCCGCCTCTCCGGCCCGGCCACGTCGCGAGCGGGTCACGACGACGGGCCCGTGGGCCACCCCGGTTTGGTCCGCTCCCCGCGTGCACCCCCTTGACGACTCGTCCCGGGCCCGGCAGGGTGGAGGTGGAAGCGAGTTCCGGAGGGCCCATGACCTGCCTCGTCGTCGCCAACCAGACCCTCGGAGGCCCCGACCTCCAGGCCGAGGTCCGACAGCGGATCCGGGACGGTCGCCGGGCGTTCCACGTGGTCGTGCCCGTGACCAAGCCGGGCCTGGAGTCCTCCCGACGGGTCGTGTGGAACCCGTCCTTCCGTCCCGACCACCGCAGTCGCGACAACGCCATGGAGGTGGCCCGCGAGCGTGCTCAACACCGCCTCGAGCGAATGGTCGAGGCCATCGAGGCGCTGGGCGGGACGGCCACGGGCGAGGTGGGCACCTCTGACGCCGTCAACTCGGTGAAGACCTGCCTGCTGCGCGGGACCTACGACGAGATCCTGGTCTCGACCCTCCCCCACGGCATCTCGCACTGGTTGAAGGTGGACCTTCCCGCCCGGCTCGACCACGTCACCGAGCTCCCGGTCACCACGGTGGTCGCCAGCGACTGACCCGAGCCCGCGGGCGCCGGTGCCGGCGTCCCGGCCGCCGTCCCCGTCCTCCGTCCCGGCAGGACCCGACCGGACGCGAGTGGTCGCACGGCCGGCGAACGGCCCGGTACCGTGGTGAGCACGCTGGTCGACCGGGCATCGTCCGACCCGACCGCGCAACACGTGCACCGGCCTCGCGGGCCCACGCCAGATGCGTTCCCGCGCCCCGATGCGAGTCCCTCGGCCTTCCGCCGAACTCTGCCGTGCGTGTTCACGCACGTGAGGCGTCGTCCGACGCCCCGCTCCCGCGCCCCGGGACGACCCGGCCTGCGCGGACCACTTCTGGCGCCCCGTGCGGGCTGCCGCGAGAGAATCCTCCATGACCACCACCCTGTCCCCGTCGGACACCACGTCCGACACCACCACCTTCGCCGACCTCGGCCTGCCCGCCGACTTCGTCGACGACCTCCGCGACCGCGGCATCGACGCCCCGTTCCCGATCCAGGCGGCCACCATCCCCGACGCCCTCGCAGGCCGGGACGTCTGCGGCCGGGCCCCCACCGGCTCGGGCAAGACGCTGGCGTTCTCGGTGCCGACCCTGCTGCGCGTGCCCCGGGCCGCGTCCCGGCGCCCGTCGGCGCTGGTCCTGACCCCCACCCGTGAACTCGCCGGCCAGGTGCGCGACGCCATGGAACCGTTGGCGGCACTGGTCGACCGTCGCGTGGCCACCGTCTACGGCGGCACCAACATCAAGCGCGACATCTCGCGGCTGCGCTCGGGCATCGACGTCCTGGTGGCCACCCCCGGCCGCCTCGCCGACCTGGTCCAGCGCGGCGCCTGCGACCTGTCGCGTGTGCAGGTCGTCGTGCTGGACGAAGCCGACCGCATGGCCGACATGGGCTTCCTCCCCGAGGTCCGTCGCCTGCTGGACCGCACCGCAGACGATCGCCAGACGCTGCTGTTCTCGGCGACGCTGGACGGCGACATCGACGTGCTCGTCCGCCACTACCAGCATGACCCGGCCCGCCACGTGGCCGAGGACCCCGTCGAGGAGTCCGGCGACGTCGACCACCACTTCTGGGCCACCACGAGCCAGGACCGTCGCCCCCAGACCATCGCGCTGCTGCGCCAGACCTCGCCCGCCATCGTCTTCACCCGCACCAAGCGCGGGGCCGATCGCCTGGCCAAGCAACTGGCCAAGGCCGGCGTGACCACGGCGGCGATCCACGGCAACCGCAACCAGAACCAGCGTGAGCGCGCGCTGGCACAGTTCGCCGACGGGCGTGTGCAGGCCCTGGTCGCCACGGACGTGGCTGCCCGCGGCATCCACGTCGACGACGTCGCCCTGGTGGTGCACTACGACCTGCCCGGCAGCGACAAGGACTACGTGCACCGCTCGGGTCGGACCGGCCGCGCCGGCGCCGACGGCACGGTGGTGTCGCTGGTCATGCCCGACCAGCAGTCCGATGCACGCGCCATCCAGCGTGCGCTGGGGCTGTCGACGGGGACCGGGTCCATGGACCTCGGCGCCGTCGGGACGCCGACGTCGGCCACCCGCCGGTCGCCCGCATCGAGCACCGACCGGCCGTCGCGTCCCGACCACGGCCCCGGGAAGGGCTCCAACAGTGCCAAGGACGGGGGCAGGAACCGCCCGCGTGGCGGGGCTCGCTCGCGCCGTCGCCGCTCCCGGCGCTGACCACGACCCGGCGGCGGCCATCTCCGGCCGCCGCCACCGGGACGCCGCCACGATCGGCGGTGCCGTCGGGAGGAGGCCCACGTGTCCCCGACCCGCCACGTGTACGGACCCGACCCCCACCAGTGGGCCGAGTTCCGACGACCTCCGGCCGAGGGGCGGCTGCCACTCGTCGTGCACCTGCACGGCGGGTTCTGGCGGGCCGAGTACGCCCTGGACCATGCCCGGCCCATGTGCGCCGGCTTCCGCCGGGCGGACTGGGCCACGCTCAACGTCGAGTACCGGCGCGTCGGCCAGGACGGGGGCGGGTGGCCCGGCACCTTCGACGACGTCCGTGCGGCCCTGGACCTGGTCCCGGGACTCGTGGCCGACCACGACCTGGACGGTGGCCGTGTCGTCGTCAGCGGCCACTCCGCTGGGGGCCACCTCGCCCTGTGGGTCGCCGGCGTCACCCCCGTCGACCTGGCCGGCGTCGTCCCGATCAGTGCCCTGACCGATTTGGTCACCGGCCACCGCGAGCGGCTCTCCGACGGCGGGACGGCGACGCAGGACCTGCTGGGGGCGACGCCCGAGGAGGAGCCCGAGCGCTGGGCGGCGGCCTCACCCATCGACCAGGTGCCCCTGGCCATGCCCGTGCGGCTGGTCCATGGCCGCCACGACCGCAACGTGCCCGTCACCCAGGCCCACGCCTACGCCCGGGCCGCTCGCGCCGTCGGGGGCGACGCCCGGGTCATCGAGGTCGAGGCCGACCACTTCGCCGTGCTCGACACCAGCTCAGACTTCTTCGACACCGTCGTGGGCGTCATCGCCGACCTCGTGGCCTGATCGGCGCGCCGCACGCTGCCGCTGGTCGGCGACCGCCCAGGTGGGTCAGGCCGCCGGGTGACCTCGATGGCGTCGACCAACGGTTCTGGCTGCCGCTGCCGTGCTCGAAACCGCCACGGGCCGGGATCGACTCCCGGCCCGCGTCGGCCGTGCGCACCGGTCGGCGCATTCAGTCGGTACGGACCTCGATGGCGTTGACCAGCGGGTTCTGTGGTCCCACGCCGTGCTCGAGGATGATCGAGAGCAAGCCGTCTCCATCGTCGACGACCGGGAAGGACTCGACGCCACCGGTCGCGTGGCCGTACGTGTCGGTCAGGTCGAACTCGTCGAGGGCCAGCACCTCCTCGATGAAGACGTCGAACTCACGCTCGCCCGGCTGGTCCGTGCCGTCCCACCCGTTGGCCATGAACAGGTTGACGGTGACGGATGCACCGGGCTCGACCGGGATCTCCCAGGTCAGGTCGTCCGGTGCTGCCCCGTTGGTGCCGTCCCAACGCTCGGTCTGGTAGACCGCCTGGGGGACGTAGTCCTGCACGTCGTCGGTGCGGTCGGGCACCGAGAAGCCGCCCAGTGAGCTCCCGCTCGGCACGGCCAGGAACGGACCGGACCCGGCGACGTCGTCGGCCACCCAGTCCGGTCCGCCCGGATCCGTCGCCGCGATCGCACCGCCGCCGGCGTTGATCCGGGCAACGATCGGCGACGCCTCGGCGAGGGTCACCACGACCGGGTCAGAGGTGGTCGCAACGCCGGTCTCCCCGGTGCTGAAGTCGACCGTCACGGTCACCTCGTGGGTGACCTGTTCGTCCGGCGACCCCTGGACGGTGTTGGTGAAGCGGCACACGCTGCCCGCGCCCGGCGCGATCGCCTCGCCAGCGGCGGGCGCGCAGTCCCCGGACACGTCGACGGCACCGCTGCCGTCCACCGCCAACTCCAGGGCCTGGACCGTCGCGTCGCCCGTGTTCGTATCCGGGTTGGTGACCCGGGTCACGAAGCCGACGTCGGCACCGGGCTCGGCCTCGGTGGCGTCGACCAGCTCGACGATCTCGATGGCGCGGATCTCGGGGTTCTCGACCACGCGGGTGAGGTCGATGCCGAGCCCGTCGGCGTCGGCCGTGGCGACGAACGCGCGCATCGTGCCGGTGTCGGCCCCGGCCTCGTCGAAGATGTCGAAGTCGTCGAGGACCGTCGTGCCCTCGATCGCGACGTCGAACACCCGCGCCCCGGCCGACTGGGTCGGGCCGTTGTAGTCGGCGAAGTGCAGCCGGACCTCGACCGGTGTTCCGTCCGCGACCGGGAACAGCCACGACATCTCGATGCCGGCCGGTGGGTCCCAGCGCTCGGTCTGGAACACCTGCCCCGGGGTGGTCGTCGGCACCGTGGCGTCCACGGTCGGCGTCACGGTCACGCTCGACGTGTTCTTCTGGTTGTCCGCGCCCGCCAGGTACGCGTCCGTGAGGTAGGACGACTCGGCGTCCTCCAGGTCGGACTCCCAGGCCACGCCGCCGTCGGCCGCGGCGACCTCGGGCCCACCGGCGTTCACGCGGAACAGGGCCTCGCCGTAGGTGAAGGTGTCGACCGCGACGGGGTCAGGCGCCGGTGTGGGCTCGGTCACGTCCACGGCCACGTCGACGCTGTCCATCCCGCCGTTGCCGTCGTCGGCGGTGATCGTGATGGTGTACGGGCTGCCAGCAGCGTCGCCGGTGACCGGCGCGAGCGTGAACTCACCCGTGCCCGGGTCGAAGGTCGCGAAGTCCGGCAGGCCGGTCGCGTCCAGGGCCACGTCGTCGCCGTCCGGATCGGAGGCCGTGATCGAGACCACCTCCGAGTCACCCTCCGCCACCGTCACGTCGTCGATCGGGTCGATTGTCGGTGCGAGGTTGCCCGGTGGGGCGACCCGGACGACCTCGATGCCCTTGACGGCGGGGTTCTCGATGACGTCGTGGAGGAACTCCACGTCGAGCGTGTCACCCTCCACGATGGCGGTGCTGGACCGCATGAACGCGCCCTTGGCACCGGCCGTGTCGAACTGGTCGATGTCGTCGAACGCGGCCGGGACGCTGCCCTCGACCGAGACGTCGAACACTCGCTCGCCCGCGGCGTCGACGCCGCCGAACAGCTCGGCGAAGAACAGCCGCACCTCGACCTCGGTGCCGGCGTCGACCGGGAACTGCCACAGCATCTCCGGTGCCGCCTCGGGGTCCCACCGCTCGACCTCGAGGACGTCGACCGGCACGCCGGGCGTCAGCGACGCGTCGGACAGGTCGATGGCCCCGGGGTGGGCGCTTCCCGACGAGGCCGCGTACGTGTTGGCTCCCCCGGCGACACGGAAGGCCGAGGGCGCCGCGTCGCTGTCGCTGCCCCAGTCCGGCGCGCTGCCGTCGGCCGCCGCGACCTGGTCGCCGCCGACGTTGACGCGGTACAGCACGTCCTCCTGCACGACCGGCTGGTCCACGGTGGCCGTGAGCGTCGCCGACGTGGTGTCGGTGCCGTCGTCGGCCTCCACGGTGACGTCGTAGCTGCCCGCGTCCCCGGCGCCCGGCGCCAGGTCGAGCGTGAGGGTGTAGTCGCCGGCCGCGTTCTCGACCAGGTCGGTCGCCAGGAAGGCCGACGCGTCCGGGGTGGAGCCGACGTCGACGGCCAGCGCGTCGCCGTCGGCGTCGGCCACGTCGACCACCACCTGGGCGGTCTCGCCCTCGGTGACGCTGACGTCGTCGGCGCCGCTGATGGCCGGCGCGGTGTTGCCGCCACCGCCGCCGACCGTGTCGACGTCGAGGAAGTCCCACGTCGCACCGAACGGGGTCGAGCCGTTCGACGTCGAGATGATCCCGACCGCGAGGCCGAGGTCGTCACTGCCGTCGAACCACGCGGCGGGCAGGGCCACCGGCGTGCCGAGGTCGCTCCAGGTGCTGCCGCCGTCCAGCGACGTGCGAGGCTGGGCGGTCAGCGCGGCCGGGTCGACGACGAGCTGCAGGTCGACCTGGTTGGCGGCCAGCCAGTCGCCGGTCACGCCCGTCCCGTACTTCTGGTCGACGTCGACCGCGCCGCCACTCTCGAGCAGCACCTGGGTCGTGGGTCCGCCGTTGCCGCCGAACACCAGCTTGAGGTAGTCGTCCTGGCTGCCCGATCCGATGAACAGCCCGTTCGACTGGTAGTTCGCCGGCGTCTGGGTCCCGCCACCGGAGGCGAAGAACGGGGACTCGACCTGCGTGTGCACCACGAACGGTGCGCTGGCGTCGTCCACGTCCACGCCGTACTGGAAGGCGTACTCCTGGGTGTTGGTGTCGGTGTAGGCATCACCCGGCGGCACCTCCTCGACCGTCAGGGCACCCACGGCACCACCGGCGGCGAGGTTGCCGTCGTCGAACTGGTCCAGCCACGTGTCGGTGCCGTTGGTCATCAGGCCCGTGAAGCCCAGCCCGTAGAAGCCCGTACCCGGGTCCTCGTTCTCCAGCGGACGCGCGACCGGCACGGTGGTGCCGATGCCGTTGGTGGCGTCGATGGCGAACGGGTCGTCGACGTCGGGGATCCCGTCGCCGTCGTCGTCGGTGTCGGTCACGTCGGAGGTGCCGTCGCCGTCGTTGTCGGTCGGCTGGCTGCCGCCGTTGCACGGGTCGGTGCCGGCGGCGATCTCGTCGGCGTTGTCGAAGCCGTCGCCGTCCTCGTCCAGCGCGGCGTCGTCGGCCCCGGTGCAGGACGTGCCGCCGGGCGTGGACAACGCGTTGCACGGATCGCTGCCCGCCGCGATCTCCTCGGCATTGGTGAAGCCGTCGCCGTCCTCGTCCAGGCCGGGGTCGTCGGCGCCGGTGCAGGTGGCGTCGCTGTAGTCGCCCGGCTCGAACACCGTGATGCTGTCGGCGCCGTAGGTGGCGGCCCACACCGTGCCCGGGAACGGCCCGGCGTCGCCCTGGGCAGTCACGTCCAGCGGCTGGCTGCCGAAGCCGCCGAACAGCGCCTCGCTTGCCGACGTAGGTCGTCGCCGGCGGCGTTGAGCTGGTAGCGGTAGATGTTGCCGTTGAACGACGCCGTCAGCAGGTTGCCCTGCATCGCGCCACCGAAGTTCGAGGCGGTGTACTCGGTGATCCCGTTGGTCGACGCCCCGATGGTGTCGAGCACCTTCGACGGGTCGTTGGCGCTGTAGGTGCACTCCACCGGGTTGTCCGGGAAGTCGGCGAGGCTGAGTCCGGCCGGCAGCAGGTCGCCGAAGGCCTCGTCGTCGGCGAGGTTCCAGTTGGCACCCCCGTCGACGTAGACCTTGACGCCGGCCTCGCCGGGGAAGGCCCGGATCGGCGTCGGGTGCCCGCCGTAGTAGCCCGGACCCGACACGAAGTGCAGCGGGTCGCCGTGGCCGTTGCTGCCGTCCTCGTTGAAGTCGTTGGTGCAGTAGTCACCCGCGCCCTCGTCGAAGTCCACGCCGTTCTGGAGCTCGTGGCCCTTCAGCGCCCCGGTCGAGTCGTAGATGAGCGGCACCCCACCCCAGCCCCCGTTGGGCCCGTTGTCGGACGTGTAGAGCCGACCGAGTGAGGTGAACACGACGTCGTAGGCGTTGCGGTACCCGGGCGAGTAGATCTGGACCGGGCCACCCGGCTCGGGAATGGCCTGGTTGAGGCCGTTGTTGCCCCCGAACGGGTCCGTGGCCGTGTCGTCGCGGGTCGGGTCGACCAGCGTCGGCAGGTCGTAGACGCGGTCGTTGCCCTGCGCGTCGGTCACGACCGGCATCGCGTCGAGCGCGTCGAGGTCGATCGACAGCATGGCCGCGGACAGGTAGTACTCGGAGGTCCCGGCGAAGTTGTTCGACGGCGCTCCCTTGTTGGCGTGGCCACCCTGCATGAGGTAGAGGGTGTTGGTCACCGGATCGAGGTCGATGCCGTTGGTGGCATGGTTCTCCTCGGACCGCGGCAGCCCACGGACCAGGTCGACGCGCTCCCACTGGGTGCCGGTCCAGGTGACACGCGACAGGACGCCGGAGTTGGTGTCCAGACCGGTGTCGTTGCCGCCGCCACCCGCACCGATGCGCGGGTCGGACGACGTCACGTACAGCACCGGATTGGTGTCGGTGCCAGCCGTCATCAGGCCGGTGACCTGGCGGTTGTTCTGGCCGGTGTTCACCGAGCCGTCGTCGTCATGGTTGGTGATCTGCTTGACCTCGTCGATCTGCTCGGTCCCGACGACGTCGTAGTCGTTGGGCCCGTTGCGCTCGACCTCGTAGGCGTAGATCAGCCCGTTCTGCTGGGACACGTAGAGCCGCCCGTCGGGCCCGAACTCCAGCGACGTCGGGTTGCCCGAACTCTCCCCGGACAGGCCGGAGGAGCCGAACGACACGGGGATGTCGCTGGCGCCGACCCCGGACAGGTCGACCTCCACCGGCGAGCTGTCCCCGTCGTGGCTGATGGTCAGCGTGCCGGTGGACGGCCCGACGCTCGACGGCGAGAAGGTCACCTGGAGGGTCGTGGACGTGCCGGCGGCGAGCGTGCCGGTCCCGCCGGTGACGGCGAAGTCACCACCGGAGACGGCCACGTCGGTGACCTCGATGTCGGGGTCACCGGCCTCGAAGCCGAGGTTGGACAGGGTCACGGTGCGCGGGTTGGTCCCACCGACCAGGGTCTGGCCGAAGTCGACCGTGGTCGGGCTGACCCCCAACTGGCCCGGCGAGGACTCTGCCGAGACGACCTCGAGCGCGTTCACGAGCGGGTTCTCGACGACGTTGCTGAACGCGACGTCGAGGGTGCCGTCGGAGGTCACCAGGTACTCGAGCATCCCCCCGACCTCGTGGCCGTAGGCGTCGGACAGGTCGAGGTCGCCGGCGACGACCTCGCCGTCGATGCTGACGTCGAACACGCGCTGGCCCGGCTCGGACGTTCCCGGGTAGCCGTTGCCGAGGAACAGGCGCACGTACACCTGGGTCCCGGCCGGGACCGGCACGCCGTAGGCGAAGCCGCTGTTGGACCAGCGCTCGGTGTCGAACACCGCCCCCGGCACGGTCGACGGCACGGTCGGACCCGGCTCCAGCGGCGCGAAGCCGTTGGTGTTGCCCGAACCCGGCTCGACCAGGTACGGGTGCCCGGTCTCACCCGTGTCGTCCTCCCACGCCGGACCACCGTCGATGGCAGCCACCTGGGGGCCACCCGCGTTGATGCGGGTGAACACGGTGCCGGCCGCCGGGGCGTCGGTGACGGTCACCGTGAAGCTCTCGGTGTCGTCACCATCGGGGTCGCTGGCCGTGACGGCCAGGTCGTAGGACCCGGCGTCGCCGGCGGCCGGAGCCACGGTGAAGCTGCCGGTGCCGTCACCGGCATCGGCGAAGGTGGTGAAGTCGGCCGCCTCGGCCGGGATGTCGGCCACGAGCGTGACCACGTCGCCATCGGGCTCGGCGGTCGTGACCGGCACGTCGAGGGTCGCCCCCTCCTGCACCTGCTGGTCGTCGATCGCGGCCACGGTCGGCGGCACGTCGGTCGGGGGCGGACCCGCAGACCGGATCTCGATGGCCGACAACTTCGGGTTCTGGCTGACCGCGAGCAACTCCACGACCAGGTCACCGTCGGTCACCGTCGCGGGGACGACCACGGACGTGGCGGTGTTGTTCGCACCGGCGCTGGTGCTCCATCGCAGTCCGGCGACCTCGGTCGCGCCCTCGACCGCGACGTCCATGACGCGCGGGTTGGCGGCCTCGTTGTTCCAGACCTCGGCACCGACGAGCACGACCTCGTAGTCCCCGGCGGTGACCGGGAAGGTCCAGGTCATGGGCGGCTCGCCTGCCGCGGGCTCGCGGTAGCGCTCGGTCTCGTACAGCGCCTCGACGGCTGCCCCCGTCCCGGCCACCTGGGCGAGGTCGATGACGGTGGACGCCGCCACGCCGTAGGTCGTGTCGGCGGTCGCACCACCGACGTCCCAGTTGACGTAGGGGGACGGCGTGCCGAGCTCGGCCGCGTTGTTCGCGCTCGATGCCGACTGGTCCTCGGTCCACGGCAGCCCGCCGTCGGCGGCGGCGACCTGTGGCCCACCGGCGTTGACGCGGAAGAGCACCTCGCCCACCGCGGTGGAATCGCTGATCGCCACGGTCGCCTCGTTCGACGTGGCGCCGTTGAGGTCGTCGACCGTGTAGGTGAAGCTGTCGCCGTTGGCGACGTCGAAGCCGTTCTCGGGGTTGTAGGTGATGGCACCGGTGATCGGGTCGGGGCCGGCGGTGTAGCCGCCGCTGGGGCCACCGGTGATCGCCACGGTCGCCGGGTCCAACCCGACGTCGCTGGTGTCGTTGGCGAGGACGTCGATGACCACGACCCCACCGGGCGCGACCGAGGCGGCGTCGTCGATGGCCACCGGCCCGGCACCGAGGTCGAGCACCACCACGTTGGAGACCGGCCCGGTGGCCGCGCCGTCACCGACGACGGCCATGAAGTAGTTCAGGCCGGTGTCGTCGGTGGCCGTGGCGCCGGTGGCGGTGTCGGTCAGCGTGACCTCGACCGACCCGGCCCCGGTGCCGTCCAGGGGGACGTCGTAGGCCTCCACGGCGACGACCGTGTTGGCCTCGTACGGGTCCACGTCGTAGCCGGGCGTCTGCACCAGGGCGGACTCCAGCCGGACCAGGCGCACGGTCCCCCCTGCCGGACCGGTGACCTCGATGGTCTGTGTCGGCGACCCGACCGTGGCGGCCGCGTGGCGTGGCGACAGTTCCGGTTGGGGGACGAGCGTCACGCCCGCGACCGCCAGCACGGCGGTCTCGCGTGGCTCCGCGGACACGGCGACCGACGAGGCGCCGTTGCTGGTGCCGGAGCGGAAGGTCTCCGCCACCACCGTGCCGTCGCTGAACGCCACGGTCACCGTGGTCCCGGCCAGCTCCAGGCCGGACACGCTGCCGGCATTGCCGGAGCCGCCGGCGTTCTTGATGGAGTTGGGGTCGACGTCGACGGCGAACGTGAAGGTCTCGCCCGCGTCGAAGTCCCCGAAGTCGGCGGTCACGGCGTCCCAGCCGTCCCCGTCGTCCGCCCCGTTGTGCGGCTGCGAGAACGGGTCCGTGCACGGGTCCCCCGGGGTCACGTAGCCGGTGGCCGTGGCGCCCCCGCCGACCTCCACGCACTTGGCGGTGGCGTCACCGGCCAGGCCGGCCGGGTCGAACACCAGGTCCGGCAGGACCGCCGTCGACAGGTCCAGCGTCACACCCGTGATGGTCTGTCCGCCGGCAGACGTGTTCGACACGGCGAAGGATCCGGCCCCGTAGGTGCTCGCCTCGATCCCGGCCCCCGGATCGATCGCGACGACGGCACTGCCGCCGGACGCGGACCCGTCGAGCACCGTGATGGTGAACGACGCCACCGCCACGTTGGTGCCGTCCGAGGCCGTCACGTCCACCACGTAGCTGCCGGCGTCGCCCACCTCGGTGTCCCACTCCAGCGTGCCGGTGCCGTCCCCGGCGTCGGTGAACGAGGCGCCGAGCGCCTCCAGGTCGGGGGTCGACGACAGCGACAGGGCCAGCCCGTCGCCATTGGGATCGGTGGCCGCGACGTCCACCTGGACGGTCTCGCCCTCGTCGACGACCACGTCGCCGAGCGCGTCGATGACGGGTGTGTCGGTGTCCCCGACGGCGATGACCAGCACGTCGGACAACATCCCGGTGGCACCGTCGTCGATCGCCGCGACGTAGTGGTACAGGAGGTCGTCGTCGGCGACGTCCACGGCGAAGTCCACCGTGCCGTCGGCCCCGATCGTGGCAGTCGGCTGGTCGACGTCGACGGCCTCGTCGGTCTCGTAGGGGTCGAGGTCGAAGGCGTCGGGCTCCGGGTACTCGCCTGCCACGGACAGCAGTGTCACCTCGGCGCCGACCGGCCCGGACACCCGGACCGTCCGGGGACCGGTGGTCGCGACGTTGCCGGCCACGGCGTCGTTGGGGAACACCGTCGGCGTGGTCGTGACGCCGACCATCTCGATGCCGGTGGGCGCGACCCGGCCGACGACGGGCGACGCCACGCCCTGGCCTCCACCGTCCGAGCCGTCGGCGAACAGCTGGGTGGTGGACAGCGTGCCGTCGGAGAAGACCACCGTGACGGCCGATCCAGCCAGTTCGAGCCCGGACACGGCGCCGGCACCGCCGGACCCGGGCACCCCCTGGATCGTGGTCGGGTCCACGTCGACCCCGAAGACGATGGACTCCCCGACCCCGAAGTCGGTGAAGTCGAGTGTCATGCCGTCCCAGCCGTTGCCGATGACACCCGGCGCATCCTCGTGCGGCAGGGAGAACGGGTCCGCGCAGGGATCCGGGGGCACGACGAAGCCCGTGGCGACGGCGCCGGACGACACGTCCAGGCACTGCGTGCCCTCGTCGCCGGCGGTCCCGATGGGGTCGAACGTGGCGTCCGGGACGATCGATCCGCGCAGGTTCAGCGACACGGACTCGATCGACGGCGAGCCTGCCACGCCCTCGTTGCTGATGGTGATGGTCTGGTTGCCGTAGGTCGTGGCGGCGATGCCACTGTCGGGCGTCACCTGGACGCGGGCGGTGCCGGCGGCGCGCGGGCCGCAGCCCGCGGCGTGGTTGTCACCGACCTCGGTCGAGGTCAACGCCTGGTCATAGATCGCCACCCCACACAAGGTCCCCAACCACGGCCGGGACGCCCCCACCTCGTTGGCCAACACCAACGGAAACCCACCCGACCAGTTCGACAGGTCCCCACCCGCATCACCCGTGGCCACCACGGCCCCGTCCACATAGATCGTGGTCGTGCCACCGGCCCCACGCGTGAACACCACGTGCTGCAACTCCGTGGACACCGTCCCCGCCGGCGTGGTCGTGGACGGCGTCCCACTCCCATTGGTCTCCGACGACCGGAACCGCACGTCGAACACCGTCGACGGCAACCCCCCATACAGGCCCTGGCCCAACGTCACGTTCCGACTCGACGACCCACCCGACACCGACACCACCCGCGCCGGACCCGCCTGGGTCGTGTTCGCCGGCACCACCCACGCCTCCAACGTGATCTCCCCCGACGCCACCACCGCATCCGACACCTTCGACGCCGCCACCCCCGACGACACCACCGTCTCACTGTCGATGGTCAACCCACCACCATCAACCCACGACACACTCCCCGGATCCGCAATCGTCAGATCCAACGGCTCCCCACGCCCCGAATCACCCACCACCACACCCGCACCCTCGGTGAAGTCATAGGCCACCACGGGCTGGGGTCCCGTCACCTCGACCACGGTCCAGGCGAAGGCGACCGTGGACTGGTCGGTGCCGTCGTCCACGGTCACCTCGACGGCGTACGGGGACCCACCGGCCGCACCGGCCGCGATCGCCCCCACGACGACGCCATCGGGACCGATGGACAACCCGTCGGGCAGACCGGTGGCGTCGAAGGACAGGTCGTCACCGTCGGCGTCGACCACCCCGATCGCGACCGACACCTCGTCACCCTCCACCGACGACTGGTCACCCGGACCGGTCACCGCCGGGGCCACGTTGACCGCCGCGACCGTCCACTCCAACGACACCGCCGTGGACGCCCCGGCCGGATCCGACACCGTCACGTCCACCTCGTAGGGCGACCCCACCGCGGCCTGCTGGCCGATCGTGCCCGTGATCTGGCCCGACGACACCCCGATCGACAACCCGTCGGGCAACCCGGTCGCGGCGAACGCCACCTCGTCCCCGTCCGGATCGGTCGCCGACACCTGCAGGCTGATCTCCTCGCCCTCGTCGGAGGACTGGTCGGCCACCGCCTCGACCTCCGGCGGATCGTTGCCCACGATCGTCCACGTGAACGACGTCGACACGTCACCACCCTGGCCGTCGTCCACCGCGACCGTCACGTCGAACTCGCCCTGCACGGTCGGCGTGCCCGCAATCACCCCCGACACCGGATCGATCGACAGCCCGTCCGGCAACCCCGTGGCGTCATGGACCAGCTCGTCCCCGTCGACGTCCGACGCCGACACCGCCAACTCCAACGCCACGTCCAGGCTCGACAACTGGTCCACGATCCCGTCCAGGACCGGGTCGACGTTGACCACCGACACCGACCACTCCAACGACACCGACGCCGATCCCCCACGGCCGTCGTCGACCGTGACCTCGACGTCGTAGGGCGACCCCGCCGCCGCCTGCTGCCCGATCGTGCCCGAGACCACACCCGACGACTCCCCGATCGACAACCCCTCCGGCAACCCCGTCGCCGCGAACGACAACACGTCACCATCGTCATCCTCGGCCACCACCGCCAGGTCCACCACGTCACCCTCGGCACTGGACTGGTCACCCGGACCCGTCACCACCGGATCGGCATTGGACGCGACACCACCACAGCCCGCGGCGTGGTTGTCACCGACCTCGGTCGAGGTCAACGCCTGGTCATAGATCGCCACCCCACACAAGGTCCCCAACCACGGCCGGGACGCCCCCACCTCGTTGGCCAACACCAACGGAAACCCACCCGACCAGTTCGACAGGTCCCCACCCGCATCACCCGTGGCCACCACGGCCCCGTCCACATAGATCGTGGTCGTGCCACCGGCCCCACGCGTGAACACCACGTGCTGCAACTCCGTGGACACCGTCCCCGCCGGCGTGGTCGTGGACGGCGTCCCACTCCCATTGGTCTCCGACGACCGGAACCGCACGTCGAACACCGTCGACGGCAACCCCCCATACAGGCCCTGGCCCAACGTCACGTTCCGACTCGACGACCCACCCGACACCGACACCACCCGCGCCGGACCCGCCTGGGTCGTGTTCGCCGGCACCACCCACGCCTCCAACGTGATCTCCCCCGACGCCACCACCGCATCCGACACCTTCGACGCCGCCACCCCCGACGACACCACCGTCTCACTGTCGATGGTCAACCCACCACCATCAACCCACGACACACTCCCCGGATCCGCAATCGTCAGATCCAACGGCTCCCCACGCCCCGAATCACCCACCACCACACCCGCACCCTCGGTGAAGTCATAGGCCACCACCGGCTGGGGTCCCGTCACCTCGACCACGGTCCAGGCGAAGGCGACCGTGGACTGGTCGGTGCCGTCGTCCACGGTCACCTCGACGGCGTACGGGGACCCACCGGCCGCACCGGCCGCGATCGCCCCCACGACGACGCCATCGGGACCGATGGACAACCCGTCGGGCAGACCGGTGGCGTCGAAGGACAGGTCGTCACCGTCGGCGTCGACCACCCCGATCGCGACCGACACCTCGTCACCCTCCACCGACGACTGGTCACCCGGACCGGTCACCGCCGGGGCCACGTTGACCGCCGCGACCGTCCACTCCAACGACACCGCCGTGGACGCCCCGGCCGGATCCGACACCGTCACGTCCACCTCGTAGGGCGACCCCACCGCGGCCTGCTGGCCGATCGTGCCCGTGATCTGGCCCGACGACACCCCGATCGACAACCCGTCGGGCAACCCGGTCGCGGCGAACGCCACCTCGTCCCCGTCCGGATCGGTCGCCGACACCTGCAGGCTGATCTCCTCGCCCTCGTCGGAGGACTGGTCGGCCACCGCCTCGACCTCCGGCGGATCGTTGCCCACGATCGTCCACGTGAACGACGTCGACACGTCACCACCCTGGCCGTCGTCCACCGCGACCGTCACGTCGAACTCGCCCTGCACGGTCGGCGTGCCCGCAATCACCCCCGACACCGGATCGATCGACAGCCCGTCCGGCAACCCCGTGGCGTCATGGACCAGCTCGTCCCCGTCGACGTCCGACGCCGACACCGCCAACTCCAACGCCACGTCCAGGCTCGACAACTGGTCCACGATCCCGTCCAGGACCGGGTCGACGTTGACCACCGACACCGACCACTCCAACGACACCGACGCCGATCCCCCACGGCCGTCGTCGACCGTGACCTCGACGTCGTAGGGCGACCCCGCCGCCGCCTGCTGCCCGATCGTGCCCGAGACCACACCCGACGACTCCCCGATCGACAACCCCTCCGGCAACCCCGTCGCCGCGAACGACAACACGTCACCATCGTCATCCTCGGCCACCACCGCCAGGTCCACCACGTCACCCTCGGCACTGGACTGGTCACCCGGACCCGTCACCACCGGATCGGCATTGGACGCGACACCACCACAGCCCGCGGCGTGGTTGTCACCGACCTCGGTCGAGGTCAACGCCTGGTCATAGATCGCCACCCCACACAAGGTCCCCAACCACGGCCGGGACGCCCCCACCTCGTTGGCCAACACCAACGGAAACCCACCCGACCAGTTCGACAGGTCCCCACCCGCATCACCCGTGGCCACCACGGCCCCGTCCACATAGATCGTGGTCGCGCCACCGGCCCCACGCGTGAACACCACGTGCTGCAACTCCGTGGACACCGTCCCCGCCGGCGTGGTCGTGGACGGCGTCCCACTCCCATTGGTCTCCGACGACCGGAACCGCACGTCGAACACCGTCGACGGCAACCCCCCATACAGGCCCTGGCCCAACGTCACGTTCCGACTCGACGACCCACCCGACACCGACACCACCCGCGCCGGACCCGCCTGGGTCGTGTTCGCCGGCACCACCCACGCCTCCAACGTGATCTCCCCCGACGCCACCACCGCATCCGACACCTTCGACGCCGCCACCCCCGACGACACCACCGTCTCACTGTCGATGGTCAACCCACCACCATCAACCCACGACACACTCCCCGGATCCGCAATCGTCAGATCCAACGGCTCCCCACGCCCCGAATCACCCACCACCACACCCGCACCCTCGGTGAAGTCATAGGCCACCAGGGCTCCGGGCGTGCGGGCCGCCACCGCCGACGACGCCATCGCGGTGAGCAGCGCGGCGACGAGCACCACGACCACGGCCGCCGCCGTGGTCCCTCGCCGGCGTCGCCGGATGTGCAGTCCCGTGCCGGTGGTTGCCCTCATGCCGTCCCCCATGGGTTGCCGTCGCGCGAGGGGACGAACATGTCGTGCTTCCCCGATCCCCCCGAACGGTGCTGGACCGTAGTCGGGAGCGTCCGGCCGGCTCCACCGAATGTGGCCGGATCGGGACCGAGGTCCCGGGACATCGAGGATGCGGGTCCCGACGGCCTGCCCACGTGGGACGGTGGCACGCACCCACGACGGGGGACGGGTTGGCGCGAGTTGACGACCCCACCAGCCATCGACCCGGCGACCGGTCGTCTCGCAGCCACGATCGTCGACGCGACCACGGCAGGGTCGGGGGCCCGGGCGCTGGGTCGGCGGCTGCCGATCACGGGCATCGGGACCCGCGGACAGCACGAAGCCCCGTCGCCGGGATCGACGACGGGGCTCGCGAGGTGGTACCCCCGAGCGGATTTGAACCGCCGTTACCGCCTTGAGAGGGCGGCGTCCTGGGCCGCTAGACGACGGGGGCAGGACACATGTGCGCCCCGCAACGTTCGCGGGGCGTGGTGTGGCGAGTGAGTGTAACCACTCGCAGCTCGGGGGGAAGGACTCGAACCCTCAATAACTGGACCAGAACCAGCCGTGTTACCGATTACACCACCCCCGAAGGGCGGCCATCGATGGTAACGGGTGGGCGACGTGGATGCGAGTCGGCCCCCGGCCCTGCGGACAGGTCCGGTCACCCACCGGCCCCGACCACCACGGCACCGCCCGGACATCCGCCATCGCACCAGCCCTCGGCAACCCGTCCGCAGCGGCACAGCGCCATCCCGGTCCGACTGGCGGGCACCGTGTGGTCGCCGGCCTCGACCGGCAGGCCCACCACGACCAGCGGCCCGTCCGCGACCACGACCACGCCCACGGCGTGCGTGGCCCCGGGCGCCCCGGCCCAGGCCACCGTCGGGGGCGTCGGACCCGGAGGCGCACCGGTGACCGCGTCGCTCGCCGGACGTCGATGGCTGCCGTCACACCACGGCCGGTCCTCGGAGCGACCACAGCGACACACCACGCGACCGGGCTTGTCGTCCCGGGCCGGGTCCAGCGCCTCGCCGACGACGACACGATCGTCCACGACCCGACCGCGTCGGACGGTGACGACGTCGTCCACGACGAGCGGGCCTCGTGGGCGCAGGCGCGGGCACGGGATGCCAGCGGCGCCCGTTCCCGGACCGGGGTCCCCCGACGGCGGGGTGCCGGTGCCGTCCACCCTCAGCCCTGTTCGTCCCGGACCCGTCGGGCGACCGGCACGGCGGCCTCGATCCGGCGGATGGCGGTGTCGCGGTCCATGATCGCCAGCGACTCGAACAGCGGCGGCGACACGTTGGACCCGGTCACGGCCACGCGGATGGGCTGGGCGACCTTGCCGAACCCGATCTCCAGCTCGTCGGTGAGCCCCCGCAGGCCGGTCTCGATGGCCTCGGTGGTCCAGTCGACGCCGGCCAGCACGCGTGCGCCGGCCTCCAGCGCCTCGACCGCGCCGGCCTTGCGGAACACCTTGGCGGCGGCCGCCTCGTCGATGCCGACCTCGCGGAAGAAGGGTGGGGCGTAGTCGGTGATCTCGGCCAGCACCTGCATGCGCTCCTGGACCAGGGGCACCAGCGCGGTCAGGGTCACCAGCTCGTCGTCGGAGGGCGGCGTCGACAGCACCGGTTCGAACCCGGCGTCGGGCTCGCCGTCGTCGTCGGGGAGCCAGGTCCCGTCCAGGTGCGGGACCAGGCGGTGCGCCAGCGCGTTGGGATCCATGTCGCGGATGCGCTCACCGTTGAACGCGGTGAGCTTGTCCACGTCGAAGGCCGCGGCGGACGCCCCGACCTGGTCCAGCGAGAACGCCGCGACCAGCTCGTCGCGGTCCAGGCGCTCACGGCCGTCCCGGGGCGACCAGCCGAGCAGCGCGATCGCGTTGACCAGCGTCTCGGGCAGGAAGCCCTGGCGAGCCAACTCCTGGATCGACACCGACCCGTGTCGCTTGGACAGCTTCTTGCGGTCCTGGCCCACCACCATCGACAGGTGCGCGAACGACCCCGGTGCCGACCACGACGCCTCCCGGGCCGGCAGTCCGACCTCGTCCAGCGCCTCGTCCAGCAACCCATCGGCCAGCAGCAGGTCGTACAGGAACAGCTGGCGCGGCGTCACCGACAGCAGGTCCTCGCCCCGACACACCAGCGACACGCCCTGCGCGAGGTCGTCGGTGGCGTTGGCCAATGGGTAGGTCACCGCGCCGTTGGACCGCACCAGGACCGGGTCGGATTCGTTGGCCCAGTCCCAGCTGACCTCACCACGGACCTCGTCGTGCACCGACACCGTCCCGGAGGTGGGCAGGGCCAGCCGCAGGGTCCCGGCGTCGGCGGCGGGGACCGTGTCGCGCGAGACGACCGGTGGCAGGTCGGCGTCACGTCGCTCCCGGCGCCACGCCTCGAGCTCGTCGGGGCTGCGCCCGTCGACGTAGAGGTGGCCGGCCTCCTCGAGGCGACGGGCGACGGCACGGTGGAGCTCGGCGCGTTCGGACTGGCGGTAGGGGCCGTAGGGGCCCCCGACCTCGATGCCCTCGTCCCAGTCGAGCCCGAGCCAGCGCATCGCCTCGACCATCGACCGCATCGACTCGCCGGTGGCACGGTCGGCGTCGGTGTCCTCGATGCGCCAGATGAACGTCCCGCCGGTGTGACGCGCCCACAACCAGTTGAACAGGGCCGTGCGGACGCTCCCGACGTGCAACCAGCCGGACGGCGCGGGGGCGAAGCGGACACGGACGTCACGATCGGGCACGACGGGACCTCGAGGAGCGGCGGAGGGAGGACGGAGGCCGAGGGTACGGTTCGGCGCATCCGGCGGAGGAGCCCCGACGTGTCCGGCCACGTGGTGCGAGCCGACGACTCCCGGCGCCGCCTGGATCCGTTCCGGGTCCTCGTCGACGGGCGCGACTCGGACGGTCGACTCGCGGTCTACACCGGGATGCTGCCCCGCGGGGGCCCACCACGCCACGTCCACGACTTCGACGAGTTGGTCATGGTCCTGTCCGGGCGGCTGCTGCTGGAACTTGACGGCCAGGCCCACGACCTCGGGCCCGGTGACGCCGCGTGGATGCCGTCCGGGTCACGGCACACCTTCGCCAATCCCTCGGACGAGCCCGTGAACGCGCTCGGCCTGGCCGTGCCGGACGGCATCCTGGACCTGTTCGCCGACCGCACCGGGTACCTGGCCGGGCTCCCCGCCGACCAGTCCCCCGACCCGGATCGGATCGCCGCCATCTACGCCGCCCACGCGAGCCGTGTCGTCGGACCCCCGTTGGACCTGGCCTGACGGCCTCAGAGGATCTCGCCGGGCGTGTACGTGGCCGCGTCGGGGTGGTCGTCGACCAGGGCCTCCACGCGTGCCACGAACGCCGCCACCTGGGCCCGGGCGGTGCCGACGAAGTCCAACGGCTCGGCCAGCAGGCCGTCCAGGTCGGCGCGGTCGAGCCCGAGCCGCCGGTCGCCGGCGAGTCGCTCGACCAGGTCGTTGTCCGCGCCGCCGGTACGCATCGCGAGCGCGACCTCCACGGCCTGGTCCTTGATGGCCTCGTGGGCGGTCTCGCGCCCGACACCGGCCTTGACCGCGGCCATCAACACCTTCGTGGTGGCGAGGAACGGCAGGTAGCGCTCGAGCTCGGCGGCGATGACGGCCGGGAAGAAGCCCAGGTCGTCCAGCACCGTCAGCTCGGTCTCGACCAGGCCGTCCACGGCGAAGAAGGCATCCGGCAGCACGACCCGTCGCACCACCGAACACGACACGTCACCCTCGTTCCACTGGTCCCCCAGCAGGCCGGCGGCCATGGTCACGTGGCCCCGCAGGATGGTGACGAACCCTCCGATGCGCTCGCTGGAGCGCGAGTTCATCTTGTGCGGCATGGCCGAGGATCCGACCTGGCCGTCGCGGAACCCCTCGGTGACCAGTTCGTGTCCGGCCATCAGCCGCATCGTCGTGGCCAGGTTGCCGGGGGCGGACGCGACCTGGGCCAACGCCGACACGACGTCGAAGTCCCACGAGCGCGGGTAGACCTGCCCCACGGACCCGGCCGTGGTGGCGAAGCCGAGGTGCTCGGCCACGCGCGCCTCCAGCGTCGCGACCGCCTCGGCGGACCCGAGCAGGTCGAGCATGTCCTGCTGGGTCCCGACCGGGCCCTTGATCCCGCGCAGCGGCAGGCGCTCGAGCAGGTCGGTGATGCGTCCGAACGCGACGAACAGTTCCTCGCCGACGGTGGCCAGGCGTTTGCCGATCGTGGTCGCCTGGGCGGCGACGTTGTGGCTGCGTCCGGCGACGACGGTGGTGGACTGTTCGGCCGCCAGGCGAGCCAGGCGAGCCAGGATCGCCACGATGCGGTCCCGGACCAGTTCCAGGGCGTCGCGCACCTGGACCTGCTCGACGTTCTCGGTCAGGTCGCGCGAGGTCATGCCCTTGTGGACGTGCTCGTGGCCCGCCAGCGCGTTGAACTCCTCGATGCGGGCCTTGACGTCGTGGCGGGTGATCCGCTCGCGTGCCGCGATCGCGTCGTGGTCGACCTGGTCGAGCACGGCCTCGTAGTCGTCGACGACACCCGCGGGGACCGTGACACCCAGGTCCTGCTGGGCCGACAGCACGGCCAGCCACAGCCGTCGCTCGGCCCGGACCTTGCCGGTCGGCGACCAGATGGCCTGCATCGCGGGGCTGGCGTAGCGCGTGGCGAGCACGTTGGGGATGGCGTCCATGCGGCATCGTCCTGGCGCGGAGGGGGTGTCGGCCGGGTCGACGATAGCCCCCGGGTCCGGGCCCGCCGGGGACGGGCGGACCGGTGGGCGGATCGGCCGGCTCAGCCCTCCAGCATCACCTGCCAGGCGAGCAGCGCGAGGGCGCCGGTGGTGGCCCAGGGACCCAGCGCCCAGGCCAGGTTCGACGCGGCGTCGCGCATCGACCACCACAACCCCGCGACCAGGATCGCCAGGCCCAGCCCTCCGGCGACCAGGACGACCACGCGCCACCCCGGGTCGGTCACCTCGGCCGCGGTCAACCACGACCCGAACAGCAACACCAGCCCCAGGACCCACGCCAGCGTGGCGCCGAACCCGCCGATGACGCGGACCAGCAACGGTCGCCGGGTGATCACCGGGCGCGCTCGGGACGGGCGATGACCGGGTTGACCAGCGAGCCGACGCCGTCGACCTCGACCTCGACGGTGTCGCCGGGGACGATCGGCCCGACCCCGGCCGGGGTGCCGGTCAGCACGACGTCGGTCGGCAGCAACGTCATCGACTGCGAGATGAACGACAGCAGGGTCGCCACGTCGAACACCAGGTCGGCGGTGGTGGCGTCCTGGCGGACCTCGCCGTTGACCCGTCCGACCACCCGCAGGGCGGCCAGGTCGACGTCGGTGGCGATCGCGGGCCCGAGCGGCAGGAACGTGTCCATGCCCTTGCCGCGGGTCCACTGGGGCTCCGCGCGCTGCAGGTCGCGGGCGGTGACGTCGTTGGCCGCCGTCACGCCCAGCACGGCCTCGGCGGCCTCCGCCGGCGTGGCCCGCGACAGCTGCCGCCGGACCACGACCGCCACCTCGGCCTCGTGGTGGACCTCCTGGGTCAGCTCCGTGGGGATCTGGATCGGGTCGCCGGGCCCCACGATCGCCGAGGTGGGCTTGAGGAACAGCAGCGGGCTGGTCGGGAGCCCACCACCCATCTCCGAGGCGTGGTCCGCGTAGTTCCTCCCGACGGCCACGACCTTGGTCGGGATGATCGGTGCCAGCAGCCGGAGGGTGTCCAGCGGGACCTGCCGCCCGGTGTCCTCCCAGTCCCCGAACGGGTGGCCCTCCAGGGCCCGGACCCCGGACTCGTCGACCACCCCGAAACGGGGTCCGTCGGGGCTGGCGTAGCGCACGAACCTGGTCACTCGGAACTCCGTGGACGGTCGTCGTCGACGTGCGTGGCCCGACGGTAGGGCGCACCATCGGGCGGTGCCGGGCGTAGGGTCGGTCGGGGCGGAGCGGGGAGGCAGGCGTGGGCGACTCGGTGCCACCGGCGGCCGGACGACGGCTCGTGGTCGTGGCGTGGACGGCGGTGTGGCTGCTCACGATCGTGATGGTGGTCTTCGCCGTCGTCCGGGTCGTGTCGGATTCGGCCAACCTCGCGAGCGGGACCCTGCCCCCGGCCGACGACTTCGCCCGTCGCTACGCCCAACACCCCGGCCTGGCCTACGCCCACATCGTGCCGGGCATGCTCTACCTGTTCGGAGCCCTGGTGCAGCTGTCGGCACGCATCCGCACCCGCCACGGGGACTGGCACCGACGGCTGGGCCGGGTGGTGGCGCCCCTGGGCGTGGCGGCGGGCACGACCGGACTGGTGGTCGGTGTGGTGATGCCATGGGGCGGTCGGGCCGAGTCCCTGGCCTCGGCGCTGTTCGGGGCATGGATGGCGGTGGCCCTGGTGGTGGCGGTCCGGGCCGTCCGGGCCGGCGACGTGGCGGCCCATCGGCGCTGGATGGTGCGCGCCTTCGCCGTCGGGCTCGCCGTGGCCACGATCCGGCTCTGGGTGGGACTGTTCGAGGCCACCGGGCTGGTGGGCTTCCGGGCGGGCTTCGGCCTGGCCTTCTGGTTGGCCTTCACCATGCATGCCGCCATCGCCGAGTGGTGGCTGCGCCTCCGACCCGAACCACGGGTGGACCCCGTCGCGTGGACGCCGACGTCGCTCAGGTGAACACGACGGTGCGGTCCCCGAGCAGCAGGACCCGGTCCTCGGCCCACCACCGGACCGCGCGTGACAGGACCCGCCGTTCCGTGTCCTGCCCCAGCTCGACCAGGTCCTCGGGCGTGTGGGCGTGGGTCACCCGGGCGACGTCCTGTTCGATGATCGGTCCCTCGTCGAGGTCGGGCGTGACGAAGTGGGCCGTGGCCCCCACCAGCTTGACCCCGCGGGCGTGGGCCTGGTGGTAGGGCCGGGCACCCTTGAACCCGGGCAGGAACGAGTGGTGGATGTTGATGGCACGCCCCGCGAGGTCGGCGCACAGGTCGTCGCCGAGGATCTGCATGTAGCGGGCCAGCACGACCAGGTCGACGTCGTGGGCGGCCACGAGGTCCCGGATCCGGTCCTCCTGACCGGCCCGCGTGTCGGCCGTGACCGGCAGGTGGTGGAACGGGATGCCATGTCGGGCGGCGTGGTCGGCCAGGTCGGGGTGGTTGGAGGCGATCGCGGGGATGTCGATGGGCAGCGTGCCACTGCGCCAGCGGTACAGCAGGTCCTCCAGGCAGTGGTCGTAGCGACTGACCAGCACCAGCACGTTGGGGCGGTGGGCCGTGGGGCGCACGCGCAGCAGGGCGCGGTCGTCGTCGAGGTGGGCGGTCACGCGCTCGGCGATCGCGGCCGAGTCGGCCGTGCCCGCGTCGAACACGGTGCGCATGCAGAACAGGGACGTGTCGGCGTCGCCGTACTGGGCGTTGTCGGTGATGTTGCCACCGATCTCCAGCAGAGCGGTGCACACGGCGTGGACGATGCCCGGGCGGTCCGGGCAGATGAGGGTCAGGACGTGGCTGGTGGTCGGTGCGGTCATGCCGACGCCGCCCGCCAGCGGTCCCGCAGGATCGCGTAGGTCCAGGCATCGGACAGGGCCCGCCACGACGCCTCCACGATGTTGGGGTCGACCCCGACGGTCTCCCACGTCTCCACGCCGTCGGTGGACGTCACCAGGACACGCGTGATCGCGTCGGTGCCGGCGCTGGCCTCGAGGATGCGAACCTTGTAGTCGCTGAGCCGGACCCGGTCCAGCTCCGGCCAGGTCCCGTTCACGGCGTTGCGGAAGGCGTTGGCCAGGGCGTCCACGGGGCCGTTGCCCTCCCCCGCTCCCAGCCGACGCGACCCGTCGACGTCGACGGCCAGGATCGCCTCGGCCGGTGCCGAGGACCGCTCGTCCACCTCGGCGCCGGCGCGGTCGGCGCGGGGGGCGGCGTCGTTGGTGGGCTCGGCGACCGTCGCCATGGCCACGCGCATGTCCGGGGCCCCGCGGCCCGCCCAGCCTCCGCCGACGGAGACCCGGAAGTGCAGGGTGTGGAACGGCTCGCTCGCCCGGTCCATGCGTCGGGTCAACCGGCGCAACAGCAGTTCGAAGGACGCGTCGGCGGCGTCGTAGGTCCAGCCCTGGGCCTCGCGACGCTTGACCTCGGCCAGCACGACCGCGGCCTCGTCGCCGTCGATCTCCAACCCGAACTCGCGGGCCTTGAGGACGATGTTGGACCGGCCCGACTGTTCGGACACGATCAGGCGCTGGGTGTTGCCGACCCGAGCGGGGTCGATGTGGTTGTACATGTCCGGCGCCTTGGCCAACGCGGACGCGTGCAGGCCGGCCTTGTGCGAGAACGCGGTGTGGCCCACGTAGGGCTGGATCGACGGCGTCGCCTGGTTGCAGATGTCGGCGACGGCGTGGCTGACCTCGGTGAGGCGCTCCAGTGCGGCCGGGGGGATCACCTCGAGGTGCTGCTTGAGCTGCAGGTCGGCCATGACGGTGAACAGGTTGGCGTTGCCGCACCGCTCACCCAGCCCGTTGGCCGTGCCCTGGACGTGGGTGGCACCGGCCTCCAGGCCCAGCATGGAGTTGGCGACGGCGCACCCCCCGTCGTCGTGGAAGTGCAGGCCGACGTCGCAGCCGACCCGGTCGCGGACCTCGCGCACGACGTCGGCCACCACCCACGGCATGGCCCCGCCGTTGGTGTCACACAGCACCACCGCGTCGGCGCCCGCGTCGTCGGCGGCGGCCAGGACCTCCAGGGCGTAGTCGTGGTCCCGTGCCCAGCCGTCGAAGAAGTGTTCGGCGTCGAGGAACACCCGGCGACCGTTGGCGACCAGGTGGCGAATCGAGTCGGCCACCATCGCCAGGTTCTCGGACCGCGGCACGCCGAGGGCGTCGTCGACGTGGTAGCCCCACGACTTGCCCACCAGGCACACGACCTCGGTGCGTGCCGCCAGCAGCCCGGCCAGCAGCGGGTCCTCCTCCGCGGACCGGCCAGCCATGCGGGTCATGCCGAAGGCCGTCAGGGTCGCGCCCAGGGGGGCCTCGTCCCCATCGGCGAAGCGACGGAAGAACTCCGTGTCCTTGGGGTTGGACCCCGGCCAGCCGCCCTCGAGGTAGTGGACCCCGAGGCCGTCCATGCGCCGGGCGACCTTGACCTTGTCGTCCACGGTGAGGTTGATGCCCTCGCGCTGGGTGCCGTCCCGCAGGGTGGTGTCGTACAGGGCCAGCCCGGCATCGGGTGCGCCGGGCAGGTCACCGCGGGACGGAAGCGGGGTGTGGCTCACAACGGCCTCGATGCTGGAGGTCGGCGCGAAGCCGGGACGCTGCGACGTCGGGATGCCGGCGCCACCTGCGCAGCCCGGCGGACGCCGGGCTAGGGAATGATCGCCGTGCCGCGCCGGGCGGACGTCACCCGAGCAGGTGACCTCTGGGCCGGAGCGGTCGTGGAGTTCATGGCCCCCACACTACGCCCACGCTCCCCAGCCCCGCAACCACACGTCACACCGGGCTCGGTCGACATCCGACCCGGGATCCCGGCCGCGTCGGTCCACCGTGGGCGACAACGACTCCTCGGCGAGTTGTCGAGCCTGCGCGCCCCGGCGAGCGTTCAGGAGTCGCCGTCCACGCGGAACCCGACCTTGAGGCCGACCTGGTAGTGCTGGACGCGACCCTCGTCGATCCAGCCCCGGATCTCGTCGACCTCGAACCAGTCCAGGTTGCGGGTGGTCTCGCCCGCCTTGGAGACGGCGGCCTGGATGGCGTCCTCGATGGACTCCTCGGACGAGCCGACGAGTTCGATCTTCTTGTAGACGTTGCCCATGATGGGGATCCTCGGGTCGAATGCCCGCCGGGTCGGCGGCGTGGTCAGGACTCCAGCAGGCTGGAGCAGGTCTTGCACAGGTCGGCGTCCGGGGCGGGCATCATCTCGCCACCCGAGCCGCACAGCGCGCGGTCGTACACACTGCCGCCGTCATCGAGGGTGCGGACCTTGTAGGTGGCACCGTCCATCGGGCGGAACACGTGCGCCTTCTTCCCGCTGCCAACGGTCACGAGCACGTCGTCGGGGTGCAGGGCGGTGTCCATGGCGTCATCCAGTGTCGTCGGAGGGCGCCCGCTCGAGTCACGGCAGCATCGACGGGGCGCGTCGCAGTCCCCACCAGCATAGGTGGTCGCCGCACTCGACGTGCGCCTGTCGCACGGTCGATCGTCTCGATGACCACGGGCCGTCCGTCGACGCCCGGGGCGTGTCTGGGGGCCAGACCACGTGGGGCCGCGAAGCGTCAGAAGTCGAAGGGCGTCCACGGTGGCCGGTCGACGGCGAACAGCCGGCGGAGGCGTGCGACGACGTCGTCGTGGGCGACCAGGCGCCCGGCGGCGGCCAGGGTGGCCGGGGCGATCCCGCCGAGCCACAGGCTGGCGAGGTCGGCCACGTCCAGGCGCACGTCCGGCTCGGCGTCGGTGGTCGTGCACGTGCTGCCGTCCGGGCCGGCATCCAGTCGCCAGCGACCGTGGTTGGCCGGTTCGAACACGTCGCTGACCTCCAGCACCAGGGTGTCCGCCACCTCCCACGTGCGCGCCGTCAACGCGGTCCGGACGTCGAGCAGTCGGACGAACAAGGGCATCCGCGGGCGGTCACGAACCCGCGCCTCGTCGGCGACGCGCCATCGCAGGGGATCGTCGACCGGTCGTCGGTGCGCGGTGATCTCGGTGACCAGGTCGACGGATGCCACGTGCGCCCACAGGTCGGCCTCCGCCTCGCCGTCGAGCGCGAACAGGTCCATCACCTCCAGGCTCGCGTCCGGGACCCGGTCGGCCCACTCCCCCTCGCTGGTGCGGTAGCGGACCACGCCGCGATCGCCGACCGCGGCGTACCGGTCGGGTCGCTTGCCCCGGAAGTTGCGGGCGTGGGTGTCCCACGCCTCGGGGCCCATCACCAACATGCCGCCGCGACCACGACCGATCGCCTCGCTGACCCGGCGGGCGAGGTCGACGAAGGACTCACACGTCACCAGGGACACGGCGGTGGCGTCACCACCGGCGACCGTGGCCAGGGCCGACCGTCGGATCTGCACGCGGGACATCGGCACGGCGGCCCCGTATCCGAAGCGGCCGTAGATCGGGGACTCCGAGGCGTACAGGGCCGCGACCGGCTCGCCCCGCCCGCGGGCGTCGTCGTGCAGGCGGCGCATCATCGCGCGCAGCAGCCCACGTCGCCGATGGTCCGGCCGAACGGTCACGATCGTGATGCCGGCACAGCCCAGCGTGGCTCCGCCCGGGACGGTCAGGCCGAACGGGATCGCGCCGCTGGAGGCGATGTGGCCGAGGTCGTCGGTGGCGGTCAGGCAGCGCTCGGGGGGGAGCGTGCGGGCCCACGCCGTGGCCTCGTCGTCGTGGGGGTCCTCGTGGAACATCCCGGACCAGAACCGGGCGTAGTCGAGCCACTCGTCATCGGTGACGGGTCGCAGGTCGGGCGTGGACACGGCGACCTCCTGGTCGTGGCACCCGCGAGGCCGCCTCGCGGCGGGATCAGTCCTGCTGCACCAACTCGACCAGGCGGTCACCGACCGCCGTGGTCGTGTGGGCCTCGTCGCCGCGCTCGGCCAACCAGGTCGCGACCGCGCGCTCGACATCGGCCGCGGCCTCTGGCTCGTCGACGGACTCCAGCAGCAGCGCCAGGGCCAGCACGGCCGCCGTCGGGTCGGCCACGCCGGTCCCGGCGATGTCGGGCGCCGAGCCGTGGACGGGTTCGAACATGGACGGGTGGTGCCCCGACGGATCGAGGTTGCCCGACGTCGCCAGCCCCATCCCGCCCTGCACGGCCGCGCCGAGGTCGGTGATGATGTCGCCGAACAGGTTCTCGGTGACGACGACGTCGAAGCGCTCCGGCTGGGTCACGAAGTACAGGCAGGCGGCGTCGACGTGGACGTAGTCGAGCTCGACGTCGGGATACTCCTCGCCGACCTCGTGGAAGGTCCGCCACCACAGGTCGCCGGCGTGCACCAGCACGTTGGTCTTGTGGCACAGCGTGAGGTGGCGGCGCTCGCGTCCCCGGGCCAGTTCGAAGGCGTAGCGCAGCACCCGCTCGACCCCGTGCCGGGTGTTGATCGACTCCTGGATGGCGACCTCGGCCGGCGTGCCCCGGTACAGCGTGCCGCCCGCGCCGGCGTAGACCGACTCGGTGTTCTCCCGCACGACCACGAAGTCGCAGCGCTCCGGGGACAGGTCGGCCACCGGCGACGTCACGCCCGGATACAGCTTGACCGGCCGGTGGTTGACGTACTGGTCGAAGGTGAAGCGCAGGTGCAGCAGCAACCCACGTTCCAGCACCCCCGGCGGCACGTCGGGGGTTCCGACGGCACCGAGGTAGATGGCGTCCGCGGTGTCCAGGTCGGCCACGGTGGCGTCCGACAGCACCTCACCGGTGGCCAGGTAGCGGCGACCGCCCAGGTCGAACTCCGTGCGGTCGGTGGTGAAGCCGTGGCGACCCTCCACGACGTCGAGCACGCGCAACCCCTCGGCCACGACCTCCGGCCCGATGCCGTCGCCGCCGATGATCGCCAAGTTGTGGGTGGTCACGTCTGCTCCTGGTCACGGTGGTCCGCACGGACCGCGTTGCCGGTCCGGCTCGCCGAGCCTAGGCCGTGCCCGCAGCGACCGGCCACCCTCGTGCACCGACCTACCCTGCCGTCCCGACGTCCACCCGGAGGGTCACGATGACCGACCTGCCCCCACCGCCACCACCGCCACCGGGCGCCGCCCCGGCGGGGGCACCGGGCAACGCCGTCGGGGCCAGCCTCGGTCGGCGGTTCGCGGCGCGGCTGCTGGACACCGTGCTGGTGCTGGTGGTCGTGTCGGTCGCCGGCGCCGTGCTGGTGTGGCCCAGCATCAGCGAGCTCGTGGCACAGTCCGGGGACGACCCGGCCGCGGCGCAGGCCGCTGTCGAGGACGCGGTGGCGGCAGGGGACTTCGCGGCCATCAACATCCAGGTCACGATCCTGCTGGTGGGCATCTCGATCGGCTACTACCTGCTCCTGGAGCCCCTCTTCGGGGGCAGCCTGGGCAAGAAGGCCCTGGGCCTGGAGGTCCGGGGGGAGGACGGCGGGCGTCCCTCCGCCCCGGCCGCCATCATCCGCAATGCGTGGCTCCTGCTCTGGGCCGTCCCGATCGTGTCGTTCTGGCTGGTCGTGCTCGCCTGCGGGGTGATCGCCATCACCATCACCACCGACGACCGCGACCGGGGCATCCACGATCGCCTGGCCCGGACGACCGTGGTCCGACGCTGAGCCCCCCGGTGCCACCCCCGACCTGGGACCGGGCGTCGCGGCGACGGCTGGTGGCCGCGATGGTCGTCCGCGAACCGTGGCTGGACCACCCACTGGTCGGTCCTGCGGCCGTGGACGCCGGCACCTGCGCCCGGTGCGGGGACGAGCCGGGGTTCGTGGTCCCGTGTGGCCCCGACGGTGGCCGCCCGTGGTGCCCGGCCTGCCTGCAGGACCGAGGCGTCGACGCGTTCTGCCCGGGCCACGCCGACGACGCGGCCGACGCGCTGGCCGTGGCGGCGTCGCTGCCGGCGACCTGGGCCACGCTGACCCGCCTGGCCTGGGCGGCGCGTGGGGAGCTCCGCGCCGACCCCGACTTCCTGGCCATCGCTGCCGCCACACTGCGCGACCCGGACCTCGTGGCACTGCTGCCCGGCGACGCCGTCACCCCGCCACGGGCTGGCCCTGCAGGACCCGGAAGGTGTAGGCCTGGGCGATGACGATCACCGGGAACGCCACCAGCAGGCCGACCCCGCACAGCAGGGCACCCACCGTGGCCGCGACGCCCGACAGCAGGTACAGCAGCAGCATCGGCACGAGGTGGTCGACCGAGAACCGCAGGCTGGACACGATCGCGTCCCAGGCACCCTCACCCCGGTCCAGGACGAAGAACAGGAAGAACTGGGCCAGGAAGGCGAACACCACGCCGGGCAGGACGAACAGCACCGAACCGACGGCCGTGAGCAGTGCGACCAGCAGCGAACTGGCGACGACGGTCCCCAACCGGTCGGTGCGCAGCAGTGTGGCCGGCTCCAGCCGACGACCGTCCACGATCGCCAGTCCGGCGCGCACGATCCCGGCCTGGACCAGGAAGGCCACGGCCAGGTAGCCGAGCAGCCCGACGACCGTCACGACCAGCGCCAGGGTGCCGGCGAGCACCCCGCCGGACTCCGACGCCCCGGCCAGCAGGGCGACTCCCAGCACCCACAGGCCCCCGACCACCACGGATCCGACCAGCAGCACCAGCACCCCGAGCAGGATCGGGCCGGGCTGGGCCATGAACTGGTCCCAGCCATAGCGGAACGCCGACACCACGTCGTAGGACTCGTCGCCGCCCGTCGCCGCCGGACGCACCGCCCAGTTGCCGGTGGCGCCGCCGGGGGCCGGCGGCGGGATGCCCGGGGGCGGCGTGGCCGGGGGTGGCGTGGCCGGGGGAGGCGGGGCCGGGGGCGGCGGGGTCGCGCGGGTCGGTGGCCCGGGCGAGGTGGCCTCCCCGTCGTCGCCGGGTGGTGGGGGCGGACTGGTGGACATGCAGGGTCTCCGAGCGGGACGAGCGCCCATCATGGTCCATGGGTCCGGCGGGGACAAGGAGCGGGAACCGCCGGGGCCGCGCGAGCACGTCCGGGGCCGCCCGTGGTTTGCCCTGCTGGCTACCGTCGGGCCCATGACGACCTCCGCATCCCCGCCCACCTCCCCCCCGGGCCACACGCCCACGGACCGCGACGCGGTGCTGGCCGGCCTCGGCCTGGCGGGCTCGTCGACGTTCACCTGGGCCGGGGTCGAGCGTGACGGCCAGGACGTGGCCCTGCACTACGACCTCGACGGCGTGGGGCGCCTGACCGAGCGCCTGTCCTTCACCGGCGTGTCCCTGGACCTGGAGGGTCCGGCGGCCGACGCGCTGGACCGGGCCCTGCGCCTGGCCCACCTCGTGTCCGGGGTGTCCTACCTCAAGGCGACGCTGCCGCCCACGCTGCACACCGGGACGACCAGCCCGGCCATGCGCGACCTGCTCGCTGCGGTGGTCACCGACGGGCTGGCCGAACTGGCGTGGCACCACGGGCTGGACCTGCGTGACCACTTCACCTTCCCGGACCCGGTGGACGCCGTCGCGACCGCCCCGGCGCTCGGGGCGTCGGCGGGTCCGCTGGTCCCCGTCGGCGGTGGCAAGGACTCGATCGTCACCCTGGAGGCCGTGGCGGACCGCGACCCGACGCTGTTCGCGGTCAACCCTCGCGGCCCGATCCTGCGCACCTTCACCCGGGCGGGCATGCCGACCATCACCGTCCAGCGCGACCTCGACCCGGTCCTGTTCGACCTCAACGCCCGGGGCGCGGTCAACGGCCACGTCCCCGTCACCGCGATCGTGTCGGCGCTGGCCGTCGTGGCCGCCGTCGCCGGTGGCCACGAGGCGGTGCTGTTGTCCAACGAGCGGTCGGCCGACCAGGCCACGGTCATCACCGACGACGGCATGGCCGTCAACCACCAGTGGTCCAAGTCGTCGGCCTTCGAACATCCCTTCGCGGCCGTGGTGGCCGCCGAGGTCGCCGCCGACGTGGCCTACCTGTCGCTGCTCCGGCCGGCCTCCGAGCTGTGGATCGCCCGGCGCTTCGCGCAACTGGGCACCTGGGACGAGACCTTCAACTCCTGCAACCGCGCCTTCCACCTCCAGGGCCAGCGACGCGAGTGGTGCGGCGAGTGCCCCAAGTGCCGGTTCGTGTTCCTCGCACTGGCGCCGTTCATGGGTCGGGACCGGGTGGTCGGGATCCTCGGACGCGACCTGCTCGACGACCCGGCGCAGGTCGAGGAGTACGCGGCACTGGCCGGGATGACCGACCACAAGCCCTTCGAGTGCGTGGGAGAGGCCGAGGAGTCGGCCGCCGCACTGGCGTCCCTGGCCGCGGACCCGGACTGGGCCGACGACGTGGTCGTGGCCGCGCTCGCCGACCGGCTGCCGGTGGGACCCGACGCCCTGTCCGAGCACCTGGCGCCGCCCGACCCGGACGCCCTGCCGCCGGCATGGCGCGACGCCCTGCGATGACGGACTCGGTCCCGGGGTCGGCGATGCCCGACGACGCGTGGCTGCGGGCTGCCGACCGCGTCGCGGTGCACGGGCTGGGTCGGGAGGGCCGCAGCGTGGTCACCGACCTGGCGACGTCCAACCCGGGGGCGCGTGTGGTGGTGCTGGACGACCGTGACCCGAGCGCAGCGGACCACGCGTGGCTGGACGACCACGACGTGGAGGTGGTCGTGGGTGCCGAGGCCGGGGCCACCCACGTCGACACCGTGGACCTGCTGGTCCGCTCCCCCGGCGTGCCGCCCAGTCACGCCGCCCAGGTCCGCGCCCGCGCCGCCGGGGTCCCGGTCACCTCGGCCCTCAACATCTTCTTCGCCCGCCACCGGCCGACCAACGTGCTGGCCGTCACCGGGACGAAGGGCAAGTCCACGACCGCGACGGTGCTCGCCCACCTGCTGGACCACGCCGGGCGTCGGGTGGTCGTCGCCGGCAACGTCGGGCTGTCGGTGCTGGACCTCGACGTCGCGCCCGACGACGTCGACCACGTCGTCCTGGAACTGTCCAGCTACCAGTTGGCGGACCTGCGGGGGCGACCGGCCGTGGGCCTGTGGCTCAACCTGCATCGCGACCACCATGCCTGGCACGGCGGCCGCGCGGGCTACGTCCGCGACAAGTCCCGACTGGTCGAGCTGTCGGATCGACTGGTCGCCAACGCCGCCGACGGCGACGTCATGGCCCGGTCCGCACGCCATCCTTCGCTGACCACCTTCGACGCCACCGGGGATCCGGTCGTGATCGGGTCGGGGCCACCCGTCCCCCGCCACCGGCTGGTCGAGGCGCTGGCCGACTCCTCGCTCGTCGGTGGCCACAACCTGGTCAACCTCGCCGCCGGGTTGGCCGTGGCCGGGCTGGTCGGCGCGACCCCCGACGAGCTGCTCGGGGGACTCACCGACTTCGTGCCGCTGGCGCACCGGCTCCAACTGGTCCACGACGACGGCCGTCGCTGGGTGGACGACTCGATCGCCACCATCCCGGAGGCTGCGGTGGCGGCGCTGGCGGCCTTCCCGGACGCGCCGGTGACCCTGCTGGCCGGGGGCCACGACCGCGACCAGGACCATGCGCCGCTGGTCGCGGCGATGGCCGACCGCGCCTCGGGACCGACCATGGTGCGCCTGGTCGCCCTGCCGGACACGGGCCACCACCTGGCCGACGAGGCCGAGGAGCTCGGGGCCACCGGCGTCGTCCACCGCGTGGGTGACCTCGCCGAGGCCGTCGCGGTCGCCCGCGACGTCACCCCGGACGGCGGCGTGGTGCTGCTGTCCCCGGCGGCGGCCAGCTTCAACCAGTTCCGTTCGTTCGAGGACCGCGGGAACCAGTTCGCCGCCCTGGCGCGAGGCGGGTCCGGACCGCGCCGCTGACGTCGCCGGCCGCCACGAGCCGCCGGACGCGGCAGCGCGGGTCGACAGGCGGCATCCTCGCCAGTCCACCGCCACCACCGAGGACCGCTCGTGACCCCGACCGTCACCGTCCCGCGCGACCGCTCCGGGTCGCCTCGCATCGCCGTGCAGCCGCCGTCGGCGGTCCTCGAGGAGGCCGTCACCGACGCCGGTGGCGAGGTGGTGGACGCGGCCGACGCCGAGGCCGTGCTGTGGAGCGTCGCACGAGACGCCGACGACCTGGCCGCCCTGCTGGACGCCAACCCCCACCTGCGCTGGGTGCAGTTGCCCTTCGCCGGGGTGGACGCCTTCGTCGACGTGCTGGACGACGACCATGCGTGGACGTCGGCCAAGGGCGTCTACGCCGACCCGGTGGCGGAGATGGCGCTGGCGCTGGTGCTCGCGACCCGACGGGGACTCGGCCACTACGCGACGGCGACGTCGTGGGCTGGTGACCACGACGAGCAGATGCTGGTCGGCTCGTCGGTGACGATCCTGGGCGGTGGGGGCATCACCGAGGTCCTGCTCCGGCTGCTGGCACCCTTCGACGTCGACGTGACCGTGGTCCGGCGGTCCGACACGCCGTTGGACGGCGCGACGGTCGTGACCGTCGACGCGCTCGACGAGGCGCTCGTCGACGCCGACGTCGTCGTGCTGGCCCTGGCCCTGACCGAGGAGACGACGGGGGTGCTGGACGCCCGACGGCTGGACCTGCTCGCCGAGGGTGCGGTCGTGGTCAACGTGGCCCGTGGCGCCCACGTCGTGACCGACGACCTGGTCGCGGCCCTGTCGTCGGGTCGGCTCTTCGGGGCCGGGCTGGACGTCACCGACCCCGAGCCCCTCCCCGACGGCCACCCGCTGTGGTCGTTGCCAAACGTCGTCGTGACCCCGCACGTCGGCAACACCGACGCGATGGGGATCCGGCTGTTGGCCGACCGCGTCCGGGACAACGTGGCCCGATTCGGCACGGGCGACCCCCTGCTGGGGGCCGTCGACCACGAGCGCGGGTACTGACGACCCGAGCGGCCCCCCCGAGCAGCCCCCCGAGCAGCCCCCCGAGCAGCCCCCGAGCAGGCCCCGAGGAGACCCCGATGACCAGCCGCCATGCCGTCCAGTGGGTGGACGCCTTCACCGACCGCCCGTTCGGGGGCAACCCGTGTGCGGTGGTGTTCGACGCCGACGACGTGTCCGTGGACACCCGGGTCGCCTTCACCCGCGAGACCCGGCTGTCGGAGTGCGCGTTCCTGCAGGACTCCGAGGTGGCCGACGTCGGCGTGCGCTACTACGTGGCCAGCGGGGAGATCCCGATGGCGGGCCACCCGACCATCGCGACCGTCGCGGCGTTGCTGGACACGGGCGCCGTGACCGTCGTCGACGGACGGGCCGCGTTCACCCTCGAGGTCGGTGCCGGCGTGTTGCCGATCGAGGTCGACGCGACCGGCGACGGACCGGCGCGGATCACCATGCAGCAGTTGCCACCGACGTTCGGGCGGGAGTGGGACGCCTCGGTGGTCGCCCCCCTGGTCGGGTTGACCGCCGACGACGTTCGTGCCACACCGCGCACGGTCAGCACCGGGACACCCTTCCTGGTGCTGCCGCTGGTGTCCCATCGTGCCCTGCGCTCGGCCCGCCTCGACGTCGCGGCGTTGCACGGCTTCCACGCCACCCACGACAGCGACTTCTTCGAACCGTTCCTGACCGCCATGGGCGGGGCCACGGCGACCGGCGACGTGTTCTCGCGTCTGTTGCTGACCCCCCCGGAGCCACCCGAGGACCCGTTCACCGGCTCGGCCACCGGCTGCCTCGGCGCGTGGCTGTGGGCCACCGGGGAGCTGGACGAGCCGACCTTCGTCGCCGAACAGGGCCACGACATGCAGCGCCCGGGCCGTGCCGACGTCGAGGTGCTGGGTCCCCGCGACGACATCACCGGCGTCCGCGTCACGGGCACCGGTGTCGTGGTCATGCGTGGCGAGGTCGAGCTCCCGACCGACTGAACGGGCACGAGCCGACCCAGCCGACCGATCGTCGCCGGGGTCGAGGCCGGCGCGAGCGTCGCGAGCGGCTCGCAGCGGGGGGGCGTCGCGCCGGCGACAGCGTCGGCGAGATGCGCGCGACCGGGGAGCCCGTCGCTGCCGGTGACCGGGGGCGGTTCGCCGGGGACACCGGACACGTCGGCGTGGCTGTCCCCTGCCCGGTCGATGCTGACGACGTCGACCTGGATCGCCGCGGTGTTCCGGGGGCTCGACCGCTGCCCGCCGGGCCGCGCCCACGTCCACCAGCAACGCGTCGGCCTGGTCGTCGGACAGGTCCCGTGCGTCGTCGTGGAGGTCGAGCCGACCAGGAACTGGTCCACCACGCGGTCGTCAGGCGACCAGCGGGGGCACGACGAGTCCGCCCACCAGCCAGGTGGCGGCTCCGAGTGCGGCCCAGAACAGGATGCGCTCCACCACGTCGTCCTTGCGTCCCACGGCGGGTCGGTCCGGGTCGTGCCACAGGATCCAGCCGAGCACGGCGGAGCCGGCGAGGAAGGCCAGGTTGAGGAAGAGCGTGTAGTCCACGGCGAACGCGCCCTCGGCAGGGTTCGATGCCGACGAGCCGGCCTCGGGGAGGATCCCCAGCAGCGCGAAGGCCCCCTGCAGCACCAGTGCCGTCGTCGTCAGGGCGGCGAAGAACACCCCGACGACGTACAGCGCGAGCCGCCACCCGAAGTACGACGCGCTGATGCGCACCACCGGGAAGACGACCAGGTCCGAGTAGATGAAGGCCATCACGCCGGCGAAGCTGACGCCACTCGCGAACAGCACCGACGCCAGCGGGATGTTGCCCATGGACCCGATGAAGGTGAAGAAGGCCGCGAGTGGCCCGACGACGACGTTCTGGACCAGCGCCAGGAAGCCACTTCCGTCGTCGCCCGTGCCGGCGAAGAGGGCCTGGAAGAAGGAGTCTGGCACGAAGGCCGCGATCACCCCGGCGATGGTGAAGCCGACCAGGACGTCCTTCCACACCATCAGCCACTCACCGCGGTAGGTGCGGGCGATCCGGCGCCACCCCTCGCGACTGCGGACCAGTTCGCGCCAGTCCTGGCGCTCGTCGTCCTCGTCGTCCTCGTCGTCGAAGCGGTCGCGCAGCTCGCCCATCCACCTGGTCGGGTACGTCAGGCGCACCAGCAGCCACGTGAGCAGGATGAGCAGGATCCCGCCGACGTACTCGGCGACGACGAACTGCCAACCGAGGAAGATCGCGATGACGATCCCGAGTTCGACCACCAGGTTCGTGGACGCCAGCAGGAAGGCCAGCGACGGCACCAGTCCCGCCCCCTTGCGCATGATGGCGCGGGTCGAGGCCAGCGCCGCGAAGGAACACGACGACGAGATGAACCCGAAGAAGGTCCCGAGCCCGACGCTGCGCGGCCCGCGTTCCCCCATGGCGGCCTGCATGCGCTCGCGGGTCACCAGCACCTGGATCATCGAGCTCACGACGTAGCCGAGCACGAACCCCCACAGGGCCTTCCAGAAGAACCCCACGGAGGTCAGGGCCGCCTCGTGCCACTGGTCCACTGCGATGCCCCCGATCCGACGGTCCGGACGACCCCATCGTGGCCCGAGGGGTGCCGACGACGGCGACCGTTCGGGCAGCGTCGACCGTCCGGCGTCGCCAGTGCCAAGAAGGTGCCGCCCGCGGGACCCCGATGGCGCAGGTGCCCTCGGACCTGGCGTGTCACCGGCACCGGGGCCCGGGCGATCTCCGTCCGATCGAGGCCCCGATGTCGGACGATCCCCACCCACCTCCCCTCGACGACCCGCGGTTCCCCGGCACGGTCGGACGAACCGACGAGGAGTCCGGGCAGGCCTCGGTCGGACTGTTCGCGGGGCATCCTGCGCACGCGGCCCACAGTCGTTCCGTCATCCCAGCCTGGGCCTGACCTCGTCCTCCCAGAACGTGAAGAAGCCTGCCTGGTCGGGTCCCATCTGGCTGATGTACACCTCGTCGAAGCCGGCGTCGACGTGGGCCTCGATGGCCTCGACCCAGCGCTCGGGATCCGGACCCAGGGGATACTGCTCGGCCATCATGTCCGGCGTCACCAGGCTGGTCGCCTGCTCGTAGTGGAGCGGAACCGACAGTTCCTGTGCGAGTTGGCCGGGCAACGCCTGGTTGGCCCAGTCCATGGCCGTCTGCGCGGCGGACTCGGCGTCGCTCGCCCAGCAGCCCTTCAGACCCGCGGCCGCGGGACCGCGCCCGCCCTGGTCGCGGTACGTCGCCACGGCGTCGGCGTCGGGGCCCATGGTGATCAGCCCGTCCCCGATCCTGGCGGCCGTCGACAGTGCCTTGGGGCCGAAGGCCGACACCTGGACGGCCACCGGCTCGACGGGAAGGGTGTACAGCTGGGCGTTGTCCACCCGGTAGTGGGTCCCGCGATGGGTCACCAGGCCACCGTCCCACAGGGCGCGCATCACCTCGACGGCCTCCTCCAGCATCTCCAGTCGGATCTCGACCGGGGGCCACACGTCACCGAGGATGTGCTCGTTGAGCCGTTCCCCCGTGCCGACCCCCAGCCGGAACCGGCCACCGGTCGCGACGCCCGCGGTGGCGGCCGCCTGGGCCACGATGGCGGGGTGGATGCGCACGGTCGGGCACGTGACGGCGGTCGTGATTCGCAGGGACGTGGTCGCCGCGATGCCGCCGATGGGGGTCCAGACGAACGGGCTCTGCCCCTGGACGTCCATCCACGGATGGAAGTGGTCGGAGATCCACACGGCTTCGAAGCCGGGCGTGGCGGCGGTCACCCGTCCCTCGACGACGACGGTGGAGGGGCACACCCAGAGCCACACGTGCAGGCGCGCTGCGGGTGCCGCCGCCCCGGCCAGCAGGTTGACCAGTTCCCCGACGACCAGGCGGACGTCGTCCCGGGCGTTCGGGTCGGACGCGTCGGCGAGGGCCGCCGCCGCACCCGCTGCGGCCAGTCGCGCGCAGCCCGGTCGCGCCGGCAGGTCGAACCGGAGGTCGGTGGGTCGAGCAGGCAGCGACACGGCGAACTCGGCACGGTCGGCGTGCGACGGGTCCATCACACGGTGGCGTGCCGGCGAGTGTTCCCATCGACGACGGGTTCAAACCACCCGGATCCACCCGCCACGGACGACGCCGCGTCCGCGGGGTGACGATCGGGGCGGGCTGGCACGGGCCCGTGCAGCTGGCTCGCCGACGGCCGTCAGGTCGCCACGTCCCGGAGGTGGTCGAGGCCGGCCCGCAGCAGGCGCGACACGTGCATCTGGCTGATCCCGACGCGGTCGGCGATCTCCTGCTGGGTCATGCCGGCGTCGTAGCGCAGCACGAAGATCCGTCGCTCGCGTTCGTCGAGGCACTCGAGCAGATGGTCCACGACGGCACGGTCACAGGCCGGGCCAGCAGGCTCCGAGCCCTCGTCGAGCAGGTCCGGCCGGGAGGACCCCTCCAGGGAGTTCGGCCGGAAGCAGCTTCCGATGCCCATCGCCTCCAGCACGTCGCCAGCCGACTCGCCCAGGTCCTCGGCGATCTCGGCCGGGGCAGGGGCATGGGCCCGTCGTTGCTCGAGACGCCGGCGCGAGCCCTCGACCTCCCGTCGCAGCTCCTTGAGGCGCCGTGGCACCCGGATCGCCCAGCCCCGGTCGCGGAAGTGGCGCTTGATCTCGCCGAGGATCGTGGGAACGGCGAACGAGGAGAAGGCCACGCCGCGGTCGGGATCGAACCGGTCGACCGCCTTGATCAGGCCCACGACGGCCACCTGGCGCAGGTCGTCGGGTTCGATCCCGCGTCCCGCGTAGCGCCCGGCCATGGCGTAGGCCAACCCCAGGTGGTCGATCACCAACTCGTCGCGCAGCCGGGGATCTCGGCTGGTCTGCCACCGCCGGAAGGCGTCGAGGTCGTCGGGTGCCGACGTGGTCGGCCGGTCGACGTCGCGAGGGTCCGCGGTGATCGAGCGGGGCGAGGTGTGGGCGCCGGGACGACAAGACGACAACGAAGTTCCTTCCAGCACGGGTCGCGCGGTGCCACGCCGGACGCACTCGTCCGGTCGGTGGCAGGACGTTCCCGAGGTCTGGGAGGAACACGACCACACTCTCGTGGCCGGCGGCAGGTGTCAATGCCCGATCGGTCCCGACCACGTCGGGCACACGTGCCGGTGCCCGTCGCGCGGACGTCGCAACGACAGTCCTGACGGGCGGGGCACCGGACGGGTCACTGGTCGGCAGGGAGCCACGAGCGGATCACGTGCCACAGGCCGAAGCCGATCAGTGCACCGACCACCACCAGGAGCACCAGGATCCAGCCCGCCACCTTGAGCAGGGCGCCGAGGAAGCCGCCAGCGGCGGCCACGACCGCGATGAGGACGAGCAGCAGGAAGGTGGACATCGATGCACCGAGCGTCGCGGGCCCGGCCGGCAGCCGTCGACGCCGGCGGGTACGGCCAGACTAGGAGGGCTGGTGTCCCTCCAACCTCCCGTCCGTTCGGGGGGGCCGTGGCCGTCGCGGTCCCACGACGACGGATCGACGGGGGATCGGCCGCACGACGGATCGGCGCACGGGCATCCGGTCCCCCCGTCGTTCGGGCGTTGTGGGCCGGCGGCACGGCGGACACGGTGGTGATCGGCGCCCCGAGACCCCGGGATCGCGTGACCCCGACCGACAACGGTCGCTCACGCCACTCCGAGGAAGGGGTCTTCCGTGACATCCGACACCGACCGCGCGACATCCGACCCGTCCATCCGGCCATGTGCGGGACGGGCGCGAACTCGGCCGCGCGGTCTCGACGAGCGCACGTTCCCCGGTGGGGAGGTCGGCGCGCCAGGTGTCGAGGATGGCCGCCTCGAGACGCGCCCGGACGACGACCGGGACACCACGACGTGGACGTGGCACGACACGTCCTGGACCCGTCCCGGCAGCCTCCTGCACCACGAGGTGTGGACCACCGATGTTCGCCTCGGACACGTCGCGGCAGTCGTCGACGAGCCGGGCCGGGCCCGGCTGGAGGTCGACTCGCCCTCCCGATCACGACGGGTCGTGATCCCCGCCGGCCTGGTGTCGGTCGTGGACCACCAGGCCCGCATGGTGACCGTGAACGTGTCCAGCCGCATCGTCGACGAGGCGCCGGAGGTGCCGCCGGCGGGCCTGCGACAGCTCGGTCGCCACTACGGCCGCTACGCCCGTCGCGTGGTGACCTGACCCTGGCCGCGCGCGGCGCGGGGGCGCCCAGAAGGGTCCCGCCGTGACCGCTGCCCGCGCGGGCGGATGACGGACGACGCGGAGGTCAGTGGTTCCGGAGCGCCTCGATCAACTCGTCCTTGTCCATGTCGGAGCGACCCTCGATGCCGATCTCGGCGGCGCGGTCGTAGAGGTCGTCCTTGGTCCACTCCTCGTACGGGGGCGAGCTGCCGCCTCGCTCGGCGGCCTTCGTGCGGTCGGTGTTGGCGATGCGCGCCGCCTTCTCCTTGGACATGCCCTCGTCGCGCAGGGCCTCGTACTGCTCGTCGTCCTTGACGGATGGTCCGGGCTCACGTTGCGGCATGGTGTGGCCTTCGCGGTCGTGGTGGGGTGCGTGTTTCGCTCCCCGGCGAAGCGTTCCCGCCGGCCGATCGCGGCAAACATGGCGACGGGAAGCCCGTCCGGGCCGCCGGGTCCGCACCCGCAGCACGCGCCATCAACGTCCGAGCGTGGTGCGGACGGCGTCCCGTGCACGGTCGAAGACCCCGGCAACCGGTCCCATGGTCGCCTTCGTCGCCGGGTCGTTGGGCGTCCTGGGGTGGGGCCGCGTCGGGCCCACCGACTCCAGCCGCTCGAAGTCCGCGGCCATGGCGACCAGTTCCTCGTGGTCCAACTGTTCCTCCAGCCGGGGGAACTCCTTGTCCTCCTCGTGGGTCGCATGGTTCTCCACCGCCGTGTGCAGCTTGCGGAAGGCGGCGAGGAACTCGTCGCCCTCGGGGTCCATGGACTCCATGTCGGCCATCAACTCCTCGGCCTCCTGCTCCTCCTTGATCACCGAGTCGGCGACCTGGTCCCCGTGGGCGGCGTCACGGGTCCGGGGGTGGACGATGGCCTGCTCGGCGGCCTCGTGACGCGCCAGTTCGGACACGATCTCGCGGAACAGGTCCTGGCGACCGCCCGGAGCCGTCTGGTCCAGTCGCCCGAACAGGTCCCGCACGGTGTCGTGGTCCTTGCGCAGGTGGTCGATGATGGTCTCGGCCATGGGTTCCTCCAGTGGCACTCGAGGTGTGGTGTGCGCGCACGGACGGGCCGTGCGCCAACGGTGGTGTGCCCCGATGGCCGCTGGCGCAAACGGCCCCCCGGCGGTGGCGTGGGCGAATCGGGTGCCCGGTGCCGGGTGGGGGGGCGTGCAGGGTCGGCAACGTCGCCGCGTCGAACCCGGCATCGCGGACCGGGGCAGTGTGATCGCCGACGGCGTTGGCCGGCAGGGGCATGCGTCCACTGGTGATCGCCAGGGACACGCCGGCTGCACCCTGGTCGGTCAGGTCGGGTGCTCACCGCGTCCCCCCGCCCCCCACGCCGTGGCAACTGGCGCAGTCACGCCCCCAACCGCCGTCCGGGTGTGCTGTCGCCGCCACGATGCTCAAGGGCGTGCGGACGAGGTGACCGAGGCGGCCGACCATCCAGCCCCGCAGGTCGGCAACGCCCTCCTCGTCGTCGGTCGGCGCCGTCTTGGCGACGACCGCCGACGTGGACCTGTCGTCCACCACCACCATCCCCTGGGTCGGCGTCCCGTGGTCCAGTGAACCGTGCCGGAGCCGTTGCGACAACCTCGGACGACCCGTCGTCGGCGGCAGCCCACCATGCGCGGGTGGCCCCACGAATCGGCGTGCTCGAGCGGGGTCGGGGCCCTCCAGCAGGCGCGCGAGCGGGTGGGTGTCCCACCGGGATCAGACTCCAGGGCCGGCCCACCCCGCCATGCCGGCTCCGGCGCGGGAATGCGACGTGGCGGGGACAGCACGAGGGCCACTCAACGCCGCGGGCCTGCTCGGTCGGCGAGGAGGGCTCCCACGACGATGAGGACGACCATCCCGACCGTGGCCGCGATCAACAGCGCGGCGACGACACCCTCGCCGGCCCCGGCGAGTGCACAAGCCCCGGCCACGATCGCGCACACGGTCGCCACGACGCCGGCAGCGATCAGCCACGATCCAGCCGCCGAATGCACGCGGTCCCAGGTCTCGTCGTCACCGAGCGTGTCCCTGGTGCGAATCCCGACGAGTGGGTTCCGTGACAGGCGCCCCGACCGTGCGCGACGACCGACCTCGGCGACGACGAGGCCACCGAGCACCACTGCGGCGATTCCGATCCACATGCCTGCCATCCTCGTTCGTCGAGTGTCGTGGACGCCCCCGGTCGGCGTCGCTGCGTGGCGGGTCCCGGTGGACCTGCCCGGCGGTCAGGCGGGGTCGGATCGACCGGTATTCGCCACCACGAGTCGGAACACCGCCCACACGACGCCGGTCACCGCGGCCGCGATGAACACCAGGCCAAGATCGGGCTGGAAGAGGCGTATCGTCGCGATCGGTGCGCCGAACAGGCTCGGGACGAGGACCAGGAAGACCCACGCGGCAGCGAGCGTCGTCACCAGCGGGAACCACAGGCTGAACAGGCCGGAGGGGCCCGCCTTGGCGCGGAGGTCCGCGCGGTGGCGCCACGCCCAGATCATGCTGAGCAGGTAGAGGATGGGCAGGAGCACCAGGGCGACATACGTGACCTTCTGCCAGAGTCGGGATCCTTCGCCGTCGTAGTCCAGGCCCAGGGCCTCGGCAGTGATGGCGTTGCGCAGTTGGGCCGTCTCCCCGAAGCCCATGCCACTTCCGGCGTTGACGAGCACGACGACCCCCTTCTTGTCCGCGGGCACCATCGTCGCGAGGGTCTCCACGCCGGGGGTCGAGCCGTCGTGCGAGACACTTCCCGCGCTCTGGTCCACGAACCAACCCAGACCGTAGAACGGCGATCCTGGGCTTGCCGGGCGCATCATCTGCGCCTTGCCCTCGGCGCTGAGCACATCGTCCTGGCCGTTCATCATCATCTGCAGGTAGCGCGCCAGGTCGTTGGCGCTGGCGACGACGCCACCTTGCGGAGCCGTTGCACGCTCGGTGGTGGTGTCCGGCAGCGGTCGCTTGGTGCCGAACCAGGGACGGTGCCCGGTCGCCATGGACTCGTGGACCTCGCCATCGGCGACGAAGCTGTCGTCCATGCCGACCGGCTCCAGGATGTGGGTCGCGACGTAGGTCTGGAAGTCCTGTCCGCTCACGACCTCGACCAGGCGACCAAGGATCTCGTAGTTGGTGTTGGAGTACTCCCACCGTTCGCCGGGTGGGTGGGCCGGAGTCACGGCCGTGAGCGCCTCGACGCGGCGCGCCAGTTCCTCGTCGTCCCCGGCGACGTCGGTGTGCGACGAGTTGCCCTGCAGGGTGGAGAAGCCGCTCGTGTGGCTGAGCAGCTGTCGGATCGTGATGACGCCGGCGGGCGCTCCCGCGAATCCCTCGAGATACTGCGAGAGGTCGGCGTCCAGGTCGACCTCGCCGGCTTCCACCAGTTGCATGACGGCCAGTGCGGTGAAGCTCTTGGAGATCGAGCCGATCACGAACGGCGTGTCCGGCGTGACCTCCCGGTCGTCCCCGATCCTGGCGACACCGCGCGCGCCCACGGCGGCCACGTCGCCATCGTCCACGACGGCGTAGGCCAGCCCCGGGACGCCCGATGCGGGCATCTCGCGATCGATGACGTCCTCGATCGATCCCGCAGGCATCCCTGCCTGTACGGCGACGGTCAGGCACAGGAGCAGCGCCGCCACGAATGCCGGCACGGAACCACCCCCTGGCCAGTGTCAACCCCGACGCCGGGGACCCTAGCCCACGAACGCGCGACGAACGCAGACGTGACCGGGCTCGCCCATCGCGACGGCCAGGTCCATGCGGCGGCCGCGGACGCCGCATGGGACGATCCCCGGTGCTCAGCGGCGTCGCTGCCCACCGAGGATGCTGCCGAGGAGGTCGTCGAGCCCACCGCCGCCTCCGGCCTTGCCACCGAGCTGTCCCAGGACGTCCCCGAGGCCCCCACCGCCCGAACCCGTGGTCGCCGCGCCGGGGTCGCCGGCGCCACCCGTCGCATCGCCACCGGGGCTGCCGCCACCCAGGACCCCACCGAGGACGTCGGCCAGCCCGCCTCCGTCCCCACCGAGCACACTCCCCAGCACGTCGCCGAGCCCACCACCCGACGACCCGCCAGTCGACCCGCCCGTCGTGGCACCTCCGGTCGTGCCACCGCCCACCATGCCGCCGAGGACGTCGCCGAGCACGTCGCCGAGGCCACCGCCCGACGACCCGGACGCGCCACCCCCGACCATCTTGCGCGACAGCCACGACAGCACCAGCGGTGCCAGCAACGGGAGCAGCTTCGCCATCAGCGACCCGTCGACGCCGCTGGTGTCACCCAGCCGGGACTCGACGTCGCCCCGCTGGTCGCCGAACACGTGCTGGACGATGCGATCGCCCTCGGCGGGGTCGACGTGGGCCACCGGGTCGTCGGCCTCCAGCAGGGCCGGGTCATGGTCCTGTCGCACCGCCTCGGCCAGGCCGGGTGAGCGCCGGGGGTCGGCGGCCTCCCCCGTCACGCCGGCCAGCAGCGCGGGCAGGGCGGTCTCGACGGCCTCGCGTGCCGTGGCCTCGTCGGTGCCCAGCCGCGCCGCCAGGGCCGCGATCGGCACCTCGGCGAGGATCTCGTCGGTCATCGAACCACGCGTCGGCCGGGCAGAAGCAACCTCGGCGCGATCGGGCTCGGCGCGATCGGGCTCGGCTGGGGATCGGACATGGGGAACTCCGGACGGGGGTGGGCGGGAGTTCCACGCTAGACCCGCGGCGCCCCCGTGGCCACGGGCTCCCGGCCCGCTGCCAACGGCACCGACCCGTCGGTGTCGTGCAGGCGGGCATGGGACGTGGCCGCCACGTCGTGGGACGACAACAGGTCGTCGGCCTCCAGGTCCACCCGCGCGACGTGTTCGGTCCGAGGCCAGCCCGTCCGGTCGAACGCCGCCGCACGCCGGATGGCGGTCGCGGCCGGGCCGTCGATGTGGCCGTGCTGGGCGAGGTGGGCCTCCCAGTCGTGCACCTGGAAGTACTCGGTGAAGGTCAGGGGGTCCTCGGCGTGACGGAACAGCGACCACGACTGGGCACCGGTGCGCAACCGGTGCCGTCGCAGGTCACGCATGGCGGTGAACCACTCGGGCAGGTCGTCGCGGTCGAGCTGCCACGTCGTGGCCACCACCACCGGGGACCCGGGCACCTGCTCGACGTGCCGCGGCACGGACCAGTCGTCGGGCGCACTGGGCACGGACACCTCGCCCAGGACCGGCATGTCGATGCGGGTCGCCACCAGCCCCAGCACGACGGTGACCAGCGCAAGCACGCCGACCGCGTTGGCGGAGCCGACCACCTCGGCCAGCGACCCGGCCAGCACGGCGGCCAGGGGCTGCATCCCCAGCGCCGCCAGCAGGTAGACCGACATCGCCCGGCCGCGGACCCACCGCGGCGACACGATCTGGACGATGGTGTTCATCGTGGTGACGGTCCACACCCAGGTCAGGCCGGCCACGAACAGCAGCGCACCGGACACGGCGGGGTCACGGGAGACGAACCCGAACACGACCCCGACGATGCCGTTGACCAGGATCGCGGCCGGCAGGACGTGGCGGACCCGCCCCCGGACCCATTCGCGGGTCAGGGCGCCGAGCAGGGACCCGGCCCCGAACAGTCCGAGCAACAGCCCGTAGCCGTTGGCGCCCATGGCCAGGTCGTCCTCGACCACGGTCGGCAGCAGGGTCTGGAAGGCGGTGGCGGTGAGGTTGAACACGGCCGTGACGGCCACCACGACCAGCACCGCACGGGTGAAGCGCACGAACCGCAGGCCGGTCCGGGTCGAGCGCCACACCCCGCCACCGGCGACGTCGGCCGACCCGACGGCCGGCAACGTGGTCAGCACCACGACGATGCCGAGGTAGCTGATCGCGTTGAGTCCGAAGGCCAGCTCCGCCCGGTCCGCGGCCACGAACAACCCACCCAGGGCCGGGCCGACGGCGCGGGCGACGTTGAAGCTCGCCGAGTTGAGCGCCGTGGCCGGGGCCAGCAGGTCGTCCCCGACCAGGTCGGGGATCAGGGTCTGCAGCGCCGGGATGGAGATCGCCGTGCCCAACCCGAGGCCGAAGGTCAGCACCAGCAGCAGGGTCGGGGTCAGCCAACCCTGCCATGTCAGGACCGCCATGATCGCCACCGACACCGCGGCGACGAGCTGGCCGACGGCCGTCATGGTGCGGCGGTCGAACACGTCGGCCAACGCGCCGGCCGGCAGCGTCATCAGCAACCGGGGAAGGGTCATGGAGGCCGTGACCAGCGCGACCCACAGGGGCGACCCGGTCAACTCGAGCATCAGCCACGGCGCCGCGGTCAGCTGCAGGAACGTCCCGAGGTTGGACACCAGGAACGCCAGCCACAGGCGGCGGTAGTTCGGCACGCGCAGCGGGGCGAAGGTCGACGGCGGGCGGGGGGCGGGGGCGGGAACGGCACTCATGGTCCCAGTGTCCCGCGCTCGACCGACCATCGCCGGTCCGGGACCCGCCCGGCCAGCAGGGTCGTCGCGGGAATGCCCGAGGGCCGTGGTGGCATGGACCCGTCGTGGCACGGGCCGGGGGTCGCGGGGCCCGGTCGCGACCGGCGTCGTCAGCCGACGATGCGCGGGCGCCACGAGGCACGGCCGGCCTCGAAGGCGTCGATCTGGTCGGACCGCTGCAGGGTCAGGGCCACGTCGTCGAGCCCGTTCAGCAGCTTGTGACGGGTGTGCTCGTCGATGTCGAAGTCGGCCTGGATCCCCCCACCCATCACCGTCTGCGACGCGAGGTCGACGGTGAAGGTGGTGGCGGGGTCGGCCGCGACCACCTCGAACAGGTTGCGGATCGTGGCGTGGTCGAGTGCGACCGCGATGATCCCGACGTTCCCACAGTTGTTGCGGAAGATGTCGGCGAAGGACTCGGCGATGATCGCCGTGAAACCGGCGTCCTCCAACGCCCATGGGGCGTGCTCGCGCGACGACCCGGACCCGAAGTTGCGGCCGGCCAGCAGGATCGACGCGCCCTCGTGCTCGGGCTTGTTCATCGGGAAGTCCGGCTTGGGGGTGCCGTCCTCGTGGTAGCGCCACTCGGCGAAGGCGAATGGCCCGAACCCGGTGCGCTCGATGCGCTTGAGGTACTGCTTCGGGATGATCTGGTCGGTGTCGACGTCGTTGGCGTCGATCGGGCACACGGTCCCGGTGACCTCGCGGACAGCATCCATGGTCGTTGCTCCGTGGTCGTGAGTGGTCGGGCGGGGTGGTCGGGCGGGGTGGTCAGGCAGTGGCGTCGTCGAGCGTTCGGACGTCGACGAAGCGACCCGTGATCGCGGCGGCAGCGGCCATGGCGGGGCTGACCAGGTGGGTGCGGCCCTTGAAGCCCTGGCGACCCTCGAAGTTGCGGTTGGAGGTCGACGCGCACCGCTCCTCGGGGGCGAGTTGGTCCGGGTTCATGCCCAGGCACATCGAACACCCCGGCGCCCGCCACTCGAAGCCGGCCTCGGTGAAGACCTGGTCGAGCCCCTCGGCCTCGGCGGCCTCCTTCACCAGGCCCGACCCCGGCACGACCATGGCCGACACGCCGTCGGCGATCAGGTTGCCCCGGACCACGTCGGCGGCGGCCCGCAGGTCCGACAGGCGCCCGTTGGTGCACGAGCCGATGAAGACCTTGTCGATGGTGACGTCGGTGATCGCCTCGCCACCGTCGAGGCCCATGTAGGCCAGCGCACGCTCGTACTGCCTGGCGCGTCCCTCGTCGTCGGCGTCGTCGGGCGTCGGCACCGTGCCGGTCACCGGGATGGACTGGTCGGGGGTCGTGCCCCACGTGACGTAGGGCGCGACGTCGGCGGCGTCGATCTCCAGGACCTCGTCGAAGGTGGCCCCGTCATCGGTGCCCAGGGCGCGCCACGAGGCCAGCGCGGTGTCCCAGTCGTCCCCCCTGGGGGCGTATGGTCGGTCCTCGAGGAACGCGAAGGTCGTCTCGTCGGGGGCGATGAGCCCGGCCCGGGCGCCACCCTCGATGGTCATGTTGCACACCGTCATCCGCTCCTCCATCGTGAGGTCGCGGATGGCCTCGCCGCGGTACTCGATGACGTGGCCCGTGCCGCCGGCGACGCCCAGACGATTGAGCACGTGCAGGATCAGGTCCTTGGCCGTGGTGCCGACCGGCAGGGTCCCCGACACCTCGACCGCCATCGTGCGGGGACGTCGCTGCGGCAGGGTCTGGCTGGCCAGGACGTGTTCGACCTCCGAGGTCCCGATGCCGAAGGCCAGTGCCCCGAAGGCCCCGTGCGTGGCGGTGTGGGAGTCACCGCACACGATCACCATGCCCGGCTGGGTCGCGCCCAACTCGGGCCCGATGATGTGGACGATGCCCTGGTTGCGCGACCCCATGGGGAACAGCGTGATCCCGAAGTCGTCGCAGTTGGTCGTCAGTGCGTCCATCTGACGCTCCGACATCTCGTCGGCCAGCGGCAGCGCGCCCGACGCCTGGTCGGGGTCGGTCGGGACGTTGTGGTCCATCGTCGCCAACGTGAGGTCGGGACGGCGGACCTCGCGCCCGGCCAGGCGCAGCGACTCGAACGCCTGGGGCGAGGTGACCTCGTGGACGAGGTGGAGGTCCACGTACAGCAGGTTCGGGTCCCCACCGGCGTCGGCCTCGGCGCCACCCACGAGGTGGGCGTCGTAGATCTTGTCGATGATCGTGCGTGGGGCATCGGCCACGGCGGGGCCCTCCGGTCGGCGATGGGCCCAGTCAACCTGAAGGTCGTTCCCCGTTTCAACCCTTACGTCGCCGTCGGCCGTGGGAGCGGGTTCGCACGGCCCGTGTATCGACGTCCCGGCGGCGGGCTCCTGAACAGCGCGACGCACGAGCGTCGCGACACCATGTCGAGGGGAAACGACCATGATGGGGCACTGGACACGAGCACTGCGCGCTGGCGGGTTGGCCATCGCGCTGCTGACCACGAGCACGGTCGCCGCAACCGCGGCGCCGAACGACAACCACCCGGTCGACGTGCAGGCCGGACGCGACAAGACGGCCACACCGGACGCGCCGGCGACGACGAACCGCCAGGCACCACGCACGACCACGGGGCCCGAGGCCAAGGGCGTCCATGACGGCACCCAGGTGGGCAGCGAGGGCATCAAGGAGGCGGTCGACGCCTACCAGCGGGCCTACCCGGGGATCGACCTCGGTGCTGCCGAGGCGGCCGCCCGCGGCCAACAGACGCGCAAGGACCTGTACGACGCGGTGCTTGCCAAGCGGCAGGCCAACTTCGGTGGGGCCTGGTTCGACCCACCCACCAACGTGCTGCATGTCGCCGTGACCAGTGACGCGCTGGGTGGTGACGTCGACGCGTGGGCCACCGAGGTCGGCCAGAAGGTCCGCGTGCACCGCGTCGAGCGCTCCTTCGACGACCTCGACGCCGCGGCGACCAGGCTCCGCAGCGACCGCACGGCGCTGGGCACCGCCGCGGCCGGTCGTGTCGGCATCGACGTCCGGACCAACGAGGTCGTCGCCCAGGTGTCCCGCTCGAAGGTCCGGGCGCTGGCCGCGGTCGGCGCCGAGACCGGCGTGCGGGTCGAGGCGGCAACCACCGACGTCGAACTGGACGCCTGCAACGACCGCGCCGACTGCAACGACTCGGTGCGTGCCGGATCGGTCATGTGGCGCGGCTCGGTGGGCACGCCGTGGTGTTCGACCGGGGTCACCGGTCGGTCGACCGCGACCAACTTCCGCTACGTGTTCACGGCCGGCCACTGCTCCAACGGCAACGGCGTGACCTGGGGCACCGGTTCCTGGACGATCGGCACCATGGCCTTCTCGGCCAACGCCGGCGACCTGGACGTCGGCGCCGTCCGCGCCACCTGGTGGCCCTACACCTGGCAGCCCGGCGGGGACATCTGGATGCAGAACGCCGTCGACCGGCGCGTCGACATGGACGCCGTGGCGCCGACGCAGAGCTGGATCTGGGTCGGGGACACCGTGTGCCTGGCCGCGAACTACACCGACACGGACGCGGCCGGCAACCGCTGCGGCGTGGTCGGGTCCAACGCCGACCCGGCGGCGGGCGGCAAGACCCGCGTCGACGGCGTCGACGCCTGCGGTGGCGACAGCGGCGGTGGCTGGTACTGGCTGGTCGGGGGCACGCGCTGGGGCTACGGCGTGCACAGCAGCTCGAACATCGGGTGCAACGGCAGCAACGGGGGCAACAGCTCCTGGTTCACGACCCTGCCACGTCTCAAGACGTGGTTCCCGGCGATCGTGTTCGAGATCCAGTGACACGGGGGGACGTGCCCATGGCGAGGGCCGCAGCCGATTCGGCTGCGGCCCTCGCCGGTGTCCGTGACGGGGTCGGGTGCCGCTCGTGTCAGCGGAACATTCGTGACGACACGGCGCGGAAGTCGACCTCCTCCGGGTGGTCGACCTCGACCTGGACGTCGCGGTGGCCGTGGCTGTCCTCGTAGGCCGCCACGACGGCGGCGACCAGCGCCTCCTCCTCCTCCGGGGTCTGGTCCGGGGGCAGGTTGACCGTGATGCGGTCGACGCCCGAGGCGCCGGCGCGGGCGGGTGGGTTGGCGGTCATGGGCGGAACTCCTCGGTGCGCTGGGTGATCCGTTGCGAGCGGTTGAGCGCGTCGACGTAGGCCTGGACGCTGGCGCCGACGATGTCGGTGGTGGCGGCCCGACCGGTGAAGCGGCCACCGCCGGAGACCTCGACGGTCACGGCGACCTCGCCCACCGCCTCGATGCCGGACCCGACGGCGGCGACGGTGAACCCGGTGAGGTTGACCCCCTCGATGCCCACGGCGGCCCGTACGGCCTCGCAGGCCGCGTTGACCGGTCCGTCACCCGTGCCGGTGCCGTGCACGACCTCGCCGGTGTCGCCCATCCGGACCGACACCGATGCCTCGGGGGCACGACCACTGCCGGTCGTCACCTCGAAGGACTCCAGCACCAACGCGTCGTCGGGGGCGGCCGTGGTGGTCTCGGACATGACGATCGCCCGGACCTCGCTGGTGTCGACCAGGCCACCCTTGGCGTCGGCGACGTCCTTGAACCGGGTGAACGCGGCCTGGAACTGCGCGTCGGACACGTCGAAGCCGAGTTCGTCGACGGCCTTGCGGAAGGCGTGGCGCCCGGAGTGCTTGCCGAGCACGATCTGGGAGCCGTCGACGCCGACGTCCTCGGAGCGCATGATCTCGTAGGTGAGGCGGTCGGCCAGGACCCCGTGCTGGTGGATGCCCGACTCGTGGGCGAAGGCGTTCTCGCCCACGACGGCCTTGTTCTTCTGCACCCCGTAGCCGGTCAGCGACGACACCATCCGGGACGTGCGCGTCAGCTCGGGGGTGTGCACGCCGTGGTCCGCCCCGAGCAGGTCCTTGCGCGTGCGGATCGCCATCACCACCTCCTCCAACGAGCAGTTGCCGGCGCGCTCGCCGATCCCGTTGACCGCCACCTCGACCTGGCGCGCGCCGTTGCGGACGGCCTCCAGGGAGTTGGCCACGGCCAGACCGAGGTCGTTGTGGCAGTGCACCGACACGACCACCCCGTTGGCCTCGATGGCGGGGATGCGCTCGTGGAGCTGGCGGATCCAGCTGCCGAAGTCGTGTGGCAGGGCGTAGCCGACGGTGTCGGGGATGTTGACCGTGGTCGCGCCGGCCTCGACCGCGGCCGACACGATGTCGACGAGGAACTCGAAGTCGGTGCGCGTGGCGTCCTGGGGGGAGAACTCGACGTCGTCGGTGTAGCTGCGGGCCAGCTCGACGGCCCGGGTGGCCTGGTCGAGGATCTCGTCGTTGGTGGCCTTGAGCATGTACTTGCGATGGATGTCGGAGGTCGACAGGAAGGTGTGGATCCGGTGGTTGCGGGCCGGGGCGAGCGACTTCGCCGCCGCCTCGATGTCGGACTCCATGGCCCGCGCCAGCGCGGCGATGACCGGTGGCTCGCGTCGCTGCTCGACGTCGGACTCGGGCTCGCGGCTCGCGTTGCCCACGACCTCGGCCACGGCCTTGACGGCGTCGAAGTCACCGGGCGACGCGGCCGAGAAGCCGGCCTCGATGACGTCGACGTTCAGGCGTGCGAGCTGTTCGGCGATCTCCACCTTCTCGCGGGCGTCCAACGAGATGCCGGGCGACTGCTCGCCGTCCCGCAGGGTGGTGTCGAAGATGGTGATGTCGGCGCCGAGGGCATCGGAGGCGACGTGGTCGATGGGTGCACCCATCAGGGCTGTCCTTGTCTCCCGGACGACGGGGCCCGGGTCTGCTGCCGACGCGCCAGTGGGGGCCGGCCTGGTGGTGGGAGGCGATTCCCGGTGGTGCGCTCCGCGGTCGCTGTCATGTCGGGACGGGACAGCGCCGCGGCGTCAAAGCAGCAGGAGGAGGAGCAGGAGGGCACCGAGCAGGGCGACGACGGCCCCGGAGACGTCGACGGGCCGAGCGACCCGGGTGCGGACCCGGGTCGGCGACGGCTGGTCGTTGCGGTGCTCCATGGCGGCATCTTCTTCGATGGACGGGTCGGGGCGCAACCCGGACCCGCCAACACCGACGATCCTGCTCATTCGCGCGCGCTGGGTGCGCGCCTGACGCGCCCATGTGGTCCCCAGCGCGCGTGTGGTGACGGTGTCGTGTCCGGTGCTCGGTGGCCGGCTCGTGCAGGGGCCGGCGATAGCCTCGGGGCGCCCGGCCCCACGGCCGGACGACCGTCCTCGGCCCGGCGCCCGGAGCCCTCGTGCCGCATCCCCCACGTCACTGCCGCCGTCGCGGCGCGGTCCTGCTCGCCGTCGTGCTGGCGGCCATCGGGCTCGTCGGGTGCGCCCAGGACCTCCACGAGGCCTCGTGGCCCGACCTGGTGACCGCCCGCCAGCAGGACGCGCTGGACCGAGGCTGGGTGCCGGAGTGGCTGCCGGAAGCGGCCACCGACGTGGCCAAGGTCAACCGACCGACGACCGGCGAGGTCGTCGTCCGCGCCACCCTCCCGGCGGACGAGCAGGTGGACGACTGCGTGCCCACCGACGACGATGCGGCCCCGCCCGACCTCGTCGACTGGTGGCGACCACCCACCGACGACCCGCGCCTGGCCTGCGAGATCGGGTGTCCGACCCCACCGGAGGACGGCCCGTGCGAGGAGTCGTGGTGGGCGATCCGCGCCGACGGGCAGATCTGGGCGTGGCAGACCGCCACCCTCGACCAGGAGTGACCGGCCGCGACCACCGCTGCCGGGTGAGCGACCAGGAGTGACGATGGACCTGCCCGTGGCCTTCCCGGTGGACCCGATCCTGGCCAAGCTGACCCGTGGCATGCCGACGGGCGACTACCTCTACGAACCGAAGTGGGACGGCTTCCGCTGCGTGGTGTTCCGCGACGGCGACGAGGTGGTGCTGCAGTCCCGCAACGGCAAGCAGTTGGAGCGCTACTTCCCCGAGCTGCTCGCGCCCCTGCAGGAGGTCCTGCCGGACCGGTGCGTGGTCGACGGCGAGCTGGTCGTGCCCGTCGACGGCGGCATCCAGTTCGACGCGATCAGCGAGCGCATCCATCCCGCGGAGTCCCGGGTCACGATGCTCAGTGAGCGCACCCCGGCGCGCTTCATCGCCTTCGACCTGTTGGCGGAGGGCGACCAGGACCTGACATCACTGCCGATGGTCGACCGTCGCACCCGGCTCGAGGCGCTGTGTGCCTGGGCGATGCCGGTCCACCTCACGCCGGCCACCCGCGACCCCGAGGTCGCCCAGGACTGGTTCGACCGCTTCGAGGGCGCCGGGCTCGACGGCGTGGTCGCCAAGCCCATCGACGGGACCTACCAACCCGGCAAGCGCGCCCTGGCCAAGGTCAAGCACGAACGCACGGCCGACGTCGTGGTCGCGGGCTTCCGCTGGCACAAGGCCTCGACCGACGACGATCGCCAGGTCGGGTCGCTCCTGCTGGGGCTGTACGACGACGACGGCGACCTGCACCACATCGGGGTCGCCTCGTCGTTCGCCGCGAGCCGTCGCCGCGAGCTGGCGGCCGAGCTCGGGGACCTGCCCACACCCGGTCCCGGCGAGCACCCGTGGCAGCGATGGGCCGACAGCGAGGAGTCCCCGCGCGGGGGCAACCGCTGGAACGCCACCAAGGACATGAGCTTCGAGCTGGTCCCGTTGCGGGTCGCCGAGATCGCCTACGAACAACTCGACGGCGACCGCCTGCGCCACTCCGGCCGCTTCAAGCACTGGCGGGTCGACCGTGACCCCGACAGCTGCACCTACGACCAGGTCGAGGTCGCCGTGCCGGCCGAACTCCGGGACGTCCTCGCCCTGTAGCCACCCCGGGTCGCCCCCGGCGGCCACCCGTCAGGCCAGCGACACCAGCACGACGGCCCCCAGGGCCAGCACCACCCCGACGACCTGCAGCCGATGCAGGCGCTCGCCGAGCACCTGGCGTGCCAACAGGACGATCACGACCGGGTACAGCGACGACAGCAACCCGGTCAGCGCCAGCAGCCCGAGCCGGGTCGCGAACAGGAACAGCGCGTTGGCGGTCGAGTCCAGCAGCCCCGACGCGACCACCTGACCGGCGTCGGCCCGGGCCGGCCACGACCGCCTCGCCGTGACCGCGACGAGTGCCAACACCGGCACGCTCGCCGCACGCGCCCCGACGAGCGGCCACAGCCCGGAGTCGGCGGGCGTTGCGTCGAGCAGGACGAAGAAGGCCCCGAAGAGCAGCCCCGCGGTGAGGCCGAGGAGCGGACCCGCCGCGCCGGAGCCGGACCCCAGGGAGGACCGCGCGCGGGCCAGGCGTCCGGCGTCGGTGGCGGGACCACCGGGCGCTGCGGCACGACGCGGATCGATGGTCGCCAACACCACGGCGGCCAGTCCCAGCAGGATCCCGAGCAGTGCCAGCGGCCCGACCTCCTCGCCGCGAGCCAGCCCGACCCCGACCGGGACCATGGCCCCGACCGCGCCGGCGAGCGGGGCCACGACGCCCATGGGCCCGATCGCCAGCGCGCGGAAGTAGGTCACCAGCCCGATCCCTCCGATCAGCCCGGCGGCTGCCCCCACCAGCAGGGCACGTGTGGAGACCTCGCCCCCGGCGACGGGCGCCAGCGCGAGCACCAGCACCAGCCCGGCCGCCTGGGTGGTGACCGTGACGGTCAGCGCCGGGGCGCGCGCCGCGACCCGCCCGCCGAGGAAGTCCCCGAGTCCCCAGGCCAGCGAGGACGCCAGTGCCAGCAGTGCCGCCACGCCGCCTCCACCGTCCGGTCGCCCGGTGCCCACAGGCACCGACCACCGGCACCCTCGAGCCGAGGCACCCTACCGGGGTGGCGGAGGGTCCCACCCCCGCCCACACCACGCCCCGACGTCCCCGTCCTCCTCCGCCCTCGAGCATCGAGCACCCCGTGCGCACCACCACGCTGTCCGTCACCACCGGCGCCGACCGTTTCACCGACCTGACCGGCCACGTCCGCGACTTCCTCACCGGGGTCGCCGGCGACGGGGACTGGTCCGGCGACGGCCTGCTGGACGTGTTCCTGCCGCATGCCACGGCCGGTGTCGCGATCTTCGAACTGGGGGCCGGCAGCGAGGCCGACCTGTCGTCGGTGCTCGACGAGGTGTTCCCGCGAGACGATCGCTGGCGCCACGCACACGGGTCGCGCGGGCACGGTGCCGACCACGTCGTCCCGGCGTTCGTGGCGCCGTCGATGGTGGTGCCGGTCGTCGACGGTCAGCCGGCGCTGGGGACCTGGCAGTCCATCGTCCTGGTCGACCCCAACGTCGACAACCGCACCCGGACCGTCCGACTGTCCCTGCTCACCGACTGACCCGACGGCGTCCCGACCGCCGGAACCTTCTCACCCGAGCCGGTGCACCACCGCGTCCACGACGGCGGCGACGCCGTGTGGGGTGAACACGATCGAGTAGTGGTTGACGTCGTCGACCTCCACCAGGTCGACATGGTCCAGGTCGGCGAGCACCGACACCGTCACGTCCGGGTCCAGGAACCCCGGTCGCCGGTCGAGCAGGTCACGTGGCGCCCGCAGCAACGTGCTCGGCACGTCGCTGCGGGCCAGCGCGGTCGTGGCCACCTCGTCGGTCAGGATGTCGCCGCCATCGGCGACCACCGCGGCTCGTGCGACCCGCGATCGCCACGTCCCGTGCTCCTCGACCAGGTCCCACACCAGGTAGTCCCGGGCCCGGTCCACGATCGGCCCGACCGCCGGGTGTGCACGCCAGCGGTCCACGGCGGCCTCCACCGAGTCGAAGGTCAGGTCCAGCCGCGCCATGGCGGGCCCGATCACCTGCCCGAGCGCGTCGTCGACGGTCACGCCCTCGGGCAGCGGGGTGGGCGGGACCGGCAGCCCCCCGTCGACCAGGACCAGCCCGCGCACCCGCTCGGGATGGCGCATCGCGGCATTGGCCACCACCCACGCGCCCATCGAGTGGCCCACCAGCACGGGCGCGTCCACACCGACGTGGTCGGCGACCGCGACCAGGTCGTCGCCGTGCACCGCCAGCCCGTAGGGACCGGGATGGCCACCGGAGCCACCCCGACCACGATGGTCCACCGCGACCACGCCGGTCCCGCGATCGGCGAGCGCGCTGGCGACGGCGTTCCAGGAGCGCTGGTTGGCCGTGATGCCGTGGCTGGCCACCACCTCGACGGGCGCGTCGCCCCAGCGCCCCACCGACAGCACCCCGCCCCCGACCGCCACCTCCTCGACGTGGTCCGGCGGACGCGAGCCGGCGACGGCGTCGGCCGCGGACGTCCCCGTCATCGACCGGCGGGGATCGGCACGGCGGGCGGGGGGCGACCAGTGGCCACGGGGCGAGCGACTCCAGGGCGAACGCGAGCTCGACCAGGGTCCGGTCATCGCCCGGCAGGGCCGCCAACTGCACCCCGACGGGCAGCCCCTCGTGGCGGCCGGCGGGGACCGTGATCGCCGGTGCGCCCGTGATGTTCTGGACCGGCGTGAACTGGACCAGGTCCAGCAACAGCGGTTCGAGCACCGCGAAGGACTGGTCGGGACGCAGGGTGCCCAGCCGCGGCGTCGTGTCGGCCAGCACGGGAGTGAGCAGGACGTCGACGTCGGCGAAGGTCGCCCGATGGTCGTGGGCCGTCCGGCGCAGGCGGCGGATCGCGAACGGGAGGTGGGCGAGGTTGGCCCGGGCATGCTCGGCCAGCCCGACCGTGAAGGGGTCGAGGTCGTCGAGGACGACGTGGTCGCGCAGGGATCGACCGATCATGGTCCTGGTCATCAGCGCCAGGGCTGCCCAGTACAGGACGAAGTCGGGGCCCATCCGGTCGTCGAGCTCCGGCTCGACCTCCCGCACGGCGTGACCGAGGTCGGCGAGGCGGTCCGCGGTGGCACGCACCGCGGCCACGACCGGCGCCGACGTGGCGGCGTTGGGGCCGTCGACGGCCACCCCGATGCGCAGTCGACGGTCCCCCGGCCCCCGCACCAGCCCCATCGGCGGCAGGTCGGTGTTGCGGTGGTGGTGCTCGGCCGCCGCGAGGAACGCGGCGGTGTCGCGAACCGTCCTGGTCACGACCCCGCTGACCGAGATCCGGATGGGCAGGTGGTCCATCTTGGCCATTTGCAGGTGGCGGTCCACCGTCGGCTTGAAGCCGACCAAGCCGTTGATGGCGGCGGGAATGCGGATCGACCCACCACCGTCGGTGGCATGGGCCAACGGGACCACGCCGGCGGCGACCAGCGCACCCGCACCCCCCGACGATCCACCTGCGGACATCGCCGGGTCCCACGGGTTGCGGGTGGGCTCGCCGAACAGCGGCTCCGTGGTCGGCGCGAACCCGAACTCGGAGGTGGCGGTCTTGCCCAGGCTCACCAACCCGGTGGCCAAGAGTTGCTCGACCTCACGACCGGTGGTGGTCGGGACGTGCCCGGTGATCGCCCGGGAGCCGTAGCGGCTCGGCACGCCGGCCAGGTCGCAGAGGTCCTTGACCGCGCTCGGGACCCCGGCCAGCGCCGGAAGGCCGTCACTCCCCTGGCTGGCGATGCGACGATCGAGGGCGTCGGCGGCCGCCCGGGCGGCGTCGAAGGTTCGCACGACGAACCCGTGCACCACCGGGTCCGCGACCTCGGCCCGCGCGATCGCGTCGTCCACGAGTCCACGGCAGGTACGGCTGCCGTCGCGGACGGCCGCGGCCGTGGCCACCGCATCGAGTGGGTCGGTCACGAGCCGCCTCCTGCGCCGGCGCCGGAGCCGATCGCGCCCCCGATGCTAGGCCGGCCCGCGTGCCGGGGGCCAGAGTCGTGCCGGGCGCGTCACAGGGCGATGCGCCACCGCAACGCGCGCATCAGCCCGGTCACGGCCAGGATCGTGGCCAGCAACAGCAGGGAGTAGGTGAAGGCGGCGCGGTCGCCGGGCAGCGGCGAGTGCGCGAGGATCCAGTCGGTCAGGGTGACGTCGCCGACCATGGTCTGGGCCGTCACGACGAGGAAGATCCGCTCCCCCAGGTACACCACCAACGCGTTCCAGCCCAACGTCACCAGCGGCGCGGCCACGATCGTCCGGACGGGCCCGACCCACCCCTGCCGACGCGCTGGCAGGTCGAAGGCCAGGATGGTCGCGGCGATGCCGGCCACCGCCAGTCCGCCGGCGAACAGCACGAAGGTCGGGGTCAGCAGGCGCTTGCCCATCGGCAGCAGCGGCGACAGCGCCAGGCCGCTGGCGGCCACCGCGACGCCGACCACCAGCAGTCGGACGGTCTGCTGGGCGTCGCCCCGATGGGTGCGGATGTGGGTGCCGGCGAGGTAGCCCATGATCGGCAGGGTGGCCGCCACGATCGTGGTCGAGATCCCCTCGGGATCGAACGGGACCGCCCCACCCCGGTACAGGTGGCCGCGGCCCAGCAGGGCGACGTCCAGACCGTGCAGGGGGTTGCACAGGGCATCGGGCGACAGGCAGTCCGTCGGGGCCGCCACCAGCACGACCGCCCAGGCCAGCAACAGTGCGGCCCCGACCCCGGCCAGGGCACGGAGTCGGTCGCTGCCGTCGTCGCGCCGGAGCACCAGCACGGCCACCGCGGCGATGGCGCCGGACAGGCCGATCATCTGCAGCACGCCGGTCAGGCGGATCTCGGTCAGGTCGAGTGGTCCACCGACGGTGTTGTAGAACACGCCGGCCACCAGCAGCGCGATGGTGCGCCGGACCAGGCGACGCCGCCGGTCGGGACCCGTCGGCGGACGCAGCAGGAACGCCAGGCTGGCACCACTGGTCACCAGGAACGCCGGGAAGATGAGGTCGGCGAAGGTCCAGCCGAGCCAGGGGGCGTGGCCGAGCATGGGGTAGGTCCCCTCCGTGCGCACCGGGGGGGTGAACAACATGAACGCCAGCACGAACCCACGGAAGACGTCGACGCCACGGACACGTCGACGCGACCCGTCGTCCACCGCGGTGGTGTCGCCGGGCGACGTCGCGGTGCCTACGGTGTCGGTCATCGTCGCGCCGAGAGGGCGGGAGTCCACCGGGTGAGGGGATCGACTGGCATGCCGGACTGCTCGCCGAGGACGCAAGGGCAGGATCTGGTCGCCGAGGGTAGGCCGACCACCGAGGACCCGTGGGCGTCGGTGCCCCGGTGTCGCGGCGGCCACCCGGGGGTTCCCACGTGACGCGACGGGCCGGCCTGGCCGTGGCCGCGGCGCTGGTCGCGGTCGCCGTGGTGATCGCCGTCGTGGTCGTGACATCGGGCGACCGACGCTCGGCGCTGGACGTGGTGGTGGCGCCCCATCCCGACGACGAGATGCAGGCCTGGTCGTTGCTGGCCGGGACCACCGAGGCCCACACGGTGTTCGCGTTCCTCACCCGCGGCGAGGAGACCTCGCTGTGCCAGCGAGCGCTGCCGGGCCTGGACGCGGCCAGTGGCGAGGTCGTCCCCCGTCCGCGGCCCCGGGGACGCTGGACCGACAGCTGCGCCCAGGCACGGATGAACGCCACGATCGCGTTCCTGGAACGGATGGGCGACGACGACCCGGGACTGCCGGACGACTACGACGAGGGCGTCCGCACGGGGCTGGCCGGCTCGCCGGGTGGGCAGCGTTGCGACGACGGGGACTGCCACGACGTCGGCGACGTCGTGGTGCACGCCGGCGACGGGGCCACGGTGGTGTTCTTCGACCTGGGCGACGGCGACCTCACCACCGACGAGGTCGACGACGCCATCGCCACGCTGGTCGACCACGGTGGCGAGCTCGGGATCCCGGACCTGCCTCGCCGCCGGCTCGTCGCCGCGTCCTACTACAACGACGACCAGCCGACCTGCGTGCGCTACCCCCACCCGGACCACCGCGCCGTCACCGACGCCGTCGACGGCGCGCCCCACGGCTTCCCGGAACGGTTCGTGGCGACCTGCCGCACCCCCGATGCCGACCTCGTGGGCCGAGCGGTCGACCCCGACGTCTGGGCGGCCACCTTCGACGTGGCCGACGACGGCACCCGGATCGGTCCCCATCCGGTGCTCTACGGCTGGTTGCTGGACCCCTACTGGCCCGACGACCCCGACCCGGGATCACAGGACGAACTGTTCCACCGCGACCAGGTCTTCGTCCACCACGGCGGGGTCGGCTGAGCCCATCGGCCGACATGGCCGATCCGGCTCCTAGACTCCGAGCCCATGACCGCCATCCGCCACGCCACACCCGCCGACGCCGCCACGGTCCTGGGCTTCATCCGCGACCTCGCCGTGTTCGAACGCGAGCCCGACGCGGTCGAGGCCACCGTCGACACGCTCACCGACCAACTCGCCTCCGACAACCCGCCCTTCGAGTGCCTCCTGGCCAGTCACGCGGTGGACGGGACCACCCGTGACGTCGGCATGGCGCTGTTCTTCCCGACCTACTCGACCTGGACCGGCCGTCCCGGCATCCACCTCGAGGACCTGTGGGTGGACCCCGGGGCGCGCGGGAGCGGCGTCGGCCTGGCGCTGGTCCGGGCGCTGGCACGCCTGGTGACCGAACGCGGTGGGGCCAGGCTGGAGTGGGCGGTGCTGGACTGGAACCAGACGGCGATCGACTTCTACCACCGGCTGGGCGCCCGCCCCCAGGACACCTGGATCACGTATCGACTCGCCGATGCCGACCTGGCCGCCGTCGCCGACCGGGCCGGCAGCCGCGACACCTGACCACCGCTCGCGATCACCCTCCCGGCCCTCCCGTCACCCAGGACCTCTCGTGCACCCGCACCAGCGCCTGCCCACCAGTCCGGTCGCCGACCCTGCCAACGTGCTGGCTGGAGACGACTGGCGGATCACCGTCCTGACGCCGCACGTGGTGCGGCTGGAACACGGCCCGACCGGCAGCGCCGAGGACCGTGCCTCCCAACTGGTGCTGCACCGGGACCTGCCACCGGTCGACCGGGAGGTGGTCGACGGACCCGACTGGCTCGAGGTCCGGACCGCCGGCCTCCACCTGCGCTACGACCGCCAGCCGTTCTGGCCGGGCGGGCTGTCGGTCACGGCGCGCGGAGGGGCCTCCAACTACCGCAGCACGTGGCGCCCCGGCGCCGACGCCGCCCCGCACGAGGACCCCTTGGGAACGGGCAACCTCCGGGGCACGGCCCGCACGCTGGACATGGTCGACGGCCGGACCCCGCTCGACGACGGCCTGCTGTCGCGCCACGGAATCACCGTCGTGGACGACTCGACGTCGCTGCTGTTCGACGACGCCGGGATGCTGCACCCGCGCACGCCTGGCACGACCGACCTGTACGTGTTCGCCCACGGACGTGACTACCGGGCGGCCCTGGACGACTTCCACGCCCTGACCGGACCCCAGCCACGGCTGCCGCGGTACGCGCTGGGGAACTGGTGGAGCCGCTACCACCGCTACACCGCCCGGGACTACACCGCGCTGCTGGACCGCTTCGACGACGAGGGCCTGCCGTTCTCGGTCGCCGTGATCGACATGGACTGGCACCTGGTCGACATCCCACCCCGCCTGGGCAGCGGGTGGACGGGCTACACGTGGAACCGGGAGCTGTTCGACGATCCCGGGGCCTTCCTCGCCGACCTCCATGACCGTGGGCTCGCCGTCACCCTCAACGTCCACCCGGCCGACGGCGTGCGGGCCCATGAGGACGCCTACGAGGCCATGGCCACCCGCATGGGCATCGACCCGGCCAGCGAGCTCCCGGTGGCCTTCGACGCGGCCGATCCCGAGTTCCTGGCCGCCTACCTCGAGGAGGTCCACCACCCCCTGGAGGCCATGGGCGTCGACTTCTGGTGGCTGGACTGGCAACAGGAGTCGATCACGACCGTTCCCGGGCTCGACCCGTTGTGGGTCCTCAACCACGTCCACTGGCTCGACGCCAATCGCGGCGACGAGCCCGGGATCACCTTCTCGCGCTGGGCCGGGTTGGGGTCGCACCGCTACCCGGTCGGGTTCTCCGGCGACAGCGAGGCGACCTGGGCGTCGTTGGAGTTCCAACCCGAGTTCACCGCCACCGCCGCCAACGTCGGCTACGGGTGGTGGAGCCACGACATCGGCGGGCACTTCTTCGGCGTCCGCGACGACGAGCTGACGACGCGGTGGGTGCAGTTCGGCGTGTTCTCCCCCATCCTGCGGCTGCACGCCAGCGCCGACCCGTTCAGTCGCCGCGAGCCCTGGACCCTGTCCAGTCCCCACCGCGAGGTCGTCGGGGACTTCCTCCGCCTGCGCCACCGGTTGCTCCCCTATCTCGCCACGATGGCCCACCGCGCCCACGTCGACAACCGGTCGCTGGTGGCGCCGATGTACCACGACCACCCGTGGGAGGACGAGGCCTACCTGGTGCCCAATGAGTACGCGTTCGGCAGTGAACTGGTGGTCGCCCCGATCACGTCCCCCATGGACGACCAGCTCGCGATGGGCGTGGCGACCGCGTGGCTGCCCCCCGGCGACTGGGTCGACCTCTTCACCGGCGTCGCCTACGGCGGTGCGCGGACGTTGCGGCTCCACCGCCCGATCACCTCCATTCCCGTGCTGGCGCGGGCCGGGGCGATCGTGCCACTGCAGCCCGCCGACGGGCTCGGCAACGACACGGGCATCCCGCTGGCGCTGGAGGTGGTCGTGGTACCGGGCGCCGACGGCGGCTTCGCCCTGGTGGAGGACGACGGGGACCGCATCGCCACGACCGAGCTGTCGTGGGACGACGAGCGGGCCACGCTGAGGATCGGGGCGACCACCGGGGACGTCGCGGTCGTCCCCGCCGACCGCGAACTCGTCGTCGTACTCCTCGGGTTCGGACCGGTGGACGAGGTCGCCGTGGCGGTCGCCGGCCGGTCGCGCACGATCGAGCCGGGCGACCGCGACGAACGTGGTGCGCTCCGGGTGGCCCTGGGGTCGGTGTCACGCGAGGTCCCGGTCGAGGTCGTCGTGAGCGGCACCACGACCCCCACCACCACGGGCCCCCTCGACCGCGTGTTCGCGGTGCTGGACCGGGCACGGATCGGACGTCGGGACAAGAACCGGGCCTGGGACCTCGTCCGGGCGAGTGCGACCCCGGCCGACGCCGCGGCCCAGTTGCCGGCCCTGGGACTGCCCCCCGTGCTGGTGGATGCGCTCGGCGAACTGCTGCTGGCACGTCCCGGCGGCTGGGCCGGGCCGTGACCTAGGCTGCACGGCACCCCACACCAAGGCCGTCCCGTGAACCTGGGTTGCTTCTCCGTCTCGCTGTCCGTCGCCGACCTCGCGGCGTCCCGGTCCTTCTACGAACACCTGGGGTTCGTGGTGGTCGGCGGCGACGCCGAGCAGGGCTGGCAGATCCTGCGCAACGGCCAGGCGATGCTCGGCCTGTTCGCCGGGATGTTCGACGACGACGTCCTGACCTTCAATCCCGGGATCGGCCAGGACATGCGGCCACTGAAGGACGGCGACGACGTCCGCGACATCCATGACGCGCTGGTGGCGGCCGGGATCGAGGTGGCCTACGACGCGCCCGGGATGGACGCGCCCGACGAGCCCCTGGCGGGCGAGCGCGGCAGTGCCGGGCACTTCATGGTCCGCGATCCCGACGGGAACCTGGTCCTGGTCGACCAGTTCGACGTGGACGCACTCGCCGACGTTTCCGCAGACGGGACCGCGCCGGACTGACCGGGTCGACCGGCCTGGTCAGACGTCGTCGTGGCGCCGCACGGCCAGCCCGAACGGGTCCGGACCCATCAGCGGGACCAGGCGCCAGGTCAGGTCGACCACCCCGTCGGAGCCGTCGGAGCCGTCGTCGGATCGGGTCCGGACGCAGGCGACGCGGAACGTGTGGGGGGTCTCGATGACGCGGACCTCGGCCACGAAGGTGTCGCCGGACCAACCGCCCCCGGCGACGACGGGCAACGCCCAGCCGTCGGCCTCCAGCACGGACTCGCACCACCTGCCGTCGCCCACGACGATGTCGACGGTGGCACCCGCCCGATCCACCCGGAGCAGGTGGTCGTCGTCGCGAGCTCGCACCGTCACGTCGCCCCACGTCGGGGCCAGGTCCCCGGCAGCCGATCGCCGGAAGGTCGCGGCTTCCGGGCGTGGCGACGTGGTGCTGGCGGGCGGCGGGGGGATCACGAGGTCGTCGAGCACGGTCGCCAACCGCGCCTCGTCGGCGGCCGACCCGGGTCGGTCGACGGCCGGCACGAGGTGGTCCCACAGCAGGTCCAGGGTCGCCTGCATGTGCTCGTGCTCGGAGGTGATCGCCACCGCGACGTCCTGGTCGGGCAGCACGACCAGGAACTGGCCGTAGGCGCCGTCACCGCGATGGCCGACCTCCTGCATCCAGAAGGTGTAGCCGTACCCACGGCGCCAGTCCGGCGACGCCTCGGGGTCGCGGTTGGGTGGCCCGGCCGCGACCGTGGCGCGGTCGAACCAGGACGCGTCGACGAGCTGTCGACCCCGCCACGCCCCCCGGTCCAGCACCAGCTGGGCCAGGGCCAGCACCGACCCCGTGGTCAGGTGGGCACCGGTGAAGCCCAGCTCGCGGCCCTGGGGATCGGTGTGCCACGGGACCTCGCCGATGCCCAGTGGGTCGAGCACGTGCGGACGCAGCAGGGTGCGGATGCCGCCCGCAAGCCGGTCGACGACCAGCGACAGCAGCCAGGTCGCGACCTGGTTGTAGGCGAAGGCGGACCCGGGTTCGGCCGTGGGCGGGTTCGCCAGCACCCGCGACAGCCAGTCGTCGTCGGAGCGGACCGCCGCGAGGTCCCAGCGGTCCACGACTCGTGGCCAGGCATCCTCGGTGTGGCCCACGGTCATCGACAGGCAGTGCCGCACGGTGACCCGGGCCCAGCGGGCGTCGACGTCGTGGAGGTCGACACCCAGTCGTGCCAGCACGGGGTCGTCCAGGTCCAGCCGTCCCTGCTGGTGCAGCAGCGCCACCGCCAGCCCGGTCAGCGACTTCGACAGCGAGTAGACGAGGTGGACCCGGTCGGCGGTGTACGGGCTCGCCCACCCCGACGCGATGTGATGGCCGTGACGCGCCACCGCCAGCCCGTGAAGGCCGAGGTCGCGTTCCTGCATGCCCTCGACCACCGCGAGCAGGCCAGCGGCGTCGACGCCCTGGGCACGGGGGGTGCTGGACGGCAGGCTCATGCGGGTCGGGGCGCCAGCGTCATGCGGTCCGGGGTCCGGACTGGCGCAGGTTTCCGGCGGCCGGACGTTCCCGGACCGGTCGCGGACGTCGCACGGCGGCCTCCAACCAGGTCGCTGCCCGCACCACGATCGGGCCCTCGACCTGGTCGAACGACCGGCATCGCTTCGCGGCGGCGAGCAGGACCTGGGAGTCCCGGCTGCAGCTCTGCAGGCGGCGGACCGCGGTGGCCCGGTCGACCTCACGGACGGCCAGCGACAGCGCCTCGGCCATGACCAGGGCCACGGCCGACGGCGCCGTGGGGCCCTGGACGTCCTGGCCGTGGGTGTCTTGGGGGAACATGGACGTGGACATGGGACTGCCTCCTCGCTCGACGGTCGTGGCGGCATTGCGGAGCCACTCGCCGTCCCGGGGTCCGGAGGACAGCCTCCCCGAGGCCGGCGACGGCCTCGAGGTGATGAGGTCATCATCGGGGACCGACGAACCCCACGTCAACCACCGTTCGGTCCTCGCGCGGCCCCCGAACCGATGTGTCCGCCCCCCCGACCCGATGTGTCCGCCCCCGGGTGACGTGTTCCTCCCCGCCAACTCGGGGTCGCCCACATCGCTCGGGAGGATCCACATCGGCTTGGCGGCGATGCAATAGGGTGCCGTCGGCCGCGGAACGAGGAAGCACACATGAGCGACCCGAGCACGCTCGCGACCGGCACCACGCCGCTGGACGATCCCGAGGTCTCCGACATCCCCATGCTGGACCACTTCGGGTTGCTGCTCGGCGTCACCACCGTGTCGGTCGTGGTCCAGGCCGTCGTCGCCGTGGACCTGTCGGCGTCGGACCGCGGCTCGACGATCTCGACGCTGGCCGTGACCCTGCTGATCGGGGCCACGATGGTCCTCGCGCTGCGGACCGCCGGTGTGCGACGACGCCACCGACGGCCGGCCGAGATCGTCGTCGTGGTCGCGGTGGTGCTCGCGATCACCCTGATCGTGTGGCCGGGCAACGTCTCGGGCGTGGGTTCGAAGGCCCAGGCGCCGTGGTTCTGGCTCGCCCTGTCCGCGGCGGCGCCCGTCATGGTGGTCCGACGCCTGCTCAAGCACCAGCGCGTCGGCCTGCAGACCCTCTTCGGGGCACTGTCGGCCCTCCTGCTGCTGGCGATCACCTTCGACTTCGCGTTCCAGGTGGTGGGCGACGTCCAGTCCGTGCCCTTCTTCGGCCAGGCCGAACCCTCCACCTCGTTCATGTACTACAGCCTGGCCACCATGACCACGACCGGCTACGGCGACCTGGTCGCGGCCACGCCCCTCGGGCGGCTGGTGTCGGTGCTGGAGGCCGTGGTCGGGCAGGTCTACCTCGTCACCGTCGTCGCCTTGATCGTCAGCCGCCTGGCAACGCACCCCGCCCGCGACGTCGACCCGACCTGACGCCGGGCCGGGCGCTGGCGGCCACGCCACCCCGACCGAGTCATCCGCACGGGCGCGCACGGACGCCGGCTGTCGTGGTACCCCCTGTGGGGTCACCGCCCCGACGACAGGAACGGTCCATGACGCTGGGTTGGCAGTGCATCTGCGTGGACGCCACCGATCCCCCCGCGCTCGGTCGATGGTGGGCAGAACTGCTGGGATGGCGCATCACCCACGACGACCCCTCCGAGCTGGTCCTCGAGCCACCGGCCGGTTCGCCCCAGGACGGCGTGTCCCCGGACATCCTGTTCCTGGCCGTCCCGGAGGGCAAGCAGGTCAAGAACCGGTTGCACCTGGACCTGCGCCCCGACGACCAGGACGCCGAGGTGGCCCGGGCCGAGTCGCTGGGTGCGCGCCGGGTCGACGTGGGACAGGACGACACGGTCACCTGGGTCGTCCTGGCCGACCCCGAGGGCAACGAGTTCTGCATCCTGCGTGCCCTCACGCCCGAGGAGCAGGCGGCCGACTGAGACGTCGGAGCCCGTCCCGGGAAGGCCGACCGGGGGCCGTCGCGTTGGACGCCGCGTGCCACCACCCCTCGTCCGACCCCCGAGGAGGCCACCCGTGACCACGACCGCGACCTTCGACTACACCGACGCCACGGTGCTCGTGACCGGTGCCGGATCGGGCATCGGGCGCGGCATCGCCCGGGCCTTCCTGGAGGCCGGGGCGGACGTGGTCCTGACCGGACGGCGTGTCGACCCGCTGCACGAGACCGCTGGCGGACACGACCACGACCACTGGCTGGCCGTGCCGGGTGACGTCGGCGACCGATCCTCGGTGGACGAGGTGGTCGCGGCGGCGGTGGACCGGTTCCACGGCCTGGACGTGGTCGTCAGCAACGCCGGGGCCTACGCCAACGGACCGGTCGACGACCTCGGCGCCGAGGACTGGGACCAACTGCGGCGCACCAACGTCGACGGGTTCCTCCACGTCGTGCAGGCCACCCTCCCCCACCTCGAGGCCGTCGGCGGCTCCATCGTCGCGGTCGGGTCGGTGTCGGGCATGCGCGGGGACTGGGGCCAGGCGGGCTACAACGCGACCAAGGGGGCGATCCACACCATGGCCCAGTCCCTTGCGCTCGACCTCGGCGGCCGGGGGGTACGGGTCAACGTCGTCGCACCGGCCTTCACGCTGACCCCGCTCACCGAGGGGGCCATCGACGACCAGGACGACCTCGAGCCGTTCCGCAACCGCATCGCACTCGGGCGACCGGGACATCCCGACGACATCGCCCCGACCGTCCTGTTCCTGGCCAGCGACGGGGCAGCCTACGTGACGGGTGCGGTCGTGCCGGTCGACGGCGGCACCTCGGCCTCCACCGGCCAGCCCCACGCCTGAGTCGGGGCCGGGCTGGCCGGGTCCGGTCGGGCGTCAGGCGAGTGCGTCCAGGGCGTCGTGGGCCACCTCGACGGCATCGGCGTCGGCAGCGGCGGTGGCGGTGGCGTCCGCGGCGAACTCCGCGGCGACGGCGGCACGGGCGGCGAGGTCGTCGGCCGTGGCCTCGGCGCGTTCCGCCGCCTCGCGTGCCGTCGCGGCGATCGACCGGGCCTCGTCGGCGCGCGCCGTGGCCGTGGCGGCGTCCTCCCGGGCGGTCGCTGCGGCGCCGGCCGTTGCCGCGGCCCGCGACCGGGCGGCCTCGAGGACACGCATGGCCTCGCGACGCGCCTCGGCGGCCGCGGGGTCGACCGCTTCCCCGTCGGCGGCGTCGGCGTCGGACGGGTCGTCGGCACCCGTGGGCAGCGACAGCGCCAGCAGCGCCGAGGTCCCGGAGAAGTCCGTGGTGACGTGGACCGGCGCGGACAGGCGTCCGGTCCCGATCGTGGTCGCCGCGTCGGGGTCCGCGGATGCCGCCTCGAAGGTGGCCACGACGTCGTCGAGGTGGGACTCCGCCCGCGCGCCGGCCTCGTCCAGGACCCGGGCGGCATGATCGGCCAGGGCCTCGACCAGGCCGCGTCGGACGATCGAGGCGTCGCGAAGGCCGCTGTCCCGGACCCCGGACAGGGCACGCCGCTGGGCCTTCTGGACCGTCCGACCGGCCGCGACCAGTGCCTCCCAGGTGTCGGCGTCCGCCCGCACGACCTGGTTGACCGCCCACGCCGCCAGGGTCGGGCGACGAAGGGCGGTGACCGCCCGGGCCTGCTCGGCGTGCCCGGCCGCCTTCAACCGCCGGACGAGGTCGTCACGCGCGGCCACGAACTGGTCCACCGGCAGGCTGAACAGGTCGTCGACGTCGGCCAGTTCGTTCGCGTCCACCTCGCGTCCCTGCTCGACGTCGGGCAATCCTAGGTCCGGTTCCCGACGTCGGCGGCCCCAGCGTCGGCGGCCCCGACGTCGGGACCACGCCGACTCGGCCGTGGCGTTGACGCGGGTCAGGCCTCGGCGAGTGCAGCCAGGGCGTCGGCGGCCGACACGACCCCGTCGGTGACCAGGGCAAGGTTCGCCAGCGACGCGTCGTGGGTGGCCTCGTCGCCTGCGGCCGTGCAGTCTCCCACGACCTGGACGCGGAAGCCCAGGTCGGTGCCGTGGCGGGCGGTCTGCTCGACGACCAGGTTGGTGGCGACACCGGTGATCAACAGGGTCTCGATGCCGCGGTCCCGCAACCGCTCCGCCAGGTCGGTCCCGGCCAGTCCCGACAGCCGCTGGTTGTCGCTGACGAGGTCGTCGTCGTGGGCCATCCCGTCGACCAGCGCAGCGCCCCAGGCGTCGGGGCGGAACCGGTCACCGGCGTCGGCGACCATGCGCATGAAGTCGGTGTTGCGGACCAGGGCCCCCTCGTCGGCCGGGATCGTGAAGCGACCGTGCACCACCAGCACGCCGTGGTCCCGCACGGCGTCGTGGAAGTCACGGGCGCGGGACACGACGCCGGACGCCGCGACGGGCTCGGCCAGCATCGGCCCGAACAGGCCCCCCGGGTCGATGACGTTGTGCTGCCAGTGCATCGCCAGGACTGCGGTGCTCGATGGCTGCATCGGATCTCCTCGGAGCGCGTCGGTCGGGACCAACAGCGTAGGACGGCCATGCACCATGCCCATCCGATCCCGTCCGGAACCGTTGCCCCGCCCACCGGGGCGATTCGGCCGTGCGGTGAACTCGATTGGTCGATCGACTCGAGCAGTAGAGTGCGCACGTCGGCGCGGACAGGAACGTCGTGACGGACCACACGAACTCCGCCGCCGGGACCAGGTCCCGCTGGCCCGGTCTGGACGCGCCGTTGTCGCGCGACCCCCTGTTCTGGGCGTCGGTCCTGGTGTGGGGCGCGTGGATCGCGCTCACGGACCCGATGGAGGCCGGTTGGGTGACCGGGGTCATCCTGCTGTGCCTCGGGCTTCCCTCGGCGATGTTCCTCGTGGGCACGTTGGCAGGCGCCGTTCGCGCGTTCACCCGGGGACTTCGCTGAGGCTGCTCGTCACCCGACGGACTCGAGGACCTCGCGTTGACGGCCGGGAGCTGGATGGCCAGGGTCGCGAAAGCGCCCTGCGACCATGTCGACAGCGTCACGCAACTCGGGGTCCAGGATCTCTCATGGGCCGGGACAACCTCGGAGGGCCCCGAGGTCAGGTCGGCTGTGGAGGCTTCGTTGCCTTCGCCTCGGAGGCTCGGATGAGCATCCACCCCACGAGCACAAGGCCCGCGCCTGCGAGGAGGAACAGCAGGTCCCACAGCAGTTCGTGGTCGCCCGCCCGGACGTGGTGTATCTGCAGGAGGTGATGGTCGACGACGCCCTCGACGAGGTTGAAGAACCCCCAGCCGACGAGGATCCCACCGACGAGCAGGGTCCATGACGGACGACGGTGAGCAGGCAGGGCGAGTTCGCGCCACGCTTGCCACAGCATCAGGAGGCCGACGAGCACGAACAGGTATGTGGCGGTGTGAAACAACCCGTCCCAGAGGGTGTTGGCTTCCAGGCCGGCAACGGTGGTCACCGGCGGGGTCGTGAGGCCGATGCGATCCTGGCCGGCATTGCTGAGCATGTGGTGCAGTTGCAACACCTGGTGGAACAGGATGCCATCGACGAATCCGCCGAGTCCCACGCCGAGCAGGATCGCCGGGAACCTCAAGGGTCGTAGATCGCGAGTCGGTGGCAGGTCTGCGGTGCGTCGGGTGGCGCCCATGCTTGTGTCCGACATCCTCCTGCTTTCCATTGGTGGGGACTCGCTCGCCCCTGTTCCCTGAATGGACAGGGCACCAAACCTGCCATGTCCCTCGAAGGGCGGCTTCCACGACCTGTGGCGCGGCGCCGCTGCCCGCCGAGACGCCACCGAGCACGCTGAGCGACCGAACGGTCATGATTCCCGAGCGGCCACCGCCCGAGGCCATTCGTCAGGCTGAGCGGCGATCCGGCTGTCACTCACCATTGTGCCGCGGCGCCGACCTGCCGGTCGTGGCACCGCCCTCGGGGGATTCACCCGTCAGGGCAACGCGGGCCGACTCCTGCGATGGGGAGGCCTACTTACGGCATTGATAGGGCTGGTACGTGTGGGTGGCCTTGTCAAACGAGTATTTCGAACTCGTGTTGATCGTCGTCTTGATGCGCATCTTGCAGTCTCTGTAGGCAGCGTAGTCGTAGATGATCGTGTACTTGGAAACACTGGCAATACATGCTGCTGAGACGTACCAAGGCGCCTTCTTGCAGAAATAGGCACCGCCCGTGAAGACGCCGGCCCTTGCCTTGACGGTTGACCGGCTCTGGTACGTGTAGTAGGAGTAGTCGGCGTCCGCGGATGGAGCCATACTCACGCTCATTCCGGACAGGAGAAGCAGCATGATCGAGATGATGAGTAGGTGGCGGCGCGGCACGGTGCGTGTAGACACAGCGGGGTCCCTGTTCTTTGGCGGGGATTGCGAGCTTCGCGGAACCTAGAGTTTCGGCTCGCTCGTGTCAAGGGGTATTTCGTTGTGGTGTCGACCGGGGTTGTGCGACCCGCCGGTCAGCATGCATTGATGACGCTGTCCGGGCCCAGTCCAAGTTCTTGGGCGATGTGCTCACGACGGCTCGCCTTCGTCCATCCTCGTGCTGGGAAGGCACCACCGGCATCACAGCCGAACTCATCGTGCCCGTCGCAATGGGCTGCGACCTTCCGCCGTCCGCTGGAGACAACGTCTCCGAACTCGTCGCCGGCATCCCCTCCGAAGCGGCGGACCCCTCCGCTGTGGGGTCCAACACTTGCCTCACACGGACCACGGCTCGATGAGCCGACCACGTCGACACCCCACCGCAGCAGGTCGACGGCGACGTCCTGGGCGATGCCGTAGCCCAACCCCCGATCCACGGCCATGGCCAGCGCGCCCGGCCCGCCGTCGCCGACACCCTCGACAAGCTGGCCGCGCTTGGGACGGTCGCGGCCTGCGAGGTCGCCGTCGTCAAGGAGACGACGCACATGCATCTCGACGACCTCCATCGGTCGTGCGCCATCCCGGTGAACCTCGCTGGTCTATCCTCCCGGCCCATCCGTTCCACACGGCCGTGGGAGAGCGGCCGCACGGCCGTCCGAGGAGGAGCAGGGATGCCCACGCACGGAACCGAGTGGTCCCACCGTCGAGCACTCGCGGTCGTCACGATCCTGGCCGGCGTCTCGGCGCTGGCGGGCCTGCTCGTCGGCCTCGCGGGTGCAGGCTTCGACCTCGAGGCGGTCAGTGACCCGGAGGCCTTCGCCGCGCTCGGCACCGGTGCGGTGGCGCTCGTGCGGTGGGGCACGTGGCTGTCGATGTTCGGCAACTACCTGCTGCTGGTGCCGATCGCCCTGCACCTGCTGCGCTGGCTGCGGGACGACGACCCCTTCGTGGCCGACGTCTCCACGGCCGCTGCCGGCTTCTACCTCCTCCTGGGAGCTGCCGGGGGCGGGGTGCTGGCCGCGACGCAGCCCGACCTCATCCAGCAGTACGCCACGGCCGACGCGGCCACCAGGCCCGGCCTGCTCGCGGACCTCGACCTGGTCCGGCGCATCGGCGAGGACGGCCTGCAGGGCGTCGCCCAGAACCTCGCTGGCGCGACGTGGTTCTTGGGGATGGGGTCCCTCCTGCGCCGCCATCGACCACTGCTCGGCGGGCTCGCGATCGCCGTCGGCGCGGCGCTGGTGCTCAACATCGTTGGGATCTTGGTGGACGTCGAGGTGCTGCGCCTGGTGGGGTTGACCGGAACGGTGCTGCTGGTGCCGGCGTGGGCCATCGGCCTGGGCCGCTCGTTGTGGCGAGCACCCTGAGTTGTCCGGCATCGTCGCGACACCCACGACTCCACCGGTCAGACGGATTTGAAGCCCTCGAAGGGCTGCTGGCACGTGTGCCCGCGTTGCACGGGCCGACCCACCTTTGTCAGCTCCTCGGTACCGCCACTGTTGACGCTCGTGCGGCGCACCATCTCGAGTGGTCGCATGGCACCCGATCGAGTTTGCAGGCATCGATTCGCAACCACCACGTGCTTGGGTCGTCACGCCGGTCGGGGTTGCGTTCGAGGGCGAGACGGCGAGCCCGCGGTACGGCGGTGCAACGGGGCCACCAGCCTCGCTCGGAGGCTCGCCGGATCACCGACCGCCACCGCCCCGTCGGCTCACGGGCAGCGGTCCGACTGGTCGGAATCGGGAATGGTGACGGCCCCACCGGTCCCGTCGGCGTTGACCGCTACCCCGAAGAAGGTGGCCACGAGCACGGTCTCCTCCTCGCCCGGGTTCCAGGCAGTGTGGACCTTGGGGCCTGGGTCCACGAAGGCCTCCTGGGTCCCGTAGACGCGCTCGACGCAGTCCGATGCCTGCTGGTACACCAAGTCACCCTGGGTGACCGTGACGATCACCGGGCCTGGGTGCGTGTGCCAGGGGAAGGCCGCGTCCGGTTGGACGACGAGCCTGGCGGTGACGACATGACCGGCGTCCTTGAGGTTCAGCACGTCGGCGCCCTGCCCGGACACCTTGCGCTTCACCTGCACCGAGACGTCGTCGGGAAACGCGGCGTGCCTGGACAACACCTCGACGGCGATCGGTTGTGGATCCTGGACCGCTTGCGCGTCGCCCGCACCGGCCACGACGGCTGCCGTGCCCGCCGCAAGCACGAGCAGGGCCGCCGCGATCGCCGTGCCGTACCGGTGGCCGGAGCGTGGCGGTGTGAAGTGCTCTGTCTGCGTGGTCATGGTCGACTCTTCCCCGATGGATGATCCTTCTCATCGCGGCACGATAGAAACCCGTGGTAAAACCCCCGTAAGAAGCCCCGGATTGCGCGGGTCCACGCCGCGGAAGACACAATCCCCGAGAGCGCCATCGATCGTCGTCGCGATCGTCGGGACGAGGCAAGCTCCACGTGTGGACGGGTCAGTCCGGCCAATGCTGGTCGTCGACGTGGTTGCGCCGTTCCTCAGCCGTCAGCCGTCTGGTCACACGATCCTGCGCGATACGCGTCAGTTCACGGCGGTCGAGGGTCCAGACCCAGATGCCGTGGCCTTGCTGACCGCCGATGAGCCGGCTGCCGTCTGGGCTGAAGGCGACCTCGGTGACCTCGTGCTGGGCCTCGAGCTCGAGCCGGAGCGCCTCGCCGCCCGTGGCTGCATCCCACACTCGCACCGTGGCGTCTGCGCCACCCGTGGCGATCAACTGCCCGTCGCGTGACCAGGCGACGGTCCAGACGATGCCCGTGTGGCCGTGGAGCCTGGTCTCCATCACGCCCGAGCGGACGTTCCAGATCTCGACGTGGCCGGCCAGCCCACCGGTTGCGAGTCGTTCCGCTCCGGGGTCGACGGCCACGCCCAAGCCGATCGTGTCCAGCGTCCGCCTCGTACCCGTCTCGAGGTTCCACAGGTCGATGCCGCAGTCAACCGGGACCAACGGGACCAGACCTCCATAGCGCGAGACCGCAAGGGTGCTCCCGTCTGGGGTGGTCTCCATCCGCATCACGTCGCCATCGCCGGGGCGTTCGAGGCGTCGGCTCTCGATGCCGTCGCGATCCACGATCCGGAGGCGGTAGCCGGCAGCCCAGGTGTCATCGTCGCCTGGTGGCAAGAACTCGGCTACCACCAGGTGCCGGCCCGCTGGTGTGAAGCACACGGAACTGAACTCAGCCCCGCCAACGTCGGGCTCGATGCGGAAGACCTCGCGACAGGACGCCGGGTTCCACACGACCACACCCCCCTGGTGTCCTGCGGCGAGACGAGTCCCATCCGGGCTCCACGCCACCACACGATCCTCGTCCAGCTCCGTCGTCAGGGTCGCGACGTCCTGCCATGTCGTTGCGTCCACGACGGCGACGCCGGCCGGTCGCGACACCGCCAGCCGTTCCCCATCGGCGGACCACGCCATCGACGGGTGGTCGTCGGTCGCCACCCGGGCGACTTCTGCGCCGGCGTCGGCCGTCGCGTCCCAGACCCGAACAGTCCCATCAGTCCGTGACCCCGAGAACAGGAGCTGGCCGTCGCGGCTCGCGAAGACGCGGGTGTTGGGACCGAACGGACCGCTGGCTCGGTACGTGAACTCGTGTCGACCCACGGGAGCGTTCCACCGTTGCACGCTCCTGCCACCGACGAACAGCGCCCGAGAGTCGTCGGCCCATGCCAGTCCGGCCACCAGCCCGTCCGTGGCGGCCCAGGAGGTCTGGACCCGTTCTCCCGGAACATCGATGACCGTGATCCGGTCGCCGCCAAGTGCCAGCCAGCGTCCGTCCGGACTCCAGGCCGCGGTCGTCATCGTCGAGATCTCCGGGGGAAGTTCGAACACGCACGCTCCGGTGGCGACGTCGATGATCTGTGCCGTCGAGCGCCTCGCCCAGATGCAGATCGCCAGGAGCTTCCCGTCGGGATCGAAGCTTGCGTGTGATGGTCCCCAGTCATTGGGTTCCAGCCATCGCGGAGGGTCGATGGTGCTGACGATCTCACCCGTGTCGAGGTTCCACACGCACGTGACGCTGGTCGATCCGGCGGGACGAGGGTTGCCGCGCCCGAGCTGTTGCCCCTGGACGGGCGTGCCGGTGCCCACCGGGGTGGCGCGGTCGCCGGCGACCACGAACTGTCCGGTGGGGTCGCAGTCCCAGACCGTCAGCGCGGAGCCCTCTGGTCCCTGGAGTCTCGCCAGCTCCGCTCCATCGCTGGTCCGCCAGACCCGCAACTGGGACTCGCGGACACCGGTGATGAGCACGGTGGCCGCGGGATTGAAGACGGCGGAGACGGAGCCGTGTCGTGCTGCTGGCAGTGTGAGGAGCCGATCGCCCGTGCGGCCGTCACGCACGTGGAAGGCCGCCGTCGTCTCGTCGCCGCCCCCATCGCGGGCTGTCACGAAGGTCGATGCCTCGGGGCTCACCGCCAGGAGTTCGCCGACGTCGGTGAATCGCCGTTGTTCCCGTTGCGCGACCACGGCTCGGTGCAACACCTGGTCCACGGGGCGCGGTGACATCTCGGGCACGCCCTCCTGTCGCTCGGCTGCGACGAGTGCGAGCAGCAGGGCTCGCTGCGGGTCGTCGTCCAGCGCTGTGCGGGAGTCATCCACCAACGCCTGAATGCTCGCGACGCGCTGGCTGGTCAGATGCTCCCGACGCGAGGCTTCCACCAGCGCGTGGATGGGTGGCGACAGGTGCAGGTCGAGTTCGTTGCGCGTCGCAGCGTGCACCGCGTCCTCGGCCTCGTCGAGGCGTCGTCCGGTGAGCAGCCAGTGCTCGTCGCGACCGTGCCGCTCCCAGTCCGCCGCGCTCGACGACAGGCGACGAAGGTCGAGGAGCCAGCCGCGGGCCTGGTCCACCCAGTCGCGCAGCCGTGGCCAGCCAGCGATGAGGGCTTCGTGGGCAAGCTCGACCATGCGCTCGCCCGATGCGGGGTCACGGGTCGCTGTCAGGAGTCGAGCCTCCACGAGGTGGTCGACCACCGACTGGACGTCCGGTCCGTCATCGCCCAGTGTCCACTCGGACTCGGGAATGGGACGGCGGGCGTCGGCGCCGTCCTCGCTCGGCCGGACGCCTCGCAGAAGGACCCTGCGGGCGCGGGCACGGTCGTCTGGTCCCAGCGTCGCGTAGACGTCGTCGGCGCGCTTGGCGAGTGCGCCGGTGACGCCACCGAGGTCGGCATAGGCGCCACGGGTCATGACGGAGCCGGTTCGCTGCTCCCACAGCTCCAGCAGGAGGTGCTGCAGCAGTGGCAACGTGCCAGGCTGCCCAGCGACGTCGGCGATGATGCGTGCAAGCAGGCCCTTCTCGAGTTCCGCGCCGACGCGCTCGGCCGGCCGTTGCACCGCTTCCTCGACCTGTTCGCCCTGGAGGGGTGGCACGACGAACTGCGAGCGGGAGAGCAGGTCGGCGAGTCCCGGGACCCCGGTGGCCCGGTCGTAGAAGTCGGCCCGCAGCGTCACCACCACGACGACCCGGCCGTCGAGACGACGCGTCGCGGCCGTGAGCTGTCCGACGAATCCTTCGACCTGATCGTGGTCGCCGATCGTGAACAGCTCCTCGAGCTGGTCGACGACGAGCAGGACGCGAGCTCCCGGGGGCTGGTCAGCCAGGACCTCCTCGACGAGGGCGTGGAGTTGGTCCGGGTCGTCGCGGAGCCGAGTGGCAAGGTCCTCGCGCGAATGACGAGGGGCCAGTCTTGCCAGACGTCCAGCCAGCGCGTCGAGGGGGGAGTCGCCCGGCGTCACGATCATGGACACCCACGTGTCCGAGTCGGGGATCGCCCCTCGATCCAGCGCGGGGAGCAGCCCCGCCCGGACCAGCGACGACTTGCCAATCCCCGATGGTCCGACCACCGCGACGATCCCGCAACGCACCAAGCGAGTCACGACCTCCTGAACCTCGGCATCACGACCAAAGAACAGGCCAGCGTCGTGGCGTTGAAACGCCCGCAACCCCACGTAGGGTGCCCCAGTGATTGATCGTGACCCGGACGACTCGGACGGCACTCGCGACCGATCCGTTTCCGACACACCGACGGCAGGCACGGGCACGTCCTCCAGCAACTGGCCATGCAGTCGCTGCGTGGCTCCGGAAGGATCGACGCCCAGTTCGTCCACGAGGTGACGGCGGCACCGTTCGTAGGCCCGCATGGCCCCGCCCGTGTTGCCGGCACTCGCCTCCGTACGCATCAACTCGCGCCAGGCGTCTTCGCGGAAGGGCGCCGCCTCGACGGCGCGCGACAGGACCATCCGTGCCTGACCTGCGCGCCCCAGACGCCTGCGGCCCTCCCCGACCGCGATGAGCGCATCCAGGTGCTGCCCGGCCACGTGATCCCGAACGCCGTCCAGCCAGTCCGAACGGACCCCGGGCACCACAGGACGGGACAGCACGGCTCGCGCCCTGTTGGCGTCATGCAGGGCCTGCTCGACACGACCCGCGTCGAGATGGACGCGAGCCTGCTCGACCCTCGCCGCGGCCACTTCAAGGTCGACCCGAACGACTCCAAGCTCGACCTTGTACGCGCCCGCCACCGCGACGACGGCACTCGACGGCAGGCCCAAGTCCCCGACCGCCCGCCGCACCTTGCTCACCAGCCCGCGAATCCCCACGCGCCACCGTGCGGGCGGAGTCCCGCGCCACAACTCATCGGCCAGCACTTCAACGGCCACCAGATCTGCCCGCCCGAGGACGAGCATGGCTGTCACCAACCGTAGTTGCCGACCGGGAAACGCCACGTCTCCCAGCTCGCGCCTCCCGCGACGAAGCGTCAGCGCCCCGGCAAGGTTGACCTCGAGATGTTCCATGCAGTCCCTTGCCTCGAGGTCAACACATGTCGACGACACCTGCCGGCAAAGGTGTTGTCAAGTCCAGCCACGACCGTCAACGGGGCCACCACGTGGTCGAGGATGCCAGGCACGCGTGGCCCGGTCATGGGGATCGGGTGCCTGCTGGGGAGAGCCCGGTACAGGCAACCTCCGTCAGGCCGACAACGAGCTCATTCCGGAGGATGCCGGAGCGGCCGGTGACATGCGCGATGCGTCCTCGTCACCGGCCTGACCAACGCCGCGGGTCCAGCCGATTCGACGCCGCAGGCGATGGCGGACGGGGTGACGCTCAGGTCCACGCGCCGCGCGTCAGTGGCATCTGGCTGTTTCCGTCGGGCGCATTGCGGACGGCGAGCACCTGGTGGAGTTGGAGCCCTGCGTCCTCGAAACCGTTGATCGAACCCGACATGTAGAGCAACCACACCCGCGCTCGTCGTTCGCCGACGAGCTCGACGGCATCGTCCCAGCGAGCCTCGAGGTTGGCCACCCAATGCCTCAGCGTGATCGCGTAGTGCTCTCGCAGGTTCTCGACATCTCGGATCTCGAACCCAGCACGCTCCAATGCCACCTGCGAGGCTCCGACATCGATCAACTCGCCATCGGGGAACACGTACCGGTGGACGAATGTCCGACGACCCAGTCTCAAGCCATCTGGGGACGAAATCGCGTGGTTCAACAGGCGCCCACCAACCGCCAGCAATCCGTACAGCTGGTCGAAGTAGGTGCGGAGCTTCTCCGAACCAACGTGCTCGGACATGCCGATCGAGCTGATCGCGTCGAAGGGCCCGTCGACGGTCTCTCGGTAGTCCTGGAGACGGATCTCGATTCGATCCTCGAGACCGGCGGCAGCGACTCGGCGACGCGCGTACTCGGCTTGCTGTTCGCTGATGGTCACACCGACCACGTCGACGTCGAAGTTCGCGGCAGCGTGGATGGCCATCGAGCCCCATCCGCACCCAACGTCGAGCAGACGCTTCCGGGGCCGCTGTGGCTCGGCGGATTCGCGCACGTCGGAGAGTCCGAGCTTCCGGCAGATCAGATCGTGCTTGGCCGCCTGGGCATCGGCCAGCGGCAGCGAAGGGTCGGTGAACCGAGCGCACGAATAGGTCATGGCCTCGCCCAGCACGATCTCGTAGAACTCGTTGCCGACGTCGTAGTGATGGCTGATCGCTTGGCGGTCGCGGCTCAGCGAATGCCGCCGACCAATTGGCACGAGCTCCTCGGCCGGGATCTGAGGCGACGGCCCGGCGAGCACGCCGAGCTGACGCGCCGCGGCCAGCATTCGCGGTATCGCGACGGCTCGGGCCACCCTGGAGCGAGGTGCCGAGGCCTTGAGCGCTCGCAGTGTGTCCGCCACGGAGCCACGCACATCGAGGTCTCCGGCCACGAACGACCGAGCGAGGCCGAGCTGATCGGGCGACCTCAGAATGCGCCGCAAGGCGTCGGCCGAGTTGACCCGGATCCGACTGGGAACGTCGCGCCGACCGTACGACGAGCCATCCCAGAACTCGATCTCCACGGGGAGCTCACCGAAGACCTCGGCGAGCCGAGGCCCGATGATGTCTGCCACCTGTCGGGTGTCGACGCCGACAGCGGCACCTGATCGCACCGTGCTCACCTTGATCCTCCCTTGATCGACCCTCCTGTTCACGCAACTACTGGACGCCTCCCGTGTCAAGGCGCCACCATGCTGGACGGCCTACCGCTCAGCGCCTCGTGTCCGAAGGTATGACGGCAGAATCCTCCGGTTCATCACCCACTCTGCGTGATTCCAGCATGAAGGACACCGTGACCCAGCCGAGCCGTTCCGGGCACGAAGAAGAAAAATCGCCCGTGACGGCTCCTGCCGTGCCCTGCGCGGCAGGCCGTGCCACACTGACGGGACGTGGACGAGCCCACGGGCGACACCGTCCGGGTCGGGATGCCCTGACCCCAGTCAAGGAGCATGGCCATCATCGAATCTCCGCCTCCTGTGCCGATCGCGATCAGTCTGGCCGACAGCATCAACCCGCTGGCAGGCCCGGCTGGTCCGCTGTCGGTCCGGGCCCTCTTCGCGGCCTATGGGCCATCGCTGATGCCACGGGCCGGATGGCACCAGGGCCTGGCCGCGGGCATGTCGGTCCTGGCCGCCCGGGTGGTCGGCCACGGCGTGAACCGGGCCATCGAACGGGTCGTCCCCCGCACGGCTCCCCTCGCCGCCCGACTGGCGGCCAGGGGGATCGTCGTCGGGCTCGGGCTGGCGGTGGCGGGGCTGGAGGAATCCGACGACGAGTCGACGGCGGTCGCATCGGTGCGCACGTCCGGCCGACTGTCAGCGGTCGCCGCCATGGGTGGGATGATCCACGAGACCGCCGTCGGGTTGCGGGTCGGCCTTCCGCCACGCTCCGCGGCGCGGCCGGTCATCGTCGCGGCGGCCGGACTTGCTGCCACGTTGACGCACTCGCGTCGCCTGTTGGAGCAGCGCGAGGCCATCGTCGCACGATGGAGCGACGAGGACGAGGTCGCCACGCTTTCGACGTCGCTGGGTGTCGGGTCGGCAGCAGTCGCGCTGGGCTCGGGCATCGGCGCCACCTTCACGATCACGCGACGCCTGTCCATGCAGTTCTTCGGGCCGGGAGTCGCCCACGCGACGATCGGTCGGCTGGTCAACGCGGCCGGGTGGACCGTCGGTGCGGCGGCCCTCTACACCGCCGGGGTCTCCCGCGTGGCGCGCACGAATGAAAAGGTCGAACCCGCCTATTCGACGCCGCCGGACCACGACCTGGCGTCGGGTGGGCCGGCCAGCATCTCCCCGTTCGAGGAACTGGGCCTGCAGGGCCGCCGGTTCGCGACCGACGTCGTCACCCCGGACCTGATCGAGTCCGTGGTGGGCGAGCCTGCCATCGCCCACCCGATCCGGGCCTACGTCGGGGTCAACAGCGAGCCCATCTATCCCTCGGGTCGATCCGAGATGATGATGGAGGAACTCGACCGGTTGGGAGCCTTCGACCGGTCCCACCTGCTGCTGGTCTCCCCGACCGGCACCGGGTGGGTCGACCAGACGATGATCGAGGCGGCCGAGTTCCTGACCCGTGGGGACATCGCCACCGCGTGCATCCAGTACGCCCGCGGGCCGTCCTTCCTCGAAGTGCAGAAGGTCCACCTCGGTCGATCCCAGTTCCGGGGTCTGTTGTGGGGTGTGAAGATGCGCCTGGCCGGGATGCCTGCAGAACGGCGACCGAAGGTCCTGGTGTTCGGGGAAAGCCTCGGTGCCTGGTCGGCGTCGGACGTCGTCATGCACCAGGGCATCGCCGGGTTCGACCACTACGGCATCGACCGGGCGCTGTGGTTCGGCCTGCCGGGGCTGGCCAAGTGGTCCAAGACCGGCATGCGGCAGGGTTCCGGGGACCTGGTGCCCACGGGGACGGTCGCCGCCTTCGACAACTTCGGCGAGTACGAACAACTCGACGAGGAAGAGCGCGAGCGGCTGCGTGCGGTCGTGGTCGACCACGACAACGATCCGATCGCCCAGATGTCGATGAGGTGGGCCGTGAAGCGGCCGCCATGGCTCACCGGTGAGGATCGCGGCCGGGGGGTCGCGCAATCGATGGACTGGGCACCGCTGATCACCTTCGTGCACGTGGCCGTCGATGCCATGAACGCCATGCGGGTGATCCCCGGGCAGTTCAAGTCCTTCGGCCACGACTATCGCGCCGACACCGTGGACTTCGTCCATGCCGCCTATCGCCTGCCGGCCACGACCGTGGACCAGAAGGCCGCGATCCTCGATGCGCTCCTGCGCCTGGAGGTGGATCGGGGAGAGCGGATCAGGGGCGCCCAGCCAGCCGGGGACCAGGCCGGCGAAACGGATGGCGATGCCACGCGCGCCCGCCGGCGCCGAGCCGTCGACCACGCGGCTGCGGACCAGCACGCACCTCGGCACGACCCGGGCCATGCACAGGCCGACCTGCAGTAGTCCACACCCACACAGGAACGCGGCAGCCATGGGAGATCGATGCCTGTCTCCGTCAAGAGGCTCGGCAACCGCTCGGTAGTCCCCGGATTGTGCGGGTCGGAGATCACCGAACAGATCGGATGCCGCGCACAACTGCTGGCGCCGTGAGTCGCTGCCCCCGGGGCACCGATGGCCGGCGCGGTGTCCTGCTCGACGCTGGCCCTGGGCGCTTCTGACCGCGCGCTGTCCGGCAGCAAGGCAGGCGTGGGGACGGGACCTGGCGGGGCCCCCCTCGATGCAGGTAGAGTTGTTTATCGATCGCTAAACAACCGGAGGCATTCCATGCGAGTTCCCCCCGTCACCCCGGAAGAGCCCTATCAGCGGATCGGCCGTGGCGCGCGCGCTGCGGCCTTCCCGTCGCTGCTCGCCACCCCCGAATGGGGTCGTGTCCGCCGTGCCCAGGCGGCCGCATCCCCGCTGGCGGGGCCCGAGGAGTTCACCGCGATCGTCCCGGGCTACCGAGAGGTCGCGGGCAGGACCGTGCGCATGGCCGAGGCCGGTGACCCGTCGAAGCCGACGGTGATGTTCCTCAGCCCGCTGCCGTTCACGCTGCTGACGTTCGAGCTGGTCTGGCGGGAGCTGGGTGACGAGTTCCACCTGGTGGCCCTCGACGTGCCGGGGCTCGGCAAGAGCCCGGGCGACCCCGAGGTCATGCGCTACGACGTCGCTGCGCGGCACCTGCTCGCGATGCTGGAGGAGCTCGACCTCGCGGGCGTCCACCTGGTCGGCCACGACATCCCCTCGGCGATCGTGCTGCGCGCCGCGGCCCTCGACCGGACGCGGATCGCCAGCCTGATCATCGGCGACGGGCCGGGCATCGACGTGGAGAAGACCGACCAGACACTCAACGGCACCGCCGTCAGTCGCCTGTTCGACTGGGGCGCTGCGTACCGCGGTGTCGTCGGGTCGTTGCCGGGCGCGGTGTTCCTCCACCTCATCCACCGCGTCGCGTACGTCCGCTACCGGCCGAGCGCCTACGAGATCTCCGACCAGCTCGAGGCGTACACCGGCCGGATCCGGGAGACCATGGCGTGGTTCGCGGGCGCGGTCGAGGACATCCGGACGGACGTCGACCCCCACCTCGACGACCTCGACGTCCCCGTCCACGTGGTGTGGGGTGCCGACGACGTGGTCGTGTTCGAGGCGATGGGCCGCGAGCTGGCCCGACGTCTGCCGCGTGCCACGATGACCAGCATCCCGGCGGCCGGCCACGCGCCGTTTGCGGACCAGCCCGACACGTACGCCGAGATCGTCAGCGAGTGGGTGCTCGAGGGCCACGGGCGTCTGTGACACTGCGCCACAGCCACGCAAGGACCAGCCGATGGGGCGTCCCCGCTCGTTCGACACCGAGGCGGTCGTGCACGCCGCGATGCTCACGTTCTGGCAGCAGGGCTACGAGGCGACGTCGATCCGAGACCTCGAAGCCGCGACCGGTCTGGCTGCTCCGAGTCTGTACGGGGTGTTCGGCCACAAGGAGGGCATCTTCACCGCCGCGCTGCAGCACTACCTCGACGAGGTGATCGGCGCCGGCGTCAGCGCGACCGCGGACCACGGACTGGCCGGGATCCGGATGGTGTTCGACTCCATCCTCGCCAAGGACCCCGACCTCCCGCTCGGGTGCCTGCTCGCCATCACCTCGACCGAGGCAGGGGCGCTCGGCGCCGACCCCAGAGGCGTGCTCGCCGGTGGCCTGGACCAGGTCCGCACCGTGCTCCGCGCCAACCTGCGGCAGGCCATCCAATCCGGATCCCTCGATCCCGACGTCGATGTCCCGGCGACCGCAGACGCACTCCTGGCCCTGTACGAAGGGATCCAGGTACTGCTGCGCTCCTCACCCGACCACGTCGACGTCGCAGCCATCGCAGGCCCCGTCCTGGATCGACTCCTTCCGGCACCACCCCACCACACCACGCCCTAGCAACGGGGTGGTTCGTCACGTCTGCCAGCCCGATGCGACGTGGATCCGGGTCCCCACCGCCAAACTGGCGAAGGGGTGTTGGCGTTTGTTTGCGTCCGATCAGCGAGCGAGGGCCTCGGCAAGGGGCGTTGGTGGAGCGACGGACGTGTCGACCGGCGACGTCTGACGCTCGAACGTCATGTCGAACACGTCCATGGCAACCGCAGCACGGGCGGGGCGCGCCACCCTCGCCGCCGCGCGAAGGAACCAGCGCGGGACGTGGTGCACGGCGCGCGGTTCGGATCGCACGCGCTGCAGGAGTTCGGCGAACTCGTTCATGGTCAGGTTCTCCGCCCCCGCAATCTCGATGACGTGTCCGCGAACCGTGGGATCGACGACTGCGTGTTCGAGGGCAGCAGCCACATCGACGACCGAGACGAAGTTGATCGGGTTGTCTCCTCGACCGAACACGATTCCTCGGCCGACGAGTTCGGCCCACAGCTCGGCGAACGCCGCGGCGCGTACGATCGTCCACGGGGTCCCACTGGCGCGCAGGTGGGTTTCGGCCGCATGCTTGGCTCGGAACAGCTCCATCGGATGGTTCGGTGCCGCACCGATCACCGACATCATCACGACGTCCGCGCCGGCCGCGGCCGCTCCGTCCACCAGGTTCACGTTTCCGTGGTTGTCAACCGCCGTGGGCGTGACTCGGCCCGGCCCGCCGAACCCGTGCGCGGCTGCGACGACTGTGGTGACGTCACGCATCGGCTCGAGGAGGCTCGCCCGATCGCGCAGATCCCCCACCGCTACCTCGACTGTCGTCCCGAGATGGAGAACGCGGCTGGGCTCACGGGTGAGGACCCGCACCGCCCGTCCTTGCCCGGTCAGTCGCTCGACGAGCAGGCTGCCGAGTCGACCGCTGCCCCCAGCGACAAGGATCACCGCTCGACCTGTTCGCTCACCGCTGCCGCGACATCGCCGCTGCGCTCATCCACAGGTTCGAGGTAGAACCGAGCAGCGCTGATCATCGCGTCGCAGACCTCGAACACGATCACACCGCACATGTGGTGGGAGGAGCCGTCGGGTCGAGTACCTGTCATTTCCCATTCGGTCCACAGCGTTTCGCCATCGATCGCCGACGCGACGATCTCGGCTCGCACGTCGGGTACGAACGTGAAGATCTGCTCCCAGTTGCGTCGCACCTGGTCGCGTCCACGAAAGCCCCGGCCAGGGTGGACGGGTGTCTCGTTCGTGTAGTCGACGGCGAAGCACGCCGCCAGGGCGTCGACATCGTGCTCGTTCGTGGCCCGAAGCAATCGCTCGAGCACCCCTTCGGGTCCATCAAGCTCCATGGGGTCCTCCTTGCCAACCGACGCATTTCGATCCAGTAGACTGGAACCAACTTTACTCTGCCTGTCGAGATGATGCCTGTCAAGACGACCCGCCCATATGACTCCTCCAAACGCCAGGACCGAGCGCGGCGTCGCCAACGGCTCATCGTCGAGCACGCCGAACGCCTCTTCCTGCGCGACGGATACACCCAGACCACGATCGCGAAGATCGCCCAATGCGCAGGCGTCTCCACCGACACCGTCTACAAGGCCTTCGGCGGCAAGCCCGGTCTCATCCGAGCGATCCGCCGCAGGGCCCTTCAGGGCGAAGGCGACATCCCCGCCGAGCTACGGTCCGACCAGCTCCACGACCTCACCGACCCCGTCGAGATCGTCGCTCAGTGGGGCACACTCACCGCCGAAGTCGCCCCTCTCGTCGCGCCGATCCTTCTCCTCATCCGTGACGCCGCGGCAACCGACCCCGAGATCGCCGCGCTGATCGACGAGGTGGACAACGAACGTCGGGCACGAATGGCCCAGAACGCTCGACGCCTCCACGATGCCGGACATCTCCGAGTTGGGATCTCCCTCGACGAGGCAACCGACGTGCTCTGGACCTACAGCGCACCAGAACTGTTCGAACTCCTCGTCCTCCGGCGGAAGTGGAGCACACAAAGGTTCGGTCGATTCGTTGCCGAGGCCATCACAAACGCACTCCTCGAGCCAGCAGCGACAACCACCGAGCCGATCGGGACACGGTGAAGGCGATCGCCGCCAGGCATGCGCGACGCGATCGGGATCCATCCCCAGTCGCCGTCGGACGTGACGTTGCCGAGCAGGTGGCTGCAGGCCGAGACCAGCAGATCCCGAACGTCCTGCGAGTTCTGCGGAAGTGTCTGGACCGGACAGGAACCGAGTTCGGAGCCAGTCTGGCATCTCGGGACTGCTGATCAGGTGACACGCTCGAACAGGTAGGCGAAGGCCTGTTTGGTGTAGGCAATGCCGCGGCCGGACTGGTGGAGGGACTCGACGGTGACGTCCTGGTCCCGTTTGGGGACCATGTAGGTGTCGAGGTCGGTCGTGCGCAGCTTGTGGCGCCCGTCCCGTGCGGTGACGACACCGACGAGCCGGTACCGGTCGTCGAGTGCGGCCATGGCCGCGTCGCCGTGGCTGGAGTTGGCCAGCAGCAGCCCGTGTGGCCGCAGGTACCGGGTGCAGTGTTCGGAGACGAACCCGGCGTACAGCGACACGACCAGGTCCACCGACCCTTCCTCGACGTCGAGCTGGTTGGTGTAGTCGTCGTGGAGGAACTCGACGGTGTGGCGGCTCGGGTCGACGTCGTGCTCGGTGAGCAGTTCACGGACACCGTCGATGTCGTCGAAGAATCGCTTGGCCCGGGTGTCGGTGTCCACGAAGGTGACCCGTGGCCAGATGAACGCTGGTGTGAGGTCCACGTACGACCCCGGGTAGAGCACATCGTCGACGTCCGCGACCGCCGCGACCGCCGCGTAGAGCCCCCGCCGATCACCAGCCCGGCCGACCTGTTCGTCCCAGAGCCCTCGTGTTCGATCCTTCATGCCCGAACCCTAGTCAATGGTGGCAGCCGTGCGGCGGCGACTGGGACATCTGCAGGAGCCGTGGAGGCCCCGGCAGCGTCACCGGAACGGAGGGAGATCGGGTGGATCTCCGAAGGTTTCTCGACGGGGTGGTAGGTGGCAGGACCAGTCGTCTTCTTGGTTTGCGACGCACGCCAGGTCGGGTCGGGACCGGGGCATCTGCGGTTGGAAGGCGCTTCCCTGGGAGGAGTTCGTCCGGCTCGGATGCCGCGTGTCAACAGCAGCGATCGCTCAAGCCCACCAACTAGCCTTGGCTCGGCCGCACAGGACGAAGGAACGCTGGTGGACAGCCCGAACCCACAGCGGCGCGGCTTCACCACAGACCGGCTCGAAGCGTTCAGCGACGGCGTGTTCGCCATCGCGATCACGCTCCTGGTGCTCGAACTGTCCCTGCCGGAGGGCTGGCTGGACGATCCCCTCACGGCGTTCCTGGGTCTGTGGCCGAGCTACCTGGCCTACGTGGTCAGTTTCGCGACCATCGGGGCGGCCTGGCTGGCTCATACCGCAGTGACGAATCGCATCGCCCGGGGTGACACCACCTTTGCTCGGCTCAACCTGCTGCTGCTCTTGGTGGTGTCGTTCCTGACCTTCCCGACTTCGCTGGTCGGCGAGGCGGTCAGGGCTGAGGATGCCGAACGCGTCGCCACCACGATCTTCGGGCTCAACCTGTTCCTCGTCGCGGTGATCACCGCCGTGATGTGGCGTCACGCCCGACACCACGGGCTGGTCCGCGACGATGTCTCGGACGACGAGGCTGCGGTGCTGACCCAGCGGCTGAACCCCAGTCTCTGGGGCTACCTCGCCCTGATCGTCGTGGGGCTGTTCCTGCCAGTCGTGGCCGTTGTGGGCTACCTGGCCATCGGGCTTGTCCTGCTCCTTCCGGTACGTCGCCACGACTGACCAACATCACAGAATCGGCGGAGAGATGGCATCCGTGCTTCGACACCGCCCCGCGCATCGACTCTTGGTATGCCCCCATCCGCCGGCCCAGAAGTCCACCTCCGAGTACCGGTATCGGCACGCTTCCGATGCTGCGGAAGCCCGGCGCCGGCGACGCGGACTCGACCTGCAGCCGCTGTGACCCGGCGCCGGTCGTGGCCACCTCCAGCGGTGACGCCGTGGTCGACCCCGGCGACGCCTGGACGACCGCCGCACCCGCTACGGACGGCGACGACGAGGTCGCGGGCCCGATCGCCACGGTGCTGGGCACCCCGAGCACGCCCGCCGAACCGTTCGACGGCGCGATCGACTTCGCCGGCACCTGGCTGTTCGACACCTTCGACAACCCGCTGGTCTACGACAGCCACGAGGGCAACTTCCCGGCCTACGTCACCACCATGGCGGTGCCGCCGCGCGAAAGTGTGTCGCTGCTGCACTACGTGGTCATCGGCTCGCTGTACGCACCTGCCAGTGCCGCCAGCCTCGTGACGTTGCGAGGCACCGATGGCCTGCAGAGCGGCACCGGTGTCATGCCCCTGTCGTGGCTGACCGACTACGGCGGGGCGATGACCCACTCCGTGTCCGACCTCGCCGACATGCTCAACGTCGTCGCCGGCACCGACCCAGAAGACCCTGCCACCGCCCCGGCCGACGACCGCATGCCCACAGACTGGCGTGACGTCCTCGACCTCGACGCACTCGAAGGCAAGCGGATCGGGTACATCCCATCCACTTGGGAGGACCCGTTCGGGACCACCGCGGTACTGGACGCCTCCACCGACGCGCTGCAATATCTCGAAGACGGCGGCGCAACAATCGTGGAGATGGGCTCGACCGTCGGGGGCACCGACTCACCGTCGCGTCCCGACGGGCCACGCCCGGGCGGGGACCTGCGCCAAGAAGGCTGGATGCAATACATCGACGCCCACCCCGAACTGCACGAGCAGGGCTTCGACATCGCCAACGCCATCGACGTCGAGTGCTCACAGGTCAAGGTGCCCTACGAGCGCGAGGACCCCGAGGACTGCTGGCGCGAACCGGCGCCACGCCTGACACCGGAGCAGATCCAAGCCCATCGCGACTACCGCGTCGCCAGCCAACAGCAACTCGCCGCCTGGATGGACGACGCCGACGTCGACGCAGTGGTCTACCCCGGGCTGCTCAGCGACATCAGCCTCAACGACGGCGGTGGCAACCAGCGCTCCTTCGGACGACGCGACACACCGTCAGCAAGCTTCGGCAGCCCGACAGTGGTCGTACCGGCGGGCCTGAGCGCTAACGGCGAACCGGTCGCGATCCAGTTGCTGGGACGGGCGTGGGACGACGACGAATTGGTCGGAATGGCCTACGCCTACGAACAGCGCGCCAACTCCGCCGGGGACGGCCACGTGCTGCCCGACACGGTCCCACCGCTGCCCCACGTCACCGACCCCGGCGCGACCGCTCGAGGCGTCGGGCCGCGCTGACCCAGGCCGACCAACAGGCCACGCTCCCCCGGACCCAGAGTCCGGGGGAGCGTTGGCCGACAAGTCCTGTGACCCCCCCGGCGATGGCACCGCGCCGTGGGATCCGTCACTTCCCACCATCTCCCAATGCTCCCCGGTAAACTTTACCAAGGGCGAGGAGAGTGGCAGCGATGGTGGTGCGGACCCCGGTGAACTGCCCGTTCTCGCCCGGCGCGGACACGGTCCCCGCTATCTGGGCGGGACGGGTTGCGGAGTTGTCGGACTGGACTGATCGGCTGTTGCCCCGCCGGCTGGCCGGGATGGACGAACGTGGCCGCACTGTGCTGGGTGAGGCTGGCATCGGCAAGTCCGCCCTGACCGCCCGGATCGCCGGCGACGCCCGCGAGGCCGGCCACGTCGTGGTGCCGGCGGTGCGGATCCCCCGCGGCGTGTCCGGCCTGGTGCTGTTGGCCGAAGCCATCGCCGAGGCCGCCGACGACGCGGGCCTGGGCACCGAGCAGCGCCTCGGTGTCTGGTTGCGGCGGCTGCGGGAGGTCCGCGCCGCCGGCGTGTCGGTGACCGTCGACGCCCCGGACGCGGCACCGTTGCACCGGGCGGTGTTCCACACCCTGGTGGGTTTGGCCGAACTCGCCGCGAGCGATGATCGGGCCGTGCTGGTTCGAATCGACGAGGCGCAAAACAGCGACCCGGCCGTGCTGTCCCAACTGCTGGTCGCCCTCGGCGACGCGCTGGCCGCCACGCGCCGGGTCACCGATGCCGTTGGGACCCCGCACGAGGTCGCACTGCCGCTGGCGGTCTACCTCACCGCCCTGCCCGAGTTCCACGACCTGGCCACCGCCGAGGCCGGCGCAACGTTCGGGCGCAGGTTCGCACCACTGCACCTCGGCCCGGTCGCCGACGCCGACGTGCTTCATGCGCTGGCGCCGTTCGCGCGGGACGGCTGGCCGACGGCCGGGCCCGACGGTCCCGCCCGGGTCGTGGCCGAGGCGGCCGCTCTGGACCGGCTGGTCGAGCTCGTCCTGGGCGATCCGTTCCTGCTCCAGCTCGCGGGCCAGCGGGCCTGGGAAGCCGGCACCGGCGAGATCATCACCCTCGACGAGGTCGACCGAGGATGGACGGCCGCCGCTGGCGAGGCACGCCGACACGTGTCGCGGATGCTGGACCGCGTCCCCGACCGTGAACGGGCCGTGCTCGACGCCATGGCCCAACTCCCTGCTGGCGACCGCACCGCCAAGCTGATCGCCCAGCAGATGGGCTACGACAGCAGCACCCGCATCGGCTCGGCCGCCCGCCGGCTCGAAGACGTCCGCGGCCTGATCAGACGAACCCGAACCGGCTACCAGTTCACCGCCCGCACCATCGAGACCTATCTCACCGGCGACTGGCCGTAACCGGCGCACCCCTGGGCCGCCGGCCGCTGGCCCACGGGTCCACCGGAGGGACCCCGATCGCTCCACGACGAACCGGTGCGACGCGCAGAGCCCGTCTGGCACTCCTGATCGCAGGCCGCGACAGGGCGGCATCCAACTACGGTGGATGGATCGCGCGAGGAGAGCACCGTGTACAACGTCACGTCCTACGACGTCCGCTTCGACGGGGAGTCCGCCGTCGTCGAACTCGAAAGCGACACCACGCCGAACGAGCTCGGGGGGAGCCGCATCGCACGGATCAACTTCGCGCCCGGGCTCGAGCCGGGGGCGTTCATCAACCGCGGCGGATTCCTGTCGGTCAGTCGTCCCCTCGGCCTGCTTGCACCGTTCCTGGCGGTGCTGCAGAACGAGTCCCCGCTCACCCTGGACGAGGACGGCAACCTGTCCACGGGTTCAGAACCGGTCGGCGAGGTCGAGGTCGACGAACTCGAGCCCGCCGAGGACTGATGCACGACGACGAGGCTGCACACCAGGGCTGCGGCGATGGCCGCTCGGCCAGGTCGTGGGTTGCAGAGTCGGGCGGGTCATCGGGAGGGGTGAGAGCGTACGGATCTCGAAGGATGCACCGTAGGAGGCACGCCTCAGGTGATTTGGGCTGTCGCAGGGGCGCCGACTCCGCGATGTCGATGGCGCGTCGCGTGCGCATCCTTCCCACACGGCAACACGTGCGCACACAAGGGTGGGCGACGCGGGTGTGACGGCGCCCGGTGGCGGGGTGGTGGCTCGATACCGTCGCGTTGGCCGACCCGAGGACGAGCACATGGCGGATGCAAAGCCTCCCGACGAGTCGTTGCCCTTCACCTGCACACACCGCGTGGACGAGGCCGAGCGGGCCACGGTGCCATTCACCGCGGCAGCGACGGCTGTCGAGGCGCTGGCCAACGAGGAATCGATCGCGCGCGGCTGATGAACCTCCTCGACGTCGTGCTGGCGGTCCTGGCATTGTTCGCTCTGTCCGCGGGCCTTCGGCTGGGCCTGCTCGCGCGCGTGTCAACCTGGATCGGGCTGCTGGTGGGACTGGCGGCATCGACCCTGGCCGTGCCCGCCGTACTGGAACGGGTGGAGGCACCGGGCGCAGGCACGCGGTCGCTGCTTGCGTTGGCGGTGCTTGTCATCACCGTCTCGGTCGGGTCGAGGATCGGTGGGGCCATCGGCCAACGCCTGCGCACCGCAGTGGCCGACACCGTCCTGGGCCGTCCCGATCGCCTGGCCGGCGGGCTCGCCGGCCTGGGCGGGTTGGTCGTGCTCACGTGGCTGGTGGCGCCCGCTGCCGCCGACGTCCCCGGCGGGGTTGCCCGACAGGTGCGAGAATCCACAGTCGTGGCCACCGTCGCCGACACACTGCCCCCGGCACCCCCGGTCGTCGACACCTTGGCATAGGCCGTGTCGCGCGTGCGCTTCCCCGACGTGCTGGCCCCGCTGCAGCCGGCCCCCGCACTGGAGCCACCGCCGTCGCAACTCCCGGTCACGCAGCGCGTGCTTGCCACCGTGACCCACTCGACGGTCAACGTCGAGGGGCGGCCGGTGGCCCTGTCCTGGGCGAGGGGTCCGGCTGGGTCGTGGCGCCGGGCTGGTCGTCACCAACGCCCACGTGGTCGAGCAGCTACGAGAGGTGTCCATCCGACGCGACGACGGCGCCACCCGTACGGCGTCTGTCGTGGCCCGCGACGACGAGCGGGACCTCGCGTTGCTGGCTGTGGACGACCTCGATCGGCCACCACTTGCGCGAGCAACACCCGGTGAGGGTGACGAGTTCGTGATCGCCGGCCACCCAGGAGGTCAGGACCAGGTCCGAGTCGCGCCCGGTCGCATCGACCAGGTCCAGTCCACGGTCGGGAGGACCACTGACGGTCGCCGCGCCAGACGCGACGTCGTGTTCCTCGCCGCGTCACTCCTCCAAGGCGACTCCGGGGCTCCCGTGGCGGACGCCGAAGGGCGGATCGTGGCCACCGCCTTCGCGATCGCCCCCGACGTCGACGCCACCGCCTACGCGGTCAGCGACAGCGAACTCGACGCCGTGCTGGACGCGCCTCGCGGCGACGTCACCGGCCCCGACTGCAGCAGCTGAGGTTGGAGCGGGACTTCACGACCACGGACTTGTCGTCCTGTCCATGGATCCCTCGCAGACGTCCTGGCCACATCTTGGGCGCCGCTTCCAAGCCTCGAGCCAGGACAATCGGACACCCACTCCGCCTCGAAGCCGGGATCGGCTCGCCGCCCTGGCGGAGTACCTGGGTCGGCGGATCTCAGATCGCTCCGCTTCACAAGGCGGGCGCTTGGAGGGCGGCTGGGATTCCAGGTGACGCAGACCGCTGCTCGTGACGACGTCCATGCCCGCGGCGCAGTGATGTTCACGTTGGGGAACCCCTTCGTCCGCGGCGGCGTCATACCCCGGGGCGGCGGACTCGGGGGGCTCCATGCGACAGCAGAACATCCTGATGGTGACAGTGTGCGTGCTCCTCGCTGGCTGTGGCGGCACGACCGAGCCTCTTGTCCCGAGAACGTCGCCCGATGGCTCGGCGACGGTCACCTTGCCACAGGCACTGCCGACACCGCCCCCGACCACCCCCGGACCTGACACCGTGCCATTGCACCTGAACGTCACAAACCAGAGCTTCGAGGTTCCCGAGGTGCATCTGGTGGTCGAACTGGACGGCGGCTCCATCATCGACGACATGTTCGCCGTCGAAGATCAACACACGTGGGTCTCCTACGATCTGCACCTGGATCCCGGTGCGCACGAAATCGTCGTCTCGGCCCCGGAACACGCGGTGGACATGGAGGAGTCGTTCACGCTCGACGACGAACGCTGGGCCCTGGTCTCATTCTGGTTGGGCGAGGAGGACGCGACGCAACCGTTTGGCTGGACGTTGAGTGACGAGATCCTCCTCGTCGAGTAGGTATCTGACGCCCGGACAGATCCTCGCCGACCAGCGGCGTCCGACTGGCGTCAGAGGCGCATCCGACAGACCGATAGCGGTTGCGCATTCAACAGGTGGCTGCAACACCCTCGGTGGACTTCTCTGATGGCCCGGCGCTGGTGTCCTTGCCCCGTTGCAGCGGTCTAGTTGGAGGTTCGTCGACGGGCCCACCACCACGCGGCCACCAGGCCAAAGACGAGTCCTCCACCCATCGGGCTTGCGATGAAGCCAATGAGGGTGGGAGCCAGTGACGCCGGACCGACGGCCAGGGAAGCGACGACGAGTCCGACAACGACCAGGCCGGCCACCCAGCGGAGCACGACTCGGACACGGCGCCCTAGTTCGGTGCAGCCGGGGGCGTGCACGTCGGTGCGACCGCATGCCAGGCATGCTGCGGGGCTTGACACCTCGGTGCTCCTTCATGGGGTGGGTCCGGGCTCAGCGTCGGCGCTCATCGTCGGGGAGTTGATGGTCGGTCACGTGCGGCCGTCGGTGACTCTGACGAGTTTCAGCACGTCGTTCGGGCCGCACTGGGCCCAGCGGCCAGAGCCGAACTCGACGATCAGTTCATCGGTGTCGAAGATGCGCAGCGGGAGCAGACCGGCGGCACGGTCCAGACTTGTGACCACGCCCTCGTCGCCGACTCGTATCGGGTCATAGGGGTCGGAGTGGTTGTCCAACAGCGTCGGGGACACCACGGCATCGCCCTGGACCGGACAGGCCGGACAGTTCGGGTCGCGTTTGTGGTGTCGCCGACGGTGCCGGTCGACGACGGCGGCGTCGTGGCCTGCCAGGGCCGGTCCGCTGCTCAGCCGTGGGGCCGAGGGTGTCCAGGCTGGCAGCTGTTCCACGTCGGCCGGTCCCAGCAGCGCGGCTACCTGTGCCCAGTCGCACCCGATCCGCACGACCGGGCGGCCGTCGGCCAGGATCTCCAGGCTGATCGGTGCAGCGATGGCGAACAGGAGGTCGAGTCGCGCATCCAGCGGATCGTCCAGCTCGAGTGACCCGGTGTGGATCGACTGCACGCGGCCGCGGATCCAGCCCTTCCCATGGGGCTGGACCGCCAGCTCGATGCAGCGGGTGAAGAACGCGACCTCCTGGGCGTCCTGTTCGTCGTCGTCCAGGTCAACCCACGGATGGGGGAGGTGGGCCTCGCCGATCATGGGCGGCAGGGTCTCGCCCGCGGGCAACGGTTGGCACCCGATTGAAGGGTGGACGTAGTACCAAGCCCGATCCGTCATGGCCGCCCCGGCGGTCAGCCGCGCCGTTTGCGCTGGTCGAAGCCGCGAGCCTAACCGTCACGCCGCCGAAGCACGCCGTGCCGCCGACGCCCAACGACGCCGATCCACTTCAGTCCCGTGGGCCTGACAGTTCGTTGCGAACGCCAAACCGTCACGAGGCTGGCCACGTCCAAGATGGGCCCCGGGGATGACCTGCACCCGAGTGGCGATACCGGGGGCTACCGGACGTCCGGTCGGACCTCGCCGATGGCCGTGGCAGAGGGCACGGAAGGGAGTGCCTTCCTCGGTCACCCGATGGCGTGCAAGAGGTCTGGCAGGTGTCCCGCGGAGAGGTTGGCTGCGTGGCCGGCAACCAGGTCTGCCACGTCGGCCGGGCTGTCCGCGTCGCGGATCTGATTGTCGAGCATCCAGAACCCGAGTCCCAGGTCCACGAGGATCGACGACGCCGCGGTGGCGCGGCGAAGCGTTGCAAGGTCGATCACGACGTCGGCCGTTCGTGCTTCGTCGATGTAGGCGGCCAACACGACGTCGCGGACGCTGCGTCCATCTCGCGTGTGGGTTCCCGGCTGGACGTCGTGGAGCAGTTGGGCAAGGTCCCTGCCGATCCGGCCCATACCACAGATCGCCCAGTCGAAGGCGACCACCTCGGCCGTGTCGTCCGGTCCCGTCCGGAGGACGAGATTGTCGGTTTGGAAGTCGTTGTGACACAAGGCCCGAGGCACCTGTTGTGTCAACGCCACCAACGGGGCCGGGTCGTCGTAGACCGTGAGCAGGCGCGCGAGTCGAGGCTCGACCCTCGCGGGGTCCAGGGGGGCGTACTCGGCGGGACCTCGCCGTGCACGTCGGAGGATCTGGTCCACCATCGACTGCGTGAAGTCGACGGTCCCACGCACGAAGCCGACCCCGTCCAGCCAGGCGGGAACCTGCGTGGTGGATGCATGCAGGCGCGCAAGCGCTCGCGCCGCGACACAGCGGTCGGCGGGCGACCACGACCCGTCCGGCATCGCGCCCAGGTCCTCCAACCACAACCACGACTCATCATCACGCCGGTCATCCACGCCGAAGCACCTCGGGGCGACGACCCCGTCCACACGATGGAGCAGGCCGTTCCTGGCCACCGCTGCTTCTCGATGCCAGTGGGCCCCCCAGGCTGGATCGTCCCACGGGTCATCGGTGTCGGTCGGGCACCGGGTGATCTTGAGCACCACCGACCACGAGTCCCGACCTTCGAGGGGCCCCTGGACGCGGTAGATCCCACCCGTGGTCGGAATGCCGAAGTTCCCCGACGCCATCTCCTGAAGACGCCACGTCGTGAGCGTCACGGCGAGATGGCCAGTGGCGGCACCAACGACTGCCGCCAGGGTGTTGGGGTCATTCCTGATCTCGCGAACGACCTCGTCCCGACTTGGCGGACGCGTTCGAGACGCGGCCCACTCGGGCTCAACCCTCATGCCTGATCCCCTCACAACCCCTGCACGTGACCCTAGAGGCGTCGAGGCACACATGACCCGGACTCACCACTGCACGCTCCGCTCCCCCGACTCGCCAGCTTTGGAGCAGGTCGATCAAGCTGTCGGCATCTGTGGATCTCCCCTGGAAGCCGATGCCGCGATAGCGCTTGCCAGGGTGTCGAAATCGGCGGCTCCCCGATGACTTGCCGCTTCCGCGGAAGCGCTTCGGGGAGTGTCGAGATCGGCGGCTGTCCGAGGTCTTGGTGACCCTGCGGAGGTAGCTGTCTGGGGCTAGAAGCTTGGCGTGCGCGATGTGGGGTGTTCTGACGGTGCTCGTCATCGGGCTTCTCGGCTGCCCTCTTGTGATGGCTTTGACCCCTTTACCGAAAGAGGGTCCCGATTGCCGCTTCGTGTGAACCAGATGCCCGTCGACACTACGGCCAGGGCGGTCCATTGGGCGATGGTGAGCGATTCGTCGAGGAACAATGCCGCGAGCACGGCGATCTGGACGAGCATGGTGTTGTTGATCGCACTGGACTCCGTCGCCGTCAATGATCGCAGCGTGTGGTTCCACAGCGTGAAGGCGAAGGCGGTGTTGACCACCGCGAGCCATCCGATGATCGCCCAGCCGGACCGCGACACCGTCGGGAGCCCGTCGACCACCAGACCCGTGGCCAGCGTCAACGTGCCACCGATGGCCATCGATGGTGCGGTCACGGTCAGCGGTGATAGCCCGGCGATGCGGTTGACGTGTCGGCCCAGGAGTGCCGCAGTCGCGTTGGCAGCCAGGGCGATGACTCCGACGATCAGTCCGGCCAGTGGCGACACGCCGAGGTCGCCGGTCAGGTAGATCGCGGCTCCGACGACCGCCATGCCCATTCCGGCCCACTGGCGTGGTCGGGCGGACTCGCCTAGTGCAGGCCCGGCCACCACCGTTGCCAGCGCCGGGGTGAACGACAGCAGCAGGCTCAGCGTCGCGGCCGGAAGCAGGCTCAGACCGATGAACTGGGCGGCCTGAGTGATGGCGTACATCACCACTCCGAGCGCGACGATGGCCCGGCGGGTGGATGTCGAGGTCGTGGCCAGCTCGGCCCGGCGCCGCGGCGACACGACCAGTGCGACGACCAAGAGTGCGGCGGCGAGCGTGTAGCGCAGCCCGGCAAAGGTCAGCGGTGGAAGGTCGTCGGACAAGCCGACCTTGATGAGCACCCAGGAGGTCGACCACAAGACGGTGACGAGCAAGGCTTGCAGGTACGGGGTGGCTGGGTGGGCAGGCACAGTGGAGGGCGGGGTGGTCATGGAATCCTCGAAGAGTTGGCGGCACGGCGGACCGTGCCGACGTTCTCCCCTCGAGGCTTCTATCCGATGAGGTGCGAGCCGGAGTGATGGACCCCGACGTTCTGTGGCGCTCGAACCAGGCCTGCGTCAAGCAGCGGAACCCTAGCCACCCTTCAGTCAGCGTCACCGACGCTACCCGGGGCTCGTCACCCACGGTGCCCAACCCGATACCCCGCACAGGAAACGCCGCCCCTTCTAACCTGGCTATGAGTGTGGAGATCGGCGGATCTCCTACGGGGGCTTCGCAGGTGACGATGCGTGGACGTGCTCGTCCGGGTCGTAGTTGCGGCACAGGTCGATGTGGGTGCCCTGCTCGGCGAGCAGGGCTTCGGCGGAGCGGATGACCGCCACGACGTGGTCGCCGGTGAGTCGGTAGCGCACGGCACGGCCTTCCGGGTGGGCGTGGACCAGTCCACAGTCGCGTAGGCACGCCATGTGCCCGGACACGTTGGCCTGTGAGCATCCGAGGTGGTCCACCAGGTCGGTCACCCGTGCCGGTGAGTCCATGAGTCGGCGCAGGATCGCCAGACGGGTTGGGTCGGAAAACCCGCGGAACACCTTGGCGACCAGCATCGTGTCGTCGTCCACGGCGTCCCTATCATCGGCTTGTGACGATGCTATCGTTATATACCGATCAAAGGCTCGTGGATGGAGGTGGGCAACGACACCGCCGTGACCTGGCGGCGGCGGGCGTTGTGGCTGGCCTGGGCCACCATCGCGTGGAACGTGGTCGAGGCCGCCGTGTCGATCTGGGCCGGGATCGGGGCGAGGTCGACCGCGCTGGTCGGGTTCGGGATCGACGCGGTCATCGAGACCCTGTCCGCCACCGTGGTCTTGTGGCAGTTGTGGGATCCCGACCTGTCCGAGGACCGCGAGCGTCACGCGCTGCGGCTGATCGGGGTCAGCTTCTTCCTGTTGGCCGGCTACATCGTGGTCGAGTCCGTGCGCGACCTGGTGGCGGCCACCCAGCCGGCCGCGTCGCCGGTCGGGATCACCATCACCGCACTGTCGCTGCTGGTGATGCCGCTGCTGGCCCTGGCCAAGCGCCAGGTCGGGCGGGCCATGGACAGTCATGTCGTGCTGGCCGATGCGCAGGAGACCCTGCTGTGCACTTGGTTGTCGGCCATCGTGCTGGCCGGTCTCGCGCTCAACGCCACCTTCGGCTGGTGGTGGGCCGACCCCGTGGCGGCACTGGGCGTGGCATGGCTGGCCGTGAGCGAAGGCCGCGAAGCCTGGACAGGCGACCACGATCACTGACATTCGCCACCTGCCCGGGCGGCATCCTAGGAAGTGTCGGGATCGGACAGATACCGAATGGTCTGGGTTCGGCGTGTAGGTTCGCCGACATGCAGCATCCACACCGACAGGTGATCATCGAGGAAGCGAGTGGACACGTCGTCGCCGGTGCCTGCTTTGGAGCGGATCTTGCCGCGCGTGCTTGAGGCCGGGTGCGCTCGCCGGGTGATTCACCTCGTTCCGCGGGCCCAGAACAGTCGGAAGAGCTCCGACAGCTCTCCGATCTGCTCAGCCACAAGCTTGAGTTCCTCCCGCGGGTGGCCAGCCCCGCGGGGGCATGTAGTGCCGACGAGGTGATCGACCATCTCCGGTCGTCCAGTTCGGGTGACCGCGTCGTGGTCGTCTCCGAAGACGTTGACTATCAGGCTCGCAGCATGGACCTCGTCGCGGCCGTTCGAGGTCTGCACGGCCGTGGGATGTCAAGCCTGGTGCTGTGCGCGACTGGGCGTAGGGGCTGGTACGCGGGAGAGGACAGCCGTGATGACCTGATCCTGTGTGGCCGTGGCCCCGGCTGAGGTGGGAGGTGACAGGAGCTCGCGGGTTCACTACAAACACCATGAGGTATCGGCGGCTCTCCTATGGCCGCCGACGCCCACAGAAGTATCTCGAGCGGACAGATGTCTGGTATCTGGTACTTCGGAAGTCCACGAAAGTGTCGGGCGATGGTGGCAGGATTAGGGGCGCTTCGGAAGTTCACGTGGGTGTCGGGGTGATGGTGGCGAGCTTGGACCAGTCGGGCTTGCCGGCGTAGAGCAGCACCCGGATGCGCCAGTGGGTCCAGTTCGTCAGCCCGAACGCGACCCGCTTGATCCGCTTCGCGAGGTTGTTGATCGCTTCCACGGGGCCGTTGGTGGCGCGGGAGGCGTGCCAGGCCGCGATCGGTTCGGCCCACCGTCGCAGGGTCCGGCCGAGCCGGCGGATCTCGGGGCCGTAGGCGCCGTCGGTGCAACTGTCGGCGAGCTCGCGGACCCAGTCCAGCGCGAGGTTCGGGTCGTCGATGTCGTAGAGCTCGTGGACGGCCTGCTTGGCGGTCCAGGCGTCGGCGACCTCGCCTCGCGGGTCACCCGCGGCCAGCAGTCCTTGGCGGCGTGACTTCGCGTCGTCGTCGAGGCGGTCGTCGGCCATGATCAACAGCTTGCGGATCCGATAGAGCGGATCGGTCTTGCGGCCCCGATGCCCCAGCACGTCCTGTTGAACCCGCCGGCGGGTCTCGTCGACGCACTGGTTGGCGAGCCGGACCACGTGGAACGGATCTGCGACCTGGACGGCGGCGGGCAGCATCGTGTCGGCGACCTTGCGGTAGGTCCCCGACAGGTCCAGCGTGACGTGGCCGATGGCGTTGACCCACTGGTCGGGCCGGTCGGCCAGCCATGCGCATGCCGGGGCGGCGTCACGGCCCTCCACGACGTCGAGGAGTTGGCCGTCACCGACCAGCTGGGTCGACCAGACCCGACGTCGGAACCGGCCCCTCCGGACGAACGCGGTCTCGTCCAGCCCGAGCACCGCGACCTGCCCGATGCGGTCGGGATCGTCGACCAGGGCGGTGCCGTAGGCGACCACGGCACGGTTGATCGGTGTGCCAATCCGCGCCGAGATCGTCAGCGACCTCCGACACCGAACGGCCATGCCGGCCAACCTGTTCACATGCCCACCTCGCGGCCCGGTCGGTGATCCCGCGGTTGCCGACCACGATCGCGAGAGTCGACCTGCATCCACGTCCGCACCGGACACGACGACGTCAGGCAGGCCCAGCGGACCTGACGCCACACCAGCACCGTCCTGCGTCCATACGAGGTCATGTCGACCATCCGCCGGCGGCGGGTCTCGTGGACCGTCGCCCCCGTCCCGCATGCTCGACAGTCGGGCCGGTCCAGGATCGAGGCGACCTCGACGACCATCGGCGACGCCGTCGGTGGCTTCGGTCACGTTCAAGCACGTCCACGTCCGGCAGACCAACGAGGACACGGCACAGCGTCATAGGATCAGGATGCACAGGGACTCCAGCAGCTGGGTGGCTTCAGACACCCCCAGTCTTGCGGAGTCCCTGTGTCCTACCCAGCACCCCCGACCGGCTCACCCCCAACAACTTCCGAAGCGCCGGATTAGGCCCAGTCGGCATGTACGTCATCCGAGCAGGATGCGAGGGCGACTATGCACACAGCACGGTTGCGGCGTTGCGGGTCTTGCGGGCACGCTGACTTCTCACCGATTCCAGGCGAGGACATGTCACCGACCCCGACGAACTCCTGCGACGACGATCGTCCCCGGGCCGCGACGCCCAGTGCCGAAGATGCTGGCCCAATGGCTGCGCTGACGTTGTCGGACACCATGCTGTGCGAACTGCTCAAGGACCTCTTGGAGTGGTCGGGGCGGAAACGCGACGAGGGCATGACCACGGGCCGAGCGGCAGATCAGTTGCGCCGCGTCTGGAAGGATCAGCAAAGCAAGTGGAAAGTCAACCCTCAGACCGACCTGTTCGGGATGGTCTTGTGGCTGGACGCTGTGCGCGACGCCTCGAAGGCCCGCAACGCCGTCGTGCATGCGGCAGCGAAGGCCCGGTGTCGGTACTGCGGCAGGGCGGAGGGATACCGCCATGCCAAGAGCGGGACGGAGAATGTCGACAGGTCCCCTGGCGCCCTCCGAGACCTGACGTATCGGATGGACAGGCTCATCGAGCAGGGGTTGGACATTGCACGAATCTGGGCTAAGAGCAGATTCGAGCCCTCCCCGATGACGGGCTGGAACGTGTGTCCGGACTGCAACCCGGACAACGATCTATGGCAGGTACACACCGAACAACCCTTGGTGCCTGGTGGTCCCTCTCTTCGGTTCAGTGGTGAGTCGCTTCCCTAGTGGCTCTGCAGGATCCACGCGCCGTTTCGAAGTGTCCAGATCGCGGCTCCCGGTAGGTCTCACAGGCTGGCCGAGAGTGGCGATACCGGACAGCTATCCGATGGTTGCTGAACGACGCCGCCACCGAGTCCACCAGACATCCGCCGCGCCGCCCGCGGCTCCCGCAGGCCGGGCAACCCCTACTACCAGAGGGATGGCGGAGGGCCGCCCTCGGTGAGTCGTCCGTCTGCCACATGCAGAGCTGGAGGAATGCGGATTCTCGATTCGTGCTCACAACGCATACGGCCGAGGGGCCCTAGAGTGCTCACCAGCTGAGTCATCCGGACCATCGACGTTGAATCCAAGAGGGGGTCATGACCTCGTGAGTTCCCCGGTCTTCGTCTCCTACAGCCGTTCCGACGCCCGGCTGGCCCGACCAGTCGTCGAACTGCTCCGCGCTCGAGACGACGTCTTCCACGACATGGACAGCATTCGACCCGGCGCTCAGTGGCGACAGGCGATACGCGAGGCCGTGGACTCAGCGACGTTGATCTACGTCCTCTGGTGTTCGCACTCGGCAGCCTCGCCCGAGGTCCGCGGAGAGGTGGACCAGGCGCGAGATCTCGGTACGCCGATCGTTCCTGTATTGCTCGATTCGACGCCCCTGAGAGAGGACCTGAGGGGATATCAGTGGGTCGACCTCAGCCGCGCAACGGTCCACAGGTCGTCTCTTGGAGGTACGTCGGAAGCCCGAAGGCGCGGCAAGGCGGGGCCTCGGAGCTGGATTGTTGTAGCTGCGGTCGGCGTGCTGCTGGTCCTGATGGCGCTGGCTTGGACCACGGTCTGGTCGATCGCACCAGAAGTCGGGGGCAGTCCCACGCAGGATCTCACTCCCTTGGAGAGTTTCGCGCGGTCCCTTCTCCCTACGCAGTCGGATTCGGGGTCCGGTGCATTATCGATTCTTCCGGTGCTCGCGTTCGTTTGGTGTTGTCGCTCCTCTTCTTCGCGGTGGCTTTGGTCGTTCGACGTGCTCAGCAGCGTCGGTTGACTAGGACCGGCTCAGCGACGGATGGGTCCCAAGTCATCGCCGAACACATTGCCGCGCACTTCGAGAGCCGTGCTTGATCAGCTCGGCGCAGTGTCTGATCGAATGACCTCCACCGTGGCCGCGCACCTGGACCTTCCTACAGAAGCTTGGTACCGCACTCACCCGGCTGAGTGGGCCCGCGGATTCCAGAGACTTGAGGCCGACCATGAAAGTCGCGAGATCCACCAGCTATCCGAGGGTCCGCCGGCGTCCGGCGGAGTATTGAGATCCCGCGCCTTACCGGAGGGATGGCCGGCCTGAGCCGCCCGGTGCGTTGAGCGGCCCTGGGACGCAAGTAGGCAAGAACGGCTGGGGTGGGTTGACAGTCCGTGCGGAGTCTCGCCTTGACGACGGACTCAACGGCATCCTCGGTTGGCTCGAACGCACACCCCCTTGATGAGTGGAACCTATGCCATCCCCCACGTCGGGGAGCTCCGGTGGCCACTGGGGACATGATGTCGTCGTTCACAGCCGGTGGGCTCGTTCAGCCGTAGATCAGTGCTTGGGTTTTCTCGACCTCGCACACGTCGTCCATGAGCTTCTCCAACAGGGCGACGGCGTCGGCAAGGGCCACGCCGAACACCTGCACCAGGGCGCGGGCCATGTCGTAGAGGCCGTAGATCGTTGCAGCGACGAGGTGCTCTGCCAGTTGGTTGATGTCGGTTTCCTCGAACCAGTGGTAGAGCAGTTTGGCCACGGTGATGACGTCGATCGCCAGCGCCTGTCCCTCCTTTGCGATCCAGGAGATGAAGGAGGTCACATCCTTGAGGATGTCGTCGAGGAAGGTGGTGACGTTGTCCTCGATCCAGACCACGACCTGGGCGAACAGGTTCTTCAGCAGGTCGGCGATCTGTTCGGCGTTGAGGGTGAAGGCCAGGTCGAACGAGATCGACTTCCAGTGGAATGACAGCGCCACCGCGAGCTCGGCAGTGGTGGCGTTCACCGTCACGTCGATGGACAGGGAAGCGTTGGGGCCCTCGATGGTCGTGCCAGCCGGGATCAGCGTGATGCCCAGCACCGACAGGCCATCGGCGAACGTGTGGGTGAAGTCGAAACGACCGTCGGCATGGCCAATGAACCCCGTGGAACTCGAGTAGGCGGCGGCGAAGTGCGCGCTGAACAGATCGGCCAGTTCGGCGGAGAAGTTCACCTCGAACCCCTGGTCGGTGGCCGAGCCGGAGAAGCGGATGCGCTCCAGGCCCATGAGGTCGATGCCGCCGGAGAACGCGAAGTAGGGCTCCTGGCCTGCCTGGCTGAGGAGGGTCAGTGGGTTGATTGGTCGTATCGCCTGGGCGAACTGCGGTACGAGCGCCCGGTACTCAGGTGAGGTGACCAACATCACTCCGGGAGTAGGAGCCCCCGGTGCAAGCGATGAGGTGTTGATGGATGCCGACGGTCCGGTTGTGCCCGTCTCGTCGGAGATCACGAGCACCTCGAGGATCTCGACCCGCTTGTTGAGCTTGCCACTGGCGATGATGCCGACGCTCTTCTCCACCTGGGCGAAGATGGTGAGCTCGAAGTCGTAGAAGAAGATGTCGGCGTTGAGGCCGATCCCCAAGGGATAGTGGTGGATGTCCGGTGGCGGAGCCGTCCAACCGGCCGGGTCGTCCACCAGGTAGAAGCCCAGTGACTTGAACGCCAACCCGTTCAAAAGCGGTACCTGCGATAGGTCGAGGTCGGTGAACTGCTTGATCAGCGTGGTCAGTTCCAGCCTCTTGGCGCTGGCCTCCAGTGCGAACACCAATGCTCCGGGGGCTTCGAAGTCGATGACCTCGCCACCGATGGTCAGGCTGAACTGGTCCGACCCCTCGCCGATCTCGAAGCTGCCTAGCAGACCGATGCTGACCCCGACCTCGTCCAGGCCAACGGTCATGCCGAACGTGCGGATGGTCAGCCCCTGGATCCCGAACGGCTCGGCCCAGTCGGAGACCGACAGGCCGATCGTGATGCTCGGCGTGGCGCTGACTGCGATGGTTCCGGAACCGCTCAGCTTGACCGACTCCGACGTGAAGTGGAACGTCGCCGAGGTCTTCAACGAGAACGTGCCCTGACCCGGGGCCAGGTCAAGGGTGAGTCCATCCCAGGTGAGGTCGTTGTGGATCTGCACCGCCGGCAGGCTGGCGGCGATGTCGGACTTGGTGATGTCCGACGTGTCGATGTGGGCGGACAGTTGCAACGCGGTGTGGGCAGGCAGCACCAGGCCGAGGGGTTGCAGGGCCTTGTCGGCCACCGACAGTTCGGCGAAGAAGGTGACGCCCTTGCCGAAGCTGTCCGGCACGTAGGGAAGGTTGGAGAAGTTCGACAGGCGTGCGGTCGGGTTGTCCAAGGACGACAGGATGACCCCGGCCCCGGTCAGGGAGATGACGTCGAAGACCGGTTTGAGACCGGACCAGATGGCATCGGGTGTCCAGGTGGGTGCGACCAGCAGGCCGGCGACGAAGCCGTCATCGTCGCCGCTGCCACGCACGAGCTCGAACAGCAGGTCGATGTCACCGAACTTGTCGACCGTGATGGCGGTCGAGGCCGTGAAGTCATAGACCGTCCCGCCCGACGCCTGTGGCAGGGCGGCGCGTACGGCTGCAACGTGCTCGGGTTCGGTGGAGGTGCTGATGGTCAGCTGCACCACGGTTTGGGTGAGGTGGATGCTCGGCAGCCCGGCCACGGTGGGCAGGAACCCGCCGGTCAGCGTCTCGGCCAGGGCGCTCAGGTCGATGTCGGGGAAGGTGCCCTTGAGCAGGAACGATCCCGGCAGGGTCCAGTCCATGAAGAACGTGGCCACCAACGTGTCCGAGGCGTCGAAGACCTTGGCGGTGGCGGCGATGGCACCGCTGAAGCCCGACGTGCCGGTCGTGTGGGTCAGGTCGAGGCCGGCTTGCGCCAGCTCGATCTGGGCGATGCCAACCGGGATCTTCCACGCCGACGAGACCGCGAAGCTGAAGCCGTAGGTCTTGGCGGTCAGGTCGGCGGTGACCGCGAGTGCGTCGATCTCCACGTTCGGGACGTCGGAGGTGTCCGATAGGAAGTGCTGGAAGACCTGTTGGATGCTGATCGGGGTGTCGGTGGCCAGGCCACCGGTGAACCGCATCTGCGGGTAGCTACCCGACACCCGGACCGGGACGTCGGTGAGGAAGTCGAACTCACCGGTGATCGTGGCGTAGATCGTCCTGGCGCCGAGTGGGTCGTTGACGGTGAATCCGACGGTGATGTCGGGGATCACGACCCAGTCCGTGACCACGGTGAGTGGCTGGCTGGTGCCGGCCGTGAGAGACACCGCGGCCAGGGACATGGCATCGGTGTCGACCGTCACGGCGAGGTCGCGCAGTTCGACGTCCCCGGACAGGGAGACGTACTCGTCGAGATAGGTGTCGATGGGCGCGGAGTTCACGAAGCCTGCGAACTCCTGCAGCGCGTAGCTGGACACCTTCCGGAGGTCGGCCGTGAACTGCAGCAGCGAGCCCAGGGCGGTGAAGTCCATCGACACGGGGACCGGTGGGACACTGGTCGGCTGGGGCAGCGCGAGCTCGGCGGACAACTGGAGGTAGGTGTAGACCGGCGGTGGGGGAGTCGGGGACTTGTCGAACGGGTTGTCGGCCGAAGCGATGGCCGAGGCGGTCAGGGGCAGGACCAGGTAGCCGAGCGCCGCCGGGGCGGTCGATGCCGACGAGAAGCGGACCAACGGGGCGTCGAGCGGCCCGGAGACCGCACCCGTGAACCCGTTGAACTGCACACCCCGGGCAGGTTGGCCAGCACGCCGATGATGCCCGACAGGTCAACCGTCGTCGCGGCAAGGTCGAGGAAAGCGGTCAGGGCCGGGCGACCAGCGACCGCCGGCCGGTCCATGGAGGTGAACCGCAGGACTGGCTCGGCCCAGCCCAGCTTTCCGAGGGGGGCGGCGGTGCCGTAGTCCCAGGCGGGGAACGAGGTGGTGAGGCGCCAGTCCTTGTCAGCCACGGGCAGTTCCAGCAGCAGCGACGGTGCGCCGTCATCGGCCAGGTCGAACGCCACCGTCGCGGTGCCGTCGACGTCGAGGATGTCGACGGCGCCGCCGGTGAACGTCACCGTGTCGCCGTCGACGGCGGGATCGGTCGGATCGGTCAGCGTCAGGGTCTTGGTGTCGCGCGCCAGGTAGCCCGCAAGGAGCCGGTCGATGTTGGGTGATCCGAGTGCGCCTTGGGTCAGCTCGAAGACGCGGGCGGAGCCGCTGCCGGTGATCATCTGCTCGAGCGCGGCCCGGAGCTCAGCGAGGGTCGTGATTGCGCTCATCGCCGTCCACCCCCTCGGGCTGCCACCGGGGCTGTGGGTGGCCCCGGGGCTGGGCGTGCGATGGGTCGTGGCATTGCCAGTCGAGACGTCCCGATGGAAGAGACCTTGACGTTGACCTTGGTGCCGTCGGTGGTCAAGCGGATGTCGCCGTTGGTGCCGGTCACGTACACGGCCTTGGAGGTCTGCGACGTGCCATATGCCTGCCCCTTGCCGTCGGAGCAGGTCACGAAGTGGTCGGTGCCGACCCCGACGTAGGGCGCCCCGGTCAGTTGCTGGAGGGTGGCGCAGTTGGGGTGGGCGTAGCTGGCGTTGGTGCCGGACGCCGACAGTGCCGCGACGTCGGGTGCCAGGGTGTCTTGGAAGTCTGGCGCGGTGGACTCGAAGGCACCATGATGGCCAGGGACCAGGAGGGTGCACTGGCTGAGGAAGTTGCCCGGGAAGTTGGCCAGGATCTCACCTTCGGTGGCGGTGGTGGCATCACCGGTAAGCACGACGCCCTGGGTGCCGTAGACCAGCAACAGGACCACCGAGCGGGCGTTCGGCGAGTCGCCGTCGCCGGCCGCCAGCACGTACACATCGGTGTCGACGTTGCTGTCGGCACCCTGGAAGTCGGCATCCGGCGCCACACTGTGGTAGCCCTTGAAGTCCCACACCAGGCAGCTTCCCCGGGGCGTGCGGCGTTCCTGGCCGCGTACCCATGCCAGGGTTTTGTCGTCGAGGTCCCGGCGCAGGCCGCCGTAGAACACCGACTTGGGGCGTTGCGCCTCGTCGATGTCGGGGATCCACGAGGTGTGGTCCTGATCGCCGTGGGTGAGGACCACGCAGGAAATGTCGTTGCCGCCGGTCACGGTGGTGATGTATGCGCTGACATGGGCGTACAGCGTGTTGTTGGTCCCGTGGGCCTGAGATCCGCAGTCCACCAGCATGTACTTCCCGTTGGGATAGCTGACCAGGATCGAGTTGCCCTGGCCCGAGGCGATCACGTCGACGATGAGCTTCGGGGCGCGTGAAAGGTTGCCGGTCTTGTAGACGGTCGTGGTGGGTGGCATGTGACGATCCTTCCTACAGCCCGAGCTTCTTGAGTCCACCGTTCAGGGTCTTGGTGAAGTCGTCCAGCACGGCCTGCGAGTTGATGCCGACGTTGAGCTTGCTCTTCAACGTGTCCTGGAACGAGCCGGTGTTGGCGATCCAACCGGTGATCTTGTCGTACAGCGTTGGTTCGCTGGAGAAGCCGGCCTTGTTGCCCAGGACGATCTGTAGGTTGCCAATCCCCAGGCTCATGCTCTTGACCGTCGCGGTGAGGCTGCCACCGGTGTTGGTGAAGCTGGTCTCGATGGTGAACGACACGGTCCGTGCCGTGTCGGAGAAGGTCCCCTTGACGTGGAACCAGCCCTTCGAGTCGCCCACTGCCTCGGCCACGCTGGCAAAGGCGGTCAGGGCGCGTTCGCGGTCCATCTCGAACAGCGGCAGGTGCTTGACGATCGCCTGGGTCTCGGGGTTGATGATCGGGATGCCCACGCCGTCGGCGAATGCTTCGGAGTGTTGGACCACGCCCACGTTGACGTCCGGGGAGGCTGTCGGGATGTAGGCCATCACGTCGGTGGCCTGGTGGGTCCCCGGCTTGTCCTTTTGGAACCCAAGCACCTGCGCCTTGAAATGGTTCAGGGCGTTGGACAGCTGGACGTACTCGTTGTCGCTCTGGGCGGTGACCTCAGCCTCGAAGTCAACGCCCTCCTGCTGGGCCAGTTGCTGGGTCGCCATCTGCAAGTAGAAGGCAGACTGGAACCCGCCGTCGTACTGGGAGCCCTCGCCGATTGGCGTCGGGGGCGGTCCGGTCGGGTCCTGGTAGTAGGCGGTTGAGGCGTTGACCGCATCAGCCGTGTCCTGTTGGCTGCCGAGGGTCTGGCGGTACAGCGCCGCCCCGGATGTCTGGGCGGCGGTGACCTTGTTGATCGTGTCCTGTTGCAGGTAGTAGGCGCCGACCAGGGCGCGGCCATTGTCCGAGTTCGGCAGGCCGCGGGTCTGGTCGTCTCGGAACCAGCGCGCGCGGTTCGAGCTGAGGCTGCTCACTGGCGGGTGTCGGCGTGTCCCCCGGCGCCATGATCAGCTCCTCCGCCGAGACGTTGCCACCGGTGATAGCTGCTGCCGTGGCGACCGCACAGCCGGTGACCCCGGACACACCCACGTCGTAGTTGCCGCTGAACACCAGGGCGTCGAAGTCGAGCGTCAGCGTGACCGAGGTTTCGGTGGCGCTGGTTGGCGTGCAGGTGAGGTGCCCACCGCCATAGGTCTCCAGTCCCGCCAGCTTGGTGTCGGACATGGAGATCCCCATGTACTCCAGCGCCCACTCGAACATTGTCTGACGGGGGACGTCGCCGACATCGACCGTCGGGAACGGCGTAATGTCGATGCCCAGCACGCTGTCGTGCAGTCCGTTGGCGATGATGTTGCCGAGGTAGTACTGGCCGGACTTGGGGTTGTCCAGGAACGTCCAGAGCCTGTTGACGAGGTTGCAATCGTCGTTGTTCTGCGTGGCTTCGAGGTCGGGCATGGTGATGGGCTCCTGTTGTCGGGGGGTCAGGTTCCGTGCGAATCGTCGAAGCGCTGGTTGACGATGTGGTCGGCCAGTGCCTGCAGGGCGTCGCGATGGGGGCTGTCGGGCACCAGCCGAAGGTTGATCCCGGCCTTGACGACCATCGACCGGGCATCCCCCAGCGCCTGGATCCAGCCATCTCCGATCCGGACGAGGCGCCGTGCCTCAGCGGTCGCCTCGGGGTCCAGGGGGTCGCCGCGCACCAGCGCCTGCATCGGGTGGGTGTCCGCCAGGGCATGCAGGGTGTACAGGATCGGCAGCGACAGCCGGCCGCGAGCAAGGTCGATCAGCTGTTCCTTGCCGGCGGCCTCGCTGCTCCGCACGACATCCAGCACGTCGTCCATGACCTGGAAGGCACGCCCGATGAGGATGCCGAACCGCTTGAACGGGCTGACCATGTTGGGGACGGGGAGGGCGCCAGTTGGGCACCGCCCTCGCAGGCGAACGCGATGAGTCGTCCGGTCTTGCGGTCGATCGTGCGGAAGTACCGTCGCAACAGGCTGTTCCAGTCGCCCGCCGGTTCGGCCATCATCTCGTCGAGCTGGCCACGGCACAGGGCCTGCCCGGCGTCCAGGTACTTGCGCATGAGGGCAAGGTCACCCTCGGTCCGCACGTGGTCCGCCATCTGGCGGGTGGCCTCGATCCACTGCAGGTCGCCGATGACCAGTGCCAGCTCATAGCCCCGTGCCGCGGCAATGGTGGGCAGGCCACGCCTGGTCTTGGCCCGGTCGACGATGTCGTCATGGATGAGGCTGCCGACATGCACCATCTCCAGCGATGCCGCTGCGGCGATGGCCTTGTCCGGAAGTGGTGGACCGGGATGATGCGAACCGGCATGTGCCGACAGCAGCATGAGGAGGGGCCGGAGCTTCTTGCCCCGGCGGTAAAGGGCGCGCTGATCGTCGCCGAGGTATTCCGACTGGTCTCCCGCCATCGCCTCCAACTGAGCCTCCATGCGGCCGAAGTCATGCGCCACGAGGGCGCGGGCCTCGGCATAGGCGCCGGGGACGCTCATGTGCCCGCTGCGTCCGTCATGGTCTCCACCGTTGGGAACTTGGCGAGTTGGTCGTTGACGAGCTTCTCGAGGTCCCCGCGGACCTCACCGGAGTTCATGAACGACTGGATCCCCGACGTCAGCGCCCCGTCTGACACGCCCTGCTGGACGGCGATCTCGGCAAACTGCCTGGCCCAGTCGGCCAGCCCATGGACATCGAAGGCGATGTCCATGGTCGAGGGGTCGATGTCCAACACGAAGTCGATGATCGTGATGTTGGGTGCCCGCGAGGCAGGAGTGTTCAGCTGGATGTTGGCGATGAGTTTGGCCTGCCACATCTTGGCGGTGAACTGACCGGAGGCCTCCGCGGTCCAGGTGTTGTCCGAGCAGGTCGTGGACCCCGGCGCCACCGGTTCACAGCAACCGGCCGAGAAGTGGTAGTTCGGCGCGCTGCTGTCCCACGCCGTCGCGCGGAAGACATTTCCTGGGCTGTCGTCCGGGGCGACCAAGACCGTTGCTGCAAAGGTGGGGGCATCGGTGGCGAAGTCCAGGCTCACCGGACTCATGTTGGACAGGCCCTCCAGACGCATGTTGCCAAGTGACAACTGGGCGGGGGTCGTGGCGATCGCGACGACCTTGACATCGTCTCGGGCACAAGCCGTGGCCAGGACGCGGGGAGGCACCCCGTCGATGGCAAAGGGGTCGCTGTTGCCAGTGGCATGCGCCGGGTCGTACGACGGCAGTCCCAGCGTGGAGGAGCCGTCGCGAATGATCCGTGGCAGGTAGATGTCGTTGTCGGGTGTGTCGTCGAACAGTCGTGACCACAGCAGTTTGATCACCTGCTGGAGGATCGGTCCGATCGGAGATGAGTCGGTGGTGGTCATGGGGTGGTGTCCGGGGGGTGGACGGCGGGGGGAGGAGTGGCGGCCGAACGGTGCGGCGGTGACGTGGCCGTATGGCGGAATCCAGACGGCAGCCGGCCGGGTTGCGGCGCGGTGCGGGGTTGGCGCGTCCTAGGACGACACGACCGACACTTCTCCCGTGATGGCCATCATCCCGTCGAAGTTGCCGATCTGGACATTCTTTGGCTGCACCTGCAGGTGCACCTGCTTGTAGTCGAACGGAAAGGGCTTGACGTCGAAGGCATCGAACTCGATGTCGTTGAACAACTGGCTGATGAGTGGCGAGAACGCCGCGGTCAGGACCTGCAACAGTGGATCGGTCACCGCCGACAGGATCCACTCGATGGGATTGCCCGACGGCTGGAGCACGAGGACGAACGTGGACATGTGCGACGTACGAGCGACCACCTTGTTCTTGCCATCACTGGAAAGGGTGATCGTGCCCTGGGGCTCCGGTGCACACACGATCTTGTAGTTCAGCCCGAACTTGGTGCACCCGATCTTGATGCCGGCCGACGCGGACCCGATGATCTCGCCCGTGAACCGCAACGTGTTCGCGGCATCGTTGGCGAATGAAATGGAGGCCACCTCGAACTCGGCGGAGTAGTACACCTTGCCGATGCCGATGTCGAAGTCGCCGTGCTTGCCGCTTCCGTGGCCGATGATCGAAGCGGTATTGGCCCGGGCCACGCGGATCTTTGCGTCATCACTCATGAGCGCGAAGAACGATGACGGTGGCCAATTCCCAGGTGCGGGCTCGGGCACTGACTTGCCCGCGATGTTGGCCATAGCGATGAGGCGCTGGTCATCGACGAAGATCGCCGGAGCCGTCATCGACAGCCCCGGATAGGTGAGTGGCGGCAGGTCGATGGCCGACAGCAACGTCTTTGCCATCGTCATCGCCTGTGGCAGCAGCACCGTGTTGATGAACCACTGGTCCGATGGGTTTTCGGTCGTCGCCACGGCCTTCAATGGGTTAAGCGACAACACCCCGCCAGCCGAGCTGGCCTGCACGTAGATGGTCAGTGCCACCGGGTCGGTCGCGGAGGACCCGTCACCCGACACCGTCAAGGCCACGTCGGCCATCATCATCTGGAAGGTCTGGTCGCCCAACTCGGCCAGCAGCGCCACATGGATGTCGGGCATCGCCACTGGGTAGTGTCGCTGGGCGCGCGGCTGTGCCAGGTGGTCGGCAACGATCTGGGTGGGATTGGCCGGCGGGCTGAGGTCGAACGTCGGGGCGGTCTTGACATCCCACGACACGTCGAAGCTCAACCCGTCCCTGGACACCGACTGCTTCCCGGTGAACACGTCGGGATACAACTGTGTATACACCACGGTGGCCGCCGAGTTGATGCTCGTGGCATCAAGGCCGATGGCAAGATCGAACTCAGTGGGCATGTGTTTCCCCCATCCCAGAAGCGACGACGTCCCTTGAGGGAGATCTGAGCTGATCTCGACGAAGTAAGGTATAGCACATCCTGCAGGAGATCCCTAGTGGTTTTTTTTTGGGAAACTTCGCAGGCACGTGCGGGCCCGGCCGTGGGTGATGGCTGGGCAACTGGCTCTGAGGTGCGACCGGGGCCAAGGTGTGGCGCGCACGCGACTCGTGGGCCTCGAGGGTCGAAGCCTCCAGCACGGAGTCCACGTTGAGGCCATGACTGCATTCAGCCACATGCTTGCCATCGAGACGGCCTCCGCCCTGTCCGTGCGCCAGACCTGCCTTCTATCGTGACAACCCGATCGCGCCGCTCCCGACGTGACTCACACCCGGAGCCAGTGCATAGACCCGGGGCGGATCACGGTGTCCAGGGCTGCCGTGAGCTGAGACTGCAGTACCCGAGCTCATTGACAGGACCGCGTGTCGGCACCGACACCCAGGCCTCGTGCAGGCTGCCGAAGCTCCAGCAATGCAGGCGGCCAACCTCGTGCTGTCCACACCGCCGGGCAGTCTCGAAGGTCCGATCAGACCCTGTCCTCGAAATCTCCTTGGTTGGGTGACTCCAGGGTGGCTACGACGCCTCCGGCATCACGGAGCCGGACTGGTTATCGCAGCCCTCGGCCGGCTGGGACGAGGGCCGCTATCCCCTGGTTCTCGCGGTTTCCCAGCTGGTTGACGCATGTGTCGATATCTGGCAAGCCCGCGAGACCCAACCGGGAGTGTCGAATGGTGGAATTGGGCACCGTCCGAGGCTCAGGCGCACCTGAGGGATCTGGACGACCCGCCGGGAGGGGGTGTAGGCCGATGGTGTGACCACCATCGGAGACACCATGACCACAGCCAACGATCCAATCCCGCTCGACGACGACCCCGGCGCGGTCCGCCTCGCCGGCGCATTCCTGGCCGGCTACGCCTCACCCTCAACCCGACGCGCCTACCGGGTCGACCTTCGGTACTGGTTCGCGTTCTGCCGCCGCCACGACCTGCACCCCTACCAAGGGATCCGCCGCACCCATCTCGAGCTCTACCTGCGCGAACTCGAACAACTCACCCCCAAGCCGGCCAACACCACCCGCTACCGCCGAGTCGCGACCCTGTCCGCCTGGTTCGGATGGTTGGAAGACGAAGACCTCCATGTTGGCAACGCTGCCGCTCGGGTCCGACGCCCTCTGCGCCACCGACGCCCGCTGCCATGGCTGGACCGCGACCAACTCACCGACCTGCTCGCCGCAGCCCAGACCGAAGGTGGCGCCGTCTACGCCACGGTGTGTCTGCTCGGCCTCAACGGTCTGCGAGTCGCGGAAGCCTGCGCCGCTGACATCGAAGACCTCACCGGGACGGCCTACCAGCCGATGCTGCACATCATCGGCAAAGGTGACCGGCCCGCCGAGATCGTGTTGAACCCACGCACCCACCAAGCCATCGACGACGCAATCGACGGACGACCCCACGGACCGATCCTCGTCAACGCATGGGGCAACCGGATGCGCCGCTACAACGTCGCGGCGATGCTGGTCCGCCTCGCCAAGACCGCCGACATCGGCGTGCACATCACCCCGCACGCGCTGCGCCGGTCCTACATCACCATCGGCCTGCTCCAAGGCGTGCCACTGCGCGACATGCAGCGTGCAGCGCGGCACGCCAAGGCCGACACCACCGTGGGCTACGACCAGTCCGACCAATCCTTCCACCGCGACCCAACCTTCGTGCTCATGTCCGCCACCTCCCGATAGGCGCGATGCCGGAGCTCTCGAAGCCGTCGCGGAACTCCCGCAATTGTCGGGAGCGAGCGATCTCCCAGGTGCGGCAGAGGCCGGCCGGACTCCGATGTCGCACGGCTGAGTAGGGTGCGCGTGCTGGTGCGGCCGGTCGGGTCGCCGCTGCGGGAGTCGCCTTGTCCACGGCCAGATTCGTTGCCACGGCCACCATGGGTGCCATGTTCTCGGCGACGGCGACGTTCTCGGCGTGTGCGCCCCAACCGGGCACCGGTGCGGCACTGCGAGAGCCGCCGCCTCACGGCTGGTCGATCGCCGTCGAGGTCGACCAGCCCTTCACCGACGGATTGGAAGTGCTGACCATCGACGACGACGGCGGGCCGGTGACGGTGGACCGGGTCGACATCATCGGGAGTGAACACCTCGAGGTGGTCGGGTTCCAACTCGCGCTGCCAGAACGCGAACTGGGGGCGGTGCAGTTCTTCGAGGCGTTCCCACCCGGGCTGGTCACCAACGCCGAGGACCGACAGTCCCTGGCGTCGATCGAGCCGATCGACGTCGAGCCCCCGATGGTCGTGTCGGATCACCCCGACGGTGCCGAGCTGCTGTTGGGGCTGGTCGCCACCACCACGGGCCGCCTGGAGCGATCGGCCATCCGTGTGGTGTACGCCCGCGACGGGGTGACCCAGCAGCAGATCTACCCGGCCGAACTCATCGTGTGTGCCAGCCCACGGGTCGACTCACGCACCGACTGCCCGCTCGAAGGCTCTCCGACCCCGTCAGCGAACTGACATCGAGCCACCCCCGTCGCCACCTCCAGGAGGTGTCGGGACCGGACGGATCTCCCAAGGGCTCACCGGCGTGCCCGAGAGTGTCGGGAGCGGCGGATCTCCGATGACTTGCCGCTTCCGCGGAAGCGCTTCGAGGAGTGTCGAGATCGGCGGCTCTCCGAGGTCTTGCGTGAGCTTCGTACTTCAGCGGTGTGGGGAATCGCGACGAACTGATCCGGGTCTTCCCCTTTGGGCTGGGGTCAGGCGGCGGTGGCGTACGGGCCTCTCAGCCGTGAGGTGGTCGGAATCGTAGGCCGCTGGCCGGCGTGGAGGATGATCCGGGTGCGGTAGTTGGCGAACGAGGTGAATCCACGGGCGGCGCGGCGGATGTCTTTGATCTTGACGTTGGCCGACTCGGTCGGGCCGTTGGTCGCACGGGTGTCGAAGAACGCCAGAACTTCTCGTCGCCACCGTGCCAGTGTCCCGGCAAGCCGGGTGAGCTCGGGGATCTGGACGGTGGCCGCCCAGTCCATGATGGCGTCCAGCCGGAGTTCGGCGTCGGCGCGGTCGTGGGCGCGGTAGAGGTCATGGACCAGTTCGACGGTGGCCCACGCGCAGCCAACGTGATCGTCGGGATCGGCCGTGCGCAGCCGGGCGTAGACGTCGTCGACGGTGGCCTGGTCGAGGCGCCGGGTTGCCACCCGCAGCAGCCCACGCAGGTCATAGAGCGGATCACCCTTGCGGCCGCGGTGGCCGTGCAGGTCTTGTTGGCGTCGCCGGCGGACCTGGTCCAGCATCGCCACCGCGAGCCGCAGGACATGGAACACGTCGGCGACCACGGTCGCGCCGGTGGCGGCCGCGGCGGTCCGGAACCCGGTGAACAGGTCACAGGTGATCACGGTCGCGTTCGGCGCTGATGCCGCCAGCAGCGTCGCCGCGACCGTGTGGTCGCGGCCGTAGGCGACGTCCAGCACCAGACACGTGTCCAGGTCCACGACCGCGGTCACGAACCCGCGGGGCCGTCGTCGGGTCCGCCCCGCGATCATGACGGTCTCGTCGATCCCGACCCGGACCCCGTCGGGCAACGGCACCCGTCGGGCTGCGTCGTGGCAGGCCCGCATCACGGTGTTCCAGGCGACCCCGAACCGCAACCGGACCCGCTCGATCGGTTCGTTGGCCGCCACCGCCGCGACCGCGGCCCGCCGCGCCGGGTTGGTCCACACCGCCCTTGGTGCGATCGACGACGCCCGTTCGGTGAAGGTCCCACACCCACCGGCGCAGTCCAACAACCGCTTGGACCACACGATCGTGCACGCACGCCCCGCCACGGGCAGATGACGTACCCGATGCCACAGCCGGTCATGGACCTCGTGGCGTTCGATCGAGCCGCACGACGGGCACGCCTGCACGTCCCGGGGCAACTCCACACCCACGACCAGCTCGGTGTCGCCACCGACGATCTCGGTCCACAACAGATGGAAGTCGGGCAGGGCAAGAAGGACATCAGACGACAGGGCACAACAGATAGGTTCGAACACGCGCACGGCCTTGGCTTGACGGCATCAGACACCTCAAGCATCGAGGCCGTGCGCACCTACTTCAACCACCCACCCCCAGCTCCAGGGGGAAGACCCACTGATCCCTAGCCCTCCCGCGAATGATGTCGCCCATCACCGATTGCGAGCGGCCCGCCATGACGGACGCTCGGTCAGTGGGGCCCATCGCCCGTTTCATTGACGAGACCGAGATCTTCGTCGCTGAAGCGCACTGACTCGGGATCGAGCTGCCGCACGAGTTCGACGACATAGCGCTTCAGCTCAGCAAGTCGGGGACTCTGCTGGGCGGATTGATCTCGCACCGAACCCTCGACCGCAACGAGCCATGGCAAGAAGTCCCCGATGCGATCGCTGAATTTGGCGAAGCCGATCACGGTCGGCAACTCGTCTTGCCCTGGCTCCAGCATGAGTTCGCCCACGGCGCGCTGGGACTCATGCCAGATCATCAGATGGCTCCCGTTTCGATCTGTGGCCCATTCCCGAGAGATCTTCCCAAGCGTGTCGGAGATCTCTCGTAGCTCTCGTGCTTCGTGGAACTGGTAGTACTGCACACTTCGGCGCAAAGCCTCACGCCACCCGAAGTACTGTGCCACGCGAAACAGCGTTGAGTTGATCGCCAAATCCTTACGGTCGTCATCCTCTATGTAGGCCGAGAGGAAATGGCCATCAATGATATTCCCCAGGCGGTGTTGAAGGTCAAAGGCGGCGTCCGCTAGCGGCTCGCGGTAGCGATCAAAGATCTGGTGGGCATCCAGCGTCCGCCGAGCCAGTTCGAGTTCTTCGTCCAGCCGCCGCTTCAGCTCCTCCAACCGGACCTCCTGAGCTTCAGCCCTCTTCTGGACCTCGTCAGCCTTCCTGTCGGCTGCCCCGGAACGAAGTAGTCCGATCAACGCCACGGCCAGGCTTCCGCCCGCTCCCACTAGCGCGCTGACTATCGCCACGTCCATACCTGACTCCCCGGTTGTAGACATCATCGATGCTACGACCGGTGGGCGAGACGGGCGAGCTGCCCAAGGCCGGTCGTCGACCCGTTCGCGTGCGGAAGACCGTCGCCAGGCAACCGCTTCTAGCCAAGCCTGCTCGTCGAACGTCGGAGCGCCGGAGGACTCTCGGACAGTCGAGACCACAAAGCCGTCGACCGATCGCGAGCATCCCTAAGTGAACGATCGCGACCGACAGGGCCCGCAATGCCGTCGCACCCGACGAGGCGCATCTGGCGAGTGCACATATCGGTGGCTACCAGAGGGTTCGCGCGGCCTTGGAGGGTTGGAGCGGCCGGATCTCATAGCCTTCGTTGGCCTCGCAGGGCGTGCCGATCAAGCCGTCCGCGAAAGGCGGGCGCGGGAGACCTAGGCCGACGCGTCCAAGACGATCTGGGCCTGCCAGGCTCCAGTTGTCGATCTGAGGACTGAACCTTCACGGGCACACCCGTCCTGATCAAGATGTCGACGTCAGCCTGATACTCGATGGAGATCCGCCCAAGCCCACTTTCGTCATCTTCCCTCACGACCAGGATTCGATCCACTTGATCCTCAACGGAATGAACTAGCTGTGCGCGTTCGGCGCCAACCTCAACATACCCCTCAAGGGGGACAGCAGCTACGCGACCCGCCAGTACTTCTCCGACCACCCGATCAGGGGCCCTGACAATATCAAGAAGATCACTCAGGTCTGTGGCCGTCGCATCAAAACGTTCTCGAAGGGCCTGCAATCCCAAGGCCGCGATCCAATCCGTGACCAATCGATTCGTGGCTTCAGCTTCTCTATCGAACTCCTGGGCCACGAGAACGGCGAGTCGCCGAGATCGCATGCCGGACCTCAGGAGGCCCAGCGCAACTTGAGAATCAACGCCGTGCCGCAAGTACGACCCAAGCTCCGGACAGACTCGCTGGCCGGATCCCTGTGCCGCCAGTCGGTCGTTCGCCCAATTGACGACGGTGGATACCCCCCACGCCAAGTAGTGCTCGATCCACTCTCGGACTCGCCCCACCTGCTCAAGTCGATACGCCAAGTCCTCGATGGCTTCAAAGTGACGCTCACCAAGACCGGCGACCGGCGTTCCTGACATCCAGTCGTGAGCCAGGTCGACGAGGTTGAACTCAACCTCAGAACGAGGGGCCGCTTGACGGTCATAGACGGTTCGATCTTGGGATTCAGGTCTACTCCGAACAGCCTCCACAACACCCAAGTCATCAAGGAATCGGAGGCACAGTTTGGGCTCGGCCAGCATGTCTCGATCCGCGTCAAGGGCGGCCTCAGCCACCAACCGACTGAGCTCGTCTAGGGACTTGGCGCTGCCCACGGACATCGATACCCGCGCCCAGCGCCGGCGAGCGATGGGGTCGCTATCTACGTAGGCTTTCTTGACTTCGCCCGCTAGCGTCATCCAGCGCCGCTGTGCGCCCTCGCTCAGCTGTTGCCAGGCCAGCGTCGACTGAAGGGCATCGACTAGGTCCTCCGCGGAGTGGAGGCGCCCCAATTCGTCGCTCACCGTCGATATGAGCCAGACGAAAGATATGAAGTCGCTAACAATGCTCAAGGCTGAATTCAAGATTGCGTCTGAGGACTCGGCAAGCAGGGACTCGAACTTCGCTAGGGCGTCAAGCGACGACTCCGCAGCAAGTTGGGACAAGGTAGATATGTCATCGCGATCGGGATCCAGTTTCCCGAAGTCGTCTTCCGTCGGCGGGCCGTTCCTTGCCAGGACCGCCCACCCTTCGCTCTCGATGCAGGCTCTTCCGGCACGACCCACAGCATTGATAATCTCATTAGGGGTGAGTTCACGCGACCATTCATTACCTTCGGGTGTAGCGAATAGTACGACAGTCCGTACGGGTAGATTAACCCCCTCTGTCAGCGTGGTTGTGGCAACCACATAGCGCAGCGTCCCGTCGCGCAGGGCATCCTCCAACGCCTCCTGCACCTCGCCGGACAAGGCAGCATTATGGAAGGCGACGCCTCGGCGCAGAGCCCCGGTCAATGGATGCTCGTTGCCGAGTCGATCGGACACGAGATCGACCAAAGTCGTCGCTGCCGGTATGTCCTCAAGCCGCTCAGCGATCTTGATCGCCAAGCGTTGGCTCTCCCGACGAGTCGACCGGATCACCAAGACGGTCGTGATTCCCCAAGTAGCAACAGCAGCGGCACCAATTGGTCCTCAAAGGCGGTCGAGAGTCCTGGATCGCGCTTCCGGCGACCACCTTGATAGTTGTCGTTGGCATCCCTTAAGAAGGAGAGATTCCCGATGGGCTCTCGTGTAGTGAGGCTATGCTTCTCCCCAGATGCAGACAGACGGAGTGTGATCTGGCCGAATGTGGGGATACGCTCTTCGGTAACCCACTTTCGGGCACGTGGCCTCGTAACGTCCTTGCTCTGAGTCCAACGTGGACTAGTAGAGAAGACACCATGGAGCCGTCGTGGTCCGCGCCACTCGCTTTGGCGGTCGAGTCACTATGGGCTCCGCTCCTCCTAGCCATGCCACGATGTCGCCACTATTGCCAAGGGCTGCTGACATCAAGAGAATCCGGTGATTGGTGCTTGATGTAAGCCAGTTGAGACTGATATGACTGACTCGAGCGTGAACCCGCGCCCCTCGTTGGCGATACTGTGAGCTTCATCAACAACGAATAGTGAGAATTTCTCCAAGACTGCTTCCCGCATCGTCCCGAACGAGGTTCGCCAACCGTTCAGGGGTCATGACCTCCACGTGCTCCTGCCTACGCGGCGTCAGAGTCTCAAAATTGTCAGAGCCTCCTCCAGGCGACCGAAGTCGACGAGGCGAAGTCGGCTGCGATGTCTGTCGGACCTCTCGTTCGAGACTACGGGTCGGAACCACGTAGCAGACTCCCCTCCACCACGTGCGAGATGAGTCAGAATAAACAGTTGACTGACGAGAGTCTTTCCTGCCGACGTCGGCACGGTCAGGACCACGCGTCTCGATGACTCATCGAGGGGGCTCACCCCACCTTCCGCCGCAACCATGTGACGCTGTGGCGGCCACAGCGTCAGGACTGGGGGATCGCCGACAACGAAGGCTCGACGGACTCCGTCCGGGGTGTCGGGCGGCAAGGCGCTCCAGACTGACGACTCGACGAGTTCGCCAGTGATGCTCCTGAGGTGGGACGCGACCCATCTGGCATCCAGGTGCTCTCTACCGTGAGGGTCCGCGACGACCAGCGCGAATGACTCGTTTGCGACACCTAGGCCTGCTCGCCACCTCTAAGTAGGTAGCGCAGGAGAGCCCGAGACCCTCGCTCGAAGGCCGGAAGGAGCGAGAAGCGGCCAACCTCCAGGGGATCGAGGGCGTCCACTTCGTCGGCCAGTCGGGCGACTTGATCCAGCACCTCTCGGAGTTGATCGAGAAGTGAGATCGCACGTTCGCGGTCGAAGCCCAGGATCGCGCAACCAATCGCCATCGCGATCTCGTCAACCCCTTCGGCCCCGGACGATCCTCTCGTAGGCTCAACCAATCCAGCGATGAACCGATGTCACCGAGCCGACCAACATTGCCATGGCATTCGGCGTCAGTTCAGACCGCACGTAGGCCACCTCCGCAGCGAAGGCGAAGCGCAGAACCCGCTCGTGGACTTCAGGTTCATCGTGGCGTGCTTGCTGCAGCGACAAGTCGAAGATGTGGCCGGCGACTCGGAAAGATTCGCCGGCGGGCAAGTGGGTACAGGTCCGTGGCGGCATCCGCCGATGCGATCGCGTGTAGATACCACCCGGTACGCAAGAGACTGGAGTCGCTTCAGGGCGTCGCATGAAGAACTGGATCTCAGCCTGGGCGAGCAACTCCGCCAACTCCTCCGCACTCGGCAGGCTCTCTGGCTGCCCTAGCGCTTCAGCGAGTAGTTCGGGATCTAGAGCCCGGTCCACACATGGCTCCAGACTCTCGTGCAGAAGTCGGCGAACTCATCACCAATCCCGTGAAGCATGCCTTCCAACCGATCGCTGCTGCCCACAAACTGGGGAAAGGCCCCCGGGAGCCGATTAAAGCAGTCACCGGCCGCGACGGCCCTAGGCTCTGAGGTCGGCGACGGCCGCCCCGACGCCAACCCTCTCGATCCGAACGGTCGTAGAAGCTTCGCCAAAGAGGCATACAACGCTGCTACCTCAGGGCTGCCAGCCTCAAGATCTTGGTGAACTTTCGAGTAGCGGGCTAGGTACTCAAGAGCCCGATCGTCGATTTGATTGAGGATGGCCTTGACCTTGGCGCCAACTCCCGCCGCAGATTCGTCCTTCTTTATCTCCCAGATCTGTAGCTTAGGGATCCCCCGCCATCCTCGTACACTACAAGTCCGTCGCCGCCCGGATCCGTGGGTGAGTATCCGGGCGGTTCAACTCGTCGAACGGTTCTTGTATCGCGCCGGTTCTGGATTGTTGACAGCCACAGGTACTCTGCGACTAAGCCTTGCAGATGGTCGGTGGGTATCTCCGTAAGTGTATCTCGGTTCAGCGGAGGCCCCAGGTGAGCAAGAAACAGTCGTCTTACAGCTCCAGAGAGCGGGGCGCCGCTATTGGAAGCAGCAACCCAAGCGTCATCGTACGGATGGCATCGCTCGCGAATTATGTACTCTGCCATTGCCTGCGGAGCCGTGAGGTCGCTAGCTCCATTCAACAAGCACAGGTCCCATTGGTAGTTCGCTTTCCTCCGACCGCCCGTAGATTCTCAACAGGTGGAACAACTTGGCTTCCTAATCCGCAGCCCACGAGGCAGCCTAGTGGCAGGAGAGGTCGTTCATCCTGCCATAGAGTTCACTCAACCTCCTGCCGCGAGCCTTCTGGCGGTGGAGTGCCATAGATCATGGGGCGCAATCTCGAGTTGGATCCGGACACGCCGCCGTATGTGGATGCCGCGTCCTGTCGTCCCACGGTCAGGGAGGTCAGCCGGGCTGCATGGCGACGAAGGCGTTCCAGAGTGCCAGAGGGTCTGGGCCTGCCGCCGAGGTCCGACCTTACGTGCGCCCATTAGCTTCACTGCACCCCCTTGGCGCGTCGAGCTCCCGGTGTTCTCGCAAGGTCTTGTGGTCCTCGCAGATGTCGCCGAAGATCCTCGCGGTATCGAGATCCCGCGGCCTCCGACGGTTCGGGGTCCGCTGGCGAAAGTGTCGGTATCCCCCAGATATCGGAGGGCCGAGATCGTTGTTGAGGGAGGGCCTCCCCAGCAGATCCCGGGGACGGAGTGGTGGGCCGACCCGGCATCCGGATTCCTCAGGACGTCGTGGTCTCGTGTACGTCCTCGGTGTGCGGGTGGTCGGCTCGCAGGCCCAGCGCCCGAAGGAGTTCGGTGGTGCTTGCCCGTGGCGATGCGCCCGCGGTGTCGATGACCACGTCGGCGTCCCAGGGTTCCCACGCGCGCTGCTGGATCTGGTTCCACGTCGGCGGCGTGAGTCCGACGATGTCGACCGATCGCGTCACCGACCGGCGCTGGTGTTGGACCTCGTCGGAGCAACGCACCTCGACCTGGACGACCTCGGCCCCGCCGGCCCTGGCCACGTCGAGCCACGCCCGGCGCGTCACTGCGATCGGGTTGACGGAGTCGGCCACCACGTCGACACCGCACCGCAGCAGGTCGACGGCGACGTCCTGGGCGATGCCGTAGCCCAACCCCCGATCCACGGCCGTCGCCAGCGCGCCCGGCCCGCCGTCGTCGTCGGCACGACGGATCGACTGCTCAATGGTCTCGAGGCGCACGTGGGCAGCACCCGCAGCCGTGGCCACGGCGCGACAGATCGTGGTCTTGCCGGTCGCTGGCAGGCCGCCCACGACCACCAACAGCGGGGCGGCCCGTGGCGGCGGCGGCATCCGTCGTCCTTCGGCGGGGATCGGCCCGGCCCCACCCAGGGGTCAGTGGGCGTGGAACGGCAGGCCGGCAGCGGACATCCAGGCCTCGCCCAGGGCCTCGTAGAGGGTCGGGTGCGCGTGGCTGATCGCGCCGAGTTCCTCGGGAAGGGCGCCCCACGACGTCGCCAGGGCGCCCTCGGCGATCAGGTCGGTGGCGTGCGGGCCGACCACGTGGACGCCGAGCACCTCGCCGGTGGCGCCGGGGGCCACCCCCGGACCCTCGCGCCGGACCACCACCTTGGCGAAGCCCGGCGACCCGTGGATGATCCCCTTGGCGTTGCCCATCAGCGTGACCGTGGTCGCCGTGACCCCGTCGGCACCGAACCGTTCGACGGCCTGGTCCTCGGTCAGCCCGACCGAGGCGGCCTCCGGGTGGCAGTAGGTGACCCGTGGCGTGTGGGTGTGGTCGACGGGGACCACGTCGGCGACCCCGGCGATCCGGTCGGCGACGACGAAGCCCTCGACGAACGCGGCGTGGGCCAGGGCCAGGGTGGGGCGGACGTCGCCGACGGCCCACAGCCCGTCGATCGCGGTGGCCCCGAAGTCGTCGGTCACGACGAACCCGCGCTCGTCCAGCACCTCGTCGATCCCGAGGTCGTCGGTCCGCGGCGCACGACCCACGGCCACCAGCACCACATCCACCTCGCGCGTGGTCGTGGCGCCGTCCGCCTCGATGGTCACCGCCGCCATGCCCTCGTCGACGTCCACGGACGCGACCGTGGCGCCGACGTGCAGGTCGATGCCACGTGCCCGGTAGGCCTTGGCGACCGCGGCGGACACGTCGGCGTCCTCCAGCGGCAGCACCCGGTCCAGGGCCTCCACGATGGTCACCTCGGTCCCCATCGGGGCCCACATCGACGCGAACTCCATGCCGATGGCCCCGGCGCCCACGATCAGCGCCCGTCCCGGCGCCGTGGTGAAGTGCACCGCGTCGTCGGAGGTCTGCACCACCGTGCCGTCCACGTCGATGCCCGGCAACGAGCGCACGCGGGATCCGGTGGCGACGACCACGTGGCGACCGGCGACGCGCTCCTGGGCGCCGTCGGCGTCGGTGACCGCGACCACGCCGGGCTCGACCACCCGTCCGCGCCCCGCGACCAGGGTCGTGCGCTGGCGGGCCAGGCCGACCAGCCCGCGGTGGAGCCGGTCGACCACCCCACGTCGGAACGCGGCCAACTCGTCGCCGTCGATGCCGTTGAGCGACAGGTCCAGGCCCATCACCGGTCCGCGCTCGACCTCGTCGAGCAGTTCGGCGACGTGCAGCGACGCCTTGGACGGAATGCAGCCCCAGTGCAGGCAGGTCCCGCCGACCTCGGCCTCCTCGACCATCGCCACGTCCAGGCCACGGGCCGCCGCCCGGAAGGCCGTGGCGTAGCCGCCCGGTCCACCCCCGACCACGACCACGTCGAACACGGTGTCCGGTCCGGACCCGCTCACAGGTGCAGCAACAGGGTCGACGGGGCGGCACACAGGTCGGCCACGTAGGTCGTGAAGCGACCGGCCTCCCCACCGTCGGCGACCCGGTGGTCGAACGCCAGCGTGAAGGAACACACACGCCGGGCCACCACCTCGCCATCCACCACCCACGGGCGCTCGCGCATGGTGCCGACGCCCAGGATGCCGACCTCCGGGTGGTTGATGATCGGGTTGCCGTCGTCGTTGCCGAACGAGCCGTAGTTGTCGACGGTGAAGGTCCCCCCCGTGAGGTCTGCGGGCGTGACCGACCCGTCCCGGCACTTCGCGGCCAGCTCGGCGGCCTCCCGTGCCAACTGCAGGGTCGACTTGGCGTGGGCATCGCGCACGACCGGCACCATCAGCCCGTTGTCGGTGTCGACGGCCACGCCGAGGTGGATGGGCTCGTGCAGGCGGATCGTGCCGTGCTCCCCGGCCCCGTCGGTCCCCGGGGCGTCGAAGGTGGCGTTGAGCGTCGGGAACCGGCGCAGCGCGAGCACGGTGGCCCGCATCACCAGCGCGGTCGGGGTGACCTTGACGTCGTGGCCCTCGGCGCGGGCCGCCGCGGTCAGGGTCCGACGCAGCTCCCACAGCTCGGTGACGTCGGCGTCGGTGCGACAGGTCGCGTGCGGGATCTCGCGGCGCGACTGCGACATCTTCGCGATGATGCGCTTGCGGACCCCGCGGACCTCCTCGACCTCGCCCGGGACGCGACCACGGAACCCGGCGACGGGCTTCTCCCCCGCCGTGCCGAACATGGTCGGCGCAGCCGGGGCGGTTGCGGTTGCCGTCGTCGGCGGTGCGGAGCTGGAGGGGGCGGGTGCCTGGTCGGCGACCATCGCCCCCGCCGCCGCGGCCCGGACGTCATCACGGGTGATGATCCCGTCGCTGCCACTGCCCGGGGCCACGTCCGCGAGGTCGACCCCGAGGTCCTTGGCCAGCTTGCGGACCGGTGGCTTGGCCAGCACGGCCGCACCCGCGGGCGCCCCGGTGTCGGCGGACTCGTCGGCCGACTCGGCGGTGGCCGCGCTGCCCCGACGGCGACGACGCGAGCCCCCCTCGCGGTTGCCGTAGCCCACCAGCGGCTGGGGTTCCTCGTCGGCGTCCAGACCGGTCGAGCGCGGGACCATGTCGGTGGCGTCCAACGCGTCGTCGTCGGACCCTGGTGGGGAATCGGCCTCGTCGGACCGGGATCCGTCGCCGCCGGCGGCAGCGGCCGGCCCGGCCGCTGCGCCACCGGAGGTGTCGATGCGAACGAAGACCTCGCCGACCTCCAGGGTCTCGCCGACGTCGCCGACCAGTTCCACGATCGTGCCGGCGAAGGGTGACGGCACGTCGACGACGGCCTTGGCGGTCTCCACCGAGGCGACGGTGGCGTTGAGCGCGATGACGTCGCCGACGGCGACGTGCCACTCGACGATCTCGCCCTCCTCCAGCCCCTCCCCCAGGTCGGGCAGGCGGAAGTCACGGACGGTGCCGGTGCTGGGCGTGCTGGAACTCATGCGGGTGCTCCTGTCGCGGCCACGGGACGCGGGCCGTCGGGACGGCGGGCGGGTGGGGACGTCAGTACGACAACGACTCCTCGACCCGGTCCAGGATCCGGTCGACGTCGGGCAGGAAGAACTGCTCGAGCATCGCCGGTGGGTAGGGCGTGTCCAGCCCCGTGGCCCGCAGGACCGGTGCCTCGAGGTGGTAGAACGCCTGCTGCTGGACCCGGGCCGCGATCTCGGACCCGATCCCGAGGGTCTGGGCGGCCTCGTGCACCACCACCATCCGCCCGGTCCGTCGGACCGAGTCGAGCAGGGTCGGCGTGTCGATCGGCGACAGGGATCGCAGGTCGATCACCTCCAACGACCAGCCCTCCTCCTCGGCGGCGACGGCGGCCTCCATGGCGGTCTTGAGCATCGGCCCGTAGGCCACCACCGTGACGTCGTCCCCGCGGCGGCGCACGACCGCCCGGTGCAGCGGCTCGGTCTCCACCGGCAGGTCGACGTCGTTCTTCATCCAGTAGCGCCGCTTGGGTTCGAGCACCACGATCGGGTCGTCGGCCGCGACCGCGGCCCGGGTCATGGCATAGCCGTCGGCCACCGTGGCCGGCGACACCACCTTCAGCCCGGCGGTGTGGGCCCAGTAGGTCTCGGGCGACTCGGAGTGGTGCTCGACCGCGCCGATGCCCCCGCCGAACGGGATCCGCACCGTGATCGGCAGCCGGATCCGCCCGCGGGACCGGTTGCGCATCTTCGCGAGGTGGCTGGTGAACTGCTCGAACGCGGGATAGGAGAACCCGTCGAACTGCATCTCGGCCACGGGCCGCATGCCGTACATCGCCAGCCCGATGGCCGTGCCGAGGATGCCCGACTCGGCCAGCGGGGTGTCGTAGACGCGGTCGGGGCCGTAGGCCTCCTGGAGCTTGTCGGTGACGCGGAACACCCCCCCGAGGGCACCGACGTCCTCACCGAACACCAGCACGCGCTCGTCGGCGTCCATGGCGTCGTGGAGCCCGCGGTTGATGGCCTGGGCCAGCGTCACGGTCGTCATGCCGCCCCCTCCCCGTCGCCGGTCGGTTCCATCCCGGCCAGTTCGGCGGCCAGCATCTCACGCTGGTCGTCGAAGTGGCCGGTCGGGTCGACGTAGACGTGCTCGAACAGCTCCATCGGGTCCCCGTGCGGGGCCTCGTAGATCTCGTCGCGCATGCGGGTGGCCTCGGCGTCGGCCTCGGCCTCGACGCGCTCCTGGACGTCGTCGTCGAGCAGGCCCTCGTTGCGCAGGAAGACCCGGTAGCGCGCGATCGGGTCGGTCTCGGCGGCCGCCTCCTCCTCTTCCCTGGTGCGGTACCGGGTCGGGTCGTCGGAGGTGGTGTGGGCCTCCATGCGGTAGGTCAGCGCCTCGATGAGGGCCGGTCCGGCGCCCGAACGCGCCCGGTCGACGGCCTTCTTCGTCACCGCGTAGGTCGCGAGCACGTCGTTGCCGTCGCAGTGGTAGCCCGGCATGCCGTACCCCACGCCCTTGTGGGCCAACGTCGGGGCGGCGGTCTGGCGGTCCAGCGGCACCGAGATCGCCCACTGGTTGTTCTGGACGAAGAACACGACCGGGGCCTTGAAGACCCCGGCGAAGGTCATCGCCTCGTGCGGATCGCCCTCCGACGTGGCGCCGTCGCCGAAGTAGGCCATGGTCACGATCGGGTTGTCGTCGAGGCGGGCCCCCATCGCGAAGCCCGTGGCGTGCAGCGCCTGGGTGCCGATCGGGATCGCGTACAACGCGAACTGCTGCTCGTAGGGGTCGTGGTCGCTCAGCCACGTGCCGCGGAACAGGTGCAGCATCTTGCCGACGTCGACCCCCCGGGTGACGGCGGCGCCCATCTCGCGGTAGGACGGGAACACCCAGTCGCCGTCGGCCAGGGCGTAGGCGCCCCCGACCTGTGCGGCCTCCTGGCCGAGCAGCGAGGCGTACACCCCGAGCTGGCCCTGTCGCTGGAGGTTGATGGCCTCACGGTCGACCTTGCGTGACACCACCATGTGGCGGTACAGCTCCACCAGCTGGTCGTCGTCGAGGTCGACCGGGTGGTCCGGGTCGTCGTGCAGCGTCCCGTCCGGGTCCAGCAGGTGGACCGGTTCGGGCGGTGGCAGGAAGGTGGCGGGATCGGGCGTGTCCGCCGGGGATGGTGCACCCACAGCAAGGCTCCTCGTGTCGTCGGCGCAGACCGGGATCGCCGGTCGTGCCGGGGACGTGGTCATCGGGGGAGTCGGCGTCGGGCGGCGAGATCGTCGTCGGCCCCACGCGGGTTCCGGTCGGTCACGACGACCGCCGGACGGGCGATTCCCCGTCTCCCCACCGTAGTCGGCGCCCCGTGGGCTGTCCCGGCCCCCAACCCCCTCCCCCGGTCGCCGGTCGTCGGTCGGGACCCGTCCTGCGAGGTTGCCCCCACACGCTGACCAGGCGCCTAGACTCGCCCGCGGTCGGGACACCCGGGAGGCCCCAGATGCGCATCGCCGTCGGCTACCTGCGGTCCGACGAGGGGCGTGCGGCCCTCGAGGCGGCCGTCGACGAGGTCGCGGAACGTGGTGGCACGCTCGTGATCGTCCACAGCATGCGGGGCGGCGAGCGCGACGAGGCCGAGACGGTCGCGGCCTACGACCGGGAACTCGACGAGGTGTCCCGCGACCTCACCGAGCGTGGCATCGACCACGAGATCAAGCGCTACGCCCGGGGCGGCAGCCCCGCCGAGGACCTGCTCCAGACCTCCCACGACGAGGACATCGACCTGCTCGTGCTGGGCATCCGGCGTCGCTCCCCGGTCGGCAAGCTGTTGTTGGGCTCCAACGCCCAGGACGTGATCCTGCGCGCCGACTGCCCGGTCCTGGCGGTCAAGCCCGCTCGGGCCTGAGCCTCCCCGGCCGTCCCGAGGTGACCGGGGACCAAACCCTCCCACCCCGTCGTCCGAACCACTGGTGACCATCCGACACCGGGCGACGACGTGAGGAGGCGACATGTCCCTGCGACGACACACCCCGATCGGCCTCCGGTCCGACGTCTCCCCGCCAGGTCGGTCGGACTGGTTCACTGGGGCCTGCACGACACCACCACGACCATCCGGGGAACTGCCGGAGGCCTCGTACTCGGCGGTCGTGTGCGCCGTCGAGGCCGCCACGACCGGCCCGGCCCTGCCCCCACGTCCCCGACCGACGAGGAAGCCCGGTGAGCACACCCCCCGACCTCAGGGTGGTGGACGACGATTCGGACGAAGCCCTGTTGGTTCGCACCGCCGCGGGCGATCGGGAGGCCTTCGAGGTCCTCTACGACCGCTTCTCGCCGCGCGTGTACGGCCTGGTCCGCAAGGTCGTGCGCGACCCGGGGCTCAGCCAGGACACCGTCCAGGACGTCATGACCGAGTTGTGGCGCACGGCGCCGCGCTTCGATCCCGACCGCGGCAACGCCGTGTCGTGGATCCTGACGCTGGCGCACCGCCGTGCCGTCGACACCGTTCGGCGCGAGCAGTCGGCCCGGGACCGCGCCGACGCGGTCGGCCGGCAGGAGGACGCCGAGCGTCCCTTCGACGACGTGTCGGAGGCCGTGACCATGGCTGACGAACACTCCCAGATCCGCCGTGCCCTCGACGCCCTGACCGAGCTGCAACGCCAGGCGATCGAGATGGCCTACTTCGACGGCATGACCTATCGCGAGGTGGCCGAGAAGCTCGACGTGCCCCTGGGCACCATCAAGACCCGAATGCGCGACGGCATGATCCGGCTGCGCGACACCATGGGGGTGGCGACATGACTCCCGACAATCCCGTTCCCGACGACGACGTGACCACCGTCCACGAGCTGGCCGGGGCCTACGCCCTGGACGCCCTGCCCGGCGACGAGGTCGCGATCTTCGAGGCCCACCTCGCGACCTGTCCCGACTGTGCCGAGGAGGTCGCGTCGATGCAGGCGGTGGCCGCGGACCTCGCGTCCCTGGCGCCGGAGGCACCTCCTCGCGAACTCCGCAGCGCGGTGCTGACCGCGATCACCGACCTCGAGCAGGTCCCGGCCGCGACGGCGACCCCGACCGGTCGTCCGCCCCGCGCCGACGGCCCATCCACCACCGTGGGGGGCCCGGCCCGGACCACGGACTCCGCGACTCGCGGGACCACGATGCCCCCGGCCACGGCGACCCCGGCCACGGCGACCACGGGCGAGACGGCGACGTCGCTGCCCGACAACGTGGTGTCGCTGGACGACCATCGCCGGCTGCGCTCGACCAGTCGCATCGCGACCGGCGTCGCGGCCGCACTCGCGCTGGTGATCGGTGGCCTGGGACTGTGGGCCAACGACCTGTCCGACCAGGTCCGCGACCAGGACCAGGCGATCGAGCAGGTCGCGGCGGTGCTCAACGCCCCCGACGCCCGACTCGAGAAGGCGGCCGGGTCGTCGCTGATCCTGTCCACCGAGCTCGAGCAGGCCGTGTTCGCGGCTGGCTCGATCACCTCGCCGTCCGACTCCGAGGTGCTGCAGATGTGGGTGATCGACGACGACGGTGCGACGTCGGCCGGACTGGTCGAGGACCCGACCCAGCCGGACCTGCTGGACGTCCCCGTCCCGGCCGGTGCGGCCGTGGGAGTCACCGTCGAACCCGCGGGCGGGTCCGACCAGCCCACCTCCGACCCCGTCGTGGTGTTCCAGACCTGACCCGGGACGCCGTCCCACCACGACGCCGGTCCCCGTCGGGGGCCGGCGTCGTGGCACCGGCGATCAGTCCTCCAGCGAGGCCGGCATGCCGGCGCCCATCGCGTGGACGCCCCCGTCCACGTGGATGATCTCGCCGGTGACCGCCGGCATCCAGTCGCTGAGCAGCGCGACGATGTTGCGCCCGACCGGTTCGGCGTCCTTGAGGTCCCACGCGATCGGGGCACGTTCGCCCCACACGTCGTCGAAGGACGAGAAGCCGTCGATCGAGCGTGCCGCCATCGTGTTGATCGGACCGGCCGCGATCAGGTTCACCCGGACGTTGTCGCCCCCGAGCTCGCGGGCGAGGTAGCGCGACACGGACTCCAGCCCGGCCTTGGCCACGCCCATCCAGTTGTAGCCGGGCCAGGCGACCTGGGCGTCGAAGTCCAGGCCGACCAACGAGCCCCCACCGGCGGCCCGGAACAGTGGCCGGAACGCCCGTCCGAGCACCGCCAGCGAGTAGGTCGACACCTGCAGCGCGGTCGCGACGTCCTCCCACGGCGCCTCCAGGAAGTCCTCGCCGAGGCACGACGGCGGGGCGAAGCCGATCGCGTGCACGACCCCGTCCACGTGACCCCAGCGGTCCTCGAGGTCCGCCACCACCGCCTCGACGTCGTCCGGGCGGGTGACGTCCAGCTCGAGGATGTCGGGCCGCTCGGGCAGGCGCTTGGCACTGCGCTCGGTGAGCTTGCGCCCGCGACCGAACCCGGTCAGCACGATCTCGGCGCCCTGCTCCTGGGCCAGTCGAGCGGCCTGGAAGGCGATGGAGCGCGGGTCGAGCACGCCCGTGATGAGGATCTTCTTGCCGTCGAGGAGCATCGTGGTCCTTGCGGTTTCGGTTGGGGGACGGTGGGACGTGGGAACGTCAGGCCGGCTCGGGAGGGCCGACGACCACGGCCATGGCCATGCCGGCGTCGTGGGACATCGACACCTGCAGCGACGACGGCTCGCCGTGCACGTACAGGCGGGGGGCGCCGTCGGGCTCGCGACGGACCTCCACGGCGGTGAAGCCCAGCCGGAGGTTGCCCAGCGCCTTGCGGGTGGCCTCCTTGGCGGCGAAGCGCGCGGCCAGGCGCTCCAGTTCGACCTCGGACCCCTCGGCCACGCCACCGCGACGGGCGTCGGCGCGCTCGACCGGGCTGAACACGCGCTCGCGCATGCCGGCGCGACGCGCCATCGCCGCGCCGAAGCGGGCGACGTCGACCAGGTCGCACCCGACCCGCACCGTCAGTACCAGCCCGGGTCGGAGGGACCGGGGTCGGATCCGTCCGGCCCACCCACGGGGGCGAACTCGCCAGCGGCCTCGGCCCCGGCCAGGTCCGCCAGGACCTCGTGGAGGTGGCGGTTGAAGCGACGCCGCGACGCGGGGGTCGCCGCCGGCGGCGTGAGGCGCTCGCCGAAGCGGATGCGCACGCGCCCGCCCATCGGCCGCGGACGGTGGCCCGTGGGCCAGACCTCGTAGGAGCCCACCACCGCGGCCGGCACGACGGGCACCTGGAGTTCCGCGGCCAGGCGGGACACGCCCGAACGCGGTTTGTAGATCCGCCCGTCGCGGGACCGCGAGCCCTCCGGGTACACCACGACCGCCTCGCCGCGTTCGAGCAGGGCCCGGATCTTGTCCAGCGCCGAGGTGTCGGCCTGGCCTCGCTTGACCCCGACCATCCCGAGCCGGGGCAGCATGGGCCCCAGGACGGGCCAGGCCTCCAGCCGCTCGTCGCCGAGGAAGTACACCGGCCGTTGCAGCGCGGCGCCGAGGGCCATCGAGTCGGCGTGGCTGGCGTGCGTGGAGGCGATGATCACGGCGCCGGTGGTGGGGACGTGGTGTTCGTCGTCGACCCTCAGGCGGAGCCAGGCCTGCAGCGTGGGACGCACGACCGCGCGTGCCATGGACCGCGCCCCGGGCACGACCGTGTCGACCGTCACGTCGTCCGGCTCGGCGTCCGGTGCTGGACGTGCCGCGCGACCTGACACGTGGGGACCCTCCGACGACGAGCCCGCTTCACTGCGGGAGGTTGTCGTGAACGTAACCCGGTGCACGGCCCCCGCGCAGCGAACCGAGCAGGGTCACCAGTGCGCGCCGCGTGTCGGCCGGGTCGATGATCTCGTCCACCGACCCCCGTCGGGCGGCCAGGTCGACCTGCATGGCCTCGGACCGGTAGGAGTCGATGAGGTCGTCGCGTCGCGATGGGTCGTCCTCGATCTGGCGTCGGAAGATGACGTCGGCGGCACCCTCGGCACCCATCACGGCCAGTTCGGCGTTCGGCCAGGCCAACACCGCGTCGGCGCCCAGCGATCGCGAGTTCATGACGATGTAGGACCCGCCGAAGGCCTTGCGCAGCACCACGGTGACGCGGGGGACGGTGGCGGAGGTGAAGGCGTGCAGCAGCTTGGCACCCTTGCGGATCACCCCGTTGTACTCCTGGGCCGTGCCGGGCAGGAAGCCGGGCACGTCCACCAGCACCACCAGGGGGATCCCGAACGCGTCGCAGAAGCGCACGAACCGGGCGCCCTTCTCCGACGCGGTCAGGTCGAGCACGCCGGCCAGCCACTTGGCCTGGTTGGCCACCACGCCCACGGTCTCGCCGTCGATGCGTGCGAATCCCACGACCAGGTTCGCGGCCCAGTCGGGCTGCACCTCGAGGAAGTCCCCGGCGTCCACCAGCCCGTTGATGACGTCCCGGACGTCGTAGGGCTGGCGACCCTCGGTCGGGACGATGTCGGCGAGGTCGACGTCGGGTGGGGGTTGGGGGGTGGCCGACGGGGGCGCGGAGTTGGCCGACGACGGCAGGAACTCCAGCAGTCGCCGGGTCAGGTCGAACGCCTCCTGGTCGTCCTTGACGACGAAGTGGCACACCCCGGAGCGGCTCCCGTGGACCTCGGGTCCGCCCAGCCCGCGAGCATCGACCTCCTCGCCGGTGACGGCCTTGACGACCCGTGGGCCGGTCAGGAACATGTAGGACTCGTCGCTCATGACCACGAAGTCCATCAGGGCCGGCGAGTACACGGCACCGCCGGCACACGGACCCAGGATGAGGGCGATCTGGGGCACGCGTCCGGACGCCGCGACGTTGGCGGAGAAGACCTGCCCGTAGCCGTCGAGGGCGGCGACGCCCTCCTGGATGCGCGCACCCCCGGAGTCGTTGATGCCCACCACCGGGACGCCGCCCTTGATGGCCTTGTCGATGGACCGGGCGATCTTGTCGGCGTGGGCCTCGCCCAGCGAACCACCCAGGACACGGCGGTCCTGGGCGTAGACGTTGACCGGGCGCGACCCGAGCCGCCCGGTGCCCGCGACGACACCGTCGGAGTCCGGTCGGCGGTTGTCCAACCCGAACGCCGAGGCCCGGTGACGCCGGCGGGCGCCCAGTTCGAGGAAGCTGCCGGGGTCGAGCAACCGCTCCAGCCGGGCCCGCGCGTTGTCACCGGCCTTGAGTGCGGCCGGGTCGACGGCGGGTGCCTCGGCGGCGGGGACGTCGCTCACGGCGCGCTCCTGTGCATCGGTCGGGGTGCATCGGTCGGGGTGCATCGTCGGGATCGTGCGGTTCGGGGTCGGCGGTAAGGGGGGCCGGGGCGTTCCCGGCGCCGGACGTCACTCGGTGAACACCAGGCTGGCGTTCTGTCCGCCGAACCCGAAGGAGTTGCTCATGACGGCCCGCAGTGGCAGCGACCGTGGCTCGCCGGTCACGACGTCGGCGTCGATGTCGGGGTCCACCGTGGTGGTGTTGGCCGTGGGCGGCACCGTGTCGGTGGCCAGCGCCTGCAGGGAGAAGATGGCCTCGATGGCACCCGCGGCACCCAGCAGATGCCCGGTCACGCCCTTGGTGGACGACACCGCGGGACGGTGGTCGCCGAACACGGCGTTGACCGCCAGGGCCTCGGTGCTGTCGTTGAGCGGGGTCGAGGTGCCGTGGGCGTTGATGTGGTCGATGTCGGCCGGGTCGAACCCGGCGTCGGCCAGCGCCCGCTGCATGGCCAGGATGGCTCCCCCACCGTCCTCGGCCGGTGCGGTCATGTGATGGGCGTCGGCGGACGCGCCGGCCCCGGCGAGGCGGCCGTACACGGTGGCCCCGCGTCGCTGCGCGTGCTCGGCGGACTCCAGGACCACGATCGCGGCCCCCTCCCCCATCACGAACCCGTCACGGTCCACGTCGAAGGGCCGCGAGGCGGACTTGGGGTCGTCGTTCTTGGTCAGCGCGCCCATCTGGGCGAAGGCGGACATCGCCAGCCCGGTGATGCCGGCTTCGACACCACCGGCGATGACGAGGTCGGCCTGGCCGCTGCGGATCAGGTCCCGGCCGACGTGCATCGCCGAGGCCCCGGCCGCACATGCGGTGTTCACGGTCATGTTCGGGCCACGGGCGCCCGAGCGCATGGAGATGACCCCGGCCGCCGTGTTCGACAGCATCCTGGGGATGAACATCGGGCTGACCCGTCGCGGCCCCTTCTCGATGTAGTTGGGGTACTCCGACGCCCACGTCTCGGCCCCGCCGATGCCGGACCCGAGCAGGATGCCCACGCGGTCGCGCTCGACGTCGGCCACCAGGCCGCCGCCGAAGCTGGGGTCGTCACCCTCGGCCAACAGCCCGGCGTCGGCCAGGGCCCCGGCCCCCGCGACCATCGCGAGGTGGGTGTAGCGGTCCAGCCGGCGTGACGTCCCGCGCCCGAACTCGGCGTCCGGGTCGAAGTCGGGCACGCGGCAGCACAGCGTGACCGGCGTGTCGTCGGTGGTGAGCTCGGGATGGGGCGCGGCGGCCGGTACGGCCGACAACACGCCCTCCCAGGCGGCCTGGACACCTCGGCCGGCGGGGCTGATGATGCCTCGTCCGGTGATCACGACGTCGCTCATGTCGACACCTCTGGTGGTCGGGGTGGGCGGATCGTCGTGGCGGCGTGGAGCCACCACGACTCGTCGGTCACTCCTGCTTGCTGTCGGCGAGGTCGACGGCGTCACCGACGGTGACGACCTCTTCGAGCTCGTCGTCCTCCAGGGTGATGCCGGTCTTCTCCTCCAGCGCCAGGGTGAGGTCCACGACGTCCAGGGAGTCCAGGCCGAGGGCCTCGAACGTGGCGTCGCGGGTGACCTCGTCCTCGGGGATGTCGAAGTCCTCGGTGAGGATCTCGGTGAAGGTGGCCATGATGTCGTGGGACATGGGTGGTGCTCCTGTGGTGGTCGGTCGATGGTCGGTCGTGTGCAGGTTGGCAGGTGGGTCGTGGTCGTGCGCGCGGTCGGGTCGTCCGATCGGCGCGGCGGCGTCAGATGGCGGCGCCGCCGTCGACGGGCAGGACGGCACCCGTGATGGCGGCCGCGGCCGGCGAGGCCAGGAAGGCCACCGCGGCGGCGACCTCCTCGGCGGTCACGGCACGACCGATGGGGGCGAGGTCACGCAGCGACTCGCGCGCATCGTCACCCAGGTCGGCGGTCATGGCGGTGTCGACGAAGCCGGGGGCGACGGCGTTGACGGTGACGCCCTTGCGGGCCACCTCGCGCGCGGTCGACTTGGTGAAGCCCACGAGTCCGGCCTTGGCCGCGGCATACAGGCTCTGCCCGGCGTTGCCCCGCAGGGCCACGATGGACGAGATGTTGACGACGCGGCCGTAGCGACCACGCATCATGGGGCGGATCGCCGCCTTGGTGGCCAGCATGGCACCGCGCAGGTTGACGGCCAGGGTGGCGTCGATGCGGTCGGCGTCCAGGCGCAGCAGCAGGTCGTCGTCGGCGATGCCGGCGTTGTTGACCAGCACGGCCAGGGTGCCGGCCGCCGTGGCCGCGTCCACCGCGGTCGTGATCGAGTCGCCGTCGGCCACGTCGACCTGGACGGCCTCGGCCGAGTCACACGCCGCCGCAACCTCCTCGGCGGCCGCGGCGTTGCCCCGGTAGCCCACCAGCACGTGCATGCCGTCGGCGGCCAGCGCGGTGCAGATGGCTGCGCCGATGCCACCGCTGCCACCGGTGACCAGGGCCACGGCGTCGTCGGGTCGGGTGCCGCGGGCGCTCACGTGCCACTCCAGGTCAGCAGGCAGGACCCCCAGGTCAACCCGGCCCCGAACGCGGTCAGCAGGACCCGGTCGCCCGGGTGGAGCCGGCCCGCGTCGCGGGCGTCGGCCAGGGCGAGCGGGATCGACGCCGCGGAGGTGTTGCCGTGCAGGTGCACGGTGGTGTGGCAACGCTCGGCCGGGATCCCGACCTTGTTCGCGACCGCGTCGAGGATGCGGATGTTGGCCTGGTGGCCGACGAACAGGTCGACGTCGGCGGCGGTCAGGCCGGCTCGGTCCAGCACGGCCAACGACGAGGTGCTCATGTTGGCCACGGCGAAGCGGTAGATCTCGCGACCCCGCATGGTCAGGAAGTGCCGTCGTTGGTCGACGTTGTCGTCGCTGGTGGGCTCGCGTGTGCCACCCACCGGGGTGTAGAGCGCGGACGGGTCCGAGCCGTCGGCACCGAGGTCGAAGGGACCCAGCTCGCCGGTGTGCTCCGGGTCGGCGGCGCCGAGCACGACCGCGCCGGCGCCGTCCCCGAACAGGATGGCCACGTTGCGGTCACCCGGGTCGACCACCCGGGTCAGGGCCTCGGCGCCGATCAGCAGGACGGGACCGGAACCGGTCGCGAGCAGGCCGGCGGCCTGTCGCAGGCCGTAGACGAACCCGGAGCAGGCGGCGTTGACGTCCAGGGCCGGGATCCGCAGGCCGAGGTTGTCGGCGACGATCGGGGCGACGCCCGACACCGGGTAGTCCGGTGTCGTGGTCGCGACCAGCACGTGGGCCAGGTCACCGGGTTCCATCCCGGCGTCGTCGAGTGCGCGCCGGGCGGCTCGGGTCGCGAGGTCGGAGGTGGCGTCCTCGGGTGCGAGCCGGTGGCGCTGCTGGATGCCGGTCCGGGTGCGGATCCACTCGTCGTTGGTGTCCAGCACACGCGACAGGTCGTCATTGGTGACGACCTCGTCGGGGAGGAAGGACCCCAGGCCGAGGACGGCGATCTGGAGTGCCCCGGGCGTCGCGGCGGCGACGGCGGGGTCAGCGACGGGAGTGCTCACGGGGGAACTCACTGACGGTGGCGGGCATGGTGCAGGACAGGGCGGGTCGTGCCGGGGCGCGGTCGTGCGGGGGCCACACGGGCGCGGGGACGCATCGCGCGGGCCGGGTCGGGCGGGTGGCTCAGGCGCGACCCAGCCACAGGACGCCGTCGCCGGCGACCACCGGCTGGGCAAGCGCGGCGAGGGCGCCGGCGATGCGACCGCCCTGGGGCGACCGGACCTCGACGTCGCGGCCGGCGGACTCGACGGTCGCGACCACCTCGCCCGGGACGACGTCGGTGCCCTCGACGGCCAGCGTGCGGACGCGGCCGTCGACCGGCGCGGTGACGACGGTGCAGTTGGGGATCGGGATCATGGGGCGCTCCTGTGTCGTGCGTGGCGGTGCCGGGTGGCGGGTCGGGGTCGGGGCGGTGGGGGTCGGCGGGGCGGGTCGGGTGGTCAGGTGGCGGCGGGGGCGAGGTGGGCGACGACGGCGTCGACGTCGGTGGGGCCGGCGACTCCCAGGCACGTCAGGTCACGCACGGTCCGCTTGGCGCAGCCCGCGAGGATCCCCCCGGGCCCGCACTCCACGAGCAGGTCCACGCCGTGGTCGACCAGCGCCAGCTGGACGTCGACCCAACGGACCGGTGACAGGATCCCGGCGACCAGGGCGTCGGCGACGTCGGCGCCGGTGGTGCGTTCGTGGCCGTCGATGCCCGACAGGAAGGTCGGTCCCGGGTCGTGGACGACCACGTCGTCCAGGACGGCCCGGACCCGGTCGACGGCGGGTGCCATGGCGGCGGAGTGGAAGGCGCCCTCGACGTCGAGCAGTTTCGCGCGGCCGCCGGCCTCGCCGGCGCGGTCCACGACGGCGTCGACGGCCTCGGGCGGCCCGGCGACCACGACCTGGCCGGGAGCGTTGTTGTTGGCGACGGCGGCACCGGGGACCCGGTCGACCAGGTCGGCCACCTCCTCGACGTCCAGCTTGAGGATGGCGGCCATGGTCCCGGGCGAGGCCGCGCAGGCCTCCCCCATCGCCTGGCCACGGGTGGTCACCAGCGCGGCGCCGGCGTCACGGTCCAGGACCCCTGCGGCGGTCGCGGCCGTCACCTCGCCGAGGCTGTGGCCGGCGACGACGTCGGGATGCACCCCGGCCGCGGCCAGGGCGTCGAAGGCCGTCAGCGACGCGGCCATGATGGCCGGCTGGGCGAGGGCGGTCGAGGCCGCACACGCCTCGGCGTCGTCGGCCCGGGTTCGCAGGTCCGGGGTCCCCGCGGCCCCGACCACGTCGAAGGCGTCGGCTGCCGGGTCGTCACCCCACACCGCGGCCATGTCGGGCCGCTGGGCGGCCTGGCCGGGGAAGAGGAACGCGACGGTCATCTCGGTGCCTGGGCGGTGTCGGGGACGGAGGGCTTCGGGATCATCCGGAGTTCGGGTTCGGACCGATGCCAACTTGAACTTGACATCAATGTCAATATTGACACGTGCGTCAAGTGGATGCAAGGACCCTGCCCCGTCGAACGTCCACCGGACACCCGCGACGTGGCCGGGACCGGTCACCAGAGGGGCCCCAGGCACCAACAGGACACGCGCTCCCCGCGAGTGCGGGGAGCGCGCGAATGGCCCACCAGTCCTCGAACCGACCGGATGCGGCGGTCCGAGCCGTCGACGGACGGCGACCGGGCGTCAGCCGAGCGTGACCGTCCGATGGTCGTCGGCCCCGATGCCCTCGGCGATCCGGGCCATCGTCTCGGCGTCCACCGCCTCGTCCAGCGACAGCGCGATCACGGCGTGGTCGTCGTCCAGCCGCCCGACCTGCGCCGACGCGATGTTGACCCCGGCCTCGCCCAGGATCGTGCCGACCGCACCCATGACGCCGGGGCGGTCGCGGTAGCGGAAGAAGGCCATCCGGTCGGCGGGCTCGACGTCGAGGGTGGAGTTCCACACCTCGACGAAGCGCAGCCGCTGGCTGGGCTCGAGCACCGTGCCCGCCACGCGCACCTCGCGGCCGCCCCGATCGGTGCCGACCACCCGCAGCAGCGAGTTGTAGGTCGGCGACTGGGCACCGGTGGTGTGGCGCAGGTGCACGCCCCGGTCCGCGGCGACCTTGGGGGCGTTGACGTAGGTGACGGGCTGGCTGGCACCGCCACCGAGCAGCCCCTTGAGCACCGACAGCCCGATCACGCTCGTGTCGGTGTCGGACAGGCCGCCGAGGTACTCGATGGTGACCTCGCTGCCCAGCCCGTCGGCCAGTCCGCCGTACAGGCGACCGAGCACCTCCCCCAGCCGGAGGTAGCCCACGAAGTCCTGGTCCACCGGCCCGCCCTCGACGTTGACGGCACTGGGCACGAACTGGCCGGCCAACGCGAGGTTCACGGCCTCGGCGACCTGGGTCCCGGCCTTGTCCTGCGCCTCGGAGGTCGACGCCCCCAGGTGCGGGGTGACCACCACGTTGTCCAGCGAGAACAGGGGCGACTCGGTCGTGGGCTCGGCGGCGAACACGTCCACGGCGGCCCCGGCGATGGTGCCGTCGGCCAGGGCCTCGGCGAGGTCGTCCTCGACGACGATGCCGCCCCGTGCGACGTTGACGAGTCGGGCGCCGGGCTTCATCAGCGCCAGCCGCTCGGCGTCGAGCAGGCCCACGGTCTCGGCGTTCTTGGGGAGGTGGATCGTCACGACGTCGGCGACCGCCAGCACCTCCTCCACGGTCCCGAGCAGTTCCACCCCCTGGCGGCGCGCACGCTCCGGGGACACGAACGGGTCGTAGGCGACCAGTTCCATCCCGTACCCGGCGGCGCGCTCGGCCACCAGCGAGCCGATGCGACCCAGGCCCAGGATGCCCAGGGTCTTGCCGTACAGCTCGGTGCCCTTCCACGCGGCGCGCTCCCACGAGCCCTGGACCAACGCCTTGTGCGCCTGCGGGATGTTGCGGGCCAGTGCCGCGATCAGCGCCATCGTGTGCTCGGCCGCGGACACGACGTTGGACTCCGGGGCATTGCACACGACCACGCCGGCCGCGGTCGCCGCCTCGACGTCGACGTTGTCCAATCCGACCCCGGCACGTCCGATCACCTTCAGCCCGTCGGAGGCCGCGATGACCTCGGCGTCGATGGTGGTGGCCGACCGGACCACGACCGCGTCGTAGTCGGCGATCGTGCCCACCAACTCGTCACGGGACAGGTCCGTACGGACGTCCACGTCGTGGTGTGCGGCGAGGGCGTCGACGCCCGCCTGGGAGAGCTTGTCGGCTACGAGGATGCGCACGGCCGTGCCTGTCTGGTCTGGGAGGAGGTCTGGGAGGAGGTCTGGGAGCGGGTCTGGGAGGAAGGTCTGGGAGGAGGATCGCGATGCGTGGGCGGCGTCGTGGGGCCACCGGACGACCGACGAGCGTAGGCCCGTCAGGCCGTGGGCAGCGTCGGCGGTGTGGGGTCGGGCGTGTTGATCATCATCGGGGTCGCGGTGGCGACGTAGGTCAGCACCGCCTGCTTGGCCTCGTCGGGCCAGTCACGAGCCCCGACGGCGGCGGCCATGTGGGTGGCCCAGCGCTGGGCACCGGCCCGGGTGACCCGGAAGGGCGCATGGCGCATTCGCAGGCGGGGGTGACCGTGGTGGACGGAGTAGACGTTGCCGGACCCGAAGTACTGGGCGAGGAACAGCGCGAGGTGGGTCTTGCCCGGCTCGAGGTCGTCCGGGTAGATCGCCCGCAGCGGCGGGTCGTCGTCGACACGGGCGTAGAAGTCGTCCACGAGCTCGGCGAACGCGTCCACGCCACCGACCATCTCGGCCACGTTGAAGTCGGGCTGCACGCTGGTCCTGCGGTCGCGGTCGGGAGGGACGTCGGGTCGACCGGGCGCCACGACGGCGGGCGGCCGGCCACGACGGTATCGACGGGCACCGCCACCCCGGGTGAGCGGTCACCGAACGACTCCGCGCGGTGGAAGCCCGCGATGTTCGTAGACTCCCGGGATGGACACCATCGATGCCCGCGACACCGCCACGCCACTGCCGGGACCCGGCACCGAGACGCCGGGTGGCCTGGTCGACCGTGGCGTCGTCCTGGGCGTGCTCCAGGACGAGCTGCGGCGTGCGTGGCGGTCCTTCGACGCAGCCCGACCGGCCGAGCCCACCCTGCCCGCGGACCTGCGCGCCCGCTTCGCCGCCGACCTGCCCGAGGAGGGCTCGGATCCGTCACGGGCGATGGCCGATGCCGCCCGGGCCCTGGACGCGTCGGTGTCGCCGTCGAGACCCCTGTTCCTGGGCTACATCGGGTCGACGGGACTGGAGGCCGGGGTCCTGGCTGCCGCGCTGGAGGCCGCCTACGACGTCAACATGGCCGCCTCGGCCGGGGCGGTCGAGCACATCGTGCGCCAGACCCTGCGGTGGATGGCCGACTTCGTCGGGTTCCCGATGGCCGAGGGGGTGTTCACCTCCGGCGGCATGACGTCGAACCTGACGGCGCTGCTGGCCGCACGCGAACAGGCGTTGCCCGGCACGCGTGAACACGGCGTGACCGCCGGGGCCGGTGCGGTCTACGTCTCGGCCGAGGCCCACCACTCGGTGATCCGGGCCGTCGAGGTCGCCGGGCTGGGCCGGTCCTGCGTGCGCTCGATCTCGTTGGACGACGCCCGACGAATGCGCCCGGACCTGCTCGCCGAGGCCATCGACGCCGACCGGTCCGCCGGGATCGTCCCGGTGGCCGTGGTCGCCACGGCCGGCACGACCCTGACCGGGGCCGTCGACGACCTGACGGCGATCGCCGACGTGTGCCGGCCACGGGGCGTGTGGTTGCACGTGGACGGGGCCTACGGGGCCCCGGCGGCCGGCGCGCCCTCCCGCCGACACCTGTTCACCGGCCTGGAGCGGGCCGACTCGCTGACCATCGACGCCCACAAGTGGATGGGCGTGCAGAAGTCGTGTTCGCTGCTGCTGGTGTCACGGTCGGGTGCGCTGGCGACGGCATTCCGCCACGAGGAGTCCTACCTGCTGCACGAGGAGGACGCCGCCCACCACGTCGACCAGACCCTGGAGTACTCCCGGCCGGTGCGATCGCTGAAGCTGTGGCTGGCGATGCGCACCCACGGCGCCGCCCAGTACCGCAGGTGGCTGGACCACACCGTCGCGCTGGCCGAGGACCTCGCGGCCCGACTGCGGGCCGCCGACGACTTCGAACTGCTCCACGACCCGCAACTGACGACCCTGTGCCTGCGCCATCTCCCCGGTGGTCGGGCAGCGGGCGACGTCGACCTCGATGCCCACACCGTTGCCCTGGCACGCGCGGTGACCGCCGACGGCCGGGTCTACCTGGCGCCGGCGAGGCTGGACGGCATGACCTGCCTGCGGCTCACGCTGGTCAACTTCCGCACGACGACGGCCGACCTCGACACGCTGCTGGCCACCATCCGGGACTGCGCGGCCACGCTGGCGTCGTCGGCGACCGATCCGGACTAGCCCGACGCCGGGGGGTCGTCCGAATCGGACGGGCGGGTCGTCGGGCCGGTCGTCGGGGGTGCCGGCGGGGCGCCCGAGCCGGTCGGCGCCGGTGGTGGGGGCGGCGGGGCCGATGCCGGGGCGTCCCCCGTGGCGGCGCCGGGCGGCGCGGGGGCGTCCGGAGCCACGGTGGACCCGGGCGGGGGCGGGCTGCCGGCCGGTGGTGGGGCCTGGGTGGTGCGGGTGGACGACAACGTGTCGCCGAGCTGGTCGCCGGCCTTCTTGAGTTCGTTGCCAGCCTTGCGGACGCCGTGTTCGGCCTTGTCGCGGTACTCGTCGATCTTGCCCGAGTCCTCGAGTTCGCGGTACTTCGCCCGGGCCTGGGACGAGACCTCGTCACCGGCCTTCTTGACCTCGTCGGCCGTCTTCTGCGCGATCTCCTTGGCCCTGTCGAGCAGTCCCATGTGCATGCCTCCCGATGTCCGACGAGCGTGCTCCACGCCATCCAACCCGACGACGGCGACCGCGACAACCTGCCCATGGCCCACCGAGCGACTTGACACATGGTTCCCTGTGGGCGGGTTCGTGGGCCAGCAGCCTGCCGGCCGTGGCCGTCGTCGGTGCCTGGCTCCTGGCAGGCCCCGGGGGACGATCACGCCCCGCGCGACCGGCCTGACGGGCAGGGCGCGACCGGTCGGGGGCGAGGTGGTCAGTCCTGGACCGGATCGGGGCGGCCGGGGTGGCCGTCGAAGCCGTGGCCGCGGCGGGGCACCAGCACCGCCCGGGTGAACGCGCACACCACGACGCCGTCCTGGTTGTAGCCGATGGTCCGCACGCGCACGATCCCCCGGTCCGGCTTCGACCGGGACTCCCGCACCGCCAGGACCTCGCTCTGGGAGTAGATCGTGTCCCCGTGGAAGGTCGGGTTGGCATGCGTGAGCGACTCGACCTCGAGGTTGGCGATGGCGCGGCCCGACACGTCCGGCACGGACTGGCCCAGCACGATCGAGTAGACGAGGTTGCCCACGACCATCGCCCGCCCGTGCGGGGCGGCGGCAGCCGCGTAGTTGTCGTCGCTGTGCAGGGGGTGCTGGTTCATCGTGATCGAGCAGAACAGGATGTCCTCGGCCTGGGTGATGGTCTTGCCCGGCCAGTGCCGGTAGACGGCCCCGACCTCGAAGTCCTCGAGGTAGCGCCCCCACGCCCTGGTCTCGTCCTCGGTCGGCATCGCCCGGCTCCTGGTCGACACGGCGGTGTCGGTGGGACGGTAGTCGGCCCCACCCCCCACGCCCCGGGCGGGCATGCTGGTCCGGTCGTCCACGACACGGAGGCAGCCATGGCCACCTACGAGGTCAACCCCGCCGGCGTCGCCCACGCGCGCCACCTGATCGAATCCCGCCAGTACGTGGTGCGCAGCGAGTGGGGCGACGTCCAACCGTCGGCCGACGACGAGAACGCCTACCTCGAGCGCCACGACTGGGACGCCTACGCCGGCTGGCACCTGGGCCTGGCCGAGGGCCCGGGTGACGAGACCAAGTCCCGCTACGCCTTCGTCCACGGTGACTTCCGACGACTCCACCGCATGGGCCTGATCGCCTGCCGCTACCGCGCGGCACAGTGGGACCACAAGGCCGTCGAACTGGCCGCGCACGACCTGCTCCAGTTCCTGGACGACACTCGCGCCTGACCCGGCGCGGCGCACGTCGTGTCGGGGATCCTGCGGGGCCATGTCGGCGGTGCCGGTCGACCGGGCCGCATGGTTCGGATCCGACCGCGCCGCAAGTATCCTGCCCCACCGGCACCCCGGTGACGCCACCCGGTGCGCCCGCCTGTCGACCCTCCCCACGTTCGGCCGCCGCCGATGCGGCATGGGGGGCCCGTGCCGACCACCGACCGACGAGGACGACATGGACGCCACACCGGGCCGCGGTGTTGGCACGCCAGGCGACGTGGCCGGGCGTGTGCTGGTGGTCGCGTCCACCTTCCCGGCCAGCGACGACGACCCGGTCCCCGCCTTCGTGCGTGACCAGGTCCGGGCCATGCACGCCGTCGCCCCGGACCTGGAGTTCCACGTACTGGCGCCACACGACGGGCGGTCCGGGACCCGCGACCACGTCGTCCACGACGCCTTCGACGAACACCGCTTCCACTACATGTGGCCGCGCCGGTGGGAACGACTGGCCGGCCGCGGCATCATGCCGGCGCTGCGCGAGCAGCCCCGCCTGCACGGCGTGCTGCCCTTCTTCTTCCTGTCGGAGGTCACCGCGCTGCTCCGCCTGGCCCAGCGACTGCGTCCCGACACGATCTATGCCCACTGGTTCACGCCACAGGGCATCGCCGCGGCGTGGGTCGCACGCCTGGTCGGCGCCCGGTTCGTGTTCACGACCCACGCGGCCGACGTCGACGTCTGGCGGCGGATCCCCGTCCTGGGCACCCGGGTCGTCCGCTTCCATGCCGAACAGGCCGACCGCATCACCGCCGTCAGCACGCGATCGTTGTCCCGACTCCAGCAGTTCTTCGACGACGACGCGTGGGCACGCCTGCGGACCCGAACCCGGATCATCCCCATGGGGGTGCCGCTGCCGGAACCCGTGGCGACCACCCCGGACGCCACCGCGCCCCCCACGCTGGTCTTCGTGGGACGCCTCGCCGAGAAGAAGGGCGTCCAGGTGTTGCTGGAGGCCGTGGCGCGGCGCCGCGGCGAGCTTGCCGCCTGGCAGGTCGTGGTCGCCGGCGACGGCCCGTGGCGGGCCCGCCTCGAGCAGCAGGCCCGCGACCTCGGGCTCGACGTGGACTTCCCGGGCTACGTCACCGGCGGCGCCAAGGACCGGCTGATCGCGACGGCCGACATCTTCGTCGTCCCGTCCATCATCACCGACGACGGGGACGCCGAGGGCCTGCCGGTGACCCTGCTGGAGGGTCTGGCGGCCGGACGCGTGTGCGTCGCCACCAACGAAAGCGGCGCCGACGACGTCGTCCGCGACGGTGTCCACGGCTTCCTGGTCGGCCACCGCGACGCCGACGCCCTCGGCGACGCCCTGGTCCGGGCCGCCCACCTCGACCCCGCCGACGCCACCGCGATGCGCACCCGGGCACGCCAGCGGGCCCAGGAGTTCGCGTGGCCCCGCATCGCCCGGTCCCATGTCGACTTCCTGTTCACCGGAGCCCCCGATGGTCCATGACGTCCTGCTCGTCAACAGCGACCTGACCGCCAACCGCGGGGACCGGGCCATCGCCGAGGGCAACCTCGCGCTGATCCGTGAGCGGTTCCCCGACGCGCGCATCCAGATCATCTCCCAGCGCCCGGAGCGCGACGCGGCGTGGTACGACGCCGAGGTGCTCGACATGAACATCCAGTCGCTGCGCCCGGACGACTTCACCCGATTGCTGCGTGCGGCCCGCCGCGCCGACGTGGTGCTGTGGGGTGGCGGGGAGTTCCTCAAGGACTACACCAACAAGGCCGCGCTGTGGTACTGGACCGCCAAGATGGCGGCGGTGTCCCTGGTCAACCCGAATCTCTACGGCGCCTACCAGGGCATCGGACCGACGTCGTCGCCGACCAGTCGACGTCTCATCGCCGGGCTGGTGGACCGCTGCCGCCGATTCATCGTCCGGGACGTCGAGTCGCGCGACAAGGCCGTGGCATGGGGCGCCGACCCGGACGGCGTGGTCGTGTCGTCGGACCCGGCCGTGCTCCCGACCGCCGAACCGATCGACGACGACCTGCGCCGCACGCTCGCCCGCGACTTCGACGTCGACGACGAGTTCCTCGCCGACTTCGTGTGCGTGGGCCCGCGGGACTGGTTCCACTACCGCCCGGGAGGGATCCTGCCCTACAAGTACGTCCAACGGCTGCGGCGTCGGCCGGCCGACGCCGACACCGGCCACGACGACCGCCACGCCACCTACAACCGACGGCTGTCGGAGCTGGTGTCGCGGCTCAGCGAGCGGTCCGACAGCCGCGTCCTGCTGGCACCGATGCACATGGAGGAGAACGACGTCGACCTGTGCCGGTCCCTGCGCGCCTCGGCGGCCCGACCCGACCGCGTTCGCGTGCTGGACCACGACACCCTCTCGCCACGCCAGTTCCGATCGGTCGTCGGTGCCGCTCGGGCCATGATCGGGTTCCGGCTCCACTCCAACATCATCGGCGTCAGCGCCGGCGTGCCGTGCCTGAACGTCTACTACGTCGACAAGGGCCGCGTGTTCTTCGACCAGATCCGCCAGTCCCAGTTCGCCCGGCCCATCGAGGACGCCCTCGAGGAGGGCTTCGTGGCCGACGTGCTGGCCCAGTTCGACCAGTTGCTCGCCCAGCGCGACGAGGTCCACGATGAGGTCGTGGCGGCCACCGCCGAGCTGCGGCGACGGGTGTCGGACGCCTTCGCCGAGGTGTTCCCGCGCCCGGTCGACGCCCCATGACCCCCGACGCCCCGGCCGACGCCCCCCGAGAGTCCTCCGAGGACTCGGCGACCCCGACCCCCACGGGGCGGCGCCCCAAGAAGTTGTGGAAGCGGCTGGTCGAGTACGGCTTCTACGCGTTGTTCGTCGGCTTCATCGTCGCCTACCTGGTCTCGATCGACTACGGCACCTTCCAGGACGTCCAGCCCCTGTGGTGGGCACTGGCCGTGGCCACGGTGCTCGCGCTCAGCTTCCGGTACTGGGGTGCGTTCATCTGGACCACGCTGCTGCGCTCGCTGGGCGCCGAGGGCGTGCGCCTGGATGCCAACCTGCTGTACGTCTACGCCAAGTCGTGGCTCGGCCGCTACATCCCGGGAACCGCCCCGTGGATCCTCGGCAAGATCTACTTCGCCGCCGAACACGGGGTCTCCAAGAGCAAGCTCGGGGTGAGTTCGCTGCTGGAGGGAGCCCTGCAGGTCATCGTCCAGATGTTGTTCGCGCTGGCGCTGCTGGCGTCCGACGACCGGCTGGAGGTCCTCCCGAGCGGGTGGCGGGTGACCTTCTACCTCGTGATCGCCGGCTGCACGGTGGCCCTGCTCCCGCCGGTGTTCAACAACCTGCTGTCGTTGGCACTGCGGGTGCTCCGACGGGGACCGTTGCCGGCCGAGCACCGCGCATCGTTGCGGACCATCGCGACCGGGTTCGGCCTGTACGCGGTCGGGGCGGTGGTGGGCGGTCTGTCGCTGTTCTTCATCGCCAAGACGGTCTACCCCACCCTGCCGTACTCGCAGATGACCTTCGTGATGGGGGCCAGCACCCTGGCCGGGGCGGCCAGCATGCTGGCCGTGTTCGTCCCCGGTGGGATCGGGGTCCGGGAGGGCATCCAGGTGGTCCTGCTCGGCCTGGTGATGCCGACCGACGTCGCGCTGCTGGTGGCCGTGACGTCGCGACTCCACGCCGTCGCGATCGACCTCGCCTTCTACGGACTGGCCACGCTGCAGGTCTCGCGCCACCGGCAGGCGTCCGAGCGCGCCGCGACACCGTGACCGCCGCGACCCCGCCCCCGGTCGACGGTGCGGGACGCCGCGACACGGCCATCGCGCGGCCCGGTCGGCCCCATCGCGCCACGGCCACCTGGTTCGCCGTGTCCGGCGTGGCAGCGCTGGTTCGCACCGGCCTGGAATACGCCGACCCGGTCGCGCCCGACCCGGCCACGCTGGTCGACGTCGCCGCGATCGCGACCCGCGGGCTGGCCGGACTCGCCGCCGGGATCGCCCTGGTCCTGCTGTGGCGGGACCCACCGCTGCGCCAGGGCCGCACCTGGCTGCTGCTGGGCGGCATCGGTGCCATCGCCCAGGCCCTGGCCACGATCGCCGAGGACGGACTCGGCGTCGAGGGGGCGGTGGCGGTCTACGTCGGTGCCGGGACCCTGATGATGCTGAGCCTGGCGGCGGCAGGACTGGGCACGCTGATCACGCACTCCCCGCTGCGGTCCAGCGGGGTGTTCTACGTGGTCGCGGGGGTCTCGGGTGGCTTGCTGGGCATCGGCGCCGTCGTCACCGGGATCACCTGGATCGCCTTCGCCGCCTGGATCCTGGCTCGCACTCGCGACCTGCCACCCCGGACCGACCCCCGTCGCGCCGGTCTGGACCACTGGCCGTCCTGACGGCCGGCCCGTCCGCGGGCGCATGCCACCTCGCCGTCAGCCCACGGCCGCGTGGTCGGCGTCGGACCCGGACTGCTCGTCGGCGGCCTGGGCGGCCTGGGCGACCTCCTTGGTGCCGGCCAGTTCGGGGGCGACCTGCGGGGCCTCGAAGGGGTTGCCCTCCAGCCCCATCAGCCAGTCGCGCCACGACAGGGTCTCGCAGTGCTCCAGCGTCTCGAGCTGGCGCTCCTTGGTCTGCCCGAAGTTCAGCAGCGTCACCAGCACGACCCCACCGATGGTGTTGCCGAGACCGACGGCCAGCAGGAACCCGAACGCCTGGCCCCACGACCCCACGCCGCTGGACACCCCGAAGACGACCTCCACGAACCCGGTGATGACGTGGAACAACCCCGACACCGGGATCACCAGGAACACCAGGTAGATGATCAGCACCCGCGCGGTCGACTCCCGCACCGCGTGGGTGAGCCACACGGTCGCGGCGACCAGTGCACCGGCGATCATGCTCCGGAAGAACAGGTGGACCGCCGGGGTCTCGAAGGCGTGTGTGGCCACCTCCACGCCCATGTCCACCACGTCGGGCTCGAGCACGCCATCGGTGGCCAGGAACGTGCCGATGACCATCGCTCCCACCAGGTTCGCGACCAGCACCACACCCCACAGCCGCAGCAGCGACGGGATGCTCGCCAGCCGGGTCAGGACCAGCGTCAGCGGCGTCAGGGTGTTCTCGGTGAACAGCTGGTAGCGACCGAGGATCACGATCATGAAGCCGACCGGGTACAGCAGGTTGGCCGACAGGACCTGGTAGTCGCCGACCCCGGCGGCCACCGCGATGCGGCCCATGAAGACCGCGCCGAGCGCCAACCCGGCCCCCAGTCCCGAGAACAGCAGCTGGCGGGGCGTGCGGTTGAACTCGTGCAGGGCGGTCGCGGTCAACCGCTGGAAGGTCTCGTCGGCGCTGAACACGTCGTGGACGGCCGCGCCGGCCGAAGGTGCACCACTGGCCGAACGACGACGGGCCCGCCCCTCCCGGGAGGTGCCCGCACGCTCGTCCGGCCCGGTGTCGTTGCCCTCGGTGGCCTCCTCGCGACTCCCGTCGCCAGCGTCGGCCTCGCCCGAATCGTGCTCGTCGTGGTCGGCGCCCATCACCTGTTCCTGTCCCGGCCCGGGAGCCGGTCGTGGGTGGCCGGCATGCCCGGGTTCCGGCAACGTCGCGCCCATGGTAGTTCCGACCGATGCCCCGACCCGGCGCCGCGGTCGGGACGGGTGACCGGCGCCTACCGTGTCGGCTCCACGCCTCACCCCCATCGCCGCACGGAGCCTCGATGCGACCTCCCAAGGACTACTTCCGCCCGTTGGCCGTCGGCGCCCCCGAACCGCTCCACGAGGTGCCCGCCCGCCCCTCCCGGATGATCCACTTCTTCGACCCGTCCAACGATCGCATGCGGGCCAAGGTCGACGACATGGCCGGTCGCGTCGACGTCCTGCTCGGCAACCTGGAGGACGCGATCCCGACCGAGCGCAAGGAGGCCGCGCGGGCCGGGCTCGTCGAGGTCGGACGGCGCTTCGACCACCCGGGCACGCAGTTGTGGACCCGGGTCAACGCGCTGGACTCCCCCTGGCTGCTGGACGACCTGACGACGCTGGTGGCCGAGATCGGCGATCGGCTGGACGTGGTCATGGTCCCCAAGGTGGAGGGACCCGAGGACATCCACTACGTCGACCGCCTGCTCGCGCAGTTGGAGGCACGGGCCGGGCTGGGCCGACCGATCCTGGTGCATGCCCTGCTCGAGACCGCCCGCGGCGTGGCCGAGGTCGACGACATCGCGCTGGCCAGCCCACGCATGCAGGGCATGAGCCTGGGCCCCGCGGACCTTGCCGCCGACCGGCGCATGAAGACCACCCGGGTCGGCGGCGGCCACCCCGGCTACCTGGTGCGCCGTGATCCCCCCCTGGACGACGACGGCGTCCCCCGCATCGACGCCGAGCGCGCCACCGCCCAGCAGGACCTGTGGCACCACACCGTGGCCCGCATGGTCGACGCCTGCGTCACCGCCGGGATCCTGCCCTACTACGGCCCGTTCGGCGACATCCGGGACACCGTCGCATGCGAGGACCAGTTCCGCAACGCCTACCTGCTGGGCTGCGTGGGCACGTGGACCCTGCACCCGGTGCAGGTCGACATCGCCGCACGCGTGTTCTCCCCGGACCCCGCCGAGGTGGCCTGGGCACGACGGGTGGTGGCCGCGATGGACGCCGACGGCGGCCACGGCTCGGGTGCGGTCATGCTGGACGGCCGGATGCAGGACGACGCGACCTACAAGCAGTGCCGCGTCGTGCTCGAACTGGCCGACCAGCTCGCCGAGCGCGACCCCGAGCTGGCCGCGGCGTACGCCGGATGAGCGACGACGACCACACCACCGCCGCACGCCCCCGCCGCAGCGTGCTGTACCTGCCGGGCGCCAACGAGCGAGCCCTGGCCAAGGCCGTCACCCTGCCGGCCGACGCCGTGATCCTGGACCTCGAGGACGCCGTCGCCCCTGCCGCCAAGCCCGCGGCCCGCAGCCGGGTGGTGGCGGCTGCCGGGGTCGGTGACCTCGCGCCACGCGAGGTCACGATCCGCGTCAACGGCATCGGGTCCCCCTGGCACCGCGAGGACGTGGTGGCCGTGGCGACCAGTGGCGCGGACGCGGTCGTGGTGCCCAAGGTCGGCCGACCCGACGACGTCGACCGCGTGGCCACGGCGCTGGACGCGGCCGGTGCCCCCGGCGACCTCGCGATCTGGGCCATGGTCGAGACCCCCGGCGCGGTGCTGGACGCGCGTGCCATCGCGACCTCGTCACCCCGGCTGGCGGCCTTCGTGCTGGGCACCAACGACCTCGCCACCGAACTGGGCACCGGCCAGGTCGGGGACCGTGGCCCGCTGCTGACGGCCCTGTCACTGGTGGTGCTGGCCGCTCGCGCCACCGGCACGATCGTGCTCGACGGCGTGTTCAACGACCTGTCCGACGACGAGGGATTCGTGGCCGAGTGCCACCAGGGTCGTGTCCTGGGCTTCGACGGCAAGACCGTGATCCACCCCCGCCAACTGGCGGCTGCCAACACCGCGTTCGCCCCGACCGCCGACGAGCTCGCGCACGCCGAACGAATCATCGCGGCCTTCGCCGAGGCGGAGGCGGCCGGGCTCGGCGTGGTCACCGTGGACGGCCGCATGGTCGAGAACCTGCACGTCGCGCAGGCACGTCGGGACCTCGACCGGGCCGCAGCCATCGACCGGCTCGAGCAGTCCCTGTCCGACGGCGCCTGAACGACGGCACGCACGTTCGCCAACGGGCGCCGGGGCCCCAGCGCCGGGACAGGACGGTCAGGCGGCCGCCAGGGAGCGCTCGGCCAGGGGGGCGGTGACCTCCCGGGCGAGCTCGACGAAGCGCACGGCCGCCGGCGCCAGCGCGCGTCCCCGCCGCCAGGCCACCGAGATGTGGCGTGGCGGGATGGGCGGGTCCAGCGCGCGCACCGCCAGCCGCGGGTCCTCGGTGTCCACCGCCAGCAGCGGCATGACCGCCTGGCCCATCCCCGCCCGGACCATCGCCGCCACGGCCTGGTTGTCGTTGGTGCGGAACACGACCTCGGGCTCCACACCCTGTGCCCGCAGGCCGGCGTCGATCTGGAGCTGGCAGGCATTGACCAGCTCGGCCACCAGCGGTGCGCCGTCGAGCAGGTCGGTCGCGAAGGGCCCGTCCCCGACCTCGTCGGCACGCGACACCACCACGAAGGGGTCGACGAAGAGCTCGACGCCATCGACCCGTGGGTCGTCGTGGAGCAGGAAGCTGACGTCGATCCGGTTGCTGAGCAGTGCCTCGACCAGGACGTCGTTGTCCTCCTCCTGCACCAGGCGGATCTCGACGTCGGGTCGCTCGGCGCGCAGGCGCCCGAGCACGGGTGGGACCACCGCCGTGAGCACCGACTGGAAACTGCCGACGTCGACGCGGCCGGTGGTGCCGGCACGGAACCGCTCGAGGTCGTGCACCGCGGTGCCCACCCGGTCCAGGATGGCCGTGGCGTGGCCCAGCAGCAGCTCGCCGAGGGCCGTCAGTTCCACGGGCCGCGGTCCCCCGGGCCGATCGAACACCGGATCGCCGAGGATCCGCTCGAGTGCGGCGATCTGCTGGCTGATCGCCGACTGGGTGTAGCCGAGGCGTTCCGCGGCACGGCCGAACGTGCCGGTCTCGGCCACGGCCCGCAACGCCAGCAGGTGGCGGACCTCGAGGTCGGAGACGGCAATCATTCATCAGTCCTGCTTATCGAGAGAAGCCGATGCTACCGCTTTTCATGATGACAGTCCAGACGTACGGTCATGAACAGATCAAGGAGATCCGCCATGGAAACCCCCACCACCACCCGCGACCGCGCCACCGTCGCCGGCGACCTCGACCGCCTCGGGGCGGCCGTCGCCGACCACGGCGCCCACACCCTCGACCACGACCTGGACGCCGTGGTCGCACGTGCCCGCCTGATGGGCCTGCGAGCCCCCAGCGTCGAGGTCCTCGGCGACCGGCACGCCCCGGACGTGGTGCGTGCCCGCGCCCTGGCCCACGTCACCCGTCACCTCGTCCGCGCCACCCCCACCGGCGGCCTGGCCACCGTCGCCTGACGACCGCGAGGCGCGGGCGCCGATCCGGCGCCCGCGCCCATGCGAACCCGGTCGAGGCCATCGACGACGGCCGACCGGCCACGACCGACGCCGTCTGACCACCACGCCGGGGGCCGGCGGGTGGCGGCCAGCGCACGCCGACCGGTTCGGGGCGCCGCTGGCCGCAGCGCCACCGCGACGCCCACTAGGTTCGGGCCAGGCGGTCACACACCCCGGGGGGGACACCGGACCGGTCAGGTCCGTCGTCGACTTCCCCGTGGGCGCAGTGGCGCCAGCTTCCACGACACGACCAGGGGTGCACGCCATGACCACACGAACCCGACTGCTCGCCCTCGTCACGGGCGTGGCACTGCTGGCGGTGCCCGGCATCGCCTCGGCCCGACCGCCAGCGGACGGTCCCGCCGCCCAGAACGCGGCCACCACCGACGTCCAGCTGCTGGCCATCAACGACTTCCACGGCAACCTCGAGCCGCCGTTCCTGCGTCCCACCGGGGACTTCATCGGCGGGGTCGAGTACCTGGACACCCAGCTGGCGGCCCTCGAGGCGACGAACCCCAACACCCTGGTGGTGTCGGCCGGTGACCTGATCGGGGCGAGCCCGCTGCTGTCCGGGCTGTTCCACGACGAGCCGACCATCGAGGCCGCGAACCTGTTCGGGCTGGACTTCAACGCCGTCGGCAACCACGAGTTCGACGAGGGCGTCACCGAGTTGCTGCGGATGCAGGACGGGGGCTGTCACCCCGTCGACGGCTGCCAGGACGGCACGCCCTTCGACGGGGCCGACTTCCAGTTCCTGGCCGCCAACGTCGAGTACAAGGACGGCAGCGGCACCATCCTGCCGCCCTACGAGGTGGTGGGCTTCCGTGGGGCACGGATGGCCATCATCGGGATGACGCTGGAGGGCACGCCGTCGATCGTGTCCCCGTCGGGCATCCAGGACGTCACGTTCAAGGACGAGGCGGACACCGTGAACGCCCTGGTGGAGAAGCTGAAGCGACGTCGGGTGGAGACCATCGTGGTCCTGGTGCACGAGGGTGGGTTCCCGAGTGCCTTCGACAACACCTGTCCGGGGATCTCCGGCCCGATCGTGGACATCGTCGAGCGCACCAGCGACGAGGTCGACCTGTTCATCACCGGCCACACCCACCAGGCCTACAACTGCGTGGTGGACGGCCGACCGGTGACCAGCGCCTACCAGTACGGCGGGATGATCACCGACATCGACCTGTCGATCAGCCGGGCCACCAAGGAGCCGGTCGAGATCACGATCAACAACCGCCTGGTGACCCGCGACGTCACTCCCGACGCCCAGCAGACCGCCAACATCGCCAAGTGGAGCGTGTTCGCCGACGAGGTCCGGACCCGCGTCGTGGGCGACATCACCACCGACGTCCTGCGGGCCACCAACGCCGCGGGCGAGTCGCCGCTGGGCGACCGCATCGCCGACGCACAGCTGTGGGGCAGCCAGGCGGTGGGCGCCCAGATCGCGTTCATGAACCCCGGGGGCATCCGGGCCGACCTGATCTATGACAACCAGGCGGCCGGGGAGCAACCGGGTGAGGTGACGTTCGGCGAGGTCTACACGGTCCAGCCGTTCGGCAACACGCTGGTGACGATGGACCTGACGGGCGCCCAGATCGACACGTTGCTGGAGCAGCAGTTCGACAACCCGTCGGCGGGTGCCAACCGGATCCTGCAGGTGTCCGAGGGCTTCACCTACACCTGGGATGCCACCGCGCCCACCGGCAGCAAGGTCGACGCCGCGTCGATCATGTTCGACGGTGCGACGGTCGACCCGGCCGCGACCTACCGCATCACGGTCAACAGCTTCCTCGCCGACGGCGGTGACAACTTCACCGTGCTGACGCAGGGGACCAACCGGTTCCAGGGCCCGATCGACTCCGAGGTCTTCGCGGACTACGTCGGGGAGTTCTCGCCCCTGGCGCCGGGACCGCAGGACCGCATCACGCGGGTCGGCTGACCCGCCACGCCGTGTCCCCGCCGCCGTGGCGACCTCGGTCGTCACGGCGCGGTCCGACCTCGGAGCCCGCGGGTCGTCCAGGCCACCAGGCCGGCCCCGATGCCGGCGGCCAGCGCCGCCGCCAACCACGCCGCCTGCGGCGACGTGGTCTGGGCCAGCACGCCGAAGCCCAGCGGGCCCAGGGCGTTGCCGGTGGCCAGGCCGGCCAGCCCGACGCCGGTCGCCGACCCGGCCGCGTCCGGGCGCAGCCGCAGCAGTCCCAGGAACAACAGGCCCGACCATCCCCACCCGGCGCCGAACGTGCCGACGGTGCCCACGACCAGGGCGGCGGTGCCGTCCAGCGACCCGATCGCCATCGCGACGGCGCCGATCGCGAGCATGGTCCCCATCGTCGGCAGGCTCGACCCCGGCCGCCGGTCCGCACGGATCCCCACGCCCAACCGGGTCACGATCCCGACCACGCTGCCCAGCGCCAGCACCAGCCCCGCCGACGCCGGGGTCAGCCCGCGCGCCACGGCGGTGTCGGTCAGGAACACCCCGACGCCGCTGGCCGCCGCCGAGCCCAGTGCGGCCGCCACGGCCAGCAGCCGGACGTCCACCCCCGCACGTGGACCCGGCGCGACGGTGGTGGCGTCACGTCCCGGCGGGCCGCCGGCGGGCCCGGAGCCTGCGCCACCACCACGGCTGGCAGGGGACGAGGGCCCCGCGGCGCGTCGCTCCGCCGCGAGGAGCCCGAGCAGCACGGCCAGCACCGGCACCACCAGGGCGAAGGCCCAGCGCCAGCCCACCGTCAGCGCCATGGCGGGCACGGCCAGACCAGCCAGCAACGTCGACGCCGGCACCGCTGCCTCCTTGGTGCCCAGCGCGAACCCCTGCCGGTCGTGTGGCACCCGCGCCTGCACCAGCAGTGCCAGCCCGGGGTCCATGAAGGCGAACCCGAGGCCCGCCAACGCCAGGGTCGCGGCCAGCCCGGCCCACGAGGTGGCCACCAGGGCGATGCCCGCTGCCGAGGCCGTGGCCCACCCGGCCCCGACCAGGATCGACCGGGTCGGTCCGAGCCGGTCGGCCACGCGCCCGGCCACCGGCGACGCCACGGCGCCGACCAGGAACGCCGCCGACACCACCGCGCCGAGCCCCGCCTCGCCCAGGCCGAGGTCCGCGCGGAGCTGCACGGCCAGTCCCCCGACCAGGAACACCGGCAGGGCCGCCAGCACCAGCCCCACGCCAGCGGTGGCCACCGCCCGGCTCGTGGCCGATGCCGCACCGGACCGGCGCTGGTGGTCGGGCACTCGCCGGATCCTTGGTCGGGGCCGCGCACGGTAGGCGCCCGGCCGGGGCATGCACGGGTTCACCGGGGTCTCCCGGTGATGACCGCTTCGACGCTCGTGGGCGACGACGTCGTCCATGCCGACCGATCCGCGTTCCGCGACCGCTGGGCGCCCGGTGACGTGGTCGTGTGGGACAACGCGCGGGTGATGCATCGCGCCGACCACGCCGACGTCGTCGGTGACCGCACCTTCCACCGGGGCATGGTGTCCGCCGCCGCCCACCACACCTGACCCGGGCGCCGCGTCGGAGCCGGGTCAGGCGTCGGCCGTGCTCGCCTCGACGTCCAGCCGCGCGGTCACGACGAAGTTGTCGAGGTAGGACCGTGCCTCGCGGTCGAACTCGCCGCTGCAGGTGATCAGGACCAGTTCCGAGGGGTCACGGGCGCGGTAGACCTCGTCCGCGGGCAGGTTGGACTTGGGGTACTGCACGGTCGTGCGCACCCGGAAGACCGCCACCGACCCGTCCTGACGGGTGATCTCGATCCGGTCGCCCTCGACCAGCTCCCGGAGCCGGTAGAACACGGCCGGGCCCGTGGTGGAGTCGACGTGGCCGACCACGACGGCCGGTGGCGAGGTGGCGTCGCCGGGCGCCGGCCCGTCGGCGTACCACCCGGCCAGGTCGTAGTCCTCGGGCGCCTGCAACGAACCGTCCGGGTTGAGGTGGAGGTCGACGAGGTCCGAGGCGATGCCCACGTCCGGGACCTCGACGCGGACGGGTCGCACGTGGGGCAGGCCCGGCGGTGGCGGCGAGGGGGCGGCCGTGGGTCCCGGTTCCGACGGGACTGGCGTGGGGGCCGCTGACGGGTCCTGGGCTGGCGGGGGGGCTGGCGGGGGGACTGGCGAGGGGACTGGCGTGGGGCCTGGCGACGCAACGGGGGCGAACTGGGGTGGCCCGGTCACGTCGGCGATCGGGGTGTCGCCGGTCGCCGACGCCGCCCCGTCCGGGCCCGACGCATCGGCCAACGACACGGCACCCAGGACCAGGACGCCGGCCGCGACGACGCCGGCGGCAGCCACCGCGGCCTGACGCCGCAGCCACAGGCGGTGGTTCTCGGAGCGCACGGTGGTGGACAGGGCAGGTCCTGGTCTCGGCAGGGCGTCGTCCGCTCGGCAGGGTAGGAGTGACGACCTGCGAAACCACGATGCCGTGTCGCCGGACGACGTCGACGACGCGGTCGGGCCGGGGTCGCCATCGCGCCGCGGGCACGGCATCCTTCCTCGAGACACCGTGGCCGGACCGAGCGGCCACCGAAGGCGCGAGCGTGATCCTGCCCAACCCGCCCGACCCCCGCCTCACCACGATCCGACGCGGGGGCACGCTCACCGACCACGACCATCACCTGCTGGCGCGGTGGGCGGCCACGTGCGCCGAGCACGTCCTGGACCTGTTCGAATCGGCCCGGCCCGGGGACCCGCGGCCCCGGCAGGCGATCGCCCAGGTCCGCGCCTGGGCCCGCGGCGAGATCCGGATGTCGACGTCCCGGGCGGCGGGAGGCCATGCCATGGCGGCCGCACGACCGCTCACGGGGGCCGCTCGCCACGCCGCGTTCGCGGCCGGGCAGGCCGCGGTGGTGGCCCATGTCGCCGCGCACGACCTCGGCGCGGCCGCCTACGCGATCAAGGCCGCACGGGCGGCCGCCCACGACGACGCGGCGGGCGCGGGCCGGCAGGAGTGCCGGTGGCAGCGCGACCAGCTCCCCGACGAGGTCCGCGACCTCGTCCTGGACGACCAACGTGTGCGCAACGACCGGTGTTGGTTCGTGTTCGACTGCTGACGGCCGCTGGGGCCAGCCTCCGGTCCGGCATCACGCACCGTCGGGCCGGGACACCACCGCGTCGACACGCACCGGGTCCCGCCCCCGGCGGCGACGGTCCAGCCCGAGGGCGCCGAGGGCGACGAGTGCGTACAGGACGGCCTGCACGGTGAGCAGGTTCCGCAGGTCACGGCCGTCGACCATCTGGAACAGGAAGGAACCGGCGAGGACGTTGTTGACGGCGTGCAACACCGCCGCCGTGGCCCACCGTCCCCCGCTGCGTCGGTAGGTCCACAGGATCACGAACTGGAAGGCGACCATGCCGAGGACCGACACCCACGGCATCTCGCCGGTCAGCACCATCGGCAGGTGCCACACCGCACGCATCGTCGACAGCAGCACGAACGCGGCCGGGACGCTCCGCCCGGCCAGCGCCCGCGGCGCCGCGAACGCCGTCCAGCCGATCTCCTCGCCGAACCCGACCAGGACCAGCACCAGCAGGAACTCCACGGGCAGGCCCGTCCACGATCCGAGCTGCACCCCGGTCGGCGCCGGTGCCCCCAGCAGGGTGTTGAGCGCCACGGACCCGACGACCACGACGGCCGGGACCACGATCGCGACGGCGAGCCAACGGAGCGGCACGCGGACGTCGACGACCCGCCGGGCGAAGCGCCCGATCGGGTCGCCCGACGACAGGGCCACCACGAGGAAGGCGGCGATGGCCGGCCCGGTCGGGTTCAGGTCACCGGGCGCGAGCACCCACGTCCACCACGACAGCCCGATCGCCAGCACGACGAACACCCCGAGTTGGTGGGCGGCGACGACGCGACGGATCCGCTGGAGGCTGGACGGATCCCCGTCGTCGGTGCCGAACCGATCCATCCCAGGGTTCGCCCCGGGGTTCGCCCCGGAGTCCGCCCCGGGTCCCCCGGGGTCCGCCCCAGGGTCGGCCCCGGGGTCTGCCCCGGGGTCGGCCCCGGGGTCTGCCTCGGGGTCTGCCTCGGGGTCCGCCTCGGGGGCAGGGCTGGCGCCGGGCGTCGCCGGCGGCGGGGTCCGGGGTGGGACGATCAACCGGGTGGACGGCGGCCGCATCGGGATGGCCCTGCTCATCGGGGTTCCTGTGGTCGGTGGTGTCCGACCACTGTCCCCACCCCACGCCGTCCCGGGAAGCCGGCCCACCGGTGGGTCGAGGGGACGGGTTTCTGGCCGACGCGACGTGTCGCCGGCCGGGCACCCGCCACCGCGGGGCCCGTCGACGCTGCCGGGTCAGCGCCAGCCGCGACGGATGGTGTCGAGGTAGGCGTCGGCGTCGTCGGGCGTGGGCGCGCCTCCGCCGAAACGGGCCGGGACCCACCACGCCCCGGACGGGGTCCCGCCCGGGTAGGACGTCACGGCCCGGTCGAACATCGTCTGCATGCGGGCCCGCAACTCCGCGGTCACCACCCGCGGGTCGTCGTCCGGACCGGGATGCAACGGCTCGCCGTAGTCCACCGTCACCGGCAGTCGCCACCGCGGGGTCGGGCCGCGCTTGACCGTGTGGAAGCGGTGGCTGCCCCACGAGACCGCCGGGACCAGCGGCACCCCGGCCGCGATGGCCATGCGCGCCGCACCCGCGCGGAAGTCCAGCAGGTCGAGGGCGGGTGAGATCGTGGCCTCGGGCAGCACCAGCACCAGCTCGCCACGCTGAAGTGCCGTGACCGCACCCTGGTAGGCCCGGCCTCCCCGTCCTCGCCGAACCGGGATGTGGCCGGCCGACCGCATGACCGGACCGAACACGGGTGTGTCGAACAGTGACTGCTTGGCCAGGATCCGGGCCGGACGTCCCCACGCCAGGTAGGGGCCCGCCCCGACCAGGAAGAAGTCCCAGAAGGACATGTGGTTGGCGGCCACGACGACGCCACCCGAGCGCGGGACGTGGTCCAGTCCGGTGACGCGGACCTGCCAGTCCTGCACCCGGAACAACGCCAACGCCGTCGCGGCGGCCGTGCGGTACAGCACCGAGGCCTCGGGCCCTCCGTCGGTCACGCCGCCCCGCCCGGGTGGGATTCCTCCTGCCACCGTCGGTGCGCGGCCAGGACCTCCTGGTGGTCGGGTGCGGAGCCACCCAGGCGGCGCGGAACCCACCAGTCGTCGCCGGGCGCGGGAACGTCCGGGTAGGTCTCCTGGAGGTGGTGGAGCAGGTCCTCGGTGGCCTCGCGCAGCCGGGCGGTGGCCTCCTCGGGCGTGGTCCCCGGCGGGAACACCAGCGGCTCGCCGTACACCACGGTGACGGGAATGCCCGTGACCACCCGCGGGCGACGCCCCTTGGTGTACAGCCGTTGGCTGCCCCACCCGGCCGTCGGCACGATCGGCACCCCGGCCGCCAGGGCCATGCGGGCCGCGCCGGTGGCGAACGGCAACAACTCGAAGGACGTCGAGATGGTCTGCTCGGGGGCCAGCATCACCAGGTCGCCCTGGCGCAGGGCCGCGACGGCCGAGTCCAGCGCACGCCGGCCACCACCGCGGGTGGTGCGGTGCACCGGCACGGCCCCGGCCTGGGTGGCGAACCAGCGGGTCACCGGGTTCTCCCAGATCTCGGCCTTGCCGAGGATCCGCACGATGCGGCGGCGGTCGCGGACCACGCCCAGGGCCACGAACAGGAAGTCGGTGTAGGAGTGGTGGTTCCAGGTCACCACGGCGCCGCCCTGCTCGGGCACGTGTTCGACGCCCTCGTGGGTCACCCGCCACCGCAGCACGCCCTCGAAGATCCCCGTCACCAGGCCGCGCAGCAGCCTCCACACCCAGGTCATCCGGCTGGGCTCGCCGGGCACCAGGTCCGCGGGAGTCGGGTCCGCGGGAGTCGGGTCGTCGGCGATCGGGTCCTGGGAGATCGGGTCCTCGGAGATCGGGTCCTCGGGGATCGGGTCCTCGGCGATCGGGTCCTGGGGGGTCACGACGGCGCCGGCCCGGTCACACGACACGCTGCAGGCGCAGCTTCGAGCCGTCGAGGATGGCGCGGTCACCCCGGGCGATGGCCACGCTGCCCGAGCGCACCAGTTCGCGGATGCCGTAGGCCTCCAGCAGCGGCAGCAGGCGAGCGAGCCGGCGGGTGTTGCCGGCGATCGCGATCGTGACGCTGTCGGCGTCGACGTCGACCACCTCCGCGCCGAACACGTCTGCCAGGGCGAACAGGTCGCCGCGCTGTGACGCGTCGGCGCTGACCTTGACCATCTGGAGTTCCATCTGGACCGAGTCTGCCGGGTCCAGCTCGATGATCTTGAGGACGTGGATCAGCTTGTTGAGCTGCTTGATGACCTGTTCGAGGTGCACCGGGTCGGTGCCGACCACGATGGTCAGGCGCGACACGCGCTCGTCGTCGGTCGGGCCGACCGCCAGCGAGTGGATGTTGTAGGAGCGACGGGAGAACATTCCCGAGATCCTGGCCAGGACCCCGGGCCGGTTCTCGACCAGGACCGACAGCGTGTGCTGCTGCATCAGGACTTCCCTTCCTCGATCGGACCGTCCTGCTGGTTGGCGGGCGGGGTCGGGTCCCCCACCAGGCCACGTCCGAGCCCCACTTCGCGGTTGTCGCGTTCCCGGTCCGAGGCGGCCTCCACGTTGTCGGCGATGGCCATGGTCAGCCACTCGTCGGCGGACTCGATCACGTTGTCGTTGGACCCCCCGGCCGGGATCATCGGGAACACCATCTCGTCGGGATCGGTACGGATGTCGACCAGCACCGGCTGATCGGTGATCGCGGCCGCCTTGGCCAGCACGCTCTCCAGCTCGCCGACGTGGTTCGCGCGGAAGCCCGGGATGCCGTAGGCATCGGCGATGGTCACCAGGTCCGGCAGCCCCTGGCCCATGGTCGTCTCCGACAGCCGGCTGCCGTAGAACAGCGTCTGCCACTGCCGCACCATGCCCAGGACCCCGTTGTTGATGACGACGAACGTCACCGGGATGTCGTGCTGCACCGCGGCGGCCAGCTCCTGGAAGGTCATCTGGAAACAGCCGTCGCCGTCGATGGCCACGACCGGGGTGTCGCGCCCGACCGCCACCTTGGCGCCGATCGCGGCCGGCACGGCGAAGCCCATGGTCCCGAGGCCGCCGGAGTTGATCCACTGGCGTGGCCGACTCCACGGGATCAGCTGGGACGCCCACATCTGGTGCTGGCCGACCCCCGCGACGTAGACGGCGTCGTCGCCGAAGGCCGCGTGCACCGCGCTGATCGCGGTCTGGGGCTTGATCACGCCCTCGTCGGGCTGCTTGACCTGCAGCGGGTGGTCCTGGGCGACCTCGGCGAGGTGGTCGCGCCACGCGGCCGCGTCCGGGACGGCCGCCTCGCCCCGGTCACGGGCCACCTCCAGCAACTGGCCGACCACGACCTTGGCGTCACCGACGATGGGCACGTCCACCGGCCGGTTCTTGCCGATCTCGGCCGGGTCGACGTCGACGTGGATGACCTTGGCCCCGGGGGCGAAGTGGGCGAGGTCACCCGTGACGCGGTCGTCGAAGCGTGCCCCGAGGGTGATCAGCAGGTCGGCCTCCTGCAACGCCTTGATCGCGACGTAGTGGCCGTGCATCCCGGGCATGCCCAGTGCCCGCGGATGGCGCTCCGGGATGATGCCGCGTGCCATCAGCGTCGTCACGACCGGCAGGTCGAGCAACTCGACCAGCTCGCGCAGTTCGGGGCCGGCGTCGGCACGGACCAGGCCGCCACCGGCATAGACCACGGGGCGCGACGACGACGCGATCAGTTCGACCGCATCCCGGACCTGGCGTCCGTGGCCACGCACGGTGGGGCGGTAGCCCGGCAGGTCGAGGTGCTCGGGCCAGGCCCACTCGAAGGACTGCTGGAGGATGTCCTTGGGGATGTCCAGCAGGACCGGGCCCGGGCGGCCGCTGGCCGCGATGTGGTGGGCCTCGCGGATCGCGGCGGGGATGCGCTCGACGCTGGTGACCAGCTCGTTGTGCTTGGTCACCGGCATCGTGATGCCCAGGACGTCGGCCTCCTGGAAGGCGTCGGAGCCGATCGCGGTCGACGCCACCTGGCCGGTGATGGCCAGCACCGGCACCGAGTCCATCAGTGCGTCACACAGCCCCGTCACCAGGTTCGTGGCGGCCGGACCGGAGGTGACGATGCAGACCCCGACCTTGCCCGAGGCGTGGGCATAGCCCTCGGCGGCGTGGACCGCGCCCTGCTCGTGGCGCACCAGCACGTGGGTGAGGTCGGCCTCGATCAGCGGGTCGTAGGCCGGCAGGATCGCCCCGCCGGGATACCCGAAGACGACGTCGACGCCGACCTCCTCGAGGCTGCGCATGACTGCCTGTGCACCGGTGACCTGCATCGCGTCGTTCCTTCGCTGACGCCCCCAACGCTACCGCGCGTCCCTCCGGGGCCCCGGATGCGAAAAACCTCCCGGGTTCCGGGAGGTTGCGCGCCGTCCGAGTCCTCGGAGGGCGCGCTAGGCAACGACCACGAGCACGACCCGACCGACACCACACGGGGTGGCGTGCACGCGGGTCGTGGCGTGGCGCATGGAAACGTGCCTTCGTCGTTCGGACACCGACATCTTGGCGCATGGCTCGGCCCCCCGTCAAGTCGACCAGGTCACGTCGATCACGTCACGTCGATCACGTCACGTCGATCCACGTCACGTCGATCACGTCACGTCGATCCCGTAGGTCGATCGCGCAGGTCGATCCCGCAGGTCGACCCCGACCGGTCGTCGCGCAGGGGACGGCCGTCGCCGCGCGTCACACGCCGGCCCGCCGCGCGGCATGCTGGACGCCGGCGCGACGGACCGCTGGACTGGCATGGCCCGACCCCACCCTGCACGCCGAGCACCCGACCCGCACGCCGACCACGGAGACCCGGATCCCCACCAAGAAGGCCACCCCGCCCAGCGTGTCACGGCCCGTGCTCGTCTCCGTCGCGGTCGCCTTCGCCGTCGCCACGGCCGTGGCCTACCTGCCACTGTCCTGGCTGGAGACCCGCACCTACGAACTGCTCAGTGGCCACGGCGGGTGGTGGGGATCGTTCCTGGCCTGGATCCAGCCGGCCGGAACCCTGTTCATGGTGGTCGCCGCCACGCTGTTGGTGGCCATCTTCAACCGCGACCTCGCCGTGCGCCTGGGCCTGTCGGGCGCGCTGGGGTGGATCGCGGCGCTGGTGGTGAAGTCGGTGGTCGGCCGGCCACGACCCGACGTCCTGTTGGGGATCCGACCCGACGAGGTGCTGGACACCGCGGGGTACCCGTCGGGGCACACGACCACGATCGTGGCCCTCGTCGTGGCCCTGTGGCCGGAGCTGTACCGCGGTGAGCGCATCGTGGCGGTCGCGGTCGCCGTCCTGGTCGCGCTCGGGCGGCTGGAACTGGGCATGCACCTGCCGCTGGACATCGTGGGCGGCGTCCTGCTGGGCATGCTGGTCGGCATGGGCGTGCAGGCGGTGCTGGCCGGCTCGCGTCGCTGAGCGGGCCGGGTCAGGCCGACTCGGCGAGGTCCCCGTGGGCCTTGCGCACCGCCGCGGCGATGCCGTCGGCGTCCAGCCCCAGGCCGGTCAGCAACCGGTCCTTGGACCCGTGCGGGACGTAGGTGTCGGGAACGCCCAGCCGCAGGGTCGGCGGCACCGCCGACAACCCGGCGTGGTCGGCCACGGCGTCGGCCAGGTGTGCACCCGCCCCACCCTCGACGACGCCGTTCTCCACGGTCACCAGCAGCGGCGCCGTCGCGGCCGCGGCGACCAGTGCCGGGTCCAGCGGACGCACGCACCGGACGTCCCACACGGCGGTGTCGATGCCGTCGGCGGCCAGCATCCGGGCCGCCGCGACGGCCGGGCCGACCCGGTCCCCGATGGCGGCGACCACGACGTCGGCGCCGTCACGCACCCGCCGGGCCTGCAGCCCGGTGCCGACCGCGTCACCGGCGGGACAACTGCCCCGGGCGAACCGCAGGGACACGGGCCCGTCGAGGTCGCACACGGCCGTGCGCAGCAGGGCCTCGACCTCGCGGTCGCTGGACGGCGCCAGCACGGTCATGCCGGGGATCCGCAACGCCAGTGCGAGGTCGAGCACGCCGTGCGCGCTGGGGCCGTCCGGGCCGGTGATCCCGGCCCGGTCGAAGGCGAACACGACGTGCTCGCCGTGCAGGCCCACGTCGAGGTTCGCCTGGTCGAAGGCGCGGGGGAAGAACGGCGCGTAGATCGCCACGACCGGGATGCGGCCGGCGTAGGCCAGCCCCGCCGAGGCGGTGACGGCGTGCTGTTCGGCGATGCCGACGTCGATGACGCGGTCGGGATGGCGCGCGGCGATCGGCAACAGCCCGGTCGATCCCGGCATGGCCGCGGTCAACGCCACGATCTCGGGGACCTCGTCGCACAGACCAGACAACGCGTCGGAGAAGGCCGCGGTCCACGACCGACCCTTGCTCGAGGTGGCCTCCCCCGTCTCGGGGTCGAACGGCGAGGTGTCGTGGAGGCGCTTCTCGGGGTCGGTCTCGGCCGGCTCGTAGCCCTTGCCCTTCTCGGTCAGCACGTGCACCAGGGTCGGGCCGTCGAAGCGTCCCGACGCGGCGAAGGCGGCGTCCATGGCGGCGACGTCGTGTCCGTCGACCGGCCCGAGGTAGCGGACCCCGAGCGCCTCGACGAAGGCCTGCAGGGCGGGCGCGTCGGCCACGGCGTGCTTGAGCCCCCGCAGGGACGCCCCGGTCAGGCGATGCACCAGTGGCAGGCGTTGCACCATCGCGTCGGCGCGGGTGCGCCACGACCGGTAGCGCGGGTCCATCCGGACCCGGGACACCTGGCTGGACAGCCGCGACACGGTCTCGGCGTAGGAGCGTCCGTTGTCGTTGAGCACGATCGTGACCGGGGTCTGGTCGTGGCCGATGTTGTTGAGGGCCTCGTAGGCCATCCCACCGGTCAGGGCGCCGTCGCCGACGACCGCCACGACCCCGCGCCGGTCCTCCCGGGGCAGGAACCGCTGGCCCTCGGCGATCCCGTAGGCCCACGCCAGCGCCGTCGAGGCGTGGGAGTTCTCGATGACGTCGTGGGGGCTCTCGTTGCGCTGCGGGTACCCGGCCAGGCCACCGTCCTGGCGCAGCGTGTCGAACTGCTCGGTGCGCCCGGTCAGCATCTTGTGGACGTAGGCCTGGTGGCCGGTGTCCCACAGCACCAGGTCCTGCGGCGAGTCGAACGAACGGTGCAGGGAGATGGTGAGCTCGACCGCGCCGAGGTTGGATCCCAGGTGTCCGCCGACACTGGCCACCGCGTCGATCACGTGGTGTCGCAGGTCCTGGGCCAACTCGTCCAGTTCCGCGTCGTCCAGCGCACGGAGGTCGGCGGGTTGGCGGATGTGCTCCAGCAGCACGGCAGGGCCCTTCGATCTGGTCGGGACCACGTCGTCGTCGACGCGCCCGTGACCCCCGATCGTATGGGAACCACCGGCCTGGCCGCGGTGGCCGTCCGGGTCCGGGGGGCTAGGCTTCGCCAGCCCTGCTCGTCGTCGGTCCGGGCGTGACCCGCCACCGTCCCCGGAGCCCCACGTGACCATGCCGCACGCCCCCGAGCGCACGGGCCGACGCGCGCTCCTGCTCGGCGTCGCGATCGTGCTGGTGGCGCTGAGCATGCGCCTGCCGGTGACCGCGGTGGGACCGGTGCTCGACGAGATCCGAGCCGACCTCGGGATCGGCGCCGGCGTGGCCGGGGTCGTCACGGCCATGCCGGTCCTGGTGTTCGCGGTGGCCAGCGCGTTCGTACCGCTGCTGCGACGACGCCTGTCCCTGGGTGCGGCGATCGGGGTCGCCATGGGCCTGGTCGTGGTCGGGACCCTGGTCCGACCCGCCGGGACGGCCACGCTGCTGCTGGCCGGGACCGTGGTGGTCATGGTCGGCATCGCGATCGTCAACGTGCTGCTGCCGGTGGTGGTCCGGGCCGGGTTCCCGGGCCGCGAGGGTTGGATCACCGGCGGCTACGTGTCGGCGCTGCAACTGGGCGCGGCCGCCGGGGCGATCCTCACGGTGCCGCTGGCCGGGCTCCTCGGGGGCTGGCCGGCAGCGCTGGCGGCATGGGCGGCCGTGGGCGTGATCGGGGTGCTGGCGTGGCTGCCGGCCTCACGGGGGGTCTCGGCGGAGGGACGACGCGACGCCGGGGCCAGCGCGCTGGACCGACGCCGCCTCGCCGCCGATCCCACGTTCCGCGCCCTGGTCGTGTTCTTCGCGCTGCAGGCGATGGTCGCCTACATCGTGATGGGCTGGTTGCCGACGTTGCTGCGCGACGCCGGCATGTCGGCGTCGCGTGCGGGCGCGATGGTGGCCGTGGTCACGATCGTGTCCATCCCGGCGTCACTGGTGGCGCCGGGATGGCTGGCCGGACGCCCCGACCAGCGGCTGGCGTCGTGGGTGGTCGCGGTGCCGTGGGCGATCGCCTTCGTGGGGCTGGCCGTCGCCCCGGTGGCCCTGGGGTGGCTGTGGTCGGTGCTGCTGGGGGTCGGCTTCGCCGGGTTCGCGATCAGCCTGGCCCTGTTCGGACTGCGGTCCGCGACCCCGGCCGACACCCTCCAGGTGTCGACCTTCGCCCAGTCCGTCGGCTACCTGGTCGGGCTGCCCGGTCCGCTGCTGGTGGGGGTGCTGGCCGACGCCACCGGGGGGTGGACCGTCCCCCTGGTCGTGCTCACCGTGCTGCTGGTGCCGCTGGCGGTGGCCGGCCGCATCGCCGGCCGCGACGTCCACATCGGTGCCCGGTCCCCCGGCCCGGGCACCCCCGGCCCGGGCACCGACGCCCCGGACACGGACGCCCCGGACACGGGCGGGCCCGTCGGGGGGGCTCAGGTCCGCCGCACCGCTCGGTAGGCCTCCACCCGGTAGGGCAGCGCGATCTCGTCGCGACCGGCCAGGTCGGGATGCGTCGCGACCAGGTCCTCGACGGCCCGCAACAGGTCGCGGCGACGGTCCTCCGGGAGCGCGATCGTGTAGGACCGCGAGGCCGCCAGGGCGACGACGTCGTCGGGGGCCAGGACCTGTTCGTGGTGGAACGTGGCCGACCCGAGGTCACCGAACCCGGGACCGAAGCGGGGGCCGCGGACGGTCACCAGCTTGCGACCCGTGGGGTGGGCCCCCTCCTCGACCACGGCGGACCAGGCCCGCACCCAGTCGACGTCCTCGTCGCGCGAGTTCCACACCGCCGCGACGGTCCCGCCGGGGCGCACGACCCGCGCCAGTTCCGGGCCGACGACGTCCTCGTCGAACCAGTGCCACGCCTGGCCGGCCACGACCGCGTCGACCGACGAGTCCGCGACGGGCATGTCCTCGGCGGTGCCTCCGTGGACCGCCACCAGACCGGGGTGGTCGTCGAGCCGGTCGGCGAGTCGGGTCCGCATGACGTCGTCGGGTTCGACCGCGAGCACCTCGTGGCCCGCGGCCAGCAGCACCTCGGTCAGCTTGCCCGTGCCCGCCCCCAGGTCGACGACGCGACGCCGGACGTCGTGGTCCGCGGCCACGCACCACTGCACGGCGTCGAGTGGGTAGGTCGGTCGGGTGCGGTCGTAGGCGTCGACGGCGCCACCGAAGGCCTGCCGTCGTCGGTCGAACTCGTCGGCGTCCATGGGTCCTCCCCGATCCGGGCGCGGCACGGCGTCACCTTCGGCAGTCCTGCGCGGGCCACCACGGGACCGACGACCGTCGCGTCCCGTGACCGCCTATCGTGCCGGGCCATGGCCGATCCCTCCACCGCCCCGCTGCGACTGGCCTTCGTCCAGTCCGCCACCGACCATCGTGACCTCCCGCCGACGCGGGCGGAGGTGGCCGTCGTCGGACGGTCGAACGTGGGCAAGTCGTCGTTGCTCAACGCGGTCGCCGGCCAGAAGGGCCTGGCCCGCACCTCCAAGACCCCCGGGCGCACCCAGCTGCTCAACCTGTTCGCACTGGACGACGACGATGCCGCCGGGAACCCCCGGGCGGACGGCCCCGACCCGAGCACGGCCGGGACCGTGATGGACTGCCCCGGCTACGGCTACGCCAAGGCGTCACGCCGCGACCGCGAGGCGTGGCAGGACATGGTCGACCTCTACCTGCTGCACCGCCAGCGACTGGTGATGACCCTGGTGCTGGTCGACGGGGCCGTGGGACCGACCGCGCTGGACGTCGAGATGCTGGACTGGCTGCGGCGGTCGGAGCTGGCCTTCACGATCGTGGCCACCAAGCACGACAAGGTGAAGTCGTCGACCCGGACCCGGCGTCGCCGCGACCTCGCCGCGGGCTGCCTGGTCGACGAGCGCGCCGTGGTGTGGACCAGCGCCGACCGCAACGTCAACATCGGCCTGTTGCGGGGGCTGGTCCGGGGCTGGCTCGCCTGAGTCGGTCAGTCCACGCCCTCCAGCAGCCCGGTCGCGACGTCGTGCACGAAGCCGTGGACCCGGTCCACGTCGCGCAGCAACGGTGACGACCGCAGCCGTTCCACGGACGCCGCGACACCCTCGGCCGGCGACGCGATGCTGCCCAGGTCCATGGTCGGCCGCGTGCCGCGTTCCTGCTCGACCTGGTCGCGGGTCGCCTCCTGGTCGTGGCCGAGCAACCCGCAGTCGGTGTGGCCGATCACCAGGATCGTCCGGGTGTCCAGCGCGTACTGGCTCAACAGCAGCGAGCGCTCCACGTCCTCGGTCACGATCCCCCCGGCGTTCCGGAGGACGTGGGCCTCGCCCACGGCCAGCCCGAGCGACCGCAGCGGGTCCAGGCGGGCATCCATGCAGGTCACCACGGCCATGCTGCGCGACGGGGTCTTGGCGGCGCTGGGGTCGTGGTCGTCGTCGGCCCACCGGGCATTGGCGGCCACCAGGACGTCGAGGTCGGCGGACGGAATGGCGTCGGACACGGATGGACTCCTCATGGGGACGGTGGGAACGGCGGGCCGGCAGTGCGATCGAGTGATGCCGAGCGGGTCAGGCGGTGCAGTCCAGGACCACCTTGCCAGTGGTCGTGCGGGCGCGCATGTCCTCGTGGGCGCGACGCGCCTCCGACAGGGGGTAGGGCGGATGGATCACCGTGCGCAACTCGCCGTCGGCGACCAACTGGAGCAGTTCGGCCATCGGTGTCACGACCTTGCCGCGTGGATCGTGCATGGCGTCGACCAGCCAGAACCCGATGAGGGCGTGGGAGCCGTGCATCAGGTCCGGGGGCGCCACCCGCCTCGGCGCGGTCCGCGAGGCCATCCCGTAGTGGACCAGCCGGCCGAACCGGGCCAGGGCCGCCAACGAGCCGTCGGTCGTGGCCCCCCCGACCATGTCCAGCACGATGTCGACGCGACCCTCGGCCGCCATGGTGATCGCGGCCTCGGGGTCCTCGGCCCGCGAGTCGAACACCGCCGTGGCGCCGAGCTCCATGGCCAGCGCGCGCTTGTCCTCCGTGGAGGCGCCACCGATCACGGCACCGGCGCCCCAGCGACGGGCGAGCTGGACCGCCAGGGACCCCACCCCACCGGCGGCGGCGTGGACCACCACGGACTCGCCCTCCTGCAGGTGCGCGCACGTGCGCAGCAGGTGCCACGCGGTCAGCCCCTGCACGGGCAGTGCCAGCGCGGCTCCGTCGTCGACGTCGTCGGGGACGTCGAAGGCCAGGACCCGGTCGACCACGGCCCGTTCGGCGTAGCCACCCGAGGCCGCGAACCCCACCACGCGGCGGCCGTCCGCGGTCGTCCCGACGACCTCGCTGCCCGGGATCAGCGGGAGCTCCTGCGTCGCGAGGTAGGAGTCCTCGGCCTGGTGGGTGTCGGCGTAGTTCACCCCGGCCGACGACACCTCGACCAGCAGCTGGCCCTCCCCCGGCTCGGGATCGGGGACATCGGTGGGGACCAGGACGTCTGGCCCGCCGAACTCGGTGATCTGGATCGCACGCACGGGGCGCCTGTCGGTCGGCAACGGATGGTCGAGACTAGGCCCCCGGACGCGGACGGGGATCGTCGACTGGCGCCGGTGGGCCCCCGCCACCACACTGGGCCCGAGACGAGGAGGCGCACGTGGGCACGGCGACCAGGTCACCGACACGGCTCGAGCGGGTCCAGGCCGTCGACGGGGCACTCGTGACCCCCGGCACCACCGCCGACCGGGCCCCGATGGTGGCCCGACGACGGGCCGGGTGGGTCGCATGAGCGCCCCGACCCGGGTCCTGACCGTCTGCCTCGGCAACATCTGCCGATCCCCCGTCGCCGAGGCAGCGGTCCGCGAGGCCGCCGAGGCCGCGGGCGCCGACGTCGAGGTCGACTCGGCCGGCACCGGGGGCTACCACACCGGGGACCCGCCCGATCCCCGGATGCAGGCCGCGGGTCGCGCGGCCGGGCTGGTGGTCGAGGGGGCCGCGCGCCAGGTGCGGGCGGCGGACCTGCGCACCTTCGACCTGGTCGTGGCGATGGACATCGACAACCTCGCCCACCTCGAACGGATGGCCACGGTCGACGACGAGGCGACCGCGACGCTGCGGCTGTTCCGCAGCTTCGACCCGGATGCCGACGGCACCGAGGTGCCCGACCCCTACTACGGCGGCCGGGACGGGTTCCGCGACGTCGTGGCCATGATGCGCCCGGCGGCCGCGGGCGTGGTGGCCTGGATCCAGGAGCGCGACGATGGCTGAGACCAGTTGCGGATTGCTGCTGTGGCGTGAGGGTCCCGCCGGCGTCGAGGTGTTGCTGGGCCACATGGGCGGCCCGTTCTGGGCCCGCAAGGACGCCGGCGCATGGTCGGTCCCCAAGGGCCTGGTCGAGCCCGGCGACCCGTCGGACCTCGCCACGGCCGAGCGGGAGTTCACCGAGGAGCTGGGCCAGGCCCCACCCCCCGCCGACCCCGCCAGCCCAGACCTCGACCTGGGGACGCACCGGACCGGCGGCAAGCAGGTCCGGGTCGTGGCTCGCCGCGGCGAGCTGGACCCCGACGCCGCCACCGGGGGGACCTTCACGATGGAGTGGCCCCCGCGGTCCGGGCGCCACCAGGCGTTCCCGGAGGTCGACCGCGCCGCCTGGCTGACGCTGGACGCGGCCCGTCCTGCCCTGGCCGGCAACCAGCAGGTCTTCCTCGACCGGCTCGAGGCGACCCTGGCCGGGGACTGAGCCGACCCGGCCCGGGGGCCCGCCCGGGTGGGCCGTCAGCCGTCGATGGTCGCCCGCAGCAACTCGTTGGTGGCGCGTGGGTCGGCCTGGCCGCGGGTGGCCTTCATGACCTGGCCGACCAACGCCCCGATGGCCTTGGCGTTGCCGTCCCGGATGGTGGCCACGGTGTCGGGGTTGTCGGCCACGACCTGGTCCACGATGGCCTGGAGCTCACCGGTGTCGGACACCTGCTCGAGACCCTCGGCCTCGGCGATCTCGGCGGGTGAACGCGACCCGCGGTCGGCGACGAGGTGCTCGACGACCTGCTTGGCGAGGTTGTTGGACAGCGTCCCGTCGTCGACCAGCGCCAACAGGCCGCCGAGGTGGCGACCGGTGATCCCGGCGTCGGCGAAGTCGACGCCGGCAGCGGCCACCTGCCCCGCGATGTCGCCCACCAGCCAGTTCGCGGCCGTGCGGGGGTCCGCCCCGACCGCGACGGCCCCGTCCAGCGTCGCCAGCATCCCGGTGGTGGACACCAGGGCGGCCGCCTGCGCCCGGTCGACGCCGGCGGACTCCAGTCGGGCCCGTGACGCGGCGGGCAGTTCCGGCAGGCTGGCGCGGAGTTCCTCGACCCAGTCGGCCGGGCAGTGCACCGGGACCAGGTCGGGGTCGGGGAAGTAGCGGTAGTCGGTGACCGACTCCTTGACCCGCAACGTCTCGGTGACCCCGCGGCCCTCGTCCCAGTGGCGCGTCTCCATCCGGATGGTCCCGCCGTCCTCCAGGACCGCGATCTGGCGTCGCGCCTCGTAGGCGATGGCACGACCGACCGACCGCACCGAGTTGAGGTTCTTGATCTCGGTCCGGGTGCCCAGCTCGTCGCCGGGGTGGCGGACCGACACGTTGGCGTCGACGCGCATCGACCCCTGGTCCATGCGCGCGTCGGACACCCCCAGCGTCTCGACGATGCCCTGCAGTTCGCGGACGTAGGCCTGGGCCGTCTCCGGGTCGCGGATGTCGGGGTGCGACACGACCTCCATCAGCGGGACGCCGGCGCGGTTGTAGTCGATCAGGGAGGCGTCGGCGCCGTGCAGGCGACCCGAGCCACCGAGGTGGGTCGACTTGCCGGTGTCCTCCTCCATGTGGAGGCGCTCGATCCCGACTCGCACCGGTGAACCCTCGACCTCCAGTTCAAGGTGACCCTCGTAGCAGATCGGGACGTCGTACTGCGAGATCTGGTAGTTCTTGACCAGGTCCGGGTAGAAGTAGTTCTTGCGGTGGAACCGCGACACCTCGTGGATCGAGCAGTTGATCGCCAGCCCGATCAACGCGGCCGAGCGGATGGCCTCGCCGTTGACCACCGGCAACGACCCGGGCTGGCCGGTGCACACCGGGCACACGTTGGTGTTGGGGTCGTCGCCGAAGTCGGTCCCGCACCCACACCACATCTTGGTGACGGTGTCGAGTTCGACGTGGACCTCCAGGCCCACGACCAGTTCCCAGCCGTCCTTGACGGTGGTGACCATTGCTGGCTCCTTCGTGCAGTCGGGTCGACGCCCGGTGGGCGGCGCAGCCGGGGGGACGTCAGGCGGGGGCCGCGACCGCCGTGGGGCCCCGGGCGACCAGGTCGAGGTCGAGGTCGGCCTCCAGCGCGCGGGCCACCCGGTAGCAGCGGTCGTCGCGCAGCAGTGGCCCCATCACCTGCAGGCCGATCGGCAACCCGGCCTCGTCGAGCCCGTTGGGGACCGACACGGCCGGGACACCCGCCAACGACGCCGGCACCGTGGCCACGTCGTTGAGGTACATGGCCAACGGGTCGGCGGTCTTGTCCCCCAGGTCGAACGCCACCGTCGGCGAGGTCGGCGACACCACCACGTCGACGTCGTCGAAGGCGGTGGCGAAGTCCCGGGCGATCAGGCGACGGACCTTTGAGGCCTGGGCGTAGTAGGCGTCGTAGTAGCCCGAGGACAACGCATGCGTGCCGATCATGATGCGACGACGGACCTCCGGGCCGAACCCCTGGCCACGGGTTGCGGCGTTCATCTCCTCGGCGGTCGGCGCGTCCACTCGCAGCCCGTAGCGAACGCCGTCGAACCGGGCGAGGTTGGACGAGGCCTCGGACGGCGCGACCAGGTAGTAGGCCGGCAGGCCATAGGGGGCGTGGGGCAGCGACACCTCCACGACCTCGGCGCCCAGGGCCTCCAGGCGTTCCAGGGAGTGCCCGAAGGCGGCCAGCACGGCCGGCTCGTAGCCCTCCCCCGCCAGCTCGGTGACCACGCCGATCCGCAGCCCGTCGACGCCGTCCTCCAGGGTGGCCAGCAGGTCCGGGTAGGCACGGCCGAGCGACTGGGGGTCCAGCGAGGTCGAGTCCCGCGGGTCGTGGCCCATCAGCACGGTCTGCAGCAACGCCGCGTCGGTGACGGTCCGGGCCAGTGGTCCGGCCTGGTCGAGCGAGGAGGCGAAGGCGACCAGGCCATACCGTGACACGGTCCCGTAGGTCGGCTTGCCCCCGACCAGCCCACACAGGGCGGCCGGCTGGCGGATCGAGCCACCGGTGTCGGTGCCCACGGCCAACGGGGCCTGGCAGGCGGCCACCGCGGCGGCCGACCCGCCCGAGGACCCGCCCGGCACACGCCCGAGGTCCCACGGGTTGCGCGTCGGACCGAACGCGGAGTTCTCGGTGGACGAGCCCATCGCGAACTCGTCCATGTTGGTCTTGCCGAGCACGATCACGTCGGCGGCCCGCAGGCGCTCGGTGACCGTGGCGTCGTAGGGCGGCACCCACCCCTCCAGCATGCGCGACCCGACCGTGGTCGGGGCGCCGCGCATCGTGATCAGGTCCTTGAGCGCCAGGGGCACCCCCGCAAGCGGTCCCAGGTCACGACCGGTCACGCGGCGCTGGTCCACGTCGTCGGCGTGGCGGCGGGCGGCGTCGGCGACCAGCGCCAGGAAGGCGTGGACATCGCGTTCATCGGTGCCGTCGCCGTCGGTGGCGGCGATGCGGTCGAGGTGGGCGTCGACGACCTCGCGGGCGGACACCTGGCCGTCGGCCATGCGCGCGGCGAGGTCGGCCGCGGACGCGGTCAGGAGTTCAGCAGTCACGTGGGGGTTCCATCGTTGCAGTGGACGACGGCGCCGGCGTCGGCGCGGGGGACGAACGGGTCGCTCAGGCGTCCTCGGCGACGATGCGCGGGACGGCGAAGCGGTGCTGGCGCGCGTCGGGAGCGCCGGCCAGGACCTCCTCGCGTGGCAGGGAGGGTGACGGGAAGTCCGGACGGGTGACGTTGGCCACCGGGAACGGGTGGATCATGGGCTCGACGTCGGCGGCGGCCACCTCGCCGACCTGTTCCGCGTACTCCAGGATCTTGGACAGCTGCGGGGCCAGTTCGGCGACGTCGTCGTCGGACAGGTCGAGGCGGGCCAGTCGCGCGACGTGGCGGACCTCGGCTTCGGACAGGGCCACGGCAGGACCTCCGGCGGCGGGGATGGGCGTCCCCGCGAGGCTACCCAGCCGGCTTGGTGCGGCCGTCGGACGGGGCCACGGGGTGGTGTCCGGCCAGCGGACGTCGGGACACGGAGTCGACACCCGGTGGGGCCACACCGCTAGCGTCCCGCCCGACCTCGAGCCGTCCCCGGCTCCCCCCCGCCCCCCGGAGGTTCCGCGTGAAGCACCCCGTCCGCAGCCGCGTGCTCGCCCTCGCCGCCTGCACGACCCTGCTCGTCGGCACGGCGGTCGCCGCCTCGGCCGCCGCACCCGCACGACCATCCGGCCGTCCCGACGGCGTCGCCGGCTCGGCCGCCGTCCGGGATCTGGGCGATCGACTGCCCGAGGTGGCGCGCGACCACGGCCTGTCGGCCGGGACGCTTCGCCGCCTGCTGCGCACCGACGACACCATGTTCGTCGACGACGACGACCGCATCTTCTTCGTCCGTCCCGAGGCGCCGCCCACGGCCAAGCGTCGGACGGGCGAGGCCGAGGCGGTCACGGCGCTGGCGGCCAGCTTCGAGCTGCACTCGCGGCCGGGTGCCCAACGGACCATCTTCCTCGACTTCGACGGCTACCAGCTGCCGAGCGGGACCGCCTGGGACAGCCAGGGCTATTTCGCGGCGCCCTACGACACGAACGGATCACCCGCCACCTTCTCGTCCGGCGAGCTCGCGGTCGTCCAGTCGGTGTGGGCACGCGTGTCCGAGGACTACGCCCCCTTCGACGTCGACGTCACCACCCAGGACCCGGGGATCGCCGCGATCCGTCGCTCCAGCACCGGCGACCAGGTCTACGGCACCCGTGTCGTGATCAGCGACCACACCTCCGACTGCGGATGTGGTGGGGTCGCCTACCTCGGGGTGTTCGACGCCACCGGGTCGACCCACGACTACTACCAGCCGGCCTGGGTCTACACCGACGGCGTCGGCGACGGCGCGCACAACATCGCCGAGGCGGCCTCCCACGAGGCCGGCCACAACCTCGGCCTCAACCACGACGGCACCTCCAGCCAGGGCTACTACGCCGGACATGGCGCCTGGGCCCCGATCATGGGCGTGGGCTACTACGAGCCGATCACGCAGTGGAGTCGGGGCGAGTACGCCAATGCCAACAACACCGAGAACGACTGGGCCGTCATCAGCAGCAACGGGGCGCCCCGACTGGTCGACGACCACGGCAGCGGCGCGTCCCCGACCGACCTGGACAGCTCCGGCACGATCGCCGTGACCGGGATCATCACGCCGCGCTACACCTCCGCCCACCCCGACGACGTGGACGCCTTCGCCTTCACCACCGGCGGTGGGGACGCGTCCTTCGACGCCACGCCGTCGGGCGTGCTGCCCAACCTCGACATCGCCCTGACCCTGCGGACCGAAGGCGGGACCGTCGTGGCGACCGCCGACCCGCTGTCGGTCGAGATCGACCCCGACCGGGCAGGTGGACTGGACGCCGGAATCGACGCCACGCTCGCGGCCGGCAGCTACGTGCTGGAGGTCGACGGGGTGGGGGCACGCAACCCGGCCACGTCGGGCTACAGCGACTACGGCAGCGTCGGCCCCTACACCCTGACCGGTTCCTACGCACCGGATGACGGGGACGGCGACGGGGATGGTGGCCCGACCAACGAGGCGCCCACGGCCGTGGCGTCCGCGACGCCCACCACCGGCACCGCGCCCCTGGCGGTGGCCTTGTCCTCGTCCGGGTCGTCGGACCCCGACGGGACGATCGTCGCACGCTCGTGGTCGTTCGGCGACGGCGCCTCCTCCAGCGCCGCCAACCCGTCCCACACCTACGCGGCCGGGACCTGGACCGCGACGCTGACCGTGACCGACGACGACGGCGCCACGGCAACCGACACCGTCACCGTGACGTCCTCGCCCGCCACCAGCGGTCCGCCGGCCCCGCCCGCCGACGTCATGGCCACCCCGTCGGGACGGCGTGCCGCGACGGTCGGCTGGACCGACGACTCGTCCAACGAGACCGGGTTCACCATCGAGGTCGAGAAGCAACGTCGCAACACGTCCTGGAGGAGCCTGGGTTCGGTGTCGGTGGCCGCGAACACGACCTCGACCACGGTCTCGGCCGGCCGCGGCACGTTCCGGTTCGTGGTCCGGGCCGTCAACGACGCCGGCGCGTCGGCCGGCGTGACGTCCAACGAGGTCGACCTGCGCTGACCGGCCACGCCGGACACGCGACGATGCCCCGCCACCCGAGCGGGCATCGTCGGGTCACGTGGTCTCGGGCAGGTCGCGTTCCTCGGCGGTGAACACGGCCAGCTCGGTGGCCCCGTCGTACAGGTCGGCGACGGCCTCGCGGTAGGTCGCCATGTGCGGCGTGTCGAAGTGGGCCACCAGCGCGAACTCGTCGTCCCATTCCTCGTGGAGGTGGACGACGGCCGCGTCGTCGACGTCGAAGCCGAAGCGGTACATCCGACAGCCGGGCTCGGACTCGCTGGCGGCGGCCATGGCGGCCAGCACGGCCACCACCGCGTCGCGGTCGACGTCGTCGGCCAACCGCGCCGTTCCCCGGACGACGATCACGAGGAGGCCTGGTCACGCGCGGCCAGCTTGCTCCGGATGTGGTCGCGCACCGTGGCGACGTCGGCCGGGAGGACCGCCAGTCGCTCCTCGCGGTCGTAGAGGTCCGACAGGTGGGGCGGCAGGACCGGACGGACCCCGGTGGCACGTTCGACGGCAGCCGGGAACTTGGCGGGGTGGGCCGGGCCGAGCACCACCATGGGGGTGCCGTGGTCGGGGTGGGCGGCACGGTCGGTGCGGGCGGCGTGGACCCCGACGGCGGTGTGCGGGTCGATCTGGAACCCGGTCTCGTCGAACACGTCCCGGATCGCCTCCAGGGTCTGCTGTTCGTCGGCGCGGTGCGCGCCGAACAGGTCGCGGACGTCGACCAGTGCGGCCGGGTCGACCGCGAACGTCCCGTCGCGGTCCAGCGCCGCCATGTCGGCCCGGACCCGGGCCGGGTCGCGGTCGTGGATGTCGAACAGCAGCCGTTCGAAGTTGGACGACACCTGGATGTCCATCGACGGCGAGATGGTCGGCGTGACGGACTCCAGCTCGTGGCGGCCCGTGGCCAGGAACCGGGCCAGGATGTCGTTGTCGTTGGTCGCGATCACGAGTCGGGCGATCGGCACCCCCAGCTGGCGGGCGACGTAGCCGGCGAAGATGTCCCCGAAGTTGCCGGTCGGGACGCTGAAGCTGACCTCCACGTCGGGCGCGCCCAGCGAGGACGCCGCGGTGGCGTAGTACACGACCTGGGGCAGCACTCGGGCCCAGTTGATCGAGTTGACCCCCGACAACGAGACCTCGTCGCGGAACTCGGCGTCGTTGAACAGGGCCTTGAGGATCCGCTGGCAGTCGTCGAACGTGCCCTCGATCGCGATGTTGTGGACGTTGGGGGCGACCACGGTGGTCATCTGGCGGCGTTGGACCTCGGTCGTGCGACCGTGGGGGTGCATCACGAAGATGGAGGCGCGGGTGGAGCGTCGGATGGCCTCGATGGCGGCGCTGCCGGTGTCGCCGGAGGTCGCACCGACCAGCGTGGAGCGCCGGTCGTGGTGGGCCAGGACGTGTTCGTACAGACGCCCCAACACCTGCATGGCGACGTCCTTGAACGCCAGCGTCGGCCCGTGGTACAGCTCCAGCAGCCACTCGTCGGGACCGGTCTGGAACAGCGGCGCCACGGAGTGGTGCACGAAGGACGCGTAGGCCTCGTCCAGCAGACGGCGCAGGGTGTCGTCGGAGATCCCCCGCTCCCCCGCGTCGCCGGTCGAGCCACCGTGGATGAACGGGCGCATCACGTGCCAGGCGGCCTCGGCGTAGGGCATCGAGCGCAGCCGGCGGATCAGCTCGGGGTCCAGTCGGGGCCACTCGTCGGGGACGTACAGGCCCCCGTCGGGTGCCAGGCCGCCCATCAGGGCCCCGAAGAAGTCGGTCGGCTCGGCCTCGCCACGCGTGCTGATGTACTGCATGCTCGGCCTCGGGTGGCGATGGGGCACGTCGACTGGTCCCGGCACGGTAGCGCCGGTCAGGTCGGGTCCGGGTCCGAGGCCAGCCGGGCGATCGCGTCGGCCTCCTCGGCCGCCGACGGGGGGTGGAAGCCCTGCTCGATGCCCATCCAGACCGTCTTGGCCCAGCCGTAGCCCAGGATCGGGATGGCGGCGTTGACCACGATCCCCGCCACGGTCAGGCCCACCCACGGCACGTCGGGCCAGAACACCAGGATGCCACCGACCGACACGATCGCGAACACCGTCATGAACACCACCGTGATGACGGCCATGGCGCCCAGCCAGTACCCGTGCTCACGCTCGAAGTGCATGCCACACCGGGGACAGTGGTCGCGCAGGTCGAACAACGAGGCGAAGATTCCGCGGCTGCCGCAGCGGGGGCAGGCACCGACCAGGCCACGCCCGATGGCCCGCCAGTCGGGCAGGTCCTCCTCCGCGCCTCGGTCGCCCACGGTGGCGTCCTCCCGGCTCCGTCCACGACCATCGAGCCTATCCCGGGTGCGGCCCGGGACCGGGCCCGCCCGACCACGACCGCGGCCACCGGGGCAGGTGGTCGGGCGGGCGTGGTTACGCTGCCGGTCGCCCGACCGGGAGCCGCCACGTGCCCACCGCCTTCATCGCCGTCGACGTCCAGAACGACTTCTGCGAGGGGGGGTCGTTGGCGGTCGCGGGTGGCGGTGACGTCGCGCGGGCCATCACGGCCCACCTCCACGACCACGCCGGGGACTACGACCTGGTGGTCGCGTCGCGAGACCTCCATGTCGACCCCGGGAGCCACTTCTCCGACGACCCCGACTTCGTCGACTCGTGGCCGCCACACTGCCGCAGCGACACCGCCGGGGCGTCGTTCCACCCCGCGCTGGACGTGGTGGCGCTGGACGCCGTCGTCTCCAAGGGCGCCCACGCGGCCGCCTACAGCGGGTTCGAGGGCGCGACCAACGACGGCACCGTCCTGGCCGACCTGCTGGCCGACCACGACATCGACGCCGTGGTGGTCGGCGGCCTGGCCACCGACCACTGCGTGCGGGCGACGGCGCTGGACGCCGCGGCCGCCGGCCTGGCGACCACCGTGGACCTGGCCCTGGTCGCCGGTGTCGCGCCCGCCACCACCGAGGCCGCCCTCGAGGAGTTGCGTGCCGCCGGGGTCCGACTCCGCCAGGGCTGAGGCCGGCCAGGCGTCGACGCGCTCGCCGGGCGGCCCGGTCAGTCGCCGCCCCAGGCCTCCAGCGAGCCGTCCTCGCGCTCGACGGCGGTGGACACCCAGCGCACGATGCGCTGGTCCTGGACCTGCATCCGGGCGGTGCCGTCGCGGCGGTAGCTGGTCGAGTCCGCCCGCAACCACAACGTCCAGTCGACGTCCCATGCGCCGTCCGACGTCACGGTCGCCCCGGAGTCGTCGGCCGGACGGGTGCCGGCCACCACGAACACCTCGCGCCAGCCGCCGTGGGCCAGGAAGTGGACCAGCACCTCGTCGACCCCGTCGAGGCGTTCGTCGTCGTCGATCCAGGTGACGTCGTCGGTGACGACCTCCGCGATCGCGTCGGCATCGCCCTCGTGGGCACGACCGACCCCCGCCAGCAGGTCCGCCAGCGGGGGTGGGATGGTCGGGTCGGGGTCGCTCACCGGTGCTTGTCGGCCTCGCTGGCGACGTCGTCCACGACGTCCTTCCAGGCGGCGATGAACTTGTCGACGCCCTCGGTCTCGAGGACCTCCATCACGTCGTCGTAGTCCACGCCGACGGCCTCCATCTCGGCCAGGGTGCGGTGGGCGAGCGCCATCTCCGTCGGGCCGAAGGCCGCCGGCGGCTCGCCGTGGTCCTGGTAGGCCTCGACGGTCGACAACGGCATCGTGTTGACCGTGTGGGGGGCGACGAAGGCGTCCACGTACTGGGTGTCGGGATAGTCCGGGTTCTTGGTGGACGTCGACGCCCACAGTGGGCGCTGCACGGTGGCGCCGCGCGCCGCGAGCCCTTCCCACGTGTCACCGCGATAGGTCTCGAGGAAGGCCTCGTAGGCCAGTCGACCGTTGGCGATCGCGGTCGTGCCCTTCAGGGCCGTGGCCTGCGAGGTCCCGATGTCGTCCAGCCGCTGATCGACCTCGACGTCCATCCGGGAGATGAAGAAGGACCCGACCGACGCGATGCGCGTCAGGTCGAGCCCGTCGTCCTGCGCGCGCTTCAGCCCGGCCAGGTGGGCGGCCATCACGGCGCGGTAGCGCTCGAGGGAGAAGATCAGGGTCACGTTGACCGAGATGCCCTCGGCGATCAGCTGCTCGATGGCCGGCAGGCCCGCCTCGGTGGCCGGGATCTTGACCAGCAGGTTCGGGCGGTCGATGGTCTTGGACCAGTCACGCGCCTCGGCGATGCTGGCCTCGGTGTCGTGGGCGAGGGTCGGGGTGACCTCGACGGACACGAACCCGTCGCGACCGTCGGACTGCTCGTAGACGTCGGCGAGCACGTCACAGGCCCGGCGCAGGTCGTCGGCCATCAGGGTGCGGATGATCTCCTCGGCGGAGGCGCCGTGGGAGGTCAACTCGTCGACCTGCTCGTCGTAGTCGGACGAACCGGTGATGGCCTCGGCGAAGATCGAGGGATTGGACGTGACCCCGCGGACGGCGTCCTCGTCGACGTGGCGAGCGAGGTCGCCGTCGTCGAGCATGGCCCGCGAGATCTGGTCGAGCCAGGGCGAGACCCCGGCGACGGACAGGAGGTGGAGGGGTGATGTGTTCATGCCAGTCACCGTAGCCGGACGCCTCGACGACCCGACACCCACCATCGGACCCGACGACCGGCGCCACGCCCCCGTCCCACGACCCCCACCAGCCCCCGGGCGGGTCAGCCCGGAGCGCTCTCCACCGCCTCGACGCCCAGGGCCGAGTCGGGCAGGGTGAACCAGCGCAGCGTGACCTGCGACAGCGGACCGATCGCCAGGGCGAACGCGACCGTCCCGACTCCGACCGTGCCACCGAGCAACCACCCCGCAGCCAGCACGACCAGTTCGACGCCGGTGCGGGCGAACGACAGGGCGTGCCCACGCGCGGCCAGACCGGTCATCAGCCCGTCACGCGGGCCCGACCCCAGGCCCGCACCGATGTAGAGCCCGGTGGCCACGCCGTTGAGCAGGATCCCGGCCACGAGCAGCACGATGCGCCCCGCCAGGCTCGCCGGGCGGTCCAGCACCAGCAGCCCGGCATCCACGACCAGCCCGACCACGATGGCGTTGGCCACGGTGCCCAGTCCCGGTCGCTCGCGCAGGGGGATCCACAGCAGCAGCACCAGGGCGCTCACACCGATGACGATCGTGCCGAACGAGAACGGCGTGTGCCGAGCCACGCCCTGGTGGAGGACGTCCCACGGTCCCACCCCCAGCTCGGCGCGGACCAGCATCGCCAGGGACACCCCGAACAGCACGAGTCCGAGACCCAACAGGCCGACTCGGCGACCCATGCGATCGCGGATCCAGCGACCGGTCGCTGCCGTCGAGGGGTGGAGTGGGGGGACTGCCACCGGGTTCCTTGCCGTGGGTACGCCGAGCGGGACCAGTCTGGCCGGTCGACTCGCCCACGTCCATCACGACCCGGTGAACGCACGATCGCGGACACCCGGACGATCTGGCGCTGGCCCGGCGCGGCGGGCGGGCCACGGCGACGACGTCACGTCGGCAGGCTGCCGTCGGCCAGCAGGGCGCGGAACTGGTCCTCGTCCAGGATCGGGACGTCGAGGTCGCGGGCCCGGTCCGCCTTGGATCCCGGTGAGTCGCCCACCACGACGGCGGTCGTTCGCCCGGACACGCTGGAGGTGGCCTTGCCCCCGCGCGACTCGATGGCGTCCTTGGCCTCGGTCCGCGAGAACCCCTCCAGGGCCCCGGTGACCACGATCGACATCCCGTCCAGGACCTCGGAGGTGGTCTCGTCGACCTCGCTGGTCATGCGCACACCGCGGTCACGCAGGGTGTCGACCAGGGCCCGATTGCGGTCGACGGCGAAGAACGACGCCACGGCCTCGCCGATGACGGGCCCGATGCCGTCGATGGCCGCCATGTCCTCCGGCGACGCCTCGGCGAGGTCGGCCATGTCGCCGAAGGACCTCGCCAGCAGCTTGGCCACGGTCGGCCCCAGGTGGCGGATGTTGAGCCCGACCAGCACGCGGTCCAGTGGCTGGGCACGGGCGGCGTCGATCCCGGCCAGGAGGTTGTCGACCGACTTCTCCTTCCATCCCTCCAGGGCCACCAGGTCGTCGCGACGGTCGTCCAGGGCGAACACGTCGGCGAGGTCGGTCACCAGCCCCTCGTCCAGCAGCAGCTTGGCGGTCTTGTAGCCCAGGCCCTCGATGTCCATCGCCGAGCGCCCGCCGAAGTGGCTCAGCGATTCCAGGATGCGGTTCGGGCAGTCGACGTTCTCGCAGAAGTGGTGCGCCTCGCCCTCGGGGCGGACCAGGGGCGTGCCGCACGACGGACAGTCCGCCGGCATGTGCCACACCCGGGCGTCGTCGGGACGCTCGGACAGGATCGGCCCGACGACCTCGGGGATGACGTCGCCGGCCCGCCGCACGCGGACCAGGTCGCCGATGCGCACGTCCTTGGCCTGGACCTGGATCTCGTTGTGGAGCGTGGCGTAGGTGATGGTGACGCCCGACACCGTGACCGGCTCGACCACCGCGAAGGGGGTCACGCGGCCGGTGCGGCCGGTGTTGACCTCGATGTCGCGCAACCGCGTGGTCGCCTCGATCGGCGGCATCTTGTAGGCGATCGCCCAGCGCGGGGCACGCGACGTCGACCCCAGCGTGCGGCGCTGGGTGAGGTCGTCGACCTTGACCACGACGCCGTCGATCTCGTAGGTCGGGTCGTGGCGGTGGCTGGTCCAGTGGTCCACGAACGACCACACCTCGTCGGGGTCGTCGGTGACCAGGGTCTCGTCGGCGACCGGCAGCCCCACCCGTCGACACCACGCCAGGAATGCCGAGTGGGTCGCGAAGTCGCCCGCCCCCGCTGCCCGGCCGAGCGCCTCCTCGGTCGGGTCGGGCGTCGTATCGGCCGCCGCGGGGTCGTCGGGGTCCGGTGCGTCCCCGCCCAGCTGCAGGGCACCGATGCCGTGGATCCACAACGACAGCGGCCGCGTGGCGGTGACCGACGGGTCCTTCTGTCGCAACGCGCCCGAGGCCGCGTTTCGCGGGTTGGCGAAGACCTGCTCACCGGCCTCGACCCGATCGACGTTCATCTGCTCGAAGGCGGCCAGCGGGTAGTAGATCTCGCCCCGCACCTCCACCAGCGCCGGCGGATCGTCGCTGTCGAGCCGGTAGGGCACGTCGTCCATCGTCAGGACCTGGGTCGTGACGGTCTCGCCGGTGACGCCGTCGCCCCGGGTCGCGGCCGTGGCCAGCACGCCGTCGACGTAGGTCAGCGAGATCGCCACCCCGTCGATCTTGAGCTCGCACACCCAGGTGGGCGCATCCTCCAACGGGGTGGTGGCTCGCTCGCGCCAGGCCTGCAGGTCCTCGTCGGAGAAGACGTTGTCCAACGACAGCATCGGTTCGAGGTGTCGGTGTGGGGGGAACGCGGCGTCGAGTGGCGCCCCGACCTCGGCGGTCGGGGACGTGGCCGTGGCCAGCACCGGATGGGATGCCTCCAGGGCCAGCAGCTCGTGCCACAGCCGGTCGAACTCGGCGTCGGAGAGGGTGGGCTCGGACAGCACGTAGTAGCGATAGCGCGCGTCCCGCAGCAGCGGGACCAGCTCGTCGTGGCGCCTTCGTGCGACGGCGGGGTCGTCCGGGACCGACGCCTCGGAGGGGTCGACCGCATCGGTGCCCGGGTCGCCGGCAGCCGCGTCGTCGGGATCAGCGCTCACCGGGTGGTCCCTCCCTGGCTCGGTGGCCACGTGGTCGACACCGGCGATGCTAGGCCGTGGCGCCCCGTGGCCTCACGACCCGGCGGACCAGGCACGCACCATGGCGACCTCGCACCCCCGGGGACCCGGCGGGGGGTCGGATTCCACGGCGAACCCGGTCCCGACGTACAGGTCCCGGGCATGGTCGTTGGCGGACGTGACCCACAGGCGGACGTGGTCGTGGCCCCCGGCCCGGAGTCGGGCCACCACCGCCTCCACCAGCGCCCTGCCGACGTCGTGTCCACGGTGGCCCGGGTCGACCCACAGGCCGAACAGCCGGGGTCGGTCCGGTCCATCGGCCAGGTGCGCACCCGCGATCCCGACGTCGACGCCGGCGCGCGCCGCCACGACCCGGGGACCCTCGGCCAGCAGCCGGCGCCAGTCGGCCTCGTCGAGGTCCCGCTCCCGCGACAGCGTGGACCCGAACACGTCCGGGTCCGACGCCAGTGCCCGCAGCCGCAGCTCCCGCCACCGGCGCCACTGGTCGGGTCCGACGTCGTCGACCACGAGGTCCCGCCCACCGTGGTCCACCGGCGCTCCCTTCGCCTCGACCCGCCTGCCGCACGGAGCCTGCCGCACGGAGCCTGCCGCACGGAGCCTGCCGCACGGAGCCTGCCGCATGGGGGCGACGTCGGCAAGGGTCGCGTCCCTGCCACCCCGGGAACAAGCCCACCCGGGTCGTCCGTTCGCCCCGACGGTGCGACGGCGGCGACCACCCGGCCGTGCCACCATGCAGGCCCGTGTGACCATGCAGGCCCGTGCCACCATGCAGGCCCGCTGAGCGACCGTGCGACCACGTGCGCTCCCCACCGCGTCAGGATCTCGCCTTGGCTTCCCTCGCCCCCGTCGGACACGACCGCTTCACCCACGACCTGGTCATCATCGGGACGGGGTCCGGCAACTCGGTCATCACCGACGAGATGGACGACTGGCGCATCGCGCTGGTCGAGGAGGGCGTGGTGGGCGGGACCTGCCTCAACCGCGGCTGCATCCCGACCAAGATGTTCGTCCACACCGCCGACGTGGCGCGGTCGGCGGCGACCAGTGAGAAGTTCGGCCTCGACACCCGCTTCGCGGGCGCCGACTGGCCCGCCATCCGTGACCGGATCTTCGGGCGGATCGACCCGATCGCGGTGTCCGGCCGGGCCTACCGCGAGTCCAGTCCCAACGTGGACCTGTACCGCGACCACGGTCGGTTCGTGGGACCCAAACGCCTGCAGGTCGCCGACCGGGTCCTGACCGCCGACCGGTTCGTGCTGGCCGCCGGGGCGCGACCGTTCGTGCCCGACGTCCCGGGGCTGGACACCGTCGACCACCACACGTCGGCCACGATCATGCGCCTGGACGAGCTGCCTCGCCACCTGGTCGTGATCGGCGGTGGCTACGTGGCGGTCGAACTCGCGCACGTGTTCGGGGCGCTGGGCAGCGACGTGTCGGTGATCGCCCGCAGCCCCCAGCTGCTCTCCACGGCCGACCCCGAGGTCGCCGATCGCGTCACCGCGGCCTACGACGACCGGTTCGAGCTGCACCTGGCCACCCACGTCGACCGCGTGCACGACGACGGTGGCGACGTCGTCGTGTCGACCACGCGCAACGACGGCCGGTCCGGCGAGGTGCGCGGCGACGTCCTGCTGGTCGCGACCGGTCGGGTGCCCAACAGTGACACCCTGGAGGTGGCCGCCGCCGGCGTGGAGGTCGACGACCGCGGCTACGTGGTCGTCGACGACCGCCAGCAGACCTCGGTGCCGGGAATCTGGGCGCTGGGGGACCTGTCGTCACCGATCCAGCTCAAGCACAAGGCCAACGCCGACGCCCGGCTCGTGGCCCACAACGTGGTGCATCCCGACGACCCGATCGTGTCGGGTCTCGGCCCGGTCCCCCATGCCGTGTTCGGCTCCCCCCAGGTCGCCAGCGTGGGCCTGACCGAACACGAGGCGATCGCGCGGGACATCGCCTACCTGTCGGCGGTGCACGACTATGCCGGGGCCGCCTACGGCTGGGCGATGGAGGACACGACCAGTGCGGTCAAGGTGCTGGTCGACCCGGCGACCCGGCTGCTGCTGGGTGCCCACGTCATCGGCCCGGAGGCCCCCAGCCTGATCCAACCGTTGATCCAGGGCATGCAGTTCGGCCAGACCGTCGACGAGATCGCCCGGGGCCAGTGGTGGATCCACCCCGGCCTCCCGGAGGTCGTGGAACAGGCCCTGCTGGCCGTGTGAGGTCCCACCGGACCATCCCCGCCACGACATCGACCGCTGGATGACCGTGTCCGCTCCCACCTCCATCTTCGACCCCCGGGTGCGCGGGGCCACGCTGGCGATCCTGTTGACCGTGGCGCTGTCGGCCTTCGAGGGACTGGCGGTGGCGGCCGCGCTGCCACAACTGGCCGCGGACCTGGGTGGCGTGGCGCTCCTGCCCTGGGTGATCACGTCCTACCTGCTGACCTCCGGGGTCGCCACGATCGCCGCCGGGGCCCTGGTCGACCGGGTCGGCGTGGCCAGGGTGTTCCGCGTGTCGGTCGCGGTGTTCACGGTCGGCGGGGTCCTGGCCGGGATCGCCCCGACCATGCCGTTGCTGGTGGCGGCGCGCGTGCTCCAGGGCATCGGTGCCGGCGCGGTCAACGCCGTGGGGCTGTCGGCCGTCGGCCTGGTGTTCCCGCGCAGGCTGGTGGGACGCGCCTTCGCCGCCAACACCACCGTGTGGGGCGTGATGGGCGTCGCGGGGCCGGCGATCACCGCCGGCCTGCTGGCGGTCGCGTCGTGGCGGTGGGTGTTCCTGGTGAACCTCCCACTGGGCCTGCTGGCGTTGGCGGTCGGGTGGCGAGCCCTGCCCGGGCCGCGTCAGGACGCCACTGGCTCTGCCCGGCTGGACCCGCTCAACCTGGCCCTGCTCACGGGCTTCACGCTGCTGTCGCTGGTCGCGGTGGACGCCCTCGACTGGCGCTCCGTGCCGTCGCTGGTCGGCGCGGTGGCGTGCGGGGCGCTGGTGCTGCGGCGCAACCGCGGTCGCAGCGACGCACTCGTGGCCCCGCGCCACACCGTGACCCAGCCACTCGGCCCGCTGGCGTGGGCCATCGCCCTGCTGCTGGTCGGCGCGATCGGCACCCAGTCGTTCGTGCCGTTGCTGGTCAGCGGGGCCCGCGGTGGCGGTCCGGCCCTGACGGCGTGGTCGGTGCTGTTCTTCGTGATCGGCTGGACGTCGGGGGCCAACGTGGCGAGCCGGCTGATGGATCGCCACGAACCCTTCAGCGTGACGCTGGCTGGTGCCGCCCTGGTGCCCCCGGCCCTTCTGGGGATCGGCCTGGCCGCCGGTGCGTCGGCGTCGCTGGTGTGGATCTTCGGGTTGCTGGTGGTTGCCGGCTCCGGCATGGGCGCGACCACGAACTCCGGGTTGACGTTGTTGCAGGCCCTGGTCCCGACCGCCGAACTGGGTCGTGCCACCGCCGCCCACCAGTTCATCCGCAACCAGGGCTTCGCCGTGGGCAACGCCCTGGTCGGGGCGGTGCTGCTGCTGGTCGTGGCCCGTGCGACGGGGGACGTCGAACTGGTGCGGGGTGTGCTGGCCGAGGGGGGTGACGTGGACGCCGACGGGGCCGTGGCGACCGCCATCGAGTCCGGGTTCGCCACGGCCACCCTGGTCGGTGCGGCCGTGGCCGCGCTCGCGATCGTCCCGTTGCTGGCCCTTCGTCGGTGGCTCGCCACCCACGACGTCACCGCGGCGTCCGACAGCGAAACCGTCTCCACCTGACGCTGTACCCCTGTCCCGCACGCGCGGTCCGGTTCGCCATCACCGCGGGTCGTGGGTGACCCGGGCGCCGGGTTGGACGTGGAGGGGGTCGGACCGCCGGGCCGGCGTGGTGACCCGCACGCTCACGTCGACCGCCACTGCAGGACCCGTCCCCGGCCCTGGAGCATCACGGCGCCGGCCATCACCCGGAGCAACGTCGGTTCCAGCCGGAGCGCCCCGAAGGCGTCGACGTCGGGCGACGTCCACGGTGCGACGATCGACGGGTCGTAGCCCACCGGTTCCGGCGCGCTGGCGAACCGGTCCCACGCCGCCCGCCGACCGTCGTCGTCGAGCACCCAGGTGACCTCGGCCTCCGCCGTGCAGGTGTCCTGCTCGGGCACCCAGTAGGTCAACGACACCCGGGACTCGTTGTCGAGGTCGGCGCGCTTGGGTGACCGTGGGCTGGTCAGGATCCACCCGACCAGCCGATCGCCGTCCCACTCCCACAGCGGGTGCAGGACACGCGTGCGCGGCCGTCCGTCGGTCGCGACCGTCGCCACGGTCGCCCACACGATGCGATGGGCCATGTCGCGGAACGCCGGTGCCACGTCCTGGAGCGGATCCATGGGTCGTCCTCGGTCGTCGGGGCCGTCGGCGGGCGTGCTGTCCGGAGACTGCCCGAGCGCGACCACGACCGCCCGGATCGCACCGCGGGCGTGCGCCTGCTGCGACGCCGGCGACCACGTGGTGCACGCCCACCGGGCGGTCGCCTACCGTCGTCCGGGTGGCCGAGACCGCCCACGTCGAGGCCCCCGTCGGGCCCCGCCCCTCGCCACCCTCCCCCCGCCCGTGCCTGCCGATCGTGGTGAACCCGTGGACCTGTCCCTGCTGGACTACCGCCGCCGCGTGGCGGACTGCTACCACCGGGTCCGCGCGACCGACGACCCGGTCACCGCATGGCGGGACTGGGTCCACACCCGCGACGAGCTGTTCGCCGGCCATCCCCAGTCGCCGATCGAGGACCGCGACGGCTTCGCCGGGATCCCCCTGTTCGACCACGACCCGACCTGGCGGCTGGTGGCAACCTTCGAACCGGCCCCCATCGAAACGGCCCCCATCGAAACGGCCCCCATCGAAACGGCGGATGCCGAACCGGCCGGGGTCGATCCCGTCGACGTCGAGCACTCGGGCGCCGGGGTGACCCCCTTCACCCCGCTGGGGCGTCTGCACGCCCACCGCGACGGCCACGACCTCGACCTCGAGGTGCTGTGGCTGACGGGCTACGGCGGTGGGCTGTTCCTGCCGTTCCGGGACGCCACCAACGGTGAGGAGACCTACGGCGGCGGCCGCTACCTGCTGGACACCGTCAAGGGGGCGGACCTGGGCCACGACGGCGACCGGGTGGTGCTCGACTTCAACTTCGCCTACCACCCGTCATGTGTCCACGACGACCGCTGGTCGTGCCCGCTGGCACCTGCGTCCAACACCCTCGACGTCGCGGTCCGGGCCGGCGAGCGCTGCTGACCTCCCCACACGAACCCGCTCGTGGAGGCCATCGCGCTCAGCCTGACTCGTCGGCGTCGAGGTCGGTGGCGAGGTGGGCGGTGTCGTTGTAGCGACGCAGGATCCAGCGCTCGGGCGTGACCACGACCTGGCTGATCGAGGCGTTGGCGGCGCCGACGAACGCGAACGGGTCACTGTCGGTCGCCATCGCCAGCACCGCCCCGATGACCCCACCATGCACCACGACCACCACGCGGCGGTCGACGTGGTCGGCGGCGACCCGCTCGACGCCCCGGCGCACCCGCGTCGAGAAGTCGACCAACGGTTCGGCGTTGGGGATGACCCCCCAGTCCCGCCGCTGGAACACCTCGCGTACCAGCGGGTCGCCGGCGGCGGCGCGGAGGCGGTACTCCCCCCCGTCCCAGTCCCCGAGGTGGACCTCGCGAAGGTCCGGTTCGATCGTGGGCTCGAGGCCGAGGCGAGCTGCCAGCGGAGCGGCCGTCTGCATCGTTCGGGTCAGCCCCGAGGTCACGATGGCCTCCACGCCGAGCCCGGAGAGGCGCTCGCCGACCGCGGCCGCCTCACGATGGCCGACGTCGGCCAGGGGTGGGTCGGCATGGCCGTCGCGCACCGGGAAGGTGTGCCCGGGGACGGCGGCGCGGGACTCGCCGTGACGCACCAGCACCAGGTCGGTCGCACCCGGCGGAACGCGGAAGCGCCACTGCCGGACGCCCTCGTCGGGCGTGGTCACGAACGGGCGCGGGGTCGGGAGCTCATGGGCCGGACGGTAGCCACCCGCGTTCGACCACATGCCCGTCCGGGATGGCATCGGGGTCTGCAGGGGCGACCCGGACACGACCGTCCGCGATCCGCCACGTCCGCTCGGTCACGGCCGCGGCCAGCGCCTCGTCGTGGGTGACCAGCACCAGTGCGGCGGAATGGTCGGCAAGTGCGTCCTGCAACGCCACGATGGACGCCACGTCCAGGTGGTTGGTGGGCTCGTCGAGCACCAGCAGCGGGCGTGGCCGCACCACCAGGTCCGCAAGCGCGAGCTTGCGCTCCTCGCCCGGCGTCGGCTGCGCCGAGGCCAGCATCCGCTCCGGGTCCACCCCGAGGTGGTCCAGCACGGCCAGCAGCCGATGCCGGTCCTCCCCGGCGAGCAGCCGGTCGCGCCAGGCCATCGACGACTCGCCGCCCGCGGCAACCCGGCGGCCGGCGCCACGCCCGACACGCGAGGAGCCGTCCTGGTCCAGGAGGCCGACCTCGACCCGGCTGGCCGCCACCAGCGCCCGGACCAGCGTGGTCTTGCCGGCGCCGTTGCTCCCGTCGATCCGGATGCGGTCCCGCGGACCGACGGCGAGGTCCACGTCGCGGGCCACGACGTGGTCGCCGACCGCCACCTGCGGCGCCACCAGGTGCACCAGCAGGTCGCGGTCCGACACCGTCGAGGCGACCGTGATGGCCGCACCCCGGCGACGGCCCGGTGACGTCGCGGCCACCTCCTCGACGGCTCGGTCGGCCGCCGAGCGCCGGGCCGACACCTGTCCGGCCAGGCTCTTGGCGGCCGCGGCGGCGTGGGCCTTGCCGGCCGAGCTGCGGGCGTCGTGGTCGCGCGCGCCCGCGCGACGCCGGGACGCGCGAGCACCCCGTTCGACACCGGACAGGTCCGTGCGTGCCTCGGCGACCAGCCGCTGGGCGCGTCGCGCCTCGTGCCGCGCCCGGTCGTGGGCCGCCCGTCGGGCGCGATCGCGCTCCGCCCACGCCCGCGACGCCTGTGACCAGCCACCCGCCCACGGCGTCAGCCGCCGATCGACCAGGCGCAGGGTCGTGTCGGTCACCGCGTCAAGGACCGCCCGGTCATGGCTGACCAGGACCACCAGGGGGACGTCGGCCGCGGCCAGCGCGTCGACGACGGCCGCGCGCGCCGACCCGTCGAGGTGGTTGGTGGGCTCGTCCAGCAGCAGGACGTCGGGGCGCGCGTCCAGGGCCGCGGCCACCTGCCATCGCATCCGTGTTCCCGGCGACCGCGTGTCCCAGGCGGCGAGGTCGTCGACGTCGAGGTCGAAGCGACGACGCCAGGTGACGGCCTCGGCGTCCCACCGGGTCGCGAACGCCGTCACCGGCGGGGTGGGCGCGCCGAGGCGCTGGCGCACGCGGACCACCGGACCGTCGGCGTGCACGTCGACCCGGCCACGGTTGGGCGTCGACGTGCCGTCGAACAGGTCGAGCACCGTCGTCTTGCCGGCACCGTTGGCACCGACCAGGCCGTGGCGCCCCGGGCCGACGTCGAGGTCGACCTCATCGAGCACCACGACGGCACTGGAATGGGAGAAGCTGGCACCACGAAGGTGCAGGGAGGGGCGGGCCGAACCCGCGGATCGTGTCGTCATGGGACCACCTCGAGGCGTCACCCGTCGGCGACGCAGCCGGGACCAGATGTCGGTCAGGCGAGGTGGCGCAACTCCATGCCCGTCGTCGGGGACAGTCGATCACGGCCGGACGCGCGATGGACGGCGCGGAGGGCGGTGGCAAGACGAATGCTCGGCGAGTTCGTCGCCGAGCATGGCACGAGTCTACCACCCCGATCGGCCCGGTGGCAAGTCGACCACAGGCTGGTGGTTCGACCGGGTCCCAGGGGGCGTCGTCGCGGGGACGTTCGGGCGTTGCAGGGTCACCCCGTTGTCACCATGCTGGCATCCTCAGGTCCGGGATGCACCCCTGCGCGTCCCGGACCGTCGCGCGTGCCGTCCGTGCACCCGCCCCTCCGTCCACCACCCCGCCCGGCGTGCCGGGCGGTCACCACGAGGCCCCACCATGCCCGACGAGTCCCCGCCCGACGGCGTCCCGCCCGCGCCCGACCGCACCACGGCCGGCCCCACGCCCGCCCCGGCGACGTCGCCCCCCGAGACTGGCCGCGACGCCGTCGACGCCGCCATCACCCCGACCGACACGACCCATGACGACCGCTCCCGCGGTGCCGGGCCAGACGGCGCGGATGCCGGGGGCAACGACGGAACCGCCCGGCGGGAGGACGGCACGGAGCCCACGGGCGAGCCGCCGGAGGGGTCGTCGGCGAGCGCCCACGATGGCGAGGCAGACGCCGTGGTGCATGCCCGGGGCCTCGCCCACCACTACGACGACGTCCATGGGGTCGACGACGTCGACCTCGACGTGCCGACCGGACAGATCCTGGGCATCGTGGGACCCAGCGGCTCCGGCAAGACCACCCTGGCTCGTCTGATGCTGGGCCTGCTGCCCGCCCACGAGGGCACCATCGAGGTCCTGGGCACCGACCCGTGGGAGGCCGAACGGAACCACCACACGCGGCTGGGCTACCTCCCCCAGGGCAACGCCCTGGACCCCGACCTGACCGTGCGCCACAACCTCGACTTCATGGCCTCGCTCCAGGGAATGCCGTGGCGCGCGAAGTGGTGGCCGGGCAAGGGCTCCTCGGACGCCCGCCACCGCATCGACGACGTGCTCGAACTGGTGGGCCTGGAGGACGAACAACGCACCCTGCTGCGACGGTGCTCGGGTGGGGAACAACGACGGGTGGCGCTGGGCGCCGCGATCGTCCACGACCCCGAGCTGTTGATCCTCGACGAACCGACGGCCGGGATCGACCCGGTGCTGCGGGCCCAGTTGTGGGAGTACCTGACCGCACTCCGCGACGACGGACACACCCTGGTGATCACCACCCAGTACGTGACCGAGGCCGACGAGTGCGACCAGGTGGCCCTCATGGTCGACGGCCGCGTGATCCGGGTGGACAGCCCGGACGGGCTCCGCCGCGAGGCCTTCGGCGGTGACCTGCTCGACGTCGAACACGACACCATCGACCCGCGCGACCTCGACCTGCGACAGGTCGAGGGGGTCGTGGGCATCCAGCGTCGGCTGGGACCGCGTCGGGTCCGCTACCTGGTGGAGGGTGGCGACGGCCTGCAGGCCCGCATCACCGAACGGTTCACGTCGGAGGGAACCGATCCACCACTGGTCTCGGCGCACCGGCCGTCCTTCGACGAGGTCTTCGTCCGGCTCGTCGAGGAACACCGCAGCGCCCAGGACCGTGACCGAGACCGTGACCGGGACGAGGAGGTGGCCCATGCGTGAGCGCCTGGTCCGCATCTCCGCCTTCGCCCGCCGCGAGCTGGTCAGCACGCTCCGCCAGCCACGCCTCATCCTCACACTCGTGCTGGGGCCGTTCCTGATCCTGTTCGTGTTCGGGCTCGGCTACAGCCAGGACTTCCCGACCCTGACCACCGTCGTCGTCGGCGCCGACGACAGCGCACTGACCCAGCAGATCGACGAGTACGTGACCGAGGCCGAGGTCACGGGCATCGACTACATCGGCACCAGCACCGACCGTGACGCCGCGATCGCCGAGCTCAAGGCCGGCGAGGTCGACCTGGTGGTCGTGCTGCCCGACATCGACGAGATCAACGCCACGCAGCAACGCGAGATCGAGGTCCACCAGCGCAAGCCCGACCCGGTCACGACGGCCCAGATCGAGGTCGCGGCCCAGACCGCCGTGGCCCAGATCAACGACGAGGTCGTGGCCTCGGCGGTGGCGCGCATCCAGGACGAGGCCAGCGGCCTCACCGACCAGATCGCCGAGGCCCGGACCCAGCTGGACATGCTGCGGGCGACCGTCTCCGACGACGACCTCGAGACCATCCAGCGCAACGCCGGCCCCCTGGCCGACCAGCTCGAGACCCTGGCCGGACAGGTCGGCGCGGCCGGACCGCTGCTGGCGCCGCTGGGCATCGACCAGCCCGGCCAGCTGGCCGAGGACATGCGCGGGGGCGCCGAGGCGCTGCGGGCGCTGTCGGAGGCCGACGCCATCGGGGAGCTGGATCGCGCCGACGAGACACTCGACCGGGCCGACGAGGCCGTGGCGATGCTCCAGGAGACCGATCCGGAGGTGCTGGCGGAGCCGTTCACCGTGCAGGTCTACCGCCAGACCCCGGTCGCCATCACCCTGGACCGCTACTACGCACCGGGCCTGCTGGCGCTGATGCTCCAGCACGTCGCGATCACGTTCGTGGCCCTGGGCATGGTCCGGGAACGTCGCCAGGGAACCTCCGAGCTGCTGCGCGTCACCCCCGTGGGCACCACCGAACGTCTGATCGGCACGTCGACGGCCCACCTCCTGCTGGGCGGGGCGGTCGCCACGATCCTCACCGGGCTGATCGTCGTGGCCTTCCAGGTCCCGGCACCGGTCAGTTGGGGGGCCTTCGCGGGCGTGGTGGCCCTGGCGCTGCTGGCGTCACTGGGCTACGGCTTCCTGGTCGCGGCCGCGTCGCGGTCCGACAGCCAGGCGGTGCAGTTCTCGATGCTGCTGCTGATCACGGCCGTGTTCTTCTCGGGCATGTTCCTGCCGCTGGACCGGATCACGGTCCCGGTGATCTGGGTGTCGTGGCTGTTGCCCACCACGCATGCCTTCCAGGCCCTGCAGGAGCTGATGTTGCTCGGCCTGCCCGTGTCGACGTCGGTGTGGCTGTGGCTGGGGGGCATGTCCGTGGTGCTGCTGGGGCTGGCCCGCCTGCTGGTGCCGTGGCGGGACCGCAGCGGCTGAGTTGGCCGCACCATCATGGACGGGCCCCACGCCGATCGGCGTGGGGCCCGTGTCGTGGGACCGGCGCGTCAGCGACCGCCGACGGTGCCGTCCCGGCGGTGGTCGGCGCCACCGACGAGGTCGTCGCCGACCACCTGGATCACTGACAGGCCCGACTCCATCGGCGCGATGGAGACCTGGTGGCCCCGGGCCGCGAGCTCGGCGGCCAGGGCCGGCGCGTCGTAGTCCCAGGTCACGCCGGGGATCGGGTCCTCGATCTCGGTCGTGGCGGTGTTGCGGTTGCCGTAGTGCGGGACGTTGATCGCCTCCTGCGGGTCCAGCCCGAAGTCGATGACGTTGACGATCGACTGCGCCGTGTAGCCGATGATGCGGGAGCCACCCGGTGACCCGGTCACCAGTTCGAGGTCGCCGTCACCGTCGAACACGATGGTCGGCGACATCGACGAGCGCGGCCGCTTGCCGGGCTCGACCCGGTTCGCGATCGGCGTGCCGTCGGCGTCGGTGGGGGCGAAGGAGAAGTCGGTCAGCTCGTTGTTGAGCAGGAACCCACCTCCGTCGACCATGACGCCGTTGCCGAACGGCGACTCGACGGTGGTCGTGACCGACAGCGCGTTGCCGTCACGATCCACGATCGACACGTGGCTGGTGCCGGCCTCGGTCGAGGCGGTCTGCGGGGCGGTCGGGTCGAACTCCCCCGGCGGGGTCCCCGGCTGCGCGGTGCCCATGTCCATGTCGGTCACCAGCGCGGCACGGCCGGCGAGGTAGTCCTCGTCGAGCATCCCCTCGGTCGGCACGGTGACGTGATCGGGATCGCCCACGTACAGGTTGCGGTCGGCGAAGGCCAGTCGGGATGCCTGGGTGAACAGGTGCGCGGCGCGGTCGTCCAACGGGTCGTCACCCAGGTCGAAGTTCTCCAGGATGCCCAGGATCTGGCCGACGGCCAACGCGCCCGACGACGGCGGTCCCATGCCGCACACGTCGTGGCCGCGGTAGTCCATGCACACCGGGTCACGCTCGACGACCTCGTAGTCGGCGAGGTCGTCCAGGGTCATGTCGCCGGGGATCGCCGGGTCGGTCTGCACGGCCTCGACGATGGACTCGGCGATGTCGCCGGTGGCGAACGCCTCGGCCCCGTCCCGGCTCAGCGCACGGAGGGTGTCGGCGTAGTCGAGGTTGCGCAGTCGGGTGCCGGCGGGCTTGGCTGCGCAGTCGGTTGGGTCACCGTTGGTGAAGTAGTCGAACGCCACCGGGTCGCGGAAGAACAGGCGGTCGCTGCACGAGGTGTTGAACCCCAGCAGCTGGTTCACCGAGTCCTCCGTGCGCTGGGTGACCGCGAACCCCCGGCGGGCCATGATCGTCGCCCGGGCGAACAGGCGCTGCCACGACAGCTGACCCTCGTCGGCGTGGATCGCCTCCATCAGCGCCGGTGTCCCGGGCACGCCGGCCGACAGGCCGGACTGCCACGCGGTGAAGAAGTCCAGACCCTGGAAGCGGTCCTCGCTGGCCGCGGACGGGGTCTCCTCCCGGGCGTCGTAGGTCGTGGTCTCCCCCGTTGCGGCGTCGTACCACACCAGGAACGCGCCACCGCCGAGCCCGCTGGACTGGGGTTCCACCAGCCCGAGCACGGCCTGGACCGCGACGTAGGCATCGGCCGCGGTGCCCCCGCTGGCCAGGATCTCCTCCCCGGCCGCCGTGGCGTCGGGATTGGCGGTCACGACCATCTCGCGGGACGTGGTGACGGCCTGGGGAAGGGCGTCCTGGGCGACGGCGACGGTGGCTGGTGCGGCGACGAGGGCCAGGGCGAGCCCGGCGACGAGACGTCTCATGGGGGATCCTTGGATGGGGGAGGTCGATCGGGGACGGCGGGGCCGTCCTCACTGCAGTAAAGACGCCGGGTGCGACGCTGTCAGCCCTCGCCCGTCCCACCTGCGACCGGACCCGTGGATCCCCGGGTCAGGCGCCGGCGAGGGCCGGGCGGTGCACGGCGGTGATGCGCCCGCCACCGAGGCACCGGTCACCGATCGGGTCCGGGCCGTACACCACCGCGGACTGGCCCAGCGCGACGCCATGGGCGGGCTCGTGGAGGTCGACCGTCGCCGCGCCGTCGTCGGCCACCCGGACCCCGGCCGCCAGCGGGCGACCGTGTGCCCGCACCTGCACGGTCACGTCGTGGTCGGGCGGGGGTGGCGTCCCGGTCGTCCACGACGGCGTGCCGAGCACGAGCGTGTGCGTCGCCAGGGCCTCGCGTGGCCCGACCACCACACGGTTGCCCGCTGCGTCGACGTCGATCACGAACCGCCGTTCGTGGTGGTCCAACTCCAGGCCTCGTCGCTGGCCCACGGTGTAGTGCCAGATGCCACGATGGCGACCCAGCACCTCGCCGGAGACGTCGACGATGTCGCCCGGGACGACCGGCAGGTGGCGACCCAGCCACCCGGCGGTGTCCCCGTCGGGGACGAAGCAGATGTCGTGGCTGTCGGGCTTGGTGGCCACGCGCAACCCGAACGCCTCGGCACGGGCGCGGACCTCGGCCTTGGTGACCTCCCCGACCGGGAACAGCGAATGGGCCAGCTGGTCGGGCGTGGCCATCCACAGCACGTAGGACTGGTCCTTGTCGGCGTCGACCGCCCGGTGCATCCTCGCCGGTCCACCGGGCGTGGTGACCGGGTGGCCGTCGGCGGTCCGCAGCCGGACGTGGTGGCCGGTCGCCAGGGCGTCGAACCCGACCGTGCGAGCCCGCGCCAGCAGCGCCGCGTACTTGACCTTCTCGTTGCACGTGATGCACGGGTTGGGCGTGACGCCGACGGCGTAGTCACGCGCGAACGGTTCCTGGACCTCACGGGCGAACACCTCGCCGAGGTCCCACACGTAGAACGGGATGTCCAGCACCTGGGCGGCGCGGCGGGCGTCGGATGCGTCGTCCAGGCTGCAGCAGCCGTGGCCGACCACCTGCTGGTCGTCGGGGACGTCGGCCAACTTCAGGTGCACGCCGGTCACGTCGTGGCCGGCCTCGACCAGCATCGCCGCCGCCACCGCCGAGTCCACGCCGCCCGACATCGCCACCAGGACCCGGCTCACGTCGCCACCTCGAACAGGCCGCGGCCGGCCCGCAACCGGGTCAGGACGTCGACCAGGACGTCCACCGCCCGCTCGACCTCCTCGTCGGTGGTGGTCCACCCGACCGACAGCCGCAACACGGCGTCGTCGTCGATCCCGCAGGCCGCGGCCACGTGGCTCGCCGCCTGGGCCCCGGACGAGCAGGCCGATCCGGTCGACGCACACAGCCCGGCCTGGTCCAGGCCGAACGTGACCAGCTCCGAGTCCACGCCGGCGACCCCCAGGTGCAGGTGGGTCGGCAGCCGCCAGTCCGGATCGGTGCTGCCGTGGACGTGCACGCCGTCCAGGCCCTCGACCACGGCCCGGAGCCGGGCGGTGTGGCGGGTCGCGTCGACCACCAGCCGCGGACGGTCCGCCACCGCGGCCTCGGCGGCGGCACCCAGGGCGGCGTCGAGGGCGGCCGCGAAGGTCCCGGAGCGCACCCCGCGGTCCTGGCCGCCGCCGTGCAGCAGCGGTTCCACCCCGACCCCACGCCGCAGCACGGCCGCCCCGACGCCCTGCGGGGCCCCGAACTTGTGGCCCGACAGCGAGATCGCGTCCAGGCCGTCGCGGAGGATCACGGGTCGCGTCGCGATCGCCTGGATCGCGTCGGTGTGGAGCACGGCGGGCCGGTCCCGCAGGGCGTCGGCCAGCACGTCGAGGTCGTTGCACGACCCGACCTCGTTGTTGGCCGCCATCACGCTGACCACCGCCGTGTCGTCGGTGACGGCCGCGAGCACCTGGTCGGGATCCACGGTGCCGTCCGGGCGCGGCGCGACCTCGTCGAGGGTGAAGCCGCGGGTCGCCAGCCAGCGAGCGGCGTTGCGCACCGCGGCGTGCTCCACGCCCGTGGTCACCAGGTGCCGGCGGCCCTCGCTCGCCCCGGCCCACGCCAGGCCCTTGATCGCGAGGTTGTCCGCCTCGGTCCCGCCGGAGGTGAACACCACGTCGGCGGGACGGGCACCGACCGCGGCCGCGACCTGCTCACGGGCCGTCTCGACCGCCACCCGCGAGGCGCGTCCGGCCGCGTGCGACGCCGACGGGTTGCCCAGGACGGTGGGCGCCCCGGTCGCCGCGCCCACCTCGTCCATCGACTCGACCCACTGCGCCAGCGCCGCCCGCGCGGACGGACGCACGGGCGTGGAGGCGGCATGGTCGAGGTAGATCATGTCGCCATGGTGCCAGACGCCACGCCGGGACGATCGGCCCGCGACCGTCCCGACGGGTGGTCGATCACCAGGTGGTCGGCCGGACCTGGGCGTCCAGCCAGGCGTCGAACAGCGAGTCGAGGTCCTGGCCGGACACCTCCTCGGCCAGGGAACGGAAGTCGTCGGTCGAACCGGTCGCCCCGCCGTAGCGAGCCACCCACTCCCGGGCGAGGTCGAAGAACGCGTCGTCGCCGATCTCCAGCCGCAGGGCGTGCAGGGTCGCCGCGCCGCGGGTGTACACCGGGCTCGAGAACAGCCCGAAGGGCCCCGGGTCCGACACCACGATCGTCCAGTAGGAGCTGTCGGCCGCGATCCCCAGCACGCTCTCGTAGGACTGTTGTGCGGTGGTGCGGCCCTGGTCCTCCGACCACAGCCACGACGAGTAGGTCGCCCAGCCCTCGTTGAGCCAGATGTCGGACCACTGCGACGGGCCGACGTGGTCGCCCATCCACTGGTGGGCCAGCTCGTGGGCGATCGTGCCCTCGCGTGCGTTGCGCGAGAAGAACGAACGCGTCTGGGTCTCCAGGGCGTAGCCCACGGAGTCGTCGTCGACGATCGCCCCGTAGTTGACGAACGGGTACTCGCCGTAGAGATCGGCGAAGAACACCAGCATGTCCCCCGTCAGCGCGAGGTCCGCGGATGCGCTGGGCGCCAGGTCACGGTCGATCGCGTCGAGGATCTCGACCCCGTTGGGGGCGGTGGACGACACCAGCTCGAAGTTGCCGATCGTCGCGGTCGCCAGGTAGGCCGCCATCGGATCCGGTGCGTCCCAGGTCCACGTGGTCCGGCCGGCCGTGGTGGACTCGCCGACGAGCTCGCCGTTGGCCACGGCGACCAGCCCCTCGGGGACGGTGATCTCGAAGGCGTACGTCGCCTTGTCCAGCGGGTGGTCGTTGACCGGGAACCAGGTCGCGGCGCCGTCGGGTTCGCTGACCACCATGGCCCCGTCCCGGGTCGTCACGAACCCGTACAGGGCGTTCTCGATGTCGCGCGGACGTGTCGTGGTCCCGCCGTAGTCGATCTCGACGGTGACGGTGTCGCCGGTGCGCAGCGGTGGGCGCGCGCTCACGACCAGCTCGTTGTCGACCTGGTCGAACGGCGTGCGCCTGCCGTCGATGCGGACCCGGTCGGCGGTCAGGCCCCGCAGGTCGAGGTTGAACGACGCGAGGTTCGCGGTCGCCTCGAGCTCGATCGTGGCGCTCGCGTCCAGCGTGCCCTCCAGCGGGGCCGGGGCGGGACCCGGCGGGGTGTAGTCGAGCTCGAGGTCGTAGTGCACGACGTCGATGCCACCGTTGCCGGCCAGGGGGAAGTAGGGGTCACCGATGCCGTCGGCTCCGGCGACGGGTCGCCCGGACGAGGCGCGGTCCGAGGCCGCTCCGCGGGGGGCGGCGTCGGCGGCGACGGCGGTCGCGACCATGGCCGTGGTGGCCAGCGCCATGCCGAGGAGTCGGAGCGGACGGGGTGGTGGCATGGCGTCTCCTGCGAGGGATGGGGGACCCGTGTGGTGGACCCCCGTGTGGTGGACCTGGGGTGGCTGGTGTCGTGCGTGGGGTGGCAGGGGCCCGGTCTGCCCGTGCGACCGTCGGGTCCGGTCGTGGCGACGCTAGTCCCGCGCCGCGGCCGGATGCGCATCGGGCGTGCGCTGGGCGGGACCACGTCGCGGGCTACGGTCGCGGGCCACCGGCGACCGTGGGAGGCGACCATGCGACCCCTGCGCGTGGACCCGCTCCTGGTCGAGGTCGGGACGACCCACGGGCATCGCCTGGTCCTGCTCTCGCTGGAGGTCTACGACCGGGTCGCCGACCTGCGCTTCGCCCGGATCGACGTCGACGCCGACGAGCCGCTGTCGCGTCGTGTCCCGGCTGCCGACGCCTGGGCCGTGTCGGTGGACGGTCGTCGCGCCGACGTCCTCGACGCCGTCGGACGGGGCGACCGTGGCTTCTCCAACGGCGAGGTGCGCTTCCGCCCACCACCGCCGGCGGGCGCCCGCCTGCAGGTCCGGGTCCGACTCGCCCCCGACGCCACACCCCTGCACGCCACCGTCGACCTCCCCCACCCGGAACCGTCATGACCCCCCACCCGGACACCGCCGATGATCGCACCACGAGCACCTCGACCCGTGCCCGCTGGCTCGCGCTGGCCGGCTTCCTCGCGATGTCCTTCGGCGCCGCCGCCGTGGCCGTGCTGTTGCAGGGCGACGACATCCAGGGCTTCTACGTCGACCGGCTGACGACACCCGCCTGGGCGCCGCCACCATGGGTGTTCGGGCCCGTGTGGACCGTCCTGTACGCCGTGATCGCCGTCGCGGCATGGCGGGTGTGGCAGCGCGCCGGGTGGGGCCCCGGGCTGACCCTGTGGACGATCCAACTGGTGTTCAACGCCGCCTGGACACCGGTGTTCTTCAACCTGCAGCAGGTGACCCTGGCTGCCGCCGTGATCGTGGTGCTGCTCGGGTTGGTGGTGTGGACCATCGCGGTGTTCCGCCCGGTCGATCGGGTGGCCGCGTGGCTGATGGTCCCGTACGCGGCGTGGGTCACCTTCGCGACCGCCCTGACCATCGCGATCTGGGTGCTCAACCCGGCCCTGCGCTGACCCGACCCCCGCAGGGCCCCACGACCGGAGATCCCATGGCCGACGCCACCACGCGCTTCCTCGCCGCACTCGACGATCCGTCCGAGGTGACCGTCCGCCGCTTCCCGTCGGGGACCCGCACCGCGGCCGACGCGGCCGCCGCCGTCGGGTGCGACGTGGCCCAGATCGTCAAGTCGCTGGTCTTCTCCGGCGACGACGAGCCGGTGCTGGTGCTGACCTCGGGCGCCAACCGCGTCGACACCACGAAGGTCGCGACGGCCCTGGGCGCGCACCGGGTCGTGCGGGCCGACGCCGACCTCGTCCGCTCCGCGACCGGCTTCGCCATCGGCGGGACGCCCCCGTTCGGCCACCCGTCACCGCTGCCGACACTGGTGGACCCGGACCTGTTGGGCCACGACGTCGTGTGGGCGGCCGCCGGCACCCCCGACAGTGTCTTCGCCCTGTCACCCGACGTGCTGGTCACCCGCTCCGGTGGACGGGTCACCGACGTCGCGGAGGACTGAATCGGCCGTCGTCGGTCACCGCTGTTGCCTGGTCCAGAACCACCACACCAGGAGGCGCAGGAAGTCGCCGATGATCCACGCTGCCACGGCCATGACGAAGACGATGCGAACGAGGACCTCGACCCACTCGGCCATGCCGAGCACACCCCAGTGCCCCAGCACCAGGACGGCGCCCAACACCAGCACCAGCCCGAGCGGCCACCACGCCCGGGCGCGGGCACGGCGACGGGTCGACGGGGTCACGGTGCTCCTGGCGGTCGGTCGTGGCGGGGTCCGTGGGCCGGGCGGGTTGAGCGGCTGGGCGGCGGTCATCGCGGCGAGGGGTCAGCGACGTCGCGCGATCTCGATCTTCAGGCACCGGTCCTCGACGTAGTCCATGCCGGCCTCGCTCGCGATCGCCGCCGCCTCGGCGCTGCGCAGCCCCAACTGGTTCCACACCGCGGTGGCCCCCACGGCAGCGGCCTCCGCGGCGACCCCGGGGAGGTGCTCGGCCCGCCGGAAGACGTCGACGAGGTCGATGTGGCCCTCGACGTCGGCCAACGCGTCCACGGCGGGGACGCCCAGGGCGGCGTCGATGTCGGGGTTGACCGGCACGACGTCCCACCCGTGCGCCTGCAGCGCCCTGGCGACGCCGTGGCTGCTGCGTGACGGCTGGTCCGACAGGCCGACCACGGCGACACGACGCCGGCCGTCGTCGGCGCGCGCGAGGATGCGGGCCACGGCCGCGTCGACGTCCGCACGCTCGGGGATCGCGGCGGTGGCGTCGGGGTCGTCGTCGCGACGATGGGTCCTGGGCCGTGCACGGGTCATGGGATGTCCTGCTCGCGATCGGGTCCGGGACAACGCCGCGACGCCGTCCAGGCTTCCGGATCCGGGCGTGGGCGGGTGGCCCTGTCCGGCACGGTCGCTGCTCGGTATCGTCGTCGGCGACGCCTCAGCCCGCCACCCGGAGACCCACGTCCATGGCCCGAGCCGGCAAGCCTCGCAAGCACGTGTTCGTGTGTGTCAACCAGCGGGACGAGGCCCATCCCCGGCCGTCCTGCCTCCCCCGGGGGGGTGGTGACGTGTTCGAACTGGTGCGCGAGTTCTCGGGCGCCCACGGCCTCGACGACGTCAAGGTGGTCGCGTCGTTCTGCCTGGAACCGTGCATGGTGGGGCCGGTGATGTACGTCGCGCCCGACGACGTCTGGTACGGCGGGGTGACGGTCGACGACGTCGAGCAGATCGTCGAACAGCACCTCCGTGACGAGGAGCCGGTCGAGTTCCTGCGCATCGGCGAACCCGAGTTCGAGTTGTCCCCCCTGCAGGGTCGGGATGCGCTGCCCCCGGGCATGATCCCGCCCGTGCCGCCCCAGTGAGCCCATCGACGCCATCCGCGGACGACGATGGTGGACCGACGTCGACCGGGGACGGGCACGGCGGGCAGCGGCAGAGTTGGGACGCCTACTTCCTCGACCTCGCCCGGGCGACGGCGACCCGGGCCACCTGCCTGCGGCGGAAGCACGGTGCGGTCATCGTGGCGGGCGACCGCCGGATCGTCTCCACGGGCTACAACGGCGCTCCCTCGGGCCACCCCCACTGCATGGACGGAGCCTGTCCGCGGGCGCTGTCGGACACCCCGCAGGGCCACGACTACAGCCAGTGCATCGCGATCCACGCCGAGGCCAACGCCCTGCTGTTCTCCTCGCCCTCCGACCGCGCCAACGCCACCCTGTACTGCACCGGCGCGCCCTGCTTCGGCTGTGCCAAGCTGATCGCCAACTCCGGCCTGGGCGAGGTCGTGGCGGCGGGCGGTCGCTACGACGGCTGGGACGACACCCGCGAGTTCCTGCTGACCTCCGACGTGCGCGTCCGCCTGCTCGACGGCCTCGACCAGATGCCGACGCTGGACCTGTTCCAGCCCGTCGAGGTGGACGGCTCCCGCTGAGCCGTGCCCCGGCTGGCGACCCGTGGGGCCTGCCTCAGCCGATCTGGTTGAGCACCAGCCCCACGATCAACAGGAACGCCAGCATCCAGGCGCCGACGCGCAGCATGCCCCGGACCTCGCGACCGATCCCACGTGGTGTCTCGACCCGTTGGAGTCGGCGACCGCAGTCGCACATCCCCGGGTCCAACCGGACATGGCCCTCCGGACAGCGCCATCGTGGACGCTCGGCGAGGTCGTAGTCGCACGTGGCGCAGCGCTCGGCGTCGCGGGGGTTGCGGGTCGTGCACCGTGGGCACTGCCGCGCCTGGAGGCGGTCGTAGGCCACGAACCCGGCTGCCAACGCGACCAGCCCGCCGTACACCAGCCCGGCCGCGACCAGCTCGGCGCCGGTCGCCTCGCCCAGCACCACGAACGGCGACAGCACGGCCATCGCGACCAGGATCGGCGCCACCGAGGCCACCAGCACCCACAGTCGCTCCCGACCTGTCAGCGGTGCCCGGCTCGCCGTTCGCGGCGGGTCCATCACCATCCGTGTCCGTCCACCTCGAGGCAACGCCCCGATCGTACGACCCCACCCCCACTCCCAACCCCCGCCCCCACCCCCACTCCCAACCCCCACCCCCAGCCTCCTCCACCGCCCCCCCCGGCAGACCAGCCCGCCCGTCGAACGCCACCGGGCGCGATTTCGCCGACATACCGGCCGGAACCCTCACGCTCGCCCGGGACATGGGCGCGACCACCGCCACCGGGCGCGATTCGGCCGGCATACCGGCCAGAACGCCCACGGTCGCGTCGTCCTCCGGGCTGCGCCACCGACGCCACCGGGCGCGATTCGGCCGGCATACCGGCCAGGACGCCCACGGTCGCGTCGTCCTCCGGGCGGCGCCACCGACGCCACCGGGGGTGATTCGGCCGGCATACCGGCCAGGACGCCCACGGTCGCGTGGTTCGGCCGTTCGACACCGGGGGGGCCGGCGTGTGGAGCCGGGGGGTCGGGCGGGTGGTGGGGGGGTCGGGCGGGTGGTGGGGGGTCGGGTCGGGCGGCCGGGTGGGGTGGGTGGGGTTAGCATCGGACGACCCGCCGCCCACCGGTCCCGAGGTCCGCCATGAGCCTGCAGGTCGCCGTCACCGAGGACCACATCGCCGTCCTGACGTTGGACGACGGGGCGAAGAACGCGCTGGACCCCAACCGCTTCCGCGAACTGCTGGCGGCCTTCGACGAGGCGGCCGACGACGTCCGGGCGTTCGTCATCACCGGCCGCGAGGGCATCCTGACCGCGGGGCTGGACCTGAAGTACATGGCGGCGGCCGACGAGGACGGGGTCGCCGACCTCCTGGTGGTCTTCGGCCAGGCGCTGATGCGGATCTGGACCGAGCCGCGTCCGACGGTGTGCGCCGCGACCGGGCACGCGCTGGCGGCCGGGACCATGCTGGCCATGGCCTGTGACCACGCGGTGGCGGCCGACGGCGAGTTCGCGTGGGGGCTCACCGAGACCCAGATCAACATGACCATGCCGGGGTTCGGGTTGGCCCTGGCCCGCGCCAACGTCGCGGCCGACCGCCTCGACGACCTCGTGCTCCAGGGCCGCCGGGTCGACCCGGTGACCGCCGTGGACGTGGGCTACGCCGACGAGCGCCTCCCGCTCGACCAGGTGCACGACCGCGCCCTCGCCGTGGCACGTCGGCTCGCCGAACTGCCCCCGGCCGGCTACGCCGCGACCAAGCAGCGCCTGCGCGGCCCCGCGGCCGAGACCGTCCTGGCCGGCCTCGAGGCCGACATCGACGACATGCGTGCGTTCCTGGGCTGACGCAGGTTCGGTCGCCCACGGACCCACCCCGGTCCGCCAGACCCCGAAAGGCGCGTCCGTGCCCGACACCGTGTCGACGTCCGTCCAACGTCTGCGGGCCAGCCTCGAGGACGCGGTCGCGCCCGTCGACGTGGCCCCACCGCCGGGGCTGGACGCCGACCGGGCCCGGGACCTGGTCACCGACATGGTGCGATCGCGCCTGCTGGACGTCGCGGGCCGCCACCTGCGGGCCGCGGGGATCGGCTTCTACACGATCTCGTCGGCTGGTCACGAACTGACGGCCGTGGTGGGTGCCCACCTGCGCCGCACCGACCCGTGCCTGCTGCACTACCGCGACGGCGGGCTGGTCATGGCCAAGTCCCGCACCCATCCCGACCCCGACCACGACGTCCTGGCGGCGACCGTCACCAGCCTCGTGGCCGGCGCCACCGACGTGGCGTCCGGGGGCCGCCACAAGGTGTGGGGCGATCCCGACACCTGGATCCTGCCCCAGACCTCCACGATCGGCTCGCATCCCCCCAAGGCGGTCGGGATGGCCGCGATGCTGTCGCGCGCCGCTCGGCTCGACGCGACCGCGCCCATCCCGCCCGACGCGATCGTGGTCGCCAGCGTGGGCGACGCGTCGGCCAACCACGCCACGACCCTGTCGGCGCTGACGGCCGCGAGGTGGGCCCACCGACACGGCAACCCGGTCCCGTTCCTGCTGGTGGTCGAGGACAACGGCCGTGGCATCTCGGTCCCGACACCCACCCGCTGGATCGCGGACTCGCTGGGCCACCTCCCCGGACTGGCCTTCCACGATGCGGAGGGACCCGTCGACGCGGTCTGGGCCACGGTCGGTGCCGCCGTCGACCAGGTCCGCTCCCAGCGCCGCCCAGCCGTGCTGCGCCTGCCGACGGTCCGACTCGGCGGGCACGCCGGCAGCGACGTGGAGGCGGCCTACCGGACCCGGCGCGAGATCCTCGACGACCTCGACCGGGACCCGCTGGTGGCCGCCGTCACTCGCCTGCGGGCCCTGGGCCTGGTGGCCGACACGGAGGTTGGTGCCATCCTGGACACGACCGCCGCGCACCTGGACGACCTGGTCGACCGGGCCGGCGACCACGTCCTGCTGGGGTCGGCCGAGGAGGTCATGGCCCCACTCGCGCCCCACCGGCCCGACGTCGTGCGGGCCGCGGCCGTCGAGGCCACCAGGACCGCCGTGGCCGACGACGACCCGGACCGGCCCGCGCCGGGGACCCCGATGACCCTGGCCCAGGCCATCACCGCGACCCTCCACGAACAGCTGGCCGCGCGTCCCGGCACGTTGGCGTTCGGCGAGGACGTCGGGCACAAGGGCGGTGTCTACGGCGTGACCAAGGGGCTGCAGGACCGCTTCGGCCGCGCCCGGGTGTTCGACACCCTGCTGGACGAGACCACGATCCTGGGCACCGCCCAGGGCGCCGGACTGCTGGGGCTGCTGCCCGTCCCGGAGGTCCAGTACCTCGCCTACCTCCACAACGCCCTGGACCAGCTCCGGGGCGAGGCGGCGTCGACCCGGTTCTTCTCCGCGGGCGCCTTCGCCACGCCGATGGTGCTGCGTGTGGCCGGCCTGGCCTACCAGGAGGGGTTCGGCGGGCACTTCCACAACGACAACGCGATCGGCGCCCTGCGTGACATCCCCGGCCTGCGCCTGGCGGTGCCGTCCCGCGCCGACGACGCGGTCGGGATGCTGCGGGCGGCGCTGGCCATGGCCGCCACCGACGGCGACGTCGTGGTGGTGCTGGAACCGATCGCCCTGTACCACCGGCGCGACCTGCACGAGACCGGCGACGACGCGTGGCTGGCCGGCTGGCCCGCCGACGACCACGTGCTGCTGCCGGGTGAGCTCGGGATCCACGACCCGGCGGCCGGCGACCTCGCGATCGTGACCTGGGGCAACGGCGTGCACCTGTCTCGGCGAGCCGCGCGGCTGCTGTCCCGGCGCGGCATCGCGGCTCGGGTGGTGGACCTGCGATGGCTGTCCCCGCTGCCACTGGCGGCGGTTCGCGACGCGGTCGCGGGCTGCGACGCGGTGCTGGTCGCCGACGAGGCCCGCGCCACCGGTGGCGGCATCGCCGACGCGGTGGTCGCCCACCTCGCCACCACCGGCTGGTCGGGCGGACTGGCCAGCGTCGCCAGCCACGATTCCTACGTCCCGATCGGTCCGGCCGCCGACCACGTCCTGCTGGGCGTGGACGACATCGTCGCGTCGGCCACCACCGTGGTCGGCGCCTAGTCTGCGCTGCAGGCTGCCGGGGAGGACCCGACATGGGCGACGTGCACTGGCGCGAGCTGTACCACGAGGTGGTCGACACCGGACTGTGCACGGGCTGCGCGGCCTGCGTGATGGCCTGCCCCCGGGACGTCCTGGGCTACACCGACGACTACTTCCCGGTCCAGGTCGGCGAGGGCCACGCCTACGACCAGTGCACGATCGGTGACCGCGGATGCGACATCTGCACCCGGGCGTGCCCGCGTTTCCGCAACTGGGAGTCGGACCTGGACGAGGTCCTGTTCGGGCGTCCGCGCGAGACCGACGAGGTCTACGGCATCACCCGGTCGATCCTGCTGACCCGGGCGACCGACGAGGGGATCCACGAGGCAGGACAGGACGGCGGGCTGGTGTCCCAGCTGCTGATCTGGGGGCTGGACAACGGCATGATCGACGGCGCCCTGACGTCGGCGATCGTGGACAAGCGAGGACCGTTCGACTCCGAGCCGGCCCTGGTCACCGACCGCGCCGGCGTGTTGGCCACGGCCGGGTCGCGCTACACCTACTCGGCCAACCCCCTGGCGATGGCCGACGCCGAGGACGCCGGCCTGACCAACCTGGCCCTGGTCGGCATGTCCTGCCAGTCGTCCATCAACGGCTCCCTGCCGGCCTACGGCGTCAACAAGTACCTGCGCAGGATCGCGTTGACGATCGGGCTGCTGTGCTCCAAGACGTTCACCTACGACGGCCAGAAGCAGGTCCTTGCCGACCATGGCATCAGCATCGACGACGTCGTCAAGGTCAACATCAAGGGCCGCTACATGGTGTGGCTGCGCGACGGGTCCTACGAGGAACTGCCGCTCAAGCTGTTCCATCCCCACACCCGGCCCGGGTGCAAGCTGTGCCCGGACTTCGCCGCCGAGCACGCCGACATCTCCACCGGCGGCATCGGCGCCGACGACAACTGGACCCTGACCCTGGTGCGCACCGAGCGCGGCGAGGAGTGGATGAAGGGGGTCATCGACGCGGGGCTGGTCGAGGCCCGACCCGGTGAGTCCGACCCGGTCGCGATGAACCTGCTGACCAAGCTGTCGCGGGTGTCGCGCAGGCGCTGGCCGTCCGACGCCGTGCCCGCCGGCGCAGCGGCTCCGGGACGAATGCCACCGGCATGAGGCACCCTGCCATGGTCCGCCCGACCACTGACCTCCCACAGGCCGGCCCATGACTCGCTCGCCCAATGCCCCGTCCCCGGACGGCGTCGACCTCCGCGACCTGATCCGCACCATCCCGGACTTCCCCGAACCGGGCATCCAGTTCCGCGACGTCACGACCCTGTTCGCGGACCCGGTGGGCTGGCGCGCGACCGTGGACCGGCTGGCCGTGGCGTTCGCCGATGCCGACCTGGACCAGGTGGCCGGAATCGAGGCACGCGGCTTCCTGCTGGCGGGGGCCCTGGCCGATCGTCTCGGCGCCGGGGTCATGAGCATCCGCAAGAAGGGCAAGCTGCCCGCCGACACGATCGCCCGCAGCTACGAGTTGGAGTACGGGTCGGCGGAGGTGGAGGTGCACACGGACGCGGCCTCGCCGGGCGAACAGGTGTTGGTGGTGGACGACCTGCTCGCCACCGGCGGCACCGCCGAGGCCGCTGCCACGCTGGTCCGCCAGCTGGGCGCGCGGGTCGTGCACTGTGCCTTCGTGGTCGACCTGCCCGAACTCGGTGGCCGCCGACGGCTCGAGGACCAGGGCCTCGACGTGCACACCCTGGTGTCCTTCTCCGGCGCCTGAGCCCGGTCAGCGCAGGAGCATCGCCGCGCGTCCGAGGGCGGCGGCACCCACCATCCCGCCATCGTCCTCGAGTTCGGCGACCACGATGTCGCGGTCGCCCGGCAGGAACACGTGCGGCTCGATCGCGACCTCGAGGCGCTCGACCAGGTCGTCGCCCATCTTCTCGGCCAAGCCACCGCCCAACACGATGCGGTCCAGGTCCAGCAGGTTGATCGCCGACGCGATCCCGATGGCCACGGCCTCCACGGCCTCGCCCAGGATCCTGGTCGCCAGCGGGTCGTCGTTGCCGATCGCCTTGTGCCACACGCTGGACGTCATCCGGTCCTTGCCCTTGTCGTCGCGGATCTCCAGCAGTTCGGTCTCGAACCCCTTCGCCGCGGCCCGCAGCGCGTAGCGCTCCATGTTGGCCCGGCCCGCGTAGGCCTCGAGGCAGCCGCGACGGCCACAGCCACACTGGGCACCGCCGGCACGCACGATCATGTGGCCGAACTCACCGGCGCCCCCGAACGCCCCGGTGTAGGGCCGACCGTCGAGCACCAGCCCGCCACCGACGCCGGTGCCCATCCACACGCCGAGCATGTGTCGCGCGCCGGTGCCGGCACCGGCGGTCCACTCCCCCAGCACCGCCACGTTGACGTCGTTGCCGACCGCGACGGGCAGCTCCAGGGCGTCGGACAGGCGACTCCCGACATCGACCGGGTCCTCCCAGCCGGTGAGGTTGGGCGGGTGGCTGACGACGCCGTCGTCGACCGGACCGGGCATGCCGACCCCGACGGCGGAGGGTCGTTCGTCCAGGCCCCGAACCAGGTCGACCACGGCCGACAGCACCGCGTCGGGGCCCTCGGTGGGCGTGCTGACCTTCTCGGCGTCCGACACCTGGTGGTCGTCGTCGACCAGTGCCGCCGTGATGTTGGTGCCACCGATGTCCACGCCCGCGACCTGTGACATTCCCTGCTCCCTCGTCGATCGACCGGTACCCGCGGCGCGGGTTCCGGGCTGCCCAGTCAACCAGCCCCGTGGCCCGTCCACCGGGCCGTCCGCGGGATCGACCACGTGTCGCCCGTGGGGACGGGCGGGGCGGCGGGGTGGTCGGTCGTGTGCCAGGGCCGGCCGGATACGGTGCCGCGGGTGACGACGTCGACCGCCCCCACCCCCACCTCCCCCGCCACCGGTGGGGCCGCCGCGGCGATCGAGGTCATCGGGCTGGGCAAGCGCTTCGGCGACACGGTCGCGCTCGACGACGTCGACCTGGTCGTGCCACCCGGTGGTGTCGTCGGCCTGCTCGGCCCCAACGGTGCCGGCAAGACCACGCTGGTCCGGGTGCTCGCGACGCTGTTGGCGCCGACCTCCGGGCAGGCCAGGATCTTCGGCCACGACGTCGTCGCGGAACCCGACGTCGTCCGTCGCCACCTCGCCCTCACCGGTCAGTCCGCGGCGGTGGACGGGCTGCTGACCGGGCGCGAGAACCTGGTCATGTTCGGCAGCCTGCTCCAGCTCACCCCCGGCTCGGCCCGGACCCGGGCCGACGAACTGCTCGAGCGCTTCGACCTGGTCGACGCCGCAGACCGACGCGCGTCCACCTACTCCGGTGGCATGCGCCGGCGCCTGGACCTGGCGTCGAGCCTGGTGGTGCCGACCCGACTGCTGTTCCTGGACGAGCCCACGACCGGGCTGGACCCACGGACCCGCAACCAGATGTGGGACGTGATCCGGGAACTGGTCGGTGCCGGGACCACCCTGCTGCTGACGACCCAGTACCTCGAGGAGGCCGACCAGTTGGCCGACCGCATCGTGGTCATCGACCACGGCCGCATCATCGCCGACGGCACCGGCAACGAACTCAAGGCCAACGCCGGCGGGATCACCGTGGAGGTGCTGCTGGACGCCACCGACCGGGTCGGTGAGGCCTGCGACGTGCTGTCGGCGGCCGGCCTGTCCCCCCGCGGTGTCGCCGGGGCGACCGCGGACCTGGAGGTCCCGACCGACTCGTCGTCGGGGTTGGGGACCGTGCAACGGGTGGCGGCGGCCCTGCAGGATGCCGACATCGGCGTCACCGACCTCGGCCTTCGTCGGGCCAGCCTCGACGAGGTCTTCCTCCAACTGACCGGACAACCCGTCACCGCGTCCGACGACGGGTCCCCGAGCCACCCGGCTCGGGACCACGGCCCGGACGCCGCCCCCGACGCCACCCCCGACGACACTCCCCGGGGCCGGTCGGCATGACCACCACGACCAGGGACGACCAGCCCCGCAGCATCGGCGCCGGCCGCGACGGCTCCGACGGCGCCCCGCTCCAGCGTCGCCAGCGCCACGGCCTCGTGGCGGCGTTGGCCGACGGCTGGACCATCGGCAAGCGCAACCTCAAGCACTTCACCCGGCTGCCCCGCCTGCTGATCTTCTCCACCATCCAGCCCGTGATGTTCGTGCTGCTGTTCGGGTACGTGTTCGACGGCGCCGTCCGGGGCGCGCTCCCCGACGGCTTCCCCACCTACCTCGCGTTCGTGATGCCCGGGATCTTCGTGCAGTCCACGGTGTTCCGGATGACCCAGACGGCCGTGGGGCTGGCCGACGACCTCGACAAGGGGGTCGTGGACCGGTTCCGGTCGATGCCCATGTCGCGGTCCGGGGTGCTGATCGGGCGCACCGTCGCCGACCTCGTGCGCAGCCTGGCCGTGATCGTGCTGATGGCGCTGGTGGGCATGCTGGTCGGCTTCCGGTTCACCAGCGTCGCGGGGGCGATCGGCGCGATCGGGATCGTGTGCGTCCTGGGCTACTCGTTGTCGTGGGTGTTCGTGTGGTTGGCCCTGCACGTGCCCGGCGCCGAGTCGGCCCAGTCGGCCGCGTTCGTGTTCGCCTTCCCGCTGTCGTTCGTGTCCAGCGTGTTCGTGCCGACCGAGTCGATCAGCATCCCCTGGCTGGCCTTCCTGGCCCGCAACTCGCCCATCACCGCCGCGGCCGACGCCGCTCGCGGGCTGGCCGTCACCGGGCCGGTCCTGGCCCCCACGCTCAAGACCGTGGCCTGGAGCATCGCGTTGCTCGTGGTGTTCGTCCCCTGGAGCACCCACCGCTTCCGCCACGTCGAGTAGTCGGCGACCCGCCGCCCGTGGTCGCGGTCAGGCCCCGGCGAGCTCCTCCACGCGGCCGTCGGCATGCCGCGCGAAACGACGTGGCTCGGGACCGTGGTTGGGGTCGTTGGCCGGCCACGGCCAGCCGCCGAAGCCGGTGTCCTGGTAGTCGGCGTAGGCCTGCTGGATCTGGCGCTGGTCGTTCATCACGAACGGGCCGTACTGCACCACCGGTTCCCCGATCGGCCGGCCCTGCAGCACCAGCGCCTCGGTGCCACTGCCGGTGTCGTCGGCGATCGTGACCGGGACGTCGCACGCCAGGACGGCACCGTGGCCACCGGTGACCTCGGTCCCGCCGATCCGCAGGCTGCCGTCGCCGAACACGTACAGGGTGCGCACGGTGTCGGGGTGGTTGGCCGGTGGCAGGGTCCACGTGCCGTCAGCGGTCACGTCGAGGTGCCAGATGGCGACGTCGGCGTCGGGCCGGGACGCCCACGAGTGGGGTGGCGGCGCCGGCGGGGGGGAACCCGGCGCGAGTTGGCCCGCGACGACGGTGATGGTGGTGGCACGACCGGCCTGGTCCAGCACGGTGTGGCGCGGGATCTCGTGGCCCCACAGCATCGCGAAGTGTGGGGGGACCATCTTGTCCCGGGCCGGCAGGTTGATCCAGATCTGGAACAGCTCGGTCGGGTTGCGGTCGTGGTCGTTGAGCAGCGGGAACATCTCGGCGTGGACGATCCCCGACCCGGCCGTCATCCACTGCACGTCGCCGCGACCGAAGCGGGCCGCCGCGCCCAGCGAGTCGGAGTGGTCCATGAATCCACCACGCATGAACGAGATCGTCTCGAACCCCCGGTGCGGGTGCTGCGGGAACCCCGGCACCAGCGACCCGTGGTACATCGACCAGCCGTCGCGTCCGGAGAAGTCCATCCCGATGGAGCGACCGACCAGGGGGGCGCACGGGCCCAGTTCCTCGTCGCCCTCGGGGTAGTCGTCGTCGTGGTGGACACAGAACAGGAACGGGTCGACGGTCTGCCACACCCGGCCGAGCTCGACCTGCTGGAGGACGGCGTCCGTGGGCGTGTGCATGGTGGACCTCCGGGAGCGAACGGACCCGGACCACGTCCGGGGGTGGGGCGAACGCACCCACCGCCGAGGGGCATTCCCCACCGTCCCGGCACGGACCCGCCCCCGCCACACCACGCGGATTGCGACGTGTGCCGACACGGCAGCCCCGGTCCAGCCGTGGGGGCGCGTGGACACCTGCGTCCGGGTCCATCAACCTTTGTTGACAGTTGCGCCGGTGTCATCCTAGGTTGACACCAGTCGAAACCGAACGGGTGGACATGGAGGTGGACATGACCGAACTGGAGACCGCACTCGAGGCGCCGGACCCCGCCGTGGGACTGCGCGCCGTGGCGTCGCTGCGCGGGCTGGCCGACGAGCTGGAACGCGCCCAGGTCCGGCGAGCCCGAGATGCCGGCTGGAGCTGGCGTGACGTCGGCGCCGCCCTCGGGGTCAGCGGCCAGGCGGCCCACAAGAAGCACCGGAGGACCGCATGAGACCGGGACGCGCACGCGAGGCGAATCGAAGCATCCGGCGCGGCGTCGACGCGGCCCGCGACTGGGGTCACGAGGCCGTGGGCAGCGAACACCTGCTGGTCGGGATCGCCCGGGGACACGGGCCGGGAGCGGACCTGCTCGCCGCCCTCGGGGTGTCTCGCGACGCCGTCGAGGACGAGGTCAGACGGCGCATCGCCGGTCGCGGCGAGGACCCCGAGGGACCTGATCCCGTGGCCCTGGCCAGCCTCGGGATCGACGTGGACCGGGTCCGCTCGGCCGGCGACGTCACCGCCGGCACGGCCCCGGTGCGACGACGACGGACACGCCTGACCCCCGAGGCTCGGGTCGCGATCGAGGCCGCCGTGCCGGTCGCCACCGACCGCCGGGACCGTCGGTTGACCTCCGCGCACCTGCTCGCCGGGTTGGTCGTGTCGCGCGCCTCGCGGGCTCGTGACGTCCTCGACGCGCTCGAGGTCGGTCCCGCCGACGTCCTGGCCGCCCTGCCACGCCCGGACCCCGCCTGAGGACGGTCACGTCGGTGGCACCCGTCGGTGGAACACCAGTCGCACCGCCATGGCGTCGCCGGCCGGTTCGGGGGGGTGGTCCAGCGACACGCGTTCCAACCCACCGGCCCGGTAGGCGGCCAGCTCGGCCGGGGCCTGGGCCCAGGGCGGGCCCTGGACCCGCGACGCCGCCTCGTCGGAGGTCGCCACCAGGGTCGTGGCGACCAGGTACCCGCCGGGGCCGACCAACGACGCGATGCCCAGCATGGCGTCGTCGCGGACCGTGCCGGGCAGCGACTGGACGGTGCGGACCTCCACGACCAACCCGAAGGCCCCGACGAGGTGGTCGGGCAGGTCCAGCACGTCGGCGACCTCCCAGGTGATCCTCCCGGCAGTCGGGGTGTCCACCGACAGGTCGGGGAAGCGATCACGGGCCCAGTCCACGGCCGTCGGCGAGACGTCGAAGGCGGTCACGCGACACCCGCGGCGAGCCAACTCCGCGGCGTCGTCGCCCAGGCCACACCCGACGACGACGACGTCGACCCCGGCGACGTCCAGCCCGGGCTGGTCCAGCCACGCGTGCACGAGCGGCTCCGGCTCCAGGCGCGCCCAGGGAACCACGGCCGGGTTGCCGTCGGCGTCGCGGTACAGCGGCTCGAACCACGCCGTGGCCTGGTCCCGCAGCACGCCGGCCGCCGCTGCGGTCACGTCGGGGCCGTCGTCGGGACCGTCGGGGGGGCTGTCGTCGGGGGGGTCGTCAGGGGGGCCGAGGACGCCGCCGAGGTCACCGAGGGGTCCACCCAACCCGGACCCACCGGCACGCGACGAGCCCCCGGTCTCCCGAGGGCTCGTGGCGGTCTCGTCGCGGGGCCGGTCGTCCGGCGGCCCGTCGGTGGCGGGGTCGGTCATGCCGGCGAGGTGATCTCCCACTCGGCGACCTTGGGGTGGTCGGCCTTGGTGGCGCCGACCTCGGCCGCGCCTCCGGGCGAGCCCAGGCCGGTGTAGTCGTCGTCGAAGAACTCGGCGTTCCACGCCGTGAACTGCGACCACTCGTCGGGCACGTCGTCGGCGTAGAAGATCGCCTCGACCGGGCAGGCCGGTTCACAGGCGGCGCAGTCGATGCACTCACCGGGGTGGATGTACAGGCTGCGGTCCCCCTCGTAGATGCAGTCGACGGGGCACTCCTCGACGCAGGCCTTGTCCTTGACGTCGACACAGGGTTCGGCGATGACGTAGGTCATGGCGTGGGGTCCTCCGGAGGCTGGTGCGAGGGTCGGCGTGGCGCGGGCCGTGCGACGGCCGGGCCATTGTGGAACGGTACCGGCTCGCGGGCCCCGGTCGTTGGCCGCAGCACGACGGCGGGGGTGCCAACGCCATCGTGACCGGGTGTCACTCCCGCCGGTGCATGCGGGTGGCCCCCGGTCACGCGATCACATCTCCCAGTCGACGATCTTGGGGTGGTCGACGTCCACGGCGCCGACGCCGGCATAGCCACCGGGCGAGCCCAGGCCCGACACCTCGTCGTCGAAGAACTCGGCGTTGATCGGGGTGAACTCGTCCCACTCGTCGGGGACGTCGTCTTCGTAGAAGATCGCCTCCACGGGGCACACCGGCTCACACGCGCCGCAGTCGATGCACTCCTCGGGGTGGATGTAGAGCATCCGGGGCCCCTCGTAGATGCAGTCCACCGGACATTCCTCGATGCAGGCCTTGTCCTTGACGTCGATGCACGGTTCCGCGATCGTGTAGGTCATGGGGTGGCGTCCTCGTTCTCGGTCCGGTGGCAGGAGGGGACACTATCCGAGGATAGGCCGCCGGCCGCCGCACCTGCACCTGCCGGGCAGCCGATCGGGCCGTGCCACCGCGGGCTGGCGCGACCGGGCCGACGGCCCGGTCGCCCTAGGCTGGGGCTCCACACCGCTGACCTGCCCGCCCCACCCGTTCTCCCCCGCACGATCCGGCCACCGGAGACCACCCACCATGACCGACGCGACCACCCGTCCGGCGTCGCCCGCGCACGACGACGTCGCCCCACCGGCCCGGCCCGACGCGATCACCACCGCGACCGCCACGACCGACCCCGACGCGACCCGGTCGACCGGGCGGCCCGTCCGGCCCGCCGACGACGCCGGCCACGCCACCAGCCCGACCTCGCGCGCCGTCCTGGCCGACCACCCGGCCACCGAGGACGAGCGGCGCTACCTCAACCGCGAGCTGACCTGGCTGTCGTTCAACGAGCGCGTGCTCGCCCTGGCCGAGCGCGACGACCTGCCGCTGCTCGAGCGGGTCAAGTTCCTGGCCATCTTCACCTCCAACTTCGACGAGTTCTTCCAGGTCCGGGTCGCCGGGCTGATGGACCAGGTCGCCGCCGGTCGTTCGACCCCGCCCCCGGACGGGCTCACGCCGTCCCAGCAACTCACGGCCATCCGTGCCTACGGCGCCGACCTCGCCCACCGCCAGGCACGCATCTTCCACGACCAGGTCGCGCCCGCCCTGGACGACGAGGGCATCCGCTACTCGGACTGGTCGTCGCTGGACGACGAGGACCGCCAGTACCTCGTCACGGCCTTCGAAGAACAGGTGTTCCCGGTCCTGACCCCGCTGGCCGTGGACCCCGTGCACCCGTTCCCCTACATCTCCAACCTGTCGCTGAACCTGGCCGTGGTGGTCCGCGACCCGTCCGACCACACCACCCACTTCGCCCGGGTGAAGGTGCCGCCGATCCTGCCCCGGTTCGTGGTCATGCCCGACGGCGAGCGCTTCGTGCCGCTCGAACAGGTCATCGCCGCCCACCTCGACCAGCTCTTCCCGGGTCACGAGATCGTCGACCACCACCTGTTCCGCGTCACCCGCAACGCCGACCTGGAGGTCGAGGAGGACGAGGCCGAGGACCTGATGCTGGCCATCGAGTCCGAGCTCACGCGTCGTCGCTTCGGCCGCGTCGTGCGCCTCGAGATCGAGCCGTCGATCCCCGACGACATCCTGAACCTGCTGATGCGCGAGATGAACATCGGCGACGAACAGGTCGAGAAGCTGCAGGGCCCACTGGGGCTCGACGGGCTGATGAGCCTGTACGGGCTGGAGCGCTCGGATCTGAAGTACAAGCCCTACAAGACCGCGGTCCCCCCGGAGCTGGGCACCTCCGCGACCGGCAGCATCTTCTCGTGCATCCGGCGTGGCGACATCCTGGTCCACCACCCCTACGACTCGTTCTCGCGCACGGTGCAGCGCTTCATCGAGACCGCCGCACGCGACCCGCACGTGCTGGCGATCAAGATGACGCTGTACCGCACGTCACCGGACTCCCCGATCGTCAACGCACTGATCAAGGCGGCCGAGGCCGGCAAGCAGGTCGTGGCCCTGGTCGAGCTCAAGGCGCGCTTCGACGAGGAACGCAACATCGAGTGGGCCCGGACGCTGGAGGAGGTCGGAGTCCACGTCGCCTACGGGGTGGCCGGCCTCAAGACCCACACCAAGATCGCGATGGTGGTCCGCCAGGAGCACGGCCGGGTCGTGCGCTACGCCCACGTGGGAACGGGCAACTACAACGACAAGACCGCCCGCATCTACGAAGACGTCGGGCTGCTCACCAGTGATCCCGCGGTCGGCGCCGACCTGACCGAACTGTTCAACGTGATGACCGGGTACGGCCGCCAGGGCGACTACCGCAAGATCGTGACCGCCCCGATCACGTTCCGATCCGAGATCCTGCGTCTGATCGCCCGCGAGACTCAGGCGGACCGGGGCCGGATCGTGATGAAGATGAACAGCCTCGTGGACGCCGAGATGATCGATGCGCTGTACACGGCGTCCCAGGCGGGCACACCGGTGGACCTGATCGTGCGTGGCATCTGCTGCCTGCGCTCGGGGGTGCCGGGCCTCAGCGACAACATCCGGGTCCGCTCGCTGGTCGGTCGCTACCTCGAGCACTCCCGCATCTACGCCTTCGGGGTACCGGGCAACAACGTCGACGTGATGATCGGGTCGGGCGACCTGATGCCGCGCAACCTCAACCGCCGGGTCGAGGCCCTGATCCCGATCACCGATCCGCGCCTGCGGGTGCAGTTGTTGGACCTGCTCGACCTCGAACTGGCCGACGACGTGCTGGCGTGGGAGCAGTTCGCCGACGGGTCCTGGTCCCGCGTCCCGACCACCACCGGCGTCAACGCCCAGGAACGGCTGCAGGAGCTGGCCCACCACCGGGCCGAGCAGGACTGAACCGGGCCACGTCGGGTCCCGGGGCGGCGACGGATCGCCTGGCCGTGCGGGACGTCGGCCCCGCTCGGGCCGCTAGCGTGGCCATCCGAGGAGCCCCCACCGGAGTCCCCCGAGGAACCCTCCACAAGCCCCCCCGGCGGTCCCCGTGACGGGTCCCCGGCGACCCACCCCGTGCACCACAGCCCTACCACCCCCCGACCCCGTAGGAGGCCACGACGGCATGGCGACGTCCCGAGTGCTGGCCGCCGGTGGTGTCGTGCTGCGCGGCGAGGGTGGGGATCGCGAGGTGCTGGTGGTCCACCGGCCGGCCTACGACGACTGGTCGCTGCCCAAGGGCAAGCTCGACGAGGGTGAGGACCTGTCGACCGCGGCACGACGCGAGGTCCTCGAGGAGACCGGCGTGCACGGGCTGCTGGGACCCCACGTCGGCATCGTGGACTACCGGGACCGCAAGGGCCGGCCCAAGCGCGTGCACTGGTGGTCGATGGAGGCCACCACGCAGGACCCGCGCAAGCCCGACAAGGAGGTCGACGAGGTCGTCTGGATGCCGCTGGACAAGGCCCGCCGCCGGCTGACCTACCGCACGGACCGCGGGATCCTGGCGACGGCGCTGTCGGACCGCAGCAGCCTGCTGGTCGTCCGCCATGCCGAGGCCGGCCAACGCGGCAGTGTCGACCCCGACCACGAGCGCAAGCTGTCCAGGAGGGGCAAGAAGCAACGCAAGGCCCTCGTCCACCAGCTCGCGGGCCACCGCATCGACACGATCGTGTCGTCGCCGTACAAGCGCTGCCGGCAGAGCATGACCAAGCTGGCCCGGGCGCGGGGCCTGGACGTCGTCGTGGACGACCGACTGCGCGAGGGCACCCCGGTCGCGGCGGTGCTCGAACTGGTCCAGTCGCTGCCACGCGCGGCGGTGATCTGCAGCCATGGCGACGTCATCGGTGACCTCGTGAGCCGCTTCGCCGCCGTCGCCGAGACCCCTGACGACGCCGGCTTCGACCGACTGCGGTGGCCGAAGGGCTCGACGTGGTGGGTCACGCTGGCCGGGCAGCTCCCGACGGCCGCGATCTACTACGAGCCCACGGACTGACCCTCACGTGGGCACCCGGACGCCCTCGCGGTTCGCGACGACTGGCACGCCCCCGACGAGGGGACCCAGCGTGGCGAGGTGGTCGTACTCGCGACCCATGGCCTCGCTCAGGGCGAGGTGGTGTTGCTGCAGGGTGGGGAGGTCCCAGGTGAAGCCGGCGACCCGGTCGGAGTGCGCCAGGATCGGGATGCCGAGCCGATCGCGTGTCCGCTCGTAGGAGCGGCCCTTCCGCGGGTGGCCACCGAGGTCGGCGTGCAGGTCCCGGGCCAGCAACTCGGCGTCGCGCAGCGCGTCGGTGATCCCGTGGGCGGTGATCGGGTCCTTGAAGAACCCGGCGTCGCCGACCAGGGCCCACCCGGGACCGCGCGGACGACGCATGCTCCCGACGAGCCCGGCGAAACCGCGGACGTGCCCCACCCGTCGTGCGGCGGCGACCCGCGCCCGCAGGTCCCCTCCCACCTCGCCGAGGACCGTCTCCAGCGCGCCGGGCAGGTCACCGCGCAGGTCCCCCAGGAAGCGATCGCGCGGCACGCCGGCGTACACGCAGACCAGTCCCTCGCCGGTCGGGACCAGGCCCGCGGCCGCCCCGGGTGCATAGGCCCACTCGAAGCCGTCCGCCTCCAGCCCGGACCAGTAGCCGTACAGCGCGGCCGCGGCCTCCCGCCCACGGCGCGTCACCGGCGCCCGGACGGCTGCCGCGATCCGGGAGGAGCGCCCGTCGGCGCCCACGGTGACCCGACCCCGCAACTCCCGGTCACCCGTGCGGGTCCGGACCACCACCCCGCGGACACGCCCACGCGACCATGCGACGTCCCGGACGTCGACGCCGAAGCGCACGGTCGCCCCGGCGGCCTCCGCAGCGCGGACCAGCAGCGGGTCCAGCACCGTTCGCCGCGGCGCGTAGAGGGCACGGGCGAGCTCCAGGTCGACGCGCTCGGCGCCGTAGTGGAAGACCACCCGTCGCTGGGGTGGCGTGCCGGTGGCGGCCAGCTCGTCCAGCAGCCCCCAGCGTTCGAGCTGGAGGACGGCCGGGCGCATGAGCGCATGCGTGGACAGCGTGTCGGCCCCGAGCCGGTCCCGGTCCAGGACCAGCACGTCGTGGCCGGCACGGGCGAGCAGCAGCGCGGTGGCCGCACCGGCGGCCCGGGCGCCGACGATGACGACGTCGTGCATGGTGGTGGCTCCCATCTCGGCGCGGTGGCGGCCGCCGGTGGCCGGCCGGGCAGCCGGTCAGGCCGTCTCGACGGCGATGTCGACCGTGATGCCGTTGGTCACGACGTCGAGGACCGCAGATCGCTCGCACGACTGCTCGACGAGCTCGCGCAGCTCCTCCGGGGCGGCATCGCCAGAGACGCGGAACGTCACCCGGACCCGCTCGAAGCCGTTGCGGATCTCGTCGGACAGGCCGAGCAGCCCGCGCAGGTCGAGGTCGCCCTCGACGCGCGACTCGACCGCGTGCAGTTCGATGCCACGGGCGGCGGCGATGTTGCCGATGCCTGCCGTCAGGCAGCCCGCGAGGCCGGCCAGGAGCAGTTCCACCGGCGTCGGTCCCCGATCGGCCCCGACCAGCACCTCCGGGTGGTCGGTCTCGACCTCGTGGGACACCCGGTGGTGCCGCTCCTCGCCGGCACCGAAGAAGTCGTCGATCGTCGTGCGCGAATGGGTGCCCGCGACCCAGGTGTTGCGGGCGCGGAACTGGAAGCGGGCCGCGGCCGGCTGCGCGGCGACGGCGTCGATCGTGGCGAACAGGGTCGGGACGTCGACGCCGTTCATCGGCTGGCGGGTGGCGCTGGCGGTGGTCATGGTGGTGTCTCCTCGGTGAGCGTGATGCGTGTTGGTGGCGTTCGTCGTGCACGTGGTCGTGCCCAGGCTTGCGGTCGGTCGATCGACCGAGCAGACGCCCGGACGTGTCCCCTCCTCCGTGTCGTGGGTGCCCTACAGCAGTCCTGCCGGGGCTTCTGCGGCGCGCGCGGCACCATCGGTCTCGACCGGGCGGTAGGCGACCTCGCGGCCGATCTCGGTGGCGATGACGTCGGCCACCAGGTCCGGGTCGGCGTCGTCGTAGTCCAGTCGGCGCCCCGCCCGATGGTTGCGCAGGCGATGGTGGACGTGGTGGTTCTGCTCGAAGTGGTTGCGCAGCGGCAGGTACACGAACGGCCGGCACGAGGCGGTGAGCTCCATGCAGGTCGTGAGTCCACCCTGCACCACGGCCAGGTCGCAGGCGGCGAGGTGGCGGTACAGCTCGTGGACGTAGCCGCGCACCTCCAGTCCCCGGTGGGACGGGAACGAGTCCGGGTCGATGCGCGGCCCGGCGACCAGCACCAGCCGCAGCCCCGGCACGCGTCGGCGTGCCTCGGGGAAGGCGGCGACCACGCGGTCGAGCAGGTCCCGGCCGATCCCCGAGCCGCCCACGGTCACGATGCAGACCTGCTCGTCGGGCCCGTAGCCGAGCTCGGCCCGCAGCTCCTCCCGGTCGCCCAGCGACGCCGGGTCGAACCCGGTCACGTACCCGGGGAAGGTGTCGTGCTCCTCGGTCCAGTCGCGGATCATCGGCAGGTCGGGGCCGAAGCGCTCGTCGACGATGTCGTCGGGGTTGCCGACGAACAGGGCGAGGTCGCGCACCCGTGGGTACCGGGCGACGTGGTCGATCATCTCGGCGTTGTAGTCGGCGGTCAGCAACGCCTCGCGGGGGCCCCCCGATGGCATCGGCAGCCATCCGACGAAGTCGGTCGACCACGCGTAGGCGAAGCGCTTGAGTTCGGGGTTCTCGTGGAGGTAGTGGTCCACGTCCCACGCCTCGTCGCCGATGACCAGGTCGTAGTCGGTGCCGCGGACGACCTCGTGGAACACCATGAAGTCGGCCAGCAGGATCTCGTCCATGCGGCGCCACGCCTGGAAGCAGCGCAGCTCGTGCTCACCCGCCTCGGCCGTGACGTGGGCGGACTCCGACGCGAGCTCGGCACTCGCCGGGTGCACTCGCTCCCCCGCCCGCTCGAGCACGGCCGTCACCGGGTGCTGGGCCAGCCAGTCCACCTCGAGGTCGGGGTGGTGTCGGCGGAGCTCGCGGACGGTGGCGAGGTCGCGGGTGGCGTGGCCGAGCCCGATCGGCGACGAGATCATGAGGGCACGCGGGCGTCGTGACCGTCCCCGGGTCCAGGTGCGCGCCGCCGGCTCGGGGCGCAGCCACGCGTGTCCTCGCGCTGCTTGGTCGAGTGCGGCTCCGGGAAGCACTCGTCGAAGAAGAAGCGGGTGAAGTCCGGCCAGTCCGCGCGCCAGTGGTGCGCGTTGCACCTGGCCCATCCCCGGGGGTCCTCGACCTCGTCGTGGAAGTGGTCCGTGATGGCGGCCCGCTCGGGGGCCTGGGGTGCCAGCGGCACCGAGGGCCCGATGAACACCTGCCCCAGCACCCGCTCCGGGTGGTCGGCGGCGAACCGCAGTGACCAGTTCGCCCCCATGGACAGCGACACCAGGATCGCCCGGTCGGTGTCGGTGTCGTCGAGCACCGCCTCGACCAGGCCGGCCTGGCGGTCGATGGTGTAGGCGGCGCGATCGACCGGGCGGTCGGAGCGGCCGTTGCCCGGCCCGTCGTAGGTGATCACCCGGTCGTGCCGGGCAAGGTGGGGGACCTGCAGCTTCCAGAAGCGGCTGTGGACGATCGTCCACGTCGGCAGGAGCAGCCACGTCAACGGGCCGTCCCCGACGCGCTCCCAGCCGATCTTCGTGCCGACGTGGTCGAGCATCCCGACCCCGTCGGGCTCACGCGCCCGCATGCTCGCCCCCGATCGTGCGCTCCTCGGCCCGTCGCACCAGCTCCCCCACCCGACGGAGGGCCCGTCGGACCGGCAGGGCCTCCTCCCCGAAGCCCAGCAGGATCAATTGTTCGGACCCGAGGAAGGCCGCCCCGGCCAGGGTCGCGGCCTCCTGCGGGTCGAACGGGCCGACGCCGCCGGTCCGCTGCTCGAGCTCGGTGAAGACCCCCGTGAGCAGGGCGAACCATCCCTGCAGGTCCTGGCGGACCGCCTCGGCCACCTCGTCGTCGGACCAGCCGGCCGCCGACATCTCCTGCAGGACCCGCACGTACCCCGACTCGAGGTCGTCCTCGAGGAAGTCACACGCCTGCTCCCAGCGCTTCCACAGGGGCTGGTCGCTGTCGTACATCTGCGACTGGCGGGCGAGCAGGCGCTGGTTCTCGGCCTCGAGCAACGCCAGCACGAGGCCGTGGCGTGACCCGAAGTGGTAGTGGATCTGGCTGAGCGGGACACCGGCGGCATCGGTGACCGCCCGGGTCGACAGGTTCGCGTACCCCTGCTCGAGCAGGCAGTCCTTGGCGGCCTCGAGGAGCGCCACCCGGGTGCTCCCCGACGCCGCGCCCCCGCGCTTCCTGCCCGATCCCATGGCTGCTCCCCCGTTCTGTTGCCGATTCGGTCGATCGACCGAACGGTATGCTATGGTCGATGGTGGAGCCTGTCAACCCCCGACGCCGACCCACGGGCAACACCCGGCGACCGGGGGATCGACCCACGCCGAGCGATCGGAGCCGCGATGCGGGCGCTGGAGCCGGATCGTGCCGAACTGGTCACGTCGCCCGATGGGGTCCGCATCCACGTCGAGGTGTTCGGCGACGGGGAGCCCGCGGTGCTGCTGGTGCCGGCCGCACCGATCACCCACTCCCGCATGTACAAGGCCCTCGTCCCCCACCTGGCTCGGACCCGCCGAGTCGTCACGATGGACGGTCGCGGCAACGGGCGCTCGGACCGACCGGTGTCGACCGTGGCCCACCGCCGTGCCGCCAACGAGGCCGACATCCTGGCCGTGCTCGATGCCTGCGGGGTGGGACGTGCCGTCCTGGTCGGCCATTGCCACGCCAACTGGTGGACCGTCGACGTGGCCACCGACCATCCCGACCGCGTGGCCGCACTGGTCGCCCTGTCACCCGGGGTGCCCCACGTCGGGCCCAGCCAGCCCCACTGGGTCGAGATGGCCCCGCGCTGGGACGAGGTGATCGACGGGCCGGTCGCGTGGGAACTGGCGACGCGGGCCGGCATGGTCGACCACCATCGCCGCTGGATCGAGTTCTTCTTCGACCGGCAACTGGTCGAGGCGCACTCGACCAAGCAGTACGAGGACATGGTGGGCTGGGCGCTGGAGTCCAGCGGGGAGGTGCTGGCGGCGGCGGAGGAGGGCATCGAGCTGGACGCTCCCGACGAGACCGCCTTCCGCGACCGCTGCCGCCGCCTCGACCAGCCCGTCCTGGTGATCCACGGGGATCGCGACGTGTGCCAGTCGGTGGAGCGCGGGCGCGCCTTCGCCGAGCTGGTCGGCGGCGAGCTGGTCGTCGTCGAGGGTGCCGGCCACCTCGTGCCGGCCCGCGAGCCGGTCGTGGTCAACCGCGCCATCCGCGACTTCCTCGACCGTCGCGCCCCCGCGCAGCCCGTCGCGGCCCGGCCACCACGACGCACCTGGCGACGGGCGGCGAACCGGCCCCGACGGGTGCTGTACCTGTCGTCACCCATCGGGCTGGGACACGCGCGCCGCGACGTCGCGATCGCCCGGCGCCTGCTCGACACCGTCGAGGGACTGGAGGTCGACTGGCTCGCCCAGGACCCCGTCACCCGGGTGCTCGCGGAGGAGGGGATGCGGGTCCACCCGGCGAGTGCCTGGCTCGCCAGCGAGTCCGCGCACCTCGCCTCCGAGGCGTCCGGTCACCGGCTCGACTGCTTCGAGGCGCTGCGCCGGATGGACGAGATCCTGGTGGCCAACTTCATGGTCTTCCAGCAGGTCGTCGAGGAGACGGACTACGACGTCGTGGTCGGGGACGAGGCATGGGACGTCGACCACCACTGGCACGAGAACCCCGAGCTCAAGCGCGGCGCCCACGTCTGGCTGACCGACTTCGTCGGCCACCTCCCGATGCCGTCGGGTGGTGACCACGCGGCGTTCCTGACCGCGGACCACAACGCCGAGATGCTGTCACGGGTCGAACGCTTCCCACGCGTGCGCGACCGGGCCCTGTTCGTCGGCAACCCGGCCGACGTGGTCGACACGACGTTCGGGCCGGGCCTGCCGGGCATCGGCGACTGGACCCGTGACCACTTCGACTTCACCGGCTACGTGACGGGCTTCCCACCCCCCGGTCCCGACGACATCGCCCGGTGGCGCCACGAGTTCGGCTGGGACGACGCCCCGATCGTGGTCGCCGCCGTGGGCGGCTCGGGCGTGGGTGGCACCCTCCTCGGTCGGGTCGTCGAGGCCTTCACGCTGGCGCGACGCCGGGTCGACGACCTCCGCATGGTCGCCGTGACGGGGCCACGCATCGATCCGTCCTCGCTGCCGGGACGGCCCGGCCTCGAGGTCCGCGGGTACGTCGAGCGCCTGTACCGGCAGCTCGCGGCCTGCGACCTCGCGGTCGTCCAGGGCGGGCTGACGACGACGATGGAGCTGGCCGCGGCCCGGCGACCGTTCCTGTACTTCCCGCTCCGGGACCACTTCGAACAGAACATCCACGTCCGACATCGGCTGGACAACTACCGCGCGGGTCGCTGCATGGACTTCGCCACCAGCGATCCCGACACGATCGCCGCCGCGATGGTCGCCGAGCTGGGCACCCAGCCGGATTTCCGTCCGGTCGAGACGGACGGTGCCGAGCGCGCGGCGGCCCTGGTCCGCGAGCTGCTGTGACGGGGGGCCCGAGGCGGCCCCGCCGTCCTGCTCGGTGCCGCGGTCGCGAGGCCGGGTGTCCGCAGGCGGGACGGGCACGGCGCACACCCGATGGGCAGGCAGGGTCAGGCGCCGGCGAGGTCCAGGATCCCGCGCACCGACGCGATGGCCCGACTGACGGTGGCGATCGAGTCACCGTCGCCACGCAGTTGGTGCTCGGCGAAGACGTCGGCCTGCTTCATCCACCGGGCGGCGAACCGGAGGTTGCCCGCGTCGGCTTCCTCGGCCGCTCGCTCCACGCGCTCGATGATCCGGTCCGCGGCCCTGGCCGACACGCGACCGTCGGCCACGCGTGCCTCGACCAGTTCGACGACGTCGTCGTACCAGGCCGGGTCGCGGGCGACGTCGCCGTGGAGGTGCCCCGCCGCGATGGCGTCGGCCGTGGCGCCGACGACCATGTCGACGTAGGCGTCCTCGTCCGGGTACCACGAGGCCAGCGTGGCGTCGTCGACGGGGACCGAACTGCCGTCGAGGAAGCAGAAGCCCGGCCCGGTGTTGAGCCCGGAGTTGAGCCGGAGCGGGACGTCCTGCTGGGCCAGCCGGATGCCTCCGAGGCCCAGTCCGAGGTCGTCACGGGCCACGGTGCCGCCGGCCAGCTCGATCGACGGCGCCGACGGGGGTGGCGTGCCGTCGGCGACCCAGGCGACCACGTGGTCGTACAGCGTCGACTGCACCATGTGCTGGGGGACGCGGGACCCCGACGGCGCGTTGCAGGTCTGGGGTGTCCCCGGGTACCCCCCGGGCGCCGTGCCGATGTCGCGGAGGCGCAGGCGGCCGTAGTCGGTGATCAGCTTCCAGTCACCGTGGGAGGCACCCGACACCTCCCAGGTGCGCAGCACGTCACTGTCGGGCTGGCGCTGGGCCGCGCCGAGCAGGTTGATGGCGAGGTCGGTCTCGCTGTTGATCTTGAACACCGGCGTGGTGAGGTCGGTGCGCATGGTGCCGCCACCACCGTGGAGCACCACGGCGTCCACGACCCCGACCAGTGGGTCCACGGAGTTCACGTAGGTCCACAACCGCCCGGCGGACTGGGAGTGACCGGTCGCGATGACCTGGTCGACGGCCAAGGATGCCAGCGGCGCCGTGTCGACCGGGTCGCGGACGGCCTGCACGGCCTGGGAGAACACGTCCCACGACAGGGTGTCGTCGGTGACCGTGCCACCGTCGGTCAGGTCGAGGCTGCCGTAGCGGTCGGGGCTCCAGGCCCGCAGCCCGGTCGCGGAGTGCACGCCGGCGCGCTGGGCCGACACGCCGACCCAGGCGTAGCCCGACCGGACCAGGTGTTCGTGGGTCTGGAACCAGTCGACCTCCTGGTCCCACTGGTTCGACACGTTGTACCACTCGGCGATGACCGTCCCGTTGAAGTCGGCGGGGTCGACGGGCCGGCGCACGACCATCCGCGTCGTGTAGTCGTGTCCCGTGCTGGTCACGCTCGCGTCGGCGGTCCCGTTCGCGGCGTACCGGGTCGCCTCGCCCGACAGGAAGAACTCCTCCTCCACGTAGCCATGGCCGGCCAGGTCGTAGTCGGTGGCCAGGAACGGGTAGCCGTGGGCGGGGTCACCGACGGCCGAGGTCACCGGGATCGGCCCGGTGACCTCGGCGTCGGGAAGTGTCGGCGCGGTCTGGGCGACGGCGCCGGTGGCGACGACGGCGCAGGCCAGCACGCCGGCGGCGAGCAGGGTCGAGAGGCGGCGCAGGGACGACGGCATGGGGGGCTCCGAGAGGCGATGTCGACGTGGACCCGGCAGCCGGGGCACGCGGATGCGACCGATCCTAGATCCCTCGGACCTCTTTGTCCACACATCTTGCGAAAGTTGCCTTCGAGAGACATGCAAGTGGTCACGAGCCGGGCGGCAGTGGTCCGGGGATCGCCGGGCCGGGGGCCGGACGGGCACTACCGTCGACGCACGCATCGAACGGAGACGCGATGACACCCCCGGCAGGGCCTCGTGGGGGCCAGAACTACGTCGACGAGGTCACCGCGGACGACGTCGGGCGGCGGGTGACGGTGCGCCACTGGGTCGACGACGACGGTCGGCGGCGGCCGACCGACGTGGTCGGCGACCTGGTCGCGGCCGACGACACCACGTTCACGGTGCGCCGACGGTCCGGCGAACAGGTCGTGGTCGACCGTGCGGTCGTGCTTGCCAGCAAGTTCCTGCCGCCACCGCCACCACGTCGACCACGGCCCTGACTCCCACGTCGTCCACGGGCGCTCCCGGGCGACCTGGCGCCAGGGCCCCGGCCACCGAACCACCTCGCGCCCGACCGGTCCGACACGCAGCCGATCGGGCCTACTACGCTCACGTGAGACGGTGAGGACTCATATGAGCAACCCAGTCCGGTGCACCCCGGGGCCTCGTGCCACGGGCCCGAGCGACCTCGCGCGCCCTCCCGCCTCCCAGTCGCCATCCCAGGAGTCGCGATGACCGTGTCCCTGCACCCCGACAACCTGGGCGACCTCGCCCCCGACGTGGCCGTGCCGTCCTACGACCGGGATGCGCTCGCGCGCAGCATCGTGCACCTGGGCGTCGGCGGGTTCCATCGCGCCCACCTCGCCGCCTACGTCGACGTCCTGGCCCGGCAGGGCCACACCGACTGGGCGATCGTGGGCGCCGGGGTGTTGCCGGGCGACACCGCCATGGCCGAGGCGCTCCACGCCCAGGACGGCCTGTACACCCTGGTCGTGCGGGACGTCGACCGGGTGGACGTGCGCGTGATCGGCAGCCTGGTCGACTACGTCCACGCCCACCCGAACCACGACGAACTGATCGCCCGCATCGCCGACCCTGCCACCCAGATCGTGTCCATGACCGTCACCGAGGGTGGCTATCCCGTCGACGACGACACCGGCGCGTTCGACCCGGAGTCCCGCAACGCGGGTCCGTCGTCGGCATTCGCCGTGCTGGTGGCCGGACTGGACGCACGCCGCCGCGACGGCGCGGGCCCGGTCACCATCGTCAGCTGCGACAACATCATCCACAACGGGGCCGTGGCACGCATCTCGACCCTGGGCGTCGCCGGCCGCGTCGACCAGGACCTGGCCGACTGGATCGACCGCGAGATCGCCTTCCCCAACAGCATGGTCGACCGGATCACCCCGGTCACCACCGACGACGACCGCGAGTGGCTGGCCGAGGCCCACGACCTCCGGGACCGCTGGCCGGTCGTGACCGAGCCCTTCATCCAGTGGGTGGTCGAGGACGACTTCGCCGCCGCCCGGCTGCCGCTGGAGGACCTCGCCGACCACGACGTCATCATCACCGACGACGTCGAGCCCTACGAACTGTTCAAGCTCCGCCTGCTCAACGCCGGTCACTCCACCCTGGCCTACCTGGCCCGCCTGGTCGGGCACCGGATGGTCGACGAGGTGCTCGCCGAGGACCGCTTCGCCCGGTTCCTGCGCACCTTCCTCGACGACGAGGCCGGGCCGGTCGTGCCCCGGGCGCCGGGCATCGACCTCGAGGACTACAAGGATGCCCTGGTGCACCGCTTCGCCAACCCGGCGATCGGCGACCAGGTCGACCGCCTGTGCCTCGACGGCACCTCCAAGTTCCCCAAGTTCCTGCTGCCGACGGTGCGTGCCCAGCTCGACCGGGACGGGCCGATCACGTTGTCGGCACTGGCGCTCGCCGGCTGGTGCGACTACCTGCTGGGCGAGGAGGAGGACGGCGACCCGATCGACCTCGCCGAGGACCCGCGTCGCGACGAGGCGATCGAGCACGCCCGCGCCTCCCGCGAGGACCCCGCCGCCTTCCTGGCCTTCCCGATCGTGTTCGGCGACCTGGTCGACGACGACCGCTTCGTGACCGCCTTCACCGACGCACTCCGGTCCATCCGCGACCTTGGCGTGCGTGCCACGCTTGACGACCTGCTGGGCTGACCGCGCGCACCCGGGCCGGACCGTCGCCGATCAGGACAGGCCGAGGTGACGACGCAGCGCGGCGGGGTCGGCGCGGGCCTCGGCGGCGGTCAGCCACGTGGTCAACGCCCCCCGCTCCATCACCGTGACCTCGTCGGCGACGTCGAGCGCGAATCCCAACCGCTGTTCCACCAGCAGCACCGCGGCCCCGTCGGCCACCAGGTCGCGGACCGCCTCGGCGACACGCGCGACCCGGGTCGGGTCCAGGCCCTCCGACGGTTCGTCCAGCAGCACGACCCGCGCCGGGGCCACCAGTGCCCGTCCCATCATCAACATCTTCTGCTGGCCTCCGGACAGGCTCGCCGCGACCTGGTCCAGGCGTTGGGCCAGGATCGGGAAGCGCGCGAGCACGGCGTCCCGACGGGCGGGGTCCGCGCCCTGCACCACCGCCAGGTTCTCCGCGACGGTCAGCGACCGGAACACGCGGTGGCCCTGGGCCACCAGGGCCATCCCGGCGTCCTGGCGTGCCCGCGCGTCGAGGCCGGCGAGGTCGGTCCCGTCGAGCAGGACGCGCCCGGCCGAGACCGGGTGCAGGCCCATCAGCGTGCGCACCAGGGTGGTCTTGCCCATGCCGTTGCGCCCCAGCACGGCCAGGCAGGAGCCCGCCGGCAGGGACAGCGTGACCCCGTGCAGGACCTGGCCCGGGCCGTGGTGGGCGTCGAGGGCCTCAACCTCGAGCATCGCCCACCTCCCCGTCCGACGCCCCGGTTCCGAGGTAGGCGCGGATGACGTCCGGGTCGCGACGGACCTCCTCGGGTGACGCCGTCACCAGTTCGCTCCCCTCGACCAGCACGGTGACGCGGTCGGCCAACGCGAACGCGACGTCCATGTCGTGCTCGACGACCAGGACCGTCAGGTCCGACGGGAGCCCGGCGACGATGGCGGTGATGGCCTCGGCGTCGCGTCGCGCCACCCCGGCGGTGGGTTCGTCGAGCAACAGCACGCGCGGCTCGCCGGCCACCGCCATCGCGATCTCCAGCACCCGCTGCTGGCCGTAGGCCAACTGGGCGACCGGGGTGGTGGCGACGTCGTCGAGGGCGAACCTGGCGACCACCTCGCGGGCCTGGCGATCGACGCTGGCCATGGTCCGCAGCGGTTGCCAGAAGCGACGCCGGGCGACCGGGTCGTTGCCCGCCACCGCCAGGCGCACGTTGTCCAGCGTGGTCAGCTCGCCGAACAGGTTGGACAGCTGGAAGGTGCGCGACAGCCCGGCCCGGCTGCGCTGGTGCGCGGGGCGGTCGGTGACGTCGTCGCCGAACAGCAGCACCCGGCCGGCCGAGGGGTCCAGGTGGCCCGACAGCAGGTTGAACAACGTGGTCTTGCCGGCCCCGTTGGGACCGATCACCGCCCGGGTCTCCCCGACCGGCACGACCAGCGAGACGTCGTCGACGGCCTGGACGCCCCCGAAGGCACGTGACAGCCCCATGGTCGACACGGCTGCGACGTCGGTCACCGAGGCGGTCACGGCGTGGCCGCCGGGCCGTGGGGCACCGCGTCGTCGGCGTCGTCGGCGGGGTCGTCGACGGCCACCGAGGCGGGGCCGCCGACGGGCCCGGCGTCGGACGAGTCGTGCCCGTCGTCGCCGCGGGGGGCGCGCCCCCCGCGTCCCGCGAGCGCACCCAGGATCCCGTCGGGCAGGAACAGCATGGTCGCGACGTACAGCCCGCCCAACACCATCGGCCAGCGGTCGGTGTAGTCCGACACGACCACCTCCGTGACGATCACGACCACGACCCCGAGCACGGGACCGGCGAACCACGCCGCCCCGCCCAGGATCGCGAACAGCATCACCTCCGCCGACAGCTGCCAGGCCAGGTTGTCGGGCCCCACGAATCGGGTCCCGAGCGCCAGCAGCATGCCCGCCAGGGCCGAGAACGCGCCCGACACCGCGAAGGCGGTGATGCGGGCGCTGCCGACCGAGAACCCCAGCGCCCGCAGCCGCGACGGGGACATGCCGACCGCCTCGATCGTGGTACCCACGATCGAGATGCGGAAGGCGTACAACACCGCGGCCGCCACGGCCACGATGGCGACGGTGGCCCAGTAGAACCCCACCAGCCCGTCGGCCCCCAGCGCCAGCACCGACCGGTCCAACCCGGCGATCCCGTTGTCACCGCCGGTCAGGCCGACCTGCTGGAACGCCAGGCCGTACACCGCCTGTCCGATCGCCAGGGTCAGCAGCAACAGGTAGATCCCCTGGGTGCGCAACGTCGCCACGCCCATCACCACCCCCAGCAGGGCGCCGGCGAGCAGTGCCACCACCACGATCGTGGGCAGCCCCCAGCCCCACCGGACCTGGCCCAGCCCGGCCGCGTACCCACCCACGCCGAACAGGGCGGCGTGGCCCAGCGAGGGCATGTCGGCGGCCCCGAACACCACGTTGAAGGCCAGCGCGAACAGGGCGAACACCACGATGCGCAGGGCCACGGTGACGACGTAGGTCGACGCGACGAAGGGCACGGCCACGGCGGCCAGCACGACCACCACGGCCACGGCCAGCATGCGTGGGTCGGGTTGGGGCCGGCCACCCCTCACGCGACCCGCTCCTCGCGGCCGAACAGTCCCCGCGGGCGCAACGCCAGCAGCACCGCCACCGGCGCGTAGAGCGTGAACAGGGCGAAGGAGGGGAACAGCCACTTGCCGAACTCGTCCAGCAGGCCGACCAGCAGGGCCGCCACGAACGCCCCGCGGATCGACCCCAGCCCGCCGACCACCACCACGACCAGCGCCAGCAGCAGGATGTCCCACTCGGTCCCGGGCCGCAGTCCGGTGAAGGCGCCACCCCAGACGCCCGCGAACGCCGCCAGCCCGGACCCCGCCGCGAACGTCACCGCGAACATCCGGGGCACGTCGATGCCGACCGCCAGCGCGGTCTCCTCGTCGTCCACCGCGGCCCGGATCCGGGCCCCGAACAGGGTCGTGGCGAGGCTGCGCTCCATGGCCACGAACACCACGACGGCCAGCACGACCAGCGCCAGGCGGAACCACGGGAAGGTCAGGCCCCCGAGGCGCAGGAGCCCGTCCAGCCCCGGTGGACGAGGGACCCGTTGCGGTCGCCCGCCGTACACGGCCAGGATCAGGTCACCGATGATCCAGGCGATCCCGACCGTCAGCAGGATCTGTGGGAGTTCGCGTCCCAGGACCCGGTGCAGCACGAACCGCTCGACCACGACGCCCACCACGGCCACGGCCACGACCGCGACGGCCAGCCCGAGCAGGTAGCTGTCGGTGCGACGCAGGACGTCGAGTGCGAGGTAGCCACCCAGGGCGTAGAAGGCGCCGTGGGCGAGGTTGACGGTCCGCATCATCCCGAACGTCAGCGTCAGGCCGCTGGCCAGCAGGAACAGCAACGAGCCGAAGGACAGCCCGTTGAGCACGTGACCCAGCAGCGTGGTGATCGCGGCCCTCCCGGGGACGAGACGTGGTGCCGACCCGGCGCCGCGGGGTCGTCGGTGGTCACGCGGCGTGGCCGCTGCGAGCCGGGCGTGGCTGCGCGCGGCCCGGGGCCGACTACTCCCAGGTGCCCTTGCGCTCGGCCAGCGGGGTGCCGGCCAGGAACTCGTCGGGATCGTAGGTCCAGAACTGGGAGGTGTCCGGGTAGGCGTCGATGACCTCGTTGATCCACACGCCGTCGGCCTCGACGACCTGGCGGATGTAGACGGTGTCGACCGCCTGGCCGTACTCGTCGAAGGCCAGCGGGCCGCGCGGCGCCTCGATCGACACCTCGCCGATGGCGTCGACCAGCGCCTCGGAGGTCACCGGGCCGTCGATGGCGCCCAGCGCCGCCTCGAGCACCTGGGCGGTGGCCCAGCCGTTCTCGGCGTACTGCGACACCGACCGTCCGCTGGAGGACTCGAAGCGTTCGACGAAGTCCTGGTTGGCCTCGTCGGTGATGGCCGCCGAGTAGTGCAGGCTGGTGATGACGCCGTCGGCCAGGTCCTGCTGCTCGGACAGGATCTGTTCGTCGGTGGTCGCGCCGTGGCCGATCAGGGGCAGGTCGACGCCGAAGTCGCGGTAGGCCTCCATGAATCGGATGCCATCCGAGCCCGGGATGACGGCCCACACGGCGTCGGCGGCGTCGGTGTCGATCTGCTGGACGAACGGGGCCCAGTCGGCGCTGCCCAGCGCGGCGTAGACCTCCTGGACCACGTCGCAGCCGGCGTCCTCGTAGGCCATGGCGAACCCGCTGGCCGCCTCCCAGCCGAACGAGTAGTCCAGCCCGACCAGTGCCATGGTCTCGTAGCCGAGCTCGGTGCAGGCGTACTCCCCCAGCGGCATCGCGTCCTGCGACGACGTGTAGGACACCCGGAAGATGTTGTCGGCCGCATCGCGCTGGGTCAGGTCGTCGGCCCCGGCGGTGGTGATGACCAACGGCACCCCACTGTCGACCACGGCACCGGCGGCGGCGTACATGACCCCGGAGTTGACGAAGCCGGCGAGCAGGTCGACGTCGTCGTCCACCAGTTGGGTAACGGCCTCCTGCGCGACGTTCGCGTCGTTGGCGGTGTCCTCGGTCAGGACCTCGATCGGGTGGCCGGCCAGCATGCCGTCGTGGTCGTCCACGTACAGCTGGAACCCGTCGTTGACGTCCTCGCCGAGGGCGGCGTAGGGGCCCGTCACCGGGTTGACCAACCCGACCCGGATGGGCTCGCCGTCGGCCTCGGCGGTCCCGGAGGAGTCCGAGGACGGGTCCGAGGATGCCTCGGAGTCGTCACCGGTCGCGGCCGGGGACGCGGCCTCGTCGTCGTCGCCGGAGACGGCGGATCCCTGGCACGCCCCCAACGTCAGCACGGCGACGGACACGACCACGAGCTGGCTGAGGCGAACAGGCCTGGGCAGGTGCACGATGCCTCCGGGGCTGGGACGAGCGGTGGTCGCGGGACGCGGACACCGGTCTGGCCCCGGCAGTGTCGCGCGCCGAGGGCCCGCGAGGCACATCCAGTCCGTCGTGCCGCGCGTCGAGCGCACGGTTGGGGCCGTCGCCGTCCGGAAGAGCCGTCGCTACAGGGTGACCTCACGGGTGAACACCAGCCGGAACACCGCGGCCTCGTCCAGCCACACGGGCAGGCGGTCCCGGTCGCCCTCGTCGTACTTGTCGTGGAACAGTCCCAGCGCGGCCGCGCGGATCCCGGGGTCGTCGACCCGCGCCGAGCGGGCGTGCCAGCGCTGGTCACCGATGCGCACCACGCCCTGCTCCTCGGCGAGCAGGTCCAGGCACCACTGGCGCAGCCCCCCCGATCCCGACATCAGGAACACGCCCCCGTCGGCCGGCACGAACCACAGCTCACTGGTGTGGCGGCGCGACGTCACGCGGCCCGTGGTCGTCAGCCAGCAGTGCCGCCCGACCCGATCGATCGCCTCGAGGTCGACCATCAGGAATCCTCGAAGGCGAAGGTGGCGACCACCGGTCGATGGTCGGACGGGTCGGCGCGGTCGACCCATGCCTCGACCGGGACCAGGTCCCGGCTGAGCAGCCAGTCGATGCGCACCACCGGGAACGGCAGGCGGCCATCGGCGGGCCAGGTGAAACCCGGACCGGAACCGGCCTCGCGGTGGGCGTCGTCGAAACCGGCGGTGGCCAGGGTGCGGTAGGGCGCGGATCGCTCGTTGGAGTTGAAGTCGCCCCCGATGATGGCCGGCGTGCCACGGTCCAGGGCCCCCAGCACCGTGGCCATCTCGACCGCGCGGCTCTCACCCTCGAGGGTGAGGCGCTCGGTCAGCGACGTTCCGCACGTCGGACAGGGCGAGCGCAGGTGCACCGGGACGACCTGGACCTCGCGGCCGTCGACGTCCAGCACCGCGACCGCGGTGGCCCGGACGTCGTCACCCGTGGCGAGCGGACGTTCCTCCACGATCGGCCAGCGCGAGGCGACCATGACCCCGCCCACACCCTCGGACTGGACGGCCATGGTGTGGGGGAGTCGGTCGGCCAGGGCCTCCTCGAGCTCGGCCTGGCGCGGTGGGAACACCTCTTCGAGCAACAGCACGTCGGGGTCGACCCGGTCGACCAGGTCGAGCACGTGGTCGGCGTCGGGGGCCTGGACGTAGGTGTTGAGCGACGCGACGGTCAGCTCCGGGACCGGTCGGTCCCCGGTCGCGGGCAGGAACAGCGTCCCGTAGGACCACAGGAACACCAGCCCGGGGACCGCCAGCGCCGCCGCCATGCCGAACCGGCCGAACAGCAGCGTGACCACGGCGAGCACCAGGCCCGGCAGGGTCCACCAGAAGGTCGACAGGTTGAACGGCTGCAGCCACCACGCATCGCCGGCGACCGACCAGGCCAGGACCAGGAAGATGGTCACGACGGCGTAGCCCACGCACAGCACGAGGGGCCAACGACGGGGATGCTCTGCCACGACCACCGGAGCCAACGACGACGACACGACACCGGGGCGACCGACGTCGCCCCGAGGGGCCGACGGTATCGCGACACCCCTGGGTGATCCCCACACCCACTGCCCGAACGGCACCGGCCCTGCCGTGGCGCCCGGGACGTCCCAGAGCGGTGACCCCGAGCGACGACCGACGGCGACGACCGGATCCCGGCGGTCGGGTGACCGGGTTCAGTCCGGCACGCCACCGATGTGGTGGACCAGCAGGCGGTTGGTGCCACCGTGGCCACCGGGGATGCCGGACACGATGACCACGGAGTCGCCCGGGCTGGCCAACCCCGAGCGCAGGCAGACCTCCTCGGCCGCCAGCGTCAGGGCGCGCGAGTCGTCCTTGGTCGGGACCTCCAGCGAGCGGGTGCCCCACATCAGCGCCATGCGTCGCAGGGAGCGGTGGTCGGGGGTCAGCCCGACCAACGGGACCTGCGGCCGGAACTTCGACACCAGTTGGACCGACGAGCCGGACAGCGAGAACACCAGCAGGGCCTTGGCGTGGACGTCGGCGGCGACCTCCACGGCGGCCTTGGCCACGATCCGCGACACCGAGGCGTTCTGGCGTTGCTTGGGCGGGGCGTGCAGCAGGTTCTCCGACGACTCGGCGACCTCGATGATGCGAGCCATGGTGCGCACGGCCTCGACCGGGTAGCGGCCGGCGGCGGTCTCGCCGGACAGCATCACCGCGTCGGTGCCGTCGAAGATGGCGTTGGCGACGTCGGAGGCCTCGGCGCGGGTCGGGCGCGGGCTCCGGATCATCGAGTCGAGCATCTCGGTGGCCGTGATGACCGGCTTGCCGTCGTCGTTGGCACTGTCGATGATGCGCTTCTGGAGTGCCGGCACCCGCTCCGGGCCCATCTCCACGCCCAGGTCGCCGCGCGCGACCATGACGGCATCGGTGGCCGACACGATCTCCTCGAGGTTGGTGATGGCCTCGGGTCGCTCGAGCTTGGCCACGATCGGGGCCTGGCCGCCCAGCGCCCGGGCTCGGTTGCGGACGTCGTGGATGTCCTCGGCGGTGCGGACGAACGACAGCGCCATCCAGTCGACCTCGAGCTCGACCATGGCCTCGAGGTCCTCGAGGTCCTTCTCGGTCAGGCAGCCCGCGGACACGGCCACCCCGGGCAGGTTGACGCCCTTGCGGGTCTTGGCGGTGCCGCCGGCGACGACACGGGCGGTCACGGTGTTGTCCTCGACCCGCGCGGCGACCAGTCGGATCAGGCCGTCCTCGATCAGGATGAGTGCGCCCGGCTCGACGTCGTCGGCGAGGTGTTCGTAGACCACCGGCAGCACCGGGGTGCCGGCACCGTCGTGGTGGTCCTCGACCTGCTCGACGCCCGACACCAGCACCACCTCGGATCCGTCGGGCAGTTCCACGCCCTCGTCGGGCAGCAGGCCGAGCCGGATCTTGGGGCCCTGCAGGTCGCCCAGCGCCCCCACGGTCCGGTCCAGCGACTTCGCCATCGTGCGGACGCGGTCGAGGTTGCGCTCGTGGTCGGCGTGGGTGCCGTGCGAGAAGTTCAGCCGCACCACGTCGATCCCGGCGGCCAGGGCCGCCTTCAGGCGACCCTCGTCCTCCAGCGCGGGACCGAGCGTTGCCACGATCTTGGCACGGCGCACGACGATCTCCTCGGGTGTCGGCAGGGGTGACGAACATTGCCCGCGATCGAGCCTAGGGCGTCGCCTCGGCCGGGTCGCGCACACCGCGCCGGCGTCCGGGTCGTTCGGGGGGCCGCGCGACGAACTCCCGACGACCACGTGCCGATGATGGTCGGCGTCGGTGTTCGGTCTCCGGGACGGCCGCGTCGCGCGTGCGCGCCATAGGCTGCGGGCGACCCGAGGAGTTGTCGTGACCGACCACGCGTCGTCCCGTTCCGACCAGGTCCGCGTCGTCGACGACGCCGCGACCAGCGTGCACCTGGCACGCGTCCGCGACGCGTCGACCTCACCGACGGACTTCATCCGCCACGCGCGCCAGATCGGCGTCCACCTGGCGCTGGCGGCGGTCGCCGACATCCCGGTCCGGGAGGTCGAGGTGACCACCCCCCTGGGGCCCGCACCCGCCCGCGAGCCGGCCCTGCCGATCACGGCGGTCCCGGTGCTCCGGGCCGGACTCGGCCTGCTCAGCGGGCTGCAGGAGGCCCTGCCGACCTGCGCGGTCGGCATGCTCGGGCTGGAGCGCGACGACGAGACCCTGCAGCCACGCGAGTACTACCGCAACATCCCGCCCGCCACCGGGGCCTGGGTGCTGGTGCTGGAACCGATGCTGGCCACCGGTGGCTCGGCGGCCGCGGCGGTGGCGGCGGTCCAGGACCTGGACCCGGCCCGGGTCACGGTGCTGTCGGTGGTGGCCACCGACACGGCGGTCGATCGGATCCTGGACACCGACCCGGACGCCCACGTGGTCGCGGCCGCCATCGATCCCGACCTCGACGACAACGGCTACATCGTCCCCGGCCTCGGCGACTTCGGCGACCGCCTGTTCGGGACCCCGCACTGACCGTCGGGACACCCCGGCGGCGTCGGCACCGGCCGTGGCCGCGGTCAGCGGTTCCACGGCCGGGTTCGATAGCCTCGCAAGCCACACAGGAGGACGACTGACCGTGGGATTCGCCGACCGCCTCCGAGCCTGGTTCCGGGGGGAGACCAAGACCGCGCGACCGGCCAAGCCGGCCACGGCGACACCCGCCAGCCGTGCCGCGGTCAAGGAGCTCGAGGGCTTCGTGGCCGACCACGCCGGCGTCGAGGGCTTCATCGAGCCGGCCACCACCGTCTACCCGACCACGCTGCTGCTCGTGGCGGGCTCCGGGGAGTACCTGCGCCGTCCGATCCTCGACCGAGACCGCGCCCGCAAGCTGTGCGACAAGCACGACCTGCCGCTCTACGACGCGGCCAAGGTCGGCTATCCCAAGCGCATGCGGGAGTTCGACCAGGGCATGCCGGGCGAGTCCATCCCACTGGAGGACCTGCCGCCGTGGCCCGGGGACGAACCCGGGGACCCCGGCGACGACGGCACCGCGGACGGCCCCACGGCCTGAATCGGCCGGGATCCGGACCGGACGGCCAGCCCGACGCGCCGGCCCGAACCCACGGACTGGAGCTGCCATGCCTGCCACGATGCGTGCCGCCCGCCTGCACGCGACCGACCCCGACCCGGCCGCCGCCGACCTGCGCATCGACGAGGTCGCCCGCCCCGAGCCGGGGCCGGCCGACGTCGTCGTCGACGTCGCGGCCTGTGGTGTGTGTGCCTCGGACCTGCACGTGGTCCAGGGGATCACGCCCGCCGCCGCACTCCCGTTGACGCTGGGCCACGAGGCGGCCGGGACGGTCGCCGAGGTCGGTTCCGAGGTCACCCAGTGGCAGCCGGGCGACCGGGTCCTGGTCCCGGCCGGCCGGACCTGCGGCACCTGTGCCATGTGCCGGACGGGTCGCGACAACCTGTGCGAGGCCACCCAGGTGCTGGGCGTGGACGTCGACGGCGCCCAGGCCGGCGCCGTGCTGGTTCCCGCCGCCCTGCCGGTCCCCGTGCCCGGCCACGTGCCCTTCCCCCAGGCCGCGATCCTGGCCGACGCCGTCGCCACGCCCTACCACGCGATCAAGCGGGGCGGGGTGGGCGAGGACACCACGGTCGTGGTCGTCGGCGTCGGCGGGCTGGGCCACCACGCCGTGCAACTGGCCGTGCTGGCGGGAGCCCACGTGGTCGCCGTCGACGTCGACGAGGTCGCCCTCGAACGAGCCGTGGTCGCCGGTGCCATGGCCGGTGTCGACGCCCGCGCCGACACCGCGGTCCAGCAGGTGCTGGCGGCCACCGACGGCGGCGCCGACGTGTCCCTGGAATTCGTCGGCACCCCCGCGACCGTGGCGATGGCCAGTCGTGTCCTGCGGACCGGGGGTCGGGCCACGCTGGTCGGCATCGGCCGCGACAAGCTCGTCGGGCCGCCGCTGGGACTGTTCGTGTCCCGGGAGCAGGAGGTCGTGGGGTCCTTCGGCGCCACCATCGCCGACGTCAACGAGCTGATCGACCTCGTCGACGCCGGCCGCCTCGACCTGTCCAGCTCGGTGTCCCACCTGCTGCCGCTCGACGACGTGGCCAGGGCCCTGGGGATGCTCCACACCCGCGAGGACCATCCGCTGCGCATCGTCATCGACCACACCGCGGCCTGACCGGGCGACGGTCAGGCGACGCAGAACTCGTTGCCCTCGGGGTCACGCAGGATCGTGGCGTAGTGGTCGCGGGCGACGTCGTCACCGGAGCTCACGTGCTGCACGGTGGCCCCGATCGCGACCAGCTGGGCGACGCGGTCGTCGATGCGGCGTCGGCGCTCCGGCAGCGGGGTCTGGCGGCCGCCACTGACGTAGACGTCGAGGTGGAGGCGGTTCTTGCCGACCTTGCCCTCGGGCACCCGCTGGAACCAGATGCGCGGACCCCGGCCCCGGGGGTCCACCAGCCGGTCCACGGCGTCGGCGTCGTCATCCAGTTCCTCGGGCGGCACCCCGACCGACAGGTACCACTCGTTCCAGGTGTCGAAGCCCGACGGGGGCGGCGCGAGGTCGTAGCCCAGCACCTCGGCCCAGAAACCGGCCAGGCGGCTGGGCTCGCGACAGTCGATGGTCAGCTGCCAGTCCACCATCACGCCACCGTGGCGATCGCGGCCGCAACGCGGCCGACGCTGTCCTCGGTCACCCCCGCGACGTTGATGCGCCCCGAGGGGATGGCGTGGACGCCGTGGTCGGCGGCAAGGCGGGCGACCTGCCGGGGGGTGAACCCCAGGAAGCTGAACATGCCGTGCTCCTGTGCGACGTAGTCGAACTCGTCGGTGTCCGTGGCGGTGCGAAGCTCGTCGGCCAGCCGCGTTCGCAGTCGGTTCAGCCGGGTGCGCATGGCCCCGACCTCGTCCGCCCACGACCGGGACAGCTCCTCGTCGGCAAGGATCTCGGCCACGATCGAGGCACCGTGGGCGGGCGGCATCGAGTACAGCTCGCGGGCGATGTTGGCCATCTGGCTGGTCTGCACGGCCGCGTCGGGTGCGCCCCGGCCGACCGTGAGCGCCAACCCGGTGCGTTCGCGGTACAGCCCGAAGTTCTTGGACGCCGAGTAGGCCACCAGCACCTCGGGCAGGCGGTCGGCCAGCAGCCGGACCCCGAGGGCGTCGGCATCGAGCCCCTCCCCCAGCCCGTGGTAGGCCAGGTCCACCAGCGGGGTGAACCCGCGTCGCTCGGCGACGTCGGCCACGACCTCCCACTGGTCGGGATCCAGGTCCGCCCCGCAGGGGTTGTGGCAGCAGCCGTGCACCAGCACCACCTCGTCGTCGCCGACCCGTCCCAGGGCGTCGACCATGCGGTCGAACTGCAGCGTGTGGGTGGCCTGGTCGTAGTAGGGGTACCGCGGCAGGTCCACCCCGGCCGCCCCCAGCAGGGGCACGTGGTTGCCCCACGTCGGGTCCGGCACCCACACCCGGGCGTCGGGCGTGGCGCGCAGGACCAGCCCGGCCAGCACCCGCAGGGCCCCGGAACCGCCCGTGGCCTGCACGGCCCCGACCCGGTGTGACGCCAGGACCTCGTGGCCGGCGCCGAACACCAGCTCGGTCACCCCACCGATGAAGTCGGCGTCGCCGGGCGGCGCCACGTAGCCCTTGGTGTCCTGGGCCGCGAGCACGCGCCGTTCGGCCGCGCGGACCGCGGCGAACACCGGCGTGGTCCCGGCCGCGTCCTTGTACTGGCCGACCCCGAGGTCGACCTTGTCCGGGCGCTCGTCGTCGTGGAACGCCACGATCGTCCCGAGGATCGGATCGGGTGGCAGCGCGTCCAGTGTCTCCAGCATGCCCCCGACGCTACTGCCCACCCCCGCGCGATGGTCGCCGTCGCCTCGTCCGGACGACGCGCCGCGGCAGGACGGCACGGACGGGCCGCATGGCGAGGGCGGCCGCCGCAGCGACCGCCCCACACCCGTCCTGCGCCGGGTCAGTCCTTGGAGATCTCGACCGACTCGATGACGATGTCGTCGTCGGGACGGTCCTGGGCGTTGGTGGAGGTCGCCGCGATCTCGTCGACCACGTCGAGTCCGTCCGTCGCCTTGCCGAAGACGGCGTACTGCGGTGGCAGGCCGTAGTCCTGGTGCATGACGAAGAACTGCGACCCGTTGGTGTTCGGGCCCGAGTTGGCCATGGCCAGCGTCCCGCGCTCGTAGCGCAGCTCACGGGCGGCATCGAGCTCGTCGTCGAAGCGGTAGCCGGGACCACCGCGACCGGTCCCGGTCGGGTCGCCACCCTGGACCATGAAGCCGCTGATGACCCGATGGAAGATGACGCCGTCGTAGTAGCCCTCCTCGGCGAGGAAGACGAAGTTGTTGACGGTCGCCGGCGACTTGTCCGCGTACAGCTCGGCGGTGATCGTGCCCTTGTTGGTGGTGATCGTGGCCGTGTACGACGCATCGGTGTCGATGGTCATCTCCGGCGGGCTCGAGTACTGCTTGGCCATGGGTCGATCCTTGCAATGGAGGGTTTCCCACGACGGTATCGCCCGGGATGCCCGGCACCCCCACCGGCGAACGTCGCGTCGCGACCACCTCGCGACGACCCGGACCCTAGGGTGGACCGGACGCGAGGAGCACACCACCATGGACCACCAGATCCCTTCGTTCCGTGGCTTCGGACCACGCGCCGTGTCGTTCTGGCGCGAACTCGAGGACGACAACAGCAAGGCGTTCTTCGACGCGAACCGCGCGGTCTACGAGGACGACGTGCGTGAACCGATGGAACGCCTGCTGGCCGAGGTCGCCGAGGAGTTCGGCGTCGACGGCAAGGTGTTCCGTCCCAACCGCGACATCCGGTTCAGCCGGGACAAGTCGCCGTACAAGGTGCACTGCGGCGCCGTCGTGGGTGACTCCGACACCGATTCGTCACCGGTGTACTACACCCAGGTCAGCGGGGACGGGCTGTTGGCGGCCTCGGGCTACCACCGGCTGTCGCGTGACCAGGTCCAGCGCTTCTACGCCGCGATCGACGACGACCACACCGGGCCCGAGCTCGAGGCGCTGGTGGCCGCCGCCCGCGACGACGGGATGGCCGTCGGCGGCAGCGAGCTCACGACGTCGCCGCGGGGCTACCCCAACGACCACCCGCGTGTGGAACTGCTGCGCCACAAGGGCCTGACCGTGTCCCGGTCGTGGCCCGAGTACCAGTGGCTCCAGACACGCGAGGCCCTGCGCCGCGTCACCGGGCTGTGGCGCGACGCCGCCCCGATCAACGACTGGCTGGTCACCAACGTCGGCGCGCAGCGGGCCACGGCTCCATGATCAGTCGAGGGCACCATCCCGCTGCATCGGCGTTGTGGGGGAACGGGTTGACGACTGGCTCAGGGAGTGGTGAGCCCGTGGGCGAGCAACTCCACTGCAGCCGCACCGCGTCGTGGACTCCGCGTCCTGGTCACGACGGCTGCACGGAGACACTGGTGATGACGGTGGGATCGACGGCCTCGTCCTGGCGGTCGCCGGTGACCTGGCCGTTGGCGATGTCGTCGACGACGTCCATGCCCTCGGTGACCATGCCGAACACGACGTAGTCGGGCGGGAACGGGTAGCCGGGATCGGCCTGCACCACGAAGAACTGCGAGCCGTTGGTGTCGGGCCCCGAGTTGGCCATCGCCAGGGTCCCCCGTGGGTACAGGCCGTCGTTGTCGGCCACGACCTGCTCGGCGAGGTCCAGCTCGTCGTCGAAGGAGTACCCGGGGCCACCGCTCCCGGTCCCGGTCGGGTCCCCGCCCTGGATGACGAAGTCGGCCTGGACCCGGTGGAACGGGGTCCCGGCGTAGAAGTCCTGCTCGGCCAGGAAGGCGAAGCCGGACACCGCCTGTGGGGCCGCGTCGGCGTCGAGTTCGGCCACGATCGTGCCGCAGGTGGTCTCGATGGTGGCGGTCACCGTGCCCGTGAGCTCGGCCGGCGGTGGTTCGGGGAACTGGGTGTCGGTGTCCGCGGTCGGGGCATCGGGTCCGGGCACCGGACACGGGTTGGTCGCCGCGCCCGCGCTGGCTGCCCCGGCGGGCGCGCTGGCACCCGCCTCGCTGGCACCCGCCTCGGTCGCCGCCGCCTCGCTGGACACCTCGGCCGCGGCGTCCGGCGCCGGTTCCCGGTTGAGCAGCCACCACACCCCCACGATGGCCGCGACCAGCAGCAGGCCACCGACCACTGCGCCAACCAGGCGGTTGCGCGATCGTTCCTGGGCCCGGGCGGCCTGCCGCCGCGCGCGCGACTTCTCGAGCTGCTTCTGCTGGTGCTTCCTGGACATGTGCCTGCTCCCGAGCCGGACCGGGGAGGCTAGTGCCGTACGCCGCTACCGTCCGCGCCCGCCTCCGGCGACCAGCGATCGCGCCATGAGGACGTCGTCGACGGGTTCACCGTCCAGCACGAACTCCCCGACCAGCACCCCCTCCACCACGAAGCCCGCCGCGGCGTACAACGACCGGGCCGCCTGGTTGTGGGCCAGCACGCGCAGCGTCATCCGCGTGCCGCCGCGCCGCCGCGCCTCGTCCATCGACGCCTCGAGCAGGAGCCGGCCCAGGCCACGGCCCTGCGCGTCCGGGTGCACGTCCAGTCCCTGCAGGCTCCACACGTGGCGATTGGACGCCAGCCCGGTCGGTCGCCCCAGCGCCGCCATGCCCTGCACGGTGCCGGCGACCTCGGCCACCAGCAGGTCGTGGAGTTCCTCGCGGTACCGGTCCGGGTCGCCCCCGCCGGGCCCTGGCGACGTGGTCGTGGACCGGGTTGCCAGGTCGATGTCGTGCAGCCGTCCGACGTCGTCGTCGGTGGCCGGGCGCACGACGACTGCCCGGGACCCGTCTCGCGACGGCGGAACCGTCCGTGGCGTCACCACAGCCGACCCGCGTTCGCGGCGATGCGCCAGCAGTGCCGGTGCCAGTGGCGACGCAGGTCCGGGAGGTGGTCGGGCCACGCGACCACGTGCCCGACGCCCCGGCCGATCCGGTTGCCGCAGTTGGGACAGGTGTAGTCCTTGCCGGCTCGCACGGCCGGGACGGGCCGCACGACCCAGCCCTCGGGGACTGCCGGGATCAGGCCGACCACGACTCGACGCCCGTCGCTGGCCACGTGCCCGGGGCGACGCCGGTCCCCATCGACCCGCGTGGTGACCCGGCCCTCATTCCCCCATCCCGATCAGCCCGACCAGCAGTGCGAGACCCTCGTCGGAGCCCTCCCACAGGTCGCGAACGACCTCGTAGCCGGCGGAGTCGACCAGGTAGCGCAGCGCCCGCACCGTGAGGTAGATGTCGTCGATGCGACCGATGGTGGGGATGAAGTCGGGCACCAGGTCCAACGGCGAGACCACGTAGGCCGCCGCCAACCCGGCCACGGCCTTGGCCGCTCGGGGCACGCGCTCGTCGCGAGCCAGCGCCCACAGCAGCCGCCCGGTGTGGCCGACGAACTTGGCCAGCTCCAGCCACGTCGCCGGCTCGTGGGCGTTGTCGCCCAGCCCGATCCGGCCGTCGGGGTCGATCACGACCCCGGGCAGCAGTTCGCGCTCCTCCCCGTCCGCCAGCATCATCCCGATGTCGTCCAACCGGCCCATGAGGCGTCGGCCCACGGCGCCGGTCATGGCCAGTCCGCCACCGGCGGCGGTCGAGGACAGTCGCCCGCGAGTGGTCCCGCTTCGCCGCGACCGCCCACCCGAGCCCGGCCCGGACGCTGCCTGGGACTGGGACTGCGTCTGGGAGCCAGACGATCGGGAACGTCGGCGTGACCACCGTGAGTCGTCACGATTCGTGGACATGGAACCCCCGTCCGGCCTTGCGACCCGAGAACCCCGCGCTGACCATGTGGCGCAGCAGCGGTGCCGCTGCGAAGGACGGCTCGCGGAACTCGGCGTGCAGGCGGTCGATGATGGCCAGGGACACGTCCAGCCCGACGATGTCGAGCAGTTCGAACGGTCCCATCGGATACGCACAGCCCAGCTTCATGGCCGTGTCGATCTCCTCGGCCGTGGCATAGTGCGAGTCGAGCATGGTGATCGCGTCGTTGAGGTACGGGAACAGCAGGGCGTTGACGATGAACCCCGCACGGTCGCCCGCCAGCACCCCGACCTTGTCGAGCCGGTCGACGAAGGCCCGGGCCTGGGCGACGACGTGGTCGTCGGTGCGCACGGTCGGGACGATCTCGACCAGCTTCATGATCGTGGCCGGGTTGAAGAAGTGCAGTCCGACCACCCGGCCCGGGCGGTCGGTCGCCATCGCGAAGTCGACCACGGGCAGCGACGACGTGGTGGTGGAGATGACGGCGTCGTCGTCGAGCACCCGGGCAAGCTCGGCCGCGACCTCCCGCTTGGTCTCCAGGTCCTCCGCCACGGCCTCGATGACCACGTCGCAGCCCGCCAGGTCGTCGTAGGTGGCGGTCGTGGTGATGCGCGCCAGCGTGGCGTCGCGGTCCGGGGCCGACAGGCGTTGCCGGTCGACCATCCGCTGGGTCGACTCCCCGACGGCGGTTCGCGCCGCCTCGGCCTTGTCCGGACTGCGTCCCCGGACCACCACGTCGAAGCCGGCTCGGGCGCAGACCTCCGCGATGCCGGCGGCCATGGTGCCGGTCCCGACGATGCCGACGCGCTGGACGTCCGCGATCGTGTCGGGGGCGACGGGGTCGTGTTCGGTCTCGGACTCGGCGAAGCGGGTCGAACCGGGTCGCTGGTAGGTGTAGAACCCGCGCCCGGACTTGCGGCCGCGGTAGCCCGCGGCGACCAGCTGCTTGAGGATCGGGCGGGGCGCGAACCGGGGGTCGTCGAACTGGGAGTGGATCGCGTCCATGATCCCGACCATCGTGTCGAGTCCGACCAGGTCCACCAGCGCGATCGGACCCATCGGCAGCCCGGCGCCGAACTTCATCGCCGCGTCGATGTCCTCCTTGGTGGCGTAGCCCGTCTCGACCATCTCGACGGCCTGGTTGAGGTAGGGGAACAGCAACTGGTTGGCGATGAAGCCACGGCGATCACCCACGACCACCGGCGACTTGCCGATGGACTCCGCGAAGCGGCGGGCGGTGTCGACCACGGCCTCGTCGGTGACCACCGTGCGGACCAGCTCGATCAACGCCATGACCGGGGCGGGGTTGAAGAAGTGGAACCCCAGCACGCGGTTGGGGCGCGAGGCGTGCACGGCGATGTCCATCACCGGCAGTGACGAGGTGTTGGTGGCGATGATGGTGTCCCGGCGCACCACGGCGTCGATGCGCTCGAATGCGGCCTGCTTGAGCGCGAGCTCCTCGGGGACCGCCTCGATCACCAGGTCCGCGTCGGCCAGTACCGCCCAGTCGTCGGACCCCGTGATGCGTCCCCGGACGGCCTCGGCCTCCTCGACGCTCATGCGCTCACGGCGGACGTTGCGGTCGAGGTTGCCGTGGATGCGTTCCAGGCCACGTTCGACGGCCTCCGCGTCGAGCTCCACGAAGGTCACCGGGTGGTCGTGGGCAGCCACGATCTGGGCGATGCCCGCACCCATCGTCCCGGCACCGACGATGCCGACGTGGCGGATCTCGCTGCTGGGCAAGGGACGGTCCTGTCGGGTCGTGGTCGCCGGGGCCGTGCCCCGACCAGACAGCGTAGGCCCCACGTCGTGGTGTCGATGCTGCCGACCAGCCGTCCGTGGCCGCCCGCGTCCCACGTCCTCGCCGGTCAGGTGACGGGTGGCACCAGGGTCGCCAGCGCCAGGGTGATCGCGTTGAACGTGGCGTGGGCCACGATCGGGACCACCAGGGACCCGGTGCGGTGGAAGATCGCCGCCAGCCACAGTCCCAGCACGAGCAGCCCGAACAGCGCCGATGCGGAGTTCCACAGCTCGAGGTGCATGCCCGTGAACACCAGGGCCGAGATCACCATGCCGCCGACCAGCCCGACCCGTGCGCGGGCGGCCTGGAACAGGGCCCCGCGATAGGTCAGCTCCTCCACGATCGGCGCGAGCACGCAGGCCACCACCACCTGGCCCACCAGGATCGCCACCCCACCCTCGGCCTGCAGCAGCTGCTGGCTGGGGGGCTCGGCACCCGGCAGCAGCGTGATCACCACGGCCGCGGTCACCTGCACCAGCAGCAGCCCGGTCACACCCAGGCCGATCCCCATGGCGACATGGGTCCAGCGTGGCCGCACGGGACCCAGCAACCGCCACACCGCGATCCGGCGCAGCCGCAACCAGGCGAGGATGCCACCCAGCGTCACCACCTGGATGACGCCGACCAGGACGATGCCGCCCACGTCCGACAGGGCCTGCAGGTCGAGGCCCGCCACCACGGCCATGCTCCCGACCACCAGCTGCGACAGCACCGACCAGGCCACCAGGGCGAAGGCCTCCAGCATCGTGATGCGGGGTGGGAAGGCCTGCTCGGGGTCCCCGGCCTCGTGGCTCGCCGTGGTCACCGGCCACGCGGGATCAGGCTCGCCACGGGGTGGCAGCGGGTGGTGTGTCGGTGGCGGGCGACCCGGCGGCTCGGTGGGGGGCCCAGAGGGGGGCCCAGAGGGGGCCCGGAGGGAGGCCCCGACGGTGGACCGGAGGGCGGTGGCGGCGGTGGCGTGGTCGACATCGCGAGGGGGTCACGGTCCATGCTCACACCGCCGCTTCGGGCATGCGCTGGATGTCGGCACCCAGCCCCTGGAGACGGCCGGCGAAGTCCGGGTAGCCACGGTCGACGTGGTGGATGTCGTGCACGATCGTGGTCCCCTCGGCGACCAGGCCTGCCAGCACGCCGGCCGCCCCGGCTCGGATGTCCAGCGCGTCGAGGTGGGCGCCACGCAACTGCACCGGCCCCCGGATGACCGCGTGGTGGCCCTCGACCGCGATGTCGGCACCCATGCGTCGCAACTCGTCGACGAAGGAGTAGCGCGACTCGAACACGTTCTCGGTGCACTGGCTCAGCCCGTGCGCCTGGGTCAACAGCACCATCATCTGCGGCTGCATGTCGGTCGGGAAGCCGGGGTAGGGCAGCGTCAGCACCCGCGTCGCCTGGAGGTCCTCGGCGGTCACGTGGACGCGGTCCCGGTCGGTGTCGACGCGGACGCCGGCACGGTCCAACACGCGCAGCAGCATCTCGTGGTGGGCCGGTCGGACGTTGTCGACCCACACCGAGCCGTGCGTGATCGCGGCCGCGACCATCCAGGTCCCGGCCTCGATGCGGTCGGGCACGACCGTCCACTGCACGCCCTCGAGCCGGTCGACGCCGTGGACCGTCACGGTCGCGGAGCCGATGCCGTCGATGGATGCGCCCATCGCGACCAGCATCCGGCACAGGTCCTGGATCTCGGGTTCACGGGCCGCGTTGTCGATCGTGGTCACGCCGTCGGCCAGCACGGCGGCCATGACGAGGTTCTCGGTCGCGCCGACGCTGGCGTACTCCAGCGTGATGCGGGCACCGTGCAGGTCCGGCGCGATGACGTCGATGTGGCCGTCCCCCTCCTCGATGCGGGCCCCCATCGCGACCAGGCCCGACAGGTGCAGGTCGATGCCGCGGGCCCCGATCTTGTCCCCTCCCGGGCGGACCAGCCGGGCCCGACGGACCCTCCCGACCAACGGGCCGAGCAGGCTGGTGGACGCCCGGATGGCCGTCATCAGGTTGCGCTCGGGCTGCCATCCCAGGCTCCCGTGCGCATGGATCTGCAGGTGCAGCCCCCGCACGCCCGGGGCGTGGATCGCGAGGTCGTCGCTGCCACCCGGACCCGGGCCCCCACCGACGCGACCCGGGTCGTCGTCGAGGCGACGGGTGACCTCGGCGCCAAGGGATCGCACGAGGTCGGCCATGACCGGGACGTCGGCGATCGCGGGCACGTCGGACAGCACGACCGGGGCGTCGGTCAGCAACGACGCCGCCATCAGCTTCAGGGCCGAGTTCTTGGCACCCGGCACCTGGACGGTGCCCTCCAGGGGCGCGCCGCCCGTGACGGCGAAGACCTCCCCGGCCTGCAGGGAGGTCTCGTCGGGTGGCCGTCCCCCACTCATGCCGCCGAGCCGGACGGTGACGTCACGCGGGGTGGTGACCCGAGCCGCGACGGCCCGGAGTTCGGCCCTGGGGACACCATCGAGATCAGCGCGCCACCGTCAGGCGCACGTGCTGGCGCTTGATGGCGGCCCGGACCCGGGCGTTCTCCTGGTCCTCGTGGCGCTCGAGTTCGTCGCGACGCTGCGTGGCGCGATCCGGGTCGATGTCGGCGGCCTTCTCGGCCACGTCGGCCAGTACCACCAGGGTGTCGCCCTGGTAGTACAGGAAGCCGTTGTGCACCGCCATGGCGTGGGTCTCGTCGGACGTCACGACCGTCAGCGGGGCGATGTCCAGGGCCAGCAGGCAGGGCTGGTGGCCGGGCAGGATCCCGATCTCGCCGTCCAGCGACCGGGCGTAGACCGCCTCGGCCTCCACCGACAGCACCGACGTCTCGGCCGACACCACCTCGACCTGGAAGGTCGCCATCACTCGTCCATTTCGTCGGCGCGCTTGAGCACGTCGTCGACGGCGCCGGCGTAGGAGAACGCCTGCTCCGGGACGTGGTCGAGGTCACCCTCGATGAGCGCCTTGAAGCCCTCGATGGTGTCCTTGATCGGCACGTACACCCCGGGGTTGCCGGTGAACTGCTCGGCGACGTTGAAGTTCTGGGAGAAGAACTGGCGCGCCTTGCGGGCCCGGTTGACCGTGACCTTGTCCTCCTCCGACAGCTCGTCGATGCCCAGGATCGCGATGATGTCCTGCAGGTCCTTGTAGCGCTGCAGGACCTCCTGGACACCGGTCGCGACGTCGTAGTGCTCCTGGCCGACGATCTGGGGGTCCAGGATGCGCGAGGTGGAGTCCAGCGGGTCCACGGCCGGGTAGATGCCCAGCGACGCGATCTCACGCGACAGCACCGTCTGGGCGTCGAGGTGGGCGAAGGTGGTGTGCGGGGCCGGGTCGGTGATGTCGTCGGCGGGGACGTAGACGGCCTGCAACGAGGTGATGGACCGCCCCTTGGTGGAGGTGATCCGCTCCTGCAGCGCGCCCATCTCGTTGGACAGGGTCGGCTGGTAGCCCACGGCCGACGGCATGCGCCCGAGCAGGGTCGACACCTCGGAGCCGGCCTGGACGAACCGGAACACGTTGTCGACGAACAGCAGCACGTCCTGGCGCAACTCGTCGCGGAAGTACTCCGCCATGGTCAGCGCCGACAGCGCCACGCGCAGGCGAACGCCCGGCGGCTCGTCCATCTGGCCGAACACCAGCGCGGTCTTGTCGATGACACCGGACTCGGTCATCTCCACGAACAGGTCGTTGCCCTCGCGGGTGCGCTCGCCGACCCCGGCGAACACCGACGCGCCACCGTGGTTCTCGGCCACGCGCGAGATCATCTCCTGGATGATGACGGTCTTGCCGACACCGGCACCGCCGAACATCCCGACCTTGCCGCCACGCACGTAGGGCTCGACGAGGTCGATGACCTTGATGCCGGTCTCGAACATCTCGGCCTGGGGCTCGAGGTCGTCGAAGTCCGGCGGGTCGCGGTGGATCGGCCAGCGGTCCTCGGTGGTGAAGTTGGCGCGCTCCTCACCGGACAGGTCGAGCGGCTCACCGAGCACGTTGTAGATGTGGCCCATGGTGGACTCGCCCACCGGGACCATGATGGGGTTGCCGGTGTCGTGCACCGCGACGCCACGCACGACGCCGTCGGTGGGCTGCATGACGATGGCCCGGACACGGCGGTCCCCGATGTGCTGGGCCACCTCGGCGGTCAGCATGCGGGTCTCGCCCTCGACGGTGCGGTCGAAGGTCAGGGCGTGGTTGATCTCGGGGAGGTCCCCCGGGGGGAACTCGACGTCGATGACGGGTCCGGTCACCCGGATGATGCGGCCCTCCCCCACCGAGGAGTCGGGGGTCGTGGTGTTGGCGGCCATGTGGTGGCTCCTCACGGGTCGGTCTGGGTCAAGTGTGGGTGGCTGTGGGGTGGGTCAGCCGGGCGGCTGGGGGTGGGCGGGTGGGTCAGCCGTCCGACAGCGCCGCGGCACCGCCGACGATCTCGGTGAGCTCGGTGGTCACCTGGTCCTGGCGGGCCTGGTTCATGGTGCGGCTCAGCGTGTCGATGACGTCGTTGGCGTTGTCGGTGGCGGCCTTCATGGCGCGCTGGCGGGAGGCGTGCTCGGACGCGGCGGACTCCAGCAGGCCGGCGAAGATCTTGGCCTCGACGTAACGCGGGATCAGCAGGTCGAGGATCTCGTCGGGCGCCGGTTCGTACTCGATCTCGGGGGACAGCTCCTCCCCCCGGCGAACTCCGCGGGGTCCACCGGCAGCAGTCGCATGGTCGAGGGCACCTGGTTCAGCGCCGACCGGAAGTCGGTGTAGACCAGTTGGACGTCGTTGAACTCGCCGTTGCGGAACGCGTTCATGACCGCGTCGGCGACGCCCTGGGCATCCTCGAACTCCGGCCGGTCGGAGATGCCGCTCCACACGGCACGGGCCTCGCGGTTGCGGAACTTGTAGTGCTGGACGGCCTTGTCACCGATGAGGAACAGGTCGACGTCGCGACCGTCGGCCTCGACCCGCTCGATGATCGCGTCCGCTCGCTTGAGCACGTTGGCGTTGTAGGGCCCGGCGAGCCCACGGTCGGAGGTGATCACGACGATGGCCGTCGTGGTGGCGTCGGGCCACTCGGTCAGCAGCGGGTGGTCGTTGGCGGAGTTGGACGCGGCCAGGCCCTTGATGATGGTGGTGATCTGCTCGGCGTAGGGCCGCGCCTCGTTCACGCGCCGCTGGGCCTTCATGATCCGCGATGCGGCGATCATCTCCATGGCACGCGTGATCTTCTGCGTGTTCTTCACGGTCTTGATGCGTCGCCGCAACTGGCGGATCTGTGCGCTGCCTGGCACGTCGCTCCCTCTGGTCGTCGGTCACGTGGCCGGGGCCACGGGTGCTGCGGACGGTGGTCAGGCTGCGCTGTCGGGGCTGGCCTCGGCCGCCTGGGCGTCGTCGGCCGGGTCGGCACCCTCGTCGGCCGCCATGGCGTCCCAGCCCTCGTTGCGCTCCTCGCTCGGCTCGTCGACGTCGGAGGTCGGCTCGAAGGCGTCCTTGACGTCGGCGATGACGGCGTCGAGGCGCTCGGCGAGGTCACCCTCGACCTTGTTGCCACTGAGCTCGTCGAGCAGGTCGGGCTCGGCGGCGCGCACGTGCTCGTGCAATTCGTCTTCGAAGCGCGGGACGTCGGGGACCGGGAGGTCGTCCAGGGCACCCGAGGTCACGGCGTAGACCGACACGATCTGCAGCCCGACCGGCAGTGGCTCGTACTGGGGCTGCTTGAGGATCTCGACCACGCGTTCACCACGGGCGATCTGGCGCTGTGACGAGGCGTCGAGGTCGGAGCCGAACTGGGCGAAGGCCTCGAGCTCGCGGAACTGCGCGAGGTCGATGCGCACGGTGCCGGCCACGGACTTCATGCCCTTGACCTGGGCCGAGCCACCGACGCGGGACACCGACACGCCGGCGTTCATGGCGGGGCGGACGCCCTGGAAGAACAGGTCGGTCTCGAGGAAGATCTGGCCGTCGGTGATCGAGATCACGTTGGTGGGGATGAACGCCGAGACGTCGTTGGCCTTGGTCTCCACGATCGGCAGGGCGGTCAGCGAGCCCGCGCCGAGCTCGTCGGACAGCTTGGCGGCGCGCTCCAGCAGTCGGGAGTGGAGGTAGAACACGTCACCCGGGTAGGCCTCGCGACCGGGCGGGCGGCGCAGCAGCAGCGACAGCTGGCGGTAGGCGTCGGCCTGCTTGGTGAGGTCGTCGTAGACGATCAGGGCGTGCTCGCCCTTGTCCATCCAGTTGGTCCCGATGGCGCACCCGGAGTAGGGCGCGATGTACTGGAACGGTGCCGGCGACGAGGCCGGGGCGTTGATGACCGTGGTGTACTCCATCGCGCCGTGGCGCTCGAGGGTCTCCACGACCGAGGCGACCGTGGAGCCCTTCTGCCCGATGGCGACGTAGATGCACTTCACCGCGCGATCGGTGCCCCAGTACTGCTTCTGGTTGATGATGGTGTCGATGGCGATCGCGGTCTTGCCGGTCTGGCGGTCACCGATGATGAGCTCGCGCTGGCCACGACCGATCGGGGTCATGACGTCGATCACCTTGATGCCGGTCTGGAGCGGCTCGGCGACCTCCTGGCGGTCCACGACGCCGGCAGCCTGGACCTCCAGCGGGCGGTAGCCGTCGATCTTGGACTCGTCGAGCGGACCCTTGCCGTCGATCGGGCGACCCAGCGGGTCGAGCACGCGGCCCAGCATCGCGTCACCGACCTGCACCGACAGCACACGCTCGGTGCGGCGCACGGTCATGCCCTCCTCGACGGCGGACGACTCGGCGAACACGGCGGCGCCGATCGAGCCCTCGTTGAGGTTCATGGCCATGCCCATGACGCCGTCGCCGAAGTCCAGCAACTCGTTGGCCATGGTCCCGGGCAGGCCGACGATCTCGGCGATGCCGTCACCGGTCTCGATCACGCGGCCGACCTGCTCGGCGGTGGTGGAGGGCGAGTAGCCCTCCAGCATCGACCGCAGGCTGGCGGTGACGTCCTCGGTGCTGATGTGGAGGTCGGACATCTCGGTGGTCCTTCGCAGGTTCTGGGCAACGTCGTGGGGCGGTGCTGGCGGTGGGCTTCCGGTACGCGTGGTGGCGGGTGGTCAGGCGTTGAGGCGGGTGCGGACGGCGGCCAGGCGCGCGGCCACCGACCCGTCGATGACGGTGTCGCCGACCCGTGCGCGGACCCCACCCACCACCGACTCGTCGACGTGGACCTTGAGGTCGAGCGACTTGCCGGTCGCGCGCTCCAGCGCTTTGCGCAACCGCTCGCGCTCGGCGTCGTCGATCGGCTGGGCCACGGTGATCTCGGCGACCTCGCGCGAGCGTCGTTCGGCCGCCGACGAGCTGACCGACCGGGAGATCTCGACCAGGTCGCCGGCGCCCTCACCGGCGATGACCATGGCCAGGGCCGCACGGGTCGTGGGACTGGCCGCCGTCAGCGCCTCGGACTCGACGAACTTGAGGCGCTGGCTGGTCGGCAGGGAGATGTCGACCAGCCGCTCGTAGAGCTCGGGGCTGTCGTCGATGGCACGTGCCACGGTGTCCAGCTCGGCGTCGACGACGTCGAGCTTGCCGGCGCCGTCGGCCAGCACGACGATCGCCTCGGCGAATGTGCTTGGGGAGGTCATGGTGTCACCTTGCACGTGGTCGGTCGAACGGTGTCGACGGGGGTGGTCGACCGATCAGTTGTTGCCGGACAGGTTGTTGATGTAGGAGTCGACCAGCGACCGGTGGGTGGCCGGGTCGATCTCCTTCTCGACGATCTTGGACGCGAGCTCGACCGACATCGTGCCGACCTCGGACCGCAGTTCCTGCAACGTCCGCTCCCGCTCCTGGGCGGCATCGGCCTGGGCACGCTCGCGCACGGCGGCGGCGTCCTCCTCGGCCTGGCCCACCAGTTCCTCGCGGATGCGAGCGGCGTCGGCCCGGGCCTCCTCACGGATGCGGTTCGCCTCGCCCTTGGCGTCGGCGATCTGCTCCTCGTAGTTGGCCTTCTCCTCGGCGGCCTCGGCGCGCATGGACTCGGCCTCCTCCATCTTCCCCTGGATGGCCGAACGACGCTCCTCGAGCATGGTGTTCAGCCGCGGGAAGGCGAACCGACGCAGCACCAGGTAGACGCACAGGAAGGCCAGGGCGCCATAGACGAGCTCGGCGGCCTCGGGGCGGATCAGCTCCAGCCCACTGGCGGCCTCCGCCTCCTCGACGGCGCCCTCCGTGGCCAGGATCAACAGGTTCGTCATGGCGTCCTCATCTCGTGAGTTCTCGGGGCAGGGTGGCCCCGCCGGGGCGCCAGCCCCGGGGATCCGGCGGTCATCAGATGATGAAGGCCAACACGAAGCCGAGCAGGGCCAGCGCCTCGGTGAAGGCGATTCCCAGGAACATGTTGGTCGACACGAGGCTTGCGGCCTCGGGCTGGCGGGCCATCGCCTCGACGGCGTGGCCGACGAGGTAGCCGATGCCGATGCCCGGGCCGATGGCGGCCAGGCCGTAGACCAGGCCGTTGGCCAGGTTGGTGGTCGTCTCGGTGGCTTGCTGGGCGAGGATCAGGGCGTCCATCGTGGGCTGTCTCCTGTGGTGCGGATCGTGGGGCAGATCCGTGTCGGGTCGTGTTCTCCGGGGTGGTCCCGGATGAACCTTGGTGGGTGGGTCGTGGTGGAACGTGGTCGCGCGCGTCCCGGCTGCGGTCAGGCGCCGGGATCGGCGGTCGGACTCAGTGCTCGGGACTCATCGAGCCGCTGATGTACACGGCGGCAAGCATGGTGAAGATGTAGGCCTGCAGCGAGCCGACGAGGATCTCGAAGCCGACCAGTGCGACGGCGCCGATGAAGATGAAGATGCCGAGGAAGAACGGCCAGGCACCCTGCGGGGCGACCTGGATCGAGCCGAACCCGCCCTCGTAGAGCGAGTGGAAGTCGACCAGGTTGTAGCTGGACGCGAGGAAGACCACGGTCAGCAGGATGTGGCCGGCCATCATGTTGGCGAACAGTCGCACGGCCAGCGTGAACGGGCGCAGCAGGAAGGTCGACACGAACTCGATCGGCACGATCAGCAGCAGCATCGCCTTGGGCACACCCGGCACCGACACCGCGTTCCAGAAGTACTTGAGCCCCTGGGCCTTGACCCCGATCAGGATGAACAGGAAGTAGACCATCAGCGACAGCGCGGCGGGCAGCGCCATGCGCGAGGTGGTCGGGAAGTTGATGCCCGGGATCACCTCGAACAGGTTGTTGATGAAGATGAAGATGAACAGCGAGAACAGCAGGGGGAGGTAGCGGTAGCCCTCCGGCCCGATGATCGCACCGATGATCCCGTTGCGGACGAAGTCGACCGCCGCCTCCATGCCGGCCTGCAGCTTGCCCGGGACGACCTTGGGGCTGCCGAAGGCGGCAACCACCAACCCGATCGTGATCACGGCGGCCAGCAGGTACAGGAACGAGGTCCGGTTGAAGGCGAACAACGTGCCGTCGCCGAACCACGCCGGGAAGACGAACAGCTCGTCGATGGGCGGCAGTTCGAAGCCGCCGCCGGCCTCGGTCGCGATGAGCGGTGTCACTTGCGCATCCTTTCGGCCGGCTCGGTGGCAGCCGGATCGATCCGTGACGCTGTCCCTGGCTCCGGGAGAGCCGGGTGCAGCATGCGGAACTCGGGGTTGGCGGTGACGAGGCGCACCTCGACGGCCAGCAGGACCGTGAGGGAGGTGACCGTGACCGCCACGAGGGTTGGCTTGTCGACCAGCTCGGTGGGCAGCAGGACGGCGAGCAGGATGCCGTAGACCACGAGCCGGAGCAGTAGGCCGCCGAGCATAGTCGCCTGTACGGCGGCGGGTGAACGTTGCAGGGCCCAGCGCAGCAGCAGCCCGGACATGATGAAGCCGCCGCAGGTCAACAGGATGGTGCCTGCAGCCGTCCAGGCCCCGGGTCCCCCACGCAGCCACCACGCGAGTCCGACGGCCGGCACGCCGAGCGCCACCGCGATCACCGTCGCGGCGCGCACCATGCGGGTGGCGGGATCGGTCGGACCGGGGATGGGCCCGAGCGCGGGGGGCTGGTCAGCAGTCACGGTGGTCATCGTCCGTCGGTCGTCGTTGGCCGGTGGGCGGTGGTCGTCGTGCGGGACCGGAGCAGGCTCGTCCGGGAGGTGCGATGGTGCCGGGTCGGGCCGCGTCGTGCGCGGACCGGTCAGTCCCGGTAGCGGAACCGTTGGTGTTCGTCGGCCGTGGCGGCGCGGTGGCGCAGGAACAGCAACCATCCCCCGAGGCCGGCCCCCAACACGATGCCCGCGACCAGCAGCCACGGCTCGGTGTCGAGCCAGCGGTCGAGCAACCAGCCGATCCCCGACCAGACCAGGATCGCCGACAGGAACTCGGCGGTCAGCGCCCATCCAGAGTCATGGTCGTTGCGCAACGCATGCTGGATGGCGTCGTGGTCGAGGCGGTTCAGGCGGGCCATGGCCGGGACGCTAGCACGTTGTGACAGTTTTCACAAACTCGTTCCGAGGGGGCAGGTCGGGTCCTCGACGGTGCCAGCCGGGTCCGGTCCCCGTCAAGCCACCACGACCATGCCCAACGTCAGCCATCGCCCCCCGCGCGATCACCACCCCCGATGCGGATCCCCGATGTGAACCCCCCCGGGCGATGTGCCTGCCCCCGGCAATCCGGCACCAGTCCCATCATTCGTGCTCAGACACATCGGTGTCCGGTTCCCGACGGCCTACAGGGTGATGCCGGGAGCGGGGAAGGCGTCGGTGAGTTCGGTGATCTCGCCGCGGACGCGAGCCTCGACGTCGGCGTCGCCATCGGCCTCGATGACGTCGACGATGAGGTTGCCGACGGTGCGCATCTCGGCGACGCCCATCCCACGCGAGGTGACCGCCGGGGTGCCCAGGCGGAGCCCGGACGGGTCGAACGGGGGCTTGGGGTCGAAGGGCACGGCGTTGTAGTTGCACACGATGCCGGCTCGGTCCAGCGCCTGGGCGGCGGGCTTGCCGCCGATCGCCGTGGGGGTGAGGTCCACCAGCAACAGGTGGTTGTCGGTGCCGCCCGACACCAGGTCCAGTCCGCGCTCGGACAGCACCTCCCCGAGTGCCTGGGCGTTGGTCACGATCTGGGCCGAGTAGTCGCGGAACTCGTCGGTGTCGGCCTCGGCCAGGGCCACGGCAAGGGCGGCCGTGGTGTGGTTGTGCGGCCCACCCTGCAGGCCCGGGAAGACCGCCCGGTCGACGGCCTTGGCATGCTCGGCATCGCTGAGGATCATCGCGCCGCGCGGCCCCCGCAGCGACTTGTGGGTGGTCGTGGTGACGACCGGGGCGTGGCCGATCGGGGTCGGGTGGGCGCCCCCCGCGACCAGGCCGGAGATGTGGGCGATGTCGGCGACCAGCAGGGCGTCGACCTCGTTGGCAATCTCGGCGAACCCGGCGAAGTCGATGGTGCGCGGGACCGCCGTGCCGCCACAGAAGATGATGGTCGGTCGGTGCTCGAGGGCCAGTTCACGCACGTCGTCGAGGTCGACCCGGCCGGTCTCCTTGCGCACGCCGTAGTGCACCGCGTCGAACCACTTGCCGGTGGCCGACACCTTGTGGCCGTGGGTCAGGTGCCCGCCGGCGGCCAGGGACATGCCCAGGATCGTGTCGCCGGGTGTGGCGAAGGCGAGGTAGACCGCGAGGTTGGCCGGTGACCCGGAGTAGGGCTGGACGTTGACGTGGTCGGCGCCGAACAGCCTGGTGGCTCGCTCGATCGCCAGCGCCTCGACCTTGTCGATGACCTGCTGGCCCTCGTAGTAGCGCTTGCCGACGTAGCCCTCGGAGTACTTGTTGGTCAGCACCGACCCCGTGGCCGCCATGACGGCCTCCGAGGCGTAGTTCTCGGAGGCGATCAACCGGATCGCTCCGGCCTCGCGCGTGGCCTCGTCCACGATCAGCCCGGCGACCGTCGGGTCGGTCTCCTGGATCGCCTCGAAGCGTGGGTGGACGTAGGCCATGGCGGTCTCTCGGATCGAGGATCTCAGGGAATGACGAGCCTACAACTGGACGCCCCGACCTCCCACTGCCACCCCGCCCCCGACCGCCAGGCGTTCGAGCCCGCCGACCACACCGGTGACGATCGCCGGACAGGAACGGCTGGGGCACCAGCGGTGAGGTCAGCCGGCGCGGTGGTCGCGGGCGACGTGGTGGGAGGTCCCGGGGCGAGCCCGTCGAGGTGGATCGGCGGGCTCGTCGTCACTGCTCGACGTCGGGTCGGGCTCGGTCGCCTCGTCGTCGGCCGACGTGGGACCGTCCGACTCGGACGCGGCGGGGGGTTGTGTCGTTCGCGTCGTGCGGGCCCGGCGACGAGGGCTCGCCGGGCTCGTCGCGGAGCGGGATCCCCCGTCGTCGACGGCGGGAGTCGGCGCCGTCGGCTGGTCCTCGACGCCCGTCGACTCGTCGGCCCCCGTCGACCCGTCGGCCTCCGTCGGCGCCGCGGTGTCGGCCCCCGTCGACCCGTCGGCCTCCGTCGGTGCCGCGGTGTCGGCCTCCGTCGGCGCCGCGGTGTCGGCAGGCGACGCCGCGCGGGACGCAGCATCGGTCGCGGCCCCCGCGCCGGCACCGGTCGTGGTCTTCGTGCGGGGCCGGCGACGGGAGCGACGCGAGCCGCCGGCGGCCCCGGCGGCCGCGGCGGCACGGTGGTCGACCGCGATCGCGTCGCCCCTCGGGGTGGACGTCGTGGCGGCCGGTTCCGCGACGGCGTCGCCATGATCGGCCCCGGCGGACGTGGACGCGGCCGCACCAGCGGCGGGACCCGGCTGGGTGTCGGACCCGCCGGTGGCGACCTCGGTGTCGGCGGCCGTCGCACCCTCGGCGGATTCCGTCCCGGCTGCCGAGGGAGTGGTCTCGGCCGGGCCGCCCGGACTGACGGGCTTGTGCCGGGGTTGGGGAGCACTGGCCTGGTGGGGCTCGACCTCTCCGCGTGCGACGGCCAGGACCTCGTCGTCGGGCAGGGGTCCCGAGCGCAGGATCCCCGGCGTCGGCCGGGTCAGGTCCACGATGGTCGACGGCCTGGTGTCGGTCCGTCGGCCTCCGTCGACGTACACGGCGATGCTGTCGCCCAACTGGCCACGGGCGAGGCCGGCCGTGGTGGCCGCGGCCTGGCCGGACAGGTTCGCCGACGTGGTCGCCAACGGCCCGACCGCCCGGATGATGTCGAGCATGACGTCGTCCATCGGCATCCGGACCGCGACCGTGCCGTCGTTCTTGCCCAGGTCCCAGGCCAGGTTGGGATCGGCGCGGACCACCAGCGTCAGGGGACCGGGCCAGTAGGCGGCCATCAGCCGCTCGGCGGTCTCCGGGACACTGGTCACCAGGCCCATGAGCTGTTTGGGGCTGCGGATGAGCACGGGGAGGGGGAAGCGCTTCTGGCGACGCTTCGCCATGAAGATGCGCTGGGTCGCCTCGGGGTTGAACGCGTCGGCCGTGACGCCGTAGACGGTGTCGGTCGGGGCGACCACCAGGTCGCCGTGTCGCAGCGCCGTCGCTGCCACCGACACGGCCTCGTCGCGGTCGCCCACGGCGTCGACGATGCGTCCCGGACCCTCGGACACGTCCGCCGGCGCGGCGCCACCGTCCGCCGGCGCGTCACCACCGTCCGCCGGCACGTCACCACCGGTGTCGCGTGCCTCCGAGGAATCGTCGCCCGGGCTGCCGGGCGACTCGTCCGGGCCGTCGGACGACTCGATCGCGCGGTCGGCTGCCCCGTCAGGCTCGCCCACCTCGGGGTCCTCGGTCGCGGCGTCCTGGTCGCTCATCTGCTCGGCATCCTTGCTCGTCCCGGTCGGTGATCATCGCACGACGCAGCTGTCGCGGTCTGGCCGTGCTGATCGCCGGACCGCCGTCGGCTTCCCAGTGTGGCGAGTCCGCACCCGCCGCGTCGCCTCCCACGTCCCACGCGCCGCCGCGCGACCACATCCGCCACGTCCTCTCCCCCAGCCACCCAGCCCGATGTGACCTCCCCCGGGCGATGTGAACGACCACCGAATCCCGGGATCGACCACATCACCCGGGGCGATCCACATCACGTTGGTGGGATCGGGGGCGGTGGGATCGGGGGCGGTGGGGATGAGGGGGCGGGGTGTCGCGGGGTGTGGGCAGCGACGGCGCGGGGGCGTCCGGCGAGGTCGGGCACGATCCGGACGTCGACCAGGCCCGAGGCGGCAGCGACGGCGGCGGCGTCGTCGGCGCGTCGCTCGTCGAGCTCGACGACGACGGTGCCACCGGGGGCGAGCCAGGATCCGGCATCCGCCAGGATCGTGTCGACCACCTCGTGGCCGTCGGCGCCGCCGACCAGCGCGCGGTCCGGGTCGTGCTCGGCGACCTCGCTCGCCCACGTCCCGCGGTCGGAGGCTGGCAGGTACGGCGGGTTGGCCACGACCACCGCGACGCGGCCGCGCCAGGAACCGTCGAGGGGACCGAACAGGTCGCCCCGGCGGACCTCGACGCTCGCATGCGGCGCGAGGTGGTCGCCCGGCCGCCACGGGTCGGGTCGCGGCCGGCCCGACAGCGCGGAGACGTTGTGTTGGGCAAGCGCCACCGCGGCGCCGTCCACCTCCACCGCCAGGACCGTGGCCGTCGCCACCTCGCTGGCCAGGGCGAGGGCGATGGCACCGGTGCCGGTGCACAGGTCGACCGCGAGCCGTCGACTCGACGGCCATGCCGACAGGGCCTCGATCGCCACACCGGCCACCACCTCGGTCTCGGGCCGCGGGACGAACACCCCCGACCGGCACGCCACGGTCACGAAGCGGAACGCCGTCTCGCCCACGATGACCTGCAACGGCTCACCGGCCAGCCGCCGCCGCACGTGGTCCTCGAGCACCTCGGTGTCGACGCCCGCCGAGTCGGTGGCCGACTCGACCAACCACCGCGCCTCCTGCGCCACGTCGATGCCGGCCGCAGCCAGTCGCTGGCGCACCCGGGCCTCGAACTCCACGGGAGTCGGCGACTGGCTCACCGCCGGACCCACGCCCGGCCCGGGTCCCGGCCCGGGTCCTGGCCCGAGTCCTGGCCGTCCTGGCCCGGTCCTGGCCCGGGTCCGCCACGACCGCCGCCACCGGCCACGCCCGGTCCGCGAGCCGTCGCGAGCACGACCCGGGTCGCCACCGGACAGCCGGCCAACCCTCTACCTCAACTGGACGGTGAGCAAGACTCCACGGACGGACGTCGGTCACGCGGGATCCAGCTGCTGTTGGCGTTCGACGTCGCGGAGGGCGCCGACGACCTCGTCGAGGTCACCGGCCAGGACGTCGGCGAGGTTGTGGACCGTGAGGTTGATGCGGTGGTCGGTGACGCGTGACTGGGGGAAGTTGTAGGTACGGATCTTCTCCGACCGGTCCCCCGTCCCGATCTGGTCGCGGCGCTCCCCCGCGCGCTCGGCCGCGGCCCGGTCCTGTTCGGCGGCCAACAGACGTGACCGCAGGATCCGCATGGCCTTGTCGCGGTTCTGGTGCTGGGACTTCTGGTCCTGGCACGACACCACCAACCCGGTCGGCTGGTGGGTGATCCGCACCGCCGAGTCCGTGGTGTTCACGCTCTGCCCGCCCGGACCCGAGGATCGGAACACGTCGATGCGCAGGTCGTTGGGGTCGAGGTCCACGTCGACCTCCTCGGCCGCCGGGAGCACCGCCACCGACGCCGTCGAGGTGTGGATGCGACCCCCGGACTCCGTCACCGGGATGCGCTGGACCCGGTGGACGCCCGACTCGTGCTTGAGGTGGGCCCAGGCCGTGCCCCCGACCACCTCGACGGTGCTGTCGCGCACCCCGCCGATCCCCTGTTGGGTCTGGGTGGCGATCGCCGTCGACCACCCGTGACGGGTCGCGAACCGCAGGTACATGTCCCGAAGTTCGGCCGCGAACAGGCCGGCCTCGTCGCCACCGGCGGCCGCCCGGATCTCGATGATGACGTCGCGACCGTCGTTGGGGTCGCCCGGGGTCAGCAGGTCCGCGAGCTCGGCCTCGGCGGAAACGATCGTGGCGGCAGCACGGTCCGCCTCGTCCTGCCACGTGGCACGGTCGGCCCCGTCTGCGTCACGGGCCAGTTCGGTGGCGTCGGCATGCGTGGCACGGGCCTCGTCCAGGCGATCGGCGAGGGCGACCACGGACCGCAGCTCGGCATGCTCGCGACCCAGGTCGGCGAACTCGCCGGGATCGGTCGCGGCGTCGGACAAGCGGGCCTCGACGTCGGCGATGCGGTCACGGGCTTCGGCCAGGCGCTCCCGGAAGGCGGCGTCCATGGCGAGCCTCCGGTCGGGTCGTGGGTGCGAGGAACGGTGCGGGGAACGAGGACGGGGCGCGGCCCGAGAGCCACGCGCGGCGAGGGCCCGCGCGGCCCCGCACCCGTCGTTCGTGACCGGAAACCTAGGCAGCCCGGCGGCGGATCGCAGGACGGGCCGGACCACGCATCATCGGATCACGGGGGCGGGCGTCGTCGCGACGGTGCCGTGACATGCGAAACGGCGCCGGCGACCCCGCGGGGATCGCCGACGCCGCACGTCGACATGGTCAGTTCTTGGCGCCCTGGGACTGCTGGAGGCGACGCTTGAAGCGGTCGACCCGGCCGCCGGCATCGACCATCCGCTGCTTGCCGGTGTAGAAGGGGTGGCACTCGTTGCAGAGTTCGACGCTCACCTTGTCGACGGTGCCGCCGGTCTCGAAGGTGTTCCCGCAGGAGCAGGTCACCGTCATCGTCTTGTACTCGGGGTGGATGCCTTGGCGCATGATGGAGGTCCTCGTGGATTCGGTGCGACGCCCGAAACAGCGTCGTCTTGAGGCACGTCGAGGTGACAGGCAGGCCTGTCGCGTGCAGTGGTGAAACGTCGCGTCGGCGGCCGATGTTCCCGGCCGGGTCGCGGCGACGCCCCATGGTAGCGAGCCGGGCGAACAGTGGTCCTGCCCGCACCGTTGGGCCCGCGCGGGGTCGCAGGTCCACCGGTGCGAGGCCGTGGTGTGAGCGCTCGGTGGGAGCCCCGCGCGGACGGCGGACCTCGCTCGGGCAGCGGCCCCGACCACTCGTACGACAGCGATCGTTGCGCGGTGTACCATCGCGCGAACGATGGCCAGCCACGAGGTCGCGCCCATGTCGTACCAGACCACGCCGCCACCGGCGGCACCCGCCATCCCCGCCGCGCAGATGGGGGCCCGCGCCCAGCGCGCCTTCATGACCCGGGTCTACGGGCACCTGATGCTGGCCATCGCGGCCTTCGTGGCCGTCGAGTACGGGCTGTTCGTGACCGGGCTCGCCGGCTCGTTCCTCGAACTGACCTCCAACGTCAACTGGTTGCTCATCCTGGGCGGGTTCATGGTGGCGTCGTGGATGGCCCAGCGCGCCACCGCCTCGACCTCGCGCGGCGTGCAGTACGCCGGGCTGTTCGGCCTGGTGGCGGCCTACGCGCTGATCTTCACACCGATGATCGCCCGTGCCGCGCTGTCGGCACCCGACGGCACGATCGCGCTGGCCGGCGTCATCACCCTGGTCGGGTTCGTGGCCCTGTCGGGCATCGCGATCACCACCGCCGTGGACTTCTCGTTCATGCGCTCGCTGTTGATGTGGGGCGGGGCCATCGCCCTGGGCCTGATCGTCCTGGGCGTGTTCGGGCTGATCGACCTCGGGACCTGGTTCTCGGTCGCCATGATCGCCCTGGCCGGCGGCGCCGTGCTCTACGACACCCAGAAGATCTACCACAACCTGCCCGCGAACCGGGAGGTCGGCGCCGCCGCGTCGCTGTTCGCCTCCGTGGCGCTGCTCTTCTTCTACGTCCTTCGGTTGCTGTCGCGCCGCTGAGGCCCCGTCGGCGCCACGACGTCCTGGCCATCACGACCCCGGAGGGTCCGCGATCGCTGGTCCATCACCGACCGATGACGAGTCACGGGTGGTCGCCGACGCCGACCTGTGGGACGTCGACCTGCTGGACCTGCTCGACGACGGCGTGCTGGACGGGTGGACCTTCCGTGACTGCACGTTCCGAGGCGTCGACCTTCCCGGGCTGGTGACCCGGCAGGCCACCTTCACCGCGTGCGCCTGGACCAACAGCGACCTGACCGGGTCGCGCCACGACGCCTCGGCCTTCACCAACTGCCGCTTCGACGGCACCAACCTCGCGACCGCCCGCTTCGAGTCGTGCAAGCTCACCGGCAGCGACCTGACCTCGGCCCGGCTGCTGGGCCTGGAGGTCGACGGCGGGGACTGGTCGTGGACCAACCTGCGCCAGTGCGACCTCACCGGCCGGTCGTTGCGGGGGGTGCGGCTGGTCGAGGCGGACCTGGACGGGACCGTGCTGGTCGAGGCGGACCTGACCGAGGCCGACCTGTCCGGCGCCAACCTGCGGCACGCCGACCTGCGCCGGGCCGACCTGCGCGGGACGAGGATCGACCATGCCGTGTTCGATGGCGCGGACCTCACCGGGACCCGGATCGGCCTCGACCTGGCGGTGGCGCTGGCCCGTGGGCGGGGTGCTGAGGTGGACACCTCGGGCTGAGGGCCACCACCGGCAAGGTCGGGCCACCGGTTCGCCGACGTCGATGACCGCCGACACAGGACGTGTCGGGCAGGAGACATCGACGACCGCAGGGACCACACTGGGCCAATGGTCGCCTCGCCCCCGCCCTGGTCACGTGGTGGTTCGTGGCGTGGTCGCGGGGGATCGAGGACGGGTCGTGTGCTCGTCCCACGGCTTCGGGAGGGCAGGTGCAACGTGTCACGTGTGGCGACCGTCGGACCGTCGAGGCGCCGACCGCTCGTGTCCACAGCTCCGTGAACGTGGCCCTTGATCCGGTTGCAGCCCTCATGTAGTTTCGTTCACTGTCCCATCGCCCCCAAGGACACCCCGTGCGGATCCCCCACCTCGCCGCCGCCCTCCTGGTCGCCACGGTCGCGATCGCGGCCTGCTCCGGCGAGCCCGACACCACCCCGTCACCCACGGTCCCCCCGACCACGGCCAGCGACACCGTCACACCGTCGCCGACCACCGCTGTGACCCCCACCGCGTCACCCACCCCCACCCCGTCACCCACACCCAGCCCGGCCCCCATCCCCAGCCCGACCCCCACCCCCACGCCGCTGCCTTCGCCCACCCCCACGACCGCGCCCGTCCCCGACGACCTGTCCACCATCACCGACGACGGCGAGGTCACCGTCGCCGAAGCCCAGGCCGTCATCGACATCCAGAACCAGATCTACAACGACGCTGTCTTGCTCGAGTACTTGACCACTCGACGAGATTCCGGAGGACGTCGGTGCACGAGTTCCACGCGCGAGTTCGAGTGATCTACACAGACGGACTTCTCGCGCATACGGCGAACTGTGGAACGACTCGGCGAGGACCGGCTTCAAGGCGTTCGACACGTCAGGTCCCGCCGCGCTGTCGGAACAGGTCCTCGAGGTCCTGGACATCGCAAACGACTGCTTCGAGGTCCGACTCGAGAGCGCGACTGAGTCGGCTCTGGTCGACGAGGACGAGTGCAGCCTCACGCTTGGCGTCAGCTCGTCAACGCCGCGCGCGGCTCGGCTGAGCAATCCGAGCGGGCTGGTACCGAGATGTCGAGATTGACGGATCAGCGACTCGAATGACACCTCGTGTTGCGACCAAGAGATCCGACCATGACGAGTCCGTTCCGCGGCACAGTCACATCTCGCTGTTGCGTTCGCCTTCTCGCAGCAAGCGTCTCGTTGCCGACTGACGCTGCAGGGCCGACGATGCGAAGTCACAAGCCAGGCACGACGCTCCGGTAGACCCTGGTGCGTCCGATTGGCTACTCAGCTGCAACTGGACTTCGAGTGCCTCTGACTCCGGTGACTCTGAACCAGACAGTGCAGCCGAGCCGAAGAAAGCGGTGACGAGCCGCGAATCTGCCACCGCTACGCGGAAAGGTCACCCAACTCACCGATACACCGGTTCGTCCGTACTGCGACACACAGCGCACGTGCTGGCGATTGCTGCGCCAATACGAGGGTGACGCCAATGCGGGACCGGGCAATACGCCAACTCGCAGGCAGCCGCCGGCGCGGCCGCCACGGCGTTCTACGGCCCGGACTTGCGACGGTGGCGGACTGCTCATCGGGACAGACGCTGTCAGACGGGGTCTATCGGCAACAGCAGATGTTGCCGTGTGTGGACCCCGTGGCCGAAACGACCCAGGACGAGGTCGTGGCGGCGGTCGTCATCTCGCCGTTGCAGCGGGCGCTGATCGGGTGGCAGGCCTGGGCCCAGCCGTTGGCACCGTCCGTGCTGACCCAACCGACGACCTACAGCGTGGTCGGAGTCCCCACGATCGTGTCCGTCGACGACTATCAACCCGACTACGACATCGACGACGACGCCCGCACCATCACCTGGGCACTCCCCGACAGCCAGATCGACCTCCGCGCCACCGCCGCACACCGAATCCGCTGGAACGACGACGACACCCCACCCACCGACTGGCTCGACACCAATGGCCGCCCGTACCTGCCAGGCGACGAGACCGGTCAGCCCTACGCCTCACCGGAACCCATCGCGCACGTCTACACCGTCAAGGGCGACCGGACCATCCAGGTCGACGTCCGCTGGACCGGCCACTGGCGCGACGCCGGCGGCCCGTGGGAGCCCCTCCCCGCCGACCCGATCTTCCTCGTCCAGTCCTACGACCTCGACGTCCACGAGATCCAGGCCGTCCTCACCAACGGGTCGTGACGGTCACGTGGGGTCCGAGGGCGCGGACGCCGACCGGGGTCCGCGACGGGGCCGGACCAGTTCGCGACTGCGACCAGTGATCCACCAGGCACCGGTCTCGCGTCGTTCCCGTCGGGTCGAGAAGCGGTAGTCGACCAGTCGCACCCGCAACCACGCCGGCGACTCCCCGTGGAACGGATCGTGGCGGAGCAGGGCGAGCGTCGCCTCGTCGGCCACCAGCAGGCGGTTCAGGAACGTGTCGAACCACCCGTCGCCGTAGCGTGGCGACAACGGGATGAACCACAGCAGCCAGTCCAGCCGACGGTGGTAGGGAGCGACCTGCGGCGGGCGACGGAACGGGTCCGTCGGCTTGCCCGGGAACTCGTAGGCCTGCCAGTCGTCCGGACCCGGTTGCTCCGCCAACGTCGCCTCGACCACCAGCTCCCGACGCGACCGGGTCACCGACCCGAACGCGCCGTAGGCGTTGACGATCCGCCAACGGTTGAACGACGCGTTCATGCGCTGGTCGCGGGACACCAGGTTCCGTGCCGACGGGACACTCACGACGACCACCAGCACGGCGACGGCCACCACGACCACGACGAACCAGGCCGGCATGCTCGCCTCGGCCGTCACGCGTTCGCCGAGACCGCCGAACCAGGAGTCGGGCAGGGCGGCGAGTCCCAGCACCAGCGTCACGGCGTTCAGCCACGAGTAGTTGCCCGACACCATCAGCCAGCCCTGGGTGACCACGACCGCGGCGCCCGCGACCCCGGCGACCGGCTGCGGGGCGAACAGCAGGACCGGCAGGACCAGCTGCGTGACGTGGTTGGCCGCCACCTCCACCTTGTGCAGCCGTGGTGGCAGGTGGTGGAACCACCACGACATCGGCCCCGGCATCGGTTGGGTCTCGTGGTGGAAGTCCAGGCAGGTCAGGTCGCGCCAGCAGCGGTCGCCGCGCCACTTGATCAACCCCGCGCCGAACTCGACCCGGAACAGCAACCACCGCAGCCCCATGATCACCACGATCGGCGGGGCGATGTCGTCGTTGCCCAGGAACGCCACGAGGAACCCGGCCTCCACCAGCAGGGACTCCCACCCGAAGGCGTAGAAGGACTGTCCGACGTTGACGATCGACAGGTAGGCGAACCACAGCACCAACCATGCCACCACCGACACGGCCAGCGGGACCGCGTCCCCGACACCGATCGCCAGGCCGGCCGCCAGCATCACGCCACCACCGGCGACCAGGCGGACGAAGCCGTCGTCGAGGCGCCAGTGGAACAGGCTGGGCGTGGACCGGAAGTCCGTGCCCGCGATCACCCGGCGGGCCGGTTGCAGCCCGCGTTCCCCCAGCAGTGCCGGGAACTCGACCCAGGCGTTGGCGAAGGCCAGGACGTAGACCAGGGCGAGCCCGCGCTGCACCAGCCACCGGGCCACCTCGTAGCCCGGCGCCGACATCCAGGTCGCGACTGCCTCCATGCCTCGACGGTAGTTCCCACCGGACCCGGCCCGGACGACGCCGATCGGCCGGCGCCGGTCCGCCGACGGATTTGCTGCGTGCCGATCCGCCGACTGGCGATTGGTGCTTGCCGTCGGTCGGGAGATCGTCAATACTTCGCGGACGAACGACAGGGGCCGGCATGTACCTCGCCTTCATGACCATCCACGTCATCGCCGCGATCGCGTGGCTGGGAGCCGCACTGGCCTTCCAGGTCATGAACGTGCGTGTCGCCCGGGCCGACGACGGGGCCGCGGTCGGCTTCATGGCCGAACAGGGAGCCTGGTTCGGGCAGCGCTACTTCTCGATCGCCGGCATCACGACGCTGCTGTCGGGGATCGTGATGGTGGTCGTGTCGGACTCGCTGTCGTTCGGCGACCTGTGGATCACGTTCGGACTGGTCGGGATCGCGATCTCGATCTTCATCGGCTCCACCCTGATCCGTCGCACCACCGACGCCCTCGACGAGGCCGTCACCGCCGGCGACACGGGTGCGGTCGCCAGCCTGCAGTCACGCCTGAACCTGCTCGGCAGCATCGACCTCGTGGTCGTCTTCCTCGTCGTCGTCGCCATGGTCTACAAGCCCGGCTGACCGGCTCGACGCGTCCGATCCCGTCGGCCCCCACCACCCTGCCGGGATCGAACCGGGCCGGGACAACGGCCCGACGCCACCCCGACGCCACCCGGACGGAACGTGGTGGGCAACGGCAGTAGGGTGCCGGGCATGGTGACCAACGAGGACCTGCTGGGGCAGTACCGACGGGTCCTGCCGTCGTTCCTGTCGCCGTTCTACGACCAACCGATCTCGATCGTGCACGGCGACGGCAGTTGGGTCACCGACGTCGAGGGGACCCGGTACCTGGACTTCTTCGGGGGTGTGCTGACCACCATGGTCGGGCACAACAACCCGCACGTGAACGCCGCGCTGCACGACCAGGTCGACAAGGTGCTGCACACCTCGACGCTGTACCTGTCACCGCCGATGCTGGACCTGGCCGAGCGCATCGCCGAGCTGTCCGGCATCCCGGACGCGCGGGTGCTGTTCACGACCTCCGGCACCGAGGCCAACGACACCGCGATCCTGCTCGCAACCAGTTTCCGACGCTCCAACCAGGTCCTGGCACTGCGCAACAGCTACCACGGCCGCTCGTTCACGACCCAGGCGATCACCTCCCACGCATCGTGGTCGTCGACGTCGCTGTCCGGGCTGCAGGTCACGTTCGTCCAGGGCGGGTACCGGCTGCGGTCCCCGTTCGCGGGCCTGGACGACCACGACTACACCACGGCCTGCGTCGACGACCTGGTGCAGTTGCTGGACATGACCTCGGCCGGCGACGTCGCGGCCCTGATCGCCGAACCCATCCAGGGCGTCGGCGGCTTCGCAGTCCCGCCGGACGGGCTGTTGGGGGCGATGCACAAGGAGTTGGCCAACCGCGGCATCCTGTTCATCGCCGACGAGGTCCAGACCGGATGGGGTCGGACCGGCGACCACTTCTGGGGCTACCAGGCCCACGACATCGTCCCCGACGTCCTGACCTTCGCCAAGGGAGTCGGCAACGGCGTGACGCTGGCCGGGTGCGTCGCCCGCGCCGAGTTGATGGACACCATCGACGTGCTCAACTTCTCGACCTTCGGCGGCAACCCGCTGTCGACCGCGGCCGGGCTGGCCACGTTGGACTACGTCGAACAGCACGACCTGCAGGCCAACGCCCGAGCCATGGGCCAACGATTCGTCGCCGCGATCGACCCGGTCGCCGAGGCCACACCATGGATCGCGGAGTTCCGTGGTCGCGGCCTGATGCAGGCCCTGGAGGTCTGCCACCCCAACTCACTGGAGCCCGACGCGGCCCGCACCGCCGCCCTGCTCGAGGCGTGCAAGGACCACGGACTGCTGGTCGGCAAGGGTGGCCTGTACGGCAACGTCATCCGCATCACCCCGATGTTGGACGTCACGCCCGACGACCTCGACACCGGCGCCGCCAGGCTGGCCGCCGCGATCCACGACGTGCACTGACCACGACCACACGCGATGGCCCGCCCGAGCACGTCCTCGGGCGGGCCATCGTCGTGGACGACGCGACTCAGGGAGCCGACAGGTCCCGGATCCGGATGTTGCGGAACGACACGATGTCGTTGGGCGCCCCGTGCGCCTGCAGGCCGATGTAGCCGACGAGGTCGCGCGAGTCGGACCCAGGGTCGAACGCACGACCGGGGAACGGGATGCCGTCGACGTTCTCGAACTGGTTGATCTGGACGCCGTCGCGGAACACGGTGTAGGTCTGGCCCACGACCCGGATCTCCAGCTGGCTCCAGGTCCCCTTCTGCACCGGGTTGGCCTCGGTGATGTCGAGGTCGGAGAAGGCGTAGATCGACCCGGTCTTGCGTGGATCACCCTCGACCGCGTCGTTGATCTGGATCTCGTGGCCACAGGCCACCGCGACCCAGGCGTCGCCGAGGTCGAAGGACCCGAAGGTCGTGGCACAGCCGGGCACCGGCGGGGTGGGGGCCGGGAACCGGACCTGGACACCGCTGTTGGCACGGGCGCCCGCGTCGGGAGCGTCGTCGCGGAACTCCAGCCGCAGGGAGAAGTCGCCATACGGACGCTCGGCGTACCACAGCACGCCCAGGTTGGAGTCGCCGCCGGCACTCTGGAGCGTGCCGTTCTTCTCCAGCGTGATGGAGTTGCCGCCCGCGTACGCCCACTCCTCGAAGCACTTCTTGGACCCGTCGAAGATCACCTCGTAGCCGGCGTCGGGACCCTTCTTGATCTCGTGGCCGCACTTGGCGTCGGCCGTTCGTGGGGTGGCCATGGCCGGCAGCGAGCCCAACAGGGCCACCACCACCACGGCGATCAGTGCATGACGTCGTCGCATCCCGAATCCTTCATGACCATCGGCCAACGCTCATCGTTGACAGTCTGGCGATCCTAGGTCCGCCACGGTCACGCGCGAAAGGGGTCCGCCGTCCGACGACGTCCCCGAGACCGTCGGTTGTCGGATGGGACCGCACTGGTGCGGCCGACATCCCCAACCGACGGTTTGGGGGCGGGCTCGACGGGGATCAGGCGGGTTGGTCGGCGGCCTGGTCGGGGCGGCGACCTGCGGCGAGGGTGCCGGCCGGAGTGGCCTCGTCGGACGTGTCGTCCGCACGGCCACCGGTGGGGCCGGCGTCAGGATCCGGTTCGCCCATGGCCCGGAAGTCGGACCGACGGGGAACGAACGCCCACACCAGGGCCGCGTTGAGCACGGCCACGGCTGCGGCCGCGGCGAAGGTCGCGATCCCGGCAGAGGTGAAGGCCTCACGGACCAGGTCGCCGGCACCGGCGGGGGCCTGGGGCGCACGTGCGAACTCCAGCGCGGCGGCGACCGACGAGGTCACGGCGGCACGAACCTCCTCGGGTGCGCTGGCGGCCAGGTCCCCCAGCCCGTTGCGGTAGACCACGTTGGCGATCGAGCCGAGGATGGCGACGCCCAACGCCCCACCCATCTCGCGGGTGGTGTCGTTGACCGCCGAGCCGACACCGGCGCGGTTGACCGGCAGCGACGACATGATCTGGCCGGTCGCCGGGGGCATGACCATCCCGACCGAGGCGCCGAACAGCAGCAACGGTCCGAGCAACGGCCAGTAGGTCATGTCGGGCTGCAGCACCACGGCGAGGATCCCGAAGGCGGTCGCGGCCCCGACCAGTCCGCCGGCGATCACCTTGCGAGGTCCGAAGCGCTCGACCAGTCCGGCCGAACGTGGCGACGACGCCACGATCATCAACGACATCGGCAGTGTGGCGAACCCGGCCTGCAGCGGGCTGTAGCCCAGCACGAACTGGAGGAACTGGGTCATGATGAAGAACAGGCCGAAGTTGGCGAAGAAGGCCAACGAGATGGTCAGGGTCCCGGTCGAGAACCGCCGGTCCCGGAACCAGTCCAGGTCGAGCATCGGGTGGGCGGTGCGCGACTCCCACCACACGAACCCGGCCAGCCCGAGCGATCCGACGACGAACCCCGTCAACACCTGTGGGCTGGTCCAACCGACGACCGGACCCTCGATGATGGCGTACAGCAGAGACCCGAGGCCGACGACCGACAGCACGGCACCGGCGGGGTCCAGCGGGGTGTGGGACTCGTCACGCGACGTCGGCAGGATCCGTGCCCCGGCCAGCAGCGCGATCGCCACGATCGGCAGGTTGACCAGGAACACCGCGTGCCAGGTGAATCGCGTCAGCAGCAGGCCCGACCCGATCACGCCGATGCCGGCGCCCGCACCGGCGAAGCCGGCCCAGATCGCGATGGCACGGGGCCGTTCCCGGGGCGGGAAGCTCGCCGACAGCAACGACAGCGTGGAGGGCATGACGAAGGCCGCACCCACGCCCATGAAGGCGCGTGCGCCGATGACCGGCCACGGGTCGTTGACCAACGAGGCGGCGGTGGCCCCGACCGCGAACAGCACAAGCCCCAGCTGGAGCGCGCCCTTGCGACCGAACCGGTCACCCAGCGCACCGAAGGGCAGGAGCAGCCCGGCGAACACCAGGGCGTAGGCGTCGACCAGCCACTGCAACTGGGACTGGCTGGCGTCCAGTGCCCGCGCCATCGACGGCAGGGCCACGTTCAGCGAGGCGTTGCCGGCGACCACGAGGACCAGGGACAGGACCAGGACGGCGAGGATCTGGTTGCGGCGTTCGTAGACGTCGGGGTCGATCCCGACGGCGCGCAACTCGGACGAGGTGGGTGAGGACATGGGGATCTCGTGGCGAAACCAGGGGGGCGACCGGGTTCGGCCGTCGACAGGCACAAGGCGCGCGGCCGCGTGCGCTATTCCACCGTTCCCCGTCCGACCGGCGGACGACTCGACGACCCGCCACGCACCGGGAGCCCGCCGGGTCAGCCCGCGGCGACCCCGTGGTCGAGCAGGTCGCATGCCTGCCGCCATCGGTCGGAGTCGACCGGTGGCGTCGTGGTCCGGACGAACGCCCGACACTCCTCCACCACGGTGGCGAGCAGGCCCTCCAGCACCGGGTCCGGGTCGGGCAGGCGTGCCGACAGGATGCCCTGGACCGCGCAGCGGACCGCGGTCGGTGCGGCGTGCCGGCGGTAGGCACGGGCCGAGGGGAGCTGGCCCTCCGCCAGGTCGCGGGCCCAGGCGACCGCCGCCGGCGCCAGCGCGAAGGCGCGGCGAGCGTCGTCGCTTGGCAGGTCCTCGGGGCGTCCCTCGTGTGGCGCGAGCAGGTCCTCGGCGGCCAGGACGGCCACGGCCAGCGCGCGCTGCTGTTCGGCCGGTGCCAGCGGCAGGGCCGTCACCGCGCAGCGACGGGCCACCAGCGCGTCGAAGGCCACGTCGTCGTGGTCCAGCCCGACGACCTGTGGCACCAGTGGGGCGAGTGCGGGTCGACGATGGTCCGACACGGCGTCGTTGACCAGCCGCGCCAGCGAGGCCAGCAGCGGGTGGGTGCAACTCGGGTGATCGCTCCAGCGCTCACCGGCCAGGTAGGAGGCGAACTCCATGAAGCAGCCGCCGTCGGCCGGTGTCCGGTGCTTGCCCCGCGACAGCATCGGCAGGATGTCCGGCGCGTGTGTGCGGTCCATCTCGACCCCTTCGTGGATGCGCCCTGCCCGGCCAGTATGCGCCATCGCGTCGGCGGAATCCACCGCCATCCTCCCCCGGCAGGCGGACACCTCGCACGTCCGCACGCCCGGGCGGGGCGGGTGTCGACCACGTCGCGAGCGGACCCGGCCGGCGGCCTCGGGGCGCCGCGACGACCGCGTGTCCCGCGTCCGTACGCTCGCCGGTCCATCCTCCCGACCGGCAGGCCACCCGTGCACTCGTCCGATCCGCGTGTGCTCCACCGATCGTCCGCCCCCCGACGGGACCGGCCGTGACGGCGGTCGTGCTGGGCGCCGGCGGGGCCGCCGGCTGGGCCTTCCACGCCGGCGCCGTGGCCGGGCTGGCCGAGGCCGGGCTCGACCTGGGCTCGGCGTCCACCGTCGTCGCGACCTCGGCCGGAGCGCCCGTGGCCGCCTCCGTCCTGGCCGGGGCGAGCACCGACGCCGTGGTCGCGGCCCTGTTGCGGGCGCCGACGCCGGACGAGATCGACGCCTACCGGGCCACCCTGGCCGCCGCCCGGTCACGGTGGTGGCGCCGCCTGCGTCCGGCCGCCCCCGGACTGGCCCGAGCCGTCCTGCCCGGTGGTCCGGGGGTCGGCGTCGCCCTGGCGGGTGTCCTGCCGGCCGGGCTCTTCCCCACCACTCCACTGCGCCGCGCTCCCGGTATCGAGGAGCTGGGCGAGGACTGGCCGGACCGGCTGTGGATCCCCGCGGTCGGCCTCGCCGACGGTCGCCGGGTCGTGTTCGGCCGGGACCGCCTCGACCTCGCCGTCGCCGATGCGGTCGAGGCCACCCAGGCCGTGCCGGTCATGTTCACCCCGCGCAGCATCGACGGCCAGCGCTTCGTGGACGGGGCGACCCACTCGCCCACCAATGCCGACCTACTGCTGGGCCAGGGGGACCCGGGCGACGGCATCCGCGCGGGTCGATCGGGGGATCGGGAGGTGGTCGTGGTCGCACCGATGGCACGCCACCCCACCACCGCGATGCGGCGGTTCGCCCGCACTCGCCTCCGGGACGAGGTCACCGCCTTGCGGGCTGCCGGCCACGTCGTGACCGTGATCGAACCCGACGACGAGGTCGCCGAGCGCCTCGACGGCTTCCCCCGCCGTGACCCCGGTGCCGTCCCGGCCGTCGTGGCCGGCGGTCGCACCGCCGTCCTGTCCGCCCTCGGCTGACCCACCGAGTCCCCGCCCCCACCTCACCTCACCGCCCGTGATGTGGCCGCCCCCGCGTGATGCGGTCACCCCCACGTGATGTGGCCGCACCCGCGTGATGTGGCCGCCCCCGCGTGATGTGGTCACCCCCGCATGATGTGGATGCGCCCGGCATGGCGGGGTGAGGCACATCAACCGGGCCGGGACACATCGGGATGGCCTGCGGCCGACATCGGGATGGCCTGCGGCCGACATCGGGATGGCCTGCGGCCGACATCGGGATGGCCTGTGGCGGACATCGGGATGGCCTGCGACACACATCGGGATGGCCTGCGGCGGGGGCGGGGTCAGGCACATCGCCAGGGCGGGGACACATCGGGGTGGGGGCGGGAGCGGGTGGTCCGACGGTCGTGCACGCGGCCGGTCGCGGCACCTAGGGTCGACGGGAGGCGACGACCCGGACGGCACGGGGCGACGAGATGCGCCGAACGAACCTCGGGACACCGGGACGCACGGAGCGGGTCGCCGTCGCACGAGGCGACACCGACGAGGACGAACGCATGGACGACGACCACGAACCGGCAGCATGGCTCCCGCCCGAGGCGAGGGTGGAACCCACCCCGCGGTGGATCCGGGCCGAACTCGAGGGACGAACGGTGGGCGACTCCCGCCGGGCCCAGTTGCACGTGGCCTTCGGGCCCCCGCTGTTGCCCGACGAGCCGCGACCACTGCTCCCGGGTTACTTCTTCCCGATGGACGACGTCGCCACCGACGTGCTCACCGAGGCCGACGAGCACGACGGGCGCCGGTGGTGGCACGCCACCGTCGACGACCGCACCGTCGAGCAGGCGGCCTGGGCCTACCTCGACCCGACCGGTCCGGTCGCACGCCTCGACGACCACCTGACCTTCCGATGGGAGGCGGTCGACGCCTGGTACGAGGAGGCCGAGGAGGTGTTCGTGCATGCCCGCGACCCGCGCAAGCGCGTCGACGTGCTGGCGTCGGACCGGACGGTCGAGGTCGCCCTCGACGGCACGGTCGTGGCCCGAAGCGACCACCCGATGCTGCTGTTCGAGACCGACCTGCCGACCCGCTACTACTTCCCGCCCGAGGACGTCGACCTCGACCTGCTGGTCGCCAGCGACACCCGGACGGAATGTCCCTACAAGGGCTCCGCGCGCTACTGGTCGATCCCCGCCGTGGGCGACATCGGCGAGGACATCGCCTGGAGCTATCCCGAACCCATCACGGAGCAACTCGTCCTGACCGACCTCGTGGCGTTCCACGACGAACGCGCCGACGTCACCGTGGACGGCCACCTCCAGCAACGCCCCCGGACCCCGTGGTCATGAGCCCCACCGTTGGGCACGAGACCGTCCACGTCCCACGGGCACCCGACGAGGTGGTGGCCTTCCTGCTCGACCCGGCCAACCTGCCCACCTGGGCAGACGGGTTGGGCACGGTGGAGCAGGTCGACGGCACCTGGCGCGTGGCGCAACCCGGCGGGAACGCGTCCCTGCGGTTCGTGACGCGCAACGACCTGGGCGTGGCCGACCACTGGGTCACCCTGCCCACCGGTGAGGAGGTCCACGTCCCGGTCCGCGTGCTGCCCCACGACTCCGGGTCACAGGTCACCTTCACGGTGTTCCGGCGCCCGGGCGGCAGCGACGAGGACCTCGCCGCGGACCGTCGTGCGGTCGCCGCCGACCTGGTCCGGTTGCGGGAACGCCTCACCCCCGGCTGATCGCGCCACGACCACGACGGGTCAGCGGGCGACGTGGTGGTCCGGGGCCGAGCGCGGACGTGGCATGCGGGTCCGCGGCAGTCGACCACGGAGCCGGATGCTGCGCACCACCAGGGCCCCGACGACCACGGCGGTGAACACCACGGTCGGCACGTTGCGCCCGACCGCCACGCCCCCGGAACTGGTGCTGGCCAGTGCCGGATCGGCGACCAGCACCATGACCACCACGAGGACGAGGTAGACGGCCAGCACGGCCAGTCGGACATGGGTCGGGTCGACGGGGCGACGCGCCTTTCCCGGAGCACGCGCGGCCGCGCGGCTCCTGCCGGTCTTCCTGGTCATGTCGCGGTGTCCCCCCTGTGTGACGCGGCGACGGCCCAGGTGCTCGTGGCCGTTGCGCGCCAGCGCCTGTGCGGGATCACCTTCCGAGTCCGCCGTCCCCCGGCGTACAGCTCGTGATCCCGCCCTGCGTGGTGCCCTTTCCCGTGCACCCCCAACTGTTCCACGGGGGCAGGGGTCGCGGAAGCGACGGCGGTCCGCGTCGACCATGACCCCGGTCCCGATCGCCTCGTCACGCCGGCAACGACGGACAACCAGGCGTCACCACGGAGCACGACGACCATCGGAACCACCGTCGTGGCCACCGGATCGAACCGTCGTCGGCCAGCGGCCTCACCAGGTCAGGCGCGCCCATCCGATGCGGCTGTCGGCCATGCCGTAGAAGACGTCGGCCCAGCCGTCCCCACGCACGTCGACGGCGGTGGGGAACACGACGTTGGGCACGATGCCCTCGATCTCGCCCCGCTCCCGGGGTTCCAGCACCGGAACGCTCGATCGCTCCCGGACGCGGGCGACGTCGTCGAGGTCGTGGAGCAACCACCCGGCGGCGTAGTGGACGTGGCTCTGCAGCGCCGTGCCGGGCTCGAGGTCCCCGGCGACCCCGTGGTGGACGTGGAGCCACCCGTCGGGCGTGCGGATCGGTGGGGTCCCCGCGCCGATCTTGGCGATCTCCCAGTCGTACTCGGGCACGGCCACCTCACGGTGCCAGCGCAGGTCGGTCAGGGCCGCGAGGTCGTCACGGACCTCCGCCAGCGGGACGTGGGACACCCAGATCCCCGGGCGCGGATCGCTGATGCCGGTCGGTGGCGTGGCGTCGAAGGCCAGTGCCGCCATCCCGGTCAGGTCCCAGGTCGGCCGGTGCAGCATCGCCAGGCAGGGGGTGCCGTCCGGACCCGTCACCGGTTCGGGGAACCACAGCGCGTCCTTGTTGGGATACAGGTTGAGGTCGCTGCCCAGGGCGTCCGGCTCGTAGCGGTGGCGCAGCATCCCGAGGCGACGCCACGACCGCCCGTCGTCGGACACCGCCAGGGCAGGTCGCGGCCCGAACGGTCCGAAGGCGGTGTAGGCCATCACGTAGGTGTCGATCGCGGCGATGAAGGTGACCCGGGGGTCCTCGACACCGCCGCCGTCCCCGTTGTTCTCCCACACCTCGTCGGGTTCGAGCACGACCCCGAGGCGTTCGACCCCGGCGGGGTCACCGTCGTCGTCGACGAGCACCCGGGCGAGGCCGACCCGCGACACGTTGCCGGCGGCCACCAGCCGTGGCAGCAACAGCAACTCGCCCTCGCGGTCCCGGAGGCTCGCGGGGTTGAGGACCCCCCAGGCCTCGTGGGGCTCGCCGGGGTCGGGGTCCATGAGCACGCCGCGGCGTTCCAACTGGACGTCCACGCAGGATCCGATGGTCGGGCGGGGTCGACCCGCCGGCGGGGGCGCGGTCGACGAAGGGGATCAGCCCTTCGTCGACGAACCGATGTCAGTGGACAGGAAGTACTTCTGGAAGGCCAGGAACAGGACGACGGCGGGGATCGCCAGCACGGTCGCACCGGCCAGGATCGCCCCGAAGGGGTTGGCGGCGCGCGCCGAGATGGTGGTGATGTAGTTGGCCAGTGCGACCGCCAGCGGCTGCATCGAGGCGTCCTTGGTGATCAGGAACGGCCACAGGAACTCGTTCCACGGTCCGATGAAGGTCACCAGGATGGCGGTCAGGATCGCCGGCCGCGCCATCGGGATCGCCAGGCGCAGCAGGATCTGCAGTTCGGTGGCGCCGTCGATCCTGGCGGCCTCGAACATGTCCACGGGCAGGGATCGGAAGAACTGGCGGAAGATGAACACGGCCGTGGCGTTGACCGCGAACGGCAGGATCATCCCGAGGTAGCTGTCCGACAGGCCGTAGGTCCGGACCACCAGCACGTACAGCGGGATCATCAGCAGTTGGAACGGCAGCACCAGGCTGATCAGCACGATGCCGAACACCAGGCCACGACCACGAAACTCCAGCACCGCGAGCGCGTAGCCGGCCAACAGCCCGAGCACCAGCGTGGCGATGATCACGCCGATGGTGAAGATCGACGAGTTCAGCAACGTCTTGAGCAGGTCGACCCGGGCGTCGATGTCGGTGTAGTTGGCGAAGGTCAGGTTTCCCGGGGTCGGGAACGCCCCCGCCACCGTGGTGTCGGGGGATGCCTGCAGGGACCCCACGACCATGTACCAGAAGGGGAACAGGAACACGACGGCACCCAGGGCCAGCAACGCGAAGCTGCCGATCCGCCCGGGCGTCCAGCGGTCCCGGACGCCCTCGACCCCCTCGGGTGGCTGGTCGGCGGAGGTCTCGACGGAATCATCCACGGTGCTCATTCACGATCCTCCAGGACGAACTGGCTGAACGCCGACAGGGCCATGACCAGGATGGCCAGCATCACGCCGAGGGCGGCGGCGTACCCGGCCCGCCCCTGCTCGATGCCGGTGCGATACATCAACAGCACCGGTGACACCGACGCGTTGTTGGGCCCGCCCCCGCCCGTGAGCAGGTAGGGCTCGGTGAAGAAGTTCGCGCCGACGATCGTGGCCAGCACCACCACCAGCGTCGTGGCCGACCGCACCCCCGGCAGGGTGACGGCGGTGAAGCGTCGGAAGGCGCCCGCACCGTCGACCCTGGCCGCCTCGTACAGGGTCTCGGAGATGCTCTGCATCGCGGCCAGGTACAGCAGGACGTAGAACCCCAACTGTTTCCAGGTCGCGAACAGCGCGATCATCGGCATGGCCCAGAACCGGTTGACCAGGAAGGTCGGGTCCGGCGCCCACGAGCCCAGGATCTGGTTGACCATCCCGGTGCCGTTGAACAGGAACAACCACACCGCGATCATCGCGACGCTGGCCGTGACGTAGGGCAGGTAGTACGCGGCCCGGAAGAACGTCCGCAGCGGCAGCGCCTGGTTCAGCGCGGCCGCCAGCACCATCGACACGATCACCGTCAGCGGCACGTTGATGAGGATGAAGATGGCCACGTTGAGGGCCGCGCGGTGCACCAACGGGTCGCCCAGCACCTCGGCGTAGTTGCCCAGCCCCACGAAGGGTCGGGCCACGTCGGCCCCCGGGGCGGCGAAGAACCAGTCCCGGAACGACATGTACACGGCCAGGTACAGCGGCCAGGCGAACAGCAGGGCCCAGAACACGACGTAGGGCGTGACGAACGCGTACCCGATCGGGTGGTCCCCGAGGGTTCGCCGGACCAGCCCCCGCCAGCCTCCCGACCCACCGGAGCTCGACCCACTCGACCCGGACCCGTCCGGGGTGGCCGGGTCGGACGCGGACCCGACCCCGGCCTCGGCGGACATGCTCAACCCTCCTGGACGAGCTGTTCGATCTCGGTGGCGGCGCCGTCGAGCGCCGGCTGGACCTCCTCGTCGCCGAAGATCACGCCGCTCACCCAGGCGTTGCGGAAGGCCTGCCACGCCTCGATGGAGTTGGGCACCACCGGGACCTCGACCACGCGGTCGAGCTGCTCGGCGAAGGGCAGCACGGCCGGGTTGGCCTCGAAGTAGTCGGCGTAGAGATCGGTGACCCCCGGGCGCAGCGGCATCTGGCCGGTCTCCTCCAGCAGCAACCGGTCGTTGTCCTCCGACATCGAGAACTTGGCGAAGTCCCATGCGGTCTGGCGGTTGTCGCATGCCGTGTACAGCCCGACCGACTTGGCGTCGGAGAAGCTCCACACCTCGCTGGGGTCCATGCCCTCGGAGGTGGGCGGTGGCACCACACCCCAGTTGAGGTCGGCGTAGACGGGGACGGCCCACGGTCCGGCCGAGTTCATGGCCGACACGCCCTCGGCGAAGGCATCGCCCTGGTAGGGCTCACGGGGGGCCAACTCCTCGTCGTACAACGTGCGCCAGGTGTCGGCGACCGCGATGGCGTCGTCGTCGGCGGCGTTCACCGTGCCGTCGGCCACCAGTTGGTCCCCACCGGACTCGGCCGCGAACCACGGGTAGAAGTCGAACCACGGCTGGTAGAACTCCTGGCTCGGCGACGGGTAGATGGCCGCCGTCGCGCTGGACTTCTCCACCAGGGTGCGGGAGGTCTCGAGGAACTCGTCGTAGGTGGCCAGGGGTGGGTTCTCGGGGTCCAGCCCGGCCTCCTCGAACAGGTCCTTGTTGTACAGCAGCATGACCGGGTTGGCCTTCCACGGGATCTGGTAGAACTCCCCGTCCGTGGAGGTGTACTGGTCGGCCAGGTCACCGAGGCGGTCGCGTACGAACGAGTCGCCGTCGTCGAACTCCGACAGGGCCACCAGCCCCTGCTGCTTCTGGAACGACGGGACCGCGGCCGGGGCGGTGTTGTAGACCAGGCACGGCGTGTTGCCGGCGGTGATCGCGGCCCGGATGACCTCCTCGGAGGACTCGCCGGCCGGGATCTCCTGGGCGGTGACCTCCTGGTCGGGGTTCTCGCCGTTCCAGTCCTCGATCACCTGGTCGGCCCAGGCGATCTCCTCCGGGTTGTTCGAATACCAGATCGAGATCGGGCCGGTGCCGGACCCGCCACCCCCACCGGTGTCGCCACTGGCAGCCTCCGAGGCGCCGCCGCCAGCCTCGGTGGCGTCCCCGCCTCCGTCGTCGCCGGAGTCCTGCCCGACGGAGCAGGCTCCGAGCACCATGGCCATGGCCACGGCCACCACCACCCTGCGGGTCGATCTCGTGGTCCTCATCGCGAACCTCCTGTGGTTCGTTGGTCGGTCGTCAGGTCGGGGTCTGGGGGTCGGTCGCCCGGCGGTCCCGGGGCAGGTGTGACACGTGGCGCGGGACACCGGCCGGCCGGCGCGCGGCGCGCCTGGTCAGGCATCGGGGGGCGGGGGGCCGGTGCTGGCGCGCAGGACCAGCTGGGCGGGTGGCATGGTCGAGGTCACGACGCGGTCGGTGTCCCCACCGGCCTCGATGCCGGCCAGCAACGCGTCCGCGGCAGCCGCGCCCCAGCCCACGACGTCGGTGGCCACCGACGTCAGCGGCGGCGACAGGTGGGCACTGAGCGGGGCGTCGTCGTAGCCGATGACGCTGATGTCGTCGGGCACCGACAGGTCGAGCTCGGCCAACAGCGACATCCCCGCGGTCGCCATGAGGTCATTGGCGTACACGATGGCGGTGGGCCGCGGCTCGGGACCGGCGACCAGGCGCTTGGTGGCCCCCGCGCCACCCTGGGGGGTGAAGTCGCCCACGACGACCTGCAGCGAGGCGTCGGCGACCTCGGCCACGACGTCGCGGACCGCCTCCTCGCGTGACGCGCTGTGGACCATCCCGGGACGACCGGCCACGTGGGCGATCCGGCGGTGGCCGAGGTCCAGCAGGTGGCGGACCCCGGCACGTATGCCGGGTCGGTCGTCGAGTTCGACCGCGGCCACGCCCGGCGACTGGCACTCGCGTCCCAGCGCCACCGCCGGCACCGCCAGTTCCGTGACCAGGTCGCATCGCGGATCGTCCTGGCGCAGGTCGGTCAGGACGAAGCCGGCACAGCCGGACTGGGCGAGGTCGCGGTAGGCGTCCTCCTCGGCCTGGTCGCCGGTGACCATCCTGAGCATCAGGACGTGGCCGGCGCCGCTGAGCCGCCGTTCCAGTCCGGCCAGCAGCGGCGCCCAGAACGGGTCGAGCGCCAGCGTTTCCGGTCGTCGACGCATCACCAGGGCCACGGAGGTGGACCGCTGGCGGACCAGGGCCTGGGCGGCGCGGTTCGGTCGCCATCCCAGCTCGTCGGCCGTGGCGCGGATCCGGTCGCGCAGTTCCTCGGAGACCCCGGGCCGATCGTTGAGTGCATACGACACCGCCGCCGTGGACACGCCGGTGGCCGACGCGATGTCCGCGATCGTGACCCGGCGGGGCATGTGGTCTCCGAGGTGGGCTCTGGCCGCTGATCTCTGGGCTCTGTGCTCTGTGCTCTGGTCTCTGGCCGCTGGCCCGGTTCACCCGGGCCGGCTGTCCGACCATTGACAGTCTTACACGTTTAAGTACTGTCGTCAATACCCAACCGAGCGGACCGCCATCGTGACCACACCCTCCCCTGCAGCGACGGCGCGTCCCACGACCAGCCGACCCCGTGGGCGCGTGCTCGCCACCGCACTGGGCGTGTTGGCCCTGGTGTCGTCCCTGGCGACGGCGTCGGTGGCACAGGACGTCGACGAGCCACTTGCCACCATGGACCACCTGGAGTTCCTCGGCGACGAGGTCACGCCCCCCGACCAGGCCGGGCACACCACCTTCGGACTGGCCGACGACCCGTCGATCGGGGTGCTGTGGACCTACGCCGACCGCCGCGACGGCGACGTCTACGAGCGCGTCGGCGGTGGGCCCTACGACCCGGTCACCGACACCTGGGGGCAGGGCGCGTTCAACGCCGACGACATCGCCCGCGACGCGGTCGCGTTCCTGCGGCACGCGACCCAGACCGGGGATGCGTCGAGCCTGGACCAGGCCCGCCAACTGCTGCGCGGACTGACCTTCATGCAGACCGCGACGGGTCCCGACGCCGGCAACGTCGTGTTGTGGATGCAGCCCGACGGGACCCTCAACCCCAGCGCCGAACCGGTCGAGCTCCCGGACCCCAGCGACTCGGCCGACTCCTACTGGCTGGCACGCACGATCTGGGCCCTGGGCGAGGGCTACGCCACCTTCGTGGACACCGATCCCGCCTTCGCGGCATTCCTGGCCGACCGCATGCAGCTGTCGATCGACGCCGTGCAGCGTGAGGTGCTGGTCGACCACGGCACCACCCAGGTCGTCGACGGACTGGACTGGCCCGCCTGGTTGATCGCCGACGGTGCGGACGCCTCGTCGGAGGCGGTCTACGGCCTGTCCGCGTTCGTGGATGCGTCACGAGCCGGTGGCGGTGACGCCGCACTGGCCGACGAGGCCACCGAGGTGCTCGACCAGCTCGCCGAGGGCATCGCCATGATGCAGCTGGGGACCACCCGGGACTGGCCGTACCGAGCCCTGATGCCCTACGCCCAGTCGCGGACGATCTGGCACGCCTGGGGCGACCAGATGGCTGGTGCGCTGGCCACGGCGAGCGCCACGCTGGGCGATCCCGGCCTGCTGGCCACGGCTCGTCGCGAGACGGGCTCGTTCACCCCGCACCTGCTGGCCCAGGGCGGTCCGGAGAACGGCTGGTTGCCGGCCCCGACCGACAGGACCCAGATCGCCTACGGCACGGATGCCACCCTGCACAACCTGCTGGCGGTGGGTGACCAGACCGGTGAGGCCTCCTTCGACTGGCTCGCCGGGGTGGCCGGCGCGTGGTACTTCGGCAACAACCCGGCCGGCGAGCCCATGTACGACCCGGCCACGGGACGGACCTACGACGGCATCAGCCCGGACGGCGTCATCAATCGCAACAGCGGCGCCGAGTCGGCGATCCACGGCGTCCTGTCGATGCTGGCGCTGGACGCCCACCCCGACGTGCGTGACTGGGCCATGGTCGCCCGGCGCGACGACCACGTGACCTGGCAGCTGGTCGAGGCCGAGGACGGCGAGCTGGCCGGCGGGGCGTCCGTGGTGACGCCGCCCGACGCCTGGACCGGCGAGGGCCTGTGGAGCGGTGGCGCGTACGCGGCCCTGCCGCGAGGGGCGAGCACGTCGATCCCGGTCGACCTGCCCACCACCGATCGCCAGTGGCTGCAGCCCGTGTTCGAACGCCAGCAGGGCCACGGCCCCCTCACCACCGTGGGCATCGACGGCTCGGGGGCGGGCGCCATCGACCAGGGCGGCGCCGGTGACGCCGGCGTCACCCCGACCACCGGCTACCTCGACCTCGAGGGCGTGTTGTCGCGCGAGGTCGACGCCGGGTCCACCGACGTCGTCGTCCGCGAGGCCCGTGCCCGCCAGACCGCACGGTTGGACGCGGTGTTGGTCCAGCCCGCCCTGGAGTGGCTGGTGCTGGGCGATGACGGGCGCGGCCAGGCGCTCCTGCGCAGCTTCGACCAGCGACCCCGTCGCCAGGCCGTGACGCTGGACGGGGTGGAACGGGTGACCGCCGTGGCCTTCGACGCCCTCGGCAGCCGAACGTGGTCGACCACCACGGCCGGCGACACGGTCACGGTCCGCGTGCCGCCGGGTGGCTTCGCCCTCGTCCGCGGCAGCTGACCGGGTCGGGCGGTTCGTCGTCCGCCCGTCCCCTGGCGGGTTCAACGGCTTCTTTCTGTGTTGTTTCATGCTATCCTGCATGGACACGAGACGCGGGAGGACGAGGTCGTGTGGGATCCGCCGCCGGTCGACTGGACCGACGTGGTGTTCGACGCCGCAGCCGCACGCGATGCCGCCGATGCGTGTGACCGCCTCGCCGACCTGCTGGCCGACGTGGCGGACTGGAGCCGCACGTCCCTGGCGCACCTGGCGTCGACCTGGGAGGGTGGCCTGGCCGACGAGTTCGCGACCCGGGAGGGGGGCCTGCAGGTCGCCCTTGCCGGTCGCCACGACGAGTTGCGGATCCGTGCCGCCGGACTGCGGGACGCCGCCGTGGCCGCGTCGGAGGAACAGGCCCGGCGTGAGGTCCAGCGGGACCGATGGCACGACTGGGACCGGCGGCGGCGCCGGTGCCGGCAGCAGGAGGCGTCGTGACCGACCGGGTCGTGCTGGATCCCGCGGCGCTGGACCGTCGGGCCCGCGCGACCGCCGACGCCGTCGCGGATCTTCGCGTCGCGATGGCACGGCTGGACCATGCCATGGACGCCATCGGTGGCAACGCCCGCGACTGGACCACGCACTGGGTCGGCTTCGACGGGGTCGACGAGGAGTGCCGGGAGCTGGACCGGATGGGCGAGTTCGTGGCCTGGCTCGCGGGGCGTGCGCGCGACCTCGATCGTGACCACCTCGGACTGGTGCACACCACGACGCGGGCCCTGGGCCCGCTCGGGTCGGCCCGCCTGCTCGACCGGTCGGACCGTCTGGCCCGGGGCGCCGAGGTGGGTGCGCGCCTGCTCGGGTGGTTCGACGGCGGCGTGGTGCGCGACGCGGACTGGGCCCTGCTGACGGTCCTGGCGACCGACCCGGCGTTCGCGCGCGGGCTGCTGGCGAGCCTGGGTGGCCCCGACGGCACCGGCGCCACCGGGGTGGTCGGCCTGGTCGACCTGGTGATGGCCCAACGAGCCCGCCTGTCCGACCGGTCGCCACTCGGCACCGCGCCGGACGGCCCGGGCGGGCCGCGCGACGACGGGGGGATGACCGTGCTGACCCGGGCGCTGGGCTCCGTGCTCGGCGCTGCGACCCGCCGACCCGACTGGACCGCCGCCGACACCGACGTGCTGGTCGACACGCTGCGGCTCGGCCCCGGCGACGACGGGTTCGTGGCTGGTCGGGCCGCCGGCCTGGCGGTCCTGCTGGCCGCCGCCGACGACGTCGCGCCGGGGGTGGTCGCACGGGTGGTCGACACCGCGGTGGCGATCGATCGCGCCGAGGGCGGGCAGCGTGCCTGGGATCGTCGGGCCGCGACGGCCGGTGACACGCCACCCTGGCCACAACCGTTGGTCGACCATGCCGGCGAACCCGCCCACGACGTCCTCGCCGTGCTGCTGGCCACGACCGCCCGGGACCCCGGGGTCGCCCTGGCGCTGCTGTCGACGGGCGCCACCGTGCGCGGTCCCGAGCGGTCCCTGGGCGAGGTCGACGCCACCCTGGCCCACCTCGTCGGACGAGACTTCGAGGCGGTCGGGTGGCAGCGACTCGGGGCCACGCTGGAGGCGGCGGTGCTCCCCCACCGCGGCCGGGACCGGCGAGGGACCGCCGCCGCCCGAGTGACGGCCCAGGCCGTCCCCCTGCTGGCGGCCCGGTGGCGGCGCGAGGACCGACTGCCGGCACCGCTGCGCCGACCCGTGGCCAGCCTGCTGGTCGACGCGATGCCGTCGGCGATGTTCGCCCTGGACGGGGTCCGTCCCCGGGACTGGGTGGCCACGGGCGACGACGGGTGGACCTTCCGCGACGTCCCGTCGTTGCCACGCAACCAGCCCGTCCAGCCCGGGTTGGTCGGCGGCGACGTTCGCGACCTGGTGCGTGGACTCGCCGACGACCCGGACCAGGTCGACCGCCTCGTGGCGTCCGCCGTCGCGAGCCTCGACCTGGCCGTGGCCCGCACCGACCAGCAGCATCCCGGGGACCTCGTCGCGCTGCGCACGGCGGTCGCCACCCCGTCGTTCGCCGCCGGCGCACTGCTGGCCACCGCCGTGGACGAGGTCGCGGACGGCGACCAGCGCGAGGCTGCCGTGCGCGACCGGGTGGCGTCGGTCGGTGGCGTGGCCGGGATGTACGCGCCGATGGCGCTGGTCGGCGGCGCGGTCCAACAACTGGCCCGGCACTGGCCCGGCGCCCACGACGACGCGGACGAGGCCGACTACGACGGTGGCGAGTCCGACCTCGACGCGGTGGTCCATCGCCGCCTGCGCGACGCGATGGTCGTGCACGGCTGGTTCACCGACGTCCCGGAGGCCGCCCTGCGACGCGACGACCACGGTGTGGTCGTCGGCCTCGACGACACCAGCGGTGCCCTGGCCGACTGGACCGTCGACCCCGGCGACGGCCACGACCAGGCCGTCCTCGACACCATCTCCGACCAGGTCGCCCGCGGCCTCGCCCACCCCACCCCCTGACCCCACCCTCCCCTCCCGCCCGGCCCCGAACCCTGAACCCCACCGACGCCACCGGGTGCGTTTCGGCCGGTATGTCGAGCCGAAACGCTCACGATGGCATGGGGTGGGCCGGCGGGGTCGTCGGGCAGGCGTCGGCCGACGGCGTGGTCTCGGGGACGCGCTCCAGTTCCTCACGGAACCGGACGACGGAGTGGATGGCGAAGTCGATCCCGATGCCGATCGACACCGCGGCGACCGTGGCGGTGACGATGTCGAGCGCCGCGCCGATCAGTTCCATGAACGCGTACAGCCACGCCACCGTCATCAGGATCGGCAGGATCGACGGGATCGCGACCACCTTCGCCGGTGTCCTGGACGGTGTCATGGGCGTCATCCGCGATCTCCTCGAGGACTGACGCCACCGCCCGATGAGTCCGACCCTCCCCGCCCGGCGAGTCCAACACTCCCCCGCCCGGCGAGTCCGACCCTCCCCCGCCCGACGAGTCCAACACTCCCCCGCCCGGCGAGTCCGACACTCCCCCGCCGACGCCCTCACGGACGCCCCGCCCGATCACCACCCGTGGGCCCCCCGACGCCCGACCGCCCCCACGCCATCGTGTGCGATCGGACCGGGATACCGGCCGAAACGCACACGGTGGCGCAGGGGTGGTCGAGCTGCACTGCCGGCACCTCGGTCTGGACCGAGGTGCCGGCAGGGTGTCGGGTGACGGGGGTCACCCGACGAGCAGCCCCTTCTCCCGCGCGATCGTGGCGGCCTCCTCGGCCGTGCTCGGCTCGACGACGCCCGCCGCCGGTGCGAGCGCCCGTTCCTTCTCGCCCTGCAGTTCGGCCTGGTCGTCACGGTTGGTGGTGACCGCGGCGGCTCCGCGGCGTTGGACCAGGCCCTGCTTCTCGGCGTGCAGCACCGCGTCGGCATCCGCGGCGGAGGTCACCACCGGTGCGACCGCGGCGACGCGTCCCAGCAGGTGCTGCTTCTCGGCCCAGAGGACGGCATCGTCGGGCGCGGCGGCGACCACGGCAGGCGCACGCCGCCCCAGCGCCTCCAGCTTCTCCGCCCACAGGGCGGCCTCGGCCCCGACGGTCGCCTCCGGGGCGCTGCGTCCCGCGTCGTCGCGCGTGACCAGCCAGAGGGCAACCGCCGCGAAGCCCACGACCACCGCGGCCAGGAACACCACGAGGGTCCGACCTCGGCGTGGCCTGTCCGATCCGGACTGTTCGAGGCGGGCGGCCCCACGTGTCCCGGGTCCCGGTCGTTCGGTCTCGGCGACGACCTGCTGTGCCATTGTCCTGCTCCTGTCCCTGGCCGGGGCCTCACGTCCCGGCGACAGGTCGCACCATTGCCGACGTGTGCAAGTCGGGCGTAAGAAGGCACGGCGTGGGGCGTAAGCGGAACGAAAGTCGGGCCGGGCGAGCGGCACGACACGGGTCGGAACGCGACGGCAACCCGGCGACACGGTGGTGACCTGGTCAGGTGTCGGAGGGGGCCTGCACGGGCTCGTCCAGCGGGGCGAACAGGTCGTCGGGCACCTCGACCGGGCTGTCCTCGCCAGTGCCACCCGGTGCCAGGGACGACGCCAGGACGGCGATGGCCAGGCTCCACGGCACGCCCACGACCAGCGCCAGCGCGATCGCGGCCACGCGCTGTCCCCATCCCGCCCGACCGTCGTCCCACAGGCGGCTGGTGAGCAGGAACGGCCAGGCCAGGATCCAGGCCACGACCCGCCACCCGATCGGCCAGGTGCGGGCCCGCTGCCACAGCGGGTCGGGCTCGCCCCGACGCGTCGACGTCATGCGTCCCGCCACCCGACGGCCACCGGTGTCGACCGGGCGCCCGTCCGCGTGGCGGCGTCCCGTGCCGCTGGGGTGGACGCGTGCACGAGACCGTGCTGGTCGCCATCGACCGTGGTGTCCACGTCGACCTCCCGTCGTCTCGCACCAGCATGGCCTGTCGCGCCGCGGTCGACACGCCATGCGCCCCGACACCGTGTTGACATCCGTTTGATACAACCATATGGTTGTATCCATGCAGATCAGCCCACCGGACTTCGACGCCTTGTTCGGCGCCCTGGCAGACGCCACGCGCCGTGACATCGTCCGTCGTGCGATCGATGGCACGGAGGGGATCAGCGAACTGGCCCGGCACTACCCCATGAGCTTCGCGGCAGTGCAGAAGCACGTCGCGGTGCTGGAGGACGCCGGGCTGGTGACCAAGAACCGCGACGGGCGACGCAAGGTCGTCCGCACCAACCACGAGGCGCTGCGTGTCACGCGACGCCTGCTGGACCGTTACGAGGACCTGTGGCGTGACCGCGTCGACCGCATGACGGCGATCGTCGAGTCCGCCCCGGAGGAGGACCGACCATGACCGTCACCGATGTCCGCACCCACCCCGACGACCTGACCATGAGCGTCGACGCCGAGTTCGCCGCATCCGCCGAGCGCGTCTGGCAGTTGTGGGAGGACCCACGCCAGTTGGAGCGCTGGTGGGGACCGCCCACCTACCCGGCCACCGTGACCGCCCACGACCTCGCCCCGGGCGGTCGCGTCGAGTACCACCTGACCGGCCCGGAGGGTGACCAGGTCCACGCCCACTGGGAGGTGGAGGAGGTGGACGCGCCGCGTGGCCTGGTGCTGCTCGACGGATTCGCCCGGCCCGACGGCACGCCCGACCACGACCTCCCGCGGACCCGGATGCACGTGACCATCGCCGAGATGGGCGACGGCCGGACCCGCATGACGATCGACAGCCACTTCGCCGACCTCGAGGCCATGGAGCGCCTGCTGGCCATGGGCATGAAACAGGGCCTGCAGGCCGCCCTGGGCCAGATCGACGCACTCCTGTCCACCGACACCACCGCGGTACCGCCGGAGCGCTGACCCGCCGGAACCCCCCGACCCGAGCCCGCCACCAGCGGGTCGTCGCACCGACGACCCACCCCCGTCGCACCAACGCCCCACGCCAGGGGCGACGCGCCACCCCCGGACGAGCACCGTGCTCACCCGGACCCACCACCGGCACAGGGAGCCGACCATGTCCGACATGCCCACCGTCGTCGAGCCGACGACCCACACCCTCGACGTCCCCGGCGCCAGCCTGGCCTGGGACGTCCGCCCCGGCACCACCGACGACCATCCCGTCCTGGTCATGGTCGGCTACCCGATGGGCGCCACCGGCTTCACCAGCCTGGCCGCCCGCCTCACCGACCGCACCGTGGTGACCTACGACCCACGGGGGATCGAGCGCAGCACCACCACCGGGGACGACGGCGACGAGTCCGCCCGGTCCCTCACCGAGCAGAACGTGGCCGACCTGCACGCCGTCCTCGGCGAGGTCCGGACCGTGGTCGGTGGGGAGGCCGTCGACGTCCTCGCCAGCAGTGGCGGGGCGATCACGGCGCTCGCCCTGGTCGCCACCCACCCCGACGACGTGCACACGCTGGTCGCGCACGAACCGCCCACCGAGGAGGTCCTGGAGGATCGTGCGGCGGCCTCGGCCGCGTTCCGGGCGGTGCACGACACCTACATGGCCCACGGCGGCGGTGCCGGGATGGCCCACTTCGTGGCGATGGTCAGCCACCAGGGCCCGTTCCCCGACGACTGGGCCGACCAGCCGGCGCCGGATCCGGCGATGTTCGGGATGCCGACCACCGACGACGGGTCGCGGGACGACCCGCTGTTGTCCCAGGCCGAGGGCAGCATGCCGAGCCACGAACTGGACTACGCCGCCATCGACGCCGCATCGACCCGGGTCGTGATCGGCGTCGGGGAGGACACCGGCCAGACCTACACGGGTCGCACCTCGGCCGGGGTCGCGGAACGGCTCGGCGGCGAGCCCGTGGCGTTCCCCGGTGACCACGGCGGCTTCATGGGCGGCGAGTACGGCCAGCCGGCCGGCAAGCCCGACGAGTTCGCCGCGACGCTGCGCGCGGTCCTGGACGCCTGACGGCCGGGACGAGTCCGGGGGCGCCATGCGAGGCGCCCCCGTCGAACCCCCGTCGAACCCCTCGGCGACACCGCTGCGACGGTCTCCGGCAAGGGGGTCGAGCCGGCGCGGACGTCGGTGCTCACCAGGCCGGGTCGTCGGTGATGCGCCACGCACCCATCGGCAGGTCGTCGACCTCGCCCGTGGCGACGTTGACCTCGACCAGCACCCGGCCGTCGCCGCGGCCCCGGTGGAAGCGGAACAGGCCGGGCACGGTCGCGGCCACGGCGAAGGCCGCGTCGGGGTGGAACGCCGGGTCGCTCCTCCGCAGGGCGATGAGCTCGTCCAGGCCGGCGTTGACCCGCGCGGCGCGACTCCCGGCCGGCAGCAGGTCCGCCAGCGTCGTGAACCGGGCACGGTTGAGCGAGCGACCCGCACCCGTGCGCGCGTACAGCTCGTGGTCGTTGGACGCCCCCACCAAGGAGTGGGCGTACACCCCCGCGATGCCGGGCAGCAGCAGCATGATGGCGTGTGACGCGAGGTGGTGGGCGATGCCCCGTTCCTCGTCGCCGAGCGCGACCGCGTCGAACCACGTCGTGCACAACTCGTAGGGCCGGTCGCCGTCGGGGGTGGCGCGGGTGTTGACCACGCCACCGGCGGCGGTGACCCGCTCGGCCATCGCCGACACCTCGTCGACGTCGAGCAAGCCCTCGACGGGGCGCAGCCCGATCCCGTCGTGGGAGGCCAGGAACGTGAAGAAGGTCGTGGCCGTGCGTTCGTCGTCGGCCTCGTCGGCCCCGTCGTCGGTCAGGAAGGTGGCGGCCCACTCGGCCAGGGCGGTCGCGTCGCCGGTGTGCATCGTGTGCAGCACCAGTGGTGGCAGGCTGAACTGGTAGACGGCCTGGGCCTCGCGGCGGTCCGGACCGCCGAAGTAGGACACGTTCTCCTCGTGGGGGACGTTGGTCTCGGTGATGAGCACGACGTCGGCGTGGTGGCGGTCCAACGCCGCACGCATCAGCCGGACCGCGGCGTGGGTCTGGGGCAGGTGGATGCAGGTGGTGCCGGGCTCCTTCCACAGGAACCCGATCGCGTCCAACCGGATGGCCGACGCCCCGGCATCGGCGTAGCGCACCAGGACGTCGACGATCCGCAGCAGGGTGGTCGGGTCCCCGATGTCGACGTCGACCTGGTCGGGCGAGAAGGTGGTCCACACCCAGCGTGGACCGGTGGCGCCGTCGAACTCGGTGAGCAGTGGCAGGCTGCGGGGACGCACCACGGCCGACAGGTCCGCGTCGGGATCGGCGGTGACGAAGGCGTGTTCGAAGCCGGGCTCGTCGGCCAGGAACGCGCGGAACCAGGGCGACTCGGCCGACAGGTGGTTGACCACGGCATCGAGCATCACGCGCCGGTCGGTGGCCAGGGTCGCCACGTCGTCCCAGGTCCCGTAGTCGTCGGCGATGGCCAGCGGGTCGATGACGGCGTAGCCGTCGTCGGACGACCAGGGGAAGCACGGCAGCACGTGCACGCCGTTGGCGCGCGGGGCCAGCAGGTCCAGCGCGTCGGGCAGCACGGCCAGGGGGGCACGGCCGTCCTCCTGGAAGTGGTCCGGGTAGGCGATCACCCAGACGTCGTCCTGGGACCACGGGGTGCCGGGGCCCGGCGCGGCCGGGCGGTCCACCGGGGTGGCGTCGCGGTCGTCGAGCAGGTCGCGCAGGTCGTCGGCGATGGCCTCGACGTCGTCGGCGTGGTCGGTCCCGCCGTAGATGGTCGACAGTTCCTCGACGAACGACATCGGGCGACTCCGGTGGTCGGGGCTGTGTCGGACCCGACGGACCCGACGTGGCTGGCAGCCTGCCACATCGCCGGGACGAACCCACGCGGTTCGCGTGGCCGCCCCGCCTCGGGCACGGCCGTGGCGCTGGCGACGATCAGGCCGAGACGGTGGACCGCCCCGTCGCGCCGACCGCCGCGGGGTGGGGGTCGAGGTGCGGGAACCGTGCCCCGGTGACGCGGTAGGCGAAGAATTCGCCGTCGTCCTGGGCTGGGGTGCCGCGGTGCCATCCCACCCGGCCCGCGGTGGCGATCGTCACGCCGTCGAAGGTGGCCCGTTCGGTGACGTCGCCACCGAACGGGTGCCAGCCGAAGGCGCCCTTCTCAGGATCGCCCCAGCGGTCGAGTCGGAGGTCGCGGAGGTGGCCGTCGTCGTCGACCGTGACGGTCACGGCGACCTCGTGGTCGTCGATCGGGAGCGTCACGACGGCACGCTGGTCGTCCAGCGGGGCCCACCTCGCCCCCATCGCCGGGGTCAGGCCCTGCGGCGCCCACGCCACGGTCTCGGCGGCCAGACGCCCGACCGTGCTGGTGTCGATGTCGGGTCCGTCGGCCTGCGCGACCGGCACGTGTCCCCACAGCCGGAAGTCCAGCCGGGCCCGGCCACGCCACAGCAGGTCCGAGCCCCGCACGACCAGCGGTCCGCGACCGACCCGGGCCGACCACACCATGCCACGACCGACCGCCAGCACCTGGTGGCCGGTGAAGGGCAGCCAGCGGCCCACCCGCAGCCACCCCTCCATCTCGAGCACGACCGTCGGCGCCAGTGCCACGCCCGGCGCCAGCGAGCGCGTCAGCAGCCGTCGGGCCGGACCCGGCAGGTCGGCGACGTCGTCGGGGTCGAAGACGCCCACGGCCGCCCTGGGGAGGGCCAGGTCGTGGCCGGCCGCCTGCACCAGCTCGTCTGCACGGTCCATGCCGGACTCCTGTCCTCGCGGCGGCTCCGCGATCGCCGGAGGGAGGCCGCAGGACGCCACGCCCCCATGGTCCCCCGACACGGTGGCCGGACACAGGGGCCGAAGGTCCACCCGTGGCCGGGACCCCGGGCGAGCCGCCCCCGACAGGCGGCCAGGGAGGTCACGAGCCTCGGTCAGTCCGCGCGCACGCAGCGCAGCTGCACCACGCCGGAGTCGAAGTGGCGCGTGCCGGCCACCCGCAGGCCCAGGCGCGTCCCGGTCGGCCAGTAGGAGACCCCCCCACCGACCGTGACCGGCGAGATGTACGGGGAGAACTCGTCGATCAGTTCGACCACGGAGGCAGCCAGCCGGGCCCCGGCGATCCCCAGCGGGCCGTCGAGTTCGTCCTTGAGACGCTGGATCGTGGCATGGGAGTCGCGCGAGCGCACCAGGGTGCAGCCGTCGGGGACGGTGTCGAGGGTGTCGGAGAAGACGTAGCGGGGCGTGGCGACCCAGACCCGGGCGAAGTCGGCCTCGACGTCGGGGAGGTCGTCGGCGTGGGTGACGGCCTCGGTCCAGTAGGGGTCCATCGTGTCGAACATGGCGTGGCCGAGCAGCATCGCCGCGGACGACCGGACGTCGTCGTTGGCGGCCCGGTGGACGTCCTCGGCCGGTTCGGCGAACGAGAAGTCGCCCTGCTCGTCCTGGATGTAGCCGTCCAGCGAGATCTGCATCGAGTAGACCAGCCTGCCCATGCGTGCCTCCGTCGTGGTCGACGGACCACGCTAGGCGGCCGGACGTCACTGCGGCACTGGCCGTCGGCCCCGCGCCGGGGGGACCTCCGGACCGTGCCGCGGGCACCACGTGCGTCGTATGGTCGTGGGGTGATGTCGGGACCGCGACCGACGACCGCGGCCACACCCGCATCGCGCGAACGTCCGAGGAGGACCGACATGAGCGACCACGGAGGACAACCCTGGACCGTCGACATCGAGCGCACCACGCTCGACAACGACCGGTTCCGCACCACGCTGTGGACGGGCGAGCAGCTGCAGCTGACGGTGATGAGCATCCCGCCCGGCGACGACATCGGACTGGAGGTCCACCACGGCATCGACCAGTTCCTGCGGGTCGAGCAGGGGCGTGGGCGCTGCCAGATGGGACCGACCGAGGACGACCTGTCCTTCGACGTCGAGGTCACCGACGACACGGTCATCATGGTCCCGGCCGGGACCTGGCACAACGTCACCAACCTCGGGGACGACGACCTGAAGGTGTACGCGCTGTACGGGCCGCCGGACCACCTCCCCGGCACGAACCATGCGACCCACCAGGACGCCCGCAACGACCCCGACGAGGACTGACGTCGGCCGGCCGGGTTCAGCCGGTCCGTCGGTACAGGAACGCGCGCCCACGGGTGCCGACCTGGCGGACCAGGTCGAGGTGGCGCAGGCAGTAGGCCATCTGCTGGGCCAACCGCCGCTGGCAGCCCAGCGCGGCCGCGAGGTCGGCGGTGGTGAACGTCACCGGGAGTCCGTCGGGCAGCAGCGCCGCCAGGTCGTGTGGGGTGGTCAGCACGACGTGGTCGACGACCTCGACCAGTCGCCGTTCCTCGATCACCCAGCCCTTGCGGCGCCACGCCTTCGTGGGGTCGTGGGTGCGGACCTGGTCCTCGCGGGTGAGGACGACCTCGACGGTGAGGTTGGGGTGGTCCAGCAGGTTCGGGAAGCTGACCAGTTCGGCGAACACGTCGACCACGGTCCCGTGCTTGGGTGACCGTCGCCTCGACAGGATCTCGCCGTGCTCGTCGACCTTGATGATGGTGGTGTCCACCGGGATCGGGTGGAGGATGCGCACGTGGTGGCGGTCCAGCAGCGAGTCGAGCTTGCGGCCCATCGCCGAGAACCCACTGGTCTGGACCTCGACCAGCGTGTCGCCCTGCACGACGTCGACGACGAACCCACCGACGGGCTGTTCGAACCGGTCCCCCGGCTCGGCCACCCAGCGCTTGAGCGCCGCGTGCAACGCCCCCTCGCGCAACGTCCCGACGTGCGGCTGCGTGGTCGCACGGTCGGTCGACACGGATTCCCTCACCACTGGTGGCCGGCCCGAGCCTACGAAGCGCGAACCCGCGGGGACAGGACCCCGCGCCGCTGGTGCGGGGTGCCCGATGGTCGCGAGGTTGCCACTCCCCCGCCCAGCCCCGGGCCCGCTCCACGTCCTCGGGTATCCGGGTCGGTGCTGGTCAGGACGTGTAGGTGAAGGTGGCCACCACCTCACCGTCGGCATCGCGGAGGGTGGCGGTGTCGCCACCGGAGTTGTTCCAGATCGCCTGCCCGGCGCCGTGGTGGTGGGCCGTGTCGGTGTCGGTGCCGGGGCCGGTGTGGATGCGCAGCGTGGCGTCGGGCAGGATCGTGAAGCCGTCCGGGACCACGATCTCGTGGCCCGCCAGGTCGGTCAGTGACCAGCCCCCGACGTCGACCGCGGCGTCGGAGCCGTTGTGGAGCACGACGTGCTCGCTGGTGTCCACCTCGACGTCGTCGCCGGGGCCGTCCCAGGCGATGTCGGCGATGGTGACCGGCCCCGCCCCAGACCCGGACCCAGACCCGGGGCCAGACCCGGAGTCAGAACTGGAGCTCGACGCGCCCCCACCCGTGGCCCCTGCGGATCCGCCCGACCCGTTCGCCCCCGCGGGTGGCTGGTCGTCGCAGTCGGCCGCCCACAGCCCCTCGTCGTCCTGCCTGGCACGGCGCTGGGCGCGGAGGAACTCGTCGACGTGGGCGACGTTGGGTGGGTAGGTCGCGACCTGGGCGTAGCCCCGCCGGACCATGGCGCGGTTGACGAACAGGTCGTCGCCGACGCGATGGAGGTAGACCAGCGGACGGTCGTAGCGGTCGGTGCGCTCGACGTCGAAGACGATGCGGACCTCGGTGCCCGGCGGGACGAGGCGTTCCAGGGCCGCCGTGGCCTCCGGCCCGAAGCACTCGACCGGCGAGTTGGGCTTGACCGTCTCGGGGGTGTCGATGCCGATGAGCCGGGCGCGTTCGGGCAGGCCGGCGAGGTACAGGGTGTCGCCGTCGACGATGCGCTCCACGGTGGTGAGCCGACCCGGTGGCGTCGGCGCGCCCGTCGGGGTCGGCTCGGGGACCGGGGTCGGGGACGGCGCCGAAGTCGGTGCCGGGGTCGGGGTGGCGACCGGCGTGGGAGTCGGTGACGGGGTCGGGGTGGGCACCGGGACAGTGGGCTCGACGGTCGGCGTCGGCTCGGAGGTGGGCGTCGGGGATGGCGACGGTGACGGGGACGGCGCGGGTGCCGGCGTCGGGGACGGCGACGGGTCGGTGCTCGCGACGTCGGCCGTGGGGGCGGTCGTGGAGGCCGCCGAGTCGCCGTCGACGGCGGCGGTGAGCACCAGGGTGCCCAGCAGGGCCATCGCGGCAGCGGCGAGGACGCCGCCGGGTCCCCGAGCCCGCGACAGCAGCCACCAGGCGGGGACGATCCAGAAGCCGAGGACCCATGCGACGACCTGGATCCACCCCGGGAGGCCGCGGAACCACGCCCAGGACCGCCCGGCGGCGACCTGCCACCCGGGTCGGACGTCGGGGGCGGGCGGAACCGGGGTCACGTCGACAGGCCTCGTGGTCGGCAGGGAGTGGGTCCCGCGTGATCCTGCCACGGACCACGACGGGGGCGCGGCAGTCGACGGATCCGTGGCGAACCACGCTCGGCGGACCCTATCCAGACCCGTGACGGATCCGCGAGGCACGCGACGAAGTCAGGACCATCGTCCCGGCATCCTCACCGGCCACCGCCCGAGGTCCACCCCACGTCGAGGAATGCCGAATGGACCGGGGCCAGTCCGTCACAGGTGCTTCAGGGCCTCGCGGCGGGACAGGCCCGACAGGCGATCGTGCCGGTCGGCGACGACGTCCATCACCCAGTCGGGATCGACCCGGGCGTACTGGCGCAGGGCCCACCCGATCGCCTTGCGGACGAAGAACTCGTCGCCGAACGGCGATCCCGCGAGGTTGGCATCGATGACGTCGGTCAGCAGGTCGCGGTCGGTGTCGTCCTTGGCCCACAACTGGGAGATGATCGCCACCCGTCGCAGCCACAGGTCGTCCGCTCGCGCCCAGGCCCGGATGGTCGTGGCCGTCGGGTCGTGGTGGCCGGCCAGCACCCGGCCGACGAGCTTGGCGGTGGCGTCGACGAGGTCCCACCAGGCACCGGTCGTGACGAGGTGGGCGGCCAACGGGAGGGCGTTCGGGTCGTGCCAGGCGCGGTAGGGCGTCGCGAGCACCAACTCGATGGCGGCGTAGCGCTCCTCGCGATGGGTGGCATCGTCCCACAGGTGTCGGATGGTCGCCTCCCACCCGTCACGATCGAGCCGGTGGGCCGGGTCGCGCAGGATCGGTCCCACGACGCGACGCAACTCTCCCATGGTCAGGCCGTGGAACGGCATGTCCGACTTCATGTAGCGCTGCTGGCCGACCGCACGTTCCGGGTCGGCGTGGGCGGCCAGCGCCGACCGCACGTCGGCGACCAGGGCATGGTCGACCAGGTCGGCGTTGTGGATGTCGCCCGGGAGCGGGGTCATCGACGTCCCTTCCCAGGAGAGGCGGCCTGCGGTCCGGCCGGGCGTGGGCGCTCACTGCGCCAGGGGGGTGACCACCGCCCAGACCAGGCCGGTGGCCATCTCCGCGCGCAGGTCAGCCATCTCGAACCCCGACTCGCACATCTGCGCTCCGACGGGGTGGCCGACCGCGTCGAGGTCCTGCTTGGTCGCGACGGCCCAGCCGACGGGTGGCAGCAGTTCCATGAGCGTCCCGGTGGCGTCGGGACCGAGGGTGCGGTCGAGCTGCCGTACAGCTCGTGCCTGGCCCGCTTGCGGCGGCCATCGTGCCACCTCGGTCGCCACGATGCGCTCCGGGATGACTCCATCGAACCGTCCTGGCGAGACGGGTCGAACCCGACCGACGACGCCGTGGACGGATTTGCCTGAGGCGTGACTCCGGACGCGGCGACGATGGTCGGCCTCCCGCCACCGGGCGAACTCGTGGCCGGACTTGTCAGTCGAGGTCGAGCACCCCGTTCTCGCCTTCCGACTCGTCGGCGGGGCCGCGTTCGGGGCGGTGCTTCCGGCTGCGAAGCTTGCGGGACTCGACGTGCAGCCGCCTGGCGTCGGCGGGCGAGTAGGGGTCGGCCGCCATGGCGGCCACGCCCAGGTCCATGCGCTCCATCGACTCGCGGGTGACCGGGAGGTCGACGTGATGGTCGGGCAGGTCGACCAAGACCGCTGGGCTTGGGCCACCCGCATCGGGGCGGCGGGGTAGTCGCCCCCGGTCGGCCAGGCGTGCCGCGTAGCGGCACGGGCAGCCTTCAGGCCTCAAGACCGCCGTCCTCGGCTCGAACCGCGGCCCGGGCGTCCAAGCTTTCAGCGACTACCCACGACCGAAGTGCACGGGTCTGCCGATCACCCGTACACCCGGTTGGGGTCATCCAGCACGATGGAAGAAGACACCTTGTCGCACACCGTCTGGTTCCGGCGGTCCCAGACCGGCATGAAGAGCATCACGCCGAAGGTGCAGAAGACGGCCGCACCTTGGACAAAGGCACCAATCACCCCCCGCATGAAGACCATGCTGCCCCACGACAGCGGCTGGCCGTCGTGCGTCGAGACCACCCGCATTCCGAGGAGTTGTCGCGCTGGGGTCTGGCCACCGGCGGCGACGATGGCCCCCCAGATCAGCCATCCAACGACGAGCGTCACGAAGATCAGGAAGACCTCGAGGCCGTAGGCCACGAGCTTCTTCCCGACCGAACTGAGGCGCAGTCCCGCGGGAAGCGCGCCGTCGAGAACGGCTGCCGGCACCGGGCGGCCTACAAAGGGCTGCACCTGGCTGGACGGTGCGGTGACGCCACTAGCCGGTGCGGAGGACCGAGTGTTGACGGGAGGGGGAGGAGGGGGCGGGGGCATGCGATTCTGCGAATCAAGAGGTCGCTGAGACTGCGTCATGGGAATAGGTCCGGGATCGGCGTGACGGGGGAGGTTTGCGGAGCTGGCACGCGCACGTTAGGTCGTGGACTGCATGGGCTGCGCAGGCGGCACGTCCCGACCTACCGGGATCAGGGTCCCGGATCCGTATCGTCGACCCACGCGTGAACGTCGATCGCGGCTGCCCAAGGCTACAAAGGAGCCGTACCTGATCTACTCCGCCTTCCGGTGGAGGTGGTCGTCTAGTTCGTTGCGCGATGGGGACGAGAAAGCTCGGGGACTCCAGACATGAACCGGCGACGACTGCTGATACTGGCGGCCATGGCGACTGCCGGTGCTGCTTGCGGATTTGAAGAGACCAGCGATGGCCCGACCGCGGGTGCATCGCCCCGCGGACTCGGCTCGACACCGTCTCCCACGACGCGGACCCCGTCCGAAAGGTCGAGGACGACATCGGGACCGTCGAACCCACCCTCACCCTCGCCCTCGCCGACACCTACGGAAGAGCCGGAACCTTCGCTCCAACCGGAGCATGTCGAAACGATCGATCCGCCCGAACCAGCAGCGTCGGCGACGGCGCGCGATGCGGTCGCCGTCACATGCCGACAAGAATGGGGCGCCTCGCCTGCGGGGCCGGGTGGCGTTGCGCAGACGATCACGGGGATCATGGTTCACCATTCGGCAGTACAGACCGCACCGAGCCAGACCACGGCGGAACGGCTTCAGGGCTACCAGCGATACCACATGGAACAAGGCTGGCCGGATATCGCCTACCACCTCGCGGTCGATCCAGCTGGAGAGTTGTACGAGCTCCGATCGGCGGGCATCGCGGGAGACACCTTCACCGACTACGACCCGAATGGTTGGTTCCTCATCCTCGCAGACGGCAACTATGACGAGGAAGCGCCGACCCAGGAGCTCCTTCACGGGCTGGCAGTCGCCATTTCCTGGGCAGCGCACACGTTCCAGGTGTCCGTCGACGCGACCGTCAGCCACCGGGACCGGGCGGCGACGACCTGCCCGGGCAGGGAACTCGACACCCGTCTCTCCGAGCTCACAGACCGAAGCCGAGAACTCCTCGTAGCCGGCCCACCACGCCTGTCGACGTGCTCGCCGCCGGATGGCAGCACCTCACCCACCCCAGCACCCACAGCGACGGAGAACGGATGAACTACTGCCCTTCCTGCGGCCAAAGGGCCGGCTCCAGTCGTTTCTGCGGCAACTGCGGGGCCGGCCTGTCCGGTCCCGGTGATCAGCCGTCCGGAACGCCGCCCCCTCCTCCGCCCGGCGGCGCCCGAGATTCGGGTGCCGGACGATCACGCACGATCGTCACGGTCGCGGTCATCGCAACGGCCATCGGTGGGGCGGTCCTCGCCTTCCTTCTCTGGCCCCGGCTGACAGACGGTGAACAGATCGCGGCACCACCAACTGCTCTGTCGACTCCCAGCCCCGCGGGGAGCCCCACGCCCTCGCCTCTCGCGAGCCCATCGACTATCCCATCGCCGTCACCGACCTCAGATCCCACTCCCACCCCCACGCCCAGCTCAACATCCACCTCGATGCCCGACTGGGTGGACACCTTCGCCGACGTCAGAAGTGGAATCGTCCGGATCGACGCCGAGTCATGCACCGGTCTTTCCGGGTCGGGGAGTGGATTCCTGATCTCCGAGGACCAGGTGGTCACGGCGGCCCACGTCGTCGTGGACACCGTGGACTTCACGATCAACACCAGCGGCGATTCGGCCTCCGCGCAAGTCATCGGAATAGACGAATCACAGGATCTGGCGCTCCTCGAACTGTCCCATCCCGTCGACGGTCACATCTTCGAATTCGCCACGGACAGCCTGGAAGTGGGACAGGACGTCGCCGCAGCCGGGTACCCGGTCGGGGGCAACATGAGTCTCACGCGCGGCTCGGTGTCCGGCCTGGACCTCGAATTGGTCGGCGATTTCGGCGAGGTGCCCGGCGTCGTGCGCACAGACGCGGCCGTCAATCCAGGCAACTCCGGAGGACCGCTGTTGCTCCAGGACGGGCGTGTTGCCGGTGTCGTGCTCGCCAAGTACGTGGCGACGGATGTCGAAGGCGTCGGGTACGCGCTGACCGCCGACCGGACCGTCAACATGGTCGAACCATGGGGACGTCAGGCCGACCCCGTGGACATGACCTGCCCCGCTGTCGATGTCGCACCTCCCGTGAACGCGGCCCCTCCCCCCGCCGAAGACACGGCACCCCCCGAGGACTACGACCTCTTCGACCCACCGGTGCCAAGCTGGATCGTGGTGATGGAATCGCTGGAGACAGACCAGTACACGCCCGAGGAAGTCATTGCTCGTTCCATCGAATACGACGACCGTCTCGGCACGGTGACCGGCATCATCCACTCGAGCGACTACGGCTCTCTCAACCCGGGCTACTGGGTGATCTACGTCGGGCCGTTCGGCAGCGAGGACCCTGCAGCGGAGTATTGCCGCGGAGTCCAAGCCGATGTGGAGAACTGCTACCAACGGTTCCTGGACTACTGATCGATCTTTCTTGAGAGGCACAGCGACAAATCGGCAACCAGCGCAGGACGGCGGGGCTCGCAACAACCTGCACAGGGCCGGGTCGGACTGGACACGGATCTGCGCAGCGGACCGGCGCCCGGGGCGAACAGGTGACGAAGGCGTCATCAGCCGCCACCCTGGTGATGGGAGGTGAACATGGCGTACTGGTGGGTGAACCAGGGTCAGACGTTCGCAGAGGAACGCGAGGGCGGCTATCTGTGGGCGCCAGTGAGGTCGCAGGCAGGAAGCCGATTGGCGCACTGGGAATCCATGGCCGAGGTGGCGCCCGATGACCTGATCGTCCACTACGTCGGCAAGCCGCTGATGGAGGTGCGCAGCCTGTCGGTGGCACTGGATGGCGCGCGAGACCAAGTCCAACCTCCCTCTCTGCAGCGCACCGGCATGTGGTCGGATGAAGGTCGGCGGGTCTCTGTCCAACACATTGACGACATCACGCCGGTACCTCGCGATGAGGCGATCGCACTCGGGCGCGAGGAGGCGCCTTTCACCAGATCCGGAACCGTCAAGCAGGGCTATCTCTGGCCGCTGACCGCCGAGTTCGGTCAGCAGTTGATCGAACGACTGAACCCGGAGTTCGATCGCCCAGCCCAGCCGCATCGTTCAACCAGAACCGTCCACACATCCGTTGACCAACCCGGACGCACCGTTTCGTTGGAAGCTGGGCGTCGTCTGCGGTACGAGCAGGTCGTCACGGCGGCCCGCAGGTCGGCCGTGCGGCGAGAGTGGTCGCTGGTGGACCGGTTGGTCGAACACCTAGGAGTCGAGGCGGTCCGCCGGGAGTACCGGCTTGCGGACGGAACGACGTTGTGGTCCGACCTCTGGGTGAGGGAGGGTCGAGTCATCGTGGAGGCCAAGGGCAGCGCCGGTCGCACGGCCATCCGTGAAGCGATCGGCCAACTCTACGACTACGCACAGAAGGAACCAACTCGAGTGCGGAAGGTCCTGCTGCTGCCGAGGCGACCAGCCGACGACCTCCTGGCCGTTCTCGAGACGGCCGACATCACACCCGTCTGGCCGGAGGAAGTCGGCTGGTGCGCAGCCGTCGGCGACCCGGCAACGTGGGGCCGGTGACGCAGGGGAGCGCTACCGGTCCGCGATGACGAGCCAGCCACGAGCAGCGCTGAGAAGTTCGCCCCGGCGGGTCCCCGTTGCACCTGCTGCCGCGTGAATCAAGTCGGCGGCCTCCGACAGTGCATCAACGGGTCGCGTCCCAAGCGGGCGATCCTCAGGCAGGTCATCGATCGAATCGACGGCCTCCGTCCGGGCAAGCCGCTGAACGTCCGCGCGCACTCCCTCGGCATGGGCCGGACCCTCGACACCCCACCCGACGCGGTCGGCAATGGCCAACCACTGCACCGCCAGTTCTCGCACCGATTCCACGTCGCCCTCCGGGTGGGAGTGACATGATCGCAGATCTGGGCAGGCGCCGCAGAACCACGTTGGTCGCCTGCGGACAAAGCGGCGTCGAGTGCGGACGGGTGCCTCGGCACCCGTCCGAATGGGCGACCCCGGTCACCTCTGCCGCGGGTGTCGAGGTCCATCGACGGCGGCAGTCGACGCCATCCCTTGTGCTACCTTGCGGCTACATCGAAGGTGTGACGTGGCTGGTAGTGAGCGGATCGGGATCCGGGAGTTGCGGCAGCATGCGTCCAGGTGGGTCGAGCGTGCAGAGCAGGGGCACCGGATCGAGATCACCAACCGCGGCCGCCTGGTTGCCGTGCTGGCGCCAGTGACCGCCGACACCGATCCGCTCGCCGCCATGGAACGATCGGGGCGGGTGGCCCGGGCCGTCGACGGCTGGGAACGGCCACCCCAGCGGGTCACCTCCGAGCAGTCGTCGACCGACGCCCTCCGTGATCTGCGCGATCGCGACCGGTCGCGATGATCCTCTACGCCGACTCGTCGAGCCTTGCCAAGGTGCTGGTCGACGAGCCCGAGAGCGACGTGACGGTCGCCCTGCTCGCTTCGGCCACCGCGGTCGTGACCTCCGAGCTCGCCCACGTCGAACTGCGACGGCTCCACCACCGGCTCGGCCTGGGCGACGCGGACCGTCGGGTGGACGACCTGCTCGCACGATGTGACGTCGTCCGGCTCGACCGGGACCTCCTGCTCACCGCCGGCCGGCTGACCGACGCCGACCTGGGGTCGCTCGATGCCCTCCACCTCGCGACGGCCCTCGAGCTCGGGGACCACCTCGGGACGTTCGTGACCCACGACCACGTCCTCGCCCGGGCCGCACGGGCCCACGACGTCGACGTGTCCACGCCGGCCTGACCGCTCGCAGCTCGCCGAGCCGCCGACATCGGAGCACCCGACGCCGGGACCCCCTCCTCCCCCTGCCGAACGTCAGTTGCCCATGCGTGTGGCGACGGCGAATGTCCCTCCCGCACCGCATGTGCGCTGTCCCGACCGGGACGGCCCACGTCGACCCGGAGGTGTGCAGAGGTGGGCCCCCGACCCGTGCACGACGACACGCACCGACGCGCTCGGCCGCGAGCCACGGGCACCCGACGCCGCCGCCGCACGGCCCGGCTGCTCACCATCGTCACGGCGGTCGTGCTGCTCGCCACCACGGCGTGTGGCAGCGACTCGGCCTCCGGTGACGTCGAGCTGGAGTTCTTCCAGTTCAAGTCCGAGGCGATCGACGTCTTCGACCAGCTCATCGCCGACTTCGAGTCCACACACGACGGCATCACGGTCACCCAGAACGCCGTCCCGGACGCCGAGGCCGCCCTGCAGGTCCGGCTCGTCCGCGACGACATCCCCGACCTCATGTCGCTCAACGGCAACGGCGCGTTCGGTCGGGTCGCCCAGGCCGGGGTCTTCCGCGACTTCGCCGACGACGAGGCGCTCGGACTGGTCAACCCGGCCATCACCGACATCCTGGTCGAGCTCGGCACGGCCGGCGACGGCGAGGTCAACGGGGTGCCGTTCGCCAACAACGCCGGCGGGGTCATCTACAACGTCGACCTGTTCGCCGAGCACGACGTCGAGCCGCCCACCACCTGGCAGGAGCTCCTCGACGTCATCGCCACCTTCGAAGACGCCGGGATCACCCCGTTCTACGGCACGCTCGGCGACTCCTGGACCGCGCTGCCGGCCTGGAACGCACTCGCCTCGACCCTCCCGCCCGACGACTTCTGGAGCCAGCTGCGCAACGACGAGACCTCGTTCGCCGACGACCACCAGGTCGTCGCCGAACGCCTCTACGAACTGTTCCAGCACACCCAGGACAACCTGTTCGAACGTGGCTACGACGACGGCAACCAGGCCTTCGCCCAAGGCGAGTCCGCCATGTACCTCCAGGGCTCCTACACCATCCCGGCGATCCGCGGCTTCGAACCCGACTTCGAGATCGGGACCTTCGCCCTGCCCGCCGACGAGGCCGACAAGACCGAGCTGGTGTCGGGCGTCGACGTCGTGTTGACCATGCCGCGCGACGCCGACCACCCCGAGGAGGCCATGGCCTTCATCGACTACCTCCTCACCGAGGACGTCCAGCGTCGCTACGCCGAGGACCAGGCCGCCATCCCCGTGCTCGAGGGCCTGTCCGCCCGAGCTGCCCTCGCTGGAAGGCGTACGGGCCTTCTTCGACGACCAGCGCCTGGTGGGCTACGCCGACCACCAGGTCCCGTCGGCCATCCCGCTGGACGCCGAGCTGCAGACGTTCCTGCGCAGCGGCGACGTCGACGCGCTGCTCACCACGCTCGACACCCAGTGGGACCGCGTCGCCCTGCGCCAGACCCGCTGACCCCCCACACCCCCCCGATCCGACAGGAGGTGGCATGACCACCACCGAGGCCGGCGGCCCGCCGCCGAGCGCCGACGACGACCCCGACCGCGGCCCGGACGACGACCGGGCAGGCGACCGCGGCGACGCCCGCGACGATGACCGTGCCGGCCCACCCGACGTCGATGGCCGGCCCGACCCCGGGCTGATGGAACGACTCCGCGGCGGGATCGAGCCGACCTACTACTGGTTGGTCCTGCCCGCGGTCCTGCTGTTCTTCGTCTTCCACACCGTGCCCGTGCTGCAGGGCGTGTTCTACAGTTTCACCGACTTCGCCGGGTTCGGGGACTGGGAGTTCGTCGGCCTCCGCAACTACCGCGCCCTGCTGGTCGACGACCGGGTCCGGGCCTCGTACTTCTTCACGATCAAGTTCTCGATCGTGTGCACGATCCTGGTCAACGTCATCGCGCTGGCGATCGCGGTCGGCCTCAACGCCAAGATCAAGTTCCGCACGGCCCTGCGCGGGATCTTCTTCCTCCCCAACGTGATGGCGATCCTGGTCGTCGGCTACATCTTCCAGTACCTGTTCACGTTCTCGCTGCCCGCCATCGGCTCGGCGCTGGGCATCGACCGCCTGGCCAGCAGCATCCTCGCCGACCCGACCCTGGCCTGGCTGGGCATCGTGATCTTCGCGGTGTGGCAGGCGGCCGCGTTCGCGGTGATCCTGTACCTCGCCGGGCTGCAGACCATCGACGAGGACCTCTACGAGGCCGCCGAGATCGACGGGGCGAACTCGTGGCAGAAGTTCGCGCGGATCACCTTCCCGATGATCGCGCCGTTCTTCACCATCAACATGGTGCTGTCGCTGAAGAACTTCATGATGGTGTTCGACCACATCGTGGCGCTGACCGACGGGGGCCCGGGCACCGCCACCGAGTCGATCTCGCTGGTGATCTACCGCGGCGGCTTCCTTGGTGGCGAGTTCGCCTACCAGTCGGCCAACGCGGTGGTGTACTTCGTCGTGATCGTGGCCTTCTCGTTCTTCCAACTGCGGGTCCTGCAACGCCGAGAAGTGGAGCTGTGACATGACCGTGCAGACGAGCGCGCCGGCCACCGAGGCCGACCGCGACACCCACGACACCGACGACTCCCACGGCGATGCGGGCTGGCGCCGGTGGCTGCCGTGGTCGGGCGAGGGCGAGACCTACCGCGTCAACTGGTGGCTGACGGCGTTGATGGTGACGCTGTCGCTGACCGTCCTCGTGCCGCTGTACTTCACGGTCGCGACCGCGCTCAAGACCAACGAGGAGCTGACCGGCGCCGGGTTCTCCCTGCCGCAGGACCCGCAGTGGGGCAACTTCGCCGAGGCCTGGCGGCTGACGGACTACCCGCAGGCGCTGCTCAACACCGCCATCATCACCGTCGGCGCCGTCATCCTGACGCTGCTGACCAACTCGATGGTCGCCTACGCCATCGCCCGCAACCTCCACACGAAGCGCTTCACCGTCCTCTACTACTACTTCGTCACCGCGCTGTTCGTGCCGTTCCCGATCATCATGCTGCCGGTCGTCAAGCAGACCTCGATGCTGGGGCTGGACAACCAGGCCGGACTGATCTTCCTGTACGTGGTGTACGGGTTGGCCTTCAACATCTTCGTCTACGTCGGCTACCTCCAGTCGCTCCCGCACGAGCTCGAGGAGGCCGCGGCGGTCGACGGCGCGAGCGTGTGGCAGACCTTCTGGCGGGTCGTGTTCCCGCTGCTGGGGCCGATGAACGCCACCGTCGGGATCCTGACCTGCCTGTGGGCATGGAACGACTTCCTGCTGCCGCTGATCATCCTGTCCAACCCGGACGCCCGGACGCTGCCGCTGGTGCAGTTCGTGTTCCAGGGTCAGTTCTCGACCAACTACACGGTGGCGTTCTCGTCGTACCTGATGGCGCTGGCCCCGCTGCTGCTGGTCTACGTCGTCGCCCAGCGCTGGGTCATCTCCGGCATCACCCGCGGATCGGTCAAGTAGCCCGACGAGGCACCACCCGACGGGCCCGCCGTCCGGCGTGGCCTCGTGCGTCGTCATGGAAGTACGGTCGTGGCGGTGTGGACGCCGTGCGTTCCGCGTTGACCGACGACGTCATCGGCCGGACGCGAGGCACGATGCGTCCGGACCGTGATGCCGGGGCCGATGTGAGGCGGGGGCCCCAGGTGTCCGCACCGCGACGGTGGGTGCCTGCTCGCCGTCGACCGCCTCGCACCGCGCCCCGCGCGGTCGGGCTGCCCACCGCGTGGCCGGGTCACCGCCGGACCACGTCCCCCTCGACGAGGAGCCGGCCACGATGTCCCCGGACACCGACACCAGCGACGACCGACCGAACCAAGACCGATCGCGTGACCACCAACCGCGAGACGGCCACTCAGGAGACGGCCGATCGCGTGACGAGCGCGTGGACCTGAGTGACGACGAGTCGCGTCGACTGCGCCGACTCAACCTCGGCATCGGCCTCGTCCACCTCCTCCAGGCCGGGGCCCTGTTCGCGCTGAGCAACGACCTGTCGGTGCCGATCACGGCGCGCTTCCTCAGCGACGACCCGGTCGCGGTGCTCCAGCAGGGAGGCGACGTCGCGCCCACGACGGTGTTCGACCTGCCGATCGGGCCCACCGTCGCGGTGTTCGTGCTGCTCGCCGCGATCGACCACCTGCTGTCGGCCGGGCCACTGCGCGGCCGCTACGACCGCGACCTGCGGGCCGGGCGCAACGACCTGCGCTGGACCGAGTACACGATCTCGGCGTCGTTGATGCTGGTGCTGATCGCGTTCTTCGTCGGCATCTGGGACTTCGGCGCGCTGGTGGGGCTGTTCGCCGTCAACTCCACCATGATCTGGTTCGGTGCCCTCCAGGAACGCTGGGTCCGGCCCGGCAAGGACAACAGCCGCCTGCCGTTCTGGTTCGGCACGGCCGCCGGCGTGGTCCCGTGGCTCGTGATCGCGACCTACCTGCTCCAGGACCCCTCCAGCGTGCCGACGTTCGTGTTCGCGATCTACGGGATCGAGCTGCTGTTCTTCTGGAGCTTCGGGCTCAACCAGTGGCTGCAGTACCGCGAGGTCGGCCGCTGGCGCTCGTACCTGTTCGGCGAGCGCGTCTACATCTGGCTCTCGCTGGGCGCGAAGTCGGCGCTGGCCTGGCTGATCTTCGCCAACGTCCTGCGCAGCTGACCGGCTGCCCGGACCCCGCGTGCTCCGCCCGCCGCCCGAGCCGGGTGTCCCCCGCCCGCCTCGAGGCGTACTCCCCGTGCCTTGACACGGCGGCCCGGGTGTCGTAGTTTCACAATCTGTTAAATAACAGACTGGTGAAGCATGAGTGTGGCCACGGAGGAACGGCTCGACGAGGTCTTCGGCGCGTTGGCGAACACGACCCGGCGCGCCATCCTGGTCCGGCTGGTCGACGGCGAGGCGAGCGTCAACGAGCTCGCCGAGCCGTTCGACATCTCGTTGCCGGCGATCTCCCGACACCTGAAGGTGCTGGAGGACGCCCGACTGATCGAGCGCAGCCGGCGGGCGCAGTACCGCCCCTGCCGGCTCGCCCCCGAACCACTTGCCGCCGTGGCCGCCTGGACCGAGCAGTACCGCCCGATCTGGGAGGAACGACTCGACCGGCTCGAGGCCGCGCTCACCACTGACGACGACCGCGCGAGCGCGGACGACACCCCGGAGGACACACCATGACCGAGACGCTGCAGGACGCCATCGTCCTCGAACGCACCCTGGCCGCACCGCCCGAACAGGTCTGGCGCATGTGGACCGACGCCGAGGAGTTCGCGCGCTGGTACGGGCCCGGCGGTGCTGCGGTCACGGTGCTGGAACTCGACGCCGTCGTCGGTGGCATCCGCCACGTCGAGATGGCCATGGACACCCCGCAGGGCCCGTCGTCGATGTGGTTCGTCGGTGAGCACCGCGTGGTCGACGAGCCCCACCGGTTGGTCTACACCGAGTCGATCGCCGACGCGGACGGCGAGGTCCTGGACCCGGCCGACCTCGGGATGCCGGCCGACCACCCGCGCGTGACCGAGGTGACCGTCGAGTTGCACCCGCACGACGGTGGCACCCGGCTGGTGCTGACCCACGCCGGCGTCCCGGCCGACTCCCCCGGCGCCACCGGCTGGACCATGGCGCTGGACGCCCTCGCCGACACCCTGGCCGCCTGACCTCGACGCCCGGCGGGCGCGTGGCCGGGCGCGTGGCCGGGCGCCCGACCGGCACCTGCCGGGGCGCGGGAGGTGTCCTAGGGTCGCCGACGCCCCAGCCGGGGGCGTCCGCGATGCGACGGGAGAGTCCGTGCCAGCTCCTCCAGCTCGGATGCGGCGTCGAGGTGGCCGTCCCACCGGTGCGCGACGTGGCCGCGGTGACGGCCGTCCCGCATGAACGACGTCTTCCCGCTGCTGGACGTCAGCGTCGCGGCCCTGACCTTCGTGCTCGGGTTCGTGTCGGCCCGGCACCACTCACACCTCGCCGCCGCCCGCGGCCTGGTGCACCGGCTGGGCGAGGAGCTCGAGACCACCGGTGGCGCCAGTCGTGACCGGGCCCGGCAACTGTTGCTGTTGGCGCGGCAGGGGCTGCAGCGTGACTGGGTCGCCATGGCCACGGTGGCCTCGGCGTGGGCATGGGCGGCGGGAAACGCCGGCATTGCCCTGTGGGGCCAGGCCGTCGGCGGGCCGGGCGGCGGGAGCCTGCAGAAGGCCGTCGGGGCGGTCCTGATCTCGGTGGTCGTCGCCTCGCTCGGGACCTGGGACATCGTTGCCGTGGATCGCCAGCTGCGGCTGCTGGAGGACCGCACCACCGTCGGGTTGTTGTCCAAGGCCGCCGCGGCCGCCGAGCAGTCCCGCTTCCACGACGTCATCGCCCCGGCGACGCTGGCCGCGAGCCGCAACCCGACGCTGGCATGGCCGTTCGCCTACCGGGCCCGGGCCTGGATCGAGCTCTCCGGTGACAGCACGGGGGACGAGCGGGACTCGCTGTACGCCTCGGCCCGGCGCGACATGCTGCGGGTCATCGACCGCGAGCCGGCCCAGTTCGCCGGCCTGCTCGACTGGTTCGCCGACGGCGGCGAACTGGACCTGGACGAGGAGATCATCGACCTCCTCCTGCCGCACCTGACCACCTCGGAGAGCCGGATCCACGCCTCCCGTCGGCTCCGGTCCCACGTCGACGGCGTGCTGCGACGCCAGTTCCTCGGCCGGCCCGGCAGCGATCGGGAGCGCGAGGCCAGGCGTCCGGTCCATCACAACACGGCCGCCGAGGCCCTCGCCCACTGGCGGGTCGGCGACGTCGACGCGGCCATGGCGACCGTCGAGGTGTTGCTCGCCCGTCGCCCGGAGTTGGGCCTCGGCGACACCGTGGTCGTCGCCGGACTGCTGCAGCTGGTCGGCCGGGAGCAGCTGGCCGCGGACCTGCTGGACGGGCTGCTGCCGCTGGTCGGTGACGGCGGCGACAGCCAGGGCGCACGCCGGGACGACCGGAGCGTCCTCCTGCTCCGCATCGCCAGCGTGTACGGGATGCAGCTGCGCGAGGCGGAGGACGGAAGTGGGACCTTCGACCGTGCCGCGGATCGCTGGGAGGCCGCGGCCGTGGCCCTCGACCTCGACGACGCCGTCCTGACCCTCGCCAGGGCGGTGTTCCTCGCGCCCGGCGATCCCGTGACCGCCACGTCCACGTCCTGAGGACGGGGCGGCGTCCGGGACCGCGTCCCGGACCTGACGACCGGGGCTGGTGGACGCGGACCACCGACGGGCGGGCATCGTGTGCTCACGACAGCAGGGCCGGCAGTGTCCCGAGTCCGACCTCGCTGGCCCCGGCGTGCAGGCGGCGGTCCCAGGTCGCCATGACGGTGACGTCGGCACCGAGGACGAGTGCACTGGCCAGGTGGATGGCATCGAGCGCACCGAGGCCATGACGCGGTGCCAGCATCCCCGCACGACGTTCGACGTCGGGGTTCAGTTCAACGAGGCGCAGCCCCGCTCGATACGCGTCCCAGTGCTGCAGGGCACGGTCGTGGTCGTCCTCGGTGATCCGCCCAGCCCTCGTTGCGGAGGCCAGGGCAGCGCACACCTCGGGATGGACCACGCGGCTGGCAACGACGGCGTCGGCGCCGTCCCAGAGCGCCGCGACGTCGCCACTCCCCGGCTCGTCCACGAACAGCTTGACGAGGGCACTCGCGTCGAAGTAGGCGATCACGACCGATGGTCGGCACGGTCCTCGACGACCGCCTCCGAGACGGGCTGGGCGGACCCCTTGCCCGTCACGGCCACGCGGGGACCGTTCGCTGCCCGCGGACGATGCCCGGTCGGTGGGCTGACCGCTCCGTCGGCTACCAGCCGGTCGAGCTGCGTCGCCGTGTCGACCCCGACGAGCCTGGCCACGGGACGCCCGCGATCGGTCACGACCACCTCCTCACCGGCCTCGAGTCGCCGCAACCAGTCCTTCAGGTCCCGTCGGAACGCCGAGACGCCGACCTCGCCCACGTGCGCCTCCTGTACATGTCCTTCCTGTTCAAATGTACAGATTCATCATCGGCGAGAGCCCGGCCGAAGGCCGTGTTCCATGGTGGAACGGACGGAGCCCGCCGGTCAACGGTTCCACGCACCTGTGGACGATCTGCCAGGGTGGTGCAGCGGCCCCCGTCCCGACCCGGGTCACGGGACCTCGATGGCGACGTTGCCACGGGCGCGGTGGGACAGCATGTGGGCGACGGCCACCGGTGCCTCCGCCAGCGGGTAGGTCCGGTCGACCACCACCTCCACCTCCCCCGCCGCCAACAGGTCGGCCAGTTCGGTCAGGTCGGCGCGGTCCACTCCGGTGCGGATCGTCGCGACGTTGGTCGAACCCAGGCCGAGCAGCATCGCCCTCGCCATGCGTGGCAGGCCACGCAGCAACCGCGAGCCCTGGCCGACCGAGTTCGGCACGAACAGTCCGTCGTCGGCCAGCAACCGCACCATCGCGGTCGGCGGGTGGTTCGCCACGTTGTCGAACACGACGTCGTAGCGCGCGTCCACCTCCGTGACGTCCTGCTCGGTGTAGTCGATGACGTCGGCGGCACCCAGCGACCGCACGAGCTCGACGTTGCGACCCGAGCACACCCCGGTCACCTCGGCGCCCAGCCGGGCCGCCAACTGGACCATGAACGTGCCGACGCCTCCCGACGCCCCGTTGACCAGCACGGTCGTGCCGGGCCCGATGTCGGCGACGTCGCGGACGCCGACCAGTGCCGTCAGGCCCGACATCACGCTCGCGGCCGCGTCGACCCAGTCGACCCCGTCGGGCTTGCGGACCAGCGTCTCGGCCGGGGCGGCCGCGTACTCGCAGAACGTGCCCGGGGTGGCCAGCGAGTCGGCCCAGGACGAGCCGAACACCTCGTCGCCCGGTTCGAGGTCGGTGACGTCACGGCCGACCTCGACGACGACACCGGCGAGGTCACTGCCACGGGTCGGCGTCCTCGGGCGCCGCAGGCCGCCTTGCACGCGCAGGAGCCACGGCTCGCCGACGGTGCCCAGCCAGTCCGGGGTGTTGACGCTGGTTGCGCGCACCTCGACCAGCACCTCGTCGGGCGCCGGCCTGGGACGCTCCACCTCCGCGAGGTGCATGACCTCCTCGGGTCGCCCGTACCGGTCCTGCACGATCGCCTGCATGGTCGCGCTCCTCGGGGTCGAGTCACGTGTCGTGTCGGTCGTCGTGCCGGGTGTGGGGGCGGGTGTCGTGTCGGTACCCATCATCGTCATCCTTCCAGGGTGTGGGCGGCCGGGTTCGTCCCGGCCGCCGGATCGTCGGTCGGACCGGGGTCAGCGCCGGCTGCCGGTCAGGACGGCGGGCTCGGTGGGCTCGCCCGGACCGCCCAGGCCCGCTGGGCTGGCCGGGACGGTGGCGTGGACCGGGGCGCCTTCGATCGACGCGTGCGGCAGGATCCGGTCGAGCCAGCCGGGCAGCCACCAGTTGGCACGGCCCATCAGCGCCATCGACGCCGGCACGACGACCATGCGCACGATCGTGGCGTCCAGCAGGATCGCGGTCGCCAGGCCCAGCCCGACCATGCGCACCAGGGGTGACGGGTCGAGGAAGAAGGCGCCGAACACCGCGGTCATGATCAGCGCGGCCGAGGTGATCACCCGGCCGGTCGCCGAGATACCGCGTGCCACCGACTCGGCGTTGTCGCCGGTCGCCGTGTACTCCTCGCGGATGCGGGACAGCAGGAACACCTCGTAGTCCATCGACAGCCCGAACAGCACCGCGAAGAACATCACCGGCAGTGGCGAGGCGACGACGACGCTGTGCTCCAGGCCCAGCAGGCTCGCGCCCCAGCCCCACTGGAACACCGCGACCACCACGCCGTAGGCCCCGCCGATCGACAACAGGTTCATCACCGCCGCCTTCAGCGGCACCGCGATCGAGCGGAACACCACCATCAGCAACAGGATCGACACCAGCAGGATCGCCCCGATGAACAGCGGCAGGGTGTCGTCCAGCTGGGTGGTGAGGTCGTCGGTCATGGCCGTCAGCCCGGCGACGGCGACGTTGTCGGGGAGGTCGGCGCGCACCCGTGCGAGCGTGTCGGCGGTGGCCGGGTCGGCCGGGGCGGTCGTCGGGATGGTGGGCAGCACGATGGTGTCACCGGCCGGCGACACCATCGGCGCCCCGACGAACGCGACGCCGGGGTCGGCGACGACGTCGGCCGCCAGCGCGTCCAGTCCGGACTGCTCGACGCCGTCGGCCTGCAGGTCGGCGACCAGCAGCAGCGGGGCGTTGAAGCCCGGGCCGAACCCGTCGGACAACAGGTCGTAGGCCCGGCGGTGGGTCATCGTGGTCGGGTCGTCCCCGGCGTCGGGGAAGCCGGTCTCCATCGACAGCGCCGGCAGCGCCAGCGCCACCAGCACCGCGCTGGCGACCACCAGGTACGGCAGGGGGCGGGCCGACACGCGGTGGGCGAAGCGCCACCACGCGGTGTCGTGCACGTCGCGGTCGGCGGCGTGGCGACCCCCACGCCGACCCCGGACGCGCAGCCGGTCGATCCGGTCGCCGAGCAGGGTGAGGATGGCGGGCAGCAGGGTCAGGGCGGCGGCGACGGCCATCAGCACGACCAGCGAGGTGCCGATCCCGATCGAGGCGAGGAAGCCCAGCCCGGTCAGCACCAGGGCCAGCATCGCGACCACGACCGTCCCGCCGGCGAACAGCACCGCCGAGCCCGACGTGGACATCGCCGTGACCAGCGCCGCGTCGTTGGGGGTGCCGGAGCGGCGCAGCTCCTGGTAGCGGGCGACGACGAACAGGGCGTAGTCGATCCCGACGCCGAGTCCGATCATCGCCGCGATGGTCGGCGCCGACGTCGACACGTCCATGGCGTTGGCCAGCAGTGCGATCCCAGCCCAGCCCGGAGGCGACGGCGACCAGCGCCAGCGAGATCGGCACGAGTGCCGCGACGACCGTGCCGAACGCGACGACCAGCACGACCAGGGCGACGATCAGGCCGATCGCCTCGGCCGCTGCCGGTTCGGCCTCGGCGTTGATGAAGGCGGCGTCGCCGCCGAGCTCGGCCTCCAGCCCGGCGTCGCGGGCCGCCGCGAGTGCTGCGTAGGCGTCCGCCGGCGGGTCGGGGCCGAGCTCGGTCGCGGGCTCGTCGAAGGTGATCTCGGCGAACGCGACCCGGCCGTCGGCCGAGATGGTCCCGACCGCGAACGGGTCGGCGACGGCGACGACCTGCTCGCCGGCACGGACCTCGTCCAGTGCCGTGCCGATGGCGTCGCGTCCGTCCTCGACGGTCGAGCCGTCGGGCGCGGCGAACACGGCCATGGCACTGCCACCGGCGGCTGCGGGGAAGCGCTCCTCGAGCAACTCCATGGCACGGGCCGACTGGCTGCCCGGTGCGGACAGGTCGTCGGTGAACGCGCCACCGATGCTCCCGGCGAGGGTGACGAACAGGGCGACCAGCAGCGCCCAGGCGCCGATGGTGACCCAGGGACGGCGGGCGCTGGTGGCCCCGAGGCGACGGACGAAGGTGGACATGGTGGCGGCTCCCGGTGTGGGTGGCGGGGGTCGTCGTTTCGACTGGTCCCCATGCTCGGCCGGGACGTCGCCCACGGTCGCCCGGCGCCGGGTTGGTCGTCGTCCCGTCGCGCGACGGGATTCCGCGACGCCGCGTCTCCGTCGCGAGGAGGAGGCGCGATCCCCCGCACGAGGGGCGAACGCGAGACCCGGCGGGCGTATGGTTCGAGTCGACCCTGACCCGACCCCGTCCGTGACCCGTCGACCGGAGCACCGTGGACACGCCGCCCCGACCCCGACCCGCCCGCCGCAGGAGCTGACCCGGCGCGTCCGCGGGCCGTTCGCGCGCTGGCCGCGGGTCGCGGACGCCACGCTCGCCGTGGTCCTGTTCCTGTTCACGCTGCTGTTGACCGAGGGCCCGGGCGACACGATGGTCCTGCGGGACCTCGACGCGACCCCCGTCCCGGTGCTGGTCGTGTTCGCGATCGCCTCGGCGGCCGTCTACTGGCGTCGCTCGAACCCGATGCGGGTCGTGGCGGTGGCGATCGCGTCGTTGCTGGTGCTGCTGGGCAGCGGCTACGCCGACACCGGCCTGTCCGTGATCGTCGCGCTGTACAGCGTCGGGCGGTACCACGACGCCGACCTGTGGGGCCAGGCCGCCGCGGTCGTCGCCAGCGTCGTGATCGTGCTGGACGGGCTGACCGACGACCTGCCGTGGGGCGAGGTCGCCTTCGCCGTCGTCGTGATGCTGGCGTCGTGGTTCGTCGGTCGGTGGCGCCGGATGCGGGCCGAGCGGGCCGCGCAGTTCCTCCGCGAGCAGGAGGCCGACGCCCGCCGCGCCGTCGCCGAGGAACGCACCCGCATCGCGCGCGAACTGCACGACGTGGTGGCCCACCAGGTCAGCCTGATGACCGTGCAGGCCGGGGCCGCCCAGGCCGTGGTCGACGACGACCCGGTCGCCGCCCGCCGCGCGATGGTCGCGGTCGAGGAGACGGGGAGGCAGGCGCTGGACGAACTGCGCCACCTGCTGGGCGTCCTGCGTCCTGAGCCGGAGGACACCGGGCGCCACCCCCAGCCCGACCTGGCCGACCTGGCCGGGCTGGCCAGCCGGGTGCGGGCCACCGGCGTGGACGTGGCGCTGGACGTCGAGGGGGTGTCCGCGGACGTGCCGGCACGGGTCGGGCTGTCGGCCTACCGGATCGTGCAGGAGGCCCTGACCAACGTGATCCGCCACGCCGGCGACGGCGCCCGTGCCCGCGTCACCGTGCGGCAGGACGCCGGGTCGCTGCGCGTCGAGGTGGTGGACGACGGCGGTCGCCCGGGGCTGGATCGGGCGGCGGGCGGCGGACACGGGATCGTGGGGATGCGTGAACGAGCCCTCCTGCTCGGTGGGCACCTGGAGGTCGGTCCGACCGCTGCCGGTGGGTTCCGCGTCGTCGCCGACCTGCCGCTGGCCGTCGCCGCCGGGCCGTCGGGGGACGCCGGCCCGTCGGTCGTCGCGTCACCGGTCGAGGAGGCCGCCCGTGGCCGCTGACGATCGTGTCTCCGGGCCGGTCGGCTCGTCCGGTCCCGCGGGCGGTCGCGCCGGTGCGTCGACGGCCCCCGTCCGGGTGGTCATCGTCGACGACCAGGAGTTGGTGCGCAGCGGATTCGCGATGGTGCTGGGCGTCCACGACGACATCGAGGTGGTGGCCGAGGCCGCGACCGGTGTCGAGGCGGTCCGGGTCGTGCGGGAGCACCGGCCGGACGTGGTGCTGATGGACATCCGTATGCCGGAGATGGACGGGCTCGCGGCGACCTCGGCCGTGCTGGCAGAGGCCGACTGGGACCTGAAGGTGGTGATCCTGACCACGTTCGACCCCGACGAGTACGTCTACGAGGCGTTGCGGGCCGGGGCGAGCGGCTTCGTGCTCAAGGACATCCCCCCGGCCGAGCTGGCCCGGGCGGTGCGGACGGTGGCCGACGGTGGTGCGTTGCTGGCCCCATCGATCACTCGGCGGTTGATCGGCCGCTTCGCCGGGCGCCTGTCCGTGGACGGGGCGGTGGGTGACCGGCTGGCACCGGCTGACCGAGCGCGAACGGGAGATCGTCCGGGCCGTGGCGAGAGGTGGGACGAACGCCGAGGTGGCCGACGAGCTGTTCATCGGCGTGGCGACGGTCAAGTCGCACGTGTCGAGCGTGCTCACCAAGCTCGGCCTGCGCGACCGCGCCCAGGTCGTCGTGTTCGCCTACGAGTCCGGCCTGGTCGAGCCAGGCGGCCACGACATCGGCACGTGAACCTCGCACGCTGGCCGCAACCGTCCAGTCGACGCAAGGAGAGTCCGGCCAGGACCGTGCGGGGCGGCCCGGGCATGGCCCCGGTGTCCCGCGCCGGGCAGGGGCACGGCAGTCGCCCGCCCGACGCCATCGTCACTGGGTCGTCCGGTTCAGGGCTCGTCGAGGAGCAGGCTGACCTCCAGGCCGAGGGCGCGACGTGCCAGGTGTGCCTGTCGCCGGTCCAGCGTGGCCAGCCCGAGGCCATGGGCACGACAGGTCAGGGCGATCAACAGGTCGTGGACGTTGCCTCCCAGCTGCCAGGCCCGCCCGTTGCGCAGCACGGTGCGGTAGGCGTCGGCGGGCGTGACGGCCAGCCGTTCGACATCGGCCCATGGGGCCAGCGCCTGCTGGACCGTGTCGACGTCCAGGTTGAATGGTCCGCCGCGAAGGACCGCCCAGGTCTCGGCGACGACGATCCCCGCGACCATGCCAGCACCGGCTGCGACCACGTGTGGTCGGGCCACGTCGTGGAACTCGTGCGCCTCGACGAGCCCGGCCACCAGGACCGAGGTGTCGATCACCGCTGGTCCCGGTGCCCGTGGATCGCCGTGACCGCGTCGTCGTTGCTGATCGTGTCGCTGGTCCCGAACGACACGACTGGCAGGCCGTCATCACCCGCCGTGACGGTTGCCGGGCGCAGGTGTTCGAGCACGATTCCCTCGGGGGTCGGGATCAGCTCGAGGACCCCGCCGTGGTGCAGGCCGAGCCGCTCCCGCTCGTGCTGCGGAATGACGATCCTGCCCTGCCGGTCGACCTTGACGGTGACGGCCACGATCGGCTCCTCCAATGGGATGGCATCCTAGCACCATCGGGGTGGTGATCGGGGTCGGTCGGGCCATCCGGCCCGACGTCACCGGCCGGGGAGGTCACCGAGCAGGACGTCCAGCACCTGCTCTTCGTACACGGCCCGCCCCCGTGCGCGCATCGCGTCGGCGAGGCCGGGATCCCACGGGCTGTCGTCGACCGGCGCGGTCATGGGCACCGTCCGCTCGACCCGCTCCACGGCGGCCAGGTAGTCCGTCGCGCCGAAGCGCCAGGGAATGACCCCCGCCCGCCGGTACAGGAGGGTGGCGATGCGGATGCCGCCCGGGTCGAAGTCGGCATGGACGCGGACCTCGACCTCTCCGAGGGCATCCAGGAGGGCGTGCGTGGCCGTCGACGGGACCCCCTCGAGGCACAGCAGGGGCCGGCAGTCCGCACCCAGGCTGGCGGCGGCCGCGACGACGACCGTCGGGTTCTCGCAGGCGTGGAGGACGCCACCGGGCAGGGCCAGCGTGGCGCCCTGCAGCTGTCGCAGCGTCACGCGCAGCGGCTCGCCATCCTCGGCGTGTGCGCGCAGGGTCGTGGCCAGCAGGGACGCCCCCTCGACTCGGAGTCCGTGGACCAGCGTGCTGACCGACAGCGGGTCGCACTCGACCCCGACCGTCGCCCACAGGTCCCGCCGGTCGCGTGCGTCTGTGGGCTGGTCCGGGGGCAGCCCCTGCTGCGCGGCGACGGCGGCGAGCACGAGGACAGGCAACGTGCCTCCTCGGCCATGGTCGAGTGCGTGGGGGTCACCGGTCACCCGCGCCGCGAGGTCGGCCAGCGGCACGCCGTCTGCGGGCAGCTGCGCGATGATGGCCAGGGCGCGGTGGGCCACTGCGCGGGCGTCGTCCACGCCGTCGGCCAGGCGCCGGAGCGTCCCCCGTCGCAGGCCGTCGACCCAGTCGCGGCGCCAGGCAGGCGCCCCGACCCCTCCGGCGAGCTCGTCGAACAAGGCGTCCCACGCGCGTTGTCGTGCGCGCCGAGCTGCGCGCCGGTCCTCCAGGGGGCCACCGAACGCTTCCAGCACGTCGACCAGTCCGGCATCGACGCGTGAGGACCTCAGCGAGGCGTCCAGGTCGGCGATGCGGACCCGGGCCTCGACGCCGACCCGGTCGGGACGACCGAGCAGGTCGGCCAGCGCACGCTGCTCGGACGACGCGAGGCCACGCAACATGACCGTGGCGGGCTCCCCGCCGCGTTCGAGCCGCTCCCGCACCCTCGCCAGCAGGCCGCGGTACCCGTCGTCATCCACGAGCGCGTCGACCCGTGCCTGCAGCGGCTCGATCATGTCGTCATGTCCCACCGGGTCGTGCCGTCCCAGACGAACCACTCGGCCAGGACGCCCGGCATGGCCGGATCCCGCACGAGGTGGTAGGTCGACATGCCGTCGAGTTCGGCGTAGAAGCCCCACTCCTCGTGGCTGGTCAGCAGGGCGTCGAGGTCCAGCTCGACCAGCAGGCCCATCAACTGCCCACGGGTCTCGCGGTCGATCCCCGCGAACACCTCGTCGAGCACGATGATGCGTGGCCCGGTCGGGGCGGCCTCGTAGTGGGCGGCCATGGCGGCGAACAGTGGCAGGTGCAGCATCACGGCCTTCTCGCCACCGGAGCCGGCACCGTGACTCTGCCGGGTCAGGCGGCGCCAGGCATGGCCGTCCCGGTCACGGAACATGGTGGTGAACTCGTGCCACCGTCGGTAGTCGAACGCGTTGCCGATGCGTTCGGTGAGGCTGGCCCCGGCGTCGCCCTCGCGCGCACCGCGCAGCCGTTCCTGCAGGAAGCTGCGCAGGTCGGCGCGCTGGTCGTCGGTGATCAGGCTCCGGCCACGCAACAGCAGGTCGATGGCCTCGGCGGTCCCGGGGGCGGCATCGTCGGCGACCTCCCACCGCAGGCGGACGCGGTGGCCGGCGGTGGTGGCACAGTCGGCCAGCCGGTCGTTCATCGTGTCGACCAGCGCCCGCGCGTCACGGATCCGGGCGCGCAGGTGTTCGTGGAGCTCGCCGGTCAGGAACGTCTCGAGCAGGCCCTGTTCGTCGGCGTGGAGCCGCTGTTCGCGCTCGCTGACCTCGGTGCGCAGGTCCCCGGCCACGGCCTGCAGCGACTGGAGTCGCCCGGCGTGGCGCACCTCGGGGATCGTGACGCCGTGCTGGCGACGCAGCATCGGGCGGATGTCGACGGCATCCCGCAGCAGCTGTTGCTGTCCGCTGTTGAGCCGGTTCTCGACCCGTTCGAGGCGGGCCTGGAGGGCCTCGGGGTCGTCGGGCAGGTCCGGGCCGGCGGCCACGACGCGCCGGGCGTGCTCGAGGGTGACACGCACGCCCCACGCCCGTGCGTCGTCATCGACGCCGACGTCCAGGACCGCAAGCACGCCGAGGTCGACCAGGCCGACGAACGAGGCGGTCACCTCGTCCCGGTGTGCCACCGCCTGCGCGTGTTCGTCCTGGGCGTGGTCCAGCGAGCGTTCGGCGGCGCCGACGCGCTCGAAGGTCGGCCCGCGCCGTGCCTCCAGGCCGTGCCGCTCGCGATCGTGGGCGTCGCGCTCCGAGGTTGCGGTACGTACCTGCTCGCGGATGTCGTCGGCCTCGGCCCCGACCATGTCGCGCAGTGTCGCCACGCGTTCCGCGAGCCGGTCACGCTCCACGGTGGCGCGGTCGGCGATCTCCTGGTCGCGCCTGGCTCGTGCGTGGATCCCCTCCAGGCGGGCCGTGGCGCCGGCGTGGTGGCGCCGCTGGTCCAGCCAACGATCGACCGCCGTGACCCAGGCCACCACCGCATCGCGCCAGGCACGCGAGGCACCGGCAAGCGCACCGAGGTGCTCGACGTGCGCCACCAGCCCGACCTCCAACGCGACCCCGTCGCGGCGTCCTCGGGCCTCCACCAGGTCGTCACGAGCGGCGGCCACGGCCTGTTCGGCGATCGTGAGCTGCCCGCGGGCGTCGTCGAGGCGTCGGGCCGTGGCCCGTGCGACCGCGCGGGCCTCGATGACGCCACCCGTGGAGGGGAAGGCGTCCAGCTCCTCGTCGAACCGCCGGCGCCGGGCCGTCGCGATCTCGAGCCCGGTGGCTGCCGTGGCGTGTCGGTCGTCGAGGTCGGCGAGGCGGGCGTCGAGCTCGGACAGCGCCCGCTCACGCGCCCGCTCCCGGGCAGCCGCGCCGATGTAGCGGACCTGGCTGCCACCGGTGCGCCCGTCGACCGGGCCCATGGCGAAGTGGCCGGACGTGCTGACGTACGCGGTGCCCCCGTCGGGCAGCCAGTCGCCGACGGACTCGTCCCACTGGCCGTCGGCTGCAGCATGGATCGCCGCCTCGTCGCGAACGGCGACGCGCTGCAGGACCGACGCCATCGTGTCGTCCCACATCCCGTCGGTGGGCACCGCCCGGGCCACGTCGGCGAGGGTGCGACCGGGTGCGCCGCTTCCCTCCACGACGACGAGGTCCCGGTCGTCCCCCCCGAGCATCGTCCCGTCCGGCAACACCCAGGCGTCGAGCAGCCCGAGCGCGTCCAGGGCAGCCTCGACGTTGGCCTGCTGGTGGGGCGCCAGGGCGTCGGTGAACTCGACCAGGAGGTAGAAGGGGGCGCCCGGCCGATCGGTGCGGTCGCCGGTCCGCCACTCGGGGACGGGTGGGGGTTGGTGTGAGGCCGCCGCGAGCTCGTCGCGCTCGTGGTGCGTGGCGGCGAGCGTGGCTGCCACGTCCTCCACCTCGGCGCGGGCCGCCACGACCGACCCGTCGAGTTCGTCGCGCCGCGTGGCGGCGGCGGCTCGGGCGGCGGCTGACGCCTGCTCGGGGTCGGCGTCGGCCAGCGCGCCCACGGCCGCCTCGTCGAGTCCGACCGTGGTGGCGTCGTCGGCCCAGTCCCGCAGTGCGTCGGCGAAGGTGTCGTGTGCCGCCGTGGCCTGTTCCTCGGCCCGGCCAGCCGCGGCAGCCTCGTCGCGGACCACCGCATCGGCGTCGTCACGGGCCGCCTGCGCGCGCTCGACCCGGTGCCGGGCCTCGGCCAGCTCGGCGTTGGCGTCACCGACCCGGGCGATCGCCCGGTCGCGGTCGTCCGCGATGGTGCCCAACGTGCCGCGGGTGGTCGCGAGGGCGGCCTCGGCCTCGTCATCGTCCAGGTCGTCGCGCCCGGCGAGCCCACCCACGAGCCCCGCGTGCTCGTCGACCAGGTCGGCGTCGCCGGCCGCCGCTCGTGCGCGTCGCTGCGCCTCGGACACCGTGGCACCGCGCTCGTCGAGCCGTCGCCGGACCTGCTCGAGGTCGTGCGTGGCGGTGTCGAGGTCGTCCCGGCTGGCATCGAGGCTGGCGGTGGCCTCCCGGGTTCGCCGCTGCGCGTCGGCATGCTGTTGCTCGGCCTGCTCGAGGTCCTGCACGGCCCGGTAGGCGTCGGACTGGCGGAGGGTCACCAGACGCTCGTCGGCCGCGCGCACCTGCCCGTCGACGTGGCGGATCCGGGCCACCAGCTCGTCCCGGTCCGCCACGGCGTCGTCGCGCTCCTCCCGGGCGGTGCGCTCGGCCTCGGCCGCGCCGCGCACGCGGTAGTCGGCGGTCGTGACGGCGCGTCCACGCGCGACGGCGACGACCGCGGCGTAGTCGGTGTAGAGGGCCAGGAAGTCCTCGACGGCCTCCAGCGACCGACGCCGGTCGGCCAGCTCGGTGCGGTGGGCCTCGAGCCGGTCGAAGCCCTCGGCGACCTCGCGCAGCCGGTCCTCGTCGAGCGGGGGCAGGCTGTCGGACAGGACGGTGTCGAGTTGGTTCGGTTCGAGCCGCTCGGACAGGTGGGGCTGGCGGAGTCGCAGCAGCGCGTCCACCATCGCCTCGTACTGCGGGGCGGGGACGTCGAACAGCAGCCGGTTGACGGCGGTGCGGTAGTCCCGCGCGGTCCTCAGCACCGTGCCCGGCGGGCCCTCCTCCTCGCCACCTGGCTCGTCGAGCAGTTCCTCCAGGGACGCACGTGAGCGTGGCGTCCGTGACTGGTCGACCAGGTCCAGGTGCTGGTCGACCCGCAGGCTCGTGGTGAAGAACCACGATTCGACCTGGTCGGTGCTGCGCCGGGCCTGCAACCCGGCCCCGATCGTGGCGTACTCCGGCTCGCCGTCCGGGCCGATCCTGCCGAACTCGAGCCAGACGTAGCCGATCGCCGTCTGCTGGTCGGCGTTGCCGTCGTGCAGCAGGTTGTAGTGCATGCGACGCGACCGGGACCCGAACGGGTCGAGCCGCGCCGGCTGCATCGACCCCTCCAACAGGAACGGCAGCAGCACCTCCACGACCTTGGTCTTGCCCACGCCGTTGCGGCCACGCAGCAACAGGCGCCCGTCGTGGAACACGAACCGGGTGGTGTGGTCGTACTGCCAGATGTTCTGCAGGCCGGCGCGCAGTGGCCGCCACCGCGACGTCGTCGGCTGCGGCAGGTCGCCCGTCGGCGTCCGGTCGGCGGGGTCCAGCAACGTGGTGGTCACGCCGGCCCTCCTGGTGACAGCAGGTCGAGCTGCCCGCCGTCCTCGGCTGCCTCGGCCACCCGGCCGTCGTGGTGTCCGCCACCCAGGGGCGCTGGCGACGTCCCAGCAGCATCGCCACCGGTGCCCACGGCCTGGGGGGCGAAACGTGCGATCGCGGGCCGTGGGCGCCAGCCGCCATCGACGGCGGCGACCAGGCCGAACCGCGCCAGCAGCGCGACGGCGTCGGCCGCCAGCGCCGCACCGTCGTCGTCGCGGTAGGCAGCAGCCCAGTTGCAGCGTTGCGCGTGGGCGCCGCGCAGCTCGGCGACCAGCCTCACCACCTCGGCGTCGGCCACGACCGGGACGTCGTCGCCCGCCGAACGGGCCCGTCGGGCACGGTCGGTCAGCAACTCGGCGAGCAGCAACGCCGCGTGCTTGGCGGTCGATCCCCCGTCGGGGAAGGACTCGTCGGTCAGCTCGCGGTCCGGGTCGACCGCGAGCAGGCCCTCGGCGCGACGTTCGACGACCAGCCCGACGTCGCGGTCCAGCAGCTCGTGCACGAACCCGAGCGCGTGGGTGAGCCAGTCGACCTCGCGCTCGTCGAGGTCGTCGTAGTGGACGACCGGGTCGTCCAGGAGCCGCCGCGTGACCATGTGCCTCGCGCGCAGGCGGCGTCCCTCCTCCGAGTCGGGGTAGACCTCGACCGGCAGGTCGGCGGGGTCGTCGACCAGCGACGGGGAGGACGGCGCGGCGACCAGTTGGGCGAGGCGACGGTCGTCGATGTCGTACAGGGCGTCACCGGTGTCGGCGCGGACGAAGCGTTCGGTGTCGCCGTCCCGTTCGGCCAGCACGCCGAGGTCGACCAGCAGCCGGAGCGCGTCCACCAGCGCGCGCCGCTCGCCGTACCGGGTGGCGTCGAAGGCTCGCACACCGGCAAGGTCGCGGCTGCGCTCCGCCACGTCCTCGGCGACGTGCCGCAACGTGGTCTGGCCGGGAGTCGCATCCAGCACGGCGAGCACCAGGCACAGCAGGCTGTAGCGACGGCGGTCGAACGGCCGCGCACTGCTGGTCGGCGCCCGCGCCGGGCGGGTGTCGTCGTCACGGGCCGGGACCTTGTGGAGCCGGGCCAGCCCGCCCGACTCGTCGACGACCAACTGCCAGCCGGTGTGCTCGGCGAACCAGTCGACCAGTGCCCGACGGTGGCGGACGATCGCGGCCCACGCCTGGGCATCCTCGCGCTGGCCAGTCATCGGGCGGGCCAGCAGGTGCCGCACGGCGTCTCGCCGCTCGCGGTCGGCCGCACGGTCCAGGACCACGCCCAGGTTGCTGCTCACGCGCCCGCTCCCCCAGTCTCGCCAACGGGGTTGCCGCCGACCGCCGCACCGACCAGGACGTGTCGGGCAGGCGCATGGAGGTCGGCCACCTCCACGAGGTAGTCCGCGCAGCGCAACCGGCCGGCGCCGGTCGCGAGCTCGCAGGTCGCCCCGTCGTCCGGGGCCACCAGTGCCACCTCCAACCGGCCGTCGGCGGTCCGGGTCGCCCGGCGACCCCCGTCGTCGCGGGGGGCCACCAGGGCGGTGTCCAGCAGCGACAGCAGCAGGTCGAACTCGTGCGGGTCGAGCTGGTCCAGGTCCGACAGGTGCAGGGCCCGGCCGGCGAAGCGCGCCACGGCGGCCTCGACCTGGGCACGCTCGCGGCGGGCCCGTGCCGCGAGGAACCTGCGCTCCCGGGCGTGGTCGGCCGCCTTCGGGGTCCGGCCCGCGCGGCTGACCCGGCCGTGGCTGCGCAGGCGCGTGGGCACTCGGACCGGCGCGGCGTCCCACCAGCTGGTCCGGGCCGAGGTCAGGCCCTCGTCGTCCTCGGGGATGTGCAGGTGACGGGCGCCGTGCAGCCCGAAGGCGGCATGCCACAGTCGGTGCGCCGCCGGGTCGTCGTCGCAGCCGGCGAACCACTGGGCGAGGGTGAGGAAGTCGTCCGTGCGGCCGTGGGTGGTCCCCTGCTGGTCGTTGAGGCGGCCGAGCGTGCGGGTCAGGGTCAGCACGGCACCGATCGCGAAGTCGGCGAGGCGATCCACCGTGGCGGGTTCGGTGGCGTCGCCGACGAACCAGGCGGCGATCCCGGACCAGCGTTGCTGGTGCTCGACGACCCACTCCTGGCGGGCCGTGCCCCGGCCGTCGAAGTCGGGCAGGTCGGCCGAGTGCGAGGCCCGTTCCAGCAGTCGTTGGATCGGCCCGGCGTCCAGGGCCTGCGCCGCCTGCTGGATGTCGTCGGCAACCCGGCGCAACTCGTCGACGAACCGCTGGATGTAGGTGAGCACGGCGGCCTTGATGGCGGTGAAGCGCTGGTCGCTGATCGCCTCGTCGCGCCCCTCCGAGGTGAGCTCGCCGAGGTCGGTCACGAACCGGTTGGCCTCGTGCGTGAGCGTGTCGAATGCGCTGGTGAGGTCGTGGACCAGTCCATAGACCCGATCGGGTCCGGGCAGTTGATCGGGCCCGTCCGGATGGTCGTCACCGATGGCGAGCAGCGCCGCCAGCGTGTCGCGGATGCGTGCGAGCATCGTGGTCTGCAGCGACCCGGACCGGCCGATGGTGCGCTCGACCTCGTCGATGGCGCGATGGGCGGCCTCGCCGGCGTCGGTCAGGTGGTAGACGAGGCGGCGGTGGTAGAAGTCGGCCAGCCGGTCGACGCCGGCCGGGTCATGGGTCGCGGACAGGTTGCCCCACCGCACCAGCTGGTCGAGGTGCCGAGTCTCGAGCTCGTCGAGGTCGGCGATCTCGATGGCGAACCCCGACGCGCGGACGTCGGTGAGGATGTCGGGGGCACGCAGCTCGACGACGTAGCGCTGCACCGCGTCGTAGCAGACCTGCATGATCGCACGATAGGTCGGCGCGTTCGGGGCGGTCGCGTACCGGAACACGCTGACCTGGTCCAGGAGCCGGCCGGGCGTGGCGGCACCCACGCGCTCGGGAGGCTTCGTCGGGGTGTGTTGGTCGTCCATGGTCCCCCGGTCGGCGGAGGAAGGCGCACGGTAGCGGCGAACCGTGACAGTCAGCAGGCCACGGGCAACCGTCGCGAGCGTCGCCGGGAGTGGGCTTGGCGACGATCGAGGCCGAGCCTGGCGTGTCGTTCGCTCAGGCCAGGGACACCGCAGCCCAGGTCAGCCCCGCGAGGGTGAACATCGCCCCGATCATGCTGAACAGCATCGTGCGCATGGTCGTGTGGAACTCGGTCCGCAGGGTGCCGATCTCGGCGTACAGGTCGGCACGCAGGGCGTTCTGCAGTGAGGCCAGGTCCTGTTTCGTGGCGACGTCGGCCCAGCCCACCGGTGGCAGCAACTCCATGATCGTGCCTGTCGATTCGGGTCCCACCGCCTCGACCAGGTCGTTGTCCGGCTGGTGACGTGCGGCTTCGTCCACGGCCATGGTGCCATCCCCGGTGCAGTGACGCACCATCGTGCCTGGCCCAGCGCACCCCCGATGGCGCGATTCCTCGGCTTGGGGACAACGGGCCCGGGTAGGCGCGGTGGGCTGGGTGCGAATCGGGCCCGCGGCTAGCGTGCGGTCCGGCGAGGCGAGGGGACGCCATGGAGCAGGTCACGTTGCGCGACGGCCGGGTGCTGGACGTGCGGGTCGAGGGACCCGACGACGGCCGCGTGGCCGGTGTTCTTCCACGGCACGCCCGGATCGGGGTGCCGCCACGCCACCTGGTGCGCTCGGCCAGCGATCACGGCCTGCGGGTCGTGATGTGGTCGCGACCCGGCTGCGGCGGGATCGACTCGACTGCCGGGGCGGCGCATCGTGGACGTCGTGGCCGACGCGGAGGAGGTGTTGGCCCACCTCGGGGTCGACGAGTGCGTCGTCGGTGGCCACTCGGGCGGCGGCCCGCACGCCCTGGCCTGCGGTGCCCGCCTCGGTGCAGCCCGGGCGGTCCTGTGCAGCGCGGGCGTCGCCCCCTTCGACGCCGAGGACCTGGACTTCCTGGCGGGCATGGGCCAGGACAACCACGACGAGTTCGGCGCGGCCGTCGCCGGCGAGGACACGCTGCGGCCCTACCTCGAGGGCGAGGTCGCCGGCATGGGCGACATCACCGTCGAAGCGATCATCGAGATGCTCTCCACGCTCCTGCCGCCGGTGGACCGGGCGGTGATCACCGGCGAGCTCGCCGAGGACATGCGGGCCGTCGATGCGCGAGGCCGTCCGCACCGGGGTCGACGGGTGGCTGGACGACGACCTCGCGTTCGTGTCCGACTGGGGCTTCGAACTGGACGAGATCGAGGTGCCCGTGACCCTGTGGCAGGGCTCGGAGGACCTCATGGTCCCGTTCGCCCACGGCCAGTGGTTGGCCGCGCGGATCCCTGACGTGCACGCCCACCTCGAGCAGGGCGAGGGCCACCTGTCCATCGGCGTCGGCCACGTCGACGACATGCTCGCGGAGCTCGTGGACTTGGCTGGCTGGGAGTGACTCCTGGACGCCCGAAGGCGACCAGGATCGAAGAACCCACCAAGAAGCGACTGGTGGTCAGGGCAGGCCAACCGGTCGCGGTCACAGGGCAGAGGGGCGTCGGCACTGGTGGCGTCAACGCTCGCATGCCGCCGTGGTCGCCACCGCCCGTGCGACGGGGGTCGGGCCAGGCAGGTCCCCCAGTAGCGTGACACGTCGGCGTGCAGGTGCGCCGGGGCCGCACCGGATCGAGCCGACGAGCCACGGGTGGTTCGTCGACCGGAGCGCTGGAGGCCGCACTGTGGACGTGATGTGGTCCGTGCCGGTGGCCGGCGCGGCGCTGGTCGTGGCTGGCGTTGTGCTGGTCACCGTGGGGGTGCGCTTCACCCACCTGGTCGACGAGCTCGCCGACCGCACCGGCATGGGCGAGGCCCTGGCCGGTGCGCTGCTGCTGGGCGCCACGACGTCGCTCCCGGGCCTGATCACGACGATCCTCGGCGCTGCGTCCGGCGAGGCCGGCTTCGCCATGAGCAACGCGATCGGCGGGATCGCGGCGCAGACGGTGTTCCTGGCCATCGCGGACAGCTTCTACCGGCCCGTCAACCTCGAACACGCGGCGGCGTCGGTGCCCAACATGGTCCAGTCCATGGTGCTGGTGAGCCTGATCGGGCTCGTGCTGGGCGCCACGGGGTCGCCCGACGTCACGCTGCTGGGCATCCACCCGGCGCACGTTCCTGCTGGTGGCCATGTACGTGTACGGGCTCCTGCTGGTCGCGTGACGCCCACCGCAATCCACGCTGGGCGCCGGAACAGACCGACAAGACCGTGGTCGACGAACCCGACGAGGAGCACTCCGGGCGGACCATGTCCCGGCTGTGGGTGGAGTTCGGCATCTCGGCGGCGGTCGTGGCCGCCACCGGCTGGGTCGTGGGGACCGCCGGCCTGTCGTTGGCCGACCAGACCGGCCTGTCCGGGTCGCTGGTCGGTGCGCTGTTCACCAGCGTCGTGACGTCGCTGCCCGAACTGGTCACGGTCATCGCCGCCGTGCGCATCGGGGCCGTCACCCTGGCCGTCGGCGACATCCTCGGCGGCAACACCTTCGACGTCCTGTTCGTCGCGGCCGCCGACATCGCCTACCGGGATGGCTCGATCTACCACGCCGCCGACAGCTCGGCGTTGTTCCTCATGGCCGTCACCGTGGTGCTGGTGGCGGTCCTGGCCGCCGGCATGCTCCGCCGGGACGAGCGCGCCATCGGGTTCGAGGGCGTGGCGATCATCGGCTTCTACGCCCTCGGCATCACTTCGCTGGTCTTGGTCGGCTGACCGGCCGCTTCGCCGTCGACCGCGCCCTGGCCAGCAGGTCGGCCGGCGCCGCCCGAAAATCGTCAGGGCGCACCAGGGTCGAAGACGTCCCACAGGGGGCGATCACAAACGGCGCACTCCACCGCCAGCGCACGCCGCGGCTCCAGCATCGGCTTCATCGGGCCCTGCCGAATCCTGCCCTCCGCTGCCTGCGCCGAATCGACACACTGGGCGCACACCACGTAGCTGCCCAATGCCGTGATCCACCCCATCGGCCGTTCAGGGCGGCCTGGTCGCGGACGGCCTCTTCCCGCCTGTGCCCGTTGACGACTGAGTTCCTCGTAGCTGTCAGCCACCATCGGCACCTCCGCGCTTCGGACTTGATCGTGGGTCAGGGTGCGGGCACCGGATCGGGCCGGCACGCACGGTGAGGACCGGACCCGACTGCACACGGCGGACGGTCAGGCGTTCGACGAGGTGGTCGTTGGGGGTGAACGGCAGGTGTGCCTTCGGGTCCCGACCGAGCAGCGGTGACAGGCCATCGATGGTCGGCTTCATGATCCCTTCGAGCGATCGCTCGGTTCGGACGGCGATGTCGACCCAGGCCGGGCCAGTCACCTGGTCGGTGACCGCCTCGTCGACCGCAGCCTCCCAGGCCCCCATGTCGAATGCGCGACTTCCCGGAAGGGCGTTGAAGGCCACAATGAGCGCCGGGGCCTCGGCCGGGGCAGGACGTCGGATCGAGCGCCACGGTGACGCCGGGGATGTCGACGTCCTTCGTGACCGACAGGGCATCCAGACCGCGGTACCCCCACGAGCACACACCGGCGTCCCGGAGGCCGGCAAGGACGGGGCGTGCGAGGTTGTCGATGTCCACGTGCGACGTCGACGGGGTTCAGGGCCAGTGCGATGCCCAGACTCGTCGAGCACGAGCGGCGTCCCGCGGCCGCCTCGGCGACGGCTCTGCCGCCATTCGCTTCTCTCGAGCGTCCTCACCGGCGATGGGGGTGACCTCGCTCACAACGATCGGCGGGTCGATCCACGCCGTCGGCGGGGAACCGTCTCGTCCGTTGCGGTCGATCTTGGCGTCGGCGGCCGCCGCCAGGTCGACGCCGAGCACGTCGGCCAGGCGCAGGAGGTAGATCGCGACGTCGGCCAGTTCGTCACGGACTGCGGCGGCCTTGCCGGCGTCCTCCATGACTGACTGCGCCTCCTCAGGGGTGAGCCACTGGAACTCGGCCAGCAACTCGCCCGCCTCGCCGGCAAGCGCCATCGCCAGGTTCTTCGGTGTGTGGTACTGGTCCCAGTCACGCTCCGCAGAGAACGCACGAAGGCGTTCCTGCAATCGCTCGATGTCCGGCGTCACTCGTACAACTCCCCGGACTCGGCGGCCAACCTGACAGACTCTGGCACGCCCACGCCACCGAGTTCGAAGACCGTGGCGACCTCCTCCAGGGTGATCCGCCTGCCCGACACGATGTTGGATTGGTACGACACGCCGTTGGCCCGGAGCTCGGCCAGGGTCACGGGACGCTCCAACTCGGTCATGGCTTCGAGGTGGATGATGCCGATCTCCGACCCGGGCTCGATGTCCAGCCGGTCGTGGAGCTGAGCGAGGGACGACACGCCGAGCAGGTCCCCGTACCGGCGATAGGCGTCGCGGGCGTCGGCGACCTCGTAGTCGCCGGGGTAGGTCGAGTAGCCACGGATGGCGCGCTGGTCCTCAGGCACGCTCGGTCCTTGACGAGGTGGAACAGCACGCCACCCTCGGCGAGCGCCCGGAACTGGTTGGTGTTGCGCCGCCAGAACAGGGCCCGGTCGGCGCCGTCACGCTGGCGGAGCTGGAACTCCCACCACTCGTCGTTCGTGATGGCGATGTAGCCGGGCGCAGCCGGGTGACCGGGCCGTGAGCTGGCCGACCAGTTGACCGGTGCGGGCCTGCAGTCGAACCAGCCGTCGTCGGTCCTCGCGTTCGAGCAGGCGCCGATCGCGTGCCCGCTGCCGGTACCGGTCCCAGTCGCCATTGCGGCGCAGAGTCCTGCAACGGCGAGCCGTGGTCCCAGACCTTCTCGAACCGGGCGCGTTGCGCATCGGCGCCCGCGGATGGGTCACGTTCGAGCAATTCCTCGAACTGCTCGACGTTGGAGGTCCACCCCGCCCCGGTGAGGTTGGCCGATCCCGACAGCGTCACGAGTTCGCCGGGCCGCTCGACGAGGTAGAGCTTGGGGTGGAACTGCGACGCCGACAGCGCGCTGCCGTCGGCGACGACCCGGACGTCGAGCCCGGCGTGTTCCAGTTGCTCGACCGCCTGGGGATCGGTGACACCGAAGCCCAGACCGACCACCGCGCGGCTTCCGTCTGGCGGACGCAGCCGCAGCAGTCGTGACACGCCGGACGTCTTGGCGTAGGCAACGCCGAGGTGTGCGCGCGTGGCGCCTTCGAACGCAGCCCGCATCCGCTCCTCGAGCGGCGTGACCTGGTTGAGTCCCGGCCGATACTCCACGTGGCACCTCCGCCGGACACGCTAGGCACCGATTGGCACCTGCACACCTCGCGTGGAGCGTGATCGGTCGGCTGGCGACCGGAGGTGAGGTCGCAAAGCCTCGGCGAGTCGGTCGAGGGCGGCTTCGACGTCCGTGGGGGTGCCCCGAAGGGCCAGCTCATGGGTCTCGATGGCTGTGCCGCTTCCGATGACCTCAACGTGCTTCGGTGGCGGTCCGCCTTCTCGTTCGGCGTACAGGAGCGAGGACGCTGGGAGGCCCATGACCGTGCTGTAGGCGTGGGCTTGGTAGAGGTCGCCCGACCGCCCGCGGCCGTCCTCGAGGAGCTTGTACTTGACGTCGGCAACGTGCACGGGACGGCGGTTCCGGAGGAACACGATGTCAGGCTTCATCACCAGGTGCCGGTCGCGATCGAAGGCAGTCCTGGGCTCGCGTTCCACGGTCACGTCGTCGGGCATCCGACGCCGCAACCCCTCTGCCACGTGGTCTTCGAACACGGTGCTCATGTCGACCAGGAACGTGTCGCCGTGCGCAGCCCCTGCGTGTTCGGCGATGAACCGTCGCGCCAGGATCAACCTGGCGAGGCGTGCCGGGGTCTCGTAGTGACGATCCAGCCGCGTGAAGACATGCCCATCGAGGGATTCCGGACGCGGGGCGCTATCCGACACCTCGTGCATGGCAGCGAGGTGCCCCCGCAGGAGGCGACGGATGCCGCGAGGCAGGTTGCGGTCGACAGCGGCGTCCATCGCAGCCGCCTTCAGGAACCGGTTCAGGTCGGTGTCGGCGGTGAACTCGTCGAAGTCGCACGGAGCAGGAACCGGTGGCCGATGCGGTGTGCCGCGCCAGCTCGCCGAAGTCGATCCGACCTTGCACGCGGGTGACCCGGTCGTGGCGGTGCCGATAGCTGCGTACGAGGCCGGCCCGCAGGGACCGGCCCAGCAGGCGGGCATACATGGCGTACAGCACCGAGGCGAGGTCGTCGGTCGGCGACCGACCGTACTGCTCGGTCGAACCAGGTGACGGCGTCGAGTGACCCGCTGAGCAGGTAGAGCAGCGTGCTGAGCCGGACCTTGGGCGGATCCGCACGGTCACGTCGCCGACGACGAGCGTGCCCACGACCCCACCGGCACGCAGCCGGTACTCCCCTGCCCTTCGGGTGGGTCGAACGTCCAGCACGTCCGGCGCGACCAGCGTCAGCGCGTGCCCGTGTCCGGCGTCGAAGTGCTCCAGGCTCGAGCCGTGCTCGCGGAGTTCGATCACCCGTCGTTCGGACCCGCTATGCACTGGCGCCACTCCCATCGTCGGCTGCGCCCGGCTCGCCCGCCGACCTCGTAGTCGGCCCCCGGCTCGGCCACCTGGTCCAGCACGTCGTCGTCGGGCCCGTACTGCTCGACGACCGGGCGAACGTGAACCGGGCGATCTGCTCCTCGCGGCCGAACAGCTGCTCCTCGATGTAGGGGTGGATCGAGAAGTCCCAGATCTCCTCGACCGTGTCGAGGCTCGACTTCGACGTCCTCCCCGACCATGAAGTGGCTCGGCCCGATCTGGAGGTGCGGGCCGCCGAGGAGCTCGCGCAACTCGGCGTTGACAGCATCCAGCGCGTCCGCCACCCACAATCCGGTCGTGCGCTCCTGGCCTTCGAGGTAGCGACGGAGCAGTCCCTTGATCTCGCCCTCGTGCGGGAAGAACGGCACGAACGTGAAGCGGCGGCGCAGGGCGGCATCGATCAGCGCGATGCGACCGATCGGCCGTGTTCATCGTCCCGATGACCAGCAGGTTGTCAGGGAGGCTGAACGGCTCGTGGCTGTACTGCAGTCGGACGCTCGTCGTCGCGGTACTCCAGCAGATACAGCAACTCGCCGAACACCTTCGGCAGGTTGGCACGGTTGATCTCGTCGACCAGCATGACGTGCGGCTCGTCGCTGTCGCGGGCTGCCTCTGCAAGGGTCTTGAGCGGGTCCCGACTCCAGGGAGTACCCGATCGAGCCGTCGATGACGCTCGGGCGGAACCCCTCGATGAAGTCCTCGTAGCTGTACGAAGGGTGGAACTGCACGACCTCGACCCGTTCGGAGTCACCGGCCACGACCGTCGCGAGTTCGCGCGCGACGAACGTCTTGCCCGTGCCCGGCGGTCCGTAGAAGATCACCTGCCGCTTCCGCTTGAGCAGACTGTAGATCCGCCGCAGCCACGACTCGCTGAGGTGAAGCCGCGTTGCCAATTGGCCCACGGCCACGCCACCGGAGGTCTCCGTACCGGGCCCCTCTCTATCGTCGGTCGCGATCTCCTTGCCGAGCCGATGCGCCCGCCAGGCCTGAAAGGCAGCCACTTCCTCTGGGTCGTTCCCGTCGGGCGGTTGCGTGGCAACCATCTGCCACAACAGCCCCTGCGCGTCCAGGGTGTTGTCGATCGGCACCTCGCGATCAGCGAGTTCCTTCTTGACTTCGCCGAGCAGGCGGAGCCAGTCCTCGTAGCGCTCGCCAACCGTGGCCTCGGACGGGCGCGATTCCCCGATCAGGCGATAGATGTCCTTGACCTTCAGCGCCTTGAAGGGGGCGTAGTCCGTTCCACGAGCCATCAGCAGGGCGCCGACGATCTCGAGGTGGCCACCCGGGCGCGAGATCTTCTCTGGGGCACCAGCATCCAGCGCGTCACCGAAGGCGTCGATCCGCTCAACCAGCGGTTCAGTCTCGTCGAGCAAGTGCTCGACCTGCTGTGCCGACGACGAGCGGTCTGCCTGCAGGAAGGCGCGGAATCGGTCGGCCGTGACGTAGTGGACGAGGACACCACTGATGGCAGCCGACGATGCGATCTGGGAACTCCTGCGATGTCGGGGCTGCAACGAGCTTGGCGAACGGTTGCTCCAATGCCGAGCTTGAATTCGCTCTCGTCGCGATGGAGGTGGTCGACCGGGTAGAGCCTGGCAGAGCGTGCCAGCTCATCGAAGATCCCGGCGCGCTGCGGGTCCCACTGTCGATGGATGTCTGCGTCGTAGAAGGTGTCGATCTCCTTGCCGCCCTTGGCCAGCTCAGACCGGATCTCGGCCAGCGCCCGGTCGATGTCGTCGACCTCGCCGATGCGGTCGCGGAAGGCCTCGACGATCGCTTCCCGGTGCTTGCGCGAGACGATCGGTTCGAAAGTGTCAGGGTGGACCATGTGCAGCATGGCCAGCTGCTGGGTGTACGCCGCGTGATGCTCGATTGAGAAGACCAAGTCCTTGAAGGCCCACGGGTCGGTGAGCAACTCGTCCTGGCGTTCGGGTGGGACATCCTTGAAGCTGATCAGCAGGTCGATGAAGAACTGCAACTGGTAGGCGCGATAACTGTTGTAGGCAACGCCCGGATTGATGAGGCCGTGGTCCAGCGCGCCCGCTACGTCGTCAGGGATTTCGACTGGCTCGTCCATCAGGTCGAGCACGGTCGTGATCAGCGCACGCTTGCGCGCGCCGCTCACGGCGGTGCTGATCAGGAGGTGGGCGGCCAGCATCTCGGCGAACAGGAGCACCACCTCGTCGGAGGAATCTCGTAGCTGCTCGGCCACGCGCTCGAGGAAGGTGCCCTCACCGACGTCAGACTGCTCCGTGAACGCCTTGCGCAGCCTGTCGAGGTTGCCCGACGACCAGACGACCCGATCGGGCTCGAACAGCGAGTAATCATGCCGGAGGCAATGATCGACCCAGCGCTCCAGTACCTCGTACGTCGCCTGCTGACTCTCGTCCGAACTTTTTGGCACCGGCCATCTCTCTTGATCGACGGACCACGAACGATAGGAGAGGGCAGGGACACCATCTCTGCGTCATTGGACCCGGCCTCGACAGTGGGCACCGCAAGCCCGTCGAGACCGTGGCCCCGGGGCGTTGCGAAATGGTTCAGGACACCATCCCATGACCTCGTAGATCACCCGTACGCTCCAAGGGGTGTCATGGCGCAGTGACGGTGCCGCCACCCCACGAGTCTGGAGTTGACCTTGGACGACCGTTCCCTGGATCGAGTGTTCCGGCGGCTCGACGAGACCGAACCGGGCGACACGATCGTGGACCTCGTCCTGGCAGCCTGCCAGACCCCCGACGAGCTGCGACGGGCCTTGGGCGAGGAAGCCCTTGCCCGCCCCGAGCGGCCGGATGCCGAAGCGGCCGCTGACCCAGCGGCCGCGTACCTGACGGGCGTCACCGTGACGGGGTTCCGTGGAATCGGCCCCGAGGCACGACTCGACATCGAGCTCGGTCCGGGGCTCACCTTGGTGGTCGGTCGCAACGGCTCGGGCAAGTCCAGCTTCGCGGAGGCCGTCGAGATGACACTCACCGGTGCCAACGCCCGCTGGCGTGACCGTACGAAGGTGTGGCAAAGGGGCTGGAGGAACCTACATGCCGAGGGGGGTACCCGGTTGGTCACTCGACTCGCAGTGGCTGGCGCCGCCGGCGCCACAAGGGTCACACGGAGGTGGGATGACGGAGCAGACATCGACGAATCGACTGTCACCCTGCAGCATCACGGGCAAGCGGTGGATGACCTTGCGGGTGGGAGGAGGCACTGGTCACCTATCGGCCGTGCCTCCCGTACAGCGAATTGGGCGGGATGCTGACCGGCAGTCCCTCCCAGCTCCACGATGCCCTCGCCGGGGTCCTGGGATTGGAGCCAATCGAGGAGGCAAACGAGCGCCTGCGGCAGGAGCGCCTCCAGCGGCAGAAAGCCCTGAAGGAGTCTCGGACGACTGCCAAGGCGCTGATCAGCGAGCTGACCGCGATCGACCACCCACGTGCCGAGGCTGCACGAACCGCGCTCACCGACTCAGACGTTGGTGCCCCCGGCGACCTGCTCGCTGGCGAGTCCGGCCAGGACGCGGACCTTGACACGCTTTGTCGGTTGGCCGCGCTGCCACGGCTGGACCTCGATGAGGTGGAGGACGCAGGAGGTGAGCTCGAGGAGGCAGTGCAGCTATGGCAGCAGGTGGCTGGCACGGACGCCGACCGCGACCGGCACGTCGCGGAGCTGCTGGAACGAGCAGTGATCCTCCATGCTCGCCACGGCGACGCAGACTGCCCTGTCTGCGGCCGGGGACGACTCGACCAGGCTTGGACGAAGGCCACCAACGAGCGGATCAGCGAGCTTCGGGACTCGGCCAGCACGGCCGACGCCGCCGCGCAGCGTCGACAGGAGGCGCGCGAGCGTGCAGATCGGATGGCCTCGGCAGACGTGGTCGACCTCAATGACCCTCCGCCTGACGGGCTCGACCTTGACAACCTGCGTCGGGCGCAATCCTCGTGGTCTGCTGCGCGGGTCGAGGGGCCCGACGATGCTGACGCCTTCCGGGAAGGCGCCTTGTCGGTCGCACAAGCTCGGGACGAGGTGCGCGAGGCCGCCGCTGCTCGACGCGACGCCCTCGACGAAGCGTGGCGACCCTTCATCCCACGACTGGCCTCTTGGCTCGACACCGCCGAACCTGCACTGGCTGGCCAACAGGCCATCGACGACGTCGGGGCGGCCGAGACGTGGATGAAGGGGACCATCGACGCTGTCCGCTCCGAATGATGGGGCCCTTTCGCCGACCTGACGCAACTGACGTGGGGCAAGCTGCGCCAGCAGTCGAACCTGCGGCTCGACGGCATCGAACTTGCAGGCTCGTCGACCCAGCGTCGGGTCGACCTCGACGTCTCCATCGACGGGACCGAGGGAGCGGCCCTCGGGGTCATGAGCCAGGGAGAACTCCATGCCTTGGCGCTGAGCCTTTTCCTCCCGCGTGCGACGTCATCCTCGAGCCCGTTTCGGTTCCTCGTGATCGACGATCCCGTGCAGTCGATGGACCCGTCAAAAGTCGACGGTCTCGCAATGGTCCTCGGCGAGGCGGCCGACACGCACCAAGTCGTCGTTTTCACGCATGATGACCGCCTACCCGAAGCCGTCCGCCGGCTGCGGATCGATGCGAACGTCGTCCAGGTCGGTCGCCGCGAAGGCTCGGTGGTCGAGGTCCGCGAGGTGCGCACGCCGACACAGCAGGCCATCGACGACGCACGGGCACTGACCTTCTCCACTGCCCTCCCGCCGCCGATACTGGGACGAGTCGTGCCCGGACTGTGCCGGCTCGCGATCGAGGCCACGTGCGTTGATCTCGTCCTACGCAATCGCCTCGGGCGAGGCGACGATCACGCCGAAGTCGAAGATGACTTGGAGGCTGCGCACGGCCTGGTGCAGAAGCTCGCGCTTGCCCTGTTCGACGACTCGACGGCCGGGAGTCAGGTCTACGCACGGCTGAACCAATACCGAGGGACGCACGTGGCCGCCGTCAAGGCCTGCAATCGTGGCAGCCACGAGGGGTACGACGGCGACCTGCGGGTGCTGGTGGACCACACCGAGGCACTCGTCCACGACTTGGCCCGAACATGACGATTCCGCCGGCGGACTTGCTGCGCGTGGCCCACGGCGTTCTGGACGCCCCAAACCTCCCGCCTTCGGTGTCGGCACGCGGGGCAGCACTGCTGGCTCGACAGGCCCTGGAGGCGGGTCTGCGGGATCGGTGGCGGGCTGAAGGCGCGACGGTCGAAGGCGCGGCTGGCGCGTCGTTTCGCGAACAGATCCTCGCGCTCCGAGCGATCGATGAGACCACGGAACAACAGACCTCGCACACGTGGTGGCAGTTGACACGAGCCTGCCATCACCATCACTACGAACTGACGCCTGCGAGTTCGGAGGTCGACGGCCTGCTGTCCGACACGCAGGTCGTCCTCGGCGAACTCGCGCCATCCACCGACAGAGCCCATCCCTGAGAGCGCAATCCGCGGTCACGGGTTGTGGGAACCCTTGGCCATCCTGTGCTGAGGCCCGTCCTGCCCGGGGTCAGCTACCCAGAGGGAGCGAGTGCGACCTGTCAGTCCGCCTCCGATCCGTTCGATGGCTCCGAGCGCCTCGAGCCGTGCGAGCGCATCCTGCCTTACTGGACCGCGGGGGCATGCACCGACACGGACCATCACGCCATAGGCCTCCAGCAGCCACTTGATGCCGGCTGAGTGCTTGCGTCGTCCTTCAGCGTCGGTCTCGTTCGTGGCGGAATCCCATACCCGCCGCCATAAGTCATGCAGTTGGGCGTCGGAGAGGGCATCTTCGCCCGGTGCTGCCGGAAACCGCACTTCGTTCCTTGCAAGCTTGGCCTCGGCAGCGGCAAGGAGATCCACCTCGAGGAGGTCGGCCAAACGAAGTAGGTAGATCGCCACGTCAGCCACCTCGTCCGTGACCCCCTCGGCCGCGACCGCATCCTTCATGACTTCGAATGACTCCTCAGCAGTCAGCCATTGGAACTCAGCCAGCAGTTCACCGGCCTCGCCTGCCAAGGCCATTGCCAAGTTCTTCGGGGTGTGGTACTCGCCCCAGTCGCGCGCGTCGGCGAAGTCTCGTAGGCGATCTTGGAGGTGTCGGATCTCAGTTACTTCCGGAGCGGTGGTGTCGCCATCGAAGGCAACTGACCGATTCGGGCTTGTCGAGACCCAGTAGACGCCGATCTGGGCATCACGGAGGGCGGGAGACACGAGCTCGACCTCGCGTCGATGATCTCGGTTGTCCGGAAGCGCAATTGCGGCGCCGTGCCCTTTTGACTTGGCTCTCAACGCCTTCAGGATTGCCATCCCAACATGGTCGTGGACCTGCCCCCGGCTGAACGCCTTCCCGAAGCGGTTCGTGTGAGGCATCGAGGAACCTTCGCCCTTTGCCTCCACGGACAGCCGTCTCCCGCTCCGCCACGCGACGATGTCCTCACCGTGCTCGGTCGCCTTGGCGAACGACTCGATGACGAACCCCTCGGCCTCCAGGAAGTGCCTGACGGCCTCCACCACGTCGTCTTCGAACAGCAATGCGTGTACGTCGGCCTCAGCTTCGATCGGAGACCCCCCCTGCACCTCCGACGGGCTTGTTCACTGGTAGTCCTCCCCCGGTTCGGCGGCCAGCAGTTCGTCGACCCCCATGCTCTCCATGCGGCTCATCACGAAGTGCCTGGTCTGCTCGTCGAGGAAGTGCACGTAGCAGCCCTTCAGCCCGCGGCTGAGCAGCACGCGGTAGGTGTTCTTCACCAGCCGGGTGAACTCGTCGGTCGTCCGTGCCGCGCTTCAGGCCGCTGTCGTGCGAGAACTCCGGCCGGCCGACCCAGCCCTTGCCGAACCGATAGACCAGGTCGTTGCCCCAGATCACCCCGGCGTAGTCGAACTCGAAGCCCTGGGCGGTGTAGATGCAGCCGACCTGGTCGAGCCCGCCTTCCTCCGACGCCCACAGGTGCGACTTCGGGATCCCCGTCGGCAAGCCCGGTCGCGTTCGGGCTTGGCGTTCCACGGCGCGGACCAGCCGTCCGACCTGCACGTCGTCGACCAGCTGGCCGTCCTTCGGGCTCGGACCACGGCCAGCAGTAGCCCGCCATCAGCCGCGCGCTGTGGCCCGTCGTCGGCACGTGACCGAATCATCGCCTCGAGCTCCTCGACCGAGTCGACGATGTCGAAGTCGAAGCCCTCGCTGCCGTCCCAGATCGCGTTGGCGGTGCGCTGGATCTGCGAGCGTGTTCTCGACCCAGCGGACGAAGCCGTCGGACCCGCCACACCGGAACTGGGCCTGCAGTTCGTACTCGTGGACGTCGGCGCCCATCTCCTCGGCCAGCTTCTCGATGTCGGTCGGACGTGCCGATCTCGTTCTTGCCGCACGGCCTGCATGTCGTCGATGAAGAACACCGCCGACCTTGGCGACCGACAGCAACTCGTCGATCTGGGGTCGGTCGGCGTCCTCGGCCTTCTTCTTGTTCCACCGGTTCCACGAGTGGTGGCGGATGCGGTGGGCCTCGTCACAGACCAGCACGTCGAGTTCGTCGTCGCCCGGCATTGAGGTAGGAGTTGAAGAACTTGAACTGCTGCGACGCACGCGCTGCCGACGATCTTGCGGACGGTGTTGGTGAACGCCGACGACCCGGTGGCGTGGTGGGTGATGTAGCCGGCCGCGGACAGTTCGCCCGAGCAGGTTGATGGCCAGCACGGACTTGCCGGTGCCCGGACCGCCACGGATGATGAACACGGTCTTGGTGTCGGTGTCCACGGCCTCGGCGACCCGGGCCATGATCGACTTGAAGATGACCTGCTGCTCGTCGAGCAGGACGTAGGACGGCTCGGCCTTCACCATCGCCGCCGTGTGCTCGAGCAGCTTGCGATGCGGCCGGTAGCGACCTTCTCGGACGGTGGTGAGCACGCCCATGCCCTGGCCGCCACCGAGGCGGTCGTCGAGGTACTGGACGAGGTCGTCCACCCGGTCGCCGGCGAACAGTGGCGTGATGCCCAGGATGTTGGCGTGGCGCGGCGACAGCAACTCGGACTGGTCGTCGTGCATGAAGTCGTGGAGGAAGGAGCAGGCCCCGAGTTCGATCGCGCCGTCGTGGAATGCCTCGTGCGTGTCGGCGAGGTACATCCGGTACTGGCGCGCCTGGGCCGACGGGTGCAGCTGCTCCTTCTTGGCCTTGCCGTACTGGACCGTCACCAGCTCGTCGACTGGCGAGGGCTCGACGTCCGACGACCACTGCTTGAGCTCGACGATCACCGCGCCCGGGCTTGCCGTCGTGGTCGAGCCCGGTGATCATCGCGTCCAGCCGCAGCGACGACAGCGGCAACTGGTACTCGACCAGCACACCGTGGTCGAGGAACCCGCCGCCGTTCAGCGCGTTGGCCAGCGCTCGGAGGCTGTTGCGCCACGACCGCTGCTCCGACGGCGACGGGTTGAAGCCGTAGTAGTCGAACCACTCCTGCTTCAGCCGCTCGGCGATCACGTTCGTCGTCGCCAGCTCGACGAAGTCCGCTGACGGTCCGTAGTAGAGCTCCATGAGGCTCCGAGTCTTGGTGAGGCTCGACGCTCGCACGGTAGAACAAGTCAGGTCGAAGTCGTGCCAATGGCTCGACTATGACCGATGACGGCACAGGAAGCGTGTCGCCGCACCTTCGCCTTGGTCCCGGTGCCCAGAGTCAGGACTTCAAGAACCATTCAGAGTGACCACATCGGTGTCTGCTCCAAGACGGCCCACACGGAGCGTCCGAGCCTGACGGAGTTGGTCGGCGCTGGCCTGAACAATGAACGGGAAGTTGGCCGGGTGTCGGACCGGTCGGGGAAGGAAGGGAGGGCGTTCGCTTCGACAGCATCAGACCCTGTACGAGGAAGTACCCGCAGATGTTCTCCGACACGGGCAACGGTGCGGAGGGGCGAACTGCCTTCGTGCTTCCTGCGACGGCGCCCCAGTCCCGCATCGTCCCCACGACGATCCCGGTGGCTCGGGAGACGGTCGACCTCTTCTCCCCAGGTCTCGGCGATACGACGCTTGATGCTCGCCACGTCGACGCTGCCCTGCAGCCCCGCCAACTTGCCCGTAGTAGTGGCCACATCATGGAAGGACGGGATAGTCGCAAGTGCCATCGCCCCAGTGAACACCAGAGCCGTTCCTCCGGGAGCACTCCGAGAGGAGCCCCAGCGCCTCGTCGCGGAGGGGTTCGACCGCGGGAGACACCTTGAGCCACATCCGAACCATGACCCCGATCGCCTTGCTCCGACCGCGATCGCTGAGCTCGACCTTGGAGATCTCGAAGTAGCCGTGCGTCCAGTTCGCTCCTGAAACCGTCGACAGTAACGCCGGATGCGACAAGCGTCGCCGCCGTGTCCAGCCACGGAAGCTCTACCTTGTAGTGAAATCCCAGAGAAGGCTGCTGGATCACATCTCTCTCCTCAACTCCACGAACGGCACGATGGCTTCGTCGACGGTGATTCCGCCATGGCTGACGAGCTGGAACTTGTCCGGGATGAACGCGCCGTCCCACCGCGCAAGGATCGGGTAGTACTCGGGCGGCAGGCCGTGCGGTGGCCACACCAGACCGCCGGCCGATCTTGGCGAGCGATGCCGCCCTCATCTCCTCCGAGGAGAACACACCCGCTCGCTCGCCTTGCTCGTCAGGGATGCTGCCGAGGTTGGGCCGGCCGCTCCCACCCCCAGTCCGTCGCGGTGGCCAGGCTCCGATCCGCAGCAGGATCTCGACTGCGCAAGCGTGAGGAGGACGACGACTCACCTGAAAATGCGCCATGAGGTCGATCAGCGCAGCGCAGGCTGCCGGCGAGACGCGCGCGTCGCGGCGGCGGCTGGTGACACCATGACGCGCGGCAACACCGCGGTTCGCCAGCATCTGCGTGCAGAGATCCGCGACGTGGTCACACGGAATTGGCTCGTGCTCGGCGCCGCCATCGCGCTGTGGATCGGCGTCGGGCTCGGAACGGTCAGCGCATTGGTGCTCGCATCTGGATGGGGCTTCGGGGCCGGCCTGTTCATCGGACTGTGGGTCGCCGTCGGCGTCTGGCTCACCGACCACTTCGTGGCCTGGACCGGCTTCCGGCACCGCCAGATGGGGCTGTCGGCCGAACTCGAGACCGGGCGCATCCTGGACCGGCTCGGTTCGTCGTGGCAGGTCGAGCCGAACGTCATGATCGACGATCGCTACGACATCGACCACGTCGTCGTCGGCCCCGAGAAGGTGTACGCCGTGGAGACCAAGTGGACGTCGACGCGCCCGGAGGTCGAGGGCTGGATGTCTCGCGTCGCGCGTGGCCGTGCCGAGGGCCTGCAGCGCGCACTCGCCCGCGCCAATGCCGACGTCGAAGTCGTGCCGGTCTTGGTCATCTGGGGCCGCGATGCCGCGACGGTCGCCCCCGAGGTCGCGATCAGCAGACGCGGCGTCCGCGTCGTCGCCGGCACCGAGTGGCGCCACTGGCTTCCGAGGCTCGACGGGGCCGCGTCCCCATCGGATCCGCGCCCCGACGTTCTCGCCGCGATCTGTCGGCTACGGACACCGGACGCGAGTGACCGCGCCGATACGGGACCGAGCTAGGTAGAGAACTGACGGATGGTGGAAGGACGGTCACAGGCACTATGGCCGCCGCTTCGCGTTGCAACGCTGAACTCAGGGGTCACCGATCCCGTACGTGTACTCGCCGCTGTCCCAGTTCATCGTGGCGTTGTAGCTGATCCCGCGAGCGCGGCCGTCGTCGAGTTCCTCCGTCGTGACGAAGCAGTCGAACACGGTGGTCGTCTCCGACAAGTCGTCAACGGAGCCCCCAGCGACCGGGCTGCAGGATGCACCGAGCACGGGACCGTCGATGACATCGTCTGCTTCGTGTTCCTCAGCCATCTCGAGAACGCTGTCCTCGATGTTGCTGACGGCCGCCTCGCGGTTGTTCCGTTCCGCGTCGTCGGCGGCCGCCTGCGCCTCGGCGGCAGCAACCTCCTCGGCCTCGGCGGCCTCGGCCGCGGCAGCCTCCTCCTCTGCGGCAGCATCCGCCTCTGATCGGACCGCTTCGGCCACGGCCTCCGCAGCTGCGACGGCGGCATCTGCCTCCTGTTGACCCGCGTCGAGCGCTTCCTGGGCGGCCGCGGCGTCTTCCTGGGCAGCCTGGGCTTCGTCCCGAGCAGCAGCCGCTTCGCTGCGGGCAGACGACACCAGGGCGATGGCGCCGACGGCGACGCCCACCACCAGCAGCGCGGCGACAGCAGCAACGACGAGGAGCGTGCGAGACGTCGGGCGCGGCTGCGGGGCGGGCTGCGGATCCTCGTGACCCTGCAGGTTCGGAGCGTTCTCCATGGGACGACCTCGTGACGGGGGCGGCGGCTCGGTGAGTGGCGCGGGTGCGAGCCAGTGACCTGCGCGAGCAACCTCGAGTGCGTTCTGCTGACGCTGGAGCATCGGTGGCTGCGCCGTCGGGAGGCTACGTCGAAGGCCATGAAAGTTCGCAGGACCGCCGACCCGATTCGGCAGGACTGAAGACCGAACGTCGTCACCTTCATTCCTCTTGCTCCGCTGGACACGGTTTGTTCCAGCGGCGGACTCGCGTCCGCCGGACAAAGGGACCGGCGTCCCTGCTGCGCAAAACGTCGCATGGCTATGGTCACCGCGTCATGGTCGACCAGCGAGATGAGACGTGGAACCACACGAGGTCCTTGGCGTGCCGCGCGACGCCGGCCCTGAGGAGGTTCGCGCCGCCCACCGCCGCCTGGTTCGGCAACACCATCCGGACCGGCACGCCGCAGCGACGCCCCGGGTGCAGGCCGAAGCCGCTCGGCGCACCGCGGAGGTCAACGAAGCCTTCCAGCTCCTGATCGACCCCTCGGCCACGGCCCGACGACGTGCGAGCACCCACCAGCAGCAGGCCAGCACGGACCTCGCGAGCGGAGCCGGACATCCGGATCGGACAGCAGGCGACAGACCGAGCCAGGCCAAGGACGGCCGGCCCAGCTCCCACTCTCGGACGACCTCGGCCAGCGGGTTCAGCGATCCGACGGCAGGGCGCTGGGGGCGGACGCCGCCACCGAACCCTCCACGCCCGGCAACTGCGCCGAGCTCGCCTCGCCCTCAAGGAGGCACGAGAAGGTCGGGACGCGGGCGGGCCGCGGGGTGGATGCTCGTGGTCGTCGCGGTCGGTGCGGCAGGGTTGTTCGGCACCGGACCGGGCCACAGACTCCTGGACGACCTGACCGGGGCGGGATCCGCAGCAGCAGCGACTGAGCAGCCTCCGAGGGTCGAGCAGGTCGACGTCGCCGGCCCGGCACCAGGCGTGATCTCCTCGCTCGACGGGGGCACTGGTCGAACCAGCACCTCGGAACTGAAGACCGGTTCCTGCTACGACACGACGGTCTCCGAGCACTCCGATGGGTCGTTCGACGTGACCGGCGCAACCGAGCGCGACTGCTCGGAACCCCACCAGAACGAAGCGCTCGCCGTCGTCGAGCTCGAGGCCGACCGAGGCGTCAGGTATCCCGGGGCCGACACCCTCATGGAATGGCTGTCCCCGACCTGCGAGCGTGCCCAGCGGCGCGTGCTCGGACCCGAACCCGGTCCCGACTGGGCGTTCGCCACCATCCACCCCTCCCCCGACAGCTGGGCGGCCGGCGACCGACAGGGCATCTGCGAGGTCTCCCTGCGCGACGGATCACTCCTGGACAGCCCGCTGGCAGGCACATCATCGGGCGCGACCGAGTAGTAGCGGGTGAGCCCCATCACGTGGTGGAGGAGTCGGCCCGCCCATTTCGCCCGTGCCAGCGTCGTGGCCAACGCCGGGTGTGAACGCATCCGGGCCCGAAGGTCACAGCCTCCGGACGTGGTGTCGCCGGCGAACGGAAACTGAGGGTCCGGAGCGGCGTGGCGGGCCCCAGGCTCCCGAACCCGCCACGCCCTCTCCCCCACGCCGCAGCTCATCGTGGACGGAAGGATGGCCAGGACGATCAGGCCCAGACGCCGACCAGGCTGTCTCGGCTGACCACGACCGCCGCCCCGCGTGCACATCGACCTGGCTCCCTGCAGATGGCGACCAATCGTGCCATCCGCGTGGCGTCCATGGCCACCGCGGCCTCGGACGCTCCCGACGGGACGACCCCCTCGACCATCGCAGTTGACGACGACCGCCCGGCGGAAGCGGCGGCGCCCGACGACCTGCGAGGCCTGCACCATCGCGGTCCGCTGCCCGCCGGCGGCGTCCAGGACGCGCCTGCGACGACTCGGACGGACAGCCGAGTCGTCTCGAGCCGGGCGCGGGGTTGCCGCCGGCGTGGACTCATGAGCCCTGTGGAAACTCTTGACATGCACCTTCACGGTATGGCATACTCGAACATGTGTTCGACGAACGAGATCGCCCACCATGCCGCCCACCCGCACGCCCAGCCTCGGTCGCACCCCCGCGACCGACGACACAGGCCGGCGCACGAACTTGGCGCGCCGGGACCGGGCGGCCGGAGTGGGATGGGGACGTGGTCCGGTCGAGGTGGATCGTCGCAGCACTGTCGCCAGCGAACGACATGCGTCCTACCGCTCGCGGACAGGGCCTCCCGTACCCCCGAGCGGAGCCCGTCCGGACACGGTCACGGAGGCTCGCACGGAACCCGCGCTCCGCGGCGTCGAGGACCTCGTCGACTGGGCCCGGCGACTCGTCGACGACGGTCGGGACCGCTCCGACGCGGAGGCCGTCCGCAGCGACATCGCCGGGTGGGAGCGACTGGCCAGTGTCGCCGCCACCGGTCTGGCAGAGGCCGTCCGCCGCCTCGACCACCTCGGCGGGGTCGCAGAGGACGGCGCCGCCACGACCGCGGAGTGGCTCACGGCCAACACCCGGCGGTCCGGCCGCGACGCCGCGCGACTGGCCCGCCTGGCCACCAACCTTCCCGACCTCCCGGAGACCCGGGACGCGCTGGCCTCCGGGCGCATCACCGACGAGGCCGCCGACGCGGTCGTCCGGGCCGCCCGCGACGGGCGCCTCGGGTCCCCCGGCGACGTCGACGGGGCACTGGTCGAACTCGCCGCGACCTCCTCGCCCGAGGACCTTCGCGCACGCATCCGCCAGCGCCAGCAGGCCGCCGACGCCACCGCCATGCTGCGCGACGAACGCCGCCAGCAGGTGCGCCGGTCCGCGCGACTCTGGCGCAAGCGGACCGGGATGTGGGGGTTGGCCGGCGAACTCCCCGACGAGGTCGGCCAACAGTTGCGAACGGCACTCGACGCCTTCGACCACCCCGACCCCCCGTCCACCCCGGACGAACAGCGCCGCCGGCCCGACCAACGCCTGGCCGACGCCCTGGCGGCGTTGACCGGCGCGGCGCTCGACCGTGGGCTGGCACCGGGCACGGGCGGCATCGTGCGTCCCCACCTGTCGGTGCTCGTGCACGCCGACACCGTCTCGGCCGACCTCGCCCACGCCGACGCGCACCATCCGGACGCACCCACGGCCGCCCCGTCGCCGGACGACCCCCGATGGGCCGACCTCCCGGGCGGCGAGCTCCCCTGGGGTGGGACCCTGTCGCCACAGGCCGTTCGCCGCATCTGTTGCGACGCCAGCGTGTCGCGCATCGTGATGGCCGGGACGTCCCAGGTGCTCGACGTCGGCCGCGCCACGCGGGAGTGGTCCGGGCCGCAGCGCCGGGCCATCAACGCCCGTGACCATGGCTGCCGCGGCCCCAGCTGCTCGCGGCCGATCGCCTGGACCCAGGTCCACCACCTCCTCTGGTGGCGCCGGGGCGGCGCGACGTCGGTCGACAACGGGCTGGCGCTGTGCCACCACTGCCACCGACTCGTCCACGACCGCGGCTGGACCGTCGAGCTCGACCCCGCCACCGCGACCGCCACGTGGAGGTCACCGGCCGGGACCACCGTCGTCACCCGACCACACCGCCCAGCGACCACCCACCGCAGGCATCCACACCGGAGGCATCGCACCGCCCCAGTGCCGGAGGCACCCAAGCCGGAGGAGGCCGCGACCGGCACCAGTCCCCCGGTCGGACCGCGCAAGGTCAGGACCGGCGCCGACCCGCCGGACGAGCCGGCGACTCCGCAGGTCCACGCGGACGCCCCGTCCACGACCCCGCCGTCGATGCCGGCGACCGGGGTGTCGGTCCCAACCGTCTCGTCGCCGCCAGGCCGCGGAGATCGGACACCGATCCAGCCCCGGTTGGACGTGGCCGGGACCGGCGGGGCCGGAGGGATCCCACGATCGTGATCCCGTCCCGGGCCACCCCACGGCGCCGTGGGGCCGATGCACCGTGCGCCGCGGCCGCTCCGGCGCCAGGATCCGAACCCCTCGCTCCTTGACAACTGCACAGTGACGCCCCACGGCTGTCTCGGTGCCACGACGGGTGAGCCCGCAGACCACGACGGCGCGCGCTGCAGGATCCCGGCGCCGTGCCGCCGGCCGGGTCGAAGCGGCACGCCGTCACGCCGGGGAGGCCGTGTCGGGAGGTTCCCCCAGGTCCAGCCCGTCGTCGGCCTACCCGGTCGTGGGGTGCATCTGCCCACGGCACGACTGCGCGTCGGGCAGGGCCACCTCGACCCCGACGTGCTCCAGCATCCGGACGGTCGCGATCGGGTCCTGCGGGGGCACCGCATCGGCCAGGCACGTCGGGACGGTCGCCACCGTCATCGCGCGGCGTCCCCGGTGGTCACGTCCAGGCCGGCACCCGATCGAGCACGTGCTCGGCGATCGCGAGGCTCGACGTCGCCGCGGGCGACGGGGCGTTGCGGATGCTCACGACGCCGTCCTCGGCGTGGATGCGGAAGTCGTCGACCAGCCCGCCGTCCCGGTCGACGGCCTGGGCACGCACCCCGGCGCGGGCGCGCACGACGTCGTCGGGCCCGATCGCGGGGACGTAGCGGCTGGCCGCGCGCATGTAGACCCGGGTCGACACCGAGCCGGCGAGCTCGCGCACCCCGGTGCGCCAGTGCGTCCGTGCGAGCTGCCAGGCCCCGGGCCAGGTCAGGATCTCGCGGACGTCGGCGAGGTCCACGTCGGCGCGCCCGTAGCCCTCTCGCTGCAGCGCGAGCACGGCGTTGGGGCCGACCTCCAGCCCGCCGTCGACCCGACGGGTGAAGTGCACGCCGAGGAACGGGTAGCGCGGGTCGGGCACGGGATAGACCATCCCCCGCACCAGGTCCTGCTTGGCCGGGTCGACCGCGAGGTACTCGCCGCGGAAGGGGACGATCCGCGGCTCGTCGTCCCCGCCCGCCAGGCCCGCGACACGATCCGACTGCAGCCCGGCGCACACGACCAGTCCGTCGAGCGTGTGCACCTCGCCGCCGGCGTGCACCTGGACCAGGCCGTCGTGCCGCCGGATCCCGATCACGGGCGTTCCGACCAGCACCCGACCACCGGCGTCCACGACGTCGTCCGCCATCGCCTCGGCGATCGCGACGTAGTCCGTGATGGCGGTCTCGGGCGAGTGCAGGGCCGACAGCCCGACCGCGTGCGGCTCCACCTCCCGGATCCCCGTGCCGTCGACCCGACGCAGCCCGGGGACCCCGTTGCGGCGGGAACGGTGCTCGAGCTGATCGAGCCGATCGAGCTCGTCGTCGTCGACCGCGACCACGAGCTTGCCGCACTCGTCGTAGGGCAGCCCGCGCTCGGCGCAGAAGTCGCGGAGCAGGTGGCGGCCACGCGTGCACAGGGTGGCCTTCAGGCTCCCCGGCGCGTAGTAGATGCCGGCGTGCACGACCCCGGAGTTGTGGCCGGTCTGGTGCGCGGCGAGCCGGTCCTCCTTCTCGAACACGACCACCTGGCGCCCCGGGAACCGGCGCGTGAGCGCACGGGCGATGGCGAGCCCGACGATGCCACCGCCGATGATCCCGACGGGTCGCTCACCCATGGCCGTGGTCCTCTCCCGGACGCCGGGGTGCAGCCTACGGCCGGGACTCGACCCGAGGAGGACCACCCCGGTCGCCACGCTCGACGCCGGCGCCGACACGACGGTGGGCCGGTGGCGGGCGAAGAACACGGCGAGCCGATCACCCGCTGCGGACAGCCACGAACACCGTCCGCAGCGGGACGGTCACGCGACCGTGGACGGCGGCGCGGCAGCCACGCTCGGCGCGGCGGGGGCGGGCGGTGGAGGGGCGGTGGCGTGCTCGTCGCCACCGGTGTCGAGCCGGAACGGCGGGTAGGCGTCGGTCATCAGCGCGGCGTACGCAGCGACGCGGTAGACCCAGCGCTGCAGTCCGACCAGCAGGTCGAACAGCTCCCTGGGGTAGGTGCCGCGGACGGCCAACACCACGACCGCGACCAGCGACAGCAGCCCGACCAGCCCCCCGCCCACGGCGACCTGCCAGCCCTCGGGAACGCCGACGTCGGCGCCCCACGACACCACGCCGCCGGTCAGCACGCCGACCACCAGGTACTGCGGGATGGCGAGCAGCCACCACTTGACCAGCACCAGGCCACGCGACAGCCCCTCCTCCGGGTAGTCCACGTCGAAGTCGGCCGGGTAGTCGGTCCGGGCCAGCGTGAACGGTGGGTAGCGATCGGTCCCCAGGACCCCGAAGGCGTAGTAGGTGACCCGCCAGCTCCACCGCAGCACGCCGACGTCGAAGTCGAACAACCCGCGGGGGTAGCGCCGGGTGACCAGGATCGACACCCCGGCCGCCACCGTCGAGACGGCGAACGCGACCCACAGGAGGGCCAGCACCACCAGGTGCGGGATCGCCAGGAACCACTTGACCAGCCACTGCCACCGCGACACCCGGGGGTCCAGGGCGGCCGTCAGCCGGGCCGGGTACGGGCCGGGCGAGCCGGGGGCGGCCGGCGCGCGGCCTGCCCGCGGACCACGTCGCGGCGTCGCGCCGGCGGCCAGGAGCAGGACCGCGACCACCAGCACCAGCGCCGCCGCGACCAGCAGCCCGATGCCGATCGGGACCAGCCACGGGATCCGCAGGCCGGCCGTGGCCACGACGGCGACCCCGGCCGAGCCGTCCGCGTCCATCACGACCACCCTCCACTCGCCCGTGGCGATGTCCCAGGTCAGCTGCTGGGTCCCCGACCCGACGGCGCTGGCGGCCCACAGGTCGGTGCTGGCCGGGGGATCCGGGACGGTCGCCCCGGGCTCGCGGCGCGTCGTGACCCCGTCCGGTCCGATGTCGGTGACGACCTCGTGGTCGACGTCGGCCAGCCAGGCATCGACCGGCCCGGCCGGCCCCACCCCGACGAACACCGGTCCGCCGTCGTCGGCGGTCACCGCGAGCCGCGCCGTCACGTCACCCGCGCCGGGAGTCCAGTCGCCAGGCCCGACGTCGGCCCACAGTGCCAGCTGCTCGCTCACCAGGGCGTTGGTGGGTGTCGACAGGGCGACGTCGTGGCTGGGGACGAAGCCGTTGGCGTCGCTGCGCAGCACCCCGAGCCCCAGCAGGGCGCCGCCGGCACCGAGCACCGCGAGACCGAGGAACGCCGCCAGCACGCCCAGGACCACCAGGGCGATGTTTCCGGGGGAGCGTGTCGTGGTGCCCATGGTCGTCGACCTCCGCGCGTGGACATGGTCCGGGAGTCGATCGTGCAGCCTGGGCGCGGCCGCCGACAGGGCTGACCTTCCCACCGTGTGCAGGACCTCCGGACGTCCCTCCGGGCCAGGTGCCCGGCCCGTACCGGGCCGATCGGCCCGTCGAGCGGCAACCCTCCGGCCCGTTCGCCACGAGCGCCGGTCGCGGACACTCGGGACAGCACCGAGCAGAGGAGTGGTCATGGGTCCACGCGTGGTGGTCGGGGTCGACGGGTCTGCGGCGTCGCGAGCGGCGCTGGGGTGCGCGCTGGAGGAGGCGCGCTGGCGTCACGCGATGGTCGAGGTCGTGCACGCCTACCCGGTGCCGGCGCCGGGCGGGTCGTTGTACGGGGCCAGCTTCCCGACCCCGCCCCGCGGCGAGCTGGAACGCGACGCCATGGAGGTGATCGAGCACACCCTCGGCGTGGCCCCCGACGACGTCGAGGTCGAGCGGATCGTGACGCCGGGACCGGCGGCCGCCCACCTCCTGCACGTCGCGCGCGGCGCCGAGTTGCTGGTCGTCGGCTCGCGTGGCCGTGGGGGCTTCGCCGGGCTGCTGCTCGGCTCGACCAGCCAGCACGTCGTGCGCCACGCCCCGTGCCCCGTGCTGGTCGTCCCCGCCCCAGCCACGACCGAGGCCGCACCCGAGGAGACACCCGACGAGTCCAGCGCCGACCGGGCCGCCTGAGGACGACGACCATTGGGGTTCCGACAGGTCCTGGTGGCGGTCGACGGCTCCGTGCCCACGCGCCACGCCCTGGCCACCGCGCTGGACCTGGCCCGCGCGACCGACGCCCGGGTCACCGTGCTGCACGTCATGGACGAGGTCGCCGCCGGAGCACTCGCGTCGCCGGGCGTGCGCGAGCACGAGCGACGCGAACACCTCCACGTGGGGACCGACGACCTCGCCCCGTCGCCGGCGCCCGGGTGGAGGACGAGGCCATGGCGGCCTGCGGGGCGGCGATGGTCGCGGTGGCCCGCGTCGTCGAGACCGGTGATCCGGCCAGGGTGATCCCCGCATTGGCCGAACGGCTCCACGCCGACCTGGTGGTCGTGGGCAGCCGCGGCCGGTCCGGCGTCCGCGGACGGCACTGCGTCAGCCGGGGTTTCCCGTCAGGTCGGCCACCGCTCGCCGCAGGTCGTCCGCGGTGTCATCGGTCGCGGGACCGAAGGCGTGCCACCGCACGTGACCGCGCCGGTCGAGCAGCACTGCCAGCACGCGTGACGACGACACCCCGAGGACGTCACGACGGAAGGCCGCGACGTCGGTGTAGACGCACATCGTCTGCTCGCGGGTCGCCCGGTCCATGTTCGATGCCATCCCGCCATCGATGAGACGTCGTCCGGGGCGCCAACGCCTGCCCAGGACCGGCACCTCGAGCAGGCGCACGGGACTCGCGGGCGGCAGCGACCGGATCCAGGTGTCCACGTCGGGTTGCTGGCGCTGGCGATAGGCGAAGACCACCAGGGTCGGCCCGGTGAGGTCGTCCGGGACCGTGAGTGGGCGACCCGCCAGGGTCGTCGACGAGAACGTCCCGATCAGGGCTCGCACGTTGCACCTCCGGCTGGCCACGGCGCCAGGGCGCCACGGCGGCCGACGCCGGCCACCGCCGCGAGGGTGCCAGAAACGCCTGCCCACCGTCCCCCGGCCCGCACGGTGTTCGAGCCCTCCCAGGACGTCGGGTTCGCGTGACCTGCACGATCGCGGCCGGTCGCCCGGGCCGGCGGTCTAGGATCGTGGGATCGTCGGAAGCGGAGTGGGACGTGGTCGGAGCGATCATCCTCGGGTTCGTGGCGGGCGCACTCGCCCGCATGTTCATGCCTGGCGACGTCTTTCGCGGCATGAACGGACCGACCTCGTGGGGGGTGTCGATCGCCCTCGGGCTGGGCGGTGCACTGCTGGGCTGGGTGATCTTCACGCTGGGGCTCGGCATCGGCGACGACGACATCTTCGACTTCGGGGGCCTGATCGGCGCCGTGATCGGGACGATGATCGTCATCGCCGTCTTCAACTGGTACCGGCGTCGCGACAGCGGGGCGCGCTGACCAGCGGACCCGGGCAGCCCCACCCCGTCCTGACGCGACCGGCGGTCCCTTGGAGGGCCTGGGACGACCGCGAGGTTCGGGTTTCTCGCCGGTGCACCGACGGATCCCACAACCTGCCGGCCCGTCGACCAGAACCCGTCCGTGCATCAACGGGTCCACGGGCTGCCCGCGACGCGGCGAGGTCACGACGATCGAGGCACGCCCCCTCGACAGTCGAGACCGCCGTGTTCGTGCACACCCGGGGCAGCGTCCTGATCGCCTTCCTGATGCACGCGGCCATCAACGCCGCCGGGGGCGTCGCGGTCGGGCTGTTCCCTGCCGCGGGCCGTCCCAGCCTCTCCTGGCTCCTGGTGATCGTCACGTCTGTCATCGCGGCCGCCCTGGTTGGGGTGCCGGCCCGTTGGTGGACCCGGCGCGGTCCCGACCCCGACGGTGCGGTGGCCAGCCGTCCCGTCCGTGCCGATGGCCTCGTGGCGGCTGGGACGACCGACCCTGCGCCGCGCTGAACGGCGGCCGGCAGTCTCGCCACGCGGCATCGGGGAGAAACCCGAACCGGGATCGGGGGGTGGGCGGGCTGGGAACACGTCCAAAGAGGGGCCACCGTGGGACCACACAGCCAGACCGCGAGGTGCACCCATGCGAACCCCCATCCTGCACGCCCCTGCCTCCCCCGGCCGGGCGGCCTGGGCGCCCGACCCGACCACAGACCGAGCCCCCGGCCCGGCCACCGATCCGCCGGCGATCCGGACCACCGCGCTCGGCAAGCGCTACGACGACGTCACGGCGCTCGACCACCTCGACCTCGAGGTCCCGACGCATTCCATCTTCGGCTTCCTCGGTCCCAACGGCGCCGGCAAGACCACGGCGATCAAGCTGCTGCTCGGGCTCGCACGGCCCACGTCCGGCCACGCCCGGCTGTTCGGGCTCGACAGCGTCACCGACAGCCTCGCGATCCGCGCCCGGGTGGGCTACCTCGCCCAGGACCCGCGCTTCTACACCCACCTCACCGCCCGCGAGGTCCTGGCCTTCACCGCCCGGTTCTTCTACCGCGGCCCGTCCGCCGCCATGGACGCCCGCATCGACGAGACGCTCGAGCTCGTCGGCCTGTCCGACAAGGCCGACCGTCCGACCCGGGGCTTCTCCGGTGGCGAACGCCAGCGGCTCGGGATCGCCCAGGCCCAGGTGAACCACCCGGACCTGCTGATCCTCGACGAGCCGGCCGCCGCGCTCGACCCGCTCGGGCGCCGTGACGTCCTGGAGGTGATGGAACGCCTGCGCGGCCGCACCACGATCTTCTACTCCACCCACATCCTCGACGACGTCCAGCGGGTCAGCGACCACGTGGCGATCCTCGCCGACGGCCGGCTGGTCGCCAGCGCGCCCACGGCCGACCTGCTCCACGGCACCTCCACGACCGTCGACGTCGTCGTCCGAGGGGACGGCGACCCCGCGGCACGAGCCCTGCGCCGCCGCCCGTGGGTCACCGACGTCGCCGTCACCCCCGGACCCGACGCGACCACCCTGGCCGTCACCGTGTCCGACGAACGGGCGGCCGAGGTCGACCTGCTGCCCACCGTCCTGGACGCCGACACGACCGTCATCCGGTTCGCCCCGAGGCAGTTCGACCTCGAGGACGTGTTCCTCCAGCTCGTGGAAGGAGACCGATCATGAGCACCCTCACCCATCCGGCCGCCAACGCCACCCCGACGCCCGTGCCCGACCTCGTCCCGGTCGTCCCGGGGCGAGCGCCCGCCGGGCTCGCCAACCTGGTCCGCAAGGAGCTCGGCCAGTGGTTCACCACCAGGCTGTGGGCGATCCAGCTCGTGACGTGGCTGGTGATCCTCAACGGGATCAGCATCGCCATCCTGATGGACACGGCTGTGCCGCCGGGCGACGTCCTCGCCGAGACCGTGCTGAGCTTCCTGCAGATCACCGCGACCGCCGTCGCGATCGGAGTCGTGCTGACCGCCCAGGGTGCGATCATCGGTGAGCGCGAGCTCGGGACTGCCGCCTGGGTCCTGTCCAAGCCGGCGTCCCGGACCTCGTTCCTGCTCGCCAAGCTCGTCGGCCACCTCGCGGGGTTCGGGCTGCTCGCGGTCGCGATCCCGTCGATCGTGTTCGCGATCACCGTCGCCGCGGTGGTCGAGGCCCCGATGGCGACCGGGCAGTTCGTGCTGGGCGTGGCCGTCGCGAGCCTGGCGCTGGCCTTCTACCTCGTCCTCACCCTCGCGCTCGGGACCGTGTTCCGGGGCCGCGGACCGGTCGCCGGGATCGGGATCGGACTGGTGTTGATGGGCCTGTTCTTCAAAGGCATGCTGCCGCCGGCAGTGGTCCTGGCGACCCCGTGGCTGCTGGGTGACATCGGCGGCTCCATCGCGCTCGGCACCCCCATGGAGATCAACCGGGCGGTGCCGATCGTGGCCACCACCGTGTGGACCGTGCTCCTGCTCGGGTTCGCGTGGTGGCGCTTCCGTCGCGAGGAGTTCTGACCGGTGGACCTGTCCGGGTCGCGGCTGTGCGATACTCGATCCAGCGCACCGGCCCGGGCCCATGGGGGACCCTGCCAGACGGGACTGCGCGCATGACCACGTCCCTCCCGCCCGTCGTGGCGGTTCCGCCCACCGCCAGCGATCCCCCGACCGTTGCCGGACCCGGTGTGCTGGCCCAGCTCGCCGTCGTCGTCGCCGGTGTCCTCGCCACGGCCGGCGTGGTGCTGGCCGGCCTGGCCGCCCCGGACGAACCGGGCGGCGCCGGGATCGCCTTGGCCTGCTGGGTCAGCGTCCCCTACGTGGTGTCCGGACTGGTGTCGTGGCGTCGCCGGCCCGACAGCCACCTGGGCGTGCTGATGCTGGCCACCGGGTTCGTCACCTTCGCCAACTTCCTGGTCTGGGCCCGGTCCGACGTCCTGTTCACCATCGGTGCCGCCACCCAGCTCCTGCCGCCGGTCCTGCTGCTGCACCTGTTCCTGGCCTTCCCCTCGGGGCGATTGGCCACCCGCGCCAGCCGTGCCGTCGTGGCGGCGGGATACGGCTTCGCGGCGCTCACGGTGCCGGAACTGCTGCTCGGCCTGGAGGCCCCGCGCAACGTGCTGGCGGTGTGGGACGCGCCCGTGGTCGCCACCGTGCTGCTCGACGTCCAGTTGCTCGGGATCAGCGGGCTGGCGCTGGTGGGCCTGGCGCTGCTCGTGCGACGCCGGCGCCAGCACGGCCCCTCGGTGCGCCCGGCCGTGGACCTGCTGGTCCGGGCGTCCTCGCTCGGGCTGGTCACGATCGCCGCCCTGCTGCTCATGGGCCTGCTGGGGTGGACCACCGCGACCGACGCGATCCGCATCGTGACCTTCCTGATCGTGGGGTCCGCCCCGATCGTGTTCCTCGCCGGGGTCCTGCACGCCCGGCTCGGACGAGCCTCGGTCGAGGGACTGCTCGACGAGCTGGGGCGGCGGCCACGCCCGGTCGAGGTGCAGGACGCCGTGGCCCGGGCCCTGCGCGACCCGTCCGCGACGCTGGCCTACTGGGTCCCCGAGTACGACTCCTGGGCCGACATCGAGGGCCGCCAGGTCGACCTCGCCCCCACGCCCGGGCGCACCGCGACCCCGGTCGAGCACGCCGGGACCACGGTCGCCGTGGTGCGCCACGACGCGGCGCTGGACGACGAGCCCGAGCTGCTCGCCGCGGTCGCCTCGGTCGTGGGCATGACGGTGGAGAACGCCCGGCTCCACGTCGAGCTGCGCGCCCGCGTGGAGGAGGTGCGGGGCTCACGCGTGCGGATCCTGCAGGCCGAGGAGGACGAGCGTCGGCGGCTGGAGCGCGACCTCCACGACGGGGCGCAGCAGCGCCTGGTCGCGCTGTCGCTGGAGCTCGGGCGGCTGCGTCGGGATGTCGCCGCTGCCCCCGGTGCCGCCGACGCCGTGGCCACGAGCGCCGACCTCGTGGTCCGGCTCGACGAGGCCCGCGACACCGTCCAGGAGAGCCTCGACGAGCTCCGCGCGCTGGCCCACGGCATCTACCCGGCGACCCTGGCCGACCACGGGTTGGCGGTCGCCCTGGAGTCGCTCGCCACCCGGTCGACGGTGCCGGTCCGGATCGAGGGCAGCCCCGCCCAGCGCCTGCCCCCACCGGTCGAGCTGGCTGCCCACTACGTCGTCAGCGAATGCCTCGCCAACGTCATGAAGCACGCCGACGCCTCGTCGGTCACGGTCCGACTGGAGGCGACCCCGAACACGGGTAGTGCCACGAAGCCCAAGACGCTGGTCGTCGAGGTGATCGACGACGGGCGTGGCGGGATCACCGACGGTGGCAGTGGGCTGCGGGGCCTGGCCGACCGGGTCGAGGCCATCGGCGGCAGCCTGCACGTCGCGAGCCCGGCCGGCGTCGGGACCACCGTCCGAGCGGAGCTGCCGTGCGCGCCATGATCGCCGAGGACAGCGTCCTGCTCCGCGAGGGGGTCGCGCGCCTGCTGACCGACGCCGGCATCGAGGTGTTGGTGGCCAGCGACGACGCCCGCACGGTCCTGGCACGGATGGCCGACACGACACCGGACGTGGTCGTGCTCGACATCCGGCTGCCCCCGACCCACACCGACGAGGGCATCCGCGCCGCACTCGAGATCCGGGCCACCCACCCGGAGGTCGGCGTGCTGGTGCTGTCGCAGTACGTGGAGGTGGGGCTGGCCATGCGGCTGCTGGAGGACGCCGCCGACCACGTCGGCTACCTGCTCAAGGACCGCATCAGCGCCGTCGGCGACTTCGTCGACGCCGTCGAGCGGGTGGCCGGCGGCGGCTCGGCGATCGACCCCCAGATCGTGTCGGCGTTGATCGGGCGGCGTCGTGGCAGCGACCCGCTGGCACGGCTGACCCCGCGGGAGCGCGAGGTGATCGCCCTGATGGCCGAGGGGCGGTCGAACCAGGGCATCGCCGACCGGCTCGTGATCACGCTGCGGGCGGTCGAGAAGTACGTGTCGAGCATCTTCGCCAAGCTCGACCTGCCCGGCGAGGGCGGCGACTCCAAGCGCGTACTTGCCGTGCTGCTCTACCTGCGCGGCGCGTCCTGACTCCGAGGAAGCGCCGGCCGGTCGGACCTCGGCGCCCTCGCGAGCCGGCCCGGTCAGGTGCCCGCCGCGGCCTGCTCGTGCAGCATCCAGTCGACCGTGTCGCCGATGCACTCCTCGAACGATCGCCAGGTGATGCCCAGGTCCCGTTCGGCCGCCGAGGAGTCACCGCAGGCCCGCTGGAGCGACACCCAGACGCCCTCCGGGTTGGTCCCGATGTCGATGCCGAACCGCTCCTCCAGGATGCCACCGAGCCGCCCCACGACCGTCACCATGGCCGCCGGGACGGTGGTGGTGCGTCGCGGTCGACCCGCCGCCGTCGTGACCGCACGCCGGATCTCGGGGAGGCTGGGGCAATAGGGCGCCAGGACGTACCGCCGCGGCCCCCGCCCGGGTTCCATCAGGGCGGCGTGGGCCCTGGCCACGTCGCGCACGTCGACCATGGCGATCGTGCTGGCCGCCGGGAGCATCGCCATCTGGTTCGTCATGCAGGCACGTGCGAGCTGCTGCGACTCGCCGTCGTGGGGGTCGTCGGGGCCCCAGACACCCCCGGGATTGGTGGTGACCACGGGGTGGCCCTGAGCCTGCAGCGACCGGGCGTAGGCCTCCTGCCGTGCCTTGGACCCCGAGTAGGGGAACGGCGAGTTGCCGGGCGCAGTGTCTTCCGTGAGCACCTGCCCGGCGTCGCCGTCGTGGATCAGTGCGAGGGTGCTGGAGACGTGCACGATCGGGTCGAGGCCGGCCTCGATCGCCGACTCGAGGACATTGCGGACACCGAGTTCGTTCGTCCGTGCCATTTCCTCGGCGCGCGACGGGTCGAAGCTGTAGACGCTGGCTGCATGGACCACCGCGTCACAGCCGGAGAGGCCCTCCTGGATCGCGGGGCGGTCGGTCATGTCGGCCAGGACGACCTCGACCGTGTTCGGGTCGACGCCGAGCGGCTCGAGGGCCGGCGCGACCCCGTGGGCGCGCCGCGCCAGGATCCGCACGTCGTGGCCGTCGGCCAGCAGTGCGGCCGCCGTGTGGCTCCCGACGAACCCCGTCCCACCCGTCACCGCGACCCGCATCCCCAGCCCCCCAGCACCCCAGGTCGCTGCCTGCGACCCCTCCTCGGACCCTAGTCACAACCGGTTCGCGTCCGGGCGGGAACCGCACCGGACGACCATGCACGGACCCGAACGCACCACCTCGATGCAGACCCAGCCCCGACGGCGCGACGACCACTCGGGGATCGGTCACTCCACGAACGGTCCGGTCACCGGGGCAGGCATCCGAGGTCGGGCATCGGGCGGTCGTCGGGTGACGGGGACCAGTTGCCGGTGGCCGGGTCCTGCTCGTAGGTCCAGCTGGGCCCGTCGGTCGCGATCCGGGTGAGCGCGTCGACCAGGCGGTCGACGTCGTCGTCAGTGGTGGCCAGCCCGGCGCTGGCCCGGGTCGCCCCCGGGACGTTGGCGTGGTTGCCGGCGGCCACCTGGGCACCGATGCGGACGACGTCGTCGGCATCGACGTCCATCAGGCGGACCATCAGGGGATGGGCGCAGAAGCACCCGTCGCGGACCGCGATGCCGTACTCGGCGCTGAGGATGGCCGCCAGGTGGCTGTGGTGGTAGCCCGCCAGCGTGAACGTCTCGACGGCGATGCGCGGATGGTCGTCACCCCACAGGTGGTGGCGGACGAGTCCGTCCACGGTGTCCAGGCCCGCACGCAGCCGTCGGTCGAGGTGGCGCTCGTGGGAGAGCACGTGGTCCATGCCGTGGTCCAGCAGCGCCCGGCAGGCCGCGCCCATGGCGACGGCCCCGACGACGTTGGGCGACCCGGCCTCCTGGCGTTCCGGCGCGTCGAGCCAGAGCACGTCGTCGAGGGTGACGAAGGCCACCGCGCCCCCGCCGGCCAGGAAGGGCTCGCGCTGCTCCAGCCAGTCGCGCCGACCGACCAGCGCCCCGGCCCCGTACGGCGCGTACATCTTGTGGCCGCTCAGCACGGTCCAGTCGGCCTCCCAGTCCGCCAGGTCCACCGGACCGTGCGGCGCCAGCTGGGCCGCGTCGACCACCACGCGGGCACCGTGGCGCCGGGCCACGGCGGTGAGTTCGGCCACCGGCCAGCACTCCCCCGTGACGTTGGACACCGCGGTCCCCGCGAACAGCGTCGGTCCCGGCCCCAGGGCCGACAGTGCCTCGTCGAGGACCCCCGCCACGTCGGCCGGGTCCCGCGGGATCGGCAGGTGCTGGACCTCCCGACGCCGCCACGGCAACAGGTCGGCATGGTGCTCGCCCCGGAAGGTCACGACCCGGCAGTCGTCCGGCAGTGCCGCGGCCAGCACGTTGATCGCGTCGGTGGTGTTGCGCGTGAACACCACGACGTCGTCGTCGCGAGCGCCGACGAACCGTGCCACGTCGGCACGCGCGTGTTCGTAGGCCGCCGTGGACACCAACGACTTGTAGCCAGCCCCACGATGCACGCTGGAGTACCACGGCAGGAACTCCCGGACCGCACGATCGACCGCCGCCAGCGCCGGACTGCTGGCCGCGAAGTCGAAGTTCACCGCGCGGGTCGACCCACCGCCGACCAGCGGCACGTCCAGGCGGTCCCCGGCCAGGTCCAGCACCTCCGCCGTCGCCAACTCCATCGTCACTCCACTCCCTGCACCGCCGCGCCGACCCCGCCAGCGTCCTTCCTCCCCCACCCTAGTCCTGTCCGCCATCGAGTCGGCGTCTGACCATGCTGCAACCGGCCTCGGCGTTCGTTGCCGCCGCGAAGGGTCCAACCGCGAACCGGCCCGGGCCGCGCGCACGGGAGGCTCAGACGTCGTCGTCGGGGTTCGCCTGGGCCAGGCAGAACTCGTTGCCCTCGGGGTCGGCGAACACGGTCCACCCGAAGCCCTTCATGTCGTGGCGCTCGAGCTCGGTGCCGCCGAGTTCGAGAATCCGGTCGTGGGCGGCCGCCAGGTCCTGGACCCCGAAGTCGAGGTGGACCCGGTTGCGGCCCTCGGTCGGGTCGGCGACCAACTGGACGGCCACTGACATCCGAGGCTGGGCTGTCGCTCCAGCCACACGAACCCCGGCATGCGCTGTCGCTCCCCGACGTCCAGCAACGCCTTCCAGAAGTCCGCGACCCGATCCATGTCACGCGCGTTGATCACCACCGAAGCCAGTCGTGGTGTGCTCATGGACGTGCCTCTCGTCGTCGTGGACCCGTCGCCGGATCCGGGCCCAGGGGTGCTTCACGGGGAGGTGGGACGCGGACCACCGTGCCGGTGTCGTCGGAGTCGATCGTGATCCGGCCGTCGTGGCGGTCGAGAACGATACGACGCGAGATGTCCAGGCCCAACCCGGTTCCCTGCCGACGTCCTTGGTCCCTCTCCGATCCCGGGCCCGCGGATCGATCGCTGTCACCGGACTCGACGCCCGGCTCCGGGTCGTCCCGGGCACGGGGAACCGCCCGCGATCAGTCCCGGCGGGCGGTGGCGCGGGCGCGCACGGACGGCGTGCGCAGCGGCGAGCGCAGGGCGGTGGCCTCCAGCAGCTCGCCGGCCTCCGTGGACAGGGACTGCCAGCGCGTCGACGCGGCATCGAACCCCAGCGTGTCGACGATCGTGGCGGCCGCCATGCCCGCGGCCACCAGCGACTGGGCCCTCCGCACGTCGACCAGAACCGACCGTGCGGCCTGGGCCAGCGCCGCCGCCCGGTGGTGCACCACGCCGGTCGCCGCGACCAGGTCCTTGACCGCGGCCATCAGCGCGGCGCACGACGCGGCCAGTTCGCCCTGGAAGTGGGTGAACTGTCGCAGCGCCTCGGGCTGGCCGCAGGGCTGGGCGTCCATGACGGCGTGCAGGTCTCCGAGGCGACGTCGGGACTCCTCGACGACCGGACCGGACAGGGCCTCCGTCGCCTGCACGTGGGCATGCTGGCGCTGGTGGAGGTCGGCCATCGTGGCCGCTGCGCCGTCCAGCACGCCGATCGACGACGCGGCCACCTCCTCCGCCACGTCGAGCGCGTCGGCGAAGCCGTCGTCGCCCCCGTTGGCGGCGGCGTCGTTGGCGGCGGCGACGACGGCGGCGGCGACGACGGCGGCCAGGTCGGTCCCCAGCCCCGGCAACTCGTTGCCGAGCCATCCCTGCAGGGCGGTCATGGCGGGCCAGGCGACCTCGAACTCGTCCTCGATGGCGTCGCGCACGTCGTAGACCGCGGCACGCACGTCCGGGTAGTCCAGGTCCATGCCGTAGGAGACGTCGGTGACGTCGCCGAGCAGGAATGACCCGGCCCGTCCGTGCACCTGGATGACCCAGCGGCCCACGGTGACACCCTGGGCGCGCGACGAGATGCCGGCCAAGGTCGTGGGATAGGCCACCAGGTCCTGCAACGCGACCGTCAACGGGTCCGGGCCGCCGGCGATCATGCCGGCCCGTAGACGGCGGCGAGCACCCGCTCGATGCGGGCCGTCGCCGCGGCCACCGCGGCCGCCGACGCCGTCGCGCGGGACCCGGCCGACCGCGACCCTGCCCGGGCGGCTGCCGGCGAGACCCGTGGAGTCGGCGTCATCACCACGCTGGCGTGCAACTGGGCCGCCAACGCGGCCCGCTCGGTCTGCAACTGTTGCTGCGCGTACGCGGCCAGGCTGGCCCACTCCCGCTGGGCGACGTCCAGGTGCAGTTCCTGCAGGGCGGAGCCGACCGCGGACCCCTGGCCCTGCTGCACCTCGGCCACGATCGGGCGGTAGTCGTTGTCGACGACCAGCACCGTGCCCACCAGCAGCGACAACGCCTGCTGGGTGGCCGTCGTGTTGCTGGCCAGGCCGGCGAAGATGGTCGCGAAGGACTGGCTCGCGGTGGTGAACTGCGCGGTGAAGGCATCCAGTTGGCGCTCCCCGTCGGCGGCCCCGCACGGAAACGATGACAGCGAGTTGCGGATGTCGGCCAGGGCGCCCTGGGCGACCGACGACACGTTGGCCGCGACCCCCTGGACCTGGGTGCCGTACTGCTCCTGGCTGACGGCGAAGGCGGCCAACCCCTGCAGCCCCGACGACAACTGGTCGGACCCGGTCCTCAGGGTGTCCAGCAGCACCTGGAGCCCGGCGACCACGGCCTCGACCTGTGCAGGCGTGAGCGTGCCGGTGCTGCGCAAGGCGTCGACCGCGGTGGTCACGGCGGTCGCCGCGGACACGACCGCCGCGCTGGTGGCCGGCAGGGTCTGGGACATCCACGTCCGGACGAAGGCGAAGTCGTCGAGGAACTGCGAGGCCTGGTCCTCGGCCGCGGCCAGCGTGGACTGCAACTGGGTCCGCAGGCCGGTGAAGTCGACGTCGTACTGGTCCGTGAACACGTTCTTGTCGCTCGGCCCGAAGTTGCACTGGACCGCCATCACCCATGGTCCGAGTGCCACACCCTGTGCCGCCGCGGCCGCCTCGTGGATCTGGCGCGGGTAGGCCAACGCGGTCTCGATCGCCCCCTGCGCCGTCGTGACGTCCAGCCCGGTCACGACGGCGGCGCCTGCACGTGCGTGGTGACCAGGGCGCGCTGCACGAAGGCCGTCGCATCGGTCGCCAGGCCGCCCAGCGCCCCGGCATCCAGGGCCTTGGTGAGCCAGGCAGCGTCGACCAGTTGGGTGTCGTCGGCGCTGGCGGCCACGCTGGTGACGCGGGTCGCCTGCTGGTCGAGCGCGTGGTCGACCCGGGTGATGCCGCTGACCAACTGGTCCAGGGCCGGGGCGACCTTGATGCCCGCCATGTCCAGCCCACCGACGTCGGCCACGAACCGGGCCTTCATCGCCTCATCGCCCTGCAGGGCCTCGATCTGCTTGCGCACGGCCGCGTAGTCCTTGCGGGCCTTCTCCTCCTTGCCCTTCCCGAACGGCCACGGGAACCCACCCGCGGCGGTGTTGCCCGCGATGTCGATGGGGGGCAACGGCTCGTCGGGGCCCAGGGCCTGGTGCTTCCAGGCCTGGTAGTCGGCGACGGCACGCATGCGCAGCGTCGCGATCTGGGCACCGAGACCACCGATGGCCTGGTTGGCCTCGTTGATGAGCCCGGTGCCGGCCAGCACCTCGACCTGGGGCAGGACGTGGCTGCGGAGGTTGCGGATCGACGCGACCAGTTCGCCACCCTGGTGGGCCGCGACCGACAGCACCGACGCGATCCCGCCATCGCCGGCCATCTCCGTGCGGACGTCACCGGCGCTGACCTGGTCGTGGCCGAGCGAGGCCGTCAGCGACGCCAGGCCGTCCCGGGCGGAGGAGGCAGCATTGCCGACCTGCATCGCCCACCAGATGAGGTGTCCGTAGATCATGCTCGGCGGGGTCGACGAGGTCAGGTACCCACCATCGGACGCCAGCTCGTGCGTGACCGCCGCCGCACTGCCGAACTTGTCGGCGAAGGCCGCCGAGGCCGTCAGGGCGGCCACGGTGGCGTCGGTGTCGTGGTCGTCGTCGAAGGTCCCGTACCGGGCGGTGAATTCCGTGGCCGTCCGTGGCAGCTCACGGACCTGGGCCAACCAGGTCTGCAGGTCGAGCCAGTCCGCGGTGACGAAGTCGAACGCCCCCATCAGCTCGCCGACCGGAAGCTGACGGTGAGGTGCATGCGCACGGCCTCGGCATGGCCGGCGTCGCCGCCGTCGGGGTCGAAGGCCATGGTCCACTGCGTGTAGGGCGTCGGCGTCATCGTCAGCTGGGTGGCGACGTTCCACGGGTCGTAGGGCCGACGGTCGGCGCCGACGGTGTAGGCGTAGCTGCCGACCATGCTGCGGGCCACGAAGGTCTGGCTCCTGGTCGCCCCGTAGCCGTTCTGGTAGGTGCCCGACGTCGACACCTCCACGATGACGTTGTCCTTGTCGTTGGGGGTGACCCCGTCGATGGTGAACGTCGCCGCCGTGATCCAGATCGCGACGTTGCCGCCGTGGGGCAGCACCCCATGCAACTGGTCGGTGCCCATGGGGATCGTCCAGGTCAGGGTCGCCGGGACGTCACCGCTGGCCGGGGTGTACAGGGCGGCGTCGATCGACGTCTGAGGCTCGTCGGCCGTCACGACCGGGAACGTGAAGCCGATGTCGACGTCGTCGTCGGGCAACCGGATCCGCGACCCGGCCGGACCGTCGCCCAGCATCTGGGCCACCCACATCGCGGTGTCGGCGAAGGCCTTCTTCAGTTCGGCCGTGGACATGTCGAGGTCGACGACCACGGGAGGTTGGACCAGGTACAGGTAGCGATAGGCCGCCCGGTAGTGGGTCCAGGCCACGAACAGCGACCGGGTCACCCCGTCGCGACGCCCGGCCAGGACCCCGGTCAGGGCCGCGAGCCGTTCCTGGTCCGAGTCGGCCTTCTTCTCCAGTTCGGCCCAGCGGGCCGCGGCCTTGCGGGCGGCTTCGAGTTGGGTCTCCACGATGCGTTCCTGGGCCACCTGGGCGCTGGCGGTGGCGATCTTGGCCGACAACGCCTTGGCGTAGTTGGCCAGCACCGTCAGGCTCGCCAGGTACGACGCGGCCGCCCCGACCGACATGCCCGACAGCGTCGCGGTCGCCTCGGCCAGGTAGTTGTCCCAGGCCGTCGTGGGGTCGACGGCGAACAAGGACGGCTGGTCGGGGACCCCGGTGGCCGTGGCCAGCCCGAGGATGACGACGTAGTTGTGGACCAGCACCTCCTGGCTCTCGACGACCTTCCTGGCCGCCTCGAGCAGGGGCTGCTGCTTGGCCGTGCCGTCCTTGGCGACGTTGGCGATGGCGTCGTAGGCGGTCTTGGCGGCCTTCACGCCGGTGGTGATGACCCCCTTGAGCGCGCTGAGGTCGGTGCCACCGCTGGCCCCCAGCTTGGCGCCGTCAAAGGCCAGGGACACCGCGGACAGGGCGAGTTCGAAGCAGGCGTTGAACCAGTCGCTGATCTGCTTGTCGGTGACCGCGACCTCGAGCTTCGTCCACGCCACGTCCAGTGCGCTGGACTGCATCTCCATCTGGAGGTCGAGCGTGGTGATGCCGGTCGTGAGGTCGGCGATGTTGGCCTTCAGGGTCGCCTGCTGGGCCTTCAGTGGGGCCAGTTCCGTCGTGGCGACGTCGCCCAGGGCAGCCCCGACCTGGGCCACGGCCGCCCCGATGTCGGTGGCGGTGCGCAGGGTGGCGAGCTGGGTGTCGTACGCGGCGACGACGTCGACCAGTCGGGTGACCTCGACCTCGTAGAAGTCCGAGGCGAGGCTGGGGACGTAGGTCGTGCCGGCCCGCACCGACAGGTCGGTGAGCAGCGGCAGCGCCTGGTCGTGGAGTTCGGTCCACGACGCCGGCGCGGTGGCCGTGGACGTCGCGGCGGCACCCGTGCACGCGGTGACCCACGCGAGCATGTCGCGGGCGGTCTCCAGCGCGTCGTCGCTGCCGGTGTTCATCAACGACGTCGCGGCTGCGTAGCTGGCACGCAGGCTGCTGAGGGCGTAGACGCGACCGGCCAGGTCGCCGATGTCGTCGTCGTCGGTTCTGGTCGTGACCTGGATGGGCCCCGACGGCTGGACCAGGAACAGGGCGGTGGTCAACGGTTGCAAGCCGGTCGCGACCGCGGTGGGCGCGGCGCCGTCGGTGGTGACGGCCAGGGCGGGCCCGGTGACCCCGCCGACCAGGAACTCGATCGCGGTGGTGCCGGTCGGTGGTCGGGCCACCGTGACGGCGTCGGCCCCCATCGCGGTGGTGTCGACCTCGCGGGCCATCACGACCGCGCCCCGGACGGGCACGTGGTTGACGTCCATCACGAGCGTGTCGGCATACAGGGTCAGGCTGTCGCCACCGCTGGCCGGGAAGAGTCCCACCACGTCGCTCATCGCCAGGTGCAGGCCGACCACGACGACGTCGGTGACCACCCCCGACGGGTCCTTGGTCGCGTCCTGCACCGCGAAGGACGCGGTGCGGCTGGACAGGGCATTCCAGTCGATGCTCATCGTCGGACTCCTCGTCGTCGCCGCCTCAGGCGGTCGTGATCGGCTGGCCGAACGACAGTCCGGCGTCGTAGGAGACGAGCGAGTGCTGGGTGAACTGCTGGGCGGTCGCGGCGATGGCCTCCCACTTCTTCTGGGCGTCGAGGATCTTGGTCGTCTGCACCACCCACGAGTAGTTGGACAGCTGCTCGTCGGTGTAGTTGGACGCGATGTAGGCCAGGTTGCCGCCGATGTCGGTCCAGACGCCCTCGACCTCCTCCATGCGGGTCTTGAACTCCGACACGGCCGACACCAGGTCCGGCATCTGCTTGTTGAGCCCGGTGAGGTCGGTGACGAGGTGCGTCTTCTGCTTGACGTCGGCCTCCTTGCCAGCGATCTGGTTGGTCAGGCTGTTGTAGAGGGTCATCTCCTTGGCCGCCGCCACGCCCAGGCCGATCCCGAGGCCCAACCCGACGAACCACAACAGCCCTCCGGACAGGATGGTGATGCCCACCGAGGTCGTCACCGCCGCGATGGTGTAGTTGCGCCACGCCGTGTGGGCGGCGTCGGCGGCCTTCTGCATGGTGTCGATGTCGGACTTCAACTGGCCCAGCAGCTTGTTGGCGTCGGCGAGGATCTGTGAGCTGCCACCGCTGTACTCCAGGATGGCTGACGAGGCCTCGTTGACCTTGCCGTCGAACGTGGCGAGCTTGGACGACAGGGTTGCCGTTCGGTCGCCCATCGCCGAGGCCGTCGAGGTCAGCCCCCCGTCACCGGTGAGGATGGCGCGGAGATTGTCGGCCCGTTCGGCGGGGGTGCCCGCGCTGGGCGACAGCAGATCCTGCAGGACCGCGAAGGTGTTGTCGAAGGTGGATGCCGCGTTCTCGATCTGTATCGCCAACCACGCGATGTGGCCGTAGATCTCCTCGGGGGGCGTCTGGGTGAAGAGGTACTTGCCGTCGTCGGCGATCTTGGCCTTGATGGTCTTCGGGTCACCGAAGGACGACGACAGGTCGCGCAGGTTCGCCATGGCCGTGAAGCAGCCGTCGACCTCGGCCTTGTCGGTGGCCGGGAAGGCCCCGTACTTGGTGTCGAACTCCCCCTGGTTGAGCGGGAGCTTGAGCGAGGCCGCCACCGCGTTCTGCATGGTCAACCACGACTGGCCGAAGAGGATGAAACGATCCGGCGGGGTCGGACCCGACTTGTCCGGCGGGGGCGCCGAGTTGCGGATGGTGAGCGTGTTGTTCGGGACGAGCAGGGGCGACGACATGGGGGGATCTCCTGGGGGAGGGAAGGGCGCGACCGCAGGGTGATGGGCATCACGAGCATGCTCGTCCGGTGGCGGGGAGACCCGTTGGGTCCTGGTCGGGGGCTGGGTCCTGTCGGACCCGTTCGCCATGCCGGCATCACGCTGCGGACGCACTCTCGCACCTGGCGCCACCCTTGTCAACGGATCCGCCTGCCCCGGGCCGCACCGGCAGGCCGGCGTCGGCTGTCGGCCCTGCCAGACGACGGGAGTCACGGGACCGCGCGATCCGGGGTCGGCGAGCGCGATGCCGATCGGCGGCGTTCTGTGAGGAGCGTCGGGCAGGTATGGGTGACGACGGCTCGCACGACGACCGCCGGCCACGTCGTGGTCCGGCTCGCGGACGACCGGACTGGGCGCACCACCCCGGGCCGCCGCACGGATCGTCCGCGGGCCGTGTCGGGTTCGCTCCGGCGGCCACGGACGGGCGGCCGTCACCGACACCTGACCGGCATCGCGAACGCGTCACATGCCGGTGGGGTGAACGGGTCAGAACCAGGTGCCGGGGTCGGGGGGCCGTGACGTGGCCAGGGCACGGTCGAGCCGACCCAGCAGCTCCGGCGGTCCGTCCAGCTGGTCGACCAGCGCGAGCCCCGATGCGGGCGCGACGCCCAGCAGCAACCGGGTGAACGCCCCGACCCCGGCATGCAGGGTCGGCAGGTCGTCGGTGGCGCCGCGAGTCGCGGTGGACTCGCCCGCCAGCTCGACCGTCCAGGACCCGTGCACGTCGTCGAAGGTGACGTCGTCACGGTGGGCCAGCGGGTCGTCGACCTCCACGACGAACCGGACCGGTGGGCCGTCCCAGGGTCGCGCGGCGACCACGACCGGGAGGTCGAGGATCCGGGCCTGCCAGTGCGCGAAGGCCTCGACGTGGGCGGCGTGCTCGGCCTTGCTGGTCGCCCGGCGGTGACGGAACGGCTGGTCGAGGACGTCTTCGAGTGACAGCTCGGCGGGCTCGGCCACCTGGATGCTGTGGACCTGGTCGCCCATCATCCGCAGCAGCCCGAGCAGGTCGAGCAGGCCGGCCGGGTCGCGGGAGGTCAGGGCGTTGAGCTTCCATGGCCCGTGCTCCCCCTTGGGCTCGCCCCACAGCAGGTCGGTCAGCTCGCCGGCGTCGTCTCGCAGGCCCAGTGCGAGGAACGGCTTGACCCACCCCAGCTCACCCCGGAGGAACCCGGGCTCGTCGAAGACCACCCCGCCGTGGCTGCGCCAGCGGTTCCGGGTGGCGCGGTGGATCTCCTCCCAGTCGTCGACGGTCAGGCGCACCGGCGAGCGGGTCGGCGGGTCGACCGTGAGCGCCGCCGGGTCGAAGTGGTGCACCAGTGTCGTGGAGCCGGTCCCGAACCCGAAGCGGTCGTAGAACCCCTGGTCGAAGATGCCGAGCAGGGCGAGCGCGAACCCGTCGTCGGCGGCCTCGGCCACCGTGCGGGCCGTCAGGGCACTCGCCAGGCCCCGGCGGCGCCCGACCGGTGCCACCGCGATCGAGGTGACCGCCGCGAAGGGCAGGTCGGTCGCGTCGACGAGGATGTGGCCGGCGTGGCGGGTCCCCACGGCCTCGGGCGCGTCGTCGACCGTCCCGACCAGGGTGGCCGCGTCGGCCAGCCAGGGTTCGAGGTGGGCGGCCTCGCCGTCCTCGATCCACCCCACTTCGCGGTAGACGCGAATGATCGCGTCGTGGTCGTCGTCGGTCGCCGGTCGGGTCGCCATGGCAGGGTCCTCCTCGTGCCGGTCGGTCCGCCCCTCGGTCGGTGGCCGGGGCACCACCGGGACCGGTCGTCGCATGGTGCCACCCCACCACGACGTACGCCCGGTCGCCAGCGACGAGGCCGCTGACGCCGTGGCCCGAGCCGCCCACGACGATCGGCTCGAGTCCCCCGGCGACGATCGATCGGTCACTGGCCGAACTCGCGAGCTCGTCGTCGCCCCGCTGGAAGGCGTCCCGCTCGACGTCGCCGCGCTGGACGTCATCGTGCACACCTCGGGCGGGATCCCACGATCGTGACCGACGCTCCACTGCGGTCACGGCATCGGTCCCGTCCGGCGTCGCAGGCACGGTGCGCCACTAGGGTCGCGGGGCCGGGGAGTCGAACCGAGAGGACGAGACGTGAAGGCTGTCGTGATCACCGAGTTCGGGGCGCCGCTGGACGTCCGGGACGTCGAGGTCCCCGAGCCGTCTGCCGGCCAGGTGCTGGTCCGGATCGAGGCCAGTGGGCTGTGCCACACCGACATCCACCTGGCGAAGGGCGACTGGGCCGGCAGGCCGAGGCTGCCACGCATCCCCGGCCACGAGGGCGTCGGCATCGTCGAACGGGTCGGGGACGGCGTCGACGAGCCGGCCGTCGGTGATCGTGTGGCCCTGCCGTGGATCGCCAAGGCCTGCGGGCGCTGCCGCGAGTGCGTGGCCGGCCACGAGACCTACTGCCCGCGGGCGACCCACATGGGCTACACGACCGACGGCACCCATGCCGAGTACGCGCTCGGCTGGGCCAGCCACGTCGTGGCGGTCCCCGACGGCGTCGACCCGATCGACGCCGCCCCGCTCAGCTGTGCCGGGGTGACCACCTATGCCGCGCTGAAGTCGGCGACCCCCCAGCCGGCCGAGACCGTGATGGTGGTGGGCATCGGCGGACTCGGCCACCTCGGACTGCAGTACGCACGGGTGTTCGGCTGTGAGACCATCGCCGTTGACGTCGAGGACGCCAAGCTGGAGCTCGCCGAGGAGCTCGGCGCGGACCACGTCGTCGACGCGCGCGGTGACCAGCGAGCACAGCTCAAGGCGATCGGTCGGCGACCCGACATCGCCTTGGTCGCGGTGCCGTCACCACCGGCCATGCGGGCGGCCCACGCCGCGCTCGCCCCCCGCGGACGACTGGTGCTGGTCGGCCTGCCCGCCGACGACGCCCTGACCATCCCGGTGATGAAGACCGTGCTGCAGGGCATCCGCGTGCAGGGATCGCTGGTGGGGACCCGCAACGACCTCGCCGAGGCCTTCGCCCTGCACGCCGCCGGCCACACGCGCGTCGTCAGTGAGACCCGTGCGCTCGACGACGTCAACGACTGCGTCGACGAGGTGCTTGCCGGCCAGGTCCCCGCCCGCCTCGTGTTCGACCTCGGGCACGACTGAGCACTCGCGATCCGGCGGTCCCCGACGTGGTCGGGTGCCGACTGGCCAGCCCGTCTCGGCCTGACCGGTGCCGAGCGGCCGAGCGCACTCGACGGCGCGAGGCGCGACGATACGGTCGCGGGCTGTTCGCGCCGGTCGCGTGTCCTCGACCGGTCGCCCTCCTTCCCGGTCCCAGGGGCTCGTCGTGTCGTTGCTCCAGCTCCCACGCCGGGAACGGTCCGCACCCACGTTCCACGGTTGGCGGATCGTGGCCTGGTGCGCCGTCACGCTCGGGATGACGGCGCCGGGCCAGACCGCCGGCGTGTCGGTGTTCATCGACCCGATGATGGCCGGGCTGGACCTGACCCGGTCGCAGGTGGCCGGCGCCTACCTGGTGGGCACGCTCGCCGGGGCATGGACGATGCCGTGGTTCGGGCGGCTGATGGACCGGCGCGGCATGCGCTTCACGCTGACCGCCGTCGGGTCGGCCTTCGCCGTGGTGCTGGCGGCGATGGCCGGGGTCGCCGGCATCGTGTCGCTCGCGCTTGGCTTCATCGGCATCCGGATGCTGGGGCAGGGCGCGCTGTCGCTGATCTCCACGACCGCGGTCGCGCACTGGTTCGACCGCCGTCGCGGCCAGGCCGTGGGCTGGTCCGCGGCCGGCGGCCAGGCGATCATGACCGTCGTGCCACTGGCCCTGGCGGGCGTCATCGCCGTCGTGGGATGGCGCAACGCGTGGGTCGTCGCCGCCTGCGTCGTCGGCGTGGTGTGCCTGGCCATCGCCCGCTTCGCCATGCACGACACGCCGGCCGACCTCGGCGAACACGTCGACGGCATCGCCCCGACCGAGGACGAGCCCGAACGGCCGGTGTGGGGCGTGACGCGGGCCGAGGCCGTGCGGGCACCGATGTTCTGGGCGCTGGCCGGCGGGGTCGTCGCGACCGGCCTGGTCGGGACCGCACTGGCGTTCCACCAGGTGTCGATCCTCGGCGAGCAGGGACTCACGCCGCTCGAGGCTGCCGCCAACTTCATCCCCCAGACGGCCGCCGCGCTGGCCGCGACGCTGGCGACCGGTGTGCTGGTCGACCATGTCCGGCCGCGACTGGTCCTGGCCGTGTCGATGGCCTGCCTCGCCGCCGCGATCCTGGTGCTGCCGTGGGTCTCGCCCGGCCTGACGGCCATGCTGTACGGGGCGGCGTTCGGGGCCGCGGGAGGCAGCGCCCGGGCCCTGGAGGCCGCCGCGCTGCCCAGGATCTTCGGGACACGCCACCTCGGCTCGATCCGTGGCGTGGTCATGACCCTGACCGTGCTCGGCACCGCCGTGGCACCCTTCCTGGTGTCGCTGGGTCGCGACCTCACCGGCAGCTACCTCCCGGTCCTGCGCCTGCTGCTGGTGCTGCCGGTGGCCGTGGTGGTGGTCGGCCTGCTCGCCGATCGCACCCCGACCAGGGCCACGACCACGACCCGGGACGGCCCCTGACCCATGCGGACCGTGCCGGCTGCCCGCCGACGGCCGGGGTCCGACGGCGGTCGCGGTGGCGACCCGGTGCGAGGGCATCCACGGCCGACCACACCCCGCCGGGATCGCCGGGCGGGGCCGGTGGCCTCGCCGCCGCGCGGGCACTCGGGTGGTTCGACCCGGACGTGCTGGCCGACTTCGAGCCGGACTGGACGGTGGTGCACTGCCCCGACTTCCAGGCCGACCCGCGGCTCGACCACACCCACGGCGAGGCGTTCATCCTGCTCGACGTCGCCCGCCGGATGGTCGTCATCGGCGGCACCGGCTACGCGGGCGAGATCAAGAAGTCGATCTTCACCGTCATGAACTTCCTGCTCCCGCAGCAGGGCGTCCTGAGCCTGCACTCGTCGGCCAACGTCGGTGCCGACGGGGACAGCGCGGTGTTCTTCGGCTTGTCGGGCACGGGCAAGACGACGCTGTCGACCGAGGCCGGCCGGGCCATGATCGGCGACGACGAGATCGCCTGGGACGACAAGGGCATCTTCAACATCGAGGGTGGTTGCCATGCCAAGATGATCCGCCTGTCGGACACCGCCGAGCCGGAGATCCACCGCACCACACGTCAATTCGGCACTGTGCTCGAGAACGTCACCATGGACCCGACCACCGGATCGACCTCGACCACGCCACCACCGAGAACACCCGTGGCGCCTACCCGTTGACCCACCTGGACAACGTGGACGCCGACGGCATGGCGGGCCACCCACGCCACGTCTCATGCTGACCTGTGACGCGTTCGGAGTGCTGCCCCCGATCGCCCGACTGACTCCCGAACAGGCCCGGTACCACTTCATCTCCGGCCACACCGCCAAGGTCGCCGGGACCGAGCGCGGCGTGCAGGAGCCCCAGGCGACCTTCTCGGCCTGCTTCGGCGCCCCGTTCATGCCCCTGCACCCGGCCGTCTACGCCGACCTGCTCGGGACCAAGATCGCCGAGCACGACGTGCAGGTCTGGCTGGTCGACACCGGCTGGGTCGGGGGCCCGTACGGCGTCGGCGAGCGCTTCCCCATCGCGACATCGCGGGCCGTGATCCGAGCGGCGATCGACGGTGACCTCGACGACGTCGCCACCCGCACCGACCCGACCTTCGGGTTCGCGGTGCCGACCGCGGTGCCCGGGGTGCCCGACGACCAACTCGACCCGCGGTCGACCTGGGACGACCCCTGAGGACTACGACGACGCGGCGCAGGAGCTGGCGACACGCTTCGCCAAGAACTTCGACGAGTTCGCCGATCGCGCCGGACCCGACCTGGCCGCCGCCGGCCGCACGATCGCCTGATCCGCGCCCGGGCCGGCCGCCCCGGGCGCGTGACCCCTGGCCACGACCCTCCCGACGCGCCGGGTCGGATCGAGGTCGTGGCGCCGGATCGACGCGCGCGCCACGATCCCGATCGGCGGCCGTCCCCGGTGCCCCCACGACCTCGAGGGGACCGATCGTCCGTACGTGTGCGACGGTCAGGCGGGCGACACCTCGGCGCCCGCCCCGCCGTCGCCGTCACGTCCGGCGCGGCGCAGCAGCCACACCGCGGTCCAGCCCTCCGCGACCACCGAGGGGACCGCGACCAGCGCCAGCATGGCCATCGCGATCGCCTCGTAGTCGGCCACGACCAGGTGGGTGACGGTGTCGACGACGTAGGCGGTCCCGGCCACGACCAGCAGCCACCCCAGCAGCCGCGACGCCTCCCCGGATCGCGCGACCAGCCGACCCAGCAGCACCAGGTGCAGCCCGAACGCGGCCAGCCCGACCAGCCACGCGGTGTCGAAGGCGCCCATCGCGAGCAGCACCTGCGCTTCACGCGCGGCCGGGTCGAGTGCGTCGATCAGCGCCGGCGAGGTCGCCAGCTCGAGCGCCTGGACGGCGAACACCAGCGCCGCACCCAGCAACACCGTGTAGACCAGCCGCGACCACGCCGCCAGCAGTGAGGCGTCCCGGTCGACGTCGCGGAACAGCAGGTGCAGCGCCCACGCGACCACCACGTCGACGACGAAGACGACGAGGAAGGCCACGATCCCGAGTCGGAACAGGGTCGGTTCGGCGGCGAGGTTGGCCGTGGTCGCCGCGGCGTCGCCGGGGACGACCAGCCGCTCGAACACGGTGAAGTTGGCGAAGACGGCCAGGGCGAACAGCAGCACGTAGCCCCCGCCCGCGATCCGCGCGGCGTCGCGGCGGGACCACGACCGGGTCCGGGCAGACGTCCTCGCAGGGACGGCCGACGGGGTGGCGTCGAGGGGCGACGGGGTGGTCGGGGACGTGGTGGCGCGGGTGGTGGCGGACATCGGGTGCTCCGATCGAGTCGGGTGTCGGTGGGCGCGCACGGCGGCGCGAGGTGGCGCGGGGTGGTGGGCGCGGGGCGCGGGCAGTCAGGCGGGGGGGAGGACGGCGACCTTGCCGGTCACCCGCCCCGCGGACAGGTCCGCGAGGGCCGCCGGCACGTCGGCGAGGCCGACCCGGCGGTCGACCAGCGGCACCAGGTCACCCGTGGCGAGGTGGGCGGCGACGCGGTCGAGCACCTCGTGGTGCTCCCGACTGATGAACATGGCCAGGCGCTGGGACACGAACGGCGACAGCAGCATGCCCAGGACGGCACGCTCGATCCCACCGGTGAGGCGATTGCCGCCCTCGCCGCCGACGAACACCAGGGTCCCGTCACGGCGGAGCACCCGGCGCAGGCGCGAGACCGGGGCCCGGCCGCCGACGTCGAGCACGACGTCGAAGCGCTGGTCGGTCGCGAACGGGTCGGTGGTGGTGTAGTCGACCACCGCGGCCGCGCCGGCGGCCCGGACGGCGTCGAGCTTGGCCGGACTGGCCACGCCCGTGACCGTGGCCCCGGCGGCGACGGCCAGCCGGACGGCTGCGAGCCCGACCCCACCCGACGCCCCGACCACCAGGACGGACTGGCCCGGCCGCACCGCGGCGACGTCCTCGACGGCCTCCATGGCGGTCGCACCGGAGATCGCGGACACGGCGGCGTCGACGAACGACACCTCGTCGGGCAGTCGTGCCAGCTTCTCCTCGTCGGCCACTGCCTCTGCGGCGAACGAGCCGGCGGCGATCCCGAACACGCGGTCCCCCGGCGCCAGTCGGGTCACCCCGGGACCGACGGCGGTGACGTGCCCGGCGACCTCGAACCCGATCACGGGGCTGGACGGCCGAGCGAGCCCGTAGCCCATCAGGCGGAGCAGGTACGGCAGCCCGGTCACGAGGTGCTCGGTCCCGCGGTCGAGGCCGGCGGCGGCCACCTCGACCAGGACCTGGCCCTCGGCGGGGGTGGGCCGCGGGCGCCGGCCGACCCGGAGCACGTCGGCCGGGGCACCCCAGCGCTCGCGGAACACCGCGGGCATCGTCGTGGCGCGGGCGCCCTCGTCCCGATCGGACCGGGAGTCGGCGGGGCGGCCGCCACCGTTGGCGGCGGCAGTGGACGTCGAGGTGGCAGTCATCGTGGTGCTCCGTCGTTCGAGGTGGCGGTCTTGGTACTTAGTACGAGAAGTGGTGGGCGAACCATACCCGTACTTAGTACGATGCGCAAGTGCCGGTCCCTGGACCGGCCCCCGACGACCGACGGAACACCTCGATGCCCAGCCGCGTGACCCCCGACGAGGACGCCGACCGCACCGCGACCCAGGATGACGACGGGCGCCAGCCGCTGAGCCGTGACCGGGTCCTCGACGGGGCGGTCGCGCTCGCGGACCGCATCGGGGCGCTGTCACTGACGATCCGGAAGCTGGCTGACGAACTGGGCACCAAGCCGATGACGATCTACCACCACGTCGCCAACAAGGACGCGATCCTGGACGGGATGGTCGACCGGGTGTTCGCCGAGATCACGCTCCCCCCCGAGGGCCTGCCGTGGAAGGCCGCCGTCCGGGTGCGCTGCGTGTCGGCACGCGACGTCCTTGGGCGCCATCCCTGGGCGACGCCGCTGATGGAGTCCCGGTCCCAGCCCGGGGCCGAGACGCTGGGCCACCACGACGCGGTCATCGGGACCTTCCGCCGTGGGGGGCTGTCGATCGGCCTGACCGCGCACGCCTACGCGATCATCGACAGCTATGTCTACGGCTTCGCCCTCCAGGAGGCCACGCTGGTCACCGAGGCCGACACCCACATCGCCGACGTCACGCAGGACATGCTGGCCCAGCAGATGATGGCCACCTTCCCCCACCTCACCGAGCTGGCGACCGAGCACGTCCTCCGGCCCGGCTACGACTTCGGCTCGTCGTTCGAGTACGGGCTCGACCTGCTCCTGGACGGCCTCGAGACCGCCGCAGACGCCGAGGCCGGCGCGAGCTGAGCCCCGACCGTGCGGCCGCCGTGGCCGGCTCGGCCGGGTCCCCCACCCAGCCCGCTCCCGGGCGGCGCCGGAATCGATCCCACACGGGTCGCGGTCCCCCGCCTAGGGTGGGCGGCGCAGCGGCCAACCGGAGTGGGCTCGTGACAGGCGAGGTGTACCGGTTCGAGGACTTCGAGTTGGCAACGGCGAGGTTCGAGTTGCGGCAGGACGGCGAGCCCGTCCGGGTCGAGCCCCGTGCGCTCGACGTGTTGGCCCACCTGGTGTCCGAGCGCGAGCGGGTCGTCTCCAAGGACGAGCTCCTCGACGAGGTCTGGGGTGACCGCTTCGTCAGCGAGGCCGCCATCACCACGGCGCTGCGCACCGCCCGCCAGGCCATCGACGACTCCGGACGCGAGCAGCGCCTGGTCCGCACGGTGCACGGCCGGGGCTACCAGTTCGTCGGCGACGTCACCGTGGTGGCGGCAACGGATGCCCACCACGACCCGGACGCGGCCACCGACGTCGACCGGGTGCTCGGGCGCGAGGACCAGGAGATCCGGTTCTGCCGCACGCCGGACGACACCACGATCGCCTGGGCAACGGTCGGGACGGGCCAGCCGCTGCTCAAGGCCGCGAACTGGATGACCCACCTCGACCTGGAATGGTCCAGTCCCGTGTGGGCGCACTGGCTGCGCGGGCTGGGACGCGACCGCCGGCTCATCCGCTACGACGAACGTGGATGCGGGTTGTCGGACTGGGAGATCCCCGAGTTCTCCTTCGAGGCGTGGGTCGACGACCTCGAGGTGGTGGTCGACGCCGTGGGGATCGAACGCTTCCCGTTGCTCGGCGTCTCGCAGGGTGGGGCCGTCGCGATCGCCTATGCCGTGCGCCACCCCGAGCGCGTCAGTCGCCTGGTCCTGGCCGGTGCGTACGCCCGTGGCCGTGCGATCCGTGCCCAGACCCAGGCACAGCGAGACGTGGCCGCGCTCGACCTCGAACTGGCACGTGTCGGCTGGGCCCGGGAGGACCCCAGCTTCCTCCAGGTGTTCGCGTCCCAGTTCCTTCCCGACGGCACGCCCGACGAGTGGGCCGACTTCACCGTCTTCCAGCGCCAGACCACCTCCCCGGCCAACGGCGTGCGCTTCCTCGAGGAGTTCGCCCGCATCGACGTGTCCGACCTGCTCGACCAGGTGCGCTGCCCGACCCTGATCCTGCACGCCCGCGACGACGTCCGGGTGCCGGCCACGCAGGCTCGCGAGCTCGCCGCCGGCATCGACGACAGCCACCTGGTGCTGCTCGACAGCACCAACCACCTGCTCACCGCCTCGGAACCCGCCTGGCCCGAGTTCCTGGCCCACATCAACGACTTCCTCGCCGACGACTGACCCGCCCGTGCGGGCTGGTTGGGGTCGGGATCGATGCGTGTGTGGGGGTCGGTCCCTGCGCCGGCCAGCAGGTGGTGGCCGTCGACCGTGACCAGGACCACGTTGAGCGCGACCATCGACGGGATCCCGACGGCACGTGGCCGGGTCGACCTGGCGGAGCCGGCGGACGTCGCGCTGGAGCAGCGACGCCACGACCAGCCGGGAACCGATCCAGCCGGCGGCAGCCCTCAGCGTGTCCATGCACTCGACCTCCGACGGACCCAGAGGCGATCGACACGGCGCCGCCGGGCACGCTCGAGTGCACGCGTGACATCGGCGAGGACGCGTTGGTGGGCGGGCGGGCGAACATGGGGCGGACACGCCGCCCGGTCGAGCGCGTGTGGGCGGGCGGCGGTCATCGCGACACCACCCCGGGGTGGGCGCCGGCCGCGGCCGGGTGCGCGACCAGGGCACTGGCGCGGCGAGCCGGTGAGGACCCCCCAGGAGGCGAGTGGGAAACCGAGCGAGAAGCCGAGCGGCGGCTCGATCGGCGACGGGCCGCCGGTGACCGGTGCGCGGTGAGCAGCACCCGGAGTGCGGTCACAGGGCCCAGCAGGGACGCCGGTCGCGCCTCCAGGTTCTGCACACGCAGGAGCTGGTCGGCGACCGGACGCGACGTGTGGCTGGCACGCGTGACCAGCTCGAGCCAGCGGTTGGCCAGGTCGGTCCCCGTCGGCTTGGAGCCGGTGGTGCGGGGGTCGGCGAAGTCGCCGCCGGCCGCGATGGCCCAGGGGGCGTCCACGACGGCCGCGGCACGACGATAGAACACGCGGGGAAGCCGGGACGACGACACGACATGCCGCGCCAGTGCCCGTTCCAGCTCGCGGGCCTGCAGGGCGGCCGAGGTCATCCCCTGGCCGTACACCGGGTTGAAGCTGCAGATGGCATCGCCGAGGGCGAGGAACCCGGCGGGTGCGTTGGCCAGCCGCTCGACGTGGCGTCGCTGGCTGGTCGGCAGTCGGTGGGTCAGGACCGGTGTCAGGGCCTCGGCGCCGTCGAGCACCTCCCCCAGCTCCGACGAGGGCAGGGCACGCACGAAGGCCGCGAATCCGGTCGGGTCCGACGGCGGCACGTCCCCATGGAAGCCCGCCACGGTCAGGATCCAGCGGTCTCCCTCGATCGGCAGCAGGGTGCCGATGCGATGGCCGCGGGTCGGGTCCTCCACGATCACGGCGGCGGTGCCGTCGAGGTCGTCGGCGCCACGCCGCAGCACCCGGGTGCCGTGGGCCATGGCGATCCGGATCGCCGACACCTCCGGGGACGCGAACCCGGCCTCGTCGAGCAGGTCGAAGAAGCGGGTGCGGCGACCGGTGCAGTCGACGACGAGATCGGCCCGCATCGCGACGTCGCCGGCGACCACGCCCACGACGCGACCGTCCTCGACGATCGGCCCACCCACGGCGACGCCGTCGGTGATCGTGACGTTGCGCCGCTGGTGCAGCAGGCACTGGCGCACCGTGCCCTCCAGCATCGGGCGGCTCATGGACATCGCCAGGAAGCCGATGCCGGATCGAGCCCGATGGGCCCCTGCCTGGTACCACGACAGGTTCTTGGCGTGCAATGGCACCGCGCCCTGCACGATCAGCTGCTCCCCGAGGCCGGGGAACCACTGCTCGAGCTGGCGCTGCCCGGTCGACAGCAGGGCGTGGGCATGGCGACCCTGCGGAACGGAGCGCCGCGTCCGGGCGGAAGCGGGAAGGTCGTCGCGCTCGAGGATGGTGACGTGGTCCACGTGGTCGCTGAGGACCCGGGCGGCGACGAGGCCGGCCAGGCTGGCGCCCACGACGACGGCGTGGGTTTCGGCCAACGCCTCGGTCGGGGTCTCGGTCGGGGGCTCGGTCAGCGCCTCGGTCAGCGCCTGGGTCAGCGCCTGGGTCGGCGCCTGGGTCGGGGGCTCGGTCGGGGGCCGGGTGGGGATGGTCGATGGCATGGGACAGCTCCTTGGTCGGATCGCCCGGCGTGTGACGCGGGCGTCTGGTGTTGGAGCCAAGGGTCCGTTGCCGACACAACCATCGCTTGGGGGCGGTGTGCGGATCACCTGAGGAGTCCTGAGGAAACCGCATCTCACACGCCCAGGAGGGTGCGACCGACCCACCACGAGCCACGGACGACCGGCCGGTCGAGGCCGGCCGCCCAGTCACGGCCCGGCCCGACGGGTGTCGCCTGGCCGCCGCCGTCAGCCGTGGGTGGTCAGGTCACGCTCGGGCGCGCCCAGCCCGGGATACCCGGCGTAGGCGGGCAGGGCGGGCTGGCCGCCGAGGTGGCAGTACAGGACGCGCGAGCCCGGCGGGATGCGGCCGTCACGCACCATCCCGATCAACCCGGCCAGGGACTTGCCCTCGTAGACCGGGTCGGTGAGCATCCCCTCGGTGCGGGCGGCGAGCTGGATGGCCTCCACGGTGGCCGCGTCGGGCAGCCCGTAGGCGGGCCCGGCGAAGCCGTCGACCACGGTGACCTCGTCGTCGCGAAGCGTGCGGCCGAGGTCGATCCGCTCGGCGGTGTCGCGGGCGATCCGGGTCACCTGCGCGACGGTCTGGTCCAGCGTCCCGGAGGCGTCGATGCCGAGCACGCGGCGGTCGTCGCGGTCCTGGAGGGCGAACCCGGCGATCATCCCGGCGTGGCTCGACCCGGTCACCGTGCACACCACGACCGTGTCGAAGAAGGTCTCCAGCTCGTCCTCCTGCGCGGCCACCTCGCGCGCCCAGTTGGCGAAGCCGAGTCCACCCAACGGGTGGTCCGACGCCCCGGCGGGGATCGCGTACGGCGTGCCACCATCCTCCTCGACCGACGCCAGGGCACGCGTCCAGGAATCGCGCACGCCGATGTCGAACCCGGCCGGGTCGATGCGCACGTCGCCGCCCAGGATCCGGGTCAGCTGGATGTTGCCGACCTTGTCGTAGGCCATGTCGTTGTAGTCGACCCAGCCCTCCTGCACGGTCACCGCACCGAGCCCGAGGTGGCGCGCCACGCCGGTGACCTGGCGCGTGTGGTTGGACTGGATCCCCCCGATCGACACCAGCGTGTCACACCCGGTGTCGATCGCGTCGGCGGCCAGGTACTCCAGCTTGCGGACCTTGTTGCCGCCGTAGGCGATCCCCGAGTTGCAGTCCTCGCGCTTGGCCCACACCTCCACCTCGCCCCCGAGCGCCGCGCTGAACCGTGGCAGCGGATGGACTGGCGAGGGTCCGAACAGCAGCGGTTCACGGCGGAAGTCGTCCAGGCCCATGGGAGTTCCGATCATTCGTCGACGAGGCCCCAGCATGGCCCATGATCCACGACCGTGTGCGCCGGGGGCGCGTCGCCCCGCACCACCGTCGTCGCAGCCACGCGTCGTCCGCGCGCATGCCTGCCACGGAGTCCCGAGGCGATGGGGGACCCGGTCCCGGCCGACGTCCGCGTCAGCCGTCCCGGTCGGGGTCGGACCCGACCGTGTCCGACGCGACCCGTTCACCCACCAGCGTCGCGACGACGTCGGCCCGGGTCTCGGGCAGCCAGTGACCCGCGGCCAGTGGCGCGAAGCGATAGTCCGCGTCGACGTGGTCGGCGGTCAGCAGGGCCGCGCGCGGGCCGAGTGCGGGGTCGTCACGCCCCCAGACGTAGGTCGTGGGCACCCGGATCGTGGTGCCGCCGGCCCCGACGTCGTCGTCGGACGGCTCGCCCCCGAACGACAGGGCCCGGTACCAGTTGAGGGCGCCCGTCAGCGCGCCGGGCTCGGCCATGCGCTCGGCGTACCGGGCGGCCGTCGCGGCCGGCACGCCCGAGCGCTCCAGCTGCCGCTGCAGGCCACGGCCGACCACGGCCTCGGCGAACCGGCTTCGGAACAGCGGCACGTACCACGACCTCACCGCCTGCCACGACGACGTGAAGGACCGCGCGAGCGCGATCGGGTGCGGTGTCGACAACACCGTGAGTGTCGCCACGCGTTGCGGTGCCCGCATGGCCAGCGCCCACCCCACGGCGCCGCCCCAGTCGTGGCCGACCACGTGCGCCCGGTCGATCCCGACGTGGTCGAGGACAGCCACCACGTCACCGACGAGGTGGGACATCCCGTAGGCGTCGACGGCGTCCGGCCGGGCCTCGGCGTCGTAGCCACGCTGGTCGAAGGCGATCGTGCGACACCCGGCCGCCACCAGGTGCTCCACGACGTCGTCCCAGGTGTCGGCTGCCTGCGGGAACCCATGCAGCAACACCACCACCGGCCCGTCGTCGGGCCCGTCCAGGCGGGCCCACAACACCAGCCCGTCGTGCTCGACCCGCTCGACCTGCGCCACCTCGAACCTCCACGTCCGGCACCCACGGTCGCGGGTGCGCCACGCCCCCGGACCTCGTCGTCGAACGCTAGCCCCTGTGCGCCACCCACCGCCCCTCCAAGCCGCATCCACTCCTCCCCGTCCGTCGCCCACCACCCGTCGACCCCTCCACCCGTCGACCCCTCCACCCGTCGACCCCTCCGCCCGTCGCCCACCGCCCGTCGACCCCTCCACCCGTCGCCCACCGCCCGTCGCCCGCCACCTCGACGCGATGTGCCTCGTCCCGGGCGATGTGGACGACCACGGGACGCCGGGCCCGCCCACATCAGCCGGGGGAAGCCACATCGGGTTCCGGCGTCGAGCACGGTGCCACCCGGGGAGGAGCGCGTGCACCCCCGATGTGGACGACCACGGGATGCCGGGCCCGACCACATCGGGCGGGCGGATTCACATCGGGTGGGGAGGTGACGCAGGTGACGCCGGCGAGGCGCGGGTGAGGCGCAGAGGGCGGGTGACGCGCAGGGGGCGGGGACGATCGGGGTCGGGCCGGGGGGGGCGTCAGGCAGGGGTGCGGAGGCGGGCGTGGGCCTGGAGGAGGGCCGACACGGTTCGGTCGATGTCGTCGGTGTCGGTGGCCCAGTGGCTGACCGAGATGCGCACGGCGGGGGCACCGTCCCAGGAGGCATGCGTCGGGTAACTGGCACCGGACTGCTGCACGGCGGCGAGCACGGCCGGGGTGTGGTCGGTGGCATTGCCCTCGTCGTCGGTGAAGCGGACCAGCACCTGGTTCAGGTCGACCTCGTTGAGCACCTCGATGCCGTCCTGGGCCGCCAACAGCCGCGCGCACCGCACCGCCATCCGGTGGGTCCGCTCGACCATCTCGACCACCCCGGCCCGGCCCAGTGACGCCAGCACGGCCCACACCGGCACCCCACGGGCCCGACGGCTCATCTCGGGTGCCCAGTCGCCGGGATTGGGCATCGAGTCGTCCATCGCCAGGTAGTCGCCCGACATCGAGAACGCGCGTCGGTGCGCCTCGGGATGACGGGTGATGGCGATCCCGCAGTCGTAGGGGGTGTTGAGCCACTTGTGGGCGTCGGTCGACCACGAATCGGCACGCTCGACCCCGGCGAAGGCAGGGCGCAGACGTGGCGAGGCCATCCCCCACAGCCCGACGGCCCCGTCGACGTGCAGCCACACGTCCCCGTCGGGACGCTCGGCACGGGCCGCGTCCAGCACGTCGGCGATCGCGTCGAGGTCGTCGATGCCCCCGGTGTGGACGTCGCCGGCCTGGGTCGTGACCACCAGCGGTCCCGTGATCCGGGCCACCGCCGCCGCGAGGGCATCCGGGTCCATCCTGGCGTTGGCGTCGGTGGCGACCCGGACCATGCGGTCCTGGCCCAACCCGAGGATCCGCAACGACTTGGCCACCGCGTTGTGGGTGTGGTCGGTGCCGATCACGCGCACGGCCGGGCCGCCCGGCAGGCCACGCGACTCCACGTCCCAGTCGTGGGCCGCCAGGACCGCGTCCCGGGCCGCGGCGAGGCAGACCAGGTTGGCCATGGTCCCGCCCGTGACGAAGCCGACGCTGGCCTCGGGATCCAACCCCAGCAGTTCCTTGACCCAGCGCGCGGCCACGAGTTCCAGCGCGGTGGTCGCCGGGGTGGGTGCGGCCATGCCGGCGTTCTGGTCCCAGGCGGTGACCAGCCAGTCTGCGGCCACGCCGGCGGGGGTGACCCCGCCCATGACCCAGCCGTGGAAGCGGGGCGAGTTGATCGCGAGCAGGCCGGGTTCGGCCGCGTCCACCAGGTCGGCGACCACGGTCCGGGCGTCCGACGGGCCATCGGGCAGCGGGCGGTCCAGGACGCCGAGGAGGTCGTCGAGGTCCTGCTCCGGTCGGATCGGACGGTCACCGACGCCGTCAAGCCACTCGCGCGCCGCCCGCACCGCCAGGTCCAGTGGTCCGTCCCAGTCCGGTCGTTGCACGACGCCCCCCGTCTCGGTCCCGACCCGATGTCGCGGTCCCGACCGATCCTAGACCCGGCACCCGCACCGGCCGCGCAGGCCCGACGGGTCCGGGCCTCGGGGGTCGGATGGGCCCGGCGAGGGCGACCACCACGACGCCGACCGGAGCACCGTCGACCACGGCGCGCGGTCACGACGAGCCGGCGCCGACGACCACTCGTCGCACCCGATCGGCGTCCGACCCTTGACGCCAAACCCATCCATGGCTAGTGTTCAATCAGTTTAACAATCGAAAGACGCCAGATGTCGCTCCCCCACGGCCCGGTCCCGAGCACACTCGCGACCCGCGCGGTGGGCATGGCGGCGGCCGCGCTGGTGCTCACCGGCTGCGGCGGTGACCTCGGGATCAACCCGGCCGTCTGCGACGGCGAGATCACCGTCGACACCGTCACGATGTTCGCCCACGAGGGCACCGAGGCCGGACCCATCTCCGACGCCGTCGCCGCCTTCAACGACGGACCCGGCGCCGACCTGGGCTTGACCGCCGAACTGACCCTGATCCCCGAGGGCCAGTACAGCGACAACATCAATGCGGCCGCCGCCTCCGACGACCTCCCGGACGTGCTGGACCACGACGGCCCGACCATGGCCAACCTGGCGTGGAACGGCAGCCTGTCCCCCCTGGACGACTGCATCCCCGACGACCTCCGTGACGACGTCCTGCCCTCCCTGGTCGAGCAGGGCACGTACGCCGACCACCTCTGGTCGGTGGGATCCTTCGACTCCGGGCTGGGCCTGTACGCGTGGCGATCGGCCCTGGAGGAGGCCGGGGTCCGCATCCCCGAGGGCATCGACGACGCCTGGACCGCCGAGGAGTTCCGCGATGTCCTGGTCGCGCTGCAGGACGTCGGGTACGAGCGACCGTTGGACCCCAAGTTCTGGTACGGATCCCAGGGCGAGTGGTTCAGCTACGCCTACCAGCCCGTGGTGTGGTCGGCCGGTGCGAACCTGGTGACCCTCGACGGTGAGCCGACGGCCGACGGCGTCCTGAACTCCCCCGAGGCGGTCGCGGGCCTGCGAGACGTTCCAGGGCTGGATCGAGGACGGCCTGGTCGACACCGCCGCCGCCGACGACTCCAACTTCCTGTCCAAGCGCGCCCCCATCTCCTGGGTGGGCCACTGGATGTACGCGCCCTACAAGGAGGCCGCCGGCGACGACCTCGTCATCCTCCCCCTGCCGGACTTCGGCACCGGCACGAAGACGGGGCTGGGGTCCTGGGCCTGGGGCATGGCCTCCACCACCGAGGACCCCGACGCCGCCTGGGCGTTGATCGCCTACATGATGAGCCAGGACGTCATCGGTGCGATCACCGAGGCCAACGGCGCCGTGCCCGGGACCCAGAGCGCCATCGAGGCGTCCGACCTGTACGGCGAGGGCGGGGAACTCGAGCTCTTCGTCCAGCAGCTGGACCGCGCACCCGACGTCGCCGTGCCCCGGCCGGTGACCCCCGCCTATCCGGCCATCACGACCCAGTTCCGCACGGTGATCGACGACATCATCCAGGGCGCGGACGTCCAGGCGACCCTGGACGGCGCCGTCGGGTCCATCGACGCCGACATCGAGGCCAACGAGGGCTTCCCCGAACCCACCGAGGACGCCAGCCCCGACGGCTGAGTCCCCACCCGACGTCGCCCTCCGGGCCGACCCGCATCCACCCAGACCCACCCGCACCGCCCCGCACGAGGAGCCGTCATGTCATCCACCGCCGCCGTCCCCTCCGACATGGATCGCGACGTCGACCGGGATGCCGACGACGCCCCGGACGTCGGGCCGGCGCCCACGCGGCGCAACGAGGCCAGGACCGCATGGTCCTTCTCGGCGCCGGGGCTGCTGTTCCTGCTGGTCTTCCTGATCATCCCGTTCGTCCTGGCGATCGCGTTCTCGTTCACCAACGCGCGCCTGATCACCCCGCTGCCGACCCGCTTCACGGGGGTCGACAACTACGTCGAGGTGCTGACCAGCGGGACGTTCTGGCGGGGGCTGCTCAACAACACCATCTTCGTGCTGGTCGTCGTCCCGGTCCAGACGTTCCTGGCCCTGATGCTGGCGATCCTGGTCAACCAGCAGATCCCGGGACGCACCGTCTTCCGCACGATCTACTTCATGCCGGTCGTCACCGTCATGGCCGCCGCGTCCACGATCTGGGTCCTGCTGTTCAACCCCGACGGGTTGATCAACGCCGTCATGGAGGTGATCACCTTCGGGGCCTTCGCGCCGGACTGGCTCAACTCGACCACGTGGGCGCTGCCGGCCGTGATGATCGTGTCGATCTGGCAGGGGGTCGGCTTCCAGATGATCATCCTGCTGGCGTCACTGCAGGACGTTCCGGACACGCTCTACGAGGCGGCGTCGCTGGACGGGGCGACCCGGTGGCAGCAGTTCACCAACGTGACGCTGCCGGGCATCCGCAACGGCCTGATCTTCGTCGTCACCGTGACCACGATCCTGGCCTTCCGGTTGTTCGACCAGGTCTACCTGATGCCCCAGAGTCCCGGCGGCCCGCTGGACGCCACCCGCACGATGATGCTGGAGATGGTCCAGACCGGCTTCAACGAGCAGGCCATCGGTCGTGGCTCGGCCATCGCGGTGGTGTTCTTCGTGATCGTGCTGGCGATCACGTTGGTGCAACGCCGCTTCATCCGCGAGGAAGGACAGGTCTGATGAGCTCCACCGCCACCGACACCCCCATCGATGACGCCGGGCTGGGCACGTCCGGGACCACCACCAGGCTCAAGCCCCGCGATGCCTGGATGTACGTGGTCATGGTCGCCCTGGCGATCTTCTTCCTGTTCCCGCTGGTCTACATGTTCATCTCGTCGTTCAAGCCCGACGACGTCGTGCTGTCGTCCAGCGGTTCGCTGGGCGCGCTGTGGCCATCGCCCACGGTGGGCCTGGAGAACTACGGCAACGCCATCGAGCGCGCCTCGGTGGTCCGGGTGTTCTTCAACTCCGTGCTGATCTCGACCATCATCGTCGGAGGCGGGCTGGTCGTGAACAGCCTGTTCGGCTACGCGTTGGCACGCCTGAAGTTCCGTGGCCGGAACGTGATGGTCGCCGTCATGGTCGCACTCATCATCATCCCGTTCGAGGCCCTGGCCGTGCCACTGCTGTTCATGGGCGCGCAGGTCAACATGCTCGACACCTACGCGATCCAGATCCTGCCGTTCATCGCCAACCCGCTCTACATCTACCTCTTCTACACCTTCTTCCTCGACATCCCGGTGGAACTGGAGGAGGCGGCGCGCGTCGACGGGGCCGGGCCGGTGCGCACGTTCACCAGTGTCATCGCGCCGTTGGCCAAGCCGGCCTACGCCACCATGGCGATCCTGGGCTTCCTGTTCTCGTGGGGCCAGTTCCTGTGGCCGGTGATGGTGACGCGGGGCGTGGCCGTGCGACCGCTGCCACTGGGCATCGGCACCTTCCAGACCACCCCACCGATCCAGTGGGGCGACATCATGGCCTACGCCGGCCTGATGACCCTGCCGCTGCTGATCATCTTCCTGATCTTCCAGCGCTACTTCGTCCAGGGCGTGGCCTCGTCCGGCGTGAAGGGCTGAACCACCGTGACGTTGCGCCTCGACGACCACTGGATGTGGGACTTCTGGACCGCCGACGACGGCGACACCCACCACCTGTTCCACCTGCGGGCGCCGCGACGTCTCGGCGACCCCGACCTGCGCCACTTCCACGCCACCATCGGGCACGCCACCTCGCCCGACCTGCGGACCTGGACCGACCACGGGGTCGTGCTCGAGCCCGGGCGGGGCGGGTCCTGGGACGACCTGGCGTTGTGGACCGGCTCGGTCGTGGCCCATCCGACGCACGGCTGGGCGATGCTGCACACCGCCTGCAGCCGGGCCGAGGACGGGTTGGTGCAGCGCATCGGGCTGGCCACCTCCCCGGACCTGCACGACTGGACCCCCCACCCGGACAACCCGGTCCTGGAGGCCGACCCCCGGTGGTACGAACGCCTCGACGACCATCGCTGGCACGACCAGGCCTGGCGAGACCCGTGGGTCATGTCCGACCCCGACGGCGACGGGTTCCACGCGCTGGTCACGGCCCGCCTGCCCGATGGTCCCACCACCGGCGCCGGTGTCATCGGGCTGGCGTGGTCACGTGACCTGGTCGACTGGGAGGTCCGGCCTCCCCTCACCCCACCGACGGGGTTGGGCCACCTCGAGGTGCCGCAGGTGGTCACCGTCGACGACCGCCACTTCCTGGCGTTCAGCTACGACCCGGACGGGCTGGTCCCCGAACGCCGCAGTCCCCACGTGCGCGCCGGCAGCTACCTCGCCCCGATGGACGGGCCACTGGGCCCGGCCCACGTGGACCGGGCCGTGCCGCTGGGCGAACCCGGCACCTACAGCAACAAGGTCGTGGCCGACCGTGCCGGGGGCCTCCAGGTGCTCGGGTTCGTCAACCGTGCCGGACCGGACTTCGCGACCCTGACCGATCCCACGCCGCTGTCCACCTACCTTCCGGACTGAACGACGTCACCGACGCCCAGGTCCACCATGGCCCCGTCCCCCTCCCCGCGCCGCCACCCGGCCGGCGCACCACGATGGCCGACGTCGCCAAGGTCGCCGGGGTCTCCAAGACCACCGTGTCACTGGTGCTCAGCAATGCCGAGACCCGCCTGGCCGAGGACACGCGACGTCGGGTCCGCTCGGTCGCCAAGCAACTGGGCTACCGCCGCGACCTCGTCGCCAGCAGCCTGCGCACGTCCCAGACCCGCACGATCGCGTTGCTGTCGGACCGGCTGGCCACGACCTCGGTCGGGTGGGCGATGGTCGCGGGCGCCCAGGCCGCCGCCCGCGAACGGGGCTACATGCTGCTGGTGGCCAACACCGAGGGCGATCCCGAGCGCGAGGTCGACGCGGTCCAGGCCCTGCGGGACCGCCGGGTCGACGGGCTGGTGTTCGGCGCCCTGTTCCACCGTGCCCTGACCATCCCGGAACTGACCGAGGACCTCCCGGTCGTGCTGCTGGACGCCTACGACCCCGACCACCGGCTGTCGGCGGTCGTGCCCGACGACGAGGTCGGGGGCCACGACGCCACGGCGCTGCTGACGAGTGCCGGCCATCGTCGCATCGGGTTCATCAACGACGACCACGACGTCCCCGCCGTCCGGCTCCGGTTGGCGGGCTACCGGCGGGCCCTGCACGAGGCCGGCCTGGCCTTCGACCCCGACCTGGTCGTGTCCACCGACGACCCCATCACGCCGGTCGGGGCCCGGACCGCCGTCGCCACGCTGCTGGACCTGCCACGGCCCCCCACCGCCGTGTTCTGCTTCAACGACCGCATGGCCAGTGGCGTCTACCAGGCAGCGCGTGCGCGTGGCCGGTCGATCCCGGGCGACCTGTCGGTGGTCGGCTTCGACGACCACGAGGCGTTGGCCGAGGGCCTCGACCCGCCCCTGACCACCATGGCCCTGCCACACGAGGCCATGGGCAGGTGGGCCGTGCTCCGACTGCTGGCCCTGCTGGACGGCAGCGAAGACCCGGAGCCCGTCGTGCATCGCGAACCCTGCCCGCCGGTGCTGCGTGCCTCCCACGGCCCCCCGCCCGGACCCCCGCCCGACCCCCGTCCGCCCCCCCGTCCGGCCCCCCGTCCGCTCCCCCGTCCGGCCCCGAACCCACCGAGCCCGACCGTCGCTGACCACCGTGAGCGCTTCGACCGGTATCCCGGCAGGATCGCCCACGATGACGATGGAGCCGGGGGCGGGGGTGCCGCGGCCGGGGCTGGGCGGCGCTTGGCCGGGGTGGTGGCCGGGGTGGGACCGGGGTGGGACCGGGGTGGGACCGGGGTGGGACCGGGGTGGCCGGGGTGGCCGGGGTGGGACCGGGGTGGCCGGGGTGGGACCGGGGTGGCCGGGGTGGGACCGGGGTGGCCGGGGTGGGGCTGATGCGGGGCCGGTGGACGGGTCCGGGTGGGGGCGTGCCGGCGGGGTTCACACGGTTTCTCCCGAGTGGCCGGGTCCTGTCGGAATACTTGAACCCTCAATGGAAGTTGTGGTGGGTGCAAGGTTGAAGCCTCAACTGTTTCCCGATCCCTCCCCACCCCACCCTCCAGGAGCCACACGATGAGTACCACCACCCTTCCCGAGACCCTGACCGGCCAGTACGTGTTGGACGACAGCCACTCGCGCCTCGGCTTCGTCGCCCGCCACGCGATGGTCACCAAGGTCCGCGGCGCCTTCAAGGAGTTCTCCGGCAGCGGCCACTTCGACGTGGACACCCCGGCCAACTCGACCGCGACGGTCACCATCCAGGCCGCCAGCATCGACACCGGCAACGACGACCGCGACAACCACCTTCGCTCCAACGACTTCTTCGACATGGAGAACTACCCCGAGATCCACTTCGCCACCACCGACGTGGAGTCGGCCGGCGACGACACCTTCCGTGTCACCGGTGACCTCACGATCAAGGACGTCACCAAGTCGGTCACGATCGACTTCGAGCACACCGGTGCCGCCACCGACCCGTTCGGCAACGAGCGCATCGGGTTCGAGGGCCGGTTGCAGGTCAACCGCAAGGACTGGAACCTGACCTGGAACGCTCCCCTGGACGCCGGCGGCGTCCTGGTCAGCGAGAAGGTCACCCTCGAGTTCGACCTGTCCGCCATCAAGCAGGACGCCTGACCCCACACGCACCTGCCACGATGCGCCGGCCCATTCGGGTCGGCGCATCGTCGTGTCCAGCCCCGCCGCGGCCCACGCACGACCCCGTCGGTGCCCCCGGGCGACCTGCGTGGGCGGTCCGTCGTGGGGGCATCAACAGTCTGCCAACACCACCCACCACACTCGCAACAGCGCAGGGGGGCGTCGTCCCGAACCGGGACGACGACGAGCGCGGGGAGTCCAGCTCCTCGGTCGGGGTGTGCACCGGGTCGGGTGCCTACCCCGACCGTGCGGGCGGAACCGGGCTCGAGGCGCCGGGGCAGGAGGACCGCACCATCCTCGTCCGTCGGTGGGCCGACGGACGATGGCCGAACGACGTCGGGGGCGACGTCGTTCGGCCGTCCTCCGGGTTCGCGGATCAGCCGTGGTCCGGCACGTCGGCGCCGACACTCGTCGATCGACGTGTCGACGCGGCAGCCGACGCCGAGGCAACCGACGGCGAGGCACCTGACGGTTCCAGGTCCTGTCCGATCGCCGCGGCCCGTCCACGCGCGGCCTCGGCGCCGTCGGCGTCGTCGTCGCGACCGCGTTGGTCCAGCGCATGGGCGAGGGCCGACAGGCTTCGTGCCAGGTGCGGGCGCATGCCGAGCCGGTCGTGGAGGTCCACGGCGTCCCCGAGGTCCAGGATCGCCCCGTCGAGGTCACCGGCCACCACCCGGACCAGCCCCAGGGCATGTGACACACCACCGCGGCACGCCCCGACCCGCCCGGCCACGGCCAGGCCGCCGGCGTGCGGACGCAGGACCTGGCCCAGGCGGGTGGCCAGGTGCGTGTCGCCCAACTCTGCCGCCACCTCCGCCAACAGGCAGGCCTCCACCAGCCAGTGGGCGTCGCGCGGGGTCGGGTCCAACACCTCGTCGGCGAGTCGGCGGGCCCGACCACGGAGGCGCCTCACCCCGTCGTGGCGGACCGCCGGCAGGGGCGGCGAGGTGACCGACCGCGAGCCGGGATGCACCAGGGCCAACTCGTTGAGCAGGCCGAGGCAACGCCACACGAGGACTCCGGGGAAGCGCCGATCCAACTCGTCGAAGCGGGCGCCTCGTTCGCGTCGCAGCGCCGGCCCGGGATCCCGCAGGTCGGTGATCGCCTCGGCGAAGTACAGGCCGACCGAGAACTCGGCCACCTGCCGGCCGGCGGCGATGGCGGTGGTGGCCAGGGTGTCCGCGTCCTCGAAGTCCCCGGCGAGCAGGGCCAGCACGAGCCGGTACACGTCGGTGTACCACTGGAACGCCGGTCGCTGGAGCCGCTCGGCAGCCTCCCACAGCACGCCCAGCTGCGCCTCGACCCCGGTCAGGTCCCCGGCCGCCAACAGGTCGACGACGTGTGCGGCGCGCCCGGCCAGGGCGAGCTCGGTGGCCCCGCCCCGCTCGGCCCGCGCGACCACCTCGGACGACAGGGCCAACCGCTCCGCCGTGGCCTCGGGCCCCCGCGTCAGGTAGTGCAGGGCCATCAGGGCCTCGGCGTGGGCCGCGGCATCGCCGACGCGGCGGGCCAGGCCGATCGCCTCGTCGGCCAGCTCCAGGCTCCGCTCGCGATCGACCAGCCAGTACAACTCCAGGGCGAGCCGGGCCAGCAGGCGGACGCGCACCGCGGTGGGCCGGTCGCGTTGGGCCGCCAGGGCCTCCTCCAACCAGTCGACGCGCTGGCGGTCCGACACGCCGAACAGCATCCCGGACGCCGACGCCCCCAGGGCGGCACGGGCGAGGTCGTCGGGACCACCGGCCACCCGTGCCAACGCCGTGGCCGTGGCATAGGCCTCCTGTGCACTGGAGTAGGAGCCGCTGCGTGCCTGCAGCGCCGCCACGTCGAAGGCCAACCCGAGCCGCTCGCCCTCCACGCCGGCGTCCCACCCCCGGTCGGCATCGACGTCGGGGGTCCCCAGGGCCGCGCGCAGGTCCGCCTCGACCTCGTGGAACACCTCGCGCCAGCGTTCGCCCGCGTCCATCCGCGACCGCAGGTGATCTGCCTCGGCCACCGCCCACTCGCGGTACCGACGCCGCACGCCCCGGACGTCGCCGTCGGTCGCGAGCCGCTCCAGGGCGTAGTCGCGCACGGTGTCCAGCAGTCGCCAGCGACTGCCGTCGGCGCCGTCGCGGTGGACCACGAGGCTCTTGTCGGCCAACCGCCCGACCAGGTCGGCCGTGCGCGACCGGGCCGCGACGTCGGTGGCCGCCGGGCGGGGCCCGATGGCGACCTCACCCGGTGCGGCCACGGCGGTCGCCGCGGCCAGGTCGAAGCTGCCGGTGAACACGCCCAACCGTCGGAACGACCGTTGCTCGTCGTCGTCGAGCAGGTCGTGGGACCAGTCCAGCACGGCGCGCAGCGACCGGTGTCGGGCCGGTCCCCCCGCCGCCGTCAGCAGCCGCAGGCGGTCGTCCAGTCCGGCCAACAACCCGTCGATGCCCAGCGACGCGCACCGCGCGGCGGCCAGCTCGATCGCCAGCGGCAGACCGTCGAGTCGACGACACACCGCCTCCAGGCGCCCCGGGTCCGCCACGACGTCGGGCACGGTGTCCCGCACCCGGTCCAGGAACATCACCGCGGCGTCGGACAGGGCGTGGCTGCCGGCCAACGCACGGGTCGACGCCGTGGCGTCGACGGCCCCCGGGGCCGCCCATCCCCCGTCGTCGACCGACGACGGCCGCACGACCCGGGCGACGGCCAGCGGCTCGATCGCAGCCACGTGTTCCCCCGGCACCCCGAGGCGTTCCCGGCTGGTCGCCAGCACCACCAGTTCGGGGGCGGCCGTGGTGAGGCGTTCGACCAGGTCGCCGACCTCGGCGAGCAGGTGTTCGACGTTGTCCAGCACCACCAGCGTCGGGCCACGTCGAAGACGCTCCACCAACGTGTCGACCAGGGGTTCGTGGGCTCGCTCCACGACGCCGAGGGTGGTGGCGACGGCGCGAACCAGCCGGTCGGCCGAGACCCGGGTGAGGTCGACGAACCCGCCCTGCGCGACGGTGGGTGCCGCCGCCTCCGCGGCCGCCACGGCCAGCCTGGTCTTGCCGACGCCACCCAGCCCGACGATCGTCACGACCTGGTGGACCGCGAGCACGTCGGTCAGCAGGTCCAGCTCGGCCGTGCGCCCGACCAGGGCGGTCCGTGCTCGCGGCAGTCCGCGGAGCCCGTCGAACTGCACCGGCGGGGGGCCCGATCCGACGACGCCGACCCCGGTCGCGAGGTCGTGGCGCAGGATCTGCTGGTGCAGGCCGCGAAGCTCGGGGCCGGGCTCGACGCCGAGCTCGTCGACCAGGCGCTCGCGGACGCGCTGGTAGGCCACGAGCGCGTCGGCCTGGCGCCCGGACCGGTACAGCGCCACCATCAGCAGCCCCCACAACCCCTCACGCAGGGGCTGGTCGACGAGCAGCTCGCGCAGCTCGGCGATCGCGACGCCGTGGTGCCCGGCGGCCAGTCGGACCCGGATCCCGAGCTCGAGCGCCTCCAGCCGCCGCTCCTCCAACCGCGCGACCTCGCCCGCGACCAGGGGTTCGTCGGCGTAGTCGCCGAACGGCCGGCCACGCCACAGGTGCAGCGCCTCGTCGACCAGGGTGCCGGCCCCGTCCAGGTCGGTGGCCGTGGCCCGGTCGCCGGCGCGATCCAGCACCTGTTCGAACCGGAGCGTGTCGAGGTCATCGGCAGCCAGGTCCAGCCGCCACCCCCCCGCGACCGTGCGCAGGGGTCCGTCGCCCTCGTGCAGCTGGCCCATCGCCGCGCGCAGCCGTGACACCAGCCCCTGCAGCAGCCGATTGGCGTTGGGTGGCGGATCCCCGTGCCACATCGTGTCGGCCAGCAGGGCCGCGTCGCGAGGTTGGGACGGGGGCGCAGCCAGCAGGGCGAGCAGGTGTCGCTGCTGGGGCGACGGTCGTGTCCACGGACCGTCCGACTCGGCCCGCACCTCGATCGGTCCGAGCAGTCGCAGACGCACCATCGAATCCCTCCGTCGACCGCCACGGTGGCCTCGCCGACCCTAGCGACGACCCTCGCCCGCCACGGCCCGAGCGCGACCCATGCGGCGATCGCTGCCGGCCGGGCGGTATCAGGCGGGCCGCCACGTCCCTCTCGTCGGGGACCGCCACCGACCAGGGAGCACCACGATGGGTGCCACGCTCACCACCGTCCCCACCGGCATCCGCCCGTCCACGGTGCTGCGGCCCGACGACGTGGTCGACGACGAGGTCCTGCACCCGGGCGCGGTGGTGTGGCTGGCCGAGCCGCAGCTCGCCGAGCACGAACGGGACCAGTTCCGCGCGGCGGCACGGCAGGCCGCGATGGCGCGCCACCCGGCGGGACGGGCCCGCCACCTCCGGCTCGTGGGGCGTGGGGAGTCCACGGCCGCCGGTGGTGCCACGACGGCCCGCGGTCAGGCCCGCGTGTAGACCAGGAGGCTGGCGGGTCCGATCCGGACCTCGGCCACGGCCGGCCAGTCGCCGCCCTCGGCCGGGTCGGCGACGACGTCGCCGCTCCCGTGGTCGCCGAACAGGCTGCTGTAGGTGGTGGCGTCGGAGTTGAGGGCGAGGCGCCACGGGCCGGGGGTCGGGAAGCCGATCTGGTGGGCACCGGTCTCGTCGGCCCGGAAGTTGGCGATCACCACGACGTCCTGTCCCGGATCGTCGTTGCGGCGCGCCCACGCCAGCACCTTGGCGTCGTCGTCGCGGTGCAGGACCTCGGTGTGTTGGCCCGACAGCCCACCGGCGACACCGTCGTAGTCGCGCCGCAACCGGACCAGGTCACACACCATCCGCACCACGTCGCGGAACTGCTCCTGGCGTGGCCAGTCCAGTGGCACGTCGTCGCGGAACCACTCGTCCTCGAGGAACTCCTGGCCCTGGAACAACATCGGGATGCCCGGCGAGGTCAGCGTCAACGCGATCCCGAGGGTCGCGCGCTTCTGGGCCGCCCACCCGCTGGGGTCGTCGGCGTCGACCTCGGTGGGGATCCGGGCCTTGCCGTTGGCCACCTCGTCGTGGGACTCGGTGTAGACGACCCGGGCGAACGCATCGCCGTAGTCGTAGGTCACCGCCTCGGCGACCGCCGCCATGTCCCGATCGTCGTCGTGCTCGGTGGTCAACGCCGCACGTACGGGGTGGACGAAGTGGGTGTCCCATTGGCTGTGGAAGCAGGCTCCCTCGGGCCCGGTCGAGGTCACGGCGTGGTCGCCGTGGAGGTCCTCGGCGATCATGATCCGGCCCGGGAACTGCTCGCGGACGTCGGAGGCGATCCAGCGCATCAGGTCCCACCCCTGCGGGATGTCCTTGCCGGTGCCGTCGACACTGCGCATGTAGGGCGTCATGTCGAAGCGCAGGCCGTCGACGTGGTACTCGCGCAGCCACATGAACGCGTTGTCGTGGAGCAGGTTGCGGACCTGCTCCCGGCCGTAGTCGGGCCGGGTGTCACCCCACGGGGTCGCCGACCGGTGGTCCTGGTAGAAGTAGATGCCACCCTTGTCGTTCTCCGACCAGCCGTCGAAACGCCACAGGTCGAGGTCGGACGGCCCGAGGTGGTTGTAGACGACGTCGAGGATGACCGCGATCCCGTGCTGGTGGGCGGCCCGGACGAAGGTCTTGAGTGCGTCCGGCCCGCCGTAGGCCGACTCGACGGCGAAGATGTGGGCCGGGTTGTAGCCCCACGAGGTGTCCCCGGCGAACTCCATGAGCGGCATCAGCTCGACCGCGTTGATCCCGAGGTCGGTGAGGTAGCCCAGCTTCTCGGTCACCAGGGGGAGGTTGCCCGGCCCCCCGGGCCCACCGACGAACGAGCCCACGTGGGTCTCGTAGACCACCAGCTGGTGGTGTGGCGGGCATTCGAAGTCGTCGCCCTGCCAGTCGAAGGCGTCGGGGTCGACGATGATGCCGTTGCCCACCGAGTTGGTGACGAACCGGGCGTAGGGGTCGATGCGGTCCAGCACGCCGTCGGGCGTGGTCAGCCGGTACTGGTACTCGTGGCCCGGGCCGGCGTGGCCGACCTCGCGGTACCAGTAGCCGTTTCCCTCCGACTCCATCGGGTCGGCGTCCTCGGACCACTGGTTGAAGTCGCCACGCACCGCCACCGACTCGGCGTGCGGCGCCCACACCCGGAACGCGGTTCCCTCGTCGAGCACGATCGCGCCCATGCCCTGGTGGTGGTCGGACATCGACATCTCCGGAGGTCGTCGGGGAGGAGACCGGTCGGCACGGGCACCGGTCCGGTTGGGGGGATCGGGGCAGGGTATGGCCCCGTCCCTGCTGGCCCGTCCCCGTCCCCCGGCCGACGGCCGTCGCGGGTCAGCCCGCCAGCGACTCGAGGAAGGTGGCGACCAGCGGCGCGGCGGTGCCACCACCACTCCCGCCGGGGCTGTCGATCACCACCAACGCGACCGCCAGGTCGCCCTGGTAGCCCGCGAACCACACGTGCTGGCTGGTCGCACCGTCCTCGTCGGTGAAGTCGGCGGTCCCGGTCTTGCCGTGCACGGGTTCGCCGGGGAGGTCCTGGACCGCCGTTCCGGAGCCGTCGGTGACGACCAGGCGGGTGAGGTCCTGCAGGTCGGCGACCACGTCGTCGGGCAGCGGTTCGAGGTCGGGGCCGGCCACCGGCTCGGTGCCGACCACGAGCGTGGGCAGCACCTGCTGGCCGTCGGCCACCGTCGCCATCACCGTGGCCAGGTCCAGCGGGTTGACCAGCGTCTTGCCCTGCCCGAAGGATGTCAGGGCCTGGTCGAAGCGGTCCGTGGTCACCGGGACGTCGCCGGTGAACGCCGGCATCCCCAGCGGCCACTCGACGCCGGTCCCGATGCCGAACTGGGTCGCGGCGCGCGCCAGCGCATCCGGTTGGAGGATCTCGGACTCGGCGATGAAGACCGTGTTGCACGAGTTGGCGAAGCCCTGGGCGAAGGTGGTGTCGCCCAGTGCCAGCGTTCCGGCGTTGCTGATGGTCCGGTCCCCGACCTCGATGTCGTTGGGGCAGGACACGGGGCTGTCGACCTCCAGTCCCGACTGCAGCAGGGCACCGGCCGTGACGACCTTGAAGATCGACCCCGGTGGCAGTTGGCCCATGCGGGCGACGTCGAAGGTCGCGGCGTCGGAGTTGGCCAGCGCGAGGACCGACCCGTCACTCGGTCGCACCACGGCCATGGCCGCAGCGGTGTCGAGGCCGTCGAGGGCGTCCTGGGCCAGGGACTGCACGCTCCGGTCCAGCGTGATGGTGACGTCGGTCCCGACCGTCGGCGCGACCTCGTGGAGGACCGCGCCCTCGCTGCCGTCGTCACCCACGGCCACCACCGACCACCCCGGGGTGCCGGCCAGCCGGTCCTCCAGCGACGCCTGCAACCCGGACTGTCCCACCATGTCGCCGGGTTCCCACCGGCCCGGCTGCTCCTCCAGCTGCTCGGCGGTGACCTCACCGACCGTCCCCAGGGTGAACCGGGCGAAGTCGCGGTCGGGTGCGAGGTAGAGCACGTCGTCGCGGAAGGTCGTGCCGGGCAGCGGGTAGATCGCCTCCTCGACCGCTCGGTAGTCGTCGTTGCGCAGCACCACCACGGGCACGAAGTGGTCGGGTTCGGCGGCCCCGACGGCGGCCCGGACGGCCGCGCCGTCGACCTGCACGTCGAGTTCGTCGTCGAGGGTCCCCAGCAGTGCGTCGACGGTCTCGTCGAGGTCGTCGATGCGCGCCGGGACCAGCCCGATTCGCGTGACCCGTTCCGGTCCGACCAGCACCTGGCCGTCCCGGTCGAGGATGCGCCCGCGCTCGGCGGGGGAGCGACCGAGCTCGAGGTGTTCGGCCACGGTCATCTCGGGATGCAGCAGCCGCGGGTCCCACGCCACCTCCCAGGCCGTGGACTCGGGCGCACGGACCAGCGAGGCGGAGGTCTCGTAGGACCAGGTGCGGTCGTCGGGCAGCGACCAGGCGACGGCGAGGAGCGCCGTGGTCACCAGCTCGTCGTCGGGCACGGCGACCACCGACTGCACCGACACGTCCGGTGGGTCGACGTCGAGGTCGGCGGTCATCGCGACCAGGTCGTCGCGCGACGGTGGCGTGGGCTCGGCGGCGAAGTCGACCCCGACCAGCCCCCGGTTGGACCACGAACGCGCCAGTTCGGTGGCCGCGACGGACGGGTCCTCGATGCGTGGTCGCGTCATCCACCAGGCGAGCGCCGCGAGTGCCGCCAGGACGACGACGGTGCCCAGCACGAGCCACGAACGGGAGCGCCCCCGAAACGCCGCCGGCTCATCCGCCGGAGCCTGGGCCACCCTCACGTCACCGCTCACGGACCTCCACCACCTCATGCCACCGCGACCGACGATATCCCGGCCGACCGCCACGACCACGCAGGCTCGACGCCCGAGTCGAGCCCGCGACGGGCCGTGGGGTCGTCGGATCACCGGTGACGGCGCGCGAGCCGTCCCGGTCCGGGTGGCCCACGGCCGCCTGCCGACAGCCGGTCATCGAGCTCGGTCAGGCGGACACGGCGAGGCGACGCCCGTCATCGGCCAGCCCGGCGGCCCAGGCCATGGGCAGGTGGCAGGGCCGCTCGACGCGGTCGGGATCCGGCCCGGGGGCGATGTCCCGCAGGCCCCCCTGCGGCGGTGCGTCCGGACCGTCCGACGCCGCTTCAGTCGACGGTGCAGCACTCGACGCCGCAGCGCTCGACGCCGCGGGGTCGATGGCGTCGGGGACGATGGCGTGAGGATCGAGGGCGTGGCGGTCGACGCCGTGGCGCTCGACGCCGTGGCGCTCGACGCCGTGGGGGTCGATGGCGTGGGGGCTGGTCGGATGCGACGGGTCATGGTCGATCCTTCGTCGAGGGTCTCCTGCACGGACCGCCCCGATGGTGACCGCCCCAGGTTTCCACGTCGTGTCACCCACGTTGCCCCCCGACGAAGACTCCGTCGTCGACGCCACGCCGCACCACGACCACCCACCACACCACGACCACCACCACACCACGACCACCACACCACGACCACCACACCACGACCACCACACCACGACCACCACCACACCATCACCTCGAAACCACGACCTCGAACCAGCACGACCCGCACGCCCCTCAAAGACTCGAACCAGCACGCCCCGCACGCCCCGAAACAGCCGCCCCTCACCAAGAGCTCCACCGTGAGCGAATCGGCCGGGATGTCGGCAGGATCGCTCACGGTGGAGGGTGTTGGGTGGGGTGGGTCAGAGGTCGACTTCCTCGGACTCGCCGGTGTCCGGGGGGTTGTCGGTGAAGCTGGCGGTGAGCATCGCGGTCAGCGAGGCCAGCTGGCCGGGGCCGTCCCAGTACTGGGCGGAGTCGCCGTGGACCAGCACCGTGGCCATGTCGGGATCCTCGGGGCCGTCCTCGAACCACGCGTCCGTGGGGCGGTTCCACAGTTCGCGGGCCTTGTCGACGTCCTGGCCGACCTCGGCCCTCCCGGACAGCGACACGAAGTCGTTGGAGGAGGTGAACGCCAGGTTCACCTCCGGGTGCGCGCGCATCTCGTCGACCATCGCGCCCGACGACGACGCGATGATCCACACGTCGCCGGTGTCGGTGACCTCCTGCACGGTCATCGGGCGACTGGTCAGGGACCCGTCGGCGGTCGAGGTGGTCACCATCACCGTGCGCATGTCGCGCATCAGGCCGACGACGGTCTCGACGGCCTCGCCGTCACCGGTCGCGCTGCTCGGCATGTTCTCGTTCGCGTCACTCATGGCCACTCCGTGGTCGGGGTCGGGTCCGGTTGGGGTCCGACCCACGACGGTACGAAGTCCCGACTGCCACCCCACGGGCCATGCGGTCAGACCTGGCGACCGACGGACCAGCCGACGCCAGGGCGTCCAGAAGGGCCACGCCAGAGCCTCGAAGTCAGCCGATGTTGGAGTTGGCGATGGCCTGCAGGAACTGCTTGTTGGAGCGGGTCGCCTTGAGCTTGTCGATCAGCAGTTCCAGGGCGGCACCGGTGTCCATCTGGGCCAGCACGCGGCGCAGCTTCCAGATGACCTCCAGTTCGCCCTTGCCCAGCAGCAGTTCCTCGCGGCGCGTGCCGGACTGCTGCACGTCGATGGCCGGGAAGATCCGCTTCTGCTCCATGCGGCGGTCCAGGCGCAGCTCCATGTTGCCCGTGCCCTTGAACTCCTCGAAGATGACCTCGTCCATCTTGGACCCGGTCTCGATCAGTGCACTGGCCAGGATGGTCAGCGAGCCGCCGTCCTCGATGTTGCGGGCCGCGCCGAAGAAGCGCTTGGGCGGGTACAGCGCCGCGGAGTCGATGCCGCCGGACAGGATGCGACCGGAGGCCGGCGCGGCAAGGTTGTAGGCGCGTCCCAGTCGGGTGATCGAGTCCAGCAGGATCACCACGTCCTGGCCACGCTCGACCAGTCGCTGGGCCCGTTCGATGGTCAGCTCGGCGACCTGGGTGTGGTCGTCGGCCGGTCGGTCGAAGGTCGACGAGATGACCTCACCACGGCACGAGCGCTGGAAGTCGGTGACCTCCTCGGGCCGCTCGTCGACCAGGACCACCATCACGTGGACCTCGGGGTTGTTGGTCTCGATCGCCTGCGCGAGCTGCTTGAGGATGGTGGTCTTGCCGGCCTTGGGCGGCGACACGATCAGGCCACGCTGGCCCTTGCCGATGGGCGACATCATGTCCATGATGCGCATCGAGATCGGGGCCTTCTCCTCGGTCTCCAGCCGCAGCCGCTCGTTGGGGAACAGCGGGGTCAGGTCCTTGAACTGGGCCCGCGTGACGTCCTTGTGCTCCTCGACGCTCAGGCCCTCGATCTCGTCGACCCGGGCCAGCGCGGGGAACTTGTCGTTGCCCCGGTTGTTGGCCCGGATGGGACCCTTGACCCGGTCGCCGCGACGCAGGTTGAACCGACGCACGTAGGACTGGCTGACGTAGACGTCGCGGTCGCCGGTGAGGTAGCCGGTGACCCTCAGGAAGCCGTAGCCCTCGGGCAGCAGGTCCAGCACGCCCTCGCGGACCTCGGCGTTGGACAGGTCGTCGTTGCCGTTGCCCCCGCCGCCCTTGCTCTGGTTGCCCTGGTTCCCCTGGTTGTTCTGGTTCCCCTGGTCCTGGTCACTGCCCTTGTTGCGGTTCTTCCCCCGGCGACGGTTCTTGCGACGACGGCTGCCGCCACCCCCGCCGTTGCCTCCCTGGTTGTTGTTGCCACCCTTGCTGATGGTCTCGTCCTTGTCGTGGTCATCGTTGTCGTCGGATCGACCGTCGCTGCGGTCGTCGCTGCGATCGTTCGTGTCGGAGGTGGTCCCCCGGTCGTCGCGCTCGTCGCGGTCACGCCCGGCGTCGTCGGAGGACCCGGATCGACGGCGACTGCGCGAACGAGCGCGTGAGGCCGCGGCCTCACGATGGTCGATCGCACGGTGGGGCGCGGGTTCGTCCGCGCTCGCACTCGTCGTCGCGTCCGACGCCTCGCCGGCGTCGGAGGACCCGGGCGCCGACGTCGCGGTGGCGTCGGTCGACTCGTCGTCGCCATCGCCGGCGGGGTCGGGTGCGCTGGGGCCCGTGCCGTTGGACGAGGCCTCGGCCCCGTCGGTGTCGGTGTCGGCCGTGTCGACCCCGTTGGCGGCATGGCCGTTGCCGTTGGTGGCACCGTCGGTGCCGATGATGAGGTCGACGAGGTCGGCCTTGCGAAGGCGGGTGAACCCCTTGAGTTCGAGCGTGGAGGCAATCTCACGCAGTTCGGCGAGTGCCTTCTTCTCCAGCAGGGAACGATCCATGAAATGCTGGTCCTTGGGTCAGGCCATCGGCCTGGTCGATCGTGGGTGGGCCGCGGTCGGGCGGCCGAGGCCGCCGGATGCGGCCGGTCGGGCCTGGATGGCTCGACGTTCGAAGACTCCCCGACAGACGTCCTGCGGGGGCGCCGATCGTCGCGGCGTCACCAAGCGGTGGGGTGCGTCAAAGATGCGCCGGGTGTGGCGCAGTGGCGAGGCGGAGCGCCGAGGAGTCGCCCGAGGGCGACGAGCAGGCGCTGCGCGCCGGTCACCGTGATCCCGCTGGGGACCGATCACCACGAGGTGGCGGTGTGATCAGCCGACGGGCGATTCCGACGGGCCGGTCCGTGGATGCGCTCGGTCGAGGACCGTGCGATGCCATGTCCTGGCCGGAGGAATTCCGCGACCGATCGGTGCGGGAGACGAGGGCGATGATACTGCACGACGCACCGTCACACCAGCAACGCCCACCGATCGGATCCCATTCCGGTCCTCGCCGGTCAGGTCGATGCGCCCGGGTCGGGCGGACACACGACCGCGCCCCGCAGGTCCCAGTCCAGCGCGACCACCTCGGCGACGACGCCACTGTCGGCCGCCGCGGTCCGGGCGACCTCGACGGCACGCGCCACCACGTCCGGGCGCCGCTCGACGAGCGCAAGCACCGACGGGCCGGCCCCCGACAGCACCGCGAAGGTCCCCACCGAGCGCCAGGCATTGGCCAACGCCCGCGAGGACGGGGAGGCGGCCAGCCGAACCGGCTCGTGGTAGCGGTCACCGGCCAGTCCCGCGTCCAGCGGCCAGGTCCCGACCAGGCCACCGACGAGGTGGGCCAGGCGCGCCGACTGGTCGACCATGTCGCGACTGGCGAGGCCGTCGGGCAGCACGCCGCGGGACTCGTCGGTGTTGCTGCGCACGTCGGGGATCGCCAGGACCGCGGCCAGGCCGGCATGCGGCTGGGCGCGGCGGACCACCAGCCGGCCGTGGGCGCTGCGCCCCGCGGTGACCAGGCCACCGACGATGGCCGGGGCGACGTTGTCGGGATGGCCCTCGAGGTCGGTGGCGACCTCGACCACGTCGTCGTCGGCCATCGGCTCGCGGGCCAGCGCGCGGGCCAGGGTCAACCCGGCCACGATGGCGGCCGACGACGAGCCCAGCCCACGCTCCAGCGGGATCTGGCTGTGCACGTCCAGGCGGAGGTCGGGCACCGCCACGCCGAAGGTGTCGCAGCCATGCACGAAACTGGCCCACACCAGGTTGTCGTCACCGTGGGGGACGTCGGTGCCCTCGCCCGTGGTCGCCACGCGGGGCCCGTCGTCGCGGGTCGACGTCGCGACGTCGAGGTGTCGGGCCAATGCGACCCCGAGCGTGTCGAAGCCCGGCCCCAGGTTGGCACTGGTTGCGGGCACGCGGACGTGGACGGCCATGCACAACTCCGGTCGAGACGATGGCGAGCACTGGACGACGGGCACGACGGGCCCGGGGCGGCAGGATACGGCCGGCGTCCGACCCCCTGGCCCAGCGACGAACGCACCGACCCGTGTGGGCCGGTGCGTTCGATGCGCTTCCCCGCGCGGCAGGGTGCCGATCGACCCTGTGGTTCCCCCCGGGGCGCCGGCGACTCACGGGTCGTTCGCAGCCACCACCACCGCGGATTGGTCCACCGTCGGACGGATCCAGGTCCGCGCCGGGGCGACCGTCGGGCGGCGACCCGCCGCGCCATCGCGATCCCTCAGCCGGTGCGGCCCTCGGACTCCACGCGCAGGACGTTGGCCACCGCCCGCACGCCCCCGGTGGCCTCCAGGGCCGCCACCGTCGCACGCAGGTTCCGCTCGCGGGCGCGGTGGGTGATCAGGACCAACTGGGCATGGTCGCCGGCGCCCTCCTGCCACACCTGGGCGATCGACACGTCATGGTCACCGAACGTGTCGGCCACGGCGGCCAGCACACCCGGCCGGTCCTCGACGTCCAGCAGCAGGTAGTACTGGGTGGTGAGGTCCTCCATGGCCCGCACCTCGGCAGCGCGGTGGGTGGACTCGATGGGGCCGCGCACGGTCTGCAGCAGGTTGCGGACGGCGTCCACGACGTCACCGAGCACGGCCGAGCCGGTCGGCTCGCCGCCGGCGCCGGGCCCGTAGAACATCAGCTCGCCGGCGGCGTCGGCCTCCACGAAGATCGCGTTGTAGGCCAGCCGGACGCTGGCCAACGGGTGGGTGGTCGGCAGGAAGGTCGGGTGGACGCGCACGGCGATGGCGCCGTCGACCTCCGAGGCGATCCCGACCAGCTTGACCACGTAGCCCAGCCGACGCGCGACCGCGATGTCGGTGGCGGTGACCCGTTCGATCCCCTCGCGGAACACGTCCGGGTCGGTCACGGCCGAATCGAACGCCAGCGACGCCAGGATCGCGGTCTTGGCGGCGGCGTCGTGGCCGCCGGTGTCGGCCGACGGGTCCGGCTTCTCGGCATAGCCCAGCTCCTGGGCCTGGGCCAGGACGTCGTCGTAGGACGCACCCTCCTCGGTCATGCGCGTGAGGATGTAGTTGGTCGTGCCGTTGAGGATCCCGATGACCCGACGGATCCGGTCACCGGCCAGCGACTCCTTGAGGGGGCGGATGATCGGGATCGCCCCGGCCACGGCCGCCTCGTACATCAGGTCGACGCCCGCCTCGGCGGCGATCCGGAGCAGGTCCGGGCCCTCGTGGGCGATCAGTTGCTTGTTCGCCGTGACGACCGGCTTGCCGTTGCGGAGTGCGGCCCGGACCAGCTCGCCGGCGACCTCGCGGCCGCCCATGACCTCGACCACCAGGTCGATGTCGTCGTCGGTGACCACGGCCATGGCGTCGTCGGTGAAGACGTCGGCCGCCACGGGCAGGCCGCGATCACGGGTGGTGTCGCGCACGGCGATGCGGGTCACCTCCAGATGGGCGCCGGCACGGGCGGCGATGTCGCCACCGTCGCGGGCCAGGATGGTGACCACCCCGCTGCCGACGGTGCCACAGCCGAGCATGCCGATGCGGACGGTCTGCATGGGGACTCCGGGCGTGGCGGGTCGGGCGTGGCGGGACGGGCGTGGCGGTGCGGATGCGGGGGGACGCCGCGCGGGTGCCGGCGTCGCACCGGTGCGGCGTCCTGCAGGCTATCGACGCCGCGACGACGCCCGTTCGGCGCTCAACCGCATGCCAGCGTGCCGCCGGGCTCGACCACCGGCCGTTGGAGGCGACGGACGGTCCCGTCCTCGGCGACCAGGTAGGCGGCCTCGACGGCGTCGTCACCCAACCACAGCTCCTGGTGGGCCGTGTGCCACCCCGTCGCGAGGGCGTCGTCGGGGACCACCGGCACCACCTGGTCGCGGGTGATCCCGAACTCCGCCAGCGCCTGGTCGGGATCCCACACGTACTGGCTCGACTCACCGTCCGGGGCAACCCCGGCCGACACCGGCCACGGCACCACCAGGAACGTGGCCGACTGCCAGTCGCAACGGGCAGCGCCGGCGGCCAGGGAGATGTCGACGCCGACCGCGGGCTCGCCCGCCGCCGTGGTCCAGGCCGGGCCCGGGAAGGGCTGGGCGTACTCCTCGGCCGCCGATCGCGGTGCCGTCCGGGTGGCCGTCGGAGCGGGAGCCGGGGTGGTCGGGCTCGCGCCACCGGTCCCGGACACCTCCAGGAAGAAGGTGGCGTCGTTGCCGGTGCCGGGCTCGCCGACCACCGTCAGCTCCCACGTCCCGGGTGCCGGGACCTCCCAGCGCCACGACGCGTGGCCGTCGGTGAGCTCGGGTGCACCCAGGGATGTCGCGTCGTCGGACCCCACGAGCCCGATCGAGGCATCGCTGGCCGCGACCGACACCTCGAGCGTGACCGCGTCGCCGCTGCCCAGCCCCGACACGACCGCCTCGCCGGGACCCGGCGGCGGCCCGTCCGCACACTGCCCGACGCTCGTGCCGTCCGCCGACTCGGTGGTCCAGCACGACGAGCCCCCCACCAGGGGCACGCGACCACCGTCCACCCCCACCCACCCGCGGGGGATCCCGGCGTCGACCTCGGACGCGCCCGGCGCCACCGACGATGCCGTGGCCGCACCCGACGGGTTGGTGGCCGAGTCGCTGCGGGGTGCGGCGTCGGTTCGGGCGTCGTCGGGAGTGGCCACGCCCGACGTGGCCGTGTCGGGCGTGGCACACGCCGTCAGCAACACGACCACGGCGAGCGTCGCGAGCACCGACGTCGGACGGGTGGCACCCGCCCTCCGGGTCCGTCGGTGGCCGGGACCGGACCGAGGGCCGTGAACGCGCGTGCCGTCCGGCCGGGGGGTCACGACCCGACCTCGGAGCCAGGTCGGGCAGGCAGGGACACCATGACGTCGGTGGCGACGGTGGTGAACCCGAGCCGCTCCCAGACACGGCGGGCGGCCCCGGCGGCCTCGGCGCGGATGGTGATGGTGTGTCCGGGATGGCCGGCGAGGTGGTGGGCGATGGTGTGGACGACCATGGCCGAGGCCAGGCCCTTCCCCCGGTGCAGCGGATGGGTCACGACGTCCTCCACGATCGCCAGGCCCCGACGGTCGTGCATCAGGCTGGCCCGGGTGGCGGGGATCCCGCCCACGAAGGCCACCCAGATGTCGCAGCGACGGGCGACCAGGAGGTCGAGCTGCTGGGCGACGTGCCAACGCCAGTACGCCACGTCGTCGCCCCACCCGGCCTGCAGGTACAGCGCCCGGGCCCCGGCCAGGACCCGCTCGTCCGCGCCGGAGCGGATGTCCAGCGCGGACGGGTCACGTACGTCGAGGTCGGCCAGGGCGCCCGCGCGGGCGCCGGGGTCGGCCGGGTCGAGGTCGGGGCGCCACACCAGGGTCGACACGAGGTCGATCCCGGCACCGTCGGGTAGGTCCCCCGGGACGGCAGCGCGTGGGTCCCGGCCCGCCAGGTCGTGGGGAACCTCCCAGGCCACGACCGCGCGCTCGACGCCGGGAATGGTCCCCACGGTGCGGGCGTGGCGCGTCAGCCATGGGCCCACCGCCCCCGGCGGCTCGTACAGGTGCAGGGCGTTGCCCGAGAAGTGGTCCGGACGCGTGGGGGTGCGCAGCGCGACGTGGTCCGACGCGGTGGTGACCAGCACGTCGGGACCGTGGCCCAGCCGCTCGGCGGCAAGCCCGATCCCACCCCGGTACGACCCGGTCGCCCGCACCTCGGCCACGGGTCGCTCCCTCGCATCGTCGACCGGCTGACCCGGCCATCCTGCCGCACCGCGGGCGCGCCTGCCCGGACCCGGACGTCGCTGGCGGCGGCCTAGTGTTGTGCGCCCCTGTCCCGGATGCCCGATGACCGACTTCGACCTCGGCCTGCTGCCCGATGGCGCCACCGTCGACGACGACGGGATGCTGGTCGTGGCGGGGTGCCGGATCGACGACCTCGTGGCGCGCCACGGCACGCCGCTGTTCGTCTACGACCAGGACCACCTGCGGGCGCGCTGCCGCGAGGCCGTGGACGCCTTCGGGGACGGCGGCGCGATCTATGCCACCAAGGCGTTCCTGTGCCGGGCGATGGCGCGCCTGGCCCACGAGGAGGGAATGCTGCTGGACGTGGCGTCCGGCGGCGAGCTCCACGTCGTGCTGGCCGCCGGGGTACCAGCCGACCGCTGCGTCCTGCACGGCAACAACAAGTCCACGGCGGAACTGCGTCGCGCGGTCGAGATCGGGGTCGCCTTCGTCGTGGTCGACAGCTTCGACGAACTGGACCGGTTGGAGGCGCTGGCGGCCGACGGCGTCGTCGGACCCGAGGGCGGTCCCCCCGCGGTGCTGCTGCGGATCACGCCGGGAGTGCACGCCCACACCCACGAATTCATCGCCACGGGCCAGGACGACTCCAAGTTCGGGTTCAACCTCGGAAACGGCGACGCCGCCCGGGCCGTCGAGCGCGCCCGGCGGTCCCCCGCGGTCGACCTGCTCGGCCTGCACTGCCACATCGGCTCCAACGTCTTCGCGGCGGACTCCTTCGCCCGGGCGGCCGCGATCATGGCGGACTTCGCCGTCCCGCTGGACCTGCCCGAGCTGGTCCTGGGCGGTGGTCTGGGCGTGGCCTACGTGGTCGGCGAGCAGGCGCCCACGATCGCCGACTGGGCGGCCGTGCTGCAGGATGCGTGCACGAGTCTCGATGTCCAGTCGAGGGTGAGGGTCGAGCCCGGCCGGGCCATCGTTGCGGCCGCGGCCGTGACGGCCTACCGCATCGGCACCGTCAAGCAGATCCCCGGGGTCCGCACCTACGTGGCGGTGGACGGCGGGATGAGCGACAACCCCCGGCCGGTGCTGTACGGGTCGGGCTACGAGGCGGTCCTGGCGCGCGACCCGACCGCCCGACGGCCGGCCTCGGCGCGGATCGTCGGCAAGCACTGCGAGTCCGGCGACGTGCTGGTCCGGGACGCTGCCCTGCCCGACGACGTCGCCGTCGGGGACCTGCTGGTCACCCCGGTGACCGGGGCCTACGGCCACTCCATGGGATCCAACTACAACAAGCTGCGTCGCCCCCCCGTCGTCTTCGTCGCCGACGGCGTCGACCGCGTCGTCGTCCGCCGCGAGACCCACGACGACCTCCTCGCCACCGACGTCGGCTGACGACCGGACGCCCCGGTCGACTGTCGCAGCATCCTCCTACTGTCTGACCCGGTCGTCGTCCCGCCCGACCCCGCCCATCCGACCCGCCCATCCGACCCGCCCATCCGACCCGCCCATCCGACCCGTTCATCCGACCCGTTCATCCGATCCCGCGCATCCGAAGGCCCGCTCCATGACCTCGCCCACGCCGCCTCGCCCCTCGACGGCGACCGCCGGGCTCACCGTGCACTGGATGGACGAGGGGGCCCCGGCCGAGGACGGACTGCGCGATGCGGTGGCCCGAGCGCGCGTCGACGACGCGCTGGCCCGGGTCTCGGTGGTGACGCCGACCCGCTTCGAGGCCCTGAGCCTGCGGCGTCGCATGGCCGGCGCACCCGGCGGGACCGTCGGGGTGCAGTTCGCCGTCCTCGACGACCTCGCGACCGAGTTGGCCACGCCCCTGCTGGCCCGGACGTCGGGCCGGCCCCTGACCGACGACGTGCACGACCTGCTGGTGGCGGAAGCGGCCCGACGACACCCCGGCGCCCTCGGACGGCTGGCCGACAACCCGGCCACGGTGGCGGCCCTGTCGCGGGCCGTCAGTGCCCTGCGCACGGCGACCTCGGGCGTGGACCCGGAGCCCACGCTGGCGGCGCTGGCCGCCAGTGACCGGGGCCGACCGGGCATCCGCACCGCGCTGGCCGACATCCACCGGGAGTATCGGCGGTTGGTCGGGACCGACCACCACGATCGCCACGACGTGGCGCTCACGGCCGCTGCGGCCGGGGCCGACCGGGTGCGCGAGGTCGCCGGGGCCGTGATCGTGCACCTGCCCTCGGCGGCCTCGCGACCGCCCACCCCGGCACAGGCCAGGCTCCTGCAGCGCCTCGCCCACCACGTCCCCGTGACGATCCTGGTGGGTCGGACGGGCGACGAGCGCGCCGACACGAGCACGGCCGAGGTCGTCCAGCGCCTCACCGGCCTCCCGCCGACCGGCCCGACCACCGTGGCGGCGGGCCTCGGGGCCGGCCGGGACGTCGACGTCGTGGTCGTCCCCGACGCGCACGAGGAGGTCCGTACGGCTGCTCGCCTGGTGACCGGCGCCATCCACGCGGGCGCCGACACCAGCGAACTGCAGGTCCTGTACACGGCCGACGAGCCCTATGCGTCGCTGCTGACCGAGGCCTTCGCCGCGGCCGACATCCCCCACCACGGTCCGGCCGTGCGCACCCTGGGCCAGTCGACCGCGGGACGCGTGCTCGACGAGACCTGGCGATGGCACGACGAGGGACATCCACGCGCCCGGCTCCTCGACCTGCTCGGATCGGCCCCCGTGCGCGCCGACGGGATGCGCGTGCCGGCCGGGAACTGGGACCGGATCGCCCGCGAGGCCGCGATCGTCGGCGGTCGGGGCCAGTGGGACCGGCGACTCGGGGCGTGGGCGACCGGCCAGGCCGCGGAGGCCCAGCACCGCACGGGCTGGCGCCGGACGCGGTTGCTGCGCGACGCCCAGGTGGCCGGGGACCTGCGGGAGTTCGCGTTGGGCCTGGCCGACGAACTGGCGGCGCCCGATGCCACGACCTGGCAGGCATGGGGATCGTGGGCACTCCGCCTGCTCGACCACCTGCTGGGCACGAACCGGGACACCTGGTCGGTCGCCGACGTCGAGGCCGAGGCCACGATCCGGCAGCGACTTGCCGCACTGGCCCACCTGGACGACGTCCGGGTCGAACTCGACCTCGACGACCGCGCCGTCGATCGCACGTCGTTCCAGGCACTGGTCCGACGCCACCTCGACACCGCGGCCGGACGGGTCGGGCGAGCCGGGGTGGGCGTACGCCTGGCTCGGCTGGGCGAGGCGAGCACCGCCGTCACCCACCACACGGTCATCGTCGGCGCGGTCGAGGGGGCGCTGCCGCCGCGGCCCCGTTCCGGGCCGTTCCTGCCCGACGACGTCGTCGACGAGCTCGTCGGCCGTGACCTCGCACATCCCGACGACTCCCGGGCCGCGATCGCCGGGCTGCGGCGAGCGTTCGCGCGCGTGCTCGCCACGGCCGGGCACACGACGCTGGTCGTGCCACGGATCGACCGCCGCGAGCAGCGGCCGGCACGCCCGGGACCCTGGGTGCTGGAGGTGCTGCGGACGCGGACCGGTCGCCCGGTGGCGGTGGACGAGGTCCTGGAGGCGCGGGACGAGGTCTCCCCCCACGTGACCCGCGTGGAGTCCGCGGTCGCCGGGATCCTCGCGTCCGCGGCCCCCGCCGGTCCCGACGAGCTGCGCCTGCGGGCACTGGCCACGCACGTGTGGTCCGGCGGTGACCTGCGGACCCACGAGGCAGCCGCCGAACTCCCCGGCCTGGTGCACGCCGGCGACATCGTCGACGCGCGCCGGTCGACCGACTTCACGGCCTGGGACGGCAACCTGGCCGGACTCGGGACCCACCTCGTGCCGGTGGCGGAGGAGCCGCAGTCACCCGGGCGCCTGGCCCAGTACGGCCAGTGCCCGCGTCGCTGGCTGTTCGACCGTGGGCTGCGGGTCCGCAGCGTCGAGGAACCCCGTCGCTGGCTGGACGTCGGGGCGCTCGACCGCGGCAACCTGGTCCACCACACCCTGGAGGACTGGATCCGGGAGACGCTGGACGACCCGACGGCCGGGTCGTCCCGCCCGCTGCCCCCGGGCGATGCCGCACCGGGCAGCATCGAGCGGCTCCAACAGGTCTTCGACCACCACGGCGACGTCCTCGAGGACAGCGGCCGGACGGGCATCGCGGCCCTGTGGCGCCAGCAACGTCGGGCACTGTGGCGACGGCTCCAGAGGTGGCATGCCGGACACACCGCGCTGGTCGCGGACGGCTGGCGGCCACGATCGGTGGAACTGTCGTTCGGCCTCGACGATCCCGACGACGGCCTGCGCCTGGAGGCCGGGGGCATCACCTTCACGTTGCGTGGGCAGGTGGACCGCGTCGACGTCATGACCGACCACGCGGGCGGCGTGACCGCGGTGTCGGTCCTCGACTACAAGACGTCGGATCCCGGGACCTACCGGGGCATCGCCGACGACGTCACGCTCGAGGGCACCGAACTCCAGCTCCCCGTCTACGGGCTGGTCGCCGCCGCCGCCCACCCGGACGCCACCGTCGCCGTCGGGTACTGGCACGTCCACGACAAGTCCAGCTTCGCGCCGCCCGCACTCGTGGCGTTCGACCGCGCCGCACGGGCGCGAACCGACGAGGTGCTGACCACGTTCGCGCACGGCATCCGCGGCGGCGTGTTCCCCCCCAACCCCGGTGAGGAGAGCCTGTGGCCGACGCCGGGGTTCCACAACTGCCGCTACTGCCCGTTCACCACCATCTGCCCGTCGCACGGCACCCGTCAACGCGAGGCGCGGCTGGCCCTGGCCAGTCCCGAGGCCCGTGTCCTGCTCCCCCTGGTCGAGTCGAGGGTGGGGGCTGCCCAGGTGGAGGACTCGCCATGAGCACGGCGGCGATCACCTCCGGATCCCGGGAGGGCGACGTGTCGACGGCGTTGCCCGACCGGCTCGATCGCGACGTGATCAGCGGCGTCCACGGGACCGACGCCACGATCTTCGTCGACGCCGGTGCCGGGACCGGCAAGACCACCGCGCTGGTGGACCGCATCGTCACGCTGGTCACCGACGGCGTCCCGGTGACCCGGATCGCCGCGATCACCTTCACCGAGGCGGCAGCCGCCGAACTGCGCCATCGTGTCCGCACGGTGATGGAGGAGCGGGCCCGCGAACTCCACGACCGCGCCGACGGTGGCGGCGGCCCGGCGATGGACCGGATCGCCACCGCGCTCGACGACCTGGACCAGGCGACGTTCTCGACCCTGCACGCCTTCGCCCACCGGATCCTGTCCGACCACCCGATCGAGGCCGGGCTCGCCCCCGACTTCGAACTGCTCGGGGAGATCGAGGAGTCCGCGGCCTTCGACCTGCAGTGGGAGGCGTGGCTGGCGTCCTTCGTCGATGACGACGCGGTCCAGCCCGCGCTGGCCCAGATGGACCTCGTCGGGCTCACCATCCCGCGGGTCCGGCGGCTCGCCGAGGCACTGCACCGTGACCTGCACCGGATCCCCACGGGACTCCCGCGGCGCCCGACCGGCTACACCCCGCCGCCCCTCGACCTCGGGGACGTGACCGCGTGCGTCGACGACATCGACCACATGGTCGAGCACGGTCGTGCGGCGTCCCCCGGTGACAAGCTGATCCCCCGGCTCGAGACCTGGGCCCGTGCCGGCCGCGAGTTGGCCGACGTCGCCGACGACCCGGACGCCGACCGTGCCCAGGTCTTCGCGGCGCTGCAGGCCGTCCTCGACGCGCCGCCCCTGGGAAGCGTCGGTGCCAAGGCGGCCTGGGGCGACCTCGATGGGGCCAAGGCCGTGCGGGACCGGGCCAAGCACCTCCCCAGGGCCTGCGACGACGTGTTCGCGGCCCAGGCCGACCACCTCATCCGCACCATGGCGGGCTGGACCGCCCACTTCGTCACGTCGTGGGCCGACCGGCGCCGCCGGGCGGCCACGCTGGTGTTCGATGACCTCCTCGTACTGGCCCGTGACGTGCTCCGGGACCACGCCGAGGTGCGGGCGCGCGTCGCCGGCGGACTCGACCACCTCCTGGTCGACGAGTTCCAGGACACCGATCCGGTCCAGATCGAGATCGCCGTCCTGCTGGGCGCCCGCGACCCCGACGCCGTGGCCGCCTCGGCCGACGCCAGCGGCTCCGTGGACTGGGCCCACGCCGAACTCCGACCCGGCCGACTGTTCTTCGTCGGGGACCCCAAGCAGTCGATCTATCGTTTCCGCGGGGCCGACATCGCCGTGTACGAGGGCGCCAAGGACGTCGTGGTCGGTGGTGGTGGCGACCTGCGCCACCTCACCCACAACTTCCGCTCGGTGCCGGGCGTCATCGACTGGGTCAACGACGTCTTCGCCGACCTGCTGCAGCCCCAGCGTCACGCCCAGCCCGCGTACCGCCCGCTGACGACGAAACGACCGCGGATGCCCGACCCGGACGAGGGGGACGGTGGGGTCCCGGCCGTGCGCTGGTTCGGCGGCTCCTCCGACGACTCGGCGCAGGACACGCGTCGCCTCGAGGCCAGCGACGTCGTGGACGTCGTGCGATCGATCGTCGACGTCGAGTACGTGCTCGACCACGACACCCGCGAGCCCCGCCTGGCGCGGGCCGGCGACATCGCCGTGCTCGTGCGCCGCCACGCCACCGCCCGCCAGTTGGAGCGCTGCTTCGACGACGCCGGCCTGTCGTTGGTCGTCGAGGCCCGATCGTTGGTGTTCGGCACCGACGAGGTCCGCGACCTCACCAACCTGCTGACCGCCATCGAGGATCCCAACGACGGGGTCGCCGTGGTGGCCGCCCTGCGCCACCCCGCACTGGGCTGCTCGGACGCCGACCTGCTGACCTGGCGCCGTGCCGGCGGCCGCTGGTGGGTGCCCGACGACCCCGACGAGGACCTGCTCGCCCGGCTCCACGACGACCACGATGCCCTCATCGGCCGGGACCACCCCGTGCCACGCGGACTCGCCACGCTGGCGCGGCTGCGACGCGACCGGGCCGAACGCACCATCGGTGGCGTGGTGGAACGCGTGATCGATGAACTCCACCTGGTCGAGCTGGTCCTGGCACGTCGCCGACCGCGGGACCGGTGGCGACGCCTGCGGTTCGTGGTCGACCAGGCCCACGACTTCCATGCCGGGGGCGGGCACCTGCGCGGCTTCGTCCGCTGGCTGCGACAGCAGGAGGAGGAGGGCGTGCGGGCCCACGAGCACGTGGTTGCCGACCCCGACGACGATGCCGTGCGGGTGACGACCGTCCACGCCGCCAAGGGGTTGGAGTACCCGGTGGTGATCGTGCTGGGCCTCGACACCGGCACCAACAAGCCACCGCACGATCCGCGCCTGCTCTGGGATCCCGACGGCCGTCCCGAGCTGAACCTCGGCACGGGTCTCAAGACGGCCGGCTATGCCCGCCTGCTGACCGGTGACGACGACGTCGTCGGGGCCCGAACGCACCACCGCCACGAGGAGGCACGGCTGCTGTACGTCGCCACGACGCGAGCTCGTGACCTCCTGGTCGTCTCGCTGCACCACTCGACCAGCGACTGCCATGCGGCGTGGCTGCTCGAACGAACCGAGTCGCTCGACCGACGCTGGAGCCGCCAGGACATCGGCGATCCTCCCACCGTGCCGGTCGAGGACCCGGCGGTCGGTGCGCCGATCACGGCGGAGCAGTTGCGGACGTTCCGCCGGCGCCACGAGGAGCTCGCACGCGCCGCCGCACGCCCACGCGTGCTGGCCGCCACCACGATCGCCGCCCAGCTCGCGACCGCGCGGGCGGAGGTCGACGCCGCGGCCGTCGCACACCACGACCCCGGCGCCACTGCCGAGGCCGCCACTGCCGAGGCCGCCCCGGCCGGCGCCACGCACGGGTCCCGCGACGCAAGCGGATCGCCGCCGGTCGGGGCACGACAGTTGACGCTGGGCCTCGACGAGCCGGGGACGTCACCGACGACGGACTCGCCGGTGGACCCCGACGACGATGTCCACGGCGACGGGGACCCCCGGCCCCACACGGCTGCGCCCACGCCCTCCCCCGGCCCGGAGCACGCCATGGTGAGTGGCGACGACCCGCGATCGGGCGATGACGGGGACGGGCCGGGCGCGTGGCGCCGTGGGCGGGCCGGGTCGGCCGTCGGACGAGCGGTGCACAACGTGCTGCAGTCCGTCGACCTGGCCACGCTGGCGGACCTGGACGCGCTCGCCCGCAGCCAGTGCGCCGTGGAGGGCCTGCCGCTGGCCGACGCCACCCTGGTGGCCGACCGCGTTCGCCGGGCCGCCGAGACCCCGATCGTGGCCGAGGCGCTGGCTGGCGGTCGCTTCTGGCGCGAGCTGCACGTCGGTGCGCCGGTCGAGCGGTCCGGTGCCGAGCCGATCACCATCGAGGGCTTCGTGGACCTCCTGCTGGAACTGCCCGGGGACGGCGAGGGGTCCGACGACCTGGTGGTCGTGGACTGGAAGACCGACGCCACCGACGGACGCTCCCCGGCCGAGGTCGTGGCCCGCTACCGCCCCCAGGCCGCGACCTACGCGCTGGCGCTGCAGGTCGCCCTGGGCCGACCGGTGTCCCGCTGTGTGTTCGTGCTGACCGGCGTGGCCGACCCGGATCGCCGGCAGGTCGAGATCGCGGGCGACGACCTGTCGGCCGCGATCGCCGACCTCCGCGTCGCACTGGACGCCACGACGTGATCGCACCGGGCCGTCATGCCGACACGACGTCGCCCGATGCGGCCTACATCCGTTCCGGGGCGTCCACCCGCAGCAGTCCGAGCACGTCGGCCAGGACCTGGCGTGCGGCCGCGGCGAGGTGGTAGCGGGCACGGCCCAGCTCGACGTCGACGTCGTCGCCCAACACCCGGCACTCGGTGTAGAACCGGTGGAAGGTCGCGGCGAGGTCCTCGGCGTAGCGTGCCAGGCGCTGGGTCGCGCGCAGGTCCGCGGCGGCGGCCACCACCTCGTCCACCTTGCCCATCTCGCGCAGCAGGTCGACCTCGGCCGGGTGGACCAGCAGCGACAGGTCGGCGTCGGCCGGATCACCGGGGTCGAAATCGCGCTCGTCGGCGGTGCGCAGCAGCGACGAGATCCGGGCATGGGCGTACTGCACGTAGTAGACCGGGTTTTCCATCGACTGCTCGGCGACCCTGGCGAGGTCGAAGTCGATCGTGGTGTCGATCGACGAGCGCAGGAAGTGGTACCGGGTCACGTCCGCCCCGACCTCGTCGACGACGTCGGCCAGCGAGGTGAAGGTCCCGGCGCGCTTGGACATCTTCACCGGCTCGCCGTCACGCAGCAGGTTGACCATCTGCCCGACCCGGACCTCCAGTGCCTCGGCCGGGATCCCCAGGCACGCACCGGCGGCCTGCAACCGGGCCACGTACCCGTGGTGGTCGGCACCGAGCAGGTACACGAGGTGGTCGGCCCGCCCCCACTTGTCCAGCAGGTAGGCGCAGTCGGCCGCGAAGTAGGTCGGTCGCCCGTCGGAACGCACCAGCGGCCGGTCCTTGTCGTCGCCGTGGTCGGTGGTGCGCAGGAACACGGCCCCGTCGCTGGTGTGGGTCTGGCCATCGTCGACCAGGCGCGCGACGACGGCCTCGATCGCCCCGGTCTCGTGCAGGCGCTCGCGCTCGGAGAACCACACGTCGAAGTCCACGCCCAGCGCGTGCAGGTCACGCTGCATCCCGGCGCGCATCACCTCGGCGCCCAGCACACCGACCCGGTGGGCCAGGCCCACCGACATGCGACGACCGGCATCGCCCGACGTCGCGTGCGGGTTGTCGCCGTCGTCGGCCAGGTCGCCGACCTCGTCCAGCGCCGCCACCTCGGGGGGCAGGTCGCCGGGCCCGTCCTCTTCGAAGATCTCGTCACCCCAGGTGGTCCGCAGCCGCTTCGCGACCGTGCGCACGTACGTCCCCTGGTAGTGGTGGTCGTCGAGGACCTCGCCACGCGCGACCAGCACGAGCGACTCGCCCCAGGTCAGGATCTGGCCACCGGCGTCGTTGACGTAGTACTCACGCACGACCTCGTCGCCGGTCGTCGCGATCAGCGCGGCCCACGCGTCACCGAGTGCGGCCCACCGGCCCGCCCCGAGGTGCAGGGGCCCGGTCGGGTTGGCCGACACGAACTCGACGTTGACCCGCCGCCCGGTCGCCGCGACCGCGCGCAGCGACGACCCCCGGGCGAGGATGTCGCGCACCATGTCGGCGACGACGTCGGCGGACAGCCGGAAGTTGAGGAACCCCGGACCTGCCACCTCCACCGACGACACCGACGCCGGCAGGACCAGGTGCTCGACCAGCGTGTCGGCGATCGCCCGCGGTGCCATCCGCGCCGGCTTGGCCAATCGCAGCGCCAGCGTCGACGCCCAGTCCCCGTGGTCGGGGTCGCGGGGGCGCTCGAAGGCCGGATCGTCGACCGGCGGCAGGTCGGCGGCGGCCAGTGCCGCGTCGATCGCGGACCCGAGTTCGGCCAGGACGGGATCGGTGGCGGTCATCGTGGAACCAGGGTCGACGGCGGTGGGGCGGCGGGGCCCGACTGTACGCCAGCCAGGCAGCCACCGGATCGCGCCCCCGGGCGCCCACTCGACGGCGTACGCCACCCCCGTGGAGTCGGCCGGCCCTGCCGTCGACGTGGCGGACCGCGGGAGTAGGATCGATCGCATGGAACCACTGCCTGGCATGGACGAGTCCCGACTTCGTCGCCCCCGATGGGTGTACAAGGTCGGTTCCGAACCCGACCCCCGGTTCAGCCTCGCCAACGAGCGCACCCTGCTGTCGTGGATCCGGACGTCCACCGGGTTCGCCGCCGGTGGCGGTGGCCTCCTGCTCGTCCGCGACCTGGTCGGGCGGGAGCTGTCGCTGTTCCTGTCCATCTCGGCCTTCTCCCTGTCGCTGTCGATCATCTTCGGGGCCGTGTTCCGGTGGGCGGTCACCGAGCGTGCGCTGCGCCTCGATCGATCCCTGCCCAGTCCGACGATGGCGTTCCTGGTCGGCGGGGCGGTGCTGGGCGGCGCCCTCGTCGGCCTGGCCTACAACGTGTGGCTGCGATGATCCCGACCGCCGCCGCCGCCCCCAGTGCCCGCAGCACACTTGCGGACCAGCGCACGTCGTCGACGATCATCCTGGTGTCGATGGCGATCCTGGTCCGCAGCGGGCTCGACGGCTTCCCCCTGCTGATGGTGGTCCTGCCGATCGCCTCGATCGCGCTGTGCCTGCTGGCCATGTGGCTGTCACGGGTCAACTACACCGAACGCGACGGGGAGGACGTCGGATGGCGTCACCCTCGTTCGATGTTCGTCTGCGCCACCGCCGCCTTCATGACGTCCTTCGCCGGGCTGCTGCTGGCCATCGACCTGCACTGACGCCGTCGGGACGCCACGCCGACGCCCCCGGCCGCCCCCCCGACGTCACCGCCGGCCCCGCGGTCACCGCACGACGTCACGGCCGGGCAATCTCGGCGACACTGGCGCACGAACCACCCACGACCACCCGCCCCCTCTCGCTGGCGCCAGCATGTCCACCTCCACCCCCACCTCGCCCCCCGTCGAACCCCCCGTCGAACCGCCTCGGGGCGACGATGGCCCGGACACTGCGCCCGACCTGCCCTCGCGTCCCCGGGCCGCCGTCGCCGGCGTCCTGGCCGCGGTCGCCGGCCTCGCCGCGGGTGAACTGGTCGCCGGCCTGGGTGCGAGCCTGCGCTCACCCGTCGTCTCCATCGGCAATCGCGTCGTCGACGGCGTCCCGCGCCCCGTCAAGGACCTGGCGATCGCGTGGTTCGGGACCAACGACAAGCTGGCCCTGGTCGTCGGGATCGTGGTCACCCTCGTGGTCGTGGCCGCCGGGCTCGGGATCCTGGCCCGTCGTCGACCGCGCATCGCCGCCGGCGCCGCCGCGGCCCTGGGGGCGGTGGCCGTCGCCGCGGCGGCCGTGGACCCCACCGCGGTGCTCCCGTGGTCACTGCTGCCGGGCCTGGCCACCGCGGCCGTGGCCGTCCCGACGCTGTTGTGGCTGGTGCACGGTCGGGTGGTGCCGAGCGACTCCCACGGCGACTCCCACGGCGGCTCCCCGGGCGCCGACACGACGGGATGGAGCGGCGAGCCGCGCAGCCGTCGGTCGTTCCTGGTCGCTGCCGGCTCCGTCGCGGTGGCGTCCGTCGCCGCCGCCGGCGCCGGCCGCCTGCTCGGTCGTCGTTTCTCGGTCGCCGGCGAGCGCGAGGACCTCGCCCTGCCGGCCCCCGACACGACCGCACCGGCGATCCCGTCCGGCGCCGGTCCCGACGTCGACGGCCTGTCGCCGTTCGTCACCGACAACGACGACTTCTACCGCATCGACACCGCGCTGCAGGTGCCACAGCTGTCCTCGGCCGACTGGACCCTGCGGATCCACGGCATGGTCGCCGAGGAGCAGACCCTCACCTACGCCGACCTGCTCGCCCTGCCCGCCGTCGAGCGCACCATCACCATGACCTGTGTCAGCAACGAGGTCGGCGGTGACCTGGTCGGGACGGCCACGTGGCAGGGAGTGCGGCTGGCCGACCTGTTGGACCGTGTCGGCGTGGACGAGCGCGCCGACCAGGTGGTCGGTCGGGCGTTCGACGGCTGGACCGCCGGCTTCCCCGTCGAGGCCGTTGCCGACAACGAGGCACTGGTGGTCTACGGCATGAACGGCGAACCGCTCCCGGAGGTCCACGGGTTCCCCCTGCGGCTGGTCACCCCCGGGCTGTACGGCTACGTGTCGGCGACCAAGTGGCTGTCGGAGATCGAACTGACGACCTTCGACGCCTTCGACATGTACTGGGTCGAGCGCGGCTGGGACCGGCGTGGGCCCATCAAGGTCCAGAGCCGGATCGACACCCCCAGCGGGTTCGACCGGGTTCGCCGGGGCGACACCGTCCCGGTCGCCGGGGTGGCCTGGGCCCAGACCCGGGGCATCGAGGCCGTCGAGGTCCGCGTCGACGACGGCGAGTTCCAGCCGGCCGAGCTGGCCGAGTCGGTCGGTCCCGACACCTGGCGCCAGTGGGTGTGGCGCTGGGACACCGGCGCAGTGGAGCCGGGCCGCCACCAGTTGACCGTGCGGGCCACCGATGCCACCGGGCAGGTCCAGCCCGAGGAGCGGCAGCCCCCGTTCCCCAACGGTGCCAGCGGGTGGCACAACCTGGCCGTGTTCGTCGACGAGGGGTGATCCACCCACCCCGACGACGGGGCCGGTGACCAATCCGACGCCGCGTCGGCATCGAACCACGGGTGCAACGACACGGGCCGTACGACAGCGGTCGTACCCGGCCAAAACCCGCCCAAGGACCACACCATGCGTTCCACACGAATTCGTACCGGGGCCGTCGCGGCGATCGCCGCGTTCAGCCTCACCCTCGCCGCCTGCGGCAGTGACGACGCGGCCGACACCGCCACCTCGTCCAGCGAGCAGATGACCGACGAGGCCACCTCCGACGCCCCCTCCGAGGCGATGACGGAGGAGATGACCGAGGACATGACCGAGGCGCCCTCCGAGGCGATGACCGAGGACATGACCGAGGGCATGACCGAGGACATGACCGAGGAGTCCACCGAGGCGATGGGCGGTGCCATGATGGAGCCCGTCGGTCCCGCGTGTGACCAGATCCCCGCCGACGGCGACGGCTCGTCCGAGGGCATGGCCGACGACCCGGTCGCCACGGCCGCGTCCAACAACCCGCTGCTGAGCACCCTGGTCACTGCCGTCGGTGAGGCCGACCTGGTCGACACCCTCAACAACGCCGAGGCCCTGACCGTGTTCGCCCCCATCAACTCCGCCTTCGAGGCCATCCCGGCCGACACCCTGGACGCCGTACTGGCCGACCAGGAGCTGCTCACCTCCATCCTGACGACCCACGTCGCCGAGGGCCAGATGGACGCCGCCGCGCTGGGTGAGGCCGGCACCGTGACCAGCCTCGCCGGTGGCGAGCTCGAGTTCGACGCCGAGGCGATGACCGTCACGTCGCCCGACGGCACCACCGCCAACGTGGTCTGCGGCAACGTCGCGACCGCCAACGCCACCGTGCACCTCATCGACGCCGTCCTGATGCCCGCCAGCTGAGGACCCGCGCCACCCACATGACGGGGACCGCCTTCGGGCGGTCCCCGTCGGACGTCCACGCGGCCCGCCGGTCCATGACGACCGACCACCCCGTACGCTGGTGTCCTACGACAGCTGTCGTAGAGCCCCCGGACAAGGATCCCCCGATGCCCACCACCCGACTTCGCGCCGGCGCCGTCGCCGCCGTCCTGGCCCTCGCCCTGGCCGCCTGCGGTGGCGACGACGACACCACCGACACCGCCAGCGAGTCCGTCGCCCCCACCGAGGAGGCGACGACGACGGAGCCCATGACCGAGACGACGTCGGAGGCCATGACCGGCAGCGAGATGGCGTCCGAGAGCGAGATGGCGTCCGAGAGCGAGGCCTCCGAGGCCATGACCGACGAGTCCACCGACGCCATGGCGATGGAGCCCGTCGGTCCCGCGTGTGACCAGATCCCCGACGACGGCGACGGCTCGTCCGCGGGCATGGCCGACGACCCGGTCGCCACGGCCGCGTCCAACAACCCGCAGCTGACCACGCTGGTCACCGCCGTCACGGCGGCCGACCTCGGGGACACCCTCAACGGCGCCGAGGCCCTGACCGTCTTCGCACCCATCGACGACGCCTTCGCCTCGCTGCCCCCCGACACCCTCCAGACGGTCCTCGACGACCCGCAGGGCGCACTGACCACGATCCTGACGACCCACGTCGTCGAGGGCCAGATGGACGCCGCGGCCCTGGGTGAGGCCGGCACCGTGACCAGCCTCGCCGGTGGCGAGCTCGAGTTCGACGCCGAGGCGATGACCGTCACCGGTCCCGACGGCGGCACCGCCAACGTGGTCTGCGGCAACGTCGCGACCGCCAACGCCACCGTGCACCTCATCGACGCCGTCCTCATGCCCGCCAGCTGAGGACCCGCACCACCCACATGACGGGGACCGCCTTCGGGCGGTCCCCGTCGGCCGTCCACCCGGTCGCCTCGCACCGGTGGACGTCGGGAGTGGCACGTCCGGCCGGCCGCGGATCCCGATCCGTTCGCCCGTAGCGTGGAGGAGGACCACGTCCCCGAACCATCCGAGGCACCCATGGACACCATTCGCACACGCACCCACCTGGCCGTCGTCGTCGGCACGGCCGGACTGTTGCTGGCGGCCTGTGGTGGTGGCGGCGACACCGAGGCTGCCACGCCCAGCACCGACACCACGCCGGCCACCGAGACGGTGACCATCGATCCGACGTCGGCGCCGACGTCGGCACCGGCCAGCGAGCCGACCGAAACGATGTCGGAACCCACCGAGGAGATGTCGGAGCCCCCCGAGGAGATGTCGAGCGACCCGATGGCGGCGGCGACGCCCACGGGCTCGGACTGCAGCATGCTGCCCGACGACGTCGAGTCACTGGCCGAGGAGCCGGTGCAGACCGCGGCTGCCGAGATCCCCGAACTGTCGACGCTGGTCGCCGCGCTCGGGATGGCCGGCATGGACACCACCCTGGACACCGAGGGCGGCGTCACGCTGTTCGCCCCGATCGACACTGGCTTCGACCAGGTCCCGACCGAGACCCTGCAGGGTGCGATGGCCGACCCCGACCTGATCACGTCGGTGCTGGAGATGCACGTCGCCGAGGGACGACTGGACGCGGCCGCGCTGGCCGAGGCCGGCACCGTGACCACGCTGGCCGGCAGTGACGTCGAGTTCGATCCCGAGGCCATGACGGTCAGCACCCCGGACGGCTCGTCGGCCACCGTCGTGTGTGCCGACGTCGAGACCGTCAACGCGACCGTGCACCTGATCGACGGTGTCCTGCTGCCCGCCGGCTGAGTGACGGACCGCCGACCCTCCGACCCGGTTCAGGCGGTCGGCGGGTCGGCGGGTGAGGCCTCGCCACTGGCCCGGGCCTCGCGCTCGGCCGCCCGCCTGGCCTCCTGCCCGGCCTCGCGCTCGGCCACGGGGCTGGCGAGTCCACGGGCCTCGTCCACGGCTGCCGGGTCCTGCCCGAAGGAGGCCGCGAACACCTCGTAGAGGTCCTCGTGGACGTGACGCAGGTCCAGCGGCCGGGTGAAGAACGCCTCGGTCGCCACCGCGAAGAACTCCGAGGGGTTGGTGGCGGCGTAGGGACGCAGCACCGGGTCCGCGTGACCGGCGACCAGGCGGTCGTGGATCCGCGTGCACACCTCGATCCACCGCTGGAGGTCGGCGCCGTGCAACCGGGGCGTGCCGTCCATCACCGTGTCGGCGGCGTCCAGCTTGTGGGCGAACTCGTGCAACACGACACTGGCGCGGCCGTGACGCCGGTCCCGCACGACGGCCTGCCACGACACGAACACCGGTCCGTGGGCGGTGGTGTGGCCCAGCATCGACCGTGGCGCCTCGGTGACGACCCCACGCATCGGGGTGGCGCGTGGCCGCCGGTCCACCATCGTGGACGGGTGGACCACCACGCTGCTGACGTTGGCGAACGGGTCGTCGTCGGCCGTGCCCACCCCCAGCACCGCGGCCGTCCCGGCGATCACCAGGCGCATGTCCTCGGTCAACTCGAAGCCACGTGCCGGGGTCCAGTCGGGTCGGTCCAGCAACCACGCGGCGAGGTCCGCCACCAGGTCGCGATCGGCGCCGGTGTAGCGGTCCAGCGGGCCCAGCACCGCGCCCAGCCGCGTGCGCTGGGCGTCGTCGAGCACGGGCGTGCGCCGGAACAGCCTCACGTGGTGCCTCCTGGTCGTCCGGGTCGCCCGCGCGACCCGTCGTCGGACGTGTGCGTCCCGCCGGCCACCGGGGGGGACCCGGCACAACCCGCCACGCCCTGCGACTGTTCCCGCACCGCTGGTACCGTTGGCGGTCGCCACGAGCCCCCGTAGCTCAGTGGATAGAGCACCGGCCTCCGGAGCCGGATGCGTAGGTTCGATTCCTACCGGGGGTGCGTCCCGCCCGCGACCGTTCCCGGTCGCGGGCGCACCCGTTGGCCCCAGGAACCGTGCTCGCCCGACGGTGCGCCCGTTCCAGGCCGGTCGACCGGCCACCTCGGCGCCCGCGTGGCCGCGCACCGGCGCCCGTGTCGCACGGTCCGGGACCTACGATGGACCGACCGCCCGTCGCCGTCCCGGATGGCCCCGCATGAGCACGTTCGACGTGACCGATCCCGACCACTACGACCGGGTCGTGGGACGCCACCACGACCTCGCGACCAGCCCGCGGCGACACGTCGACGATCGTGGCCGGGAGGTGGCGCCCGACCTGCTGGCCCTGATGGGCGACACGCCACTGCTCGCCCTGGAACGCTTCTCGGCCGACCTCGGCCCCACCCTGCTGGCCAAGCTCGAGATGCTCAACCCCGGCGGCTCGGTCAAGGACCGCATCGGCATCGCCATGGTCGAGGCCGCCGAGGCGGCTGGCCAACTGCGTCCCGGCGGCACCATCGTCGAACCGACGTCGGGAAACACCGGTGTCGGGCTCGCCATCGCCGCGTCCCTCAAGGGCTACCGCTGCATCTTCGTGGTGCCCGACAAGGTCTCTGGCGACAAGGTCGCGCTGATGCGCTCCTACGGTGCCGAGGTCGTGGTGTGCCCCACGTCGGTCGAGCCGGAGGACCCGCGCAGCTACTACTCGGTGTCCGACCAGCTCGCGGGGCGGGCCAACCACTTCAAGCCCAACCAGTACTTCAACCAGGCGAACCCGCTGACACACACCTTCTCGACCGCCCCGGAGATCTGGCGCCAGACGGCCGGCCAGGTGGACGCCTTCGTGTGCGGGGTGGGCACCGGCGGCACCGCCACCGGGGTCGGCCGCTGGCTCAAGGAGCGCAAGCCCGAGGTGCAGGTCGTGGGCGCCGACCCCGAGGGGTCGTTGTACTCCGGTGACGAGGTCCACCCGTACCTGGTGGAGGGCATCGGCGAGGACTTCTGGCCGCCGACGTTCGATCCGGAGGTGGTGGACCGCTGGTATCGCGTGTCCGACGCCGACTCGTTCGACATGGCCCGCCGCTGCACCCGTGAGGAGGGCCTGCTGGTCGGCGGGTCCTGCGGCACCGCGCTGTGGGCCGCTCGGGAGTACGCACGCGAACAGCCCGACGACGCCACCATCGTGGTGTTGCTGCCCGACTCCGGTCGTGGCTACCTGTCCAAGCTCTACGACGAGAACTGGATGGCCGAGCACGGCTTCCTGGACCGCAGTCGCGGCGGGGTCGAGGCAGCACTGCGTGGCAAGGACTCGGACCTGCCCTCGCTGGTGCACGTCCATCCCGACGAGACCGTCGCCGACGCCATCGCGATCCTGCGGGAGTTCGGGGTGTCGCAGATGCCGGTCTTCCGCGTGGGCGTGCACGACGACGCCACGACCACCGACGTGCTGGGTTCGATCCGTGAGAACGCCCTGCTGGACGCGGCCCTGTCCAACCCCGACGTGATGCGCAGCCCCGTCGGCGACACCATGCAGCCCCCGCTGCCGACCATCGCCCCCGACGCCCGGGTCGACGAGGTGTTCGACCGCCTGACCGGGGCGGACGCCGCCGTCCTGGTGGTGGACGCCGACCGCCCCACCGGCGTGCTCACCCGCACCGACCTGCTCGGCTACCTCGCCGGCATCCGCTGACCCGCCGGGACGCTGGCACTCGCCCACCCCTGCCGTCCACCCGAGGATCCTCCCCATGCACTTCACGACCCGCGCCATCCACGCCGGGCAGGACCCCGAGCCCCGAACGGGCTCGGTGAACGTGCCGATCTACCAGACCTCGACCTACGTCCAGGACGGCGTCGGCGAGCACCGGGGATGGGACTACGGCCGCAGCGGCAACCCCACCCGGGACGCCCTGCAGGCCGCCCTGGCGAGCCTCGAGGACGCCGAGGACGCGGTCGTGTTCGCCTCGGGCCTGGCCGCGGAGGACGCGGTGTTCCGGCTGCTGCAGCCGGGTGACCACGTGGTCATGGCCGACGACGTGTACGGCGGGACCTGGCGCCAGGTGTCGCAGGTGCACGTCCCCGCCGGGCTGCTGGAGGTCACCACCGTCGACCTGACGGACCTCGACGCCGTCCGGACCGCACTGCGACCGTCCACCCGGCTGGTGTGGGTCGAGACCCCGACGAACCCGCTGCTGAAGGTCATCGACATCGCGGCCGTGGCCGGCCTGGCCCACGATGCGGGCGCCCGGCTGGTGGTCGACAACACCTTCGCGACGCCGTACCTGACGCGACCGCTCGAGCTGGGCGCCGACGTCGTCGTGCACTCCACCACGAAGTACCTCGGGGGCCATTCCGACGTCGTGGGCGGGGCGGTGTGCACGGATGCGGCCACGGCCGAGCGCCTGCGCTTCCTCCAGAACGCGGTCGGGGCGGTCGGCGGGCCGCTGGACAACTACCTCACCCTGCGTGGCCTCAAGACCCTGGGGGCTCGCATGGAGGTCCACTGCGCCAATGCCGCCACCATCGCCGCCCACCTCGCCGAGCACCCGGCCGTGGCCGAGGTGCGCTACCCCGGGCTGGCCTCCCACCCCAACCACGAGGTCGCCGCGCGGCAGATGCGGGCCTTCGGCGGGATGATCTCGATGCGGCTGGCCGGCGGGCGTGCGGCCGCCGACGCCGTGGCCACCGGCACGTCGCTGTTCTTCCTGGCCGAGTCGCTGGGCGGCGTGGAGTCGCTGATCGAGCACCCCGGCGCCATGACCCACGCGTCGGTCGCGGGCACGCCACTGGAGGTGCCCGACGACCTCCTGCGCCTGTCCGTCGGCATCGAGCACGTCGACGACCTCGTGGCCGACCTCGACACGGCACTGGACCGGGTGTCGTGAGCGCAGCGACCCGGGCCGTCCTGGTCTTCAACCCCAACGCCACCACGACCGACGCCGGCGTGCGCGACGTGATCGCCTCCGCGCTGGCCTCGGAGGTCGACCTGGACGTCCAGCCGACCAAGATGCGGGGCCACGCGACCCACATCGTGGCCGGCGCGATCCACGACGGCGTCGAGACGGTCTTCGCCCTCGGCGGCGACGGCACGGCCAACGAGGTGGTGCAGGCCATGGCGGGCACGAGCGCCGTCCTCGGGGTGATCCCGGGGGGCTCCACCAACGTGTTCGCCCGGACGCTGGGGCTGCCCAACGACCCGGTCCGGGCCACCCACGTCCTGCTGGCCGCGGTACGGGCCGGCCACGACCGCCACGTCGGGCTGGGACGGGCCGGCGGACGCTACTTCACCTTCCACGCCGGCTTCGGCTTCGACGCCGCCGTGGTGCGAGCGGTCGAACAGGCGCCCGGGATGAAGCGTCGCCTGCGCCAGGGCGCGTTCGTGTGGCAGGCGACCCGGACCTTCTTCGCCGACACCGATCGCGCGGCCGGGACGTTGCAGGTGGTCACCGGCGACGGCACCACCGTCGGGCCGGGGTCGATCGCCATCGTGGGCAACACCACCCCCTACACCTGGCTGGGCAGCCACGCGCTCCACGTCACGCCGGACGCGTCCTTCGACACCGGGCTGGACCTCGCCCTGATCGGACCGGTCTCGGCACTGCGACTGTTGCGCCTCGTGGCGGGGTTGCGATCGGGCCGTGGGCTGGAGGCCAGCGACGACGTGACCATGCTCCACGACCGCCACCACCTGACCCTGACCTCCACGGTGCCGCGACCCCTGCAGGTCGACGGGGACTACGCCGGGGAGTTCACCGAGGTCCGGCTCGAGGCGATCCCCCGTGCCCTCCGAGTGTTCGGCCAGCGCACGGATGTGTCCGCCGAGTTGGCATCCGGCGGATCCGCCAGTTACCCGGCGGAACCTGCCTGATTGTGGCAGCAACAGTCGAATCGCCCCGGCTCGACCACGTCGCGCTCGCGCCCACATTCGAACGGGCCCCCGACCAATTCCCTTCTACCCCTTGTCAGGATCGACGACCCTCGTTACGATTTTCACAAGTGGTTGTGACAATATTCACAACCTTCCGACGAGAGCCGCGAACCCGGCTGGAACCACGACAGGGCACCGAACTGTCGCAGCCCCGCGATGAATCACCACGCGCCCGGCGGAACCCCCCAGACCACCCACCACGCCCCACGGACCGGCAGCACGCACCCGACTCGCTGCCCCCACCGACCCATTGGAGGTCACCATGGACTGGCGCAACGACGCTGCCTGCCGCAACGAAGACCCCGACCTGTTCTTCCCCATCGGTTCGACCGGCCCGGCCGTCGAACAGGCCGACCAGGCCAAGCAGATCTGCATGACCTGCTCGGTGCGCGAGGAGTGCCTCGAGTACGCCCTCGCCTCCAACCAGGACGCCGGCATCTGGGGTGGCCTGACCGAGGACGAGCGCCGCACCCTCAAGCGCGCCCGCCAGCGCCGTCGCCGCATGGCCAGCTGAGCCGCGAACCACCCCGTTTCCACACGGCCCGCCGGGATCCCCGGCGGGCTGTGTCTTCGGCGCGACGTCCACGCAGATGCCGCTGCGCAACATCCCGTTCGTCCGAGAGTGGTCGTCGGCGACGACCACGTCCGGACGCAATGGAGTTGCTCGCTGCGCTCACAACATCCCGTTCGTGCGTCCGAAGGAAGGGGTGGTCGTCGGCGACGAGGCGGGTTCAACCGGGCAGGGGCAGGTCGACGACGCAGCGGGTGCCGTGCCCGTCGCTGTGCAGGGACAACGTGCCGGCCAGCTCCGACTCGACCAGGGTGAGCGAGATCTGGAGGCCGAGGTTGGCGTCGCGACGCAGGTCCCAGCCATCGGGCATGCCGATCCCGTCGTCGACCACCTCCATGACCAGTCGTGCGACCCGGCGGTCAAGGCGAACCACCACCTCGCCACCACGAACCGGGAAGGCGTGCTCGACCGCGTTCTGGACCAGCTCGGACAACACCAGCGCCAACGGTGTGGCCACGTCCGGGCCCAGCTCACCGGCGAGGCCGTCGATGACGACCTGGACGGGCCGTTCCGGGTCGGTCAGGCCGGTGGTGAGCATGTCGGCCAGTCGGCTCGCGACCTTGTCGAACGACACCCGCTGGCGGGCGTCCTGGGACAGCGTCTCGTGGACCAGGGCGATCGAGGAGATCCGACGCACGGACTCGGCCAGTGCCTCGACCGCTTCCGGGTTCGACAGTCGGCGACCCTGCAGTCGCAACAGGGAGGCCACGGTCTGGAGGTTGTTCTTGACCCGGTGGTGGATCTCGCGGATCGTGGCGTCCTTGTAGAGCAGCAGGCGCTCGTGGCGTCGCAGTTCGGTGACCTCGCGCACCAGCATCAGGCCCCCCAGCACGCGGTGGTCGCGGGTCAGCGGGAGCAGACGGCGCAGCACGACGGCGCCGCGGGCCTCGACCTCCGACTCCAGGGCGTCGCCGTCACCCAGCGCACGCAGCACCGCGACGTCGTCCATGTCGAAGTCGCCGATGTTCTGGCCGATGACGTTGCCGACCACCCCGAGTCGGCGGTAGGCGCTGACCGCGTTCGGCGAGGCGTAGGCGACGTGGCCGTCGGGATCCAGCCGCAGCATCCCGTCCCCGACGCGCGGCGCGAGTTCGCGTTCGTGGGACTCGGCGGGGTACGGGAAGGCGCCGACCGCCAGCATCTCGACCAGTTCGTCGGCCGTGCCGAGGTAGGCACGCTCGAGGGCGGACACGGATCGGATCGTGGCCGGGTTGATCTGGCGGGTGACCACGGCGATGACCTCGCCGCCGAACCAGATCGGGATGGCGTCGTCACGCAACGACACCTCGCCGTCGGCGTCGTCGCCGCGATGGTCGTCCGTGCCGGCCAGCACCTGGTCCTCCAGCGCGCGACCGTCGATGCGCTGGATGCGGCCGCTGGCGAAGGCGTCGGCGACATGGGGACGCTCGGCGGGGCCGACCACCTCCCCCACCAGGTCCTCGTGGTGCAGGGTGGGAGCGGTGTAGGGCCGCATCTGGGCCAGCACGACGAAGTTGTCGGCCTCGTCCCGGGCGTGCAGCAGCAGGTCAGCGAACGACAGGTCCGACAGGATCTGCCAGTCGGAGACGACCGCCTGGAGGTGGTCCACCGCGGCGTCGGACAGGTCGACGTGTTCGTGGACCAGTTCGTCGAGCGTGCTCATGGGTGCCCCCGCCGCGTCACGGTTCCAGCAGCGTGCGGAGCCGGTCCAGCGGGACCACCTCGCGGATGTGGTCGAAGGCCCGGGCCTCGATCTCGCGTGCCTCGGCCATGCCCATCCCGAGCTCACGGGCCGTCTCGGTCAGGGTGTGGGGATTGCCGTCGACCAGTCCCATGCGCAGCTCCAGCACCCGGCGCTGGGTCTCGGGCAGTCGGTCCAGCACGCCCGTCAGGGGTCCGCTGAGCGCCGCCACGCGATCATCGGGATCCGGCCGCGGCCGACCCCCGGACCCACCCCGGCGTCGGCCCGTGCCCGAAGTGCCGCCACGACCGCGCGACCCGCGCGACGAGCGAGCCGGGTCCGACGAGGACGACGAGGAGCGAGGTGAGGCAGCCATGGGCCAACAGGGTAGACGCCCCGACGACCCGCATGGCCGTGGCCACCCGATCCCCCCTCCCCCCGGGCCCCGAGCCCGGGGTGCGGGGGGGTTGCGTGAGGTCGGGGGCCTCGGGTGGCACCCTGCCGACAGTGCGCCTGGCCGTGCACGCCGTCGTCGACCCCGGGACCCGAACATGCTGTTGGGCGTGGCCACCGTCGTGGTGGCCCTGGTGTGGGCGCTGGCCGGCGGTCGCGGACTGGACCCGCGGGTGCCGGTCGTGCGCTGGCTGCCGGTCGCCGTGCTGGGCATCGCCGGACAGACGGCGATCGCCCGACTGGCGTTGCAGGGCGAGGACCTGGTGGCCGCGGAGGTGCTGACCCTGGCCGCACTGCTGGCCGCCTGCCTGGTCAACACCCACCTCCCCGGCATCACCGCCCTGACCGCCGGGGTGGTGGCCAATGCGACCGTGGTGCTGGCCAACGCCGGGATGCCGGTGTCCCTGGACGCCGTGCGTGCCATCGACGGGGCGGTGGCGTCGGTCCCGGTCGCCGGTGCCCACCACGTGCTGGACGCGGCCACGCGACTTCCGGTGCTGGCCGACACGCTCCCGCTGGCCTGGTTCGGTCGGGTGGTGTCCCCGGGCGACGCCCTGCTGGTCGTCGGCGGGATCCTGTTCCTGTCGGCCTGCCTGGTCGGCGACGTCGTCGCCACCAGCTCGCCGCTGACCGAGGACCGGGCTGCGACTCCCCGCGGCCCGGTGTGGGGTCGCGACGTGCCGGTGCTGTTCGCGGCCGTGTCCGGTCAGCGTCGGGAGGCGTACCACTCCAACGTCGTCGCCAACCCCTCCTCGAGGGTGGTCCACGGCTTCCACCCGAGGTCCTCGGCGGCGCGACGACCCGACAACGCCGAGTAGCGGACCTCCCCGGGACGCTCGGGCAGGCGCGTGGCCTCGTGGCGGTACCGGGTGGCGGCCGCGAGTGCCCGGAACAACTGGTTGACCGAGGTCTGCTGGGCCGTGCCGATGTTGTAGCGACGTCCATGGCCACGATCGGCGGCCAACGCCATGGCGTGGACCACGTCGTCGACGTAGGTGAAGTCGCGGGTCTGGTCGCCGTCGCCATGGATGACGACGTCGGTGTCGGCCAGCATCCGGTCGGCCATGATCGCCACGACGCCGCCGTCGGTGGTCGCGGACTGGCGTGGCCCGTACACGTTGGCCAGCGCCAGCGCCGTCCACTCGAGGTCGTGCTGGTGGGCGAACACCGCCAGGTAGTGCTCGATGGCGACCTGGCCGGCGCCGTGGGGTGAGCGTGGTGCCAGGGGCGTGGTCTCCGACGCCGGGAGTTCGTCGCGGTCCAACGACCCGTGCAGCGCCGCCCCGGACGTCGCGACCACGACCTTGCGCACGCCGTGGGTCACGGCCGCCTGCAACAGGTTGACCGTGCCCAGGACGTTGACGCGGGCGTCCGCGACCGGATGGGCGACGCTGTCGGTCACGTCGACGCGTGCGGCGAGGTGGTGCACGACGTCGGGGCGGTGGCGCTCCAGCACCGCCGGCAGCGCGTCGGACGTGACGTCCATGCGCTGGAACTCGAGCCGGCCGGCATGGCGGCGACGGGCATCGTCGAGGTTGGACAGGTGGCCGGTGGACAGGTCGTCGAGCACGACGACCCTGCGGTCCTCGGCCAGCATCCGGTCGACCAGTGCCGAGCCGATGAACCCGGCTCCACCCGTCACCAGCACGGTGTCGTTGGCCACGGAGTCACCCTCGTGTCGTCGGTGCGGGAAGCCGGCGTGCTGACCGGGATGGTAGGCCGCGACACGACGACGACCCGGCCACCCGTGCCGAGTCGGCGGGGTGGACCGGGTCGGAGGTGCTCGCCCGAGTGCGGGGCGAGGACGGGGTTCAGGGCGTGTCGGCCATGGTGTCCAGGCGCGCACGGATCGCGTCGTGGAGGTCCGGCGGGGTCTGTTCGGCGCAGCGGTCACGCACCATCGCGCGCAACTGCTCTTCGAAGGTGGCGCGGTCGGCACACGGATAGCACTCGGCGAGGTGGCCCCGGATGTCGGACAGGTCACGCTCGGGCAACTCCCCGTCCAGGTAGCGCTCGAGGTCGTCCAGCGCCTCCCGGCAACTCGGACCCGCCGTCGCGCCGAGTGCGACCTCGGCGTCGAGTCGTGCCTGCACGTCGTCGATGTCCGCGCCCATCATCGGTCTCCATCAGCGTCGCCGTCGATGAGGCCCTGCCCCACCGCGTACTCGCGCAACGCCTTCTGCAGCGCCTTTCTTCCACGGTGCAGCCGGGACATGACCGTCCCGATGGGCGTGTCCATGATCTCGGCGATCTCCTTGTAGGCGAAGCCCTCGACATCGGCGAGGTACACGGCCATGCGGAACGCCTCGGGCAGCTCGGCCAGTGCGTCCTTGACGTGTTCGTCGGTGATCTGTTCGAGCACCTCGTACTCGGCACTGTCGCCGGTGCGGGCCTCGTCGTAGAACGAGAAGTCGTCGATGGACTCCTGCAGCGCCTCCTGGGGCCGCCGCTGCTTCTTGCGGTACATCGAGATGTAGGTCGTGTGGAGGATCCGGTACAGCCACGCGCGCAGGTTGGTGCCCTGCTGGAACTGGTGGAAGCTCGAGTAGGCCTTGGCGACGGCCTCCTGCACCACGTCCTGGGCTTCGGTGGGATCGCGGGTGTAGCGCATCGCGGCGCCGTACAGGCGGTCGACCTCGGGCAGGACCTGCTCTTCGAACAGCCGCCGGCGCTGGGACTCGGTGAGCTCGGTGCGCAGCAACGTGCCGTCGACCTCGCGTGCGGGCTCGACCGGGACCTGCTCGTCGCCCTCGCGGGTGTCGTCGGAGGTGTCGGCGACGTCACTGCCGGCCTGGGTGCTCATGCGGGTCCTCGACGGGATCGTGGAAGTGCCAGCCTACTGGTGGGGCCGGGGGCCGATCGGCGGCCGCGGGTCGCACGAGGGCGCCGTTCGCGAACGTTCACCTCGCGACCCACTCCGTCCACAGCGAGGCGGAACGGACCCTTGACGGTCGCGCTCCGGTCCGGTTGTCTTGCATCAGCAAAAGACATGAAAGTACATGAGATGATTGCAGGTGCCGACCGACGTCCCCCACGTCGGACCCACGACTCGTCGCCCGGTCCCGCTCCGCCCGGGTCGGGTCCGTCACGGGCGACGCTGTGGTGGTTGCTGGCCGCAGCCGCCGTGCCGTGGGTGGTCGCCGGACTCGTGCTGATCGCGGGGACGCGACCATGACCCGCCGACCACCGGTGCCGCTGCCGTCCACCGCACCGGTGCTGCGCCGGCGTGCCGGCGGGCGCGACCCCCTCGCCCTGGCCGTGGTGGCGGCCTCGGCCTACCTCGAGGCACGCGCCGGGTGCCGGGACGTGGCCCAGCTCGACGACCTGGTGGATCGCCGGACCCAGCGCCTGCTCGCGGCGATGGTGCGACGGCGACGGCGAAGCCGGACCCCACCGACCGCGGTGACGTTGCGTCGGATCGTCGCGGACCGGTCCTGGCCCGGGCGGATCGACGTCGTGGTGGTGCTCGACACCGGCGACCGGATCGTCCCGGTGTCCGTCCAGGTCCGGGATCGCGACGGGACGTGGACCATCACGACCCTGGCCACGCCCGACGACCACCGTCCGCGACCACCGGACCCCGGAGCACGACCGGCGTGGGAGGAACCCGCCAGCGTCGAACCCTGGTGAGGCCGCAGCCGTCCCCCCGCAGCCCGTCCCCCACGGTTGCCGGGCCTGCCCCGGACCACGTGCCGACGTGGGTCAGTTCAGGTGGCACTTCTTGAACTTCTTGCCCGAGCCGCACGGACAGGGGTCGTTGCGCCCGACGTCGCCGAACTCGTCGTCACTGGTGGTGTAGGTCGTGCCCGTCGCGACCCGGCGAACCGTCGTGCCGTCGTCGCGCGTGCGCGAATCGCGCTCGCCGCCGGGGTGGCGCCCGGTGCTGGTGCCGTCGCCGGACCCGACCGAGTAGTCCGCCGAGCCGCCACTGGTGGCGGCGCTGTAGCTGACCTGGCGGGGCTCGTCGGGCGTGTCGAAGACCACGGCCGGTTCCTCGCCGTCGTCGTCGGGCACCACGTCGTCGCGCTCGTCGGCATCGCCGGCGTCACGGGACGGGTCCGGCCCGTCGCCATTGGTGGATGCGGCCGCGCCGCCGTCGGTGGCACCGTCGGTCGCCTGGTCGACGTCCTCGACCGACCCGAGCGTGGCGCCGCCGACCTGGATGCCTGCTGCGGCCCGGCCGTCCTCGACCCCGGTCGCCTGGGCGGCCTCCTGCTGGCGCTCGTGGGCGGTCTTGACCGGGAGGTGGAAGAAGTACGCCACCGACTCGGCCTTGACCGACGACATCATGTGGGTGAACGAGGCATAGGCCTCGCGCTGGTACTCGGTCAACGGGTCGCGCTGGCCGACGGCGCGCAGCCCGATGCCGTCACGCAGGGCGTCCATCTCGTACAGGTGCTGGCGCCACATCCGGTCGACCACGCTCAGGACCACCCGGCGCTCGACCTGGCGCATGACCGGGACCTCGCGGGCCACCGGCGTGTCGTCGTCGGAGTTCGGGTCGGGCTCACGCACGGTCGTGGTTCCCAGCGTCGCCTCGCGCTCGGCGTAGGCCCGTTGGATGTCGGTGACCAGGGCGTCGACCAGCGCCTCGCGCTCGACCGTCTCGTAGTCGAGGTCGTAGAGGTCGACGTCCGGCTCCCAGATCTGGTTGAGCTCGGTCGCGAGGGTCTCGACGTCCCACTCCTCGGGGAACACCCCGGGCGGGGCGTAGACGTTGAAGGCGTCCACGACCACGTCCTCGACGTAGGTGTCGGCCAGGCGCTCCACGGCCTCGTCGTCACCCTCGACCAGGGACTGGCGCGACGAGTAGACGACCTTGCGCTGGTCGTTGAGCACGTCGTCGTACTTGAGCACGTTCTTGCGGATGTCGAAGTTGCGCGACTCGACCTGGCGCTGGGCGTTGGCCACGGCCCGGCTGACCATCTTGGCCTCGATCGGCATGTCCTCGGGGATGTTGAGACGCCCCATGATCGAGTCCACCGCCGAGGCGTTGAACAGCCGCATGAGGTCGTCCTGCAACGACAGGTAGAACCGCGACGCGCCCGGGTCGCCCTGGCGACCGGACCGACCACGCAACTGGTTGTCGATTCGACGCGAGTCGTGGCGTTCGGTCCCGATGACGTAGAGGCCACCGGCGGCCAGCACCGCCTCGCGGTCCTCGCGGGTCTGTTCGGTGTGGGTCGCCAGCGCGGCCTCGAAGGCCTCGGCGCGCTCGGCGTCGGTCACCTCGTCGTCGAGCCGGGCGACGTCGTCGCGCGCCATCTCCTCGGGGTTGCCGCCCAGCAGGATGTCGGTCCCGCGGCCGGCCATGTTGGTGGCGACGGTGACGGCGCCGGACTGGCCGGCCTGGGCCACGATGTGGGCCTCACGGGCGTGCTGCTTGGCGTTGAGGACCCGATGCGGGACGCCGATCCGGGTCAGCATCGCTGACAGGCGCTCGGACTTCTCGACCGACGTGGTGCCGACCAGGACCGGCTGGCCGTTGGCGTGGCGGCCCTCGATGTCCTCGACGACGGCCTCGAACTTGGCCTGCTCGGTCTTGTAGATCAGGTCGGAGCGGTCGTCGCGGATCACCGGTTCGTTGGTGTCGACCTCGATCACGCCGAGCTCGTAGATCTCGAGGAACTCGACCTCCTCGGTCTTGGCGGTGCCGGTCATGCCGGCCAGCTTGTCGTACTGCCGGTAGTAGTTCTGCAGCGTGACGGTGGCCAGGGTCTGGTTCTCCTCCTTGACCCGCACGCCCTCCTTGGCCTCGATCGACTGGTGCAGCCCCTCGGAGTAGCGCCGCCCGTCCAGTACGCGGCCGGTCTGCTCGTCGACGATCTTGACCTCGCCGTCGACCACGATGTACTCACGGTCGCGCTTGTACAGCTCGCGGGCCTTGATGGCGTTGTTGAGATGGTGGATCAGCGGCGTGTTGACCGACTCGTAGAGGTTGTCGATCGTCAACAGGTCCTCGACCTTGGCGACGCCCACCTCGGTGACGGCGACGGTGCGCTTGGCCTCGTCGATGACGTAGTCGCCGGTGGTCTCGCCCTCGCCGAGGTCCTCGCCCTGTTGCAGGTTGGGCACGACCCGCTTGGCGAACACCTGGTACCACTGCGCCGACTGGGTCGGCTGGCCGGAGATGATCAGCGGCGTCCGGGCCTCGTCGACCAGGATCGAGTCGACCTCGTCCAGCAGCGCGTAGTGGTGGCCACGCTGGACCTGCTTGTCGAGTTCCCACGCCATGTTGTCACGCAGGTAGTCGAAGCCGAACTCGTTGGTGGTGCCGTAGGTGATGTCGGCGTCGTAGGCGGCCCGCTTGGCCTCCTTGGACTGGTTGGAGTGCACCACGCCCACGGTCAGGCCGAGGAACTCGTGGACCCGGCCCATCCAGGCCGCGTCGCGCTTGGCGAGGTACTCGTTGACCGTGACGACGTGCACGCCCCAGCCCTCGATGGCGTTGAGGTAGACCGGCATGGTCGAGGTCAGGGTCTTGCCCTCACCGGTCTTCATCTCGGCGATGTTGCCCCGGTGCAGGGCGACACCGCCGAACACCTGCACGTCGTAGGGGCGCTGGCGCAGGACCCGCCAGGCGGCCTCGCGGACCGTGGCGAAGACCTCGGGCAGGAGGTCGTCGAGGGTCTCGCCGGCCTCCAGGCGATCGCGGAACTCCTCGGTCCGGGCCTTGAGGGCGTCGTCGTCCAGCGCACCGACGGCGTCGGTGTGGACGTTGACCTCGTCGACGACCTTCCACAGACGTCGGGCCTTGCGGCCCTCGCCCCAGCGCAACGGGTTCAAACTCACCATGATGGCCTGCCTTGCCTCGAGTGCGATCCCCGCCCGGGGATCCGACTGCGACCGGTCCGATCGCCCCCCGCGGCGGTGTGGGGAGGCGGTGGGACCGGGAGCGCGTGCGACCACGGTCCGTCGACCCACCACGGGGCCGTGTCGGGTCGTGGTCCGCACCCGCACATGGTACGGGTTGGTGCGAGATGGGTGGCCTGCCCCTCAGGACAGGGCGACGTCGCCTCGGACGGCGCCACCGACGTCGTGGCGACGGCCGGTGACGGCGTGTCAGGTCGCGGTGCTGGACTCGGGGGCGACGAGCTCGGCCGGAGGGTCCTGCGGCGTGTCCCGGGTGATGTCGACCCCGTCGAGGTAGATCGACACGGGACCGTCTTCGGACACCACGACCACCACCGCCTCGGGGCGCAGTCGGCTGAAGCGTGCGGCCGACCGATGGCGCATCCCGCGATGGCGCACGACGTCGGAGTCGGGGTCGCCCAGCAACTCCACGCCTGCACACAGCAGGCGCCCGTCGGGCGACAGCAGGGTGGCGCCGTCGTGCTGGCCGAGCAGGTTGGCCACCGCCCGGTGGATGGGACGTTGGCTGACGGGCAGGGGTGGCACGGTGCCCCCGTGTCCGAGCAGTCCCCCGACGCCGGTGCGGTCGTCGTCGGACAGCCACACCAGGGTGGCCCCGACGCGTCCCGGGCTGAGCGTGTGCACGGCGAGGTCCAGCAGGCCCTGGGCCACGTGGGCCCGGTTCATGGCCCGCTCGGACCACGCGGCCAGTCGTCGCACGTAGGCGGCCGAGGTCGGGTGGCGCTTCCAGCGGGCGCGTTCGAGCGCGAACACGTACTCGCCGGCCAGCACCTGGACGCGTCCCTCGGGCAGCAGCCGCACCACCCGCGCCGCTCGCTGGACGCACAGGGTGACGAGGTCGGTCTCGCCCGCCGGGCGGTCCCCCACGGCCAGGTGCCACCCGTCGGCCGACCGGACCACGAAGCTGGTCGCGCCATCGGCCAGTTCCCGGAGGCGGGCCAGGTCGTCGAAGTCGACCCGGGTCCCCCAGCCGTCGAGGTCCATCTCGCCACGGGTCAGCACGATCGAGCCGTAGGTGGCCAGCACGCCCTCGTGGGGACGCAGTTCCAGCGCATGGACCACCTCGGCCAGCAGCGCCTCGTCGACATCGGGCAGCCCGGCGTCGGCGAGTTCCGACGCCAGTCGTTGGCGGCGGTGCTCCTCGTCCTCGCGACCCGGGAAGATCCGGTCCATGCCCCCTGCCCTGTCTCCGCCGACCTGTCCGCCCCGGGCACCGACGCCCGACTGCGCCCACGCTAGGAGGTCGCGGCCCCATGGATCGGGACGTTCGACCACCGGCGGACGACCCTACAGCTGCAACAGCCCCCGTTGGTGGGCACGCACGACCGCCTCGGTGCGCGATCGGGCGGGCAGCTTGAGCAGGATGCTGCGGACATGGTTCTTGACCGTGTTCTCCGCGATGAACAACGTGTCGGCGATCTCGCCGTTCGTCGCCCCCCGTGCGAGCTCGACCAGGACGTCGAACTCGCGTGCGGTCAGGCTCGATTCGGCGACGGCGCGGGCCGTGTCGACCAGGACCTGCACCACCAGGTCGGCCTCCTCGTCGCCGTCGACGACCTGCACCCGGCCCGATCGCAGCGCGCGGTGCAGGCGGCCGTCGTCGCCCTCGAGGCGAACGGTGAGCGGTTCGTCGGTCATCGTTCCTCGCGGTGGGGACCGGGGGCGCCGACACCGACGACACCGGCCGGGGAGCCGTCGACGACCTCGGCGCGGCGACGCCCGGTGCCGGCCGACGACCGTGCGGGGGTCAGGCCTGGCCGCGACCGTTGGCCGCGGCCAGCCGGGGCTTGTCGACCAGCCTCGTCTTGAGCTTGCGCACCTGCCGCGACAACTTCGATTCCGCGGCATCGGCCGCGGCGAGGGCGTCGGGGCCGGTCCCGCTGGCCCGCAGGTACTGGCCCTTCGCGTGCAGGACGACGTCGCACTGGACCTCGTCCCCCCCGCCCGGGCCTTCCGCGAAGGTGATGTCCATGTCGATGAAGCGCCCGAACAGTCGCTGCACTCGCGACAACTTGGCCACTGCGTCGTCACGGACACCGTCCGAGAGTTCGACGTCACGCGCCGTCACGCTGATCTGCATCCTGCCTCCGTCGTTCGTGTCGCTCGGTCCGGTCGCCGTGTGGCGAGCGGATGGGTGCGCCGACCCGAGGCCGACGTGGCCCGCGTGGCGACCCTAACACGGTGGACCCGCACGGGCTGGCCGTGCGGCCGCTGGCACCCGGCGCGGTGGGCAACCCCCGTGGTCGCCCGCTGCGGGGCCCGGTGGTGTCGCGAACGGGTGAACGCCGCGCGACGTGGTCAGCCGTCGTGGCCACCGGCTCGCGCGACCGCGGCGACCGTCACCCGATCCGCGCCCGCGTCACGCAGCACCGTCGCGGCGACCGCGACCGTGGCACCGGTGGTCACGACGTCGTCGACCAGGAGCACGTGGCCGTCGACCGGGGCCACGGCCACCATGGTCGCGACCCCCGGCTGGCCGGCGCCGCGATCCGGTGCCCGGCCCCGGACGGCCAACAGCGCGACGGGCGGCGCGCCGAGGACCTCGCCGACCCCACCGGCCAGCAGCGCGGCGTGGTCGAAGCCCCGTCGTCGGCGACGTGCCCGGGGCACGGGGACCGCCGTGACCACGTCGACCGGGTCCACCTCCCCGACGCGCATCGCGGTGGCGACCCTCGCACCGAGGTCGCGTCCCAGGGGCGGGAGGGCGGACACGACGGCGTCGAGCTTGGCGGCCCGGACGACCGCGGCGACGGTGCCGCGGTAGTCGTGGGCGACCACGACCCGGTCGACGTCGCTGTCGACCAGGGGGCAGTGACCGCTGGCCCGAGCAGCACCACAGCGGGGACAGCACGGCCCCACCCGTGACGCCGGCGCACACTCCCGGCACCACGGCAACGGACCCCGACGGCGACACGACGGGCACCGGGTGGGCGCCAGCAGGGCCAGCAGCGAGGACCGGACCACGCCACGACCCGGACCCCCGCCGGTCGCTGCGTCGGGTGTCGGGGCGGATGGCGCGTCGGGTCGTCGGGGTGGCATCCCGCGAGCATGCCCGCCGGGTGGTCCCGGCCGGGACCCGGACCGCTCGGCCGGTGGACGCCCGGATCAGTCGCCGAGGTCGGCCAGGATCCCCGACACCAGCCGGGTGACGTCGGCGGCGACCCGGGCCCCCACCTCGATGACCTCGTCGTGGGTCGTCTCGACGCCGGCGCCGTGCACGTTGGTGATGGTCGACAGTCCGAGGACCCGCAGGCCGCGGGCCCGGGCGGCCACGACCTCCAGGACGGTGGACATGCCCACGGCGGTCGCGCCGAGCGTGCGCAGCATCGCCACCTCGGCCGGGGTCTCGTAGGCCGGTCCGAGCAGCCCGGCGTACACCCCCTCCCGCAGCGACAACCCGACGTCGTCGGCGACCCGGTGGGCCAGCGTGCGCAGCTCGGCGTCGTAGGGTTCGGCCATGTCGACGAAGACCGGTCCGCCGTCCCGGACGACGCCCAGCAGGGGGGTGGTGCCGGTGAGGTTGAGGTGGTCGCGCAGGACCATGACGTCGCCCGGGGTCCACGACGGGTCGAGCCCGCCGGCGGCGTTGGTCACCAGGAACGCCTCGGCACCCAGCAGGGCCGCCGCGTCGACCATGCGGGTGACGTCCGCGCCGGAGTGGCCCTCGTAGAGGTGGACGCGACCGACCTGGGTCAGCACCCGCCGGTCACCGATGCGCCCGTAGCGCAGGGTCGACGTGTGGCCGGGCACCGTCGACTCGGGGATGCCCGGCAGGACCTCGGTCGCCAGCTCCACGGGGTCGTCGAGCAGGTCGGCCACCCCCGACAACCCCGATCCCAACGTGACCAGGACGTCGACCCCGTCGCCCAGGGCGTCCCCGAGCGCATCGGCGGTGGCACGCGCGGCGTCGTCCGGGGTGGGCATCGGGGGCTCCGATCGATCGGGAACTCAGCGTCGGCGCGACGGCTTGGCCTGGTCGACCAGCATGACGGGGATGCCGTCCACGACCGGGTACTGCAGGCCGCAGTCGGTGCACACGACCACCTTGCGGCGGTCCTTGTAGTCCACGGTCGCCCGGCAGTCGGGGCAGCGCAGGACGTCCAGCAGGACCTCGTCGACGTAGGGCATTGGGCGTGTCCTGACGGTCGGGGTGGGATCGGTGGGTGGCGGCCGGTCGCGCCGGTCGGTCGCGCCGGTCGGTCGCGCCGGTCGGTCGGGGCTGGCCGGAACGAGCCCGGGCGACCGGGCTCATCGGGTCGGGACGTCGTCCACGATAGCCATGACCCGTTCCAGCAGGCGCTGCATGGCCGCCCGGTCGTCGCCCTCGACGTTGAGACGCAGCACCGGTTCGGTGTTGGAGGGCCGCAGGTTGCACCACGCGTCGGCGACGTCCAACGTGAGGCCGTCCATGCGGTCGACCGCGACCGCCTCGTCGGCGAGCTCGTCGGCGACGGCCGCGATGGCCGCGTCCTGGTCCGCCACGGCCAGGTCGTGCTCGCCCGAGGCCACGCGGCGGTCGTAGGGCGCGACCACCTCCGACAGCGGCTTGTCCTGGCGCGCCACCTCCTCGAGGAGGACGAGGGCGGCCACGATCCCGGAGTCGGCTCGGAAGAAGTCGCGGAAGTAGTAGTGCCCGCTGTGTTCGACGGCGAAGATGGCGCCGGTCTCGGCCATGCGGGCCTTGATGAAGGAGTGCCCGACCCTGGTGCGCACGGCGGTGCCGCCGGCGGCCTCGATCACCTCCGGCACGGTCCGGGAACAGATCACGTTGTGCAGCACGGTCGCCCCCGGCTCCCGTTCGAGCAGGCGCTCGGCGACGACGGCACCGATCAGCGACGACGGCACCGGACGTCCGGCCTCGTCCACGGCGAAGACGCGGTCGGCGTCGCCGTCGAAGGCCAGTCCCAGGGGCAGCCCGTGGTCGCGGACATGGGCGCACAGGTCGGCGAGGTTGGCCTCGTCGAGCGGGTTCGCCGGGTGGTTCGGGAAGCTGCCGTCCAGGTCGAAGTACAGCTCGTCGACCTCGACGTCCAGGTCGGCCATGACCCGCGGCACGAGGTACCCGGCCATGCCGTTGCCCGCGTCGACGGCGATGTGGAGCCCGGCCAGCGCCGCGGTGTCGACCATGCCGTGCACGTGGGCCACGAAGGCGTCGTCGACCGACTCGTCACGGCGATCCCCGGTGGGGCGGTCGCTGGCGGCCAGCGTGCCGTCCAGCACCGACCGCGCCACGTCCCGGACCTCGGCGAGCCCGCTGTCGATCGCGACCGGCACGGCCCCGGCCCGGCACAGCTTGATGCCGTTGTGGCCACTGGGGTTGTGGCTGGCGGTGACCATGGCCCCGGCCAGGTCGAGGTGCCCGGCGGCGAAGGTCAGGGCGTCGGTGGACGACAGGCCGAGGTCCACCACGTCGACACCGCGCGACCGGATCCCCTCGGCCAGGGCGTCCACGATCACGGGCGAGCTCGGCCGCATGTCGCGTGCCAGCATGACGGCCCCGTCGGGTCCCGGGGCACCCAGCACCTCCGCGATGCCGACGCCCAGCGCACGGACCACCTCCGGCGTCAGGTCGTCGTCGGTGCCACGGACGTCGTAGGCCTTGACGAGTCGCTCCAGGCGTGCCGCGGCGTCCATGGGCTGCTCCTGACCGGCGCGGGTCGATCCCGGTCGCCGACCCGGAGGGAACCACAGCAGCCGCCTGCACGTGGCCACGGCAGGAACCGGCTCGGGCAGCGCCCACGGGCCGGTCGGCGACGGACGCGCGTCGGGATCTGCGTCGGGAGTCGGGTCAGGAGGACGAGGTCCGGCGTGCTTCGCGTGCGGCGGGGACCGGTCGCGGCGCCGCGACCCGGTCGGCGGGAGCGGGAGCCCGGCCACCCCCCTCGCCCGGCAGCGTCCCCTCCAGGGGCAGTTGGCGCTGGTCCGTCGGCCGCTGGCGCCGGTCCGGATGGACGGGCTGGGCGGTGCGTCCGGAGGGCGGCGTCGGACGGGTGTCCCCCGCCGCAACCGGCTCGGTCGGCTCGACGAGCGTGGGCCGGGGGGCAACGGGGTCCGACGCGTCGACGAGGTCGTCCACCGACTCCGGACCCACCGGCTGCTCGGGCTCGGCAGGCTCGCGCAGGGCAGCGGCCAGCACGGCGACCGTGGCCGACGAGCCCATCTCGGCCGCGGTGGGCGGGCCGGTCGGTTCCGCCGGCTCCTCGTCGCGGTCGTCCACCAGGTCCCAGCCCCGCGGAACGTCGAGGCTCGCGGCATGGCTCGGGCACAGTTCGAGGAAACGCGGGTCGCGTTCCTCCAGCAACGGCACCAGCGTCACCTGCTTCCCGGCGTAGTCCAGGACCATGGAGGCCCGGGCAGGCGCGGGACAGCCGCTGCGGCGACAGGGTCGTGTGACCTTGTGCGCCATCGACTGCACGACCCGGTCCTGCCGGTCGGCACGACGGGGACCGGTCGACGGCGAGGTCGACGAACGGTCGCGCGGGAGGTTCTGGGGAAGGGGTTCAGCAGCCATGGGAAGGAGTCAATCAGGTCGACCCCGCGAAGTCCCGCAACCCCGACACCACGACGGCTGCACGGGCGGGCCTAGCATGGGCCCATGGATGACCGCCACGCCCGCCACCGTCGCCGTCCACCCGATCGCCGCAGCCGGCCCTGGATCGGGTGGCGCGCCGCCACGCTCGACGACTTCGTGCGGCTCGTGGACCGCGCCATGACCGGCATCCCGGGTGCGATCCTGGAACGCCTCGACAACGTCGAGATCGCGGTCGAGGACGTCCCGCCCGAGACCGACGACGACGCCATCCTGCTGGGCCTGTACGAGGGCACCCCACTGCCGGAGCGCGGGTGGGGCATGCCGCTGATGCCCGACCGGATCCGGCTGTTCCGCGGGCCGCTGGAGGCACGGGCGACCAGTGCCGAGCACCTCCGGGACCTGGTCGCCAGCACGGTCGTGCACGAGGTCGCGCACCACTTCGGCATCGACGACGACCGCCTCGACGAACTCGGCTGGGGCTGAGGGGTCAGCCCTGCTCGGCATCGGTCGGGGACGCCGACGCGCCTCGCTGGCCCCGTCCTCGCTGCCCCCGTCCTCGCTGGCCCCGTCCTCGCTGGCCCCGTCCTCGCTGCCCCCGTCGGTGGTCGGATCACCCGTCGGGGTGGGATCGGCCGACGTGGGACCGGGGGACGCGCCGGGATCGGGCGTGACGTCCACGCTGCCCTCGTCGCCGAAGCCGCCACCCGGGGCGGGCGTGGCCGTGTCGACGGGGTCCGGGGCCTCCAGGCCGAGGTCGGTGCCGTAGCGGTTGACCATGCCCCCCTCGCGCCGGACCGTCGTCGCGATGCCACTGGACTCCCAGATGCGCGACGGCACGCCGGCCGGGGCGGCCAGCCCCAGCGGCCCGGAGTCGGTGGCCGAACGCAGCGACGCCGTGACCTGTCCCTCGGTGACGCCGACGAAGGCGGTGAACGAACTCCCGGGAAGCTCCAGGTCCTCGAGGTCCACGGTCTGGGCCTGCCCCGGTGCCAACACCAGGTTCTGCAGGTCGGCCGGGCGCACGCTGGTGGCGCCGGTCCAGGCCGAGATGCTGACCGTCGAGGTCTCCTCGGTGGGGTTCGCCACGGACAGCAACTGCCGTCGCCCCGATCCGGTCGGTCCGGTCAGCGACCAGTTGGTGTCGGGCGACCGTTGGCCCGCCAGCACCGCGATGCCACTGCGCTCGACGTCGGAGCCGGTCGACACGACCACACCGCCGCCGACCACGACCGGGACGTCGTTGGTGACCACGACCTGCGCCCCGACGTCGCCGTCGAGGTCGGCCAGGAACGGTTCCAGGTCGATGCGCGCCACGGCCTCGGGGTTCACCTGCAGCGGCGTGACGACCTCGGGCACGACCCGACCCCCGCTGGTGAGCAGGCTGAGGTTGAGCTGGGCGACCTCGTCGCTGGACGGGTTGGCCACCCACAGCCACGAGCCGGGCTCGGCCTCCCCCTCCACGACCACCTCGATGTCGTCGGGGTCGGTCGGCTCCTCGGTCTCGTCGTCGTCGGACTCCTCGTCGTCGCCGAAGCCGGCGGTGCCGTCGCCGGCCGTCCCCACCCACGGCAGGTGCCAGGTCGTCGACGTGGCCGAGTCGGCGCCGACCCACGACCGGCCGAGCACGCCGTTGATGGTCGGGACGCTGGACTGGGTCGCACGCACCGCGACCCGGCCGGAGCGGGCCGTGACCCGGATGCCGAGGTCCTCGCGCTGGGGGGCGACCTCGGTGAGGTCGATGGTGGTCGTGCCCTCGGCGGGGACCGGCACGTTCTGCACCGCCACCGGCGACTCCAGCCCACCGGCGGTGAAGAAGTCGACGGCGACCGCCGCCTCGGTCGAGAACGGGTTGGCCACCAGCAGTTGCGCCGTGGCCCCGGAGGCGGTCGTCACGCCGGGCACGTACCACGTGGTCGCCACGGAGGGGACGCAGGGACCGGCGTCCTCACCGGCCGGCTCCTCGTCGTGGGTGACCAACTGCGACACGACCATCGGCTGGTCGTCCCACCGCACCTCCACCGGGGTGGAGGGGTCCTCCAGGACCTGCACGGCACCGGCACCCGGGAACAGCTCACCGGTCTCGGTCTCGCCACTGCCCCGGAAGGAACTCTCGGCGAAGCGTGACGGGCGCTCACCACCCGGCGGGGCGGCCTCCACGATCGCCGAGCGGGCCACGTCACCCTCGGGCGGCACGCAGTACCAGACCCCGGCCGTGTCGGGCTGGGTGGTCTGCTCGTCGGCCTGCTCGACGACCACCACCTCGGACGGGTCGGGCAGGACCAGCAGCGCCAGCGCCACGAGCGCGGCGACCAGGGCGACCAGCGCCAGGGGACGACGGCGCGCGTTCACGACTCCACCTCCCGCGTGGAGGCCGACGGCGGTCGCAGCAACAGCGACACGACCAGCAGGAAGGCCAGCAACTGCAGGGTCAGGGCAGCGGCGCGCGTGCCCTGGCCGACGGGGTTGAGCTCCACGCGGGTGTCGGGCGGGGCGTCGAATCGCAACAGGCCGTCGACCTGCTGGGCCTCCAGCACACGTCCGTCCGCCTGGGCCTCCCACGCCCCCGTCTCGACGGTGGCGACCAGCACGACCTCGGGCTCGGAGCCGACCCGGTGGACCCAGGTGGTGCCGCCGCCACGGGACGGGACGGGCTCGACCACGGCGTCGTCGGGCAGCGCGCCGGTGGCCACGATCTGGCTGACCACCTCGGGATCGGTCACCCCCACGGGGGGTGCGTCGTTGACCAGGCGATAGACCAGGCCCTGGGCCACCGGCTGGGACTCGAGGTCGAACTGGCGCTCCAGGCCCTGTTCCAGGGCGTCGCTGCGGGCGGACTCCGGGACCACGAGGTAGCGGATGTTGAGCAGGCCGAGTCGACCCGCGGCGGCCGGGTCGGTCTGGGCGACGACGGACTCGATGACGGCGTCGATCGTGGCCGCGAGCCCGGGCGAGAAGGGCACGCTCCAGTCCGCCATGGTCGGGCCCTGGTCACCCACGAGGTCCCAGGCCAGTCGTCCGTCGTCGTCGGCCAGGGACAGCACGTGGAAGTCGTCCTGCTCACCCTCCTGCAGGATGAAGGCCGGCAGCAGCGCCGTCGCGTCACCCCGGGCCCAGCCGGTCTGCTGGACGTCCCAGGAGGTCACGGCAACCCCGGCGACCACGCCGGTGACCAGCACGCCGGCGACCAGTTGGCGCCACCCGAAGGCGTGGCCGGCCAGCACCGGGCCGACCCGGCGCAGGCCGAGTGCGAACAACGCGGCCAACGCCCCGGCCGACACCAGCAGGGGCAGGCCCGGCCACGCCCACGCGTCGGTGCCCATGCCGTCGAGCACGACGGCAATGCCCGAGGCGACCACCGCGACCACCGCCAGCGACCCGGTCAGCACCGGCTCCCGGCGGGCCGCGAAGAACAGCCCGAACGCGCCTGCGGCGACCATGCCGACCCCTGCCGCCACGCCGGCGAAGCCGACCTGGTCGGGGGCCTGTGCCAGCCACTCCCAGGTCGTCGACGTGACGCGGTCGACCCCCATCACGCTGCGTGGGACCCAGCTGCTCGAATCGACCAGCCCCAGCGACCACGGGAACAGGACGCCGACGACGCCCGCCGCCACCACGGCCACCTGCGTCAGCGAGCGACGCCGGGGCACGCGCTCGTCGCGCCGCAGGGCCACGACCAGGGCCAGCACGACCAGCAGGACGGCGACCGGCACGACCAGCACGGGTTCGAACGCGATCGCGACGGCCAGCGACAGGACGCCGCCGGCCACCCCCCGCCAGGCGGTCGCCGGTGCCACGTCGCGGGCGACGACGAGGTACAGCGTGGCGGTGGCCGCCGGCAGGCACACCAGCAGGGCGATGGGCCCGATCCGGCCGGTACGCACCGCGGCGATGGCGGCGGGGGACAACGCATAGGCGGTGGCCGCGGCCACGCGCGGTCCCGAGGTCGGGGCCAGGGGTCGTGCGGCCCGCAGGGCGACCAACCAGGCCACCACCACCGAGCCGATCACCAGGGCTCGACTGGCCAGCCACTCGCTGTTGAACGCGATCACCTGCAACGCGCCGAGCAGGGCCTGGGCGGGTGTCGGGTCCTCCACCGTGCCCGCCGCGCCGGCGTCGTGCCACACCGACAGGTAGTCCTCGACCAGCCGCAGGCCCGACGTCGGGAAGGGTCGCACCTGTCCCAGCGACAGGGGTCCCGACCACAGCAGGGGCAGCGTCACCACCAGCCCGACCAGTCCGATGCCCACGGCCACCGTGGTGCCGGGACGGCGACGAACGAAGCGTTGGACCCGGGTGACGACCCCCTCGGCGACCTGGTCGTCGGACGCCACCGGGTCGTCGACGTCGAGGTCCCCGCCCAGCACCTGGTCGACGACGCCCGACACCACCTGGCGCAACTGCGGTCCGAGGTGGGAGAAGCGTTCGTTGAGCTCGGACGGGGCGATCCGTCGGAGCCGGTTGACGTCGCGGCGACGACGCAGGGTCCCGGGGAGACGGCGCAGGTTCCAACCCCACCCCCGCAGGGTCTGCCAGGCGTCGGCGAAGCGACGGGTCAGCAGGTACCAGCCGGCGCGAACCGCGGCGACCAGCACGAACACCGCCACGGCCACGGGCAGACGTGCGCCCGGGACGTTCTTGAGGATGGCGGCCAGGGTGTTGCGCTCCTGGTAGAAGCGCGGGCCCTTGAAGGCGGCCTGGCCGGGTCGGTCGTGGGAGGCGGCGGCACGCCGGTGGCGGGCACTGGCGGCCGGCTCCAGGCCGACCTGCCAGCCCGCGGTCCAGGCGCGCCAGCAGAAGTCGAGGTCGTCGCGGTACAGCCGGAAGCGACGGTCGAACCCGCCGAGGCCGACGAACACGTCACGACGGACCAGCATGGCCGCGGAGGACACCGCGAGCGGCCGGGTCGGCGTGTCGAACTGGCCCTGGTCACGCTCGTCGTGTTCCAGGCCGGTGTCGATGCGGCCGAAGCGATCGATGGTGAACCCGACCGAGCGCAGCCGACCGGGATCGTCGTGGTCGACCAGCTTGGGCCCGACCACTGCCAGGCGGGGATCGGCCACCAGGGCCGCGACCAGGTGCTCGACCATGTGGTCGTCGGGCACGAGGTCGTCGTGCAGGATCAGGACGTGGTCGGCCTCGGGAACGGCGTCGACCCCGATCGCCACGGCCTGCGGGAACCCGACGTCGGCGTCGGACAGGATCACCCGCTGCGGGCCGAGGGCGCTGATGAGCAGGTCACGCGTGCCGTCGGTCGACGCGTTGTCGATGGCCACCACCCGGTCGGGTGGCCGCGTCTGGCGGGCGAGGGCGTTGAGCAGTTCCGGCAGCCACGGACGGGCGTCGGTGGCCACGATCACGGCCGCCACCACCGGCCCGGGAACAGCGGTGGTCCGCGTCGCGACGGACGTCGCGGCGCTGGCCCCCGGGGAGGTCGCGGCCGATGTGGCAGGGGACTCCCCGGGTGCTGCCGCGGAGGACGCGGAGGACGCGGAGGGGGACGTGATGGGTCACCTCGGGCACTGCGGGGAGCGGGTGGACGTCGCCGGTGACGCGGGCCGACGGCGACACGACGATGGTCGTCCGGACCGGGCGGACGCCGCATCCGGCACCTGGGTGCGCACCGACGAACGCACCGGACCGTGCCGCGACGCTATCCCACCCACCCACGGCGGGTCCTCGTCGCGGTGCACCTGTGGCCAGTGGTGACCCCGGTCGCCCGGGACCCCGTCAGGCCGACCGACGCTTGAACCGCCGTCGTTCGCGCTCGCTCATGCCACCCCAGATCCCGAAGCGCTGGTCGCGTTCCAGGGCGTAGTCCAGGCATTCCTGCTGCACCGGGCAGATCCCGCAGATCCGTTTCGCCTCACGCGTGGACCCGCCCTTCTCCGGGAAGAAGGCCTCCGGGTCGGCATCCAGGCAGCGCGCCTCGAGCATCCACACGCGCTTGTCGTCGTCGAAGGCCAACTTCGCCCCGAGCTCCGCGATCATGCTCACGGTGCCTCCCCTCGCAGTCTCGTCGTCGTCGGACCCCGTCCGCCGACGCCACGGGGACTGCGGCCAACAGTGGTGGAACTACACCACCGTCATTCTTCCGGACGGAATCGGCCGCGTCAAGTGGGAGTCCGATCACGCGCGGTCCTACGCTGCCCCAGATCGGACCACGGGCGTCCACGCCCGGGCGCCGCGGTCCGATCTGGAGGCCCGATGCCCGTCACCGTCCACCCCCTCCCCGTGCCCGGGGTCCTCGGTCCCGACGTCGACCTGCTGGCGACCCTGTTGGCGGCCCTCGACGAGGCCCGACGGCGCGGTGACGGGCCCGGGGCGCTGGCGGACGGGGACGTGCTGGTGGTGGCGTCGAAGGTGGTCGCGCTGGCCGAGGGCCGGCTGGTGGCCATCGACGACGACGGGCCTTCGGCCCGGCGGCGGCTGGCCCTGTCCCAGGCCCGGCGAGTCGTCGCCGACCACCCGCGCGTCCTGGTGGTCGAGACGTCGCACGGGTTCGTGTGTGCCAACGCCGGCATCGACAGGTCCAACGTCCCGCCGGGGCACGCCCTGCTGTTGCCCGAGGACGCCGACGCCAGCGCCGAGGTCCTGCGTGGCCAGCTCGCGGAGGCGACGGGTGCCGACGTCGGCGTGGTCGTGGGTGACACCTTCGGCCGGCCCTGGCGCGAGGGCCAGGTCGACGTCGCGATCGGCCTGGCGGGGGTCCGGGCGCTGCGCGACGAGCGCGGCGGTGGCGACCTGGTCGGCGCACCCCTGCAGGTCACGGTGGCCGCGATCGCCGACGAGGTCGCGGGCCTGGCGGACCTGGTGCGGGACAAGGCCACACCGATCCCGTTCGTGGTCGTCCGCGGGCTCGACGTGGCCGGTCCCGGCAGCGCACAGGACCTGGTGCGTGGCCCCGGTGACGACCTGTTTCCCGCCGGTGGCCCGACGCTGGCCGAGCACGCCGTCACCGCGATGGTCCCGGGCACGGTCGGACCGGCCGCCACGGACCCCGGTGCCCTCGGCGCCGCGGTCGGTCGTGTCGACGCGACCGATGACGACGACGCGACCCCGATCGACCGTGCCCTGGCGACCGTGCGCCGGACGGCCGGGCCGGTGACGGTGGCCGTCCGGGACGCGAGCTCCGACGCGGGACGACCGGCCACACGGGTGCTGGTGGTCCGCGGTCCGCGGTCCGCCCGTGGCCTGCTGGCCGCGGGGGCCGTGCTCGAGGACCTCCGGATCCTGCTGGCCGGGCACGGAATCGCGGTGGGGGCTCCCGAGCCGGGTCGTGGTGACGTGTTGGCCACGCTCGCGGTCGACCCTGCTCAGTCCTCCACGACGAAGGCGCGGTAGGCGGCCCGTCGTGCGGCCCATCGCCGGCGGTCGACGCCGTCGCGCCCGACGACGCCGGCGACGTCCAGCCCCATGGCCAGGACATGGTGGGTGTTGTCGGGCGTGAACAGTCCCTGGCGACCCACCGACACCAACCGCGGCCGCCCCGCCACCCAGGCCTCCACCACGTCCAGGGCGCGTCGGGACCCGGGCGTGTAGACCGGGTAGACCCGCGGCAGCGACGTCACCGTCGTCGTCCGCACCCGCGGGACCGCCAGGCCCGCCCCGTCCAGGGCCCGGACCACCGTGGCCGCCAGCGCGTCGGGCGAGGGCATCGGGTCGCCGGGCCCGAACGGCACCTCGGCGCACACCACCGTGTGGTCGTCCGGGTCACCGGGGTGGTCGCGGAAGTTGCGGGGCTCGGACAGGCGGGCCACCGGCGTCTCCGGCCCGGGGAAGTACAGGGCATCGGCCGGCGACAGCCGTGGCGTGTCGAGGTCCAGGTGCACCACGTGGAGGCCCCGGTGGCCGAGGTCGGCCGTGGCGGCCCGCACGCTGGCCGGCGCGGCCGCCAGCCGGGCCACCAGCGCCGCCGGCAGGGTCGACACCACGACGTCCACCGCGAGCTCCCCTGCGGGGGTCACGACGACCGCACGGTCCCGCGACAGGGCCAGGCCGGTCACCGGCGTGGCCAACCGGAGCTCCGCGCCGGCCCGGCGGGCGAGGTCGGCCAGGCCCTCGGACAACTGGCCGAACCCGCGCCGCGGATACCGGAAGTCGTGGTCGGGCCGTGGTCGCAGCATCCGCGCCACGATGTCGCTCGCGCCCCGCGCCGCGACACGCCGGTCCGCGACCTCGACATGCAGGGCGCTGGGGTCGACCCCGTAGAGCTTGGTCAGGTAGGGGCGGTAGAAGCGCTCGGCGACGGTCGGACCGAGCCGGGCCACCAGTGCGGCGTGGGCGTCGTCGGTGGTCGCCGGTTCGCGCCACCGGGCGGTCACGAGGTCACGCACGGCCCCCAGCGCGAACGACGGCGGGAGGTGGGCGAGCATGTCGGCCGGTCGCAGGGGGAAGTCCAGCCACCGGCCCTCGAGGTGGATGCGGCCACGTCGCCGCCGCGGCTGCAGGTCCTCGCCGAGGGCCTCGTGCAGCAGCGACTCGACCGCCGGGGTCGCCACGGGGTGGAGGCGGTGGCTGCCGAGGTCGACCCGTTGGCCGGCCACCTCGATCGAGCCCGACATGCCCCCGACGCGGTCGGCGGCCTCGACCACGACGACGTCGTGACCGGCACGCGCACTCGCCACCGCCGCGGCCAGGCCCGCCGGGCCGGCGCCCAGCACCGCCACCCGGGGCGCACGGGTCACGCGGGCTCCGACCGGTGGCCACGACGCTCGTCGTCGTCGAGCACCGTGCCCGCGGTGACCACGACGTCGTCGCCAAGGACCACACCACGGCCCAGCGTCGCACCAGCCTCCACCACCGACCGGCACCCGGCCAGCAGTCCGTCGGCGGCGATCCCGGCACCGATGGTGGCCCCGTGGCGAAGCACCGTGTCGACCACCCGCGCCCCGGCCCCCACCCGCGCGTCGGGGCCGACCGTGGCGTGGGGGCCCACCACCGCGTCGGCATCCACCTCGGCACCGTCGGCCACCATGCAGGGGCCCACCAGGCGGGCAGCGGGGTCCACTCGGGCGCCCTCGGCGACACGCACGCCGCCCCCACGGTCGGGGATCGCGGCCACGGCCGGCCACGCCAGTTCACCGTCCAGGACCAGGCGATGCCCCCGTCGATAGCGGGCCGGCGTCCCGAGGTCGGCCCACACGCCGTCCCAGGCGAAGCCCTCGACGTGTCCGCCGTCGGCGAGGATGCCGGGGAACACCGTGCGCTCGAACGACAACCGACCCTGCGGGAAGCGGTCCAGCACGTCCGGCTCCAGCAGGTAGGTCCCGGCGTTGACGCCGTGCTGGTCGGGCAGGGTTCCGGGGTCGGGCTTCTCGACGAAGTCCACGATCCTCGTCCCGGCGCGCACGCAGACCCCGTAGGACGCCGTGTCCTCGACCAGGGTCAGGCTGATCGTGGCGTCGGCGTGGCGCTGTTCGTGACGTGCCGCCATGGCCACCAGGTCGATGTCGGTCAGCACGTCGCCGTTGAGCACGAACACCGGACCGTCGACGTCGTCGATGGCCGCCCGGACCCCGCCCGCGGTGTCGAGGGGCTCGGGCTCGGGGACGGCGACGATCCCCACCCCCAGCGCCCGGGCGGGCTCGACCAGCACGTCGAAGGGGGCGGTGTCGGCTCCCACGACCAGGAAGACGCGCTGGACCCCGACCGCGGCCAGCCGGTCGACCACGCCGAGCAGGAACGGGGCCCCGCCCAGTGGCAGCAACGGCTTGGGCGTGTGGTCCGTCAGGGGTTGCAGTCGGGTTCCCCGGCCGCCCGCCACCACCATGGCGTCACGCACGATCATGCCGGTTCCCGCGGGTGCGCGGCGGCCCGGACCGCCCGGGTGTGGCGGTCGTCGAGCCGGCCGTCGGGATCGGGGTGGTGCCACGGCCCGGGACCGGCTGCGGTCACCGCCCAGTGCACGGTGGCGGCCAGCTCGACCGGGTCGGCGGCCACGGTGGCGCGCACGACGACCCCGGCCGTCCCCGCACCGGCGACCTCGGCCTCGGCCGCACGTCGCGCCCGTCCCACGGCATCGCGACGGTCCGGACAGGAGAACTCGTCGGGCGCTGCGTCGTCCGCGGTGCCCGTGGTGAACACCTCGTCACTGGACACCAGGACGAGGCGGGCGCCCACCACCCCGGCGGCGATCGCCCAGTCCCGCGCCCGCAACGCGATCCGGCCGGTCTCGCCGTCGCCCGGTTCCGGGCCGGCCGGGGCACACACCACCACGGTCGCGGCGTGGTCGGCCAGCGTGGCCGTGGCACCCGGTCCGACGACCTCCGTGACGCGGTGGACCCGGTGGGGCGCGAAGGCGTCGGCCAGTGCGGCCGCGAGGTCGTCGTCGTCGACGTCAACGACCACGTCGACCAGGTGGCGATGGTCGCTCACTGGTCCCACCCACTGCCGACCTCGAGCAGCACGGTGGGCTCCTCCACGGTGATGTCGCGTGGCATCGGCGGCAGCTGGTCGACGGGCTGGAGTTCCAGCGGCAGGTCCCCCAGTGCCTCGGTCAGGATCGCGACCAGGTCCTCGTCACCCTCACGGAACCGCAGCGTGGTCACCACCTGCTCCCGGTCCCAGTCGTCCCGCGGGTCGAGGTCACTGGGGTTGACCGCGCCCCCGACGACGAAGTCGCGTTGGTCGAGGAACGACGACACCCGACCGGCCAGCCCCTCGATCCCCACACCGTTGACCACCACGATCGACACGTCGGCAGGACCGATCTCGCGAGTGGTCGACGTCCCCACCTCGGCGAGGTCGTCACCGGAGCGGACCGCCGAGAACAGCGCCTCGGCCTGCTCGGGCTGGATCTGCTGGAGCGTCTCGCCGGGCAGGCGCTGGGTCGGCACGACCCGCACGACCAGCGACGCCGGGTCGAAGTCGGCGACCTCGCCGGCCACGCGGACCTGGCCCGGCAGGCCGAGCTCGATGTCGGTGGCGACCGCCTCCGGGAGTGCTTCGAGGATCGCATCGGTGCGGACCGGGTTGGCCACGGTCCGGGCCTGGGTCATGCGGTCCAGGACCTCGGCCAGCAGGGCGTGCTGCTCCGCCAACCGGCGTCGCTGCTGGCTGACCTCCAGCCCGGCGTCACTGCGCGACGACAGGAAGCCGGCCGCGGCCGCGCCGTCCAGCACCTGGCAGCCCGGCAGGTCGGTGGCCGGCGCCGGGGCCGCCGACGGGCTGGCCCCGGGAGCGGGCGTGGGCGTCGGGGTGGCGCTCGGCGTGGGGCTGTCCACGGGTTCGTCGCCCAGCGCGACCTGGTCCAGGCACACCTCGACGCCGCCGACCGCGTCGACCAGCGGCGCCACGCCCTCGAGGTCGACCTCGACGTAGTGGTCGATCGGCATGCCGGTGAGGTCCTGGAGGGTGGCCAGCAGGAGGTCGGGGCCGCCCAGGGCCTGGACGCGATCGAGCCGGACCTGCCCGACCACGCCCGGCGGGTCCACCGCGAGGTCGGCGGGGAAGGTCACGATGGTCGTGTCGGAGCGATCCGGCGTGGTCACGACCAGCTGCACGGCCGGGGTGACGGCCGTCCCGCGCGGGTCGGCGGTGCTGTCGGCGATGTCGTCGGGGGGTGCCTGGCGCCGGTCCACGCCGACCACGGCCGTGGTCGAGGTGCCGGAGACCTGGTCGGTCAGCGCGTCGGGATCGGTCTCGTTGAGGACGAAGGTCTGGAGTTCGAGCGGCTCCAGGGTGTTGGACGCACGCCACAGCAGCCACCCCGCGACGGCGAAGACCGCCAGGACCACGAGCACGAGGACCCACCGGCCGATCCGCACCGCCAGGTGCATGCGGCGCCGCTCGGGGCGCCGCACGGAGCGGAAGACATCACTTTCGGACACGGACGTGGTCCCGATCGAGGTGGACGACACACGGCACGAGGACCGTACGGCGAGGGACGGCGACGGCCGAGGAGGTCACCCGGCCAGCTGGTCGGCGTCCAGGGCGAACAGGTCCCGCGCGGTCGCGGTGACCCGTGGCGCCAGGGCGTGCACCTCGGGGACGACCTGTTCGGCGAAGAAGCGCGCGGTGACCAGCTTGGCACGGTGGAAGGCCACGTCCCGGTCCTCCTCGACGGCGTCCAGGGCGGCGCGTGCGCCGCGCACCAGCAGCACCCCGGCCACGACCGTGGCGAACAGGCGCAGGTAGGGCGTGGCCCCGGCGAACACGTCCTGCAGGTCGCCACGGTGTGCCAGCAGCCAGTCGGTGGTCTCCACCAGCACGTCCAGCCCGTCGGCGACCCCGGCGACGGTCGAGGCCAGCTCGTCGCGGTCGTCGTCCAGCTCGGCGCGCAGCTCCTCGAGGTGGGCCGGGACGAACGCCCCCCCGTCCAGCCCCAGCTTGCGTCCCACCAGGTCCAGGGCCTGGATGCCGTTGGTGCCCTCGTAGATGGGTGCGATGCGGGCGTCCCGCCAGTGCTGCGCGACACCGGTCTCCTCGACGTAGCCCATGCCGCCGTGGACCTGGATGGCGGTGGACGTGAGCTCCACACCGACGTCGGTGCACCACGCCTTGGACAGGGGCGTGTACAGGTCGGCGACCATCTGCCAGTGCGCGGCGGCGTCGCCGTCGAGCACGTGTGCGAAGTCGATGGCGATGGCGTTGGCCATGGTCAGGGCACGCATGCCCTCGATCCGGGCCTTCATGCCCACCAGCATCCGGCGGACGTCGGCGTGGTCGATGATGGGCGACGACGTGCCGGGGTCGGCCCCCAGCGCCGTCCCCTGGTGGCGCTCGGTGGCGAAGGCCAGGGCCTGTTGGTAGGCCCGCTCGGCCATGGCCAGGCCCTGTTGCCCGACGCCCAGCCGGGCGTCGTTCATCATGGTGAACATGGCCCGCATGCCGTCGTTCTCGGCGCCGACCAACCAGCCGACGGCGCCGTCGCCCTCCTCGCCGTAGGCCATGACGCAGGTCGGCGAGCCATGGATGCCGACCTTGTGCTCGATCGACAGGCAACTGACGTCGTTGCGCTCCGCCGGCTCGCCGTCGGCATCCAGCAGGAACGTGGGCACGACGAACAGCGAGATCCCCCTGGTGCCCGCCGGGGCGTCCGGCAGGCGGGCCAGGACGAGGTGCACGATCTGGTCGGTGAGGTCGTGCTCACCCCAGGTGATGTAGATCTTCTGGCCGGTGATCCGGTAGGTGCCGTCCTCGGCCGGCTCGGCGCGGGTGGTCAGGGCCCCGACGTCGGACCCCGCCTGTGGCTCGGTCAGGTTCATGGTCCCGGACCACTCCCCCGACACCATCCGTGGGATGAACGTCTGCTGCAGGTCCTCGTCGGCGTGGTGGAGCATGGCGTAGACCGCACCCGTGGTCAGCAACGGGTTGAGGGCGAACGACAGGTTCGCCGACGTCATCATCTCCTTGAAGGCGTTGGCGACCACCAGCGGGAACCCGCCGCCACCGAACTCCACCGGGTGCTGCAGCGCGCCCCACCCCGCCGCGACGTAGTTCTTCCACGCCGTGTGGAAGCTCTCCGGGGTCGTCACCCGGCCGTCGGCGAAGGTGGCGCCGATGGTGTCACCGTCGCGGTTGGCCGGGGCCAACGCCTCGGCCGTGAAGCGCCCTCCCTCGGCCAGCAGCCCACCGACCAGGTCGGCGTCGACGTGGTCGAAGGCCGGCTGGTCCAGCAGGACGTCGAGGTCGACCACGTGGTCGAGCACGAAGCGGATGTCACGGAGCGGCGGTGAGTAGTCAGTCATGGGGACAGGGTACGTCGTCACCGGTGGGTGGGGCCTCGTAGGGTGGCGCCCGCGTCGGGCGCTCCGCCCGGCCCGCCAGCGACCGCGTCCGGGGAGGTGTGCCATGGCCGACCACGGCCGTTCCCGTCGCGTCGGCCGGGCCGCGGCGTCCCTGCGACCCCGACTGCCCGACCCCGTGGTCGCGGTCCTGCGGGCGCTGGGACTGCCGGCCAGCCGCATCGCGCACTACTGGGCCCAGGAGGCGACCTCCATCCGGGCCTCGGCGGCCGCACTGGGCATCGGGCTGGTCGCGACCCTGATCGCCGGCACGGTGCTCGGTGGCGCGAACGGCGCGCTGGCCGCCAACCCGGGGCTGCTGGTGCTGATCCCGGCCGCGATCGGGATGCGGGGCTCGATCTTCGGGGCCCTGGCCGCCCGGCTCGGGACGGGGATCCTCACCGGGGAGATGGGCGCCGAGACCTCCAGGGACTCCTTCCTCGGCCGACAGGTGCGCGCCGCGACCCTGCTGACGATGTCGACCGCGGCCGAGGCCGGCGTGATCGCGTGGGCGGTGTCGGTGCTGCTGGGCCGACCCGTGATGTCGCTGCCACACCTGGTGGCGATCTCGGTCGTCGGGGGGCTGCTGGCGTCGACCGTGCTGTTGGCGGTGACGGTCGTCATCGCCCGCCAGTCGCGGGTCCGGGGCTACTCCATGGACGACGTCGGCGCTCCGGTCATCACCGCCACCGGCGACCTCGTGACGTTGCCGGCGCTGCTGCTGGCGACCCTGCTGCTCCAGGTCAGCTGGCTCGCGACGGTCATCGGCCTCGTGGGCATCGGACTGGCCGTCGCCGCCGGGGTGGTGGGGTGGCGCGACGGCGACGGCATGGTGGCACGGATCGTGCGCGAGTCGCTGGTGGTGCTGACGGCGGCCGTGACCCTGGACGTGCTGGCCGGCGTGGTGATGGACGCCCGTGTGGACACGCTGTTGTCCAACCCGGCCCTGCTGGTCCTGATCCCGCCCTTCGTGGCCGTGTGCGGCTCGCTGGGGGGGATGCTGGCGTCCCGGCTGGCGTCCAAGCTCCATGTCGGGCTGCTGGCACCACGGACGTGGCCGACCGCGCTGGCCGGGCTGGACATCTCGCTGACCTTCCTGCTCGCACTGGGCTCCTTCGTCGGGGTCGGGGCGGTCGGATGGCTGGCCGCCCGGCTGTCCGGGCTGTCACCTCCATCGGCCCCGTCGCTGGTCGCCACGGCCGCCCTGGGTGGGCTGCTCGCCACGTTGGTGCTGGCCGTCGTGGCCTACGCCGCCGCCGTCGCCACGTTCCGGTTCGGGCTCGACCCGGACAACCACGGCATTCCGATCGTCACCGCATCGATGGACCTGTTCGGCATCCTGTGCCTGGTTGGTGCCATCGGCCTCACGGGAGTTGGATGATGCAACAACGACGCACGGTCAAGGAACTGCTCGTCGACGCCAAGGACGCGGCCGAGTTGATGGTCGACCTCGCCTACGCGGCGGTGTTCTTCGGCGACGACTCGATGGCCCGCGAGGTCCTGCGGCTCGAGGACGAGATCGACGACTCGCTGGTGGAGTTGCGCACGGTGTGCATGCTGGCCGCGCGCACGCCGGCCGACGCCGACGCCCTGGCGGGGGTGCTGTCCCTGGCCATGTCCATCGAGGGCATCGCCGACTCGGCCGAGGACATCGCGCGGGTGCAGCTCAAGGACATCGGCGTACCGCCGGAACTGCGTGACGACCTCAAGTACGCCGAGGAGGTCACCGGACGCATCCGGATCCGGGACCGCAACCGGCTGGAGGGGCGCAGCCTGCGCGAGCTCGAACTGCCCGCGCGGACCGGCATGTGGTTGATCGCCATCCGCCGCGACGTCGCGTGGATCTACGGCCCCGAGCCCGAGGAGGTGCTGCGCCCCGGCGACGTGTTGTTCCTCCAGGGTCCCGAGGAGGGCATGGACTTCGTCCGCGACCTCGCCGGGGCGCCGCGCAAGTCGGTGACCGAGCCACCCCAACGACGACGCCTGACCGACCTGGACCGCGCGGTCGACCTGGCCGTGGAGCTCAAGAACGTGTCGGAGGTGGCCGTCGGGCTGGCCTACGCCGCGATCCTGCTGCGGGACCGCTCGCTGGCCGCCGAGGTCAGCGTGATCGAGGACACCAGCGACGACCTGTTCCACGGCCTGGAGGGTTGGGTGCTGCGTGCGGCCGGGGGCCTGGAGGACCCCGAGGTGCTGCGCGGGCTGTTGCACCTGGCCGCGGCGTCGGAACGGATCGTGGACTCCGCCCAGTCGCTGACCAGGGTCATCGAGACCGACGAGGCCCCCCACCCGATCATCGCGGCGGCGCTGAGCGAGACCGACGAGATCACCGCGGACGCCTTCGTCGCCGAGGGCTCGGAACTGGACGGCGCGACCCTGGCGAGCCTGCGTGTCCACACCCAGACGGGCATGGAGGTGTTGGCGATCGACCGCGGGGGCCGCTGGACCTACCGCCCCCGGGCGCGGCGCGAGGTGCGCGCCGGGGACCGGCTGCTGGCGATCGGTCCCGAGGAGGGTGCCCTGCGTCTGCGCGACCTCGCCGGCGACCACCGTCCGGAGGGCGACGAGGGGGAGTGGGTCGAGCCCCCCGAGCTGGACTGACGACCGACGTTGAGCGCGCGCTGAACGCACACAGTGGTTGCGACTGCATCCAGATGGGGGTCGCCACGGCAAGTGGGGGTGACATGCCAGGACCGGCATGCAACGCCACCACGAGGACCAGTCGACATGCGCCCACTGCCCACGTTCGCCACAGCGGCCGCAGCCGCCGCTCTCCTGCTGCTCCCCACGGCGGCCTCCGCCCAGGACGCCACGGGGACCGTCACCGTCGTCCACGGCATCCCGGACACCCCGGTCGACGTCTACGTCAACGACGAGTTGACCCTGGACGACTTCGCGCCCGGCACGGTCACCGACCCGCTGGAGCTTCCCACCGGGGACTACACCTTCGACCTGACCGCACCGGACGCCGCGGACAACAGCGACCCGATCCTGTCCGCGGACGCCACGGTCGAGGAGGGCGTGAACGTCTCGGCGGTCGCCCACCTCACCGAGGGCGGTGACCCGACGGTCTCGCTGTTCGTCAACGACACCTCGACCATCGAAGCCGGCAACGCCCGCGTGACGGTGCGCCACACCGCGGCGGCCCCGGCGGTCGACATCCTGGCCGGCGGTGACGCCCTGATCGAGGGCCTCGCCAACCCGGACGAGGCCGTCGCCGACGTCCCCGCGGGTGACTACGACCTGGCCATCAACGCGGCCGGGACCGACACCGAGGTCGTCGCGCTGCCGGGCACGACGCTGGCCGAGGGCGTCAACACGATCGCCTACGCGATCGGCAGCCTGGACGGCGGCAGCTTCGACGTCCTGGTGCAGACCATCGACGGGCTCCACGGCGACCCCGACGGCGTGCCCGCCGGTGACGCCGGACTGGTCGACGGGGACAACACCCTGCTGGCCGTCGCCCTGGGTCTGCTCGGCCTGGCAGCCCTCGGGTTCGCCGCTCGCCGTCCCGCTCGCGAGCGCGCCTGACCACGACCGGGGCGGGACACGTCCTCACGGACCCACTCCCACCCCACCGCCGTGACCGGTCCGACGCCCGGTCACGGCGGGCACCTCCACCACGTGGCTGGGGGTCCGCGTTCCACCCGCCGGTCCCGGACCCCCGGCCTCCACTTTGTGTTTCCGACCGCGACCAGGGCCACCCACCACGAGCCGAAGGACCAGCGATGGCCGCGCGACTCCTCGCCGCGGCCGTCGGCCTCGCCAGCCTCGTGCTCGCCACGACCCTGGTGATCGACACCTCGGTCGACGCCGGTCAGGTCGACCTCGCCCCCGCCGCCCCCGCGCCGACCGCCACCACTGGGCGGTCGGCGACTCCCGTTGCGACGGCATCGCCGGCGCCGTCCCCCACGCCCCTCGCGCCCTCGGCGCCCACCGAGGGCGCGACATCCGGTCCCGCGCCCACCGTGACCCCGAGCGCCGTACCGAGCCCGACCACGACCCCGACACCCGCCCCGGCTCCCACCCCGACACCCGCCCCGACACCCGTTCGCGACGTCGGGGTCTCGTCGGGTCGCATCGCCGACTGGGACGCGGCCGGCGCCGGCGTGGCGCCCGAACGGCTGGTGCTGCCGTCGTTGGACCTCGACCTCCCCGTCGTGCCGGTCGGCGTCGCCGACGATGGACAGATGGAGGTCCCCGACGACGTCGACGACACCGGGTGGTACCAGCACGGGCCGGTGCCGGGCCAACCCGGCAACGCCGTGGTGGCCGGGCACGTGGACTCGCGCACGCAGGGCCTGGGGGCGTTCCATCGCCTGGTGGACCTGGCGGTCGGGGACCGTGTGGAGGTCGTGGCCGGCGACACCACCACGACCTTCGAGGTGACCGGGCGCCGGTTGGTCGACAAGGACACGCTCGAACCGCGTGACCTGTTCCGTCGGTCCGGACGACCACAGCTGGTCCTGGTGACGTGTGGGGGTGAATTCGATGGCAGCGTCCGCTCCTACCGCTCCAACGTCGTGGTCGTGGCGCGGCCCGTGTAGCCTCGCGGACCCGCATGCGACGATCGTGACGACGTGGTGCTGCCACGGCGTCGCGTCGCGCACCAGGCCTGCCAGGAGGACCGTGATCGGCCCATCGACGTCGCGTCTCGGGGATCCGCCCGACCGGTCGGAGGGTTCGTCGGCCGCGCACCAAACCCGCCGGGACGTCGTCACGAACCACCACGTGGAGGCCGGGAGGACCCACGATGACGAGACCGCCGAACGGCACATCGCGGTCGGGTTGGTCAACGACGACCACCAGGCCCTCGACGACGCCTTCCGGCGGTGGGGCGAGATGATCCACGCCCTGTGCACGCGCTGGGCCGGCGTGGACGCGGCGGACGACCTCACCCAGCAGGTCTTCGTCGCCGCCTGGCAGTCCCGGGGTGGCTACGACCCCGACCGGGCACCCCTGGGTGCGTGGTTGGTCGGCATCGCCCGCAACCTGGCCAACCGGTCCTTCCGCGGCATCCGCGAGGTGCCGATGGACCCGTCCGGCTCGACCGACGAGCCGTTCGAGCGGGACCGCAGCGACCACGTCGCCGACGAACTCGTGGTGGCCCAGGCATTGGCGAACCTGCCCGACGCCCAGCGCCGCACGCTGGAACTGTCGTACTGGGAGGGCCTGACCCAGGCCGAGGTGGCGTCCACCCTGGACATGCCGCTGGGAACCGTGAAGAGCCATCAGCGACGCGGACTGCGTCAGCTGCGAGGAGTGTTGGAGGTGAGCCATGTCGACCGATGACCACGACCGGACGGTCCCCGGCCCCCCCGACGACGGCGCCACCGACGACGGTCCCACCAACGGGGGTCCCACCGACGACGAGTTGATGGCCGCCGCCCGACGCGGCACGGAGCGCCTCGCCCAGGTCGACGGCGACCACGTGGCCGGCCTGTGGGCGGGCATCGCCGTGGCCACCCGACCCGCCTCCGACGACGACCACGCCGAGCCGACGTCAGCCCCGACCCCGCGCCCACGGACCGAGGCCACCACCCGTTCCTCGCCCGACGCCCCCCCACGCCCGGCAACCGACGATGCATCCGGTCGGCGGGGCCGTCCCGCCTCGATCGCCCAGCTGTCCGAGGCGCGCCAGCGTCGCTCGGTGGCCGTGGCCCTGACCGCCGTCGCCGCGGTGGTGCTGGCCGTCGTCGGCGTGGGTTGGGTGGTCACCCGCGACGAGCCGACGCCGCCCGTGGCGTCGTTCCGCATGGAGGCCCTCGACGACCGCGCCGGTGCCCCGGTGGCGGGCACCATCGTCGACACCGACACCGGCCCACGGGTCGAGGTCGACCTCGACACCCTGCCACCGCCACCCGACGGGACCTTCTACGAACTGTGGCTGCTCGACCTGGACGCCGGCCGGCTGGTGAGCCTGGGACCGGTGGAGCAGCAGGACTCCTTCGCGGTGCCCGCCGCCGTCGACGTCGGCGACTACCCCACCATCGACGTCTCCGTGGAACCCGCCGACGGCGACCCGACGCACTCCAGCGACAGCGTCCTGCGGGGTCCCGTCACCGCCGCGGCACCGACCGACTGACGCCGGCCCGGCTGGGACGACCGGCCCGGTCTCAGCCGGCCAGCTGGTCACGCACCCCGGCGAGGTCCGTGCGGTAGCGCCCGAAGCGGGGCTTGTGCATGATGGACAGGGTCGCCCGCGGCCCGTCCAACCCCGGTCCGCGGTCCTGCCCGGCACGTCCGACACCCGGCCAGTCCAGCGGCAGGTCCTTCCAGGCCTCCAGCACCGGCACGAGGTACACCGGGGTCCCCCCCGGCAGTGCCAGGTCGGCCCGCTTGAGCCCGGCGTCCAGCAGTTGGCGATGCACGTCGGCGAGTGCCGCCTCGGCCGGCGACACCTGGTCACGTCGCAGGCCGTAGAGCTCGAGGTCGGGCACGTCCAGTCGCGCGGCGCCATGGGTGGCGACCCAGTGGGTGCCCTCGCCGGCCGAATGTGCCACGATCGCGTCGCCCTGGTCGACCGCGCCGATGGCGACCCGGTTCATCCATGCCGTGTCGCGCGCGACACGGGCCGACAGGTCACGCACGCCGGTCACGCGACCTCGCAGCTGACGGGCCAGGGCCTGCAGGAGCTGGGCCTGGCGTTGCAGCCCGTTGACCAGTCCGTCGGCACCCACGTAGGCCTCCACCCGGACCAGGTGGTCCTCGCTGGCCTCGTCGACCAGGCGACGGACGACGGCCTTGGCCATGCGCCCACCCCAGTTGACCTCGGCGGCCTCCGTGGCGTCCCGAACGGGACGGCTGCGGTCCACGTCACCGGCCTGGATCGCCCCGGCCACGACCTCGCCGACGTCGACGACGTCGTCCACGACCAGGGCGAGGCGGGAGGTGTAGCGGTCGGCCATGGCATCCTCGTGGCGTCGGCAACGGCCGATCAGCGTACGGGCGGTGGATGCGGCCCGTGGCGGTGCACCGTGACGAACGCGGGGGCCGCGAACCTGGCCGAGGGCAGGTGGCGACCCGGCACGGGCGCGTCCCGGCCGCCGTCCAGAAGTCGTGGCGGGACGACCCCCCTCGGGGTTATCGTCGAGGGTGTGCACAGATTGTTTGTCGCCCGGAGAAACCATGCCCACGTTCCCCCGACGTCCCGCCTCGATCACCGACCGCTCCGGTGCCCCCGTGCCGGGGATCTCGCGACGTGGCCTGCTGACCGGTGCCGCGGCGGGCCTGGCCGGGGCGGTCCTGTTGGGGACCGGGCAGCCAGCCCGTGCGGAGCGCCGGCCGACCCTGGCCGAGCCCACCGTCCTGCGCAGTCGCCTGGGGGTCCTGGACGTGACCCTGCGGGCGGCGATCACCGAGGTGGTCGTGGACGGCCGCCCCCGGCGCATGATGACCTACAACGGGGAGCTCCCCGGGCCGACCCTGGTGGCCCACCCGGGGGACCTGTTGCGGATCCGACTGGTCAACGACCTCGACACGCCGACCAACCTCCACACCCACGGCCTGCACGTGTCCGGCGAGGGCAACGCCGACAACATCTTCATCCGGGTCGATCCGGGTGAGACGTTCGACTACGAGATCCAGCTGCGGCCCGACCACCACACCGGCACGAACTGGTACCACCCCCACCACCACGGCGAGGGCGCCCGCCAGTTGTTCGCGGGCCTGTTCGGTGTGCTCGTGGTCGCCGAACGTGGCGCCGTGCTGAAGTCCACGGGGATCAGCCGCGAGCGCATGCTGGCGATCTCGGCGCCCGAGTTCGGCGCCGACGGCCAACTCGTGGCGCCGTTGGCGTCCAACCAGGCCGCCCAGGTCCGCCTCGTCAACGGCCAGGTCGATCCGGCCATCGACATCGCGCCCGGCGAGACCCAGCGGTGGCGCTTCGTCAACACCTCGGTCAACAACGTGGTGCGCGTGCGTCTCGACGACCACACGATGACCCGGATCGCGGCCGACGGCAGCCCCTACCGCCAGGCCGTCGAGGTCGACGAGGTGATGCTCGCCTCGGGCCAGCGCGCCGACGTGCTGGTGACCGGTGACCGGCGGGGCGAGTTCACCCTCCGGACGCTGCCCTACGACTACGGCTTCGGCGTGGTCCTGCCGGAGGCCAGGCTCGCCACGATGGTCTGCGGTGGCCGCCCGGCGCCGTCACGCCGGGTGCACCCGCAGCGCCTGCTGAAGCCCTTCGTCGACCTGCGACGCCACGACGTGCAGGTGCGTCGCGAGCTGGCGATGACGATGGCCGGGGGCTTCGGCATCAACGGCGTCCCGTTCGACCACGGGCGGGTCGACCAGGTCTGCGAGCTCGGGGCCGTGGAGGAGTGGACGGTCCGCAACCCCACCGGCCTCCCGCACCCGTTCCACATCCACGTCAACCCGTTCCAGGTCACCCACGTCAACGGGGAACCGGTGGACTCGCCGTCCTACGAGGACACCACGATCGTGCAGAAGAACGGGGGCAGCATCACCCTCCGGACCCGCTTCGAGCACTTCACGGGAACGGCGATCTACCACTGCCACTTCGTGACCCACGCCGAGCTCGGGATGATGGGCGTGGCCGAGGTGGTCGACCCCGACGACCCGGTGCCGGTGACCGCCTCACTGGACCCCCGCTGGTCGTGCACGGTGTCGAGCACGACGGTCTAGGACGACCGGCCGACGGGTGGGGACCACCGCCGGCGACGACGGCCGTGGATGGCGGCGGGGAAGGACCGCCCCGCCGGACGACGTGTCGCCACCAGTCGCGCGCTGAGCGCCCGTCTGGACCGGGCATGGAACGGTTCGGGTCGCTCGTGCGTGGGTCGGGCGGACCACGCCACGCCCCCCACCACGAGGACGCCACCACATGGCCTCCACCGGAGCCCGCACCCGGGCGGGCAGACTCGACGGGTCACCGACGACAGGGACGCACCAGGTGCCCCACTCGAACCAACCGACCGTCATCCGCACGTTCGAGGACTTCTACCGCACCGATCGCGATCGCCTCGTGCGCATGCTCGCGTTCGACCTCGGCGACGTCGAGGTGGCCGCGGAGGCGGTCGACGTCGCGATGTCGCGGGCATGGGAGCGGTGGAGCCGGCTCGATGCCCACCACGACGCCGGCGCCTGGGTCTACCGGGTCGCCCGCAACTGGGCGATGTCGTGGTTCCGCGGCCGGCGACGGATCAGCAGTGGCCCCGTTCCCGAGCAGGCCGTCGCGCCGGGCGAGCAGGCGGCCCCCATGGACCTGCGTCGGGCGCTGGACCAGTTGTCGGAGGAACACCGCGCCGTGGTGGTCCTGCGGGTCCACGGCGGCTACAGCACCGCCGCCACCGCCGCGGCCCTCGACGTCCCCGAGGGCACCGTCAAGAGCCGCCTGGCTCGCGCCCTGGACCAACTCCGTGCCACCCTGGAGGACCCACGATGAACGACCCCATCGACCCGGCCGACGACGACCTCGCCCGGCGGCTCGACAACCGGCTGGGATCCGACGCCGCCGACATGGCGGTCCCCGGGGGTGACGTCGCGGCCGTGGTGGCCCGTGGACGTCGCCGTCGCGCCGCCCTCTGGGGCGGGGCCGTCGGGGCCGTGGCCCTGATCGGGCTCGCGGCCTGGGCCGGCGCCGACTGGTTGCTGCCGGACCCGGAGCCGTCCGTTGCGGTCGAACCCCTCCCGCCGGTCACGCCCACCCCGAGCGCGAGCCCGACACCGACGCCCACGCCCAGCCCGACACCGACCCCCACGCCGACACCCACGCCCAGCCCGACACCGACCCCCACGCCCACCGCCGACCCGTCACCCTCGGCGGCCGCGACCTCGTCGCCGCCACCCACGGCGGCGCCGACGACCGAACCCGACCCCACCCCCGAACCCACCACCGCCCCACCGGCCCCGGTGCCGGCACCGACCACGCCGACCGAGCCCGCCCCGACCACACCGTCACCGGGGCCCCCGACGGCGACCATCTCGTCGGGGGACCTGGTGGTGGCGAGCACGTCGGGCGTCGAGGTCCGTGGTGGTGACGGGCCCCAGGCCCTCCCCGGCCTCGACGGTCCCACGACGATCGCGTTCGGCGACGGCGGGGACGGCGTGGTGTTCCAGCGCAACCGCCAGGGCATCGGCCACCTCGTCGACGGGAAGGTCACGACCCTGGTGTCGTTGGGAAGCTTCGGGCCTCGCGACGTCGACAACGCCGACACCGGCGACGCCGTGACCCTGCGGGCACGTGGGCTGGACCTCTACGACGTCGATGCCGCATCGGGTCGGATGGTCCTGGGTGTCAGCTACCGGGCCGGCGACCAGGCCGGCTTCGACGACCAGGTCCTGGTCGTGGAGGCCGACCTGTCCGGTGGCAACCGCAGGGAGGTCGTGTTCACCTCGGCGTGGGAGAGCAGCTGGTACCAGGCCCTGGGTGGACCGAGATGGCTCGTCAACGCCGCCAACGAGGCCGAGGGCGCGCTCACCGTCACCCCGCGTGGCGAGCTGGGCAGCCCCGTGACGGAGCTGTCCTACAGCTTCGTCGACGGGTCCGGACCCGTGTTGTCCGGTGGGCAGCTCGACGACGCCGGCAGCCGCTTCGCCACCGTGGCACGGTCGGGCGGGAGCTGGCAGGTGCGCCTGTACGAGGTGGGCCGGGGCACGCCCAGTGCGACCCTTCCGGTGCCGGGCGAGGTCGGTCCCGAGCCGGTCGTGACCGACCTCGTCGGTCGCACGGTGGTCGTGTCGGGTGGCCGGGGAGCCGATGCACGGTCCGTGGCCATCGACCTCGACGGTGGCGACACGCGGTCCGTGTCGGGCCGGGCCACCATCGCGCGCTGACGCGTCCTACAGGCCGAGGTCCCGCGCGATCAGCATGCGCTGGACCTCGGAGGTGCCCTCGCCGACCTCGAGGATCTTGGCGTCCTGGTAGAAACGGCCGACGCGGTACTCGGTCATGAAGCCGTAGCCGCCGAACACCTGGCAGGCCTCGCGCGCGGCAGTGACCGCCTGTTCGGTGGCGTAGAGCTTGGCGATGCAGGCCTGGCGCTTGTAGTCCAGGCCCTGGTCCCGTCTCCAGGCAGCCTCCAGGGTGACCAGGCGCGCCGTGTGGGCCGCGACCTCGAGGTCGGCGATCTTGAACGACACGCCCTGGTTGGCGCCGATGGGCCGGCCGAAGGCCTCGCGCTCGTTGGCGTGGCGGACGCACTCGTCGACACAGCCCTGGATCAGGCCGACCGCGAGCGCGGCGATGGCGATGCGGCCGTCGTCGAGCGTCGCGAGGAACTGTCGGAAGCCCTGCCCACGCTCCCCCAGGGTGTGGTCCAGCGGCACCCGCACGTCGTCCAGGACCACCTCTCGGGTGTCGGAGGCGTGCCACCCCACCTTGCGGTACGGCGGCGCGACCGACATCCCCGGCGTGTCGACCGGGACCACGATCGAGGTCATCTCGTCGTCGCCCGTGCGCGCCATGACCGTGACGACCGACGTGATGTCGGTCCCGGCGTTGGTGATGAACACCTTGGACCCGTTGAGCACCCAGTGGTCGCCGTCGACCTCGGCGGTGGTTCGGGTGGCCCCGAAGACGTCGGAGCCCCCACCGGGCTCGGTCAGGCCGAAGGCCGCGACCCGCCGACCCGACACCAGGTCGGGCAGCCAGCGGGCCTTCTGCTCCGCGGTGCCGTAGGTCGCGATCGGCGTCGCACCCAGCCCGACGGCGGCCTCCAGGGTGATGCCCAGCGACTGGTCGACCCGACCGATCTCCTCGATCGCCAGGCACAGCGTGACCAGGTCGGCGCCCAGCCCGCCGTCGGCGGGGTCGAAGGGGATGCCGAACAACCCGAGGTCGCCCATGCGGTGGACGATGTCGACCGGGAAGGTCCCCTCCGCGTTGAGTTCGTCGGCCCGCGGGTCGATGACCTCGTCGGCGAAGCGCCGCACGACCTGGCGGAACTCCTCCTGTTCGTCGGTGAGCGTGAACGACAGCATGGCGGATCTTCCGGCAGGTGCAACAGGACGGCCCCCCATCGTAGCCCGGGTGTTTCGACGTCAAAGGAGTTCGGTGGGACCGGTCAGGCCGGGCGCAGGTGCACCACGTCGCCGGCCGTGACCACCACCTCGCGGCCGTCCACGTCCAGGACCAGGGCACCCGTCGGGGTCAGGTCCGTGGCCCGCCCGACCAGCACGTGGCGTTCGGTGGTGACCTCGACCCGACGACCAACGGTGTCGCAGACCTCCCGGTAGCCGGCGAGCACGCTCGCGGACCGCCGGGCCAGTCGGTCGCACCAGGCCATGAGGTGGCCAAGCAGCGGTTCCACGACCTCGCGGCGCGTGACCGGCCGGCCCAGCACCTCGGCCAACGACGTCCACTCGGCGACCTCGTCGGTGCGGACCACGCCGCGCCAGTCCAGGTCGATGCCGATCCCGACGACCGCGACGGGGCCGTCCACCTCGACCAGGACCCCTGCGCACTTGCCGACCCGGCCGGCGTCGACGAGCCGGACGTCGTTGGGCCACTTGACCGACGTGGCGAGCCCCGACCCCGCGAACGTGTCACGCACGGCACGTGCCGCCGCCAGCGGCAGCAGGCTGGCGTCCGGGGGCAGGTCCACGGCCACCGACACCGCGACGTTGCCGCCGTCGACGTCGTCCCAGGTCCGACCACGACGACCTCGGCCCGCCGTCTGGCGATCCGCGACGACCACCAGCCCGGCCCGGCTGCCGGTCGCGAGTCGTCGCCGGACCTCCAGGTTGGTGGAGTCCACGACCGCGAGCACGACCACCTCGGTCACGCCCTCGACCGCGCCCAGCGCGGTCGCCAGCACCTCGTCGTCCATTCGTCTCCCGGTCCTCGCTGCGGGTGCGGCCTAGCATGCCGGGCGGACGGCGCCGCAGCGCCGCACCCGACCACCGCCCGCACGATGAAGGTTGCCCCACCGTGACCGACACCACCGCCGCCCGGCTGGACGATCTCCAACGCCGACGCGAGGAAGCCGAGTCCGGCGGCGGCGCCGGCGCGGTCGCCAAGCAGCACGACAAGGGCAAGCTGACCGCGCGCGAACGCGTCGACCTGCTCCTGGACGAGGGCTCGTTCGTCGAGACCGACGCCTTCGCCGTGCACCGGTCGTCCAACTTCGACCTCGACCAGACCCGCATCCTCGGCGACGGCGTCGTCACGGGCCACGGGACCGTGGACGGTCGACAGGTGTGCGTGTTCAGCCAGGACTTCACCGCCTTCGGGGGGTCGCTGGGCGAGGTGTTCGCCGAGAAGGTGGTCAAGGTCATGGACCTGGCCGTGCGCATGGGCGTGCCGGTCATCGGCCTCAACGACTCCGGTGGGGCCCGCATCCAGGAGGGCGTGGTCAGCCTTGGTGGCTACGGCGACATCTTCCTGCGCAACGTGCGCGCCTCGGGCGTGGTGCCCCAGATCAGCGCGATCATGGGCCCGTGTGCCGGCGGCGCGGTCTACTCCCCCGCCATCACCGACTTCGTGTTCATGGTCCGTGACACGTCGCACATGTTCATCACGGGCCCCAACGTCATCAAGACGGTGACGGGCGAGGACGTGACGATGGAGGACCTCGGCGGGGCGCTGACCCATGCCGGGACGTCCGGCGTGGCCCACTTCGCCGTCGACGACGAACAGGCCTGCATCGAGGACATCAAGTACCTGCTGTCGTTCCTGCCACTCAACAACCTCGACGACCCGCCGCGTCACGCATCCGAGCCCGACCCCGACCGGTCCATCGACGAACTCGACACCTTCATCCCGGACAACAACAACGTGCCCTACGACGTCCGCGACGATCGTGGAGGCCGTGGTCGACGATGGCGAGTTCTTCGAGGTGCACGAGCCGTGGGCCCCGAACATCGTGTGCGGTTTCGCCCGCATCGACGGTGGCACGGTCGGGGTCGTCGGCAACCAGCCCCAGCACCTGGCCGGCGTGCTGGACATCGAGTCGTCGGAGAAGGGCGGGCGGTTCGTCCGCACCTGCGACGCGTTCAACATCCCCATCGTGACCTTCGTCGACGTCCCCGGGTTCATGCCCGGCGTCGACCAGGAGTACGGCGGGATCATCCGCCACGGCGCCAAGCTGCTCTACGCCTACGCCGAGGCGACCGTGCCCAAGGTGACGGTCATCGTGCGCAAGGCCTACGGCGGCGCCTACGACGTCATGGGGTCCAAGCACCTCGGCGCCGACGTCAACCTCGCGTGGCCGACCGCCGAGATCGCGGTGATGGGAGCCAAGGGCGCGGTCAACATCCTGTACCGCCGGGAGCTGGCCGAGTCCGACGACCCGGACGCCCTGCACGCCGAGTTCGAGGAACGCTACGCCGAGGACCTCGCCAACCCGTGGCGAGCGGCCGAACGGGGCTACGTCGACGCGGTGATCCAACCGTCCACGACCCGCGCCGAGCTGATCCGCGCCCTGCGCTTCACCGCCACCAAGCGCGAACCGGGCCCCGCCCGCAAGCACGGGAACATTCCCCTGTGAGCGACGCGAACGAACCCGATCCGGTGAGCAACGCGAACGAACCCGATCCTGTGAGCGACGCGAACGAACCCGATCCGGTGAGCGACGCGAACGAACCCGATCCGGTGCTGCGCGTGGAGGTGGTGCGTGGCGGCGACCCCGGCGACGCGGTGCTGGCCGCCGTGGCCACCGTCCTGACACGCCCGGTCGTGGTCACCGCGCCGGTCGAGGAGGCACAGGAGCCGGCCGCCGCGACCCCACGGTGGGTCCGTGCCGCGCGACTCGAAGGGGTGGTCCCGGGCCGCCGCATCAGCTCGATCGGCGACCTGGACTGGCGCCGGGGCGCGTGAGGCTCCCGCGACACGGTCGGACGAGGCGGGAGGGTCAGGCCACCTTGACCGTGCGCTCGAGGTCGTCACGACTGACAGGGCCTGGTCGGCGGCAGCCGCCAGCGCGACGTTGAAGAAGGTCGTGGCGAAGGACGCGAGGTAGACACCCAGCGCGATCAGCACGCCACCGAGGACCTGTTGGGTCGCCCCGGGATCGTCGCCGGCCAGCAGGAGCGAGCCGGGGAGTCCGAACACCACCAACGCCACCAGGGCGAGCAGCCCACCGACGACCGGAAGACGTGCGATCCCGGGATGCGATCGAACCACTGCCCAGGACTTCTTGGTCAGGTCCCAACCGCGGCGCATGCGAGCGAACATGGGTGAAGCCTGGCCACGCGATCGATTTGGGTGCAGCCTAGCCACGCCATCGACGGGGACGGGGGCCCGACGCCGTGGCGGCTGGCTCCCCGGGAGGTCGTGGCGTGACCTGGCGTCTGCGGCCGGCGGACGCGACGCACCGGTGCACCGCGACGTCGGCTCACGCCTCGCCGTCGTCCTCGCCGACGGTGGCCTCCTGGGCGTCGGTGAGTTCGGGGGTCACGATCAGCGTGCCCTCCATGCCGGCCGCCCGGTGACCGGCGATGTCGCAGTAGAAGGTGTACTCGCCGGCGAACAGGTTCACCACGCCCTCGGCCTCCGCGCCGCCGTTGGCCTCGATCTTGGGGTCGGAGCCCTCGTTGGCACCGGTCACCACGAAGTTGTGGGTGCCGTTGGCCTCGTTGTTCAGCGTCACCGTGATGTCCCCCTCGGCCACCTCGCCCTCGAAGCCGTCGAAGTAGAAGTCCCCGGCGTTCATGGCGATCATGCCGCCGTCCCCCGGCGCCCGCGGGGGGTCGTAGCAGTCACTGCCCTCGGGACAGGCCAACCGCTCGGCCGTGAGCGCACCGGCAGGCACGCCACCGCCACAGGCGCCGCACAGCAGGGCCGCGACGGCGGCCGACAACAGCAGGCGTGGGGAGCCGCGCAGCATGGGGCATCTCCTGGGCTGGACGGGGAGGTGGGCGGAATGGACCGGGCCGTGCGAGCACGGGTTGGGCCCCCAACGCTACCGGACCGCCGGGGTGTCAGCCGACGGTGACCGAACCCTCCATCCCGGCCTCGCGATGCCCCGGGATGTCGCAGAAGAAGGTGTAGGTTCCGGGCTCGACGGCCAGATCGCCGACCGCCGCCTCGCGCCCGCCGCACTCCACGACCAGCACGTCCTCCGACGGTGTCTCGACCACGAGGTTGTGGGGCAGCGAGCCCTCGCACACCAGGCCGATCCGGTCACCCTGCTCGGCCCGGAACTCGTCGGGCTCGAAGACGAAGGCGTCGGTCCCGGTGACGACCTCGTCGGCGCCGGGCGGTGGCGGTGGTGGGGTGGTCGAGTCGTCGCCGCAGGCCGGCACCACGGCCAACAACACGACCATGCCGGCCCCGAGCACGCGGGCGGGCACGGTGGACAGCGAGACGGGCAACGGCATCGGAGCTCCAGCATGGGCGTGCGCGGTCCCCCCGGACCACGCGGCCATCCAGTGTGCCCGACGATCGACCCGGCTCGGGACCATGTCGTCCCGGACGGACGGTGCCCGGAGGGCGACCCACGTCCAACCCGGTGCTCCTAGGCTGGCCGCCACACGACAAACGGGAGCCGTCACCTCGTGTTCGATGCCGTCCTGGTCGCCAATCGTGGCGAGATCGCCCTCCGCGTCATCCGTGCCTGCAAGGAACTCGGCGTGCGTGCCGTCGCCGTGTACTCCGAGGCCGACCGGGACGCCCCGCACGTGCGTGCGGCCGACAGCGCCCACCTGCTGGGACCCACTCCCGCCGCCGAGTCCTACCTCGCCATCGACAAGATCCTGGCGGTGGCGTCCGAGGCCGGGGTCGACGCCATCCATCCCGGCTACGGCTTCCTGTCCGAGAACGGCGACTTCGCCGAGGCCGTCCGGGACGCGGGCCTGACGTTCGTGGGTCCCTCGGCGGAGGCGATCCGCTCCATGGGCGACAAGCTGACGGCGCGTGGCGTGGCCGAGGCGGCGGGGGTGCCGGTCGTGCCGGGCACCGCCGAGCCGACCGACGACCCCGACGTGGCGCGCGCCTTCGGTGACGAGCACGGCTACCCGGTGGCCGTCAAGGCCATGTTCGGGGGCGGCGGCCGCGGCATGAAGGTGGTCCAGTCGGGTGACGAGATGACCGAGGCGCTCGAGGCCGCCCGGCGCGAGGCCACGGCCAGCTTCGGCCGTGGCGAGTGCTACCTGGAGCGCTACCTCGAACACCCGCGGCACGTCGAGATCCAGGTCCTGGGCGACCTCGACGGGACGGTCATCCACCTGGGAGAACGCGACTGTTCGCTGCAGCGTCGTCACCAGAAGGTGGTGGAGGAGGCACCGGCACCCAACATCGGCGAGGAGGTGCGCGAGGCCATGGGCCTGGCGGCGATCGAGGTGGCCCGCGAGATGGGCTACCACAACGCCGGGACGTGTGAGTTCCTGCTCGACGACGACAACGAGACCTTCTACTTCCTCGAGATGAACACGCGCCTGCAGGTCGAGCACCCGGTGACGGAACTGGTCACGGGGATCGACCTGGTGCACGCCCAGCTGCGCATCGCCGCGGGCGAGGGCATGGGGCTGGTCCAGGACGACGTCACCCTGACCGGCCACGCCATCGAACTGCGCCTCAACGCCGAGGACCCGGCCATCGGCTGGGTCCCGTCCCCCGGGTTGATCACGACCTTCCGCCCCCCGCAGGGACCCTGGGTGCGCCTCGACGCGGTCGCGGAGTCCGGCTACGAGATCGCCCAGGCCTACGACTCGATGTTCGGCAAGCTGATCGTGTGGGGCCAGGACCGCGACGTCGCACGGGCGCGGATGGTGCGCGCCATCGACGAGATGGTGGTGGAGGGCATCCCGTCGACCGCGGCGTTCGGTCGCCTGGCGATGCTCCACGAGGACTTCGCGGCCGGGACCCACTCCACGGTCTCGATCGAGAACGAATGGGACCTCGGGGCCCTGGAACCCCACGGGCCGGCTGCGGCAGCCGACCATGGCGACGGTGAACCCCGCCGGGTGACCGTCGAGGTCGACGGGCGGCGTCTCGAACTGGCCATCCACGGCGACACCGGGGCGAGCGTGTCGGTGGACGGGGCGGGCACGCCGGACGCCTCTGGCGGCGGCCGTGCCCGCGGGTCGTCGGGCGGTGGCGGCGGTGGTGGCGGTTCCAGCGAGGACCTGCTGGCCCCGATGCAGGGCACGCTGATCAAGTACGCGGTGGAGGACGGCGCCGAGGTCTCGACCGGCGACCTGGTCGCGGTGCTGGAGGCCATGAAGATGGAGAACAACATCACCGCGCATCGCGACGGCGTGGTGTCGTCGCTGTCGTTGTCGCCCGGGGACTCCGTCGAGTCCGGTGCCGTCATGGCCCGGATCGAGGACGCCTGACGTCGCGCCCGCACGACGGCTGGAGGGATTCGGGCTGGAGGCATGCGGACATGCCGGAACGACCCGTCACCGTCGGTGACGGGTCGAATCGCGGGGGTTGGCGATCAGGCGGTGTGGGCATCTCCCTCGCGGCGCTGCCAACGCGCCTGACCGATGGAGGTGACCGTGACCAGCACGACCCCGATGACGACCGCGGACAGCACGGCCAGAAGCACGATTCCGAATCCCATGACACGTCTCCTTTGACGCGAACGGACAGTCCCGTCATGATATCGGGCCGTTGTGGCGTTGTCGCCTGTTCTGGAGCGATCGGGAGCCGATCCGGACCCACCGGCGAGCCGGGCCAGGGGGACCCTCAGCGTCGTCGCGAACGCGACGCCACGACCACGACGGCCACGACCAGCACCACCACGGCGATGGTGCCCAGCGCGATGATCCCGAGGCCGACCCCGGCGTTCATGCCTCCGCCGTCACGTCGGCGGACGGATCACGTTCGACCTCGGCCATCAGCATGCGTGCGGTCTCGGTGACCGACCCCTGCATGGAGGGGTAGACCGACACCGTCTGGGCCAACTGGCTCACCGACAGGCGGTTCTGCACGGCCACGGCCAGTGGCTGCACCAGGTCCGAGGCCGACGACGACACCACCACCCCGCCCAGCACCATGCCCGAGCCCACCATGGCATGGACCTTGACGAACCCGTCGGTGTGGTCGGCCATCTTGGCCCGCGGGTTCCCCCGGAAGTCGAGTCGAGCCGTCACGACCGGGATGCCCCGCGACTCGGCTTCTTCGCGTGACAGCCCGACCGTGGCCACCTCCGGGTCGGTGAAGATCGTGGAGGCCACGGCGTCCCACCGCAGCGGGGTCACGGCCTGCCCGAGCGCGTGCCACATCGCGATCCGTCCCTGCATCGCCGCAACCGAGGCCAGCATGACCCGACCGACGACGTCACCGGCGGCGTAGATCCAGCGACACGAGGTGCGACCCACCTTGTCCACGTCGATGCCGCCCCACCGGTTGGGCTCCACCCCGGCGAGGTCCAGGCCCAGGTCGCCCGAGGCCGGGACCTGGCCGACGGTGAACAGGACGTGGCTGGCCTCGATCGACTCGTCGTCGGACAGGCCGATCTCGACGTGGTCGCCGTGGTTGGTGCACGACGACGCCCGGGTGTTGCGCAGGATGGTCATCCCGCGACGTTCGAACACGTCCTCGATGACCTGGGCCGCGTCGGGGTCCTCGGTCGGCAGGATCAGGTCGCGCGACGAGACCAGGGTCACCCGCGTGCCGAAGCGGATGAAGGCATGGGCGAACTCGGCCCCCGTCGCCCCCGAACCGACCACGACCAGGTGGTCGGGCAACTCGTCGAGGTCGTAGACGTCCTGGCCGGTCAGGACGCGCTTCCCGTCGGGTTCGAAGAAGGGCAGCACGCGCGCCGTGGAGCCCGTCGCCACCAGGACGTAGTCGACCTCCAGGGTCTCGGAGCCGCCCTCGACCAGGTCGGCCGTGACCTCGTGGTAGCCCGAGATGCGACCCCGACCCCGCAGCAGCCGGACGCCCGCGTCACGACAGACCTTGCCCTCGATGTCGCGCGACTGGTCGGCGCCCAACTCCAGCACCCGCTCGGCGACGGCGGCGAAGTCGACGGTGACCGGGTCGTGGTCGGCATGGCCGCCGTGGCGCACGCCCATGTCATGGCTGCGGTCGATCCAACCCATGGCCTCGGCGGCCACGATCAGGGCCTTGGACGGCACGCAGTCCCACAGCACCGAGTTCCCACCCAGCCCCTCGTCGGCGACGATGGTGACGTCGGCACCGAGTTCGGCGGCGACCAGGGCGGCCTCGTAGCCGGCCGGCCCGCCGCCCAGGATGGCGATGCGCTGTGTGGAGTCGGTCACCGGATGCGTCCTTGTCGCGGCCCACCGGCCGCCTCGCGGGTGCGCGGAACGACCGTCGCACCGTAACCCAGGCCCGTCGTGGTCACCGGCCCAGGCGTTCGAGGTGGTCGCGTGCCGCCGCCGCCCGGGCCCCCTCGGCCTCCACGGCGTCGACCAGCACGTCGTCGACGACGTGGCGGATGCGTTCGTCGAGGCGGGTGCGCACGCGGGCACGCGCGCGCGTGGCCCCGGCTCTGGCGGCCAGGGCCGACAACGCGCCGACGGCCAGGCCGACCACGATGCCGCCCAGCAGCAGGACCGTGGGCCAGGCGATCGGGACCCCGGCGGCGACGTCGGGCATGGGCAGGGGCGGCAGTTGCAGCCAGGCCACGACGAACGCCGCGAGCAGCCAGGCGGCCCCGACGGCCATGGCCACGGCCACCAGCGCCTGGACCCCCCCGGCCAGTGACCACCAGGCCGGTCGGTGGTCGTCCTCCAGGTCGGTGCCGGCGACCGCACGGTCGAGGTGGACGGGCAGGTCGGCGACGACCTCGTCCAGTCGGGTCTCCAGTGGCTGGGACCAGCGGGCCGGCCAGCCCTGCGTGACGTCGTCGAGTCGATCGCGCACGGCCGTGGCCAACGTCGCGGTGGCCACGCCGTGCGGCACCGCCCGGGACGAGCGCGCCCCCACGCCGTCCACCTCACCCCGTCCGGGACGGTTGCGACCGAGGCCGAGGCGTGCCAGGGGGTCGCGACCCGCGGCCTGGAGTCGTCGGATCGGCAGCCAGCCCGTGGCACGTCGGGCACGGTGGCGGTGGGTCGCCCCGACGGCGTCGAGCACGGCCGGGACACCGGCCGCCTTCATCGCGGCGTCGACCACGTCGTCGTGACGTCGTGCGGACCGGCCGCTGCCGGCGTCGGGCGGGACGACGTCGGCCAGGTCCACGGCCAGGGACCGCAGGTCGGCCACGATCCGGTCGCCCACGGCCTGGTGGTCGGCCACCGAGCGCTCGACCAGGGCGCGCAGGTCCTCGACGCCGTCCCCCGTCGTGGTCGAGGTCGCCAGCACCTCGGTGCCGGCCAGCCCGTCGTCGGCCAGCAACCGTCGCAGGTCCCCCACGACCTCCTCGGCCTGTGCCGGGGGGACTCGGTCGATGCGGTTGCACACCACGGTCAGGATCCCGGCGTGGGCCCGCAACGGGGCCAGCAGGTCGTCGTGGACGGCGGCATCGGCGTACTTCTCGGGGTCCACGACCCACACGAGCCGGTCCGCCACGGCCACCAGGTCGCCGGCCCGGTCCCGGTGCGCCGACACGACCGAGTCGTGGTCGGGAAGGTCGACCAGCACCAACGAGTCGAGGCCGGGCCGGGACTGCACCGCGACGTGCTGCCACGTCACCAGTCCGAGGTGGCCCATCAGTTCCGCGACCGGGTCGGCGCTCACGACCGCCGCCAGCGGTTCGGACGTGGTCGGTCGCCGGACCCCGACGGTGGCCAGGTCGACGTCCAGCAGGGCGTTGAACAACGACGACTTGCCGACACCGGTCGGTCCCGCGAGCACGACCACGGTGTGGTCGCCGGCGACCGCCAGGCGGCCCCGGGCCCGTGCCAGCACCTCGGTCAGGGCCGCCGCCTGCTCCGGCGGCAGGCGTCGACCGGCGACCTCCACCAGCGACCGCGCCGCGATCAGGCGTCGACGCAGGTCACCACCGGTGGGGTCGGTGGCGTCGCTCAGGGGCGCGGTCTCGCTCACAGCGAGGCGTCCCGCCGGGCGACGTCGAGTTCGACCACGTCGGCGGCCAGCCGCTCGGGCAGTTGCGGGTCCAGCCCGAGGGCGTCGAGGCGCCCGAGGAACTCCCCCGCCTGGTCGTCGACCAGGCGGCGGACGCGTCGCACCAGGGCATCCCGGGCCTGCGTGGTCATGGTCCGGACGGCCTGATCGCCGAGCACGGCCTCCAGCAGTCGCTGGGCGACGATGGAGGTGCCGGCCGCCACGCCGACCTCGGCGCCGGTCAACCCGGCCGTGGAGGCGAACACGGCCACCATGACGGCGGCGGCGGCGCCGTTGAGGCCGAGCGCCACCAGGCGGGCCGACGAACGCTTGTCGGCGGACTGGGTCCGGACCAGCTCCACGACCTCGTCCTGCCAGCCCTGCACCAGCGACCGGGCCTCGCCCGCCAGTCCGGGTGGTGCCGCCAGGGCCATGTCGTCGACCAGGTCGGTGCCGGCCGCGGACTGCCACGACCGGATCGTGTCGCGACGGGCGCGCTGGAGGGCGTCGACGATGACCGCCGTGAGCCCGTCACCGACCGCGTCGGTCAGCGGCTCCTCCGGGTGGCTCCGGGTCCGCACCAGGGCCGACAGCCGGTCCCGGATGCGCCCGACCCCACCCTCCAGCCAGCGCAGGAGGTCGCCGGCCCCGACGAAGTCGTGCCAGCGCGCCAGCACCTCGCCTCGCAGCACCCGTCCGTCGTCGAGGGCGTCCAGCACGGTCTCGATCGCCTGCTCGTGGGCGGCCGCGGCGCGTCCTCGCAGCTGGTCCACGGCCTCCTGCTGGTCACCGACGGCCTCGAGCACCACCTCGACCCGGTCACGGACGCTGGCCAGGGCCCCGGTCAGGGTCGCATCGGCCACCGCCCGGCGTGCGGACTCGTCACCGGCCACCTCGTCGAGGAAGCCGACGACCTCGGCGATCGCCGGTCGCGGGACCTGCTCGTCGGAGACCGCGACGTCCTCGACGACCAGCAGCGACGCGCGGGTCAGCCCGCCCTCGTCCAGCATCGTGCGCAGGTGGGCCACGACCTCGTCGCGGTCCGCGGCGCCGATCCGGTCCAGCACGACCGCCACGGAGGTGCCGCGCTCGGCCGCGGCCCGGAGCAGGTCCCATGGCACGGCGTCGGCGTAGCGTGCCGGGGTCGTCACGAACAGCCACAGGTCCGCGGCGGCGAGCAGTTGGCGGGACAGGGCCCGGTTGGCGGCCGCAACGGAGTCGATGTCGGGCGTGTCGAGGATCCCGATCCCCGGCCCGACCTCGGGGGTGGCCACGAGCGTGACGACGTCGACGGGTTCACCCGCGGAGGCGGCGGACGAGCGAGCCGGCGGTCCCGCACCCGGGTCGTCGGCCGCGACGGCACGCCGCATCGTGGGCAGGATGCGGTCGGACCGGAACGCACCGGTGTCGATCGGGTGGTGCACCAGGACCGGCGACCTCGTGGTCGGACGCAGGACGCCGGTGCGGCTGACCACGGCACCGACCAGCGTGTTCACCAACGTCGACTTGCCGGCCCCCGTCGAACCACCCACCACGACCAGCAGCGGTGCACCCCGGTCGCGCAGACGCGGCAACAGGTGATCGCGGAACTGGCCGGACAGTTCGTCCTGGACCGCCCGGGCATGCGTCGCCGACGCCAGCGGGAGGGGCAGGCGCGCCGCAGCCACGGTCGCACCGAGCGACGTGGCCGCCGCCACGAGGTCGGTGGGGTCGGACATGCGGCCAGCCTAGGTTGCGGGCGGCTCCGACCCGTCGAGCCGACGTCGCCCGTCCGGCCGGGGGAGGCACCGCCCGTCAGGGCGGTCGGGACCCGGCGGACGGCCGGTCAGGCGGCCGTGGCGACCGTCACTGTCCGAGCGTGCGGAACAACTCGTTGTCGATCGGCTCCCGCAGGGAGCGCTTGATCTCGGCGAACGACGGCCACGTGGCCAGCGTCGTCACGGCCTCCCACAACGCCACGGCGTCGTCGTCGGACGGCGTGGTGGAGATGACCGGACCGAAGAAGGCCGGGCCGTCCGGCGGGTCGAAGGACAGGATCGGGGTCCCGACGTCCCCACCGGTCCGCTCCATGGCCTCGTCGGTCGAGGCCCGCAGTTCGGTGTCGTGGCGACCGTCGTGCTGGGCCTCGACCAGCCCGGTCGGCAGGTCGACCGACGCCAGGATCGCCGGCAGGTCGTCGAGCACGGCCTGCTGGTGCTTGGTCACGACCCGCCACTTCTCGTCGTCGTCGAGGGGACCGTCGACCGCCGGGGCGGTCTCCCACAGGCGTTCGCCCATGGCCTCGTAGAGCCGACCGACGGCCTCGTTGCCATGCTCGGACCCGGTCGCGGCCGCGACCCGCAGCAGGGCGCGCCCGGTGGCGTGGCTGTCGTGGAGCGCGTCCGGGTCGTCGGGGTCCTCGTTGAGGATGGCCAGGCTGATGAGGCGCCACACCGGCTGCACGTCGGTCAGGCGCAACACCTGCCGGAACCACTTCGAGGTCTGCCAGCAGAACGGGCACACGGGATCGAAGAAGAACTCGACGGTGCGGGTGACGGTGGTGCTCATGTGGGACACGTCTTCGTCGACAGCAGGTGGTCGTGCACGACAACGGACCACGTGCCGCCAACCTTCCCGGTCCGACCCCGCCGCTCGACCGAGGCCTACAGGCGCTCCGTCGGGGTGTAGCCACCCCACTCGGTGCGCAGGACGTCGCAGACCTCCTGCAGCGTCGCCCGGGCCTGCAGCGCGGCCCGCATCGGCACCAGCAGGTTGTCCTGGCCGGTCGCGGCCGACCGCAGGTCGCCCAGGGCCCGGTCGACGGCATCCCCGTCGCGGGCCGCGACCACCGCGGCCGTGCGCTCGACCTGCTGGTCACGGATCGCCTCGTCGACGCGTTGCAGCTCGGGCTGGACGTCCTCGTCCTGCTGGAAGCGGTTGACCCCCACCACCACCTGCTCGCCGGACTCCACGGCCCGGGCGATGTCGTAGGCCGAGCGTTCGATCTCGCCCTTCTGCCATCCCTGCTCGATGGCAGCCACGGCACCGCCCAGCTCGTCGATCTCGTCGAGCTGGGCCATCACCTCGGCCTCGATCCGGTCGGTCATCGACTCCACCACGTAGCTGCCGGCCAGCGGGTCCACGGTGTGGGCCACGTCGGTCTCGTGGGCGATGACCTGCTGGGTGCGCAGCGCCAGCCGTGCCGACTCCTCGGTGGGCAGCGCGAGCGCCTCGTCGTAGCTGTTGGTGTGCAGCGACTGGGTCCCACCGAGCGTGGCCGCCAGGGCCTGGATCGTGACCCGGGCGAGGTTGACCTCCGGCTGCTGGGCGGTGAGCTGGACGCCGGCGGTCTGGGTGTGGAAGCGCAGCATCAGCGACCGTGGGTCGCTGGCACCGAAGCGTTCCCGCATCAGTCGGGCCCAGATCCGTCGTGCGGCCCGGAACTTGGCCACCTCCTCCAGCAGGGTGGTCCGCGACACGAAGAAGAAGCTCAGCCGAGGGGCGAACTCGTCGACCTCCAGCCCGGCCGCCAGGGCCGCCTCCACGTAGGCGATCCCGTCGGCGATGGTGAAGGCGACCTCCTGGACCGGGGTCGCCCCGGCCTCGCCGATGTGGTAGCCCGAGATCGAGATCGTGTTGAACCGGGGCAACCGGTCGGCGCAGTAGGCGAAGGTGTCGGCCACCAGTCGCAGCGACGGTGCGGGGGGGTAGATGTAGGTCCCCCGGGCGATGTACTCCTTGAGCACGTCGTTCTGGATCGTGCCCCGGAGGTCGGCCGGGTCGACACCCTGTTCCTCGCCCACGATCTCGTACATCAGCAACAGCAGCGCCGCGGGGGCGTTGATGGTCATCGACGTCGACACCGCGTCGAGCGGGATGTCGTCGAACAGCAGGTTCATGTCCTCGACGGTGTCGATCGCCACGCCGACCTTGCCGACCTCGCCCTCGGCCAGGTCGGCCGACGAGTCGTAGCCCATCTGGGTCGGCAGGTCGAAGGCCACCGACAGCCCGGTCGTGCCCTGCCCGAGCAGGTAGCGGTAGCGGGCGTTGGACTCGGTGGCGGTGGAGAAGCCGGCGTACTGGCGCATCGTCCAGTGCCGACCGCGGTACATCGAGGCGTACGGGCCGCGGGTGTAGGGGTACTCGCCGGGCTCGCCCAGGGCCGTCGCGGGATCGAAGTCCGCGAGGTCCTCGGGTCCGTAGACCACGTCGATCGGGAACCCGCTGACCGAGGCGACGACGTCGTCGCTGGTGTCGCCCATGACCCATCCGATCGCTGGCCGTCCCGACCCCGGCCGGCCCGAGGCGACTCGTCGGGCAGGCTAGGGCCTGGTCGACGTGGCGGCCCGACGGCGGGTGGTGGGTGCGCCCACCCGGCCTATCGTGGGCCACACCCCGACCACGACGCACGGAGGATGGCATGTCCCAGCAGGATGCACCGGGTTTCGGCGAGGACCTGGCAGACCAGGCACCCCTGGAGGAACCGGCCCCCGAACAGACCGAGGAGGACGACGATGGTGAGCCGACGGAGGCCGAGGTGCTCCACGACGAGCCGTCCTCATCCGACGACGATGCCGACGAGGTCGGCGATGACGACGACCACGGGGACGACGAGGCGGCCACGGAGGCCGCCTCGGGACCGCCGGCCTGAGCCTCGCCCGACGCGGAGGGACCCCGACCCGACCCTCAGCCGACGTGGTCGTGGAGGAACGCGACCGCGTCGGACCACGTCTGGGCGGCAAGCTCGGCGTCGTAGTGGCCGAAGGGGTCCTCGTCGTTGAAGAAGGCGTGCTTGGCGCCCTCGTGGATCCGGATGTCGACGTCGGGTGAACCGGACGCCTGCAGCTTCTGCTCCAGGTCGCGGACCTGCTCCGGGGGGGCGAAGTCGTCCTCGGACCCGAAGTGGCCCTGCACCGGGGCGGTCACCGTCGACAGGTCGACCTGGTCGTAGCCACCGACGCCGTACCACGGCACGGCCGCCCCGATCCGGTCACCCTGCTGCGCGGCCAGCACCAGCACGAAGCCACCGCCCATGCAGTAGCCCACGGCACCGACGGTGTCGGACGTGACGGCCCCGTGGCCCAGCAGGAAGTCCACGGCCCCGCCCAGGTCCCGGGCCGCCTGGTCCACCGGCAGGTCCTGCATCATCTCCCCCGCCTCGTCGGCGTCGTGGGTGGTCGCCCCGCCGTACAGGTCGGGGGCCAGGGCGACGAAGCCCTCCGCGGCGAAGCGATCGGTGACGTCGCGGATGTGGTCGACCAGCCCCCACCACTCCTGGATGACGATGACGCCGGGCCCGGAGCCGGACTCCGGGGTGGCGAGGTAGCCGTGGGCGCTGCCGCCGTTGCTCGGGAAGGTGACGTTCTGGTGCGGGTTGTCAGCCATGGTCTGGGTGGCTCCTCGATCGTGGACACGTCACGAGCGTAGGGAGCCCAGTTCCACCACCCGCCCGGTCATGCGGGCCCGATCGGCCGCGAACGCGAGCTCGTGGGACACCAGGCTCTCGTCGAGCCCGGTGCGCAGCGCGGACCGGTCCCCGGCGTGCAGCGCGCCCACGACCGCGTCGACCAGCCCGCGGTCCCCGCCCCCGTGGCCGTCCGCGGCCGAGGCACCCCCGGCACTCCCCGGCGAGCCGATCGTCGCCGTGTCGTGTTCGGTCACGGTGTCGGTGCGGAAGTCGTGCACACGCAGGTGGCGACCATCGCCGACCACCTGGCCGTGGCTGGCGAAGATGGCGGTCCGGCGTTGCTCCAGGGGCGTGAAGGCCGCCAGGGTGAACGCGACGGTGGCGCCGTCGGCATGCTCCACGGCCACGACCTGGTGATCCACGACGTCGTTGTCGGCGTCGTACACACAGCGTCCGTACGGGCCGGTCCGCAGGGCGTGCTCGACCCGCTCGGTGGTGGGGTCGAGGCCACCGACCGCCACGCGGGCGAAGTAGCCGGCGGTGGAGTCGGGGTCGGCGACGCCACGGCGGTACAGGCGCGGGGCGGAGTACGGGCAGTCGGGCTCGACCTCGCAGTCCAGGCACCGGGAGGCCGCGCCGTCCGGGGCCTGGTCGGCCCGGAAGTGCCCGCGCGACCCGAACGACGACACCCGCGTGGGTGGGGACGGGAGCAGGTGGCACAGCCAGTCGAGGTCGTGGCAGGACTTGGCCAGCAGCAGGAACGACGACTCGTCGCGGCGTCGCCAGTTGCCCCGGACGAAGGAGTGCGCGAAGTGCTCCCACCCGATCGGCTCGAGGTGCTGCACGGACTGGATCCGACCCACGGCGTCGCCGGCGAGCAGGTCCTCCAGGACGCGCGTGTAGGCGGTGTGGCGCAGCACGTGGCACACGGCCACGGTGACTCCGGCAGCGCCGACGGCGCGCCGGATGCGGTCCAGTCCCGCCGCCGTCGGCGCCAGTGGCTTCTCCACCAGCAGGTCGTAGCCCCGGGCGGCGAGGGCCTCGACCGCGGCCACGTGGTCGGCGTCCTGGGTCGCGACCACGGCGAGGTCGGCGACCCGCGGTGCCGCCGCCAGGTCCGACCAGGTCGCGAAGCACGCGTCGGCCGCCAGTCCCCACCGGTCGGCGACGTCGTCGCGGACGGGGGTGCGTGGTTCGGCGACGGCCACGACCCGCGCCGGGGCCGCCGCCGCGCCCACCAGGTCGCCGTAGGCCGCACCTCGCGCCCCCGCACCCACGATGGCCACGGTCAGTGGCCGGTCCAGCGACCGACCGGGGTGGTCGGCCAGGTTCACCGGCGTCACTGGTAGGAGATGAAGTGGGGGGTCGGTTCGATCGCCGCCGTGTCCTCGGGCGAACGGATCGTCGGGGAGTCCTCGTCGAAGAAGTTCTTCCAGCCCCACCACAGCTGGTCGGGTCCCTCGGCCGTGAGGTAGGCGTAGGTCTCGTCCTTGAGCTCCTGCTGGCCCTGCCCGTCGACGTGAAGCAGGGTGGCGAGCTCGGCCGGGAAAGCCAGGTCCTGGCGGTCGCTGAGCATGCTCAACCGGAACCCGTGCAGGACCAGCAGCTTCTGGGGCAGGACCTCGTCGCGCACCAGCTCCGCCAGCCACGTGCTGACCTCGTTGACCTCCTCGGTGGTCACCGACCCGATCTGCTCGAGGTGGACCTGGTCGTCGGCCAGCCGCCACTCGGGGTCCAGGGCCAGGCCCACGTTCGGGCGTGCCAGCAGGTCCTCCAACCGACGGGCCTGGGTCAGGAAGTCCTCCCGCCCGGGTTGCAGGTCCAGCACCACGTACAGGCCGGCCTCGGTGGCGCCGTCCACCCACTCGGTGATGGTCGCCAGGTCGTCCTTGCGCGAATAGGTGCCGTCCTCGGGCTCCGAGGACGCGACGGTCGCAATGATCTCGAAGGCCGGTTGGACGCGGGAGTCCCCGAACAGGCCCTCGTAGTCCGCCGCCAGCTCCTGGGTGAAGGCGATCGACCCGTCCAGGTCGCGTTCGCCGAGCACGCCCAGGGCACCACCGGCCGGGTTGCCGTAGGACGCGACGAACGTGCGGTCGGGGAACAGCAGCTGTCCGCCGCCGACCAGCTCCGGGCCATGGGCAGCGGTGCGGAACAGCCCCACCCAGTCGGGTTCGACCGTCGTGCGCGGCGGCCCCTCCGGCCAGGCGTCGTCGGGCACCGCCAGCAGCACCGTGGTCGCGTCGGCCAGGCCTGCTCGCAGGTCGTCGTCAGCCCGTGGGTCGTCACCGGTGAACGCCACGGTGGTGCCGCCCACCAGCTCCAGCGCATGGTCCAACTCGTCGTCGCCACCACCGCCGTCGTCACGTGGACGCACCACGGCCACCACGCCGGATGGTGCCGCCACGTCGGCCGACGCCGCGTCGGCGCGCATGGCCTCCACGATGTCGGGTGGGACCAGGCGGACGTCCGCGCGCCCGTCGTCGGCGCCGGCGGACTCGCTTGGCGTCCCAGCGGCGTCGGGGGTCGCCGACGGTGCCACGACCTCGACGCCGATCGCGTGCACGGTGGCGGTCGTGGCTGGCGGGGTCCCGACGGCCACCACCTGGGTCGTGTCCCAGTCGTCGAGCAGGTCACTCGGACCCGGGGCCGCTGGTGCCGGGGTCGCCGTCGGATCCAGCCCGGAGGCGGTCGACGGGGACGGGGAGGCCGACGACGGGGAGGCCGACGACGGGGAGGCCGAAGCCGAGGAGGCGGGCGACGGGGAGGCGGGCGACGACGGCGTGGCGGTCCCGGTCGGGGCGGCCTCGTCGTCCACGACCAGCAGCGGGGCGTGCAGGTCCAGGGCGAGGACGGCCGCGGCATCGACCACGGCCGCGGAGTCCGCCGCCACGGTGACGACCACGGGCGCACGCTCCACCACCAGGTCGAGCACGGCGCCCGGCACGTCGGCCGCGGTCGGGGCGACGACGTCCACCACGTCGTCGTCGGGCGCCACCAGGACCGGGGGTGCCCAGCCCGACGCGGTGGCGGTCGGCGAGGCGTCGGGACTGGCCGACGTCGCGGGCGGGTCGGCGGAGCGGGCCTCCACGTCGTCGTCCCCGACGACGAGCCACAACAGGATGCCGGCACCGATGACCAACACGGACAGGACCAGCCATGTGGCTGGTCCCGGGCCCGTACGGCGGCGCATGAGCGGTCGGTCCATCACCCGCTGCTGTCGGCGGAGACGTCCGCGGCATGCGCCTGGACGCTGGGGTGCTCACCGTTGCCACGCAGGTACTGCCACGCGACGACCCCCGCACCCACGACCAGCAACGGGATGCGCAGGGCCGGTGGGGTGAACTTCCAGGCGCGCCGGACGATGGGGGCCGCGGCGATGAGGGTCTTGACGTCCATGGGGCGACATCCTTGGTGGGCAGGTCTGTGGATCGCGGGTGGTGGTCGCCCCTGGGGGCGAACGGCGGCCCGAGGCGTGCGGAAGGGCACGGTGCACCAGCGTGCCCGATCAGCCGCGGGGCCGTGCGGACCGAACGGCGGTGACGGGGCGGCGCGCGTCAGGCGCTGCGACGGTTGCGGAACTTCGCCTTGGCGTAGTCACGGTTCATCATCGCGATGAAGTCGATCGAGATCTCCTTGGGGCAGGCGGTCTCGCACTCCCCCATGTTGGTGCACGACCCGAAGTAGCTCTCCATGGTCGTGACCATCGACTCGGTGCGCTCGTCCCGCTCGGCCTGGCCCTGGGGCAGCAGGTTGAGGTGGGCCAACTTGGCGGAGGTGAACAGCTGCGCGGCGCCATTGGGGCAGGCCGCGACACACGCACCACAGCCGATGCAGGCCGCGGCGTCCATGGCCAGGTCCGCGGTCTCCTTGGGGATGGGCGTGAGGTTGGCGTCCTGGGCCTGGCCGGTGTCCACGGTGACGTAGCCACCCGACTGGATGATCTCGTCGAAGGGTGCCCGGTCCACGACCAGGTCGCGGATCACCGGGAATCCGGCGGCGCGCCACGGCTCGATGACGATCTCGTCGCCGTCGGAGAAGGTGCGCATGTGCAACTGGCAGGTCGCGGTGCCACGCTGGGGACCGTGCGGCACGCCGTTGATCATCACCCCGCAGGTCCCGCAGATGCCCTCGCGACAGTCGTGGGCGAACTCGATCGGTTCGTCGCCCTCCTGGGTCAGGCGCTCGTTGACGATGTCGAGCATCTCGAGGAACGACGCGTCCTCGGAGATGTCGGTGGCCTCGTAGGTGACGAACGAGCCGGGCGCGTCGGGACCGGCCTGTCGCCACACCTGCAGCGTGAGGTTCACTTGTAGCTCCTCTGGGTCAGGGCGACGTAGTCGAACTCGAGGGGTTCCTTGTGCAGTTCCTGGGCCTCGCCCTCGCCCTGCCAGGCCCATGCCGAGGCGTAGGAGTAGTGCTCGTCGTCGCGCTTGGCCTCGCCCTCCTCGGTCTGGGACTCCTCGCGGAAGTGCCCACCGGCCGATTCGCGGCGGTCCAGGGCGTCACGGACCATCAGTTCGCCGAGCTCGAGGAAGTCGGCCACGCGGCCGGCCTTCTCCAGCGACGAGTTGAGGGTCGCACCGGAGCCGGGGACCTTGACGTCGGACCAGAACTCCTCGCGCAGCGCCGGGATCTCGGCCAGCGCCTTGGTCAGGCCCTGCTCGTTCCTGGCCATCCCGCAGTAGTCCCACAGGATCGTGCCGAGCTCACGGTGGAAGTGGTCCACCGTGCGTGAACCGTCCACGGCCAGCAACGTCTTGGTGCGGTCGACCACGGCGGACTCCGCCGTGGCGAAGGCTTCGTGGTCGAGCCCGATCGTGTCCTCGTTGAGCTTGTCGGCCAGGAAGTCGCCGATGGTGTAGGGCAGCACGAAGTAGCCGTCGGCCAGCCCCTGCATCAGCGCGGACGCGCCCAACCGGTTGGCGCCGTGGTCGGAGAAGTTGCACTCCCCGATCGCGAACAGCCCCGGCACGGTCGTCATCAGGTGGTAGTCGACCCACAGGCCACCCATGGTGTAGTGCGGGGCGGGGAAGATGCGCATGGGGACCTCGTAGGGGTCCTCGCCGGTGATGCGCTCGTACATCTCGAACAGGTTGCCGTACCGGTCGGCGATCACGTCCCGGCCGAGGCGCTCGATGGCGTCGGCGAAGTCGAGGTAGACACCGTTGTTGAGGGGCCCGACACCGCGACCCTCGTCGATGACGATCTTGGCATTGCGAGAGGCCACGTCGCGTGGGACCAGGTTGCCGAACGACGGGTACTTGCGCTCGAGGTAGTAGTCGCGTTCGTCTTCGGGGATCTCGCGTGCCCGCCGGTCGTCGCCGACCTCCTCGGGCACCCAGATGCGACCGTCGTTGCGCAGCGACTCGCTCATCAGGGTGAGCTTGGACTGGAACTCGTCGCTGGCCGGGATCGCGGTCGGGTGGATCTGGGTGAAGCACGGGTTGGCGAAGTAGGCGCCCTTGCGGTGGGCGCGCCACGCGGCCGTGACGTTGCAGGCCATGGCGTTGGTCGACAGGTAGAAGGCGTTGGAGTAGCCGCCGGTCGCCAGGACGACGGCGTTGGCCTCGTGGCGGCTGATCTCGCCGGTGACGAGGTCACGGCACACGATCCCCCGGGCGCGGCCGTCGACGACGACGATGTCCAGCATCTCCTGGCGGGTGTGGGTCCGCACGGTCCCGGCCGCGACCTGGCGCTCCAGGGCCTGGTAGGCGCCCAGCAACAGCTGCTGGCCGGTCTGTCCCCGGGCGTAGAACGTGCGCGAGACCTGGGCACCCCCGAAGGAGCGGTTGGCCAGCATGCCGCCGTACTCCCGGGCGAAGGGCACGCCCTGGGCCGCGGCCTGGTCGATGATGTCGTTGGAGACCTGGGCCAGGCGGTAGACGTTGGCCTCGCGCGAGCGGTAGTCGCCGCCCTTGACCGTGTCGTAGAACAGCCGGAAGATCGAGTCGCCGTCGCCGCGGTAGTTCTTGGCGGCGTTGATCCCACCCTGGGCCGCGATGGAGTGGGCACGACGCGGGCTGTCGTGGAAGGTGAACGCCTCGACGTTGTAGCCCAGTTCCCCCATCGTGGCGGCCGCCGAGGCCCCCGCCAGCCCGGTGCCGACCACGATCACGGTGAACTTGCGCTTGTTGTTGGGGTTGACCAGCTTCATGTCGAACTTGTGGTCTTCCCACATGGTCTGGATGGGCGCGTCGTGCCCGTTCTTCTGTGGGACCTTGGCGTCGAGCACGGTCATGGTCGTGTCGTCCTTGCCGGAGGGTCGGAGGGGTGGTGGCGTGGTGGCGTGGGGCGGGTGGCTCAGCCGATGACGCCGGTCAGCGCGGCGATCGGGAAGGTGAGGTTGCCGCCGATGACGACCACGGTGAACCCGATCGCGAGGGCTCGGCGGTAGTCGTTGAAGCGTCGGTTGTTCCAGCCCATCGACTGGAACATGCTCCAGATCCCGTGGTAGATGTGCACGCCCAGCGCAAGGTTGGCCACCAGGTAGAAGGCCGCGACCACCGGACGCGACAGTGAGGCGACCAGGTTGGCGTAGGGTTCGCCGGCCTCCCATGCGGGGTTGACCGCCTCGACGCCCCATGTCAGGTCCGCGAGGTGGAAGGCGATGAACAGCAGCACGATCACGCCGGTCCAGCGCATCGTCCGGGCCGCGAAGTCGGCCGCGACGTAGTGACGAGTGGACTGGTAGTCGGTGCCGCGGGCGCGCCGGTTCATGACCGTCAGGGTGTAGGCGGCGTGCAGGTGGACCACCAGGGCCACGATCAGGCCCAGCCGCAGGATCCACAACATGACCGTGTGTGGCAGGACGGGGTACAGCAGGCCCTCGCGCAGCCACTCCGCGTAGCCGTCCAGCGACTCGGCGCCGAAGTACACCTTCAGGTTGCCCACCATGTGGGCGAAGATGTAGCCCAGGCCCACGATGCCCGAGATGGCCATGGCGTACTTCTTGCCCAGGGCCGTGCCGTACAGCTGCACGATCCACGGTCGTTGCCCGGGCGACTGCGACGACGGCTCGTTGGTCTTGGCGGGCGCCGCCGTGGCCATGGATGCTCCTCGCGAAAGGGGGGTTCTACCGGTCCGGCCACCGATCGACCGGACAGGCCCGACGGTACCAGCGGGGGCGTCGCCGGAACCGACGTGGACGGCGCCTGCCGGCGGTGCAGCGCCGTGCGGGCCACGACACGGCCGGCCGCGCGGCCCACATCGGTGTCGGGTGGCGTGCTTGCATGGAATCGGCATCCCCCGACCGAAGGATCGCCATGGAACTGCGCGAGGACCTGACCCCGTTCGAAGCCGTCAACTACTTCTTCCACAAGGCCGCGGACATCGACGACCTGTCCGACGCCGCGATCGCGGTGCTCACGGGCACCTATCGCGAGCTCCGGGTCCAGGTCCCCGTCCGACGCGACGACGGCAGTCTCAGCGTCCACGTGGGCTACCGGGTGCAGCACAACGGCGCGCGTGGACCCTACAAGGGCGGGGTCCGGTTCCACCCCAGCGCCGACCTCGAGGAGGTGCGTGCCCTGGCGTCGCTGATGACGTGGAAGACCGCGCTGGTCGACGTGCCCTTCGGTGGCGCCAAGGGCGGGGTGCAGGTCGACCCCGACGCCCTGTCCACGACCGAGCTGGAACGACTGTCACGACGCTACTTCGGCCAGATCGCCCACATCATCGGTCCCAACCGCGACATCCCGGCCCCGGACATGAACACCAACGCCCAGGTGATGAGCTGGTTCATGGACGAGTACGGCCGTCGGGCGGGCCACACCACCCAGATCGTGACGGGCAAGCCGATCGCGCTGGGTGGGTCACAGGGTCGCGAGGCCGCGACCGGGCGCGGCGTGGTGCAGGTCATGGACAAGGCCGTGGCGACGCTGAAGCTGGGTCCGCCCGGTGACCTCACCGTGGCGATCCAGGGCTTCGGCAACGTCGGCTCGTGGGCCGCGCGGTTGGCCGAGGAGAAGGGCTACCGAGTGGTGGCGGTCTCGGACGTCCACGGGGCCGTGCACCACCCCGACGGCATCGACATCGCGGCCCTGCGGGACCACGTCGAGCAGTCGGGGTCGGTGGTCGATGCGGACGGCACGGAGGCGATGGACCCCGGCGACCTGCTGCTGGCCGACGTCGACGTGCTGATCCCGGCCGCCGTCGGCGAGGTCATCACCCACCGCAACGTCGGCGATGTCCGGGCCCGCCTGATCGTGGAGGCGGCCAACAACCCGGTGACGCCGGTGGCCGACGCCGAGTTGACCGAGCGTGGCGTCACGATCGTGCCCGACATCCTCGCCAACGCCGGCGGGGTCACCGTGTCCTACTACGAGTGGGTCCAGAACAACCAGGAGCTGTACTGGGACGAGGCCGACGTGAATGCACGCCTGGAGCGCCGGCTGGGCCAGGCGTTCGACGACTGCTGGGCCTTCTACCAGGCCAACGACACGGCCGCCTCGATGCGCGAGGCCGCCTTCGCCCTGGCCGTCGAGCGCGTCGTCGAGGCCGCGAGCCTGCGTGGCTACCTGTGACCGCGCGGCGGCGGGTCGCCCGGGGTGGGGGCCGTGGCCCCGACCGGGCGCCAGCCGGCAGGTGCGTCGTGCCGTGGCTCAGCCACCGAACAGGCGGTCGAACCCACGCGTGATCGCGCCCGGCTCGCGCGGCGTCCAGCCATCGGGGACCGCGTCGGGATCGACCTGCGACAGCGCCGCGAGGACCTCGTCGGCCGTGGGGTTGACCAGGGCCCGATCGCCCACTTCGACGGTTGGCACGGTCTCGCTGCCACCCGCCACCGACCGCACGAAGGCGGCCGCGTCGTCGTCCTCCCAGATGTTGCGGCGGTCGAGGGCGACGCCGTGGCGCTCCAGGGACCGCAGCAGCCCGGCGCAGAACCCACACGCCGGACGCCAGTAGACGGTGATGGCGGGATCGCTGCTGGTGGACGGGTCGGGCACGGAGGTTCCTTGCGACGGGCGACGCTGTCGCCGACAACCGCCGGCCCGGTGTCGATGTTCCCGGGCGCGTCCACCCGGCACCGGCGGCGAGGTCAGGTCGACGCGGACGGCTGGCCACGATGCTCGTCGAGCCGCGCCCCGATCGTGTGCACGTAGGCGACGGCGTCGCCCATGGTCCGGATCTCGGCGAACCTCGACACGATCCGCCGCGCCGACTCGTCGTCGTGGCCGTCGAGTTCGAGCTCGGCCTTGAGCAGCACGTGGAGGAACCCGGCGACGTTGCTGGGCCCCGGCAACGCCTGGGCGGCCGTGGCGGTCGGCGACGACCCGGTCGGATCGGTCGCGTCGGGACCGGTCGGCACGACCACGGGGTCCGTCAGCGTCACGGGACAGTCCGTCCGTGGCTCGGACAACGACAGCAGGTGCCGGACGTCGTTCGCGGCGGCGTCGCGAGCGGTCAGTGGCGCCAGGCAGAGCACCCGCTCGAGCGTGGCGAGCACCGAGGTGTGGTCGTAGAGCGTGTGGTCGACCGTCCCCCGGGGGATCCGCGGCGACACGACCACGGCCGGGACGCGCACGCCGTACTGCGAGAAGTCGAAACCGGCCCTGTTCAGCTTGTCGTGGCCATGGGGCACGTCGTCGCCCGGTGGCACGGCGGGACCGGGTGCCACGCTGTCGAAGAAGCCCCCGTGTTCGTCGTAGACCACGACCAGGACGCTGGTCTCCCACACGGGCGAGGACCGGATCGCCTCGTACACGGCCTTGACGAGGCGCTCCCCCCCGGTGGGGTCGTCCTCGGGGTGCTGGGCGGAGCCGCCCCGGTAGGTGGGTCCCGGGTCGTCGCCCTGCGGGTCGCAGAAGCTGGCGCCGAAGTTGGGCTCGATGAAGGTGTACGGGACGTCGAGGTAGGCGGGGCGGCCGTCGCGTGCGTGCCGGTGCAGGTCGTCGCGGAAGCCACGCAGGCTGTGGACGTCGAGGAGGCTGATGCCCTTCAGGGACGCCACCTGCGAGATCCAGCCGCCCTGGCGCCACGGCGACGGCTTGTCGCTGAAGTCGTTGTCCTTGTCCTGGTACAGACGCCAGCGGTGGCCGGCCTCGGTCAGCGCATGGAAGATCGAACCGTTGCCGTACCGGAACCCACGAACGGTCTCCCAGATGATCTCGTCGGTGCTGCTGGGGCTCTGGGACATCCCGGCCGAGGACGCGCCGTGGACGAAGAACCGGTTGGGCCAGGTCGGACCGGGCAACGAACTGTGCCACGCGTCACAGACGGCGAACTCGGTGGCCAGCTGGTGGATGACGGGCAGCTGTCGCGGCGTGTCGAAGCAGGCCATGACGTCGCCCACGTGGCGGGTGGTGGGCCGACCGGTGCCCTCCGAGGTCGACCAGGCGTAGTTGCAGGCGAACCCCTCCAGGTCGATCTCGGGGTAGGGACCGCCGTGGTAGCAGTGGGCGTCGTCGGCACAGGGGGTGGTGGGGGCGTCGGGGTCGGTCGGGCACGGCTGGACCCCGCTCAGCTGTTGCATCACGTCGTCGAACTCGTGGCCCGGGTCGGTGGTCATCGACCACGGGGCGCCATCGGTCACGTGGACGGTGCGGACCTCGTCCTCGTCCGGCGGGAGCCAGCTGTTGGCGTCGTCGGTGGTCGCGGCGACGATCCCGGGGATGCCCGACATCGCGAAGACGTTGTCGAAGGAGTGGTTCTCCAACATCAGGACGAAGATGTTGGTGATCGGCGCGTCGGGCCCCGGTGCGGGGTCGAGCTCGTCGGCGGGCTCGGGGGTGGGCTCGGGCACGTCGGCCATGGCGACTCCGGCAACGCCGGCCTGGTGGGCCACGCGGCGGGACGCGCGTGGCGCGCGGTCGACGTGGTCGGCGAGGTCAGGCCGGACGAGCCCCGCCGATCCACCATAGACGCCCGGGTGGGCGTGGGACACCCCCCGCACCGATCAGGCGACGCGGACCAGCAGGAACCCCGCGAGGGCGAACCCGGCGGCCGAGGCAAGCATGGCACGACGGTGCGGCAGATCACGGCGCCCCGCGACGTGTGGATGCAGGCCAGCCTGTTCCCGGTCGTCATCAGCGTGTCCGTGACCACGCAGTGACCCACCACCTGCCAACGGCCGGGACCCCGGGGTCCCGGCCGGCGTATCACGGCGGGTCGCCGGGCCCTCTGGTGGCTGCCATGGCGCCGCCGGAGGTGCCCCCGGCCGAGGAGCAAGCCGATGCCCGTCCTGACCGACCAGACCCTGCCACAGGCCGCAACCCGCACCTACCACGTCCACGTCCCGGCGAACCCGACCCAGGCCACGGTCCCGGCCATCGTGGTGTTCCACGGGGGTGGGCAGGACGTCCAGGCGATCATGGCGCGATGGGGGCTGGTCCCCGGCACGCCGGTGCCCGCCAACGTCGCCGACTACCTCCTGGTGTTCCCCGAGTCGCATCCCGACCTCGGGCTCGAGTGGGTCCACTACAAGGCCTCCGACAGCGGGTTCCCGACCCTGGACGTCGAGTTCGTCGACCTGTTGCTCGCCGAGATCACGACCACGGCCTTCGCGACGGGTTCGGCGGCGGTGCCACAGGTGTCGGCCAATCCGGACCTGGTGTATGCCGCCGGGTTCTCCAACGGGGCCGGGATGGTGTGGCAACTGGCGAACCACGCGCTGGTCGATGCCTTCCGGGGGTTCGCCACCGTCGCCAAGGCGCTGGATCCCGAGAAGGCCCAGCGCTACCGCCGCCAACTGGCGGCCTCCGGGGCCCAGCCCGACCCGGTGCCGCTGTACTACGTGCACGGCACGGCCGACCGCACCTTCCGGCCACCGGCCGCCCTGGCGGAGGTCGACGTCGAGACCACGTTCCCGGCCTACTCGGTGCGGGAGATGCTCCGTCGCAACGGGGTGCCGGCGGGCGTGCCCGCCACCACCACCGAGCTCGTGGCCGGCAGCGGCGACCTCACCGAGGTGCTGGTCCAGACCTACCTGGGCACGGAGGCCTTCGCGAATGCCACCATCGTCAACGGTGGCCACAACTGGCCCACCCCGACCACGGTCGGCAATCCCCCGGTTGCGTCGCACTGGGACGCCACCCAGGCCATCATCGACTTCTGGCAGGCCCACGCCGGCCTTCCCTGACCGGACCTCGGGACCCCGGCGCCCGGACCGCTCGACGAGCAGGCCGCTGCGGTCCCGGCGACGCCGACTCCGACCTCCCCGCCGCGTGCGACTCCCCCGCGGGGCAGGCCGCGACCCGGTCCGGGTCGAGGTCGAGTTGGTCACCCCACCAGGTGTCGTCCTGTCGGGTTCGGCCCCGCTCCTCGACGCGAGGGGCGGACGAGTCGATGTCGAAGGTCGCGAGGTCGACTCGGGCCGGCGGTGGTGCAGCCGGCCGCCAGCACGGCCACCAGGACCAGCGCGCCCGGGAGGCTCGTGTGGCCGACAGTCGGCTGCGGTGTCCCCGGGGGGCGTGTCCCTGGGCCGGAGGGCCGCCCCGGGTCGGCCCAGCCGTACGGGTCCTCGGTGGACGAGGTGGCGGCCATGGTTCCTCCTGGCATCGGTGGCGGGGCGGTGACGGGGACGCCCGAGTGGGTGGAGCGTGGGCCGCTCGTGTTGCAGTCCTGTTGCAGGTCCGGGTTTCACAGCCGCCGCACCCGCACCGAGGGTCGACTGCAACGGGGGTTGCGACACCCGCTCGGACCATCGCCGTTGGACCGGGAGGTGCCGATGCTGCACGACCGCACCCGGTGTACCGACCGACCTTCACGACCGACGGCCTGCTCATGGCCTCGGTCGACGACTTGGACGCGAGCGTGCGACTGTGGCGCCGGGAGGACCTGGCACTGCTGGCCGGCCCGATCCCCGGCCCCGGGGGCGTGGTCGATCCGGCCAGCAACGGACTGGTGGTCGGCTTCGACCCGGTCACGTGGATCCCCCTGGACCCCGATCACTGGGTGGCAGCCGCCTGTGACGCGGCCGGGCGCAACCTCACGCGGGAGGAGTGGGACACCTACCTCGTGGACGAGCCCTGGCGTGCCGGCTGCCCGACGGACGTGCCTTCGTCCTGAGGCATGCCGATGTCGGTGGACCGGCCCCGATGCCCAGGGGGTTCAGTCGAGCACCGGGGTCGACAGCGCGTCCAACTCGTCGGCAGCGGTGACCAGGCCGGCCTGCCAACCGGGTGCGCGTCCGCCGGGCGGTGGCGTGATGCCGTCGGTCGGCAGGCCGCTGGCGGCGAGCAACCAGGCGATCACCGAGTTGGAGTTCCACATCTCCCCGGTGGCCAGTTCGTCGCGCCCCCAGGTCGGGGTCGGCAGGTCCTCGACCAGGGCGAGGATGCGACGAGCCAGGTCCGGGTCGTCGTCCACGACCTGCGAACACGCGACCGCCAGGTCGACGTCACCGATCACCCCGTCGCGCCACCGGCGCACCTCGTAGCGACACAGGCGCAGGGGCGCGGCCCACCGCGTGCCGACCGGCCCGACCACGACCACCCCGCGATCGCGTGGGTCGCCCCGTGGGACGGGCCACGAGTTCTCGATCACGAAGCGGCCCTCGGGAACACGAACCTCGAGGGCCGTGTGGTAGAGGTCGAGCGGCTCGCGGTGCTCGATCCTGGCGCGCAGCGCCTCGTAGAGCCGTCCGTTGAGGCGAACGAGCCAGCCCCCCGCACCGAGCGGGAGCCAGTGGAGCCAGACGCCGATCGCACCCGACGAGTCGCCGACCGGGGAGGACCGATGGTGATCGGGCCGGCGGACCTGTGACCAGCCGAGCGCCACCTGCACGATGCCGATGGCGAGGTAGATCCAGTGCAGGCCCGCCACCGCCTGCAGGACGACGACTTCCACGAGGATCCACCCGACCAGCAGGACGCCGCAGGCAACCCCGAGTGCGGGCGTGCGAGGGTCGTCGCGGTGGGCCGACCACGCGAGCACGGACTGGGGCAGTGCCACGACCACGAGCAGCGCGATCCCACCCAACACGGGGCTGTGGAAGGGCAGTCGCGCGTTCGCTGCCCCGAGGTCGATGGCGCCCGTCACCAGCGCCACCGCGCCTCCGGCCGCCCCGACGGCGTTCAACGTGGCGAGGAACAGTGCAGCACGGCGCGAGGCCGTCGCTGCTCGCGATGCCGGGGTCCGGGAGGTGTCCATGGTCGTCGCCTGTCGTCGTGCTGCGTCGTCCCGGGGACGATCGGGCGGGACACGATCCCGGCCATGCCGACCACGACCATGGCGACGCCGGGAGCACGGTGTTCCGTCTCCCTCGACGGTGGCGCCACGCCCGCGGCCGGGCACGTGCCGACCGGCACTGTTCGGGGAGGACCCGAGCGGGCCGTGCCCGGCTCCCGGGGGGCGGGGGGGTCCCGTCGCTGTCGGGACCTCTGGCCGGGGGGATCCGAGCCTGTCTCCGGTCGGACCCAGCAGCCCCGTACCTACCGTGTCGTCCATGAACACATTGCTGATCCTCGGGGCAGGCACGGCCGGGACCATGGCCGCCAACCTGTTGCGCACGAAGCTGGGCGACGACTGGTCCATCACGATCGTCGACCGCGACAACGAGCACCACTACCAGCCGGGATACCTGTTCGTGCCCTTCGGGATGCCCGTGGGTCGGGTGGTCAAGGAACGCGACTCGTTCCTGCCGGAGGGAGTCGACTTCGTCCGGCGCGACATCGCCGAGGTGCATCCCGACGAGGACTGGGTGGAGTTGGCCGACGGACGACGCCTCGACTACGACTGGCTCATCATCGCCAGCGGCTCCCGACCACGGCCGGACCTGGTGCCCGGCATGGCCGACGGCGAGTTGTGGCGACGCAAGGTCCACGAGTTCTACACCCTCGAGGGATCGATCGCCCTGCGCGACGCCCTGGAGGACCTGGACGAGGGCCGCATCCTGGTGCACGTCGCCGACCAGCCCATCAAGTGCCCGGTCGCCCCCCTGGAGTTCACCTTCCTGGTGGAGGACCGGTTCCGCAAGGCCGGCCTGCGCCACGACGTCGACATCACCTACGTGACGCCGCTGGACGGGGCCTTCACCAAGCCGGTCGCGTCCGAGACCCTGGGTGACCTGCTCGAGGACCGCAGCATCCGGCTGGCCGCGGACTTCGTGGTCGAACACATCGACAACGACACCCAGCACCTGGTGTCCTACGACGGCCGGGAACTTCCCTTCGACCTGCTGGTCAGCATTCCGCCCCACACCGGCGCACAGTTCGTCATGGACTCCGGACTCGGTGACGACCTCGGCTTCGTGCCGGTCGACAAGCACACCCTGCAGTCGGTGGACCACGAACGCATCTTCGTGCTCGGCGACGCCAGTGACATCCCGACGTCCAAGGCCGGCTCGGTGGCGCACTTCGCCCTGGAGATCTTCGTCGACAACTTCCTGTCTGCCGTGGCGGACCAACCGATGACGGGGTCCTTCGACGGGCATGCGAACTGCTTCGTCGAGTCGGGGCGCAACCAGGCCCTGCTGCTGGACTTCAACTACGACACCCAGCCGCTGACCGGGACCTTCCCGGCGCCCGGGATCGGACCGATGCGCCTGCTCAAGCCGACCCGCATCAACCACCTCGGGAAGCTCGCCTTCGAGCAGATCTACTGGCGCGTGCTGCTGCCGGGCAAGCGCCTGCCCGTGCCGGCGAAGATGTCCATGACCGGCAAGAACGACGTCTGAGAGGCCTGCCGATGCCGACCAACACGCTCAACGGACGCTCCTTCACCGTCGACGACGAGGGCTTCTTCACCGATCCCAGCCAGTGGAGCCCGGAACTCGCCCGCGACCTGGCCGACCTGGTCGACGTCGAACTCGACGACGACCACATGGCGCCGCTGATGTTCATGCGCAGGGACGCCGCCGAGCACGGTTCCACCCCGACCCTGCGCCGGATGCATGCGAGCGGAGGCTTCGACATCAAGGAGCTGTACCGGCTGTACCCGGGCAAGCCCGTCAAGAAGATGGCCTGGCTGGCTGGCCTGCCCAAGCCGGTGGGATGCGTCTGATGGACACCACCACGAGGAGAGACACCATGGCCGCCATCCCGGACGGCTTCGTCATGCCGGACTTCGGTGATCCTGCCCCCGCCGACAACGGTGCGGCCCCCGGCACGACCACGGCCGCGACCGGCACCGCGACCCACGCCGGACCACGCAAGATGGCCTTCATCTGCTCCAAGGGCAACCTGGACATGGCCTATCCCGCCCTGATCGTGGGCAACGCCGCCCTGACCGAGGGTGTCGAGGTCGACATCTTCTTCACCTTCTGGGGCCTGGACATGATCAACACGAAGACCAACGACAAGCTCAAGTTCACGATGGCCGGCAACACCGCGATGCACATGCCCGACCTGGCACGAGTCCGGCCGGGCATGGAGTACCGGTCGATTCCCCAGTCGCTGGGCAACCTGCCCGGCATGACCTCCTACGCCACCAGGCACATGAAGCAGGAGATGGAGAAGCTGGGCGTGCCGCCGGTCCCCGAGTTCCTGGACCTGCTGGCGGCATCGGGCGCGCACCTGTACGCCTGCAAGCTCAGCTACGACATGGCCAGGATGATCGAGGCCGACCTGCACCCGGCCGTGGAGGGCGTCATCACCGCAGCCGACTTCGTCGAACTGGCCGCGGGCGCCCAGATCGTGTTCATCTGACGTCCGCGAGTCTCGCGAGTTCCCGGCGCCACGTGGTGGTTGGCCCGGCCCGCCGAGCCTGGCAACGACCCCGTCAGGCCTCGCCGCCGGGGGCGAGGGCCGTCGTCGCGTCGACCGTCCTGACCACCACCCACCGGTGCTTGCCGATCGCCCGGTCGCGCACGAACCCCAGGCGTTCGTAGGACGAGGCCGCGCCGTGGAACAGGAAGCCGGCCGACACCGCCTCGGCGGACTCGGGGTAGCCCTCGACCGTGCCGCCACCGAGCCCGGCGATGAGGTCGAGGGCGCCGGCGATCGCCGCGGTGGACACCCCGGCCCGCCGGTGGCCCTTGCCCACGTAGCAGCACGCGATCCGCCAGTCCGGCGCGGCGGTCCGGGTGCGCTCGTAGACGGCCCGGTTCTTGATCCGTGGCACCTCGGCCGGGGGGCCGAACTGTGCCCACCCCACGCAGTCGTCGCCGTCGAAGACCAGCGCGGCGTGCGCGGCGCCGGTGCGGACCAGTTCGTGCTTGCGTTCGCGGTTGTCGTCGGCCGGGGGCGTCCCGGCGTCCGTGGCGTGGAAGCCCATGCACCAGCACCCGCCGAAGATGCCGCCATTGGCCTCCACGAGGGCGGCGAAGGACGGCCACGTCGACTCGTCGAGTGGCTTGACGGTGTAGGGAGGACTGTCCACGGACGCCACCCCAGGCATGCGGTTCAGTCCTCGGCCGCGGCGGACGTGTCGACGCACAGCACGCCCCGGTTGCCGTCCTGGTCGGCGATCACCGTGAGCGCCGGCGCGTCGCTGTCGTCGACGACCGTCCCACCCGCGGCGAGCGCGGCAGCGATCCGCTGCTCGGCGACCTCGGGAGCCACGTAGACCTCGACGTGGACGCGCTGACGCGGGGTCTCGTGCTCGTCGGCGTCCCCGAACCACAGGTTCGGCACCCGTCCCAGGGCGTCCCGGATCTCGTCGCTGGGGGACCCGTGGCCCTGGGCCTCGGCGTCCCCGGTCAGCAGCGCGGCCCACACCGGGGCGATGGTCGCGGAGTGCGCGGTGTCGAGGCCGAGCTCGATCATGCTGACCGAGGCCGGGTCGGCGTCGACGTGGTGGTCGGCAGCGATCTCGGTGATCCGTCGTGCGAGGTCGACGTCCTGCTGGGTCACCCACTGCAGGACGATTTCGGTGCCCTCGTCGTCGCGGTGGACCGCGTCGTCACTGACCAGCTTCACGTCGATGTAGCCCGTGCCGATCGACACCACGCTCGGGTGGTGTCCGAGCTCGTCGCCTGCCTCACCCACCGCGGCGACGAACCGTGCGGCGGTGGCGAAGTCGTCGACCACGTAGCGCGCATGCAGCCCCTGGGCCAGCTTGCGCCAGTCGGCCAGCCCGGCCTCGGCGATCTGTGCGCCCATCAGCATGTCCATGGCTCGGGATCCTAGCCGCCCGCCGGACCGGGGTACCCGGACGCGTGGCCGACGAGTTCCCGGTACTGCCGGTCGGCCCTCGACGGCACGCGCGGGTGCGATGACGGCCTGGCGCATCCCGGCCGGCACGCACCGTCGGGCGACGGCTCGGAGTCGACCGGTGGAACCGACCCCGTCGGTCCAGCCACTCGAGCCAGTGGCCCCTCGCCGGCTCGAACCATCGGTGAATCCCTACCCGACCCGGGCGCCGACGGCTCCCGACGAGATCCTGCGGCGGTAGGTGGCCATGGCGACGAGGCGTGCCACGACGAGGATGCCCACGCACCAGGCAAGGGCGATCCAGACACCGTTGCCGACCGGCTGCTCGGTGAACAGGTCGCGGATCGTGTCGACGATGGCCGTCACCGGCTGGTGCTCGGCGACGGCACGCACGGGTCCGGGCATGGTGTCGGTGGGGACGAAGGCCGAGCTCAGGAACGGCATGAGGATGAGCGGGTAGGAGAACGCGCTCGCCCCGTCCACGGTCGTCGCGGACAGCCCGGCGATCACGGCGATCCACGTCAACGCGAGGGTGAACAGGACCAGGATGCCGGCGACCGCCAGCCACGCCAGCACGCCCGCGCCCGACCGGAAGCCCATGAGGACGGCGACGCCCACGACCACCACGACCGAGACGAGGTTGGCGACCAGCGAGGTCAGCACGTGTGCCCACAGCACCGACGACCGCGCGATGGGCATGGACTGGAACCGTGCGACGATGCCGCTCTCCACATCGAGGAAGAGCCGGAAGGCGGTGTAGGAGACGCCCGTCGCGATGGTGATCGGCAGGATGCCGGGCACCAGGTAGTCGACGTAGGAGTCCGACCCGGCATCGATCGCGCCGCCGAAGACGTAGACGAACAGCACCAGCATGGTGATCGGCATGATCGCGGTCGTGACGATGGTGTCGAGGCTGCGGCTGACATGACGCAGGGAGCGTCCGGTGAGGACGGCGGTGTCACCGATGACGTGGGAGGTCATCGTGGTCCCCCGTCGGTGTCGAGGCTGCCGTCGGCGTCGAGGCTGCCGTCGGTGTCGAGGCTGCCGTCGGTGTCGAGGCTGCCGTCGGTGGCCTCTCCGGCCGTGCCGTCGTCGCCGACGACGGCGAGGAAGACGTCGTCGAGGCTCGGCTGCTTCTCGACGAGTTCGACCGTCGCGGGCGGGAGCAGTCGCTGGAGTTCGGCGAACGTGCCGTTGACGACGATCCGACCCCGGTGGAGGATCGCGATCCGGTCGGCGAGGTGTTCGGCCTCGTCCAGGTACTGCGTGGTGAGCAGCACGGTGGTGCCCTGCTCGGCGAGTTCGCGGACCGCCTGCCACACCTCGACGCGCGCCTGGGGGTCGAGCCCGGTCGTCGGTTCGTCGAGGAAGATGACCGGTGGCGTCCCGATCAGGCCCATCGCGATGTCGAGGCGGCGGCGCATGCCACCCGAGTACGTCGACACCCTGCGTGCAGCCGCGTCGACCAACCCGAAGCGGCCCAGCAGGACGTCGGCGATCCCGCCCGGATCCTCGAGGTGGCGCAGCCGGGCAACCAGGACCAGGTTCTCCCGCCCGGTGAGGACGTCGTCGACGGCGGCGAACTGTCCGGTGAGGCTGATCGACTCGCGGACGTCGCCGGCGCGGGCGGCGACGTCCAGGCTGCAGACGCTGGCCGTGCCCGCATCGGCTGTCCGCAACGTGGCCAGGATGTTCACGACCGTGGTCTTGCCCGCGCCGTTCGAGCCGAGCAGGGCGAAGATGCTGCCCCGGGCCACGTCGAAGTCCACCCCGCGCAGCACCTCCACGTCCCCGTAGGACTTCTCCAGGCCCCGGACCCGGATCGCCGGCGCCCGGGCCTGCCCGGGCGTCTCCCGGACCGGTGTCCCGGCCGTCACGCCGAGTCCCTCTCGGCGCGATCGATGGCCTGCACCAGCCGGTCGCGCTCCTTGTTGATCCACTGGCCGTCCGCGTAGTTGTGGAGGAAGTCCTCCGCGAACGCCACCGGGTCGTCCCCGACGATCGCCCGGATCGGGGTCGCGTTCGCCGCGGCCTGCTCGAAGAGGTCGAGGAGGTCGTCGAGCATCGACACGAGGACATCGCCCTGCGCGATCGCCCCGAAGTACAGCAGGTACCGCTCCAGGGCGTCGACTGATGCGCGGTAGTTCGCGGGGAGCCCCTGCTTGCGCGCCCGGTACTGCCGGTAGTGCCGCTTGTGCTCGATCGATCCGGTCACTCGCTCGATCCACGTGCTGGCCATGGCTGTCTCCCTTCGTCGTGGAGCTGGTCGAGTCGTCGGGTGAGGAAGCTCCAGTTCCTCCAGAACTCGTCGAGGTGGCTGCGGCCCAGGTCGTTGACGGAGTACACCTTGCGCGGCGGCCCCTTCTCGGACGGGACCTTCTCCACGTCGACCAGCCCACGCTTCTCGATCCTGATGAGCAGCGCGTAGACGGTTCCCTCGGCGATGTCGGCGAAGCCCCTGTCGCGCAGCGATGCCGTGATCTCGTAGCCGTACGCGGGCTGGCCGGACAGGATCGCGAGCACGATGCCCTCCAACGTGCCCTTGAGCATCTCGGTCATCTGCCTGCCCACGGACCACTCCTCCGAGCTGGGTCGACGTCACCGCTGCCAGGAACCCCTGGCGCCAGCGACCTCGGCTGACGAGAACCTGCCATCCGCTACCAAGCATCACTGACTACTGGTACAAAGTAACACTTGGTAGCGGGTCGCGCAACGGGGGGCGGGCACCCCGGGCACGACGCGTCCCACAGGCACCGCTGGTCCTCGGGACGCCATGACGCCGGAACCGGACTCGGTCGGTCAGAACAACCGACGCTCGACGGTCGCGTCGTCCGGCCACGGGGGATGCACGCGCCGCAGTGCGTCGGTTGCCAGGAAGTCGCGACGCAGGTCCGGCGGCATCACGTCGTAGGGAGGGGTCTGGGAGGCATGCGCGGCCATGGCCCGCTCCCGGAGGTCGAGCAGGTCGCTGGTGTCCAGCAGCGTCGTGACCTGGTCGTCGGGGGTCCCGAGCTCACCGACACCGAGGTGGGCCGCGTCGGGATTGCGACGTCGCAGCTCGGCCTCCCAGCGCCGCATCAGCCGACGCGGCAGGCAGTGCAGGTACACGCGCGACGGCGACCACGACGTGGCCGCGGACGCGGCCAGCGTGGCGTCGCGAACCCTGGCGTGGTCGCGGTGGCCGTCGCTGCCGTCCAGCGTCACCACGACGGTCGGGCGGCGATCCTCCACCAGGTCGGCGACGGCGGCCACCACGTCGTCCAACGACGAGCCGCACAGGGTGTCGGCCTCCGGCACACCGTCCATGCCGGAGTCCTTCCAGTCCCACACGACCACGTCGTCGACGCCCAGCAGGGCTGCCGCGGCGTGCAGCTCGGCCTCGCGCACGTCGGCCAGCGTCGACCCGTCGGCGACGCTGCCGGGGGTCGGGTCCCCGGCCTCGCCCCGGGTCGCACAGGCCACCGTGACGACCACCCCCGCCCGGGAGGCGTGGGCGAGCAGCGATCCGGTTCCGAAGGTCTCGTCGTCGGGGTGGGCGACCACCACCAGCAGTCGTTGGACGTCGGCTCCCTCCACGTCGGCTCCCTCCACGTCGACTCCTTCCACGGCGATCCCGGTTCGGCGACCGAGCACGCTAGCGCCCGTCGTCTCGGCGCCGTCGAGACCGCCCTGCAGGCATCACTCGAGACAGCCCTGCAGGCATCAATCGAGATAGCCCTGCAGGCATCAATCGAGACAGCCCTGCAGGCATCAATCGAGATAGCCCTGCAGGCATCAATCGAGATAGCCCTGCAGGCGGGGTCCGACCAGTGCCACGAGGTCGTCGACCGACGCAGCGACGAGGTCGGGGAAGCCGACGACGTAGCGGAGGACGGCGATGCCCACCAGGTGGGCGGCCGCCAGGGTCATCCGCAGTTCGGCGGCGTCACCCTCGAGGTGACCGGCCAGTCGCCGGACCAGGACCGCGCCGAAGAAGTCGCGCAGCACCGCGGCGCCCTGTTCGGTGGCGAACGCGCCCCGCAGCATCGTCAGCAGCCCGTCCCGGGTCGTCGGGTCCTCCCACACCCCGAAGAACGCGGCGGCCATCCGCTCCCCCGCCCCGTCCAGGCCCGGACCGATGATGTGCTCGGCGAACGCGGCCGGCCGCATCGGCAGGCGCACCGCGGCCGCGAACAGGTCGTCCTTGGTCCCGAAGTAGTGGTGCACCAGCGCCGGATCGACGTCGGCGCGGCCGGCGATCGCCCGGATCGTCGCGCCGTGGTAGCCGTGCTCGGCGAAGGTCGCACGGGCTGCGGCCAGCACCTCCCCCCGCGTGTCGTTGTCCCCGGGCCGTCGCCCCGACCGCGCCATCAGGCCGCCACCTCGTCACCGGCCACGGCGGCCATGAACGCCTCCTCCAGGGTGGCCGGCACGCGCTCGACGCCGACCCCGGCCTCGCCGGTCTCGCCGGCCAGCACCGCGCGGACCCGGGCGCGGTCCGACGTCACCACGCGGACTCGACGACCGGCCGGCAGGGCGAGCAGCCCGGCATCGGCAAGCCGCACGAGCGCGGCCGCCGGCGGCGTGGCGACCTCGACCACCTGTCGATCGCCGACCACCTCCGCCACCGTGCCGGCGGCGACCTGTCGACCGCGGGCGAGGATGACCAGCCGGTCGCACTGCTCGGCCTCGTCCATGTAGTGGGTCGTGACCAGCACGCCGGCGCCGTCGTCGGCCGCCCCATGGATGGTGTCCCACAGGTCCGAGCGACCGAGCGGGCCGACCCCGGAGGTGGGCTCGTCCAGCACCAGCAGGCGGGGACCGTGGCCCAACGCCGCGGCGAACGCCACCCGACGACGAAGGCCGAGCGAGAGCTCGGCGACGACCGTCCCCCGGACGTCCTCGAGGTCGCCCTCCAGCGCCGGCGGCTCCACGCCGAACGCGGCCGACTGGAAGGCCAGGTTCTCCTCCACCGTCAGGTCCTCGTAGAGCCCGAGGCCCTGGGGCATGTAGCCCAGGGAGCGCCGCGTGGACAGCGACGGTGCCTCGCCGAACAGCTCCACCCGCCCCGCCGTCGGCGCCAGCAGGCCCAGCAGCAGCCGGATCAGGGTCGTCTTGCCGGCACCGTTGGCCCCCAGCAGCCCGACCACCTCGCCCGGCTCGACGGCGAGGCTGACCCCGTCCACGGCACGGGCGTCACCGAAGTCCCGGCGCAGGTCGATGGTCCGTGCCAACGCCGTCATGCCACACCGCCGCGTCGCCGGATGGCCGCCGCCATCACCACGTCCTCGAGGTCGGGTTCGAGGCGACGGGAGTGCCGGTCGTCGTCCACGTCGACCCCGCCCGGGTCCCCGGGGTCGTCGCCCGGCTCGCGCACCCAGGTCCGCCACTGGCGACCGCGACGCCACGACGGCCGCGTCTCGGCGCGGTGGTCACCGGCCACCAGCCGACCGGGGAACGACGACCGGATCTCCTCGGCGGTGCCGCTCACCAGCACCGCTCCGGAGTCCAACACCACCACGTGGTCCGCCCGCTGGGCCTCGTCGAGGTAGGCGGTGGTCGCCAGGATCGCCGCGCCCTCCCCGGCGGCCCGCGCGAGCAGCCGCCACAGGTCGGCGCGGCTGACCGGGTCCAGGCCGGTCGTGGGCTCGTCCAGCACCAGCAGGTCGGGACGCGGGAGCATCGCCATCGCCACGGCCAGCTTCTGACGCATCCCGCCCGACAGCTCACCGGCGAGACGGTCACCGGCCCCGTCCAGGCCGGTGACCGCCAGCAGGTCGGCGGTCCGGGACGCGAGCCCGTCACCGCCGCCACGCGAGGCGGCCACGAAGGCCAGGTTCTCCGACACCGACAGGTCTCGCCAGGTCCCCGCGGACTCCGGCTGGTAGCCCAGCGCCCGCGGGCCCGGTCGCGACACCCGGCCGGCGGCGGCCGCCACCAGCCCGACGAGCACGCGCGCGAGCGTGGTCTTGCCGGCACCGTCGGGGCCGATCACGACCTCGACCCGCCCGGGCTCGACCGTGCAGGTCACGTCGTCGAGCGCGGTCCGGTCGCCGAAGGCCACGGTGACCCCGTCCAGTCCCCAGTTCACGCCGAGGCCTCGGCGCCGGCGCCCTCGGCCACCACCTGGCGACCTCCCGAGACCGGCGAACGGGCAGGACGCAGCTCGGCGTTGAAGCGCCACACCGCCAGGACGGAGACGACGACGGCCATCCCGGACAGCACCACCAGTGGCAGTGCGAGCGCGGACAACGGCGCGTCCTTGAGCATCACCCCGCGGGCCAGGATGTTGAACCAGGTCAGCGGCAGGAGGTAGCCGATCCAGCGCACCCCGGCCGCCATCGACGTCAGCGGGAAGATCAGGCCCGACAGCAGCACCTGGGGCAGCACCGTCATCAGCGCCAACTGGATGGCCTGGCCCTGGTTGTCCGACACCGTCGAGATCAGCACCCCGATCCCCAACGCCGTGAACAGGAACAGCAGCGACCCGACCGCCAGCCACAGCGGGTTGCCCACGAAGGGCACGTCGAAGATCCAGATGCCCACGCCCAGCACCACCACCAGGTCCAGCGAGGCCACCACGAAGTAGGGCGCGACCTTCCCGACGAAGACGTCGCTGGCGCGCAACGGCATGACCGCCAGCTGCTCCAGCGTCCCGGCCTGGCGCTCGCGCACCACCCCCAGCGACGTGATCAGCGAGCCGATGAAGACCAGGATCAGGCCACCGAGGCCCGGGACCAGCACGGCCGACGTCTCGAGGTCGGGGTTGAACAGGACCTGGACGACGAGCTGTGGTGCCGCCGACGACGCAGCGGCCTGCAACGCCTGGGACGCGGCCTGGGCGGTGAACAGGTTGGACCCGTCCACGTAGGCGGTCGGATGCCCATCGACGATCGCGATCGCGACGTCGGCGTCGCCGCGACGCAGGACGTCCTCGGGATCGAGGGCGGACACGTCCTGCACCACGAAGGGAGGAGGCAGCTGGGCCGCGGCCGTCGCCACCGCGGGCGTGGCCGGCGTGACCCGGATCTCGGACACGTCGAACCGGGCGGCGTAGCCGAACACCACCAGCAACAGGATGGGGAGCACCACCATCATGGCCAGCGTGCGTCGATCGCGCCGGACCTGCCGCATCTCCTTGACGATCATCGCCCACACGACGGCCCCCGTCCCGGCGACCACCGCAATGTCATCGCCCGTTGAGTTCTTCGGTCCCGAGAACTCTACGCCTGTTGAGTTTTCTCGTCAAGACCCGAGCCAAGGAGGGGCCCGGGAGGGCGCCGGGGGGTCAGGTCGGTGGCAGGAAGCCCATGGCGGCCTTGGCGCGGGCCAGGATGGGGGCACTGACGGCACGGGCCTTGGCGGCGCCCTCGGCCAGCAGGCGGCGCATCTCGGCGGGGTCCTCCACGAGCTCGGCGTGGCGCTCCTGCAGGGGCCGCAGCATCTCGACCACGGCCTCGGCCACGGCGGACTTGAAGTCGCCGTACCCGCTGTCGGCGAAGTCGTCCACCAGGGCGTCGACGTCGCGGTGGGTGGCGGCCGCCATGATCTCGAGCAGGTTGGAGATGCCGGCCTTGTCGGCGCGGTCGAAGGTGACCTCACGCCCCGAGTCGGTCTGGGCCGATCGGATCTTCTTCGCGATCCGGTCGGGGGGGTCGAGCAGGCTGATCAGCCCCTTGTCGGAGTCGGCCGACTTCGACATCTTCGCCGTCGGGTCCTGCAGGTCCATCACGCGGGCGGCCGCCGGGGGCACGATCGCCCGCGGCAGCACGAACACCTCGCCGTAGCGGTGGTTGAAGCGGCCGCCGATGTCGCGTGCCAACTCGACGTGGTGGACCTGGTCCTCCCCGACCGGCACCTCGTCGGCGTCGTAGAGCAGGATGTCGGACGTCTGCAGCACCGGGTAGGTCAACAGGCCGGCACTGACCTGGGCCTGCTTGCCGACGGCGCGCTCGGACTTGTCGCGGAACTGCGGCATCTTCTGCAGCTCACCCACGCCGGCCACGGCGTCGAACAGCCAGGTCATCTCGGCGTGGACGTCCCCGAGGTGGGACTGCACGAACAGGGTGGACCGCTCCGGGTCGACCCCGGCCGCCACGAACTCCGTGGCGAGGCCAAGCGTGCGCTCGGCCAACGTGGCCGGGTCGTGGCCCGCGGTGATCGCGTGCAGGTCGACCACGCAGTAGGTGACGTCCGCGGTGTCCTGCATGCGCACCCAGTTCACCAGGGCACCGAGGTAGTTGCCGAGGTGCAGGCCACCCGAGGGCTGCATGCCGGAGAACACGCGTGTCATGGTCCGAGGCCTTGGTCGCCGAAACGGCCGCCGGAGCCGGCGGCCACACCCCATTCAACCACGTCCCCCGTGACCACCCGCCACGTGGCCGTGCCCGACCCCCGGACGCAGTGGGGATCGGGCACGGCCGACGGGGCGTCCCGTCAGGTGGTCAGCAGGGCGCTGTCCTGCACGGTGGCGTCGTCGTCGGACTCCGGGTCGGCGGCATCGCCCGACTCCCGGTCACCGGCATCCTCGAGGTCGCCGCCGGTGGCCTGGCCGTGACCGGGGCCGCGTCCGCCCGGCCCGACGCCGTGGTGGCCGCCTCGGCCACCCATCGGCCCCAGCTCCTCGCCTGCCGCCGCACGGAAGGCCTCCAGGGCGGCCTGCTGCTCGTCGGTCAGCGACTCGCGACCGACCTCGTCGCGGGCACCGTCGCGCGCGGCGAACAGGTCGGTCAGCAGGTCCGCCTGGTCCTGGGTCAGCGCGCCGTCGGCGACGGCGTCGTCGAGCGCCTGGGCCCGGGCGGCGTCGGCCTCGGCGCGGGAGTCCTCCATCCGGGTGTCGCGTTCGGCCTGCAGGCGCTCACGGACCGCGTCCAGCGCGTCCCGGACCTCGTCGGTGTCCAGGCCCAGCTCGGCGGCGAGCTCCTCGGCCAGGGTGTCGGCGAACTCGCCGTGGTCGTGCGCGCGGCCGACGTCCCCCTCCTCGGCAGTGGCGTCGTCGGGGGTGGCGTCGTCGTCGGGGGCCGCCGGGTCCGTGGACTCGCCGGTGGCCGACTCGCTCGCCCCCTGCTCGGGCGTCGTCGTCGTGTCCTGGGCAAGGACCGGCACGGCGGCCAGGCCGAGCAGCCCGGTGGTGGCCAGTGCGGTCATGGTCGGGGTGATCTTCATCGGTCGTCCTCGTGTTCGTCGGGTGTGTTGGTGGGGTCGCTGCCAGTGGGCACGATCGCCCGCCGACCTGTGAGGACGGTGAGGGGGTCCTGAGAGTTGTTCGCCGGGTGCCGCCCGGCCTGCCACACTCGGTCCCGAACACTCGACGGAGGGCCATTCATGGCGACCACCGAGCCCACGGCCGCACGAGACCGCGACCCCGGGTCGGAACCGACCCACGTCGACCTCGACGGCGCCTGGCTGCGGCCGCTGCGGCCCGACGACGCCGACGACATCGTGGCGGCGGTCACCGATCCCGAACTCATCCGCTTCACACGCGTCCCGACGCCCTACGACCACGACCTGGCACGCGAGTTCGTGGCGGCGTGCACACCGGCGCCCGGCGAGCCGCCGTCGGTACTGGCGCTGGCCGTTCCCGACGACCGGCGGGAGGACGGCCGGTTGGTGGGCGTCGTGGGCCTGGACGTGGACCCGCGTGACGGCAACGCCGAACTTGGCTACTGGACCGCCCGCGACGCCCGCGGCCGGGGCCTGACCACCACGGCGGCCGCCGCCATGTGCGACCACGGATTCACCCGACTCGGGGTGGCCCGCATCCACCTGATGGCATCGTTGGACAACCAGGCGTCCAACCGCATCGCCGCCCGCATCGGGTGCACGCGGACCGGCACGGCCCGCCAGGCCATCCTCGAACGGGGCCCCGACGGCGCCCCCCTGCGGCGTTCCGACGCGGCCACCTGGGACCTGCTCCCCGGCGAGGGTGTCCGCTGAGGCGGCGCTAGTCGCCGCGGACGGCGACGCCCGACAGGTCCTCGACCACGGCCACGTAGGCATCGACGTCGAACTTGCGCTCCAGCCCGCTTCGGGTCATCGTCCGGACCTTGCCGAAGACCGCGCGCTCCTGCCAGGCACGGTCGTGGAGGCCGTAGCACCAGGCCACGCCGACGGCCGAGTTGGGGTCGCGTCCGTCCAGCAGGAAGCGGTCGTTGATCTCGCGGGTGATCCGGAAGCCGTACTCCGGGGTGTTGGTCCAGGCCAGGATCTGCTTGCCCCAGTACATGCGCATGTAGTTGTGCATGTAGCCGGTCTCCCGCAGCTCGACCTGGGCCGCGTTCCAGGCCTTGTCGTGGGTCTCGCCGTCGACGAGTTGCTGGCGGGTGTAGGTCACCTCGCGGTCGTCGTCGCGGTGCTCGGCCAGGGTCGTGCGGGCCCAGTCCGGCAGCGAGGCGTAGCGATCGTGGTCGTCCTCGAACCAGCAGTAGTTGTGGGACAGCTCGCGACGGACGACCAACTCCTCGATGAAGTCGTCGACGTCAGCGGCGGGGGCATCGGCGTCGCGTGCGGCCAGCACCGCGTCCAGGGGCGACAGGTGCCCGAAGTGCAGGTACGGCGACAGGTAGGACACCTGCATGTCGGCCGGCTGGTTGCGGGCGTCGGCGTAGCCGTCCAGCGCGTCGCCCACGAACCGGCGCAGGGTGGCCGCGGCCTGCTCCTCGCCGCCGTGCAGGCGCTCAACCGGCGCCACCGAGCGGTCACACGACAGTTCGTCGAGGGCGGCGTCGGGGTCGGACACGTCCATGCCGCCCGGGTCGCCGGACCAGGCGGTGTCGATGCTGGTGGTCAGCAGTTCGACCGTGAAGTCGTCGAGGTGGTCGTGGATGCGCGGCCGGATGGTGCGGGCGGCGTACTGGCGCTTGTCGGTGACGACGTCCACGGGGACGACCAGGTTCGTGTCGACCTCGGTGGCCTCGACGTCGACCCGCCGACCGAGCATCCGCCGCCAGCGCCGAGCCTCGACCAGGTAGCCACGATCGACCACGACGGCCGCGGCGCCCGCGGCGGCGTCGACGGCCACCTCCAGGGGCTCGCCCCGGCGCACCGCGAAGCCGATGTCGCGCACGGCCAGGTTCGTGGCCACGTCCGACAGTCCCTCGAGCAGGAACCGGAAGGTGCGGGCGGTGGCGGACGGGTAGTCGTCCCACAGTCCGAACACGACCAGCAGCGGCACCTGGAGGTCGTTGGCGCGTTGCACCGCGTACTCCAGGGCGTGGTTGGTGCGCGTCCGGGCCGCAGCCTGCATCCAGTACACGACGTGGTCGCCGTCGCCGGGTCCCGCCTCGTTGAGCCGTCGCAGACGCCGGTCGTCGATCAGGGACGTGGCCATGGAGGATCACCACTCGTCGGGTCGCGAAGACGGCACGTCGACGCTACCCACGGGCATCGCGGCGCATACGACCAGACGTCGCGTACGGTGCCGTCGTCGTGCCGACGGAACGGGGATGGTGGCCATGCCGCACGGGTCGGACCGTCCCCAACACCTCCTGGGTCCCTACGCCGCGCTCGACCACGTCTTCCAGGTGGCGGTGCCGGACCCCGACCTGGCCGACGAGATCCAACGGGTCCTGGCCGACCTCGCCACGGACGTCGACACCGGGGTGTGCTACCAGATCTCCCGTGACGGGACCGGGATGCGCCTGGCCGTGGACGACGAACCCGTCGATGCGGGACCGACGCCGGCCCACGTGCTCGCGATGCTGTTGTGGGACGTCAACCGACGAGCCGTCGCGGCGGCACCACCCTCGACGCTGGTCCTGCATGCCGGCGCCGTGGTGCATCACGGCATCGCGATCGTCCTCCCGGCCGCCATGGAGTCGGGCAAGACGACCCTGGTCACGGGACTGGTCCGCGCAGCGTGCGACTACCTCAGCGACGAGCTGGCCGCCATCCCGGCCGGCGGGACCGACGTCCGGGCCTATCCCAAGGCCATCTCGCTGGACCCCGGGTCCTGGCCCCTGTTTCCCGAGTTGGAGCCGTCGCCGACCGAGGCCGCATGGTCGCCCACGCAATGGCTGGTCACGGCTGGTCGGGTCCGCACCGGCGCATCGGGTCGACGCACGGCCCCCCTCGGCATGGTGGTCTTCCCGCGACACCGGTCCGGCGCCGAGACACGACTCGAACGGTTGCCGCCCGTCGACGCACTCCACCGCCTCGCCACCTGCGCGTTCGAATTCCACGACCGACCCGACGAGATCCTGCCCCGGCTGGCCCACCTGGCCGAGCGGGTCCCCAGCTGGACGATCACGGTCGGCGACGGGGTCGAGGATGCCGTCAGCGCGATCCTCGCCAGCGTTCCGACGGCGGGTGCCCGCGGCAGCGGTGCCGTCGGACCGGTGGGCGACGGGTGAGCTCCTACCTCGACCACGTCGGGCCGCTGGCCCTCGCCCACCGCGGGTTCTCGCGCACCGGGTTGGAGAACTCCATGGCCGCGTTCGCCGCCGCCGTCGACCTCGGGTACCGCTACGTGGAGACCGACGTGCACGCGACCAGCGACGGCGTCGTGGTCGCGCTCCACGACCACACGCTGGACCGCGTGACCGACAGCACGGGACTGGTCGCGGCCCTGTCGTGGGCCAGGGTCCGCACGGCGCGCATCGGCGGTCGCGAGCCGATCCCCACCCTGGACGAGGTGCTGACGACCTGGCCCGACCTGCGGGTCAACATCGACGTGAAGTCCGACGGGGCCGTGGTACCGCTGGTCGACCTGGTCGAGCGACTCGGGGCCCACGACCGGGTCCTCGTCACCTCCTTCTCGGACCGCCGACGACGGGCCGTGCTCGACGCGCTGACCCGGCCCGTCGCCACCAGCGGGGGGACCAACGTCGTGCGCGCCTTCACGCTGGGTCGTCACCTGCCGGGGACCCTGGCGAGTCGCCGTGTCCTCCGGGGCGTCGACTGCCTCCAGGTGCCGGAGCGCGCCGGCCGGGTCCGGGTCGTCAGCCCCGGCTTCGTCGCCGACGCACACGAGGTCGGGGTGGCCGTGCACGTGTGGACCGTCAACGATCCCACGGACATGCACCGACTGCTCGACTGGGGCGTCGACGGGCTCGTGACGGATCGCGCCGACCTGCTCCGGGACGTGCTTCGGCAACGGACGGGCCGAGCCCACGACACGGGGTGACGGGACACGCGGGGCGCCGGCCAGGCGGATGGGCCACCATGGGCCGCCCAGGACAGGGAGCCACGTGGACCTCGATCGCATCGTCGCCCTCGACCCCGAGCAGGCACTCCTGGTGGCAACGCTGCGGGGCGAACCGCTGCCGACACCCAACGACGAGGTCCGCCTCGCGGCCGTGGCGGCGTGGCACCGGCTCGACGGCGTGCTCGCGCGCCACCTCCCCGGCACCGACGTCGTCACCGACGCGATGGTCGAGCACGTCCGGGCGTCGGCCGTCGCGACCGTGGGACGCCACCAACGCCTGCGTGCCCGGCTGGTCGACCTGGTCGACCTGTGGGCCGAGGCCGGCATCCGGGCGACGCTGCTCAAGGGATCGGCACTCGTCGAGGCCGGCATCGTGGCTGCCGCCGAGCGACCGATGGCCGACCTCGACGTGCTGGTCGAGCCTGCGGCCGTCGAGGAGGCCCACCGCCTGGCCCGCACCCACGCGGGCTTCGGCACGTCGACGGACGGCAGCGACTGGGCCCACGCCCGCCAGCGCCACCACCACCTGCCGGCGCTGGACGACGGCGCCGGAACGGTCGTGGAACTGCACCACCGCCTGCTCGACCGCGACCACCCGCTGGCGGGGCTCGACGGGCGACTCCGCCACCGCAGGGTTGCCCTCCCGGGGCTGGCCGCCGACCGGCTCGACGACGTCGCCCTGTGGCTGCACGGTGCCGTGCACTGCTGGGACGATCGCCGTCGCGGCACTGGCGGCGCACTCCTGCAACTGCGCGACCTCGACCTGCTGGGCCCTCGGATGGACCTCGACGAGGTGGTCGAGGTGGTCGACGCAGCCGACGCCGACCACCTGGTGGGGACCCTGGCCGCCGTGCTGGACGAGGTGCTGCCCGACCCCGTCGCCCACCACCTGCGACGACGCCTCCACGGCCCCGTTGTGCAGGATCGCAACCTCGACGCCTTCGTGCGACGCCGCGTGCTCGGACGGCGTGGTGCCCTCGCCCAGCTGGTGCACCCCACGGGCGACGTGACGTACTCGACCTGGCGGCTCCTGACGCGGGCCCGACGCCAGGCCTGGCCCCCCCGAACCGAACTCGTCCGGGTCCTCGGACCCGACGGCCGTCGCCGCGACCACCTCGCGGGACTCCGGCGCGTCGTCGGGGACGCCGTCTCCCACCCGCGGGCGACCGTGGTCGACCTCCGACTCGACCGGTGGGCGTCCCGGCGGACCTAAGAGGTCGGGACCGCGGTCCCACGGGCACCGAGCGACCCCCCGTTACGGTGGCGTCCTTGCCGCATCGGGGGGACCGTGCGGCCGACTCCCGGGGGGAACGTTCCATGACGAGCACCACCGATGCACCCGGCCTGACCAGGCGCCAGGTCCTCACGAGGGGGGCACTGGTCGGAGGCGCCGTGCTGGCCACCCAGAGCCTGGGCACCGTCGCCGCGCATGCCCAGACCAGCGAGCCGCCACCGCCACCGCCGCCACCGCCACCCGTGGAGCCGACGACGGGCACGCTGCCCTCGAACTTCCAGGTGCTGGTGCGCTACGCCGGGATGTCCACGACCTACGGGGTCAAGTACGACGCCGGCTGGGACAAGATCGGCAAGGGAACGGCCTGTTCCTTCGGCCAGTCCTACCAGGACCCACCCAAGCGTCTCCTCGCCGACCTCGCCGGCTCGGTCGGCGTCGGCCAGGACTCGGGTGGGCACGTCGCCTACGTGCTGTCGCTGCCGTCGGGCATCCAGTTCGTCGAGGGCCGCGCCAAGGACGGCTCCTGCAAGACCAAGAAGGGCGGCAAGGACAAGTGCGGCGCCCCGGTGCAGTCGATGGGCGACGGCACGTACGCCTTCACCGCCTGCGACTGACCGAGGTCGTGGCGGAGCCCCGGGTCACCGTCGACCCCGACGTCGTCGTGGTCCAGGTCCACGACACGACCGTCGCCTACGTCCCCTGCCGCCGCGAACTCCTGGCCCTGCATCCGGACGCCGGACGACTCGTCGCCGCCGTGGCGGCCGGGGATCCCGCCGCCGTGCCACCCGTGGACGTCGCCCCACTCGTGGACGAGCTGGTCGAACAAGGAATCCTGCAATGGGACGACACGACGGGGCGACGCGACTGACGCCGCCACGACCACCGGGTGACCGAGCCGCCACGGCGCCCGACGCCACGCCATTAGCCTCGGGCCCATCCAGGCGGCGGGAGGGACCCGCCGACCGCGACGTCGAGGCCACCGTGGGCACGCGCATCCGCACGGATCGTCGCCTCCTGGCCGTGTCCTCGGCCGGCGGGCACTTCAAGCAGTTGGTGACGCTGGTCGACCGGATCCCGGACGTGGCCTCGGTGACCTGGGTGACCCCCGATCACGCCCTGGCCCACGACCTCCTCGTCGCCAGTGGACACGGCCACGATCCGCTGGTGCTGGCCGACTACGCCGCTCCACGCGACGTCGTGAACCTCACGCGCAACGCCGGCACGGTCCTGCGCCTCCTGCGAGCGAACTCCTTCGACCTGGCCGTGAGCACCGGCGCCGGCATCGCCGTGTCCGCGCTGCCCCTGGCCCGAGCCCACGGGACGAGGTCGGTCTTCATCGAGAGTGCCACCCGCGCCGACGGTCCGTCGTTGTCGGGCCGACTCTTGCGGCGGGTGCCGGGCATCGAGCTTCGGACGCAGAATCCGGGCTATCCGTCGCCGTGGCGGAGGATCGGGTCGGTGCACGATCGGTTCGCCGCCGGGCCGCCCCGGCCTGCTCGCCTGGACCGCGTCGTGGTCACGACGGGGACCATCCGTCCGTTCGGCTTCCGTCGCCTCATCACGCGCCTGCTCGAGGTGCTGCCGCCGACGGCCGAGGTGTTGTGGCAGACGGGCGAGACCGACCTGACCGGCCTCGACCTCGACGGCCGGCGTCGCGTCCCGGCGGCCGAGATGGAGGCCGCCATCGCCAGCGCCGACCTCGTGGTCGCCCACGCCGGCACCGGGACCGCGCTGTCGGCCTTCGAACAGGGCGTGGCGCCCCTCCTGGTGCCCCGACGGGAGGCACACGGAGAACACGTCGACGACCACCAGGTGACCACGGCGCACGACCTCGCCACGCGTGGCCTGGCCACCTGCCTCGAGGTCGAGGAGCTGACCCTGGACAGCCTGCTGGCGGCGTCGACACGCACGGTGACCAGCGTCGACGACCCACCTCCGTTGGACCTGTGATGGACGGCACCGACCCACGCCGCCGCCCACGGGCCACGGTGGTGGTCCTGGCCTACGACAGTGCCGCGACCCTGGCCGACTGCCTCGCGTCGCTGGTGGACCAGGTGGCCGATCTCGGGGCCGAACTCGTGGTGGTGGACAATGCCAGTCAGGACGCATCGGCCGCCATCGGCCGCGAGTGGGGGGCCGAGGTGGTCGTCGCGCCCGCCAACCTCGGGTTCGCCGCCGGCTGCAACCTGGGCGCGAGCCGGGGAACGGGCGAGGTGGTCGTCCTGGTCAACCCGGACGGCGTCGTCGATCCCGGCGCGCTCGACGACCTCGTCCGCGCGGCCGCGGACCCCGGGCGTGGCGTCGTGGGCGGACGAGCACACCACGCCGACTCCAGCTTCGACCGCCGTTGCGCGATGGGTCGGCCTCGGCTGCGTGCCGCGCTCGCCTTCGCCGTCGGGCTGGACACGGCCTTGCGTGGCTCGTGGCTGGATCCCGAGGCGGGTCCGGTCGACCTGTCGGCCGACAGCGGCGAGGTCCCGGTGGACGCGGTCTCCGGAGCCTTCCTCGCGGTCGATCGCGTCCTGTGGGAGCAACTCGGGGGCCTCGACGAACAGTTCTTCGTCTATGGCGAGGACGTCGACCTGTGCCTGCGGGCCGAGGCCCACGGCCGCCGCACCGTGGTGGCCACGGGCGCGGGCTACCACCACCTCGGCGGCATGGCGACCGACGCCAGCCTGCACCGACGCATCCTGCTGCACCGGGGCAAGGTCGACCTGTACCGACGGCACCTGCGTCGGCCGTGGGGCGACCTCGCCGCGTGGTGCCTCCAGGCCGGCGCGCTGGTGCGCGGCCTGCCCTCCCTGGTCGCGTCGATGCCCGGCGCGGACCGCGCCGGCCCGTGGCTCGAACTGTTCCGGGCACGAGGTCGGTGGCGCGACGGCAATCCCCCGCGGCGGCCCCGGGCCGCAGCGACGCCGTGACGGCGCGCGCATCGGTGGTCGTGCCCGCGCACGACGAGGGCGACGGCATCGCCACGACCCTCACGACCCTCCTGGCCGACGCACGGCCCGACGAGTTCGAGGTGGTCGTGGTGTGCAACGGCTGCAGCGACGACACGGCCGACGTGGCACGACGAGTCCCCGGCGTCCTGGTGGAGGAGCTGCCACGCCCGTCGAAGGTCGGGGCGCTTCGCCGTGGCGACCAGCTGGCCACGGCCTTCCCACGCATCTACCTGGACGGCGACGTCCGCCTCACCACCGCGACCGCGCGCGCACTCGTGGACGCCCTCCAGCTGGAGGCTCCGCGGACGGCGGGCGTGGCGGGCAGGGTGGACGCGGCCGACTCGACCCGTCTGGCACGGTGGTACTACGACTTCCGGCAGCGCCTCCCGGTGTTTCGAACCGGCATCATCGGAGCCGGGGTGTACGCCATGAACCGCGCGGGGCGTGGACGGTTCCGCGACTGGCCGGAGGTGCTCGGCGACGACCAGTTCGTCCTGCGCAACTTCGCCGCCCACGAGCGCATCACGGTCCCGGGCCACCAGACCGAGGTCCCCATCGTCGAGGACCTGCCGACCGTCCTGCGACGTCAGTTGCGTGTCCGGCACGGCAACCGGCAGCTCACGCGCAGCGGCCCCGGTCGAGTGACCATGACGCCACCTCGGGCCGGCATCCGGGCGGCGCTGCGCAGCGTGTCGACGACGCCCTCGGCCTGGCCGGGGGCCGTCACGTGGATCATCGTGCAGGCGACGGTCCGACTGCGCGTCCGGGTCGGTCCGTACCGGGGCGACTGGACGGCCAGCCGGTCGGGTCCGCTCGGGGAGTGACGATCCCGGATCGCACGAGCACCATCCCGGCCCGGAGGGACTCGCGTCCCCCACGGCGTTCCGGAGCGTGTCGCTAGCCTGACCACAGGGTGCGACAGGCGACACGAAGGGGCCGGGGCATGAAGGTGGCGATCCTCGCAGGCGGGGTGGGCAGTCGACTGATGGAAGAGACGACGGTCCGCCCCAAGCCGATGGTCGAGATCGGTGGCAAGCCGATCCTGTGGCACATCATGAAGTACTACGCCGAGTTCGGCTACGACGAGTTCGTGATCGGGCTGGGCTACAAGGGCGAGTACATCAAACGCTGGTTCGTGGAGTACTCCAACCTGACCAGCGACCTCACCGTCGACACCGGCACCGGGGTCGTCGAGTCGTCGATCGGCCACGAGGACAGCTGGACCGTCCACCTCGTCGACACCGGCCAGACCACCGGCACCGGGGGCCGCATCAAGCGCCTGGCCAAGGTCATCGGCGACGAGCGCTTCCTGCTGACCTGGGGTGACGGGGTCTCCACGGTCGACCTCGACGCGTTGGTGGCCCACCACGAGGCCGAGGACCGGTACTGCACGCTGTCGGCCGTCCGCCCGCCGGCCCGCTTCGGCCACATGGAGTTCGACGGGACCGCCATCAGCAGCTTCTCCGAGAAGCCACAGGCGGGCGAGGGCTGGATCAACGGGGCCTTCTTCGTGTGCGAGCCCGAGGTCCACGACTACATCCCCGACGACGAGACCATGTTCGAACGCGAACCGCTGGAGGGGCTGGCCGCCGACGGTCAGCTGACCGCCTACAAGCACGACGGCTTCTGGCAGTGCATGGACACGCTTCGTGACAAGGTCCACCTCGACGACATGTGGGACGACGGCAACGCCCCCTGGAAGATCTGGAGCGAATCATGAGGGTCATGGTCACCGGCCACGACGGCTACATCGGCACCGTGCTGGTGCCGATGCTGCACGAGGCCGGCCACGAGGTGGTCGGACTCGACAACCACCTGTACGAGGACTGCCAGCTGGGTCCGGACCCCGAGGCGCCCGACGTCGACATCCGCAAGGACGTGCGCGACGTCACGCCCGACGACTTCGACGGCATCGACGCCGTCATCCACCTCGCGGCGATCTCCAACGACCCGGTCGGTGACCTCAACCCCGACTGCACCTACGACCTCAACCACGGTGGCACGGTCGCGGCGGCGACGGCGGCCAAGGAAGCCGGGGTCGAGCGGTTCCTGTTCTCGTCGTCGTGCAGCCTGTACGGCTCGGGCGGCCAGGACTGGCTCGACGAGCACGCCGAGTTCAACCCGGTCACGCCCTATGGCGAGTCCAAGATCCTGTCCGAGCAGTCGCTCACCGAGATGGCCGACGACGACTTCAGCCCGACCTACCTGCGCAACGCCACGGCCTTCGGTGCCTCGCCGCGACTGCGCGGCGACCTGGTGGTCAACAACCTCGTGGCCTACGCCGTGCTGACCGGCGAGGTCTACATGAAGACCGACGGGACGCCGTGGCGACCGTTGGTCCACATCGCCGACATCTCGCGTGCGTTCCTGGCGATCCTGGACGCCGATCGCGACCTGGTGCACGACGAGGCCTTCAACGTCGGGCGCACCAGCGAGAACTACCAGATCAAGGACGTCGCGGCCATCGTCGAGGACGTCGTGCCCGACAGCCGGGTGGTGCTGGCCGAGACGGCCGGGCCCGACATCCGCAACTACCGGGTGGACTGCTCCAAGATCGAGGAGACGCTGCCGGGCTACCAGCCGACCTGGACGGTGCGGGCCGGGGCCGAGGAGGTCCTGGCCGCCTACCACGACCACGGCCTGACCGACGAGATGCTGCACGGCCCCACGCTGCGCCGGCTCGAGCACGTCAAGGCCCTCATGGCCGAGGGTGCCCTCGACGACATGCTTCGCCTGACCGCCGGGACCAGGGCATGACCACCAGCCCGCGGCCCGACGCAACCTGCAGGTCCTGCGAGGGGTCGAACCTGACCCAGTTCCTGGCCCTGGGCGGACCTTCCCCTGCCCGACGGCTTCCTGCGCGCGGACCAGCTCGACGACGGCAGCGAGGGCTTCTACCCCCTGGACGTCGCGTTCTGCCACGACTGCACGCTCGTGCAGCTGATCGGTGACGTCGACGAGCAGGTCATGTTCGTCGACAACTACCTCTACTTCTCGTCGTTCTCCGACGCACTGCTCCGCCACTCGCGCGAGCACGCCGAGGGCCTCATGGCCAGCCGTGACCTCGACCAGGACAGCCTCGTCGTCGAGTTGGCCAGCAACGACGGCTACCTGCTCAAGAACTTCGTCGACGCCGGCATCCCGGTGCTGGGCATCGACCCGGCGCCCGAACCGGCCGCCGCCGCCCGCGAGATCGGTGTCGAGACCCTCCAGGAGTTCTTCGGCGTCGAGTTGGCCGAGCGCCTGGTCGCCGAGGGCAAGCACGCCGACGTCATCATCGCCAACAACGTCATGGCCCACATTCCCGACCTCAACGGCTTCGTGGCGGGCATGGCGACCCTGATCGCCGACGACGGGTTGATCACCGTCGAGAACCCGTATGTCCGCGACCTCGTCGACCGCGGGGCCTTCGACACGATCTACCACGAGCACACCTGCTACCACTCCTGCACGGGCGTGGACAACCTCGTGCGTCGACACGGGCTGTTCCTCAACCACGTGGAGTACTTCGAGGACCTGCACGGCGGGACCCTGCGGTGGCACATCCAGCCCTTCGAGGACCCGTCGGACACCGTGAAGCAGTACCTCGCCGACGAGGCCGAGCAGGGCATCGCCGACCTGTCCTACTACGCCGACTTCGGTGACCGCGTCGAGGCCATCCGCAGCGACCTGCGGGCGCTGCTGGGTGGGCTCCGCGACCAGGGGGCGTCGATCGCCGCCTACGGCGCGGCGGCCAAGGGCACGGTGATGCTCAACTACGTGGGGCTGGACACCGACTGGATCGACTTCGTGGTCGATCGCAACACCCACAAGCAGGGCATGTTCATGCCCGGCGTGCACGTCCCCATCCTGGCGCCCGAGGCACTGGTCGACCAGCAGCCCGACCACACCCTCCTGCTGGCCTGGAACTTCGCCGAGGAGATCATGGCCCAGCAGGAGGACTATCGCGAGGCCGGCGGACACTTCGTCGTGCCCATCCCGGAACCGCGGGTGGTGGCATGAGCGGCGCCGACGTCGTGTCGTGCCCGGTCTGTGGGACCGGGGAACTCGAGCCGTTCCTGCTGCTTGAGGACGTTCCGGTCCTGTCCACGGAGTTCCACGACGATCGCGAGTCGGCTCTGGACGTCACCCGCGGCGACCTCGACCTGGCGGTCTGTCCGACCTGCGCGTTGGTGTGGAACCGTGCCTTCGAGCCCGCCCTGGTGGACTACACGCCTGACTACGAGAACTCCCAGCACTTCTCCCCGGCCTTCCAGGGCTACGTCGAGGACCTCGCCCGTCGCCTGGACGCCGACCACGGCCTGCGAGGCGCCACGGTGGTCGACATCGGGTGCGGCAAGGGTGAGTTCCTCGCCGTGCTGGCCCGTGCCGTGGACGCGCGGGGCATCGGCTTCGACCCGACCTTCGACGGCGAGGTCGACGACGAACGCATCGAGGTCGTTCGTCGCTTCTACGACCAGGAGACCGCCGGCGAGGTCGATGCCGACCTCGTGATGGCCCGCCACGTCGTCGAGCACCTGGCCGACCCGGTCGGCTTCCTGCACGACGTGCGGGAGGCCAGCGGACCGGGCGCAGCGTTCTACTACGAGGTGCCCAACGCCGAGTACGTGTTCTCCGACGATGGCATGTGGGACCTGATCTACCAGCACGTGGGCTACTTCGCCCGCCCCACGCTGGACCTCGCACTGCGGGCCAGTGGGCACCGGGTGCTCGCGGTCCAGCAGGTGTTCCACGACCAGTTCCTCGGCATCGACGCCGTGCCGGCCGACGACGCCGAGGCGACCGTCGCGATGCCGCCTGCCGACGTCGTGGACGTCGCGGTCGAACGCATCGGCGACCTTCGCCACCCGTCACCGCGAGCGCCTCGCGACCTGGGACCGCCGGCTGGCCCAGGACCGGACCGGCGAGGTCGCGCTGTGGGGCGCCGGCGCCAAGGGCGTCGCGCTGCTCAACCTGTTGGCCGACCCCGGTGCCGTCGACCACGTGGTCGACGTCAACCCGCGCAAGGCCGGCCGCCACGTCCCCGGGACCGGCCACGTCGTGTGCACCCCCGACGACCTCGTCGGGCGCTCGCTGGACCTCGTCCTGGTCATGAACCCGGCCTACGACGACGAGATTCGCGGGGAACTCGCCAACCAGGGCGTCGAGGCCGAGACGTCGATCGTCTAGGGCTGTTCCGGGGGTACAGACCATGAACATCATCCGTCGCGGGCAGGCCCGCGCCACGGTCGCGGGCATCGCGACCCTTCTGGCGGTCAGCGGCCTCGTCCACGTGCCAGCGTTCGCCAGCGTCGGCGCACTCGTCTCCGACGACTTCGCCGACGGCATCGACGACGACACGTGGACGGTGCTCGACCCACTGGGGGACGGCGCCGTCACCGCCACCGGCCAGGGCACCCAGGACGCCGTTGCCGAACTGGCGGTGCCAGCCGGCACGTCCCACGATCCGTGGAACGCCAATCGCGCCCTGCGTCTCGTCCAGGACGTGGCCGACGACGACTTCGCCGTGGAGGCCAAGTTCGAGTCGCTACCGGGCGAGCGCTACCAGCAACAGGGGTTGATCGTCGAACAGGACGACGGCAACTGGCTGCGCTTCGACCTCGTCCACGACGGGCGCCGACTCGACGCCTTCGCCGGGGCCACCGCCGGCGATTCATCGACGGCACGACTGCGCCAGACCATCAGCGTGGAGGATGGCCCGATCTGGCTGCGGGTCACCCGTGCCGGGGACACCTGGACCTACGGCTGGTCCATGGACGGCACCAACTACACCACGGTCGGCTCGTTCGATGCGGCCCTAGTGGTCGCGACGATCGGCCCTTTCGCGGCAAACCACAAGCCCAACCCCGCCTTCACGGCCGTGGTCGACCACGTCTTCGACGTCGCTGCCCCGATCGTGCCCGAGGACGGGACCGACCCTACACCGGAACCCACACCCGACCCGACGCCAGTGCCCACGCCTACGCCGGAGCCCACACCCGAGCCGAACACTGGAGCCCACGCCGACACCCGCGCCCACGCCGACAGCGGAGCCGACCCCCACGCCCGACCCGGAACCGACGACCGCCCACCTGCACGTGGTGACGCGGGGACAGGGAGTCGTGACGACCGATCCCGCCGGTGGCGAACACCCGGTGGGGACGTCGGTCAGCATCCGGGCCGAGCCTGCTGACGGATGGACGTTCGCGGGGTTCACGGGGGGGATTACGACCGGCGACAACCCCGCGTCCCTGACCCTGGACGGCGATCTCGACGTCGTGGCGATCTTCGAGCGAACCACCACGCCACCGGGCGGGGACTGGTGGAGCCCCGACCATGCCCACCGCACGGCGATCACGGTCGCGCCGGACGGCGATCTGCACGACCGCACCCTGCTGGTGGACCTCGACCTCGCCGACGTCCTCGATGGGACGACCCTGGAACAGGACTCGCTGCGCGTGGTCGAGGTTGACGGCGATGGTGACGTCGTCGACGACGGGGTGGCCTTCCAGTTCGACCCCTCCGGAGACTTCGACGCGACCACGAACCCGGCCGGCACGCTTGCGCTGCTCGTTTCCGGTGACACGCCCGACGGGGCGGTCCGCAGATACGACCTCTACCTCGACGACGACACGGGAGTGGACCACGACGAAGCAACGGTCCCGTCACTGGTGCAGGCCCCCAGCCTGGTCAACGACGAGGGTCAGTCGGCGTGGCGCGTGCCCACCGAGGCAGGGACCTGGTCCTACCACCTCCAGGGCGGAGGCTTCTCCAGCCTCGACGACGTGGACGGCAACGACTGGATCGGCTATTCCACCGCGAATGGTTCTGCGGGTGAATACCGCGGCATACCCAACCTGGTGTACCCGTCCGGCCACTTCCACCCCGGTGCCACGTCGTCGACCACGACACTGGTCCATGCGGGCCCCCTGACGACGCGTCTCGAGTCAACGACCGCGGACGGTTGGGCCATCCGGTGGGACATCTTCGCTCAGCACGCAACCGCGACCGTGCTCGCGGCCCCGGCGAACTACTGGTTCCTCTACGAGGGCACCCCGGGCGGGTCACTCGATGGCTCGACCGACACCATCACCCGGTCCGGTGGCCAGACGACCGCCCTGTCCAGCGGCTGGGTCGAGGACCTCGCGGACCCGGAGTGGGTCTATGTGACCGACGACGCAACCCAGCGCTCGCTGTACCTGGCCGCCCACCAGGGAGACGACGCCGTGGACTCCCACCGCGTCATGAACGGGCAGATGACCGTCCTCGGGCTGGGGCGACAGAACGTCAAGTCCCATCTGTCCGGTGCAGGCCGGTCATGGTCCGTGGGACTTGCCGAGCAGGGTGACGCGGCCACCGCACTCGCTCGGCGACGACCCCGGTCACCATCACCGTCGACGGGGTCCTCGTCGACGGCCCCTCACCCGACCCGGAACCCACGCCCGATCCTGATCCGGACCCCACACCGGACCCAGACCCCACACCGGATCCCGACCCCACACCGGACCCGGATCCGGACCCCACACCCGACCCGGACCCAACGGGCGGGCTGGTGTCCGACGACTTCGCGACCGGGCTCGACACGTCACGCTGGACCGTCGTGGACCCCATCGGTGACGGCACCGTGACCGCACGCGGCCAGGGCAGCCCCAACGCCGAGGTCGACCTGGCCGTCCCGGCCGGCACCTCCCACGACGCCTGGCGCTCCAACAAGGCACTGCGCATCGTCCAAGACGTCAGCGACGACGACTTCACCGCCGAGGCCAAGTTCGACTCCCTGCCCATCGCCAAGTACCAGGGCCAGGGCATCCTGGTCGAACACGACGACGCCAACTGGCTTCGCTTCGACGTCTACCACGACGGCGGCACCCTGCGTGCCTTCGCCGCCGCGACCGCCAACGGCAACTCCAAGACCAAGCTGTCCACCACCATCGACGCCAACGGACCCGTGTGGCTGCGGGTCGCCCGGACCGGCACCAGCTACACCTACGCCTGGTCCGACAACGGCACCAACTGGACCCCCGTCGGCGCTTTCACCGCCGACCTCACCGTCACTGCCGTCGGCCCCTACGCGTTCAACCACACCCCCTCCCCCGCCTTCACCGCCACCGTCGACTACCTCATCGACCCGGCCAACCCCATCACCCCAGAAGACGGCAACCCCGGCGATCCAGAGCCGGACCCGACACCGGACCCGATACCGGACCCGACACCGGACCCGGACGCGACACCCGACCCGGAACCCACGCCCGATCCTGATCCGGACCCCACACCGGACCCAGACCCCACACCGGATCCCGACCCCACACCGGACCCGGATCCGGACCCCACACCCGACCCGGACCCAACGGGCGGGCTGGTGTCCGACGACTTCGCGACCGGGCTCGACACGTCACGCTGGACCGTCGTGGACCCCATCGGTGACGGCACCGTGACCGCACGCGGCCAGGGCAGCCCCAACGCCGTGGTCGACCTGGCCGTCCCGGCCGGCACCTCCCACGACGCCTGGCGCTCCAACAAGGCACTGCGCATCGTCCAAGACGTCAGCGACGACGACTTCACCGCCGAGGCCAAGTTCGACTCCCTGCCCATCGCCAAGTACCAGGGCCAGGGCATCCTGGTCGAACACGACGACGCCAACTGGCTTCGCTTCGACGTCTACCACGACGGCGGCACCCTGCGTGCCTTCGCCGCCGCGACCGCCAACGGCAACTCCAGGACCAAGCTGTCCACCACCATCGACGCCAACGGACCCGTGTGGCTGCGGGTCACCCGGACCGGCACCAGCTACACCTACGCCTGGTCCGACAACGGCACCAACTGGACCCCCGTCGGCGCGTTCACCGCCGACCTCACCGTCACTGCCGTCGGCCCCTACGCGTTCAACCACACCCCCTCCCCCGCCTTCACCGCCACCGTCGACTACCTCATCGACCCGGCCAACCCCATCACCCCAGAAGACGGCAACCCCGTCACCCTGAACGCCGTGACTGCTCGCCGTGACGGCGAAGGGCTCGCCTCGGCGATGGGGTGGGCCTATGCAATGGACGCCGGCGCTCGCCTACTGAGCACCCTGGTCACGTTCGTTGTCGCGGCGCTGCTGGGCCCCGACGAGTTCGGCCTCGTCGCCCTCGCCCTCGTGTATGTGATGTTCATCGAGATGCTCCAGCGGCAGGGGATGTCTTCGGCTCTCGTCCAGCGAGAGGATCTCGAGGATGCGAGACCATCTCGATGCCGCATTCTGGACAATCACGGGCCTCAGCCTGGTACTGACCGCCGCAAGCCTGGGACTGAGTGGGTGGTGGGCGGACGTGAACGGGACGCCACGACTTCCAACCAGTGATCATCTGGATGTCGGCGCTGCTGCCCACTCAGGGCCTGATCCTGGTCCAAGAGGCGATCCTCCGACGCGACATGAGCTTCCGGCCCCTGGCCGTGCGCAACACCATCGCATCGGTCATCGGTGGACTCCTCGGGGTCGTGGCGGCGTTCCTAGGTCTCGGGGTCTGGGCACTGGTCATCCAGCAGCTCGGGACGGCACTGGCAAAACTGGGGCTGCTCTGGTCGGTCACCGACTGGCGGCCCCGCTTTCGGTTCTCCACGTCACACCTTCGGGATCTGCTGTCGTTCTCGACTGGCTCGTTCCTGACCAGCATCGGCGTGTTCGTCAACAACCAGGCTGACGGCCTGTTCGTGGGGATGTTCTTCGGCCCAGCGGCGATCGGGCTCTACCGATTCGCCCAGCGCATGATGACGCAGGTCTTGGCCCTCTCCCTCGCCGGACCGTCGATGGTGTCCGTGGCCCTGCCAGCCCTCTCACGCTTCCAATCTGACCGCGCTGAGTTCACCGACGAGCTCCGTCGGCTTGTGCACGTGGCGGTGGCCACGTCGGTCCCGTTGTTCGGCATCCTTGCCGCTGTGGCCGACCCCCTCATGCAACTCCTTGGTGACCAGTGGGTGCCTGCGGTCACCGCTGTCCAACTGCTGTGCGTGGTTGGTGCCGTCCAAGCCTTGTCCTCGCTTGTGCAGCCGGTCCTGCAGGGCCTCGGTCATCCTCATCGACAGGCGGTGCTCACTTGGGTTCTCGCCGCTTTCAGCGCAGGGTCGTTCATCGCGGTCGGCATCCTGCTGCAAGGCGCTGAGCTGACCCGTCAGGTCAACTTGCTGGCATGGTCACGGGCCGCGGTCTATGTGGGCGTGCTGCTCCCCGTGACCCTGCACGTCTTCTCCCGATACGGACGGCTCCGTCTGCGTGACACCTGGGCGCTGTCCTGGCCATCACTGCTGTCTGCGATCGGCGCATGGCTGGTTGGCGACGGACTCCGCCGTGTACTCCCGTGGAATGGCGGGCGCCTCGTCGAACTCGGCGCTCCTCGCCGTCATCGGCGGCTCCGCGACCATCACCGCTGGCGTCATTCTGCTCAGGTTGGACAGTCGCGCACGAAACCTGCTGTGGGGTCGCCTTGCCCCCCTGCGCGAGCGTGTGGCCCGCTCTCGGTTGATCGGCGACGTGGCCGTGTCCGGCCCCGCAGACCACAGCCCAGTCCGGACTGCTCCAGATGACCGGACGTCGGAGGACCTCCCGCCCGTCAGCTGACGACGCGCCGAAGTGGAACGCGCAGCCGCTGCTTCACGCGACCGCCGAAGGCACGCAAGCGACGCCGATAGTGCACCACCGGGATCGTGACCAGGCACATTGCCTTGTCCGCCGCCGCGATCTCGGCTCGCCATGTGGTCTTGAGCATTGCCACAACCATCTGCTCCCAGACCGGCAGCACCAAAAGTCGAGACGCTGCTCGCGGGTCATACCAGCTCGTCCGTGCACGCAGGGACCTATTCGCCGTCATTGATCTCCCCCCATGGCGGCGCAGAGCGAACAGTACGTCATCGATCTCCGCGATCCGTCCCAGCTCGGCTAAGTGCCCCAACAAGACGTAGTCGGGTCCGCAGTCAGGACCCGATGGAGCCCCGTGCGCCGAAGAACATCCGACCGGTATACCCCAAAGATTGGGTCACACATGTTGAGGCCGGCGAGCACCGAGGCAAGGCGTTGATGGGGACGTGATCGCCCATCACTGATCCGGTCTAAAGGGCTTATGAGGGTCGACCCGGACTCATCGATCATTTCGCCCAAGGGGTACACCATGACCGTTCCGTCGTCTGCGGCGTCTAGGGCCTCGACGCAACGGGCAAACATCTCGGGGTGGCGATGATCGTCGTGTGCCGACCACTTGAAGTACCGCCCTCGCGAGGCCTCGAAGGCGCGGTTGTAGTTCCTCGACGCTCCGATGTTCGACTCGTTGCGGTGGTACTGCACTCGGGAGTCCTGCCGTGCATAGCGCTCGGCAATCTCACGGGTCTGGTCCGTCGAAGCATTGTCGACCACGATCAGCTCGAAGTCCCTGAACGTCTGGGACAGGATGGCGTCGATGGTGGTAGCCAGGTAGTTCGCGCCGTTGTAGACAGGGAGCCCCACGGAACAGGACAGGAGGCGAATCTTGGGTCAATTCGGGAACAGCTCCTCGGAAGTCAGCGGAGGACACAAGCAGCCCGTGTCGGAGAAGTTCGTCGACGGACTCCAGTTCGAGCGAGAGCCGCTCGTCGTAAATGCGCTGTTCGGGCTCTCGCTCGATCAACGCCACGAGGTCGGCATAGCCCTGGCGGGTGGCGACGAACGCACCCCGGTTCAACGTCGACGTCTCGTAGCAATTGCTGACAAGCTTGTAGTGCCGCAGGATGCCACTGACGTCGGCGAGCTTGGCCCCGTCACAGAAATGGGGGTGGGTGAACAGCCGCAGGTCTCGATCCACACGGAACATCGAATGCTTCGTCAACAAGCAGCGCAACTGGAAGAGACGATGGCGGACACCACCCCAGTTGATGCCAGGATCGGGACCGTCCACAAGGTTCGCGGAGGCCTTGGCCCGGACGATCTCGGCGTCTCGATAGGACTCGTGGGCGATCTCGGCCAGGTCGTAGTAGGGGTAGTCGCTAGGGCGGAAGATGGTCCCTGCCTCGGCGAGATAGCCGATCGGTTCAGCCGAGTACATGTCGACCATCTGGGTCACAACGGCGTCGAAACCAGAGTCATCCAAGTACCGGATGAAGTCCTTGAGGGGCATCCTTGCGGAGAAGGGATAGTCGAAGAACTCGTCGATGTCTACGTCGAGGCACCAGCCGCGGCCCACCAGCTGCGTCGCCGCTGCCCGCTTCATCAGGTGCTGGTACCGGCCTACCGGCAGTTCGCACCGGTAGACGGTCACACCGTCGTGCACGGCGAAGCGTTCAACCGTGTCATCGGTCGAGCCGTTGTCCAGCACGACGATGTGCGATGCACCCATCGCTTGGTAATGACGGACGAACTCCTTGACGTAGTACCCGCCGTTCTTGACCAGGCAGGACACCACCATGCTCTCGGGGTCTGTCTCCCATCGCTTCGGACCGCAGAGGTGACTGGTCCGTGTACGAATCCGTAGGAGGTGAGCACGGTCTCGGATCGTGGGCGGAACCACGTTCTTGACGCCTTGAAGCATTCGCACATCAGTCTCGAGGGGATTGCGTCCGGTTGTCCTACACGCTGGCGCCGGGGCTCGCCGTCGACGGGCCTTGCCGTATTCGAGACCGCGGCGCCGGACGACCGCGAGACTCGCGGCCAGGGCCAGGTCTCGGAGGATATCCGCCGGGCCCGTGTGACCGTCCGTCATGATCCGGACCTGCCCCGGCCCGAGTCTCAGCCACCCGCTTCGCCGTCGGAGTCGCCGGCCTGACGCAACGGGACCACCGGATGTCGATGTCGCAGGCCGCGCCGGCCAACCCGTCGCACGAGGCCGACCGTGGATCTCAGCTTCTCCGCCAGGGGCAGGGACCGCCACCACACCGGGAACGTCGACAGCCCCCGATAACGAGGCGCCGGGATGCCCAAGATTCGGGACATGGCGATCCTGCCCCACACCGCCCCGCGCACCTTGTGCAGACCGGGCTGAGACGCCGGGAGGTGTGAGCCAGTGACCTGCCGGGCGCTGATCGCGCCCGCCGCCCGTGCCGCCCTCAAGTATCGGCGCCCGCGTTCGGTGCGCACGACCAGCAGGCTTAGGCCCGGCTCGTCGTCATGGACTTCTCGGTACCACGGATCTCCCACGGCGATGTCGGCGAACTCGCCCGTGTGGTCCGCGCACACGTAGCAGCGCCACTGGCGATGGCGCTGGAGGATATCCCCCAGGACTCTTCGTAGGTCAGCTCGCCGATCCTCGTCTCGCCACCACGATCAGACTCGGCGCGAGCGGCTCCTGGCCACCCACGACCGCGGTAGCGCACGCGATCCACCTGGCCGGGGTCGATGCCCATCCGCTCGAGCATCTCGAACGTGCCCCGTGTTGTCGGTGTCCCTGCACAGAAGATCGCCACGGTGAGCCCGACCTTGTCGTCCAGGTCTGGGTCGACCGTGCGGATCCGGGCCAGGGCCGCGATGTCGCAGGGCTTACCGATGACGACGCTGGGACGAGGGCCGTCGCGCACGAGATCGAGCCGATCGCACGGGCTGGCCGGCGCGTACCGGCTCCCGGTTGCCGCCAGCAACTCGGCCCGGGTCGTGCTCAACACGGTTCGGTTCAGATAGGGGACGTCCTCGCGCGCCGCGATGTGGAGGACGCCGTACATGTCGTGCTCCACGAGGCCATGCAGGGCCAGTGCCGTGGCCGCGCCACCACTCGATGCGGCGAAACGGATCTCGGAATCGGCGGCGTGGCCCTCCCAGACCTCAAGAACTGGCCCCCAAGCGGTCGCTAGGTCGGGATCCGAGTCGGGGGGAAGGTCGTTGTGGGACAGGCCGACACCCGGACACACGGCAAGGGCCGGATCGGTGCGCCCCGGTCCGGCCGCCTCGGCTCGTACGAGCGGGCGACGGCCGGCGTCGACGTCGTCCACCATCCGGATGTCGTCCGGCTGCACGTAGGCACAAGCACCACAGCCCGTGCAAAGTTGCCGCTCCGCCACGTCTGTGATGGTGTCGATGTGGAGCGGAAGGGGTCGGCGGACGTGAAGGGGTCAGGATGTCTCCCTCGGCAGCTGGCGTGGGATCCGCCATCCGGCATGGGGTGATGATAGGTCGCGGGCGCGAGGTGCAGTTGTGGCTGCCCGTCGGGCCGCGACCATCATCGGACCTGCAGTCGCCCGACAACGTGGTCGAACATCTCCTCGGCGTTGGCGACGGTCGCCGGGACGTGCTCGGATAGCTGGGCACGGGTGCGGTCGCGCGCCTCGAACCCGGCCCAAAGGGCGTCAACGAGGTCACCACGACCAAGGTCACGGGCGTCCGCCACCTGATCGCCCACCCCACAGCTGACGAACACCCCGGCCATCTTGTCGCTGTAGGCGATTCCGGTCACCGGGGTTATCGAGGACAACGCGGCGATGGTGGCATGCATCCGCGCGCCGGTCATCCATGCCAGACGAGAGATGACCCACTTGGTTTCGGCCGCATCGAGGCCGCCGGGCAGCACGGTGACCGCGGGGCCCGCGTCGAGGCGATCGGCGAGTCGCTGACAGGCCAGGTTGTCGACCTCGCCGACGACGCCATGCACGTGCGGGACCAGCAGGACGCGGCACCCTGATCCGAGCAGGCGGAGCACTAGATCAGCCAGGACGTCCTCATGGTCCTCGGCGGCCAGACCGAACTGCTCCGGAGCCCGCGGCGTCGTGAGCAGGCCCGACACGTTGACCCCGACCACGGGCTCTGGTCCCGCAAGCAGAGCCGCCACGTCGCCAAGCACCTCCGCATGCGGCTGCACGGACGGCAAGGTGAAGGCGACGTCGACAGATTGGCGATGGCGACTCGGGTCGTAGTCGTCGCCCAACAGGTCACGGAGCCGCTCGTGACTGTCGGAGTCCCGGGCCCATGACTCGGCAGCTCCAAGGACGATGGTGCGTGCTGTGGCGGCGACCTGTCGGGCCTGCGGAATCGGCACCATAGACCAGCGGCAGTAGCACCAGCTACGTGCGACCGGCAAGGGGCGGTACTGCTGGGAACTGGAACCCTGCCCGCACAAGCGCTGAAGCCGTAGATGTCGCTGAAACCGTCAACCCCGCCGAAGAGGTTTGAGACGGCGGAGGCGTTGGCCATGTCGCGAACGTTCGGGTCGTACGGGCCTCGTAGGGACGCTGCTGGAAGTTGGGTCTGCCACAGTGCTTCCAGTTGGTGCAGGTGTGGTACAGCGACATGCCCCGTCTGGTGACGCGCAGGCTGACAGTGCGGGAGCGCTCTCCAGAATGTCCTGCGTCATGGACGAGCTGTTGTCGAGCAGTGTCGGGCTGCCGAACGAGAACGTCGCGGCGAACGCGGCCAGCGTCGACAGGCCGAACGTCAGCACCGACCCTTTTTCCGGTGTCCAAGGTCTGTCTTCACCATAGATCAGGTACGGGCGGCGGACGATGGCGTGGATGAACGAACGAACGCACCTAGTGTCGGCGAGCCGAGGAATGCTGCTGCGGTCGACGTGCTATCTGCCGAAGTCAACCGAGGTCCAGCGGCGTCCGATCATCGAGGTGTTGCTGATGCGTGGCCGTTTTGAGCGTCGGAGACGCGTACCAACTGCTCGAAGGCCACATGAAGCTATGTGCGAAGACGTTGTCCCGTCACCGTGATGTTGCACGTTCCGTAGAGCGACACGGTGAATCCGTGGGGCCCCTCGAACGAGTTCTTCCTTGATCGTCGAAGCCGAGACCGGGCCGGTTGCAGGAACTGCAGGAAGGACGGCCGAGGTCGCGGCGTCCGGGGATCACTGGATCGGTTGCCGCGCACCGACGAAGCCGCGGGTGGTTCCGATGGACTGTATGCTGTTACCGCTCGAGCTGCCGTTCACCAACGGGGTCGTGGAGGGAGGAAATCCAGCAGGCGCTGACCTGCCAAACATCTTGATGTTGTTGAATAAATCATGGGAATGTCGACGCTCTGCCCCGTCCAACGTCCATAATGGGCAATCCGGCCGGATCGCGCCCCCTAGCAACGCCGGCAACCCCGACGTCCTCGATGAGCAGACCCGACACCTGGCCGTGTTTTGAGCAGGGGACCTCGATGCGGCCGACCCGGTGCCCGGGACGCGCACGTCGCGAATGGTCACGTCATCGTGCTGGACAACGATGCCCTCTCAAACGTCTAAGTTCTGATGAACTCGGTGGTCACGGTCCGTCGTGATCGAGCCTGAGGACGCGGAACGCGGCAGCTCCGTCGTCGGACCGGCGTCGTCGGGCCTGGTGTTACCCGCTCCGGCGGTGGTGCTCTGCTCTGGTTCTCGGTTCGGCTCTGGTCCGGGGTGGCTCCGGGTCCGGGGTCGGCTCCGGATCTGGGGTTGGCTTCGGATCAGGAGTTGGCTCCGGGTCGGGGGTCGGCTCGGGGTCAGGCGTCGGTTTAGCGGAGGTTCCGGCTCGGGGGTGGGCTCTGGACTCGGATCGGGATCCTCGGAGGAGCACATCATCGGTGACGCTGGAAATGTCGATCAGCTCATGCGTCATCGGCGACGAACATGTCACCCTGGTCGGCGTCGTCGAGGAAGATCCGCAACCCTGCGGGCCGGGCACCCGACGGTGCTGTGGCCGAGAGTTCAACCACGTCGAGCCATCATCGTCGACGGGGCTGACCTGGCCGAACGCTGTACCGACGATTCCCTCGCCGCGATACCACCGAATCTCGCAGCGGCCCCGGGCGCCATCGTCCATGTGCCCGTACCTGCTCCGAGCCGGCGAGCTCATCCCCGGCGGACACCGCCACACGGTGACGCCCCGGCGTTGTCCCCGTCCGAGCAGTCCGGTCCCGTCAGGCCATGGACCCGATCGATCCACGGTGATCTCCAGGCCATCCGCATCGTCAATCTATGGCTCATCGATGTGCGCACCGTCGTGTTGCCCTGGGGATCCATCCCTCGAGCCCCCGAAGGTCTGCTGGTTGTCGCCGAAGAGGTTGTCGCCACCTGCAGTGGTTAACGAGGTCGGCTTACTGTCGTGGCTCGGGGCCCTGCGGGGGCTCCGGACTCGGGTGGCTCCGGTCGTGGCTGGGATCCGGCGTGGGCTCCGGGCACGGGACGTGGACCCGTCGAGTCAACCACGCGTCGTCGGGACGAAAACGTCACCGCAGTCGGTGTCGTCCAAGAAGATCCGCAACCCTGCGGTCTGGGGCACCGGATGGCGCCGTGGCCGCACACTTCAACTGTGTCCACCCGTCACCGCTGACTGGCCTGAGCTCCCCGAAGTCCGATCCTGATGACGCCGTGAACCGCGATACCACCGGATCTACACCGGCCACGCGGCCATCACCTGGGCCCGAACCTGCACTGCACCGTCAACTCGTCACCGGACGACACTGACACAGCGCGACGTCCCGGCGAGATGCCCGTCCTGAGCTGTCCGGTCCCGTCAGGCCATGGACCCGACCGATCCACGGTGATCTCCAGCCCACCAGCATCGTCCACCTATGGCGCGTCGACGTGCCGCACCGTCGTGTCGCCCTGCGGTATCCACCTATCGAACCCATGAAGACTGCAGACTGTGTCTCAACAGGTTCTCGGTCACCTGTGCCTGAACAGGGAGGGCGATCACGACCCAGGAGAGCATGGCTATGAGGCCGAGGCTAGCGGAAGACGGGACAGGGCGGTGCGATGATGGGGCTGACCATGGAGGGATCCGCCAGCATCGAACGACACGACGACATTGGTTCGTCGTCTCAAGACTAGGGACCGATATCGGCCAGAGGACGCTCAGAATCTGCCCGTTCGGACAGGCAAACGGGGTGGCCGCAGGAATGGATAAGCTTGTGGTCACGCGGGGGGACGTTCAGGTCCCTCGAGCGCGGGGACAGCTCCGTCGTCGTACGAGTTCTCGTCCACGTCAGGCCCTCCACCGAGCCCATCTGAGATCGGGCCGGGCTGCCATGATCCCGGACTCAGATGTTGTCGTGGACCGTTATGTCGTCGGGACCACCGATCCGTTGCCCTGGTCCTGGACGTAGAGGCTGTACCCGCCGCCGGCGAGGCGGTTGCTCGCGACGATCCATTCATCCATCGGCTCGTTGTTGGTCGAACAGCAACATCGCCGACGTCTGCCCGTTCTCGTTGACGACGGTGTTGCCTGCGGATCACTCGATCATGAGCCGCTGAACGCTCTGGATCCCGTCATTGTGGGTACCTGGGCGCTGCGACAGGTCGTGGATCGAGGAGTCCTCGAGGACCTGGTCCGAGACCATCTTGATGCCGTCCTGGGATCCGGACCGTCGATTCGTCGGGCAGTCGACGAGCCGTAGCGCACGAGTCCGGCGGAGCGGTCACCGGACATACGCACGGATCTCAACATCCTCGAGCACTAGGCTGGTAGACCCTCCTCGTGCAGTTCGGCTGGAACCTGGACGCCGTACCGCTCCGCACCGAGGACGCGGACGTCGCGGAGGGCCACGTCATCGTGGGCGAGCGACCATCGTGCCCGTTACTTCCAGATCCTCGACGACTTGAGCGTCCTCGGTCGTCTCCACGCTCGACGAGGCCGCGAGCGCGGACTCGTCGGTGGGTCCCGTGGTTTCGGGTCCGGGCCAGGGCCCTCGACCTCGCATCGAGCTCGTCGGAGAACCGCCGTCGAGGATCGGCCATCGATTGACTGGGGCGGCTGCTGTCGCTGGGCCTGGGACCGCATTCTGTCGTCGCGGATGCCGATGCCGTCGTGGCTGCTGACCGCGCGATTCCGGCGGCCGGCTCCGACGTGGCCGCTGTACTCGAACATGCAAAGGGCGGCCATCGAAGCGGGGATCACGAGCGTCGTCTCGACATGGTGCTCCGCTAACCTCGCCCTGCGTTGCCGCAGACGGAACGTCGACGTGGTCCTGCGCCCTCGCATCGAGCACACAGGCCGCGATGTGTTCCTTAGTCGGCAGCGGTATCGTCGGCTGACCTCGGATGTCGGGTGCGTTCCAGGACATCCAGGACCGCGTGGCAGGCCATATCCCCCTCGGGCCCGTTTAGGCTCATCAGCATCGTTGACCGGGGGAGTCAGGCCGCGAGAATGACGACTCCGTCGATCCAGGGGGAGGTGGCGATGGGGTTCCGTCACCGCACGGGAGGACCGAAGTCACGGCGGTTGCCGGTCGACAACGGCGAGACCTACCTGGCCGAGGCCTTGGGCTCGCTGCCCGCGCAGCGCGACGCCGTACTCCGGGTGGCGGTGTGGGACAACGCCTCGACCGATCGGAGCCTCGAGATCTGTCACGCCCGCGCCGGCTGGGGACCCTCCGTCGAGGTCCACTGCAACGGGCGAAACATCGGGGCGGCGGCCACCTTCAACCGTGCCGCCGAGCGCGTGCGAGACACGACTGTCGATGTGGGCACAACGATGACGACCTCTGGGATCCCGACGACGTCGCCGGGTGCGTCGCGGCGCTCGAGACGGAACCCGACGATGCGCTGGCCTACGCCTGGTCGAACAAGATCGATGATGAAGGGGAGCCCATCGCGGCATCGATGGCCGACCTTGGTCTCGACGACGCTGCCCTGGATCGGCGGCTGTGGGCCTTCGACGACTGGTCCGCATTGCGACGAGCACGGCCGGTGGTCGACGTCGGAGATCGAGGGCCGGTGGATCCCGGTCTACGGGGTGATGTGGAACTCGGCCCTGTGGAGCACTGTCCCCATCGGGCCCTACATCTCGTCGGACACGATCCTGCTCGAGGATCTGCTGCTGAACGGTCGCTTCGTGGAGGCGGTTGCCACGACGTTCGGGAAGCGCGACGATCCCGCGCGGTCCATGCGGGACAGCCGCGCCCACGAGCGCCGACGGACCTGGTTCACGGGCCGGACGTCAGGGCGCTTCCTGGTTCCCGAAGTGGCGGATGCTCCGGGGCCGAATCGAGGCCGTGGGCCGCGCTCCGTTGGCACCCGGGGCCGCGAACTGCCTCTACCAGATGCTCGGCCTTCGACGTCGCTGCTCTGACACCAAGGGCAGTCGCTGTTCAAGGTAGGCCCCCATCGAACATGGCCCGGTAGTGCGGCTGGATGCGCGCCGATCGCTCGGGGCGCTGGAACGGCGCCGTCCCGAGCTGCGCGGTGATCCTCAGGTCCCGAGCGGTGAGACGGTGACATCGCCGAAGGTTGCGTCGATGCGGCGGTCGATCAGCAACATGCATCATTGTAAGGTCGTTCTCCTCGGTGATCTTGAGTGTCGAGTTCGATGGTTCCGCTTCATCCGCGCTCGAGAACTCGTATTGGTATACGTCACTGGTGAACGTCGACTTGAATTCTGGCCTTGAACACGTTGTTGTTCCGAACTCCATCTCGGTGCGGTCGTTGCGCACGAACGGAAGGCGCTCATCGTTGCCGCTGAGCCTGAGTTGCTGTCGTACCTTCATCGATGCCATGGATAACGACGACTGGGTAGGAGTTGATGTGCGGCTGTGCGCTTCTGAGCGGCCCTGCGAGCGCAGTTCTTTACCCCACCAGGGGTTCGCTGCTCTGGTGGGGTTCTCCGCGTCTGGTCCAAGGGGACGCACGGTGACCGGCACTGGGACTTCGTCTGTCTGGTGATGCGACGTCGCCCGACAGCGATCGTGCGGGTCGGAGCCGAGTCGACGATCGTGGCGCTCGATTGGCACTGTCTCACAGTCCGTCGGACACGTGGGCGATATTGCCAAACTTCACCTGCGGCTGAGTCAAGGGCGTAGGGCAAGGCGAGCGTGCCAACATGCTGAAGTTCGCCGGACAGGGTGATGCTCGGTTGACCGCCCCGCCCTGGTCTGTAGCGCGCAGCTCGACGGTGTCCCGCCGACCGAAGTCGTCGACGTCAACCTCGACGCTGCAGTCGCTGCATGCTCTGGCCCTCCAACGCAAGGGCTGGAATCTGCGACCTTCAGGTCGCGCGGGCGACCTGCTGTTCAGCTCGGCACCAGGCGAGCGACAGACGCCACCGTCGTCATCCGAGACGCTGCCGAGCACGTTCGCCAGGCGCTGGGCGCGTGCGGGCTGGCGCACGACCTGTTCGTCGCGGACGATATGTCGATCGTGGTCAACTGGTTGGGGCTCCGGCGCCGAAGGCCGGCGTCCGTCGTCCAGGCCTTGTTGCTCATCGCCGTCAGTGCTGGTGACGATGGTAATGGGGTAGGTGGTGTCCGGCGCCAAGCTCTCGAAGCGCGCACGCTGTGGGACGTGACGAAGATCGGTGTCCTCGACGGTTCCGGCCTCGTGGGCGTCTGCCGTGCCGTAGTCCACGGTGGAGGTGGTGGTTGTCGGCTGTTGACTGGATGGTGGCGATCGGGGCCCGCGGTGGTGGGTGACGATGACGTCGTGGATCGCGAGCGGGTCGGTCACGGGCTTGGTGATGGTGATGTCGCTTGGGTGCCGGCGTCCGGCATGAGTGGTGACGAGGACGATGGAGCTGCTCGCCCCGGTGGGGGGGATGGAAGTCATGTTCCACGCCAAGGCTCGGCCCCTGTCGGCCGGCGAGCCGCCCTTGCAGCGGTAAGGCACTCTGGCTCGCCTCGAGCGACTCCACTTGGACCTCCGACCACGTACGTGCCGCTGAGCTCGACGAGCCAGGGTTAGTCGCCGTGAACTTCGTGCCGCTGTCCCTCCAGGAGTCCCCCCGGAGCTGATGACTTCGTCGGCGTCAGCCAGGCCCGCCGAGGGGTGGCCGACCCACGGCGGCCACCTGGTTGTTTGTCTGTCGCACTGCACGAGGATGCGGTGTGCGGGGTTCGAGGGACGCAACCCTGAAGCTGTGCAAGGTTACGGTGTTCTTATGAACCTCGGGGCCCCTGTTCAGCCTGGGCCCCGATGTCGAGCAGTCGATCGTAACCGGGTCCGCCGTGCGCACCCCGTCGGGAGTCCGCTCCCAGTGGCCGTCAACCACCTGGGTCACCCCTTGCAGGTTGCGGCTCGACGAGTCGACATCGTGCGGCAGGGCCCCGGGTCGGGCGAGTTCCTTGGTGACCGTGAACGCGGACCGTGGCGCGGTCTGCGTGGCCGTCGATCTCGTCGACCACCTCGACGGCGTCGGGACTGTCCTGGAGGTCGTCGCAGTCGATGTCGCCTACGAAGTCGCCCGCGGCGGCGAGCGCGAGCATCGGAAGTCGCGCACCCTGCTGGGTCCCAGCACCAGGTCGACGGCAGGTCCCACCGTCGAGCCGATAGCGGAAGCCACGCGACGCCGTTTGCATCGGCGACGTCGCCGAGCAGCGTCGACCCAGCGCTGGGCCTGGCCGTTCCTGCCCGGAATCCTGCTCGTCGCTGACGACGACGTGCTACGCGCGGCCTCACCTGACGCCGTCGCGCCGACCTCGTTCTGTAGATCGGGCGCCCGCGCTTCATCACCGAGAGTTGATCGAGTCGAGCTGCGGGCGGCGGCGATGTGGCGGCGCGAGTTGCTTGCGAAGACACCCATGGTGCCGACCTGCATCCTCGTTGGAACGACGCTCCCCGCGTCCAGTTGTTCTGTTCGGCGACCACCAGGCTGTTGATGTGCAGCTCGATGCGCCGCATCCTGCAGGCAGTAGCGTGCTCTCGCCGCTGGCAATGGTGCCACTCCCACCTCTGCTGGAAGCTGCCACCGTCGGTGTCGCTGATGTACAGCCTGGGGCGTACAGGCCATGGCCAGCTTGAAGACGAGGCGCTCTGACCACTGCGCTGGAACAGCAGGCCGACTCCGCGGCGTGGTCTCTTTACCGGGGCGTCGACCTTGACGACGACATCGAAGCCGACGTCGGCAATGCTCCTGGAAGTAGTCGCGGGCGTGGTCGGAACGACGCGAGAGCCCGGCGTCTGCGACCTTCTTGGGGATGAGGATGATGCGGATCGCGCCGGTCATGGGCGATGCCTGTCGCCCAGCGGATCGACGACAAGGTCCAGAAAACGCTGTCAGGCGACGTTGACGAGAAGTCAGCGCGGTGGCGGCGGCACTGGGCAGCGCCACCACCACGGCCGCGACGAGGAAGCCCACGAGCAGGACGGCCGTGGATCGGCGAGGGAGGTGGCGTCCGCGGCCCAATGCGGTCGTGGCTTGGTGATCGGCACCCATCTGGAACTCCCCGTTTCGCACCCGGCGCCGACCGGCTAGTCGTTCCGGTCGGCTGCTCGTGCGCGAGATCCTGTTGCGTGGCCCTGTTGTGACCCGACTGCGAAGCCGAGAGGCACGGACCCCCCTCCCTGAGACAGGTGGTCCCAATCAGCCGGACCGAGCATGCCTCATGGCCGCGTGCGCCCTGACTTTCCCCGGATCGCCTCCGCAGTATAAGGCTGGAGGCCAGTCAAAGAGGTGGCTCTGGTAGGACTCAAGACGCCTCTGCCTAGGTCCAGAGTCACGGTCAGGCCCTGGTGTGCCGACCGTGAGGGAGGTGGTGGTCCGAAACCCTGACCCCAGGCCCGTCGCCGGACGACGAGGCCTGGTTCTCCGCATCGGTGTTGACACCCGTGGCCGGACCGCCAGAAGGCGTCCTGGTCAGCCGCCACAGCGCTCCAGCCGCCCCAATCAGGAGGAACAACGTGGTGTGCAGGATCTTGAAGAACAACGCGTCGAAGGTCGCGAAACTGACCGTGAGCGCCACGATCCCAGCCGCGATGGCGAACCCGAGATTGCGCGTGACCGGCGTCGCATACTCATGGTGCTGGCTGGTGATGGCCATCACCACGGCAAGGACGATCACGGCCAGCATCAGCGCCAGACCGATCACCCCGGACGACAGGATCGTGCCCCACACCTGGTTGTCGAGCAGCATCCCCTCCTCCATGGTGAAGGTGCCCGCCCCACGTCCGAACCATGGGCGTTCCCCGATGAGGCGCATGATCGTGGGAATGCGGTCCACACGGGCGGTGATGCTGGGGTCTTGCTCGAAGGAGGTGAACATGCTCTGGAAGGTTCCCAGCAGGCCCGGCACGCCCAGCCACAGCACCGGCAGGATGATGACGCCCACGATCGCACCCTCGATCCGCCGCTTGCGGTTCCAGCCGATCCACAGCACGAACAGCGCCGCCGCCACCGCGACGATCGCCGAGCGCGAGATCGACAGCGGCACGGCGAAGCCGACCAGTACGGCCGCGATCACCGACGCCTGCTTGCGACCGCCCTTGGCCGGCCACTCCACGGCGTAGTGCACCGCGAGGGGGAGCAGCGCGCCGAGCACCACGCCGAACTCGATGGCGTGCAGTGCTGTCCCCTTCGGACGGTTGAAGACCGACCGCATGTTGATCGTCCCGGGATCCTGGTTGTAGACCAGGCCCGGCAGACGGAACTCGAAAGGGGAGCCGGTGAAGAACTGCAGGAGGCCGATGAACGCCATGAATGCCGCCGCCAGGGTGAGGCGGCGCAGGAACGTGTCGAGCCGTTCGAGCGACTGGATGCCGTCCATCACGACCAGGCTGACCCCGACCATGGCGGTCATGGTGATCGCCGCCCGTGCCGAACTGCTCTGCTCGAGCGCGGTCAGGGGCCGCGTGTGGGCGGCCACGATGACGGCGAACTCGTACCACACGTAGGCAAACAGGGCGACCTTGAGGGGCTGGGGGCCGGTCGTGGGCACCTGCGCCTGGGGGATCACGCGTGACGCCAACCAGATCACCCCGCCGGCACCGGCCAGCAGGAGTGCAGGGGTCCCGATGGCGCCCAGCGGTGCGACGACCTGGCGGGCCGAGACCCCATAGAGGAAGACCAGCAGCACCGTCAGGTAGGTCGTGGCGTCGAGCCCGGTGCGATCGGTGATGCCGTCAGGGTCCAAGGTCATCGCACCACCGGTGGCCGCCAATCCGCCAGCCGCCACCTCAGCGCCGTTCAGCCGGGTGCTGCACGTCCTGGCGCGAGGGGTCGAGTCGCGACGGGCCGGAGCCGTTGCCGACCTGCTCGCCGCGCGCCCGCGACTCCGCGTCGCCGCGGTGGTCGGGACCAGGTCCCTTACCGGCGGCCTCCTGCGCCCGCCGCAGCTTCTCGGCGAGTACAGGCGACGACACCGGACGATCCGATGGCCACGCGGGTGGGGGCGGCGGCCCAGTGTCCATCCCCGTCGGCTCGCCATCGGACCGGGTCGTCGACGCCGCCTCCACCGATGGACCCGTCGCCCCGACCGGTACGGCTTGGTCGGACGCCGCCGAGGGATCCTCGCGGGAGGGGTGACCGGCCTCCGTCACCCTTGTCGATTGCGTCAAGAACGACACGCTGGCGGTCCGCTCGACGGCTCCGTCGCGTGGACCCGCCGTTGCGCCGATCCACCCAGAGTGCACCGGCGATCGCGATGACGCCACCGAGGCCCAGCACGGCAATCACCGGGCGGGCCACCGGCGGTGCGACGTCGACGGCCTCCATCGGGGCCGACAGGGCACTGACGCTCACGCGCTGGCTCCTCAAACGCCGGCCTCGTCCTGGCGGGCCTGGAGGTCCTCCTCCATCCGTTCCACGACGACGTCGAACCCCTCGACGGCCGGCCCGGGCTGCGGCGCCGTCACCACAACCTCCAGCAGCGGAGCCGCATCGCGAGGGTTCTGTCCAACGTCGTAGGTGACCCGACCGCCCAGCTCCTGGCCCACGTCGACCCGAGCGGCGTCCGACGTGATGGCGATCTGCAAGAGGCGCCCCGTGGCCACCGACGCCGGGTACGGGTTCTCAAGGGTCAGTGCGGGATCGTCCACGACCAGGGTCGTGGTGGCCACGAACCGACCCTCGCCCTGGTCCTCGGCGAAGATCTGCGGGCTCGTGCGACGCAGCCGGATGCGCTCCTCGTCCGGAACGCCGTTGGCCTCCTGGAGGGCCACGGCCGCTTCGTCGAGTGCCTCGAGACCGGCACGCGTATCCTCGACGGCCGCGTCCGCCGAGCCCGCGACCGCGGACAGCGAGTAGTTGTCGCCGCCCAGCCGGGCAAGCGTGAGGCTGCTGTCCGACCCCGAGGAGAACATCTCGACGGTCTCGGACAGGTCGAGGGGGTCGACGCGTGGGGCTTCGCCGTCCTGGCGGGTCTGCTGCGGGCTCTCGAGAAGGACGTAGCCGCGGGCCTCGTACTCACCGGGCGTCCGGACATGCAGGAACAGCGCCGCGAGCACCGTCAAGACCATGACGGGGATCACGACGGCCCAGCGCCTCAAGAGCAGGCGCCCGATGGCGAAGAGGTCCACTCGAATTTCCTGCACTCGGGATCGTTTGAATGATCATGCGGGGCGTCCTTGGCAGGAGCCCTCGGGTGGGGCCTACTGCAGCAGGCTCCCTAGCCCGAATCACTTGAACGGCCCGGCCGATCGCCATGGGCCGGGACCGGCCGGGCGCGGCAGACGACGGACCCGATGGCTGACGCCCGCATCCAGCCGCAGTGGTCATTGTACGCCGCGGACACGTACGCAGGGGGTGACCGGAGTCCCTCTAGCGCGCCGCGGGATCCCGGCCCTGAGTCCCAGCTGGCTCCCGGGCTATGGTGCCCGCGACGAGGGGAAGCGAGCATGACCACGACACGCCTCGGCTTCGCCTGCCACTGGGAGCGCCCGGCTCCGCCCACGTGGTCGCATACTCCGTGGCACCTACGCGCCGCCCTGCAGGCCCGCCAAGAGGTCATCGACCTCGGTGTGCAACTACCCGCGGGGGTCCGACACTCACTGCGCGCCCTCCACGCACGTCGACGTGGCGGGCGGTGGCGGTCGACATGGCGGCAGGCCCGCGCCACCGACATGATCGTCGCACGCACCCTCCGATCGGCCCAGGGCCGCTGCGACGTTGTCCTCCAGGTGGGCGACCTGACCTCCTTCGATCGTCCGTTCCTGGTCTACCAAGACCTCAGCTATGACCTGCTGCTCCGATTGTCGGGCAACCCGGGGATGCGCGACCAGTTCGCCGCGCTGACCGGTCGCACCGTGGCGCAACGACGACGACGGCAGCACGGCATCTACGAACGTGCCGCCACGGTGCTGGCGATGAGCCGGTGGTTCGCCGACTCGCTCGTTGCCGACAGCGGATTGCCGGACGAACAGGTCGCGGTGGTCAACCCGGGGGCCAACGCCGTGCCCAGCTCCGAGGAGCTTGATGCGGTCGTGGCGGATGCACCTCGCGACGGACCCAAACGGCTGCTCTTCATCGGACGGGACTTCCACCGCAAGGGCGGCGACCAAGTGGTCGAGGCGGTGCGTCAGCTCCGACGCTCCAGCCATCCGGACCTCCACCTGTCCGTGGCCGGCCCGCGTACGTGGCCGATGGACGAGCCACCACCGGAGGGGGTCACCTTCCATGGCAACCTCGACATGTCCGGGGTTCGCAGGCTGTTGGCGAGCCATGACCTCTTCGTGATGCCGTCACGATTCGAAGCCTTTGGGATCGCATTCGCCGAGGCCCTGTCGTGGGGGCTTCCGTGTGTGGGCCGCGGGATCCAGGCGATGCCCGAGATCATCGACGACGGTCAGACAGGGCGTCTCGTCCCCCCGGCCGGTGGGTCGTACGAGGTGGCTGAAGCCATCGCCCTCGCGTGCGACGACGAGACCATGCGCGCCCGGACCCGGGCTGCTGCGCCCGCCGCCAGAGACCACTACTCGTGGGATCGCGCGGCGCGCGAGGTCGCAGCTGCCGTCGAGCTCGCGGCCACCTGAAGAACCCACAACAGGCCCGAAGCGCGGCGTTACCTGCTTGGCACCTTCTGCCGGTCGTCGGTCGTCGTGCGGTCGTCCGGACCCGCATCTGGGCCAGCCGGTGCGTCCCACGAGGGACTCTCCGTGGCGCGCCTCGGCCGCTCGTCGAGAACTGCCAGCATCCGCTTCGTGCGCATGCGGCGGCGATTGCTGATGCTCTCGGCGACGAGCGCCAGGCCGAACGCCAACGCGCCCCCGAGCAAGACCACGCCAAATGCGGCACGGTCCACAGGCGGGCTGAGGTCGAACACCCCCACCGGCGCGTCGACGATTTCCACGCTGAGGCGCTCCTCCGGGCTCACGTCGGCGTCGTCCTGCCGTCGGTCCAGTTCCTCGGACATGAGGTCGTGCACCTCGTAGAAGGCCTGGATGACCTGCTCGGGGTCGGTACCGATGGTGACGATGCGCAGGAGCGGGGCCGCGTCCCGGGCCGTCTGCGTGATGGAGTAGGCCACGTCGTCCCCGACACGCTCGGCCATCTCGACCCGCCCGGCGTCGCCGCTGGTGGCGACCTCCAGCAACCGTCCCGTCGCGGCATTGGGCTGGTATGGGTTGGTGCTGCCGTCCACCGGGTTGTTGAGGAACGCGGTAACGCTGGCCGACCAAGAGCCGTCCTCCAGGACCTCGGTGACCACCGAGGCGCTGATCTGGCGCAGCTCCAGGATCTCGCTGGCGGGCACGTCCTCGGCGACCTGGGTCGCGGCGATCCGGCTTCGCAGCAGGTCGAGGAAGGTCGACGCGTCCTCGGCGGCCAGTTCGGCGTTTCGGCCGTGGCCTCAATGATGTAGTTCGACCCACCCAGCAGTTGGACGGTGACCTCGTGGGGGAGCCCATCGTCGAACTCGAGCTGCTGGGACAGGGCGACCGGATCAAGGTCGCTCGGCGTCTCCGGAGAGACCTCAGGCGAGCTGCTGTCCAAGACGACGTACCCGTCGGCCTGGTACTCGCTCTGCGCGGTGCTCTGGACCAACGCCGCCAGGCCCAATGAGACCACAATGACCGGCACGATCACCTGCCACCGACGGGCCAGGACCTGGATGACCGCGAGCAGGTCCACCTACACCGCCACCAGTCGCGCATCGTCGAGGCCGAGGTCGGCCAGGTCGCGACCGATCTCGTCGAGGTAGACCGGGTTCATGGCGATCACCAGCTCCGGGGCGAGCGCGGTCAGCTCGGCCGGGTCCAACACGACGTGCCCGGTCCCGGCGATGTAGCGCCCGTGCTTGTGCGGGTTGATGTCGGCGGCGCCGGCGACCTCGTCACCCAGGCCGACACCGGTCAGGAACGCCACGGCCTTGGACCCGCCACCCCACAGCACGACGTTGCCGCCGCGCTCGTTGACCGCGGTGATCTCGTCACGCCAGTGCGACAGGGTCTCGGACACCTCGCGCTCGAAGGTCTCGACCCCGGCACGGATGCGCTCGCGGTCGTCGTCGATGCCGGTGTTGTCGCTGCCGACCTCGTTGGCCGACGGGTGGCCCTCCAGCAGGATGTACTGGTCGTCGTAGGCCAGCTCGACCCGGTCGACGTCGAAGCCGGTCGCGGTGAACAGCCGCACCAGCGACCCCATGGTGAAGTACGAGCAGTGCTCGTGGTAGGTGTCCCAGAAGGCCGCCTCCTCGAACACGCGCATGGAGTCGGGCAGCTCGAAGAGCACGGCGGTGTCGGTGGCGTCACCGAGGTTGGCGCGCAGCTCCACCAGGAAGTCGCGCACCGGCGCGATGTGTTCCAGGGTGTGACGGCACACCACCGCGTCGGGGCGCAGGTCGGCGTGCTGGGGGCCGTAGAAGTCCGCGTCGAAGTCCAGCTTCGCCAGCGCCTCGTCCGACAGCCGCTCGGGGTGCACGCCCGGGTCGATGCCCAGCCCGTGGCCGATCCCGGCCTCGGCCATCCAGGCCAGGAACTCGCCCTTGCCGCAGCCGATCTCGACGACCTCGGCCCCGTGCAGGTCATGGCGCTCGACCCACTCCTTGGCCAGCGACCGGCCGAAGTCGACGAACCGGGCCGAGTAGGCCTGGGTCTCCTCGTAGCGGTCGGAGTACTCCGTCAGGGCGGGGTCGAAGTCCACGTTGGTGACGAAGCCGCACGCCTGACAGCGCGCCAGCTCGAGCCGACCACGCGGGAACGTACGGGCCTCGTCGGCGGACTCCAGCAGCAGGCAGCTGTTGGCGGGCACCCCCTCCGTGACGTGGAAGGGGACATCCAGCGAGCCGCCGCAGGCGGGGCAGGAACTGGTGGCCATCGAACACTCGCTTCACGAAGGACTGAGCAGCCCCCGGGCTTCGGGGGAGGAACAGGAGCCACATCGTGATACACGGGCGACCCCCCGTCCCCGACGATGATATCCCCGGGCCCCCTCCCCCCGTCTAGGCCCAGGGTCCCTCTCCGGCGCGATTCATGCCCCAGCGCGCCACTCCAGCGCGGAGATTGCGCGCCCTTCCATGCATCGCTGGTCACCCCGGCTCGGGCCGTGCCGCCGTGGCCGCGTCGGCACGCAGCGACGCCGGCAACCAGGCGTCGCCGCGTGCCCGGACCAGCAGTGGCAGGCCGCGCAGGAGCATCACCACCTCGTAGGAGATCCACAACCACAGCAGCCCGGCGCCAAGGCTGACCCCCACCTGGGCCATGACGGCTCCCAGGACCGACCCGGCCACGGTCCAGGTCCGGATGAAGCGGTAGTCCTCGGCGCCCATCAGCAGCCCGTCGAGGATGAACACCAGGGCGTGCAGCGGCATCGCCACGGCCGGCAACCACCACGCCGTCGCCACCAGGGCCGACACCCCGGCGTCGTCGGTGAACACGGCCACGAACAGCGGGCGCCCGACCAGCAGGACGGCACCGAGCAGGACCCCGACACCGGCGGCCCAGCGCAGGCTGTCGTTGACCGTGGCACGGACGATGCCGCGATCGCGCGCACCCAGCGCCGTCCCCAGCATGGTCTGTGCCGCCACCGCCAACCCGTCGAGCAGGAACGACAGCAGGATGTAGACCTGCCAGATCACCTGGTGGGCAGCGGCCGTCTCGGCCCCGACGCGCGCGGCCGCCGCCGTGATGACGGCGATCCCGCCGACCAACCCGGCGGTGCGCAGGAACAGGTCCCGGGACACGACCGCCAGCGCCGCCACCTGGGCCCGGTCGGGCAGGCCGTGTCCGGCCAGGTCGAGCCCGAGTCGCCGGGCCGCCATGGACGCCAGCCAGGCGGCGGTGATGACCTCGGCGACGACCGTGGCGGTCCCGATGCCGACCAGGTTCCAGCCGAGCCCGAACACCAGCACCAGGTTCAGGACCAGGTTGACCAGGTTGGCGACCACCACCACGACCAGCGGCCGACGGGTGTCACCGGCCCCGCGGAAGGCACCGTGACCCACGAAGCCCAGCAGCATGAACGGGATGCCGATGGCCCGGACGCGCAGGTAGGTCACGGTCGGGACCACGAGTTCGTCGACGGCGCCGGCCAGGCGTACCAGCGGCTCGGCCAGGGTCAGCAGCAGGACCATGCCGGCCAGCCCCAGCGCGAGCGCGACCACACCGGCGTGGGCGACGCGCCGACCGGCGGCCTCGCGGTCCCCGCGGCCGAGGGCACGGGCCACCGTCGAGGTGGTGCCGAACACGAGGAAGTTGAAGATCCAGGTCACACCGGCCAGCAACGACGTCGCGAGGCCGAGCGCCCCCAGCTCCACCGTCCCGATCCGGCCGGCGATGGCGGTGTCGACCACGCCCAGGATCGGCTCGGCCAACAACGTCAGCGTGGCGGGGACCGCCAGCGCCAGCAGGCGACGTCGCCGCGCCCGCGACGTGTCGGGCAGCTCGGCCCGGCCCGGAGGGGCGTCAGGCATGCTGGCGTGCTCGGTGCGCGGCCACGTGGTGGCGCGTCGAGCAGGTCGACGTGCAGAAGCGTCGACGGGCATTGCGGGAGGTGTCGACGAAGACCCGGTCGCAGTCGTGGGCGTCACAGGTCCCGATCCGCAGCCGGCCACCGTCGCACAGCACGGCGGCCAGGCCCATCAGGCAGTTCGCGCGGAGGCGCACCACCGTGGAGGCCGCCGCCGGTTCCACGTGCAGGTGCGGTCCACGGTCCCCGTGGGTCGAGATCCGCGGGGCCATGGGGGTCCGTGCCAACGACTCGTTGAGGACCTCGATCGCGTGGTCGAGGTCGCGAGCACGGAAGATCTGGTCGAGGTCGCGCGCCAGGACCAGGAAGTCGTCGAGCGTGCCGGCGTCCACCGGCAGGTCGAGGTCGTGGTGGGCCAGCAGGACGCGCAGGTCGTCCTCGTCGACCTCGGTGGCGCCGTCGCCGGCCACCAGCAGGTTCACGAGGTCGGCGGCCTGCTCACCCGCGACGTTGGCGTAGCGATCGAAGTCCATCATGCTCCCTGCGTGGAGGAGATCCTACCTCGTACTGATCGTGTCCTGCACGGTCCTTACATGCTGCCACCCCCCCGGACGGGCCGTGCGCGATGCCCGGCCATCGCGCACACTCGACCCCTGCGAACCGGGAGCGACCATGACCGTGCGGGCCACGACCAGACACGTCGGCCTCCTCGTGCTGGCGGCCGCGCTGACCGCCAGCCTGGTGGCCACGGTCAGCCCCGCGCCGGCGTGGGCGGACGGGATCTCGCGTCTGGCCGGTGACAACCGCTACGACACCGCGGTGCGGATCTCCCGGGCCACGTTCGGGCGGGACGTGGCCTCGGCCTGGGTGGTCAGCGGCACCGACTTCCCCGACGCCCTGGCAGCGGCGGCGATCGCCGGTCGCGACGGTGTCCCCGTCCTGCCCACCAAGGCCGGCGCCGTCCCGACCCTGGTCCTGGACGAACTGCGACGCCTGCGACCGGGCGAGATCCGCATCGCCGGCGGCACAGCCGCCGTGACGCGGGAGGCCGAGGCACAGCTCGCGGCGATCGCGCCCGTGGTGCGCAGCTCGGGGGGCAACCGGTACGCCACCGCGGCCGACGTGTCGCGGCGATTCGTGGACCCGGGTGTGGACCGCGTGTTCGTGGCCAGTGGCACCACCTTCCCCGACGCACTGGCGGCCGCTCCCCTGGCCGCGGCCTGGGGCGGCCCGGTGCTGTTGACCCATCCGGACCGACTCCCGGCCGCCACCTCCGAGGAGCTGGGACGACTGGCCCCCGACCGGATCGTGGTCGTGGGTGGGGAACGGGCGGTCAGCCCCGAGGTCGCGGCCGCCATGGAACAGGTGGCGGAGGTCCGGCGCCTGTCGGACACCAACCGCTACGGCACCGCCGCCCGCGTGGCGCGAGCCTTCCCGACCCCGCAGCCGACCGTGCACGTCGCCTCCGGTCAGGCCTTCGCCGACGCGCTCGCCATCGCCCCGGTCGCCGGGATGGCGACGTCACCGGTCCTGCTGACGTCGCGCACCCGGCTCCCCGCCCAGACCGCCGGCGCGCTCGATCGCCTCGATCCCGACGACGTCGTGGTCGTGGGCGGACCGGCGGCCGTGGACCGCGGGGTGTCCCTGGCCCTGGCCAGCCACGCCCGACTCCCGGCCTGGTCGTCGTCGGTGTCGGACGTCACCGCCGCGCGGCTGGGCGTCAGCTGGCAGTCGGGCTGTCCGCTCGCGCCCTCGCGACTGCGGTTGGTGACCCTCCCCCACGTCGGGTTCGACGGCCAGGTGCGCACGGGGCAGCTGATCGTGCACCAACGGGTGGTCGACGAGGTGCAGGACGCCTTCCGCGTGCTCTACCAGGCCCGCTTCCCGATCCGCAGGATGCGCACGGTCGAGCAGTACGGCGCCAGCGACCGTGACTCCATGGCCGACGACAACACCTCGGCGTTCAACTGTCGGGTCATCGCCGGCACGAGTTCGTGGTCACGCCATGCCTACGGCCTGGCCATCGACATCAACCCGATCGAGAACCCCTGGCGACGTGGGACGCAGGTGTCTCCCCCTGCCGGTCGCGCCTGGTTGGACCGGGACGACGAACGACCCGGCATGCTGCTGGACGGCAGCCCGGAGGTGGCCGCCTTCACGTCTCGTGGCTTCCGGTGGGGTGGCGACTGGTCGAGCCCGACGGACTGGCAGCACGTCGACCAGGCCCCGTGACGCGGCACCGCCCCGGGCGGGCCGGCGTCCCGGTCACGAGGCGTCACGGGCATCCAGCTTCTGGGCGACGTCTGGCGGGAACCCACCGGTCGCGATCGGACCCCACCGTTCGGGCGTGACGCGCAGCAACGACTTCTCCTGGACCACCATGGCGTCGCGGTACTCGTCCCAGTCGTCGTGCTCGCCGGCGATGGAACGGAAGTAGGTGACGAGGCCCTCCACCGCCTCCTCGTCGGGCGTGTCGAGCACCTCGGCGGTCCCGTCGACCTGCACCCAGGCGTCACCGAAGTCGTCGGACAGGAACACCACCGAGACCTGCGGGTTCGCCCGCGCGTTGTTGGCCTTGGCACGATCCTGGTAGGTCGCGACCACGATCCGACCCTGCGGGTCCACGCCCGCACTGACCGGTGAGGCCTGCGGCCGCCCGTCGGACTGGCGCGCGGTGATGACGATCGCGTGGTGGCGGTCGGCGAGGAAGTCGAGCAGCTCCTCGCGGGTGGCGTCGTCGGTGGTGGCGACGGATCGTGCCATGGTCGGGCTCCGGTGGTCGGGATCCCCAGCCTACGAACCGGGCGTCCGGGCCCCCGCGTCCGGACGACCCCAGTCTCCCTGGTCAACCGCAGTCGGGCAGCGCGGCCGCGATGTCCTCGGAGGGGAGCAACTCGCCCGGCAAGCGTCCATCGGCGTCCCGTCGACAGGCATCAGCGCCCAGCGCCACCAGCCGCTCGACGGCAGCGACGTTGACGTTCAGGACCGCGACGTGGATCGGCGTCTGGCCGAATGCCTCCGTCGCATCCAGGTCGGCGCCGGCGGCCGACAGCGCGTCGAGGATGTCGAGGTCGTCGGGGTCACGGACCTGCCGCGCCGCGGCGTGCAGGGGGGCCCAGCCGTCGGCGTAGGCGACGTCCGGGTCGGCACCCGCGTCCAGCAAGGCCTCGACGGCCTCCGGGTCGGGGATCTCCGCGGCCTGGATCAGGGGGGCCTGGCCACCCAACTGGCCCGGATCGGCGCCCGCCGCCAGCAGGAGGTCGACCAGCGGCCCGGGCGGCGGGGCATCGGCGGCGCGGGCACGCAGCAGGATCGCGTTGAGGGGGGTCAGGTCGGTCGGCGACAGCAGGTCCGGGTCCACGCCGCTGTCCAGCAGCACCGCGAGCACGTCCGCGTCGCGGGCCAGGTGCACCGCCGGCAACGGCTGGCTCGTGCCACGCTGGGGTCGCGCCGCACTCGCCCCGGCGTCGACCAGCGCGCGCACCACGTCGACGCAGTCGGGACCGTCGGCCAGCACGGCCGCGACCAGCGGCAGGGGTGGGTCCCCGTCGTCCTCGTCGAGCCCGTTGGCGGGCGCGCCCCGGTCGAGCAGGTCATGCACCGAGGCCAGGTCGCAGGTCGCGGCGGCCGCGGCGAGGTCGACGGCCAGGGCGTCGTCGGGTCCCGGTCCATCGACGCCTCGGGACAGCTCGCCCAGCAGGCCCGCCAGCCACAGCGCGCCGGCCTCGGCGGCGTTGGTGGCCCACCTGTCGTCGTCGGTGGTCCCGACGTCGAGCATGCAGGCCTGGAGGAGGTCGGGCGCGGTCACCCCGGCGTCGCGACACGCCTGCTCGGCGCGTCGTCGCTGGGCGTCGAGCAGGTCGGCCAGGCGGGTGTCGGACGCCGGGAAGGTGCGGTCGGTGTGGGTCGCGGTCGACTCGCCCGGGACGTAGGTGAACAGCGACGTGGCATCGGTGAGGCGCCAGGCGTCGGCCCAGTCGCCGTAGAGCAGGTCGTGGCCGGGCAGCGTCCCCGGCGGGGCCAGCAGGTCACCCGACGGCAGGGCCACGTCGTCGTCGGGGTCCCCGTCGGCGTCGCCCAGCAGGCCGGCGACGTCCCCCGACGCCACGCGTTCGGGCCCCAGGTGCACCACCACGTCCAGCGTCCGCGTCATCGCGACCGTGGTCGCATCCGGCAGCTCCACCCGGAGGCCACTGGCCTCGGACGCCGCCAACCGCGTCCCGTCGGCGGTCGTCGTGTCGAGCTGCTCGGTCGGCGCCCCGTCCACCACGATCCCATCCAGTCCGTACTCCACCACGCGGTCGTCCACGCGGACCGCCAGGCCGGTGTTGCGCGAGACGGGGAACGGGGCCTCCACCGGGGCGTAGCGGACCTGTACCTGGAGGTCCCCGGCGTCGACCAGCACGAACTCCCCGACCGCCTGGAAGTCGAGTCCGAACCCGTCGAAGGACGTCAGGTGCGGGTCGCCGTGGGACCTCCCGGTCGCACCCGGGACCTCGACGGCATCGTCGGGTTCCTCCTCGTCGCACTCCTCGTCGGGGCGCCGGACCTCCACGCTCATGGTGGACTCGGCATCGAGGCCGCCGCTCGGCGCCAGCCGCAGCCCGGAGGTGGACCGCGGGGCGCGCTCCGTGCCCGGCGCGAGGTCGGTGCCGTCCGGACAGGTGCAGTCGCCGACACACCACGTGCGCGTGGTGTCGCCGCCCGCGGCGACCACGTCCTCGCCGCGGTCCCAGCGGGCGGTCCCCCAGCCCCGTGCCTCGAGCTCGACCAGCACCGGGTCGTCGGAGGCGGGGGCCGACAGGAACAGGCCCCGCTGCTCGAGCGGTCGGGCGTGGTAGGTGACGACCGAGCCGGCGGCCAGCGTCCCACGGTCGGGGACGTGGCGGGCGCCGTCGATCGCCCCGGCGCCACCCATCGTCCAGGCGGCCCCGTCGCGACGACGGGTGGCCGAGCTGGCCAACGCCGACCGGGCGGACCCGTCCGGCAGCAGCGCCATCGCGGCGTCCCACGACCCCTCCTGGCCGCGGGCCCGGGACAGGGTCGGGAGGGCGGGGAACAGCGCAGCCCCGCGGTCCTCCAGGAACGACCACCATCCGATGGCGTCGTAACTGGCACGCGGCAACCCCCACGCCCCGTCACACGCCCCGCACAGGTACTGGCCCCACCAGCGCGGCGAGTAGGTCGACGTCCCGCCGAGCCGTTCTCCCACCCACGAGGCCAGCCCCTCGATGACCCACCAGGGCAGGGAGTCGTGCTGGGCGGTCGAGTCGGCCCAGACCCACATCGCGCAGTGGAACAGTTCGTGCGCGATCACCGACTGCTTGGTCCCCTCGGGCTCGCGCCGGGCGTTCCACAACACGACCTGGCAGACGGGCTGCCCCCGACGGACGTCGGGCCGCGTCCAGGCGCCGGTCCGGTAGCTGGCATCCGGCACCATGAACTCGAAGTCGATGGTGTTGTCCAGGGCGGGCAGGGACTCCCCTGAGCGTGCTTGCAGCTGCCGCCAGTACCCCAGCGCGAGTTCCCGCCACTCGTTGCGTTCGTCGTTGGTGACACCGCGGTCGACCCGGGCCGGGGGGACGCTCCCGTCCGGCGTCGGCCGCACCGGCGGCGTCGCGAAGTCCTCCTGCGCGACGAGGTGCAGGGAACGGGCGGCCACGTCCGACGACCGTGCCAGCACGGGGGTGGTGGTGCCGCGACCGGGCCCGGCCGCCGTCGGTGACTCGGATGGCGACGGACCGTCACGTTCCTCGCGGCCCGTGACGTCCAGCTGGGGGATCGACGTGACCACGGCGAGCTGGTCGGGCGTGAGTTCGTCGAGGTGGCGCGCCACCAGTTCCAGCGCCATGGTCCCGTCCGGTGGGGCCGAGACGTCCTGCGGGAGCGGGGCTGGTGCATCCGGCAGCGGCCCGAAGGCGACCTGCCATGCCGCCACGGCCTGCTCGACGGTGGACCCGCCGTCCTCGTCGCCCATGGCCATCACCGTGCCCCACGACGTGGCCAGCCAGTCGACGTCGGCCAGTTCCCCCACCGTGGGCGACGGCGCCGCCGGCTGCACGCCGGGTGGCGTCGGAGTGGGCGACGGCTCCGTCGACTCGTCCCCACCCGTGCAGCCCGCCACCAGGACGACGGTCAGCAGCGCCACGACCCGTGCCCGCGCCACCCGACCCACCATCGCCCCGCTCCGGCGTCGGCGACCTACAGCATGTCGCCGACGGCCTCGCGCTCGTCCTGCAGTTCGGAGACGGTGGCGTCGAGCTTGCCCTGCGCCGCGTCCGTCAACTCCAGGCCCTGCACGATCTCGTAGGAGCCGGCACCGTCGGTGCGGACCGGGAAGCCCGAGATGATGCCCTCGGGCACGCCGTAGGACCCGTCGGAGGGCACGGCCATCGACACCCAGTCACCGTCGGGTGTCGGACGGCCGCCGGCCCAGTTCGCCACGTGGTCGATCAGGGCATTGGCGGCCGAGGCAGCCGACGACGACCCGCGGGCGTCGATGATCGCCTTGCCACGCTGTTGGACGGTCGGGATGAACTCGTCGTCGAACCAGTCCGGGTCGTCGATGACCTCGGGCGCCGGACGACCACCGATCATGGCGTTGGCGTAGTCGGGCACCATCGTCGGCGAGTGGTTGCCCCAGATGGTCAGGTTGGTGACCTCGGCGACCGGGACGCCGGCCTTCTGCGCCAACTGGGTCGCCGCGCGGTTCTGGTCCAACCGGACCATGGCCGTGAAGCGCTCCAGCGGCACCCCCTCGGCGTTGGACGCCGCGATCAGGGCGTTGGTGTTGGCGGGGTTGCCGACCACGGCGACCTTGACGTCGTCCGCGGCGTTGCCCGCGATGGCGGCGCCCTGGCCGGTGAAGATCTTGCCGTTGTCGGCCAGCAGGTCGGCCCGTTCCATGCCGGGACCGCGTGGCTTGGCGCCCACCAGGCAGGCCATGTTGACGTCGCGGAAGCCCTCGTCGGCGTCGGCGGTCAGCACCATGTCGGTCAGCAACGGGAACGCGCAGTCGTCGAGTTCCATGGCCACGCCCTCGAGTGCGCCGAGGGCGGGTTCGATCTCGAGCAGGTTGAGCGCGACCGGCTGGTCGGGCCCGAACATCTCCCCGGCCGCGATGCGGAACAGCAGGGCGTAGCCGATCTGGCCGGCGGCACCGGTCACGGCGACACGGACGGGAGAGGTCGTCGACGTGGTCATGGGGCGGACTCCTTGGCGGAAGACGTCGTCGGGACCAGCCTAGGACGTCTGGTGCACGCCCCGACCCCCGTCGATTGTCGCCTCGACCCCCATGAGCGCGGCCCCGCTCCCCAACCGACGGGGCTGTGGGGTGTCAGGTGGCGGCGCCGTCCAGGATCGAGCGGGGGCCGAGGGGTTCGGACAGCTCGACGCGTGTCGACGTGTAGACCGCTTCCATCGTGCACAGGTCGACCTCGGGATCCTGACCCGTGAACACCGTGATGGTGACGGCGTCCTCGCCCTCGTCCACGTCCACCCGGTCCAGCCCGAAGCAGGTCGGGTTGCCGCCGGTCCAGGCGACCTCCAGCACGACCTGGTCCTCGTCGACGGGTGCCACGGCCTCCCACGGGGTGGCCACGACGTCGACCAGGCCCTCGCGCGGCTCCACGGGCGTGCCCTCGGCGGGTGGGGGTGGGCCGCCACTCGGGTTGTCGGCGCACTCGGTCGCCCCGGCCAGGCACGTCCCGGCCGCGTCGTCGTCGACGCCCTCGGTCGCGGTCGGCCCGACCTCCGGCGTCGCGCTCGTCGACGCGCCCACGGGCTCGCTCGGGGTCGCGCCGGGGGATGCGACGTCGGTGTCACCACCACAGGCGGCCACGGCAACCACGACCGCGACGGCGAGGAGGGCACGGGTGGGGGTGGGCGGCATCAGGGCCTCCGGAGTCCGTTCGCGTGGTGGTCGGTGCGACGTCTGACGCCGCGCCGGCGTTGCCCGGCCGGGGCGGCGTTTCAGGTCGACGGACGGCGTCGTCGCGCCGCCTCCAGGGTGTTCTGGAGCAGCATCGTGACGGTCATCGGCCCGACCCCGCCGGGAACGGGGGTGATGGCACCGGCCACCTCGGCGACCGCGTCGAAGTCGACGTCACCCACCAGCGACCCGTCGTCGGCGCGGTTGGTCCCGACGTCGATGACGGTGGCGCCCGGACGCACCATCTCGGCCGTCACCAGGCCCGGTCGGCCCGCGGCCGCGACCACCACGTCGGCGTCGCGACAGACCGCGGCCAGGTCGGTGGTGCGGGAGTGGGCGATGGTCACCGTGGCGTCCCGGCCCTTGAGCGTCAGCATGTTGGCCAGCGGTCGTCCGACCAGGTTCGAGCGGCCGACGATGGTCACCCGTGCTCCCGTGGTGTCGACCCCGGCCTCGTCCAGCAACAGCAGGACGCCGTAGGGGGTGCAGGACAGGAACGTGGGGTCGCCGACGGCCAGGCGTCCGGCCGTGTAGGGGTTGAGCGCGTCGACGTCCTTGTCCGGGTCGATCAGCTCCTGGATGCGCCCGGCGTCGAGGTGGTCGGGCAGTGGCAGCTGGACCAGGATGCCGTCGATGTCGTCGTCGGTGTTGAGGTCGGCCACGACCGCCTCGAGCTCGTCCTGGCTGGTGTCGGCCGGCAGTTCGACCTGGCGCGAGTGGATGCCGACCGCGGCCGACGCGCGGTGCTTCATCCCCACGTAGACCTGCGAGGCCGGATCGTCACCGACCAGCACGGCGGCCAGCCCGGGCGTGACCCCGCGCGAAGCCAGCTCGGCCACCTCGACCGCGATCCCCTCGCGAACGCGCGCGGCGAGCGCCTTGCCGTCGATGATCCGTGCCGTCATTCCTGCTCCTGTGACCGGGGACGGGCGACTCCGCCCGAGGCTAGGCGGCCGGCCACCGGTCGCGACCACCAATCCACCGAGCCCGGCTCGGACGCCGCCCCGGACGTGGGTGCGACACCGCGCACGTGTGCGGCCACCGTGCTGCGCACGGTCGCGGTGATGGCCGAGAGCCCACTGCTGCACCTCCCCGGGGTCGGCCAGGAGTTCCTCGTCGACCCGCCGACGTCGGGGCAAACGTCAAGGGCATGACGCCGACGGCGCGAGCCGCCGGATCCGGGTGTTCCGTCGTGAGCTGATGGCGTCGCTGGCCGGGGTCCGGGTGGGCGAGCCGGAGTACGTGCGGCTGTTCGACACCCGCGGCTGTCACGACGTGGTCGCCGACCTGGTCGGGCAGGGTGGGCTTGGCCGCCTCGCGCCGTTCTGGGAGGGCCCGGACGACGACAAGGTCGCGATGAACGCCAAGCTCGCCGACCCGGACGGCGGCGACACCGACGACTACGGCCAGTTCATCCTCCACCTGGACGAGGACCCGCCGACGTTCTGATCCGACCGGCACCCGTCAGGCGGGTCGTCACGGCGAGATCATGAGCGGGCGTCGTCAGCATCCTGCCCACGAGTCGTGCTTGGGTGGGGTGGTCACGTCATCGCCCGGCCAGAGGAACAACCATGTCGACCCCGTCCACGCCAACGTCCCGTCCGTCGATTCGCAAGCTGCTCGATGCCCGGACGCTGATCGCCGTCCTGGCGACCGCCCTCCTGATGTCGCTCGCGGGGCTGGGCGGTGTCGGGCCGATGGCCCGCGCGGACGACGCCCTGGAGGAGGTGGCGGCAGCGGCCGTCGAGGGGCCGGTCGACTACGTCTACGTCGCCACTGGCCAGGACTTCCCGGACGCCCTGGCGGCCTCCACGATCGCGGCCGCTCGCGAGGCCCCATTGCTGCTGGTGACACGCACCGGCATCCCCGGCGCCACCCGAACCGCCCTGGAGGCGCTCGACCCCAACCGGATCATCATCGTCGGGGGGACCGCGGTGGTGACCAATGGGGTCAGGGATGCGCTGGTCCCGTACGCCAGTGCCGGCGTCGTCACCCGCCTGGCCGGCGGGAACCGCGCCGAGACCGCTGCCGACGTCGCCGCCGCCCTGCCGGAGGTCCAACCGGGCAAGGTCTACCACCTCAACGTCTCCAGCGGCGGGACGGTCCGCTCCAGCCTCACCTCGGGGCCGCTGCGGGGCAGCACGATCTTCCGCCCCGCCGGCCAAGACGTCGGCCACTACTGCATCGACGTGCCCAACGGGCTGTTCGACGTGTTCGGCACGGTGGGGGTCGTGCAGTCGACGGCCACCACCGGTACCGCCGGCGCCGACGACATCCGGGTCACGACGACCTTCGCCGGGTCGTGCCAGACGGCCGGCGCCGAGATCGACGTCCGGCTGTCCACCGACGCGGGCTCGCTGGCCAACGGCTACTTCACCCTGCTGATCCCCGGCCGGGACTGACCGCTCGGCAACTGGTGGTGTCCCGACGGCCAGTAGGGTCCGTTCGGGGAATCGGGTTCGGCGCATGGGACGCGATCACGCGGCTCCATGCGGCCGGAACCAAACTGATCGCCCCCGGATGACGCAGGCGGGAGGGTGCGCGGCTGCTAGTGCCGGAAGTGGCGACGACCCGTCAGGACCATGACCAGGCCGTGCTCGTCGGCGGCACCCACGACCTCGTCGTCGCGGATGGAGCCGCCGGGTTGCACGATCGCGGTCACGCCGGCCTCGGCCGCGACGTCGATGTTGTCCCGGAACGGGAAGAACGCGTCGGAGGCCAGCACGGACCCGACGTGGCGGTCGCCGGACTTCTCCACGGCCAACCGGGTGGCGTCGACCCGGCTCATCTGCCCGGCTCCCACCCCGACCACGGCGCGGTCCTTCACCAGCACGATCGCGTTGGACTTGACGTGCTTGGCGACCACCCACGCGAACCGGAGGTCGTCCAGCATGGCGTCGTCGGGCCGGGCCTGCGACGCGACCTCCCAGTCGTCGAACGGCTCGGCCCCGACGTCGCCGTCCTGGACCAGGACGCCGCCGTCGATGGTCCGCAGCGTGCGGGTCGCCAGCGGCGGGCTCACGGGTGCCTGCAGGATCCGCAGGTTCTTCTTGCCGGACAGGACCGCGAGCGCGTCGTCGTCGTAGTCGGGGGCGATCACCACCTCGGTGAAGACCTCGGCGATCTGTTCGGCGGTGGTGGCGTCGATCGGTCGGTTGGCCGCCACGATGCCACCGAACGCCGACACGGGGTCGCCGGCCAGGGCGCGCTGGTGGGCGGTGGGCAGGTCGTCGGCCACGGCCAGCCCGGCGGGGTTGGTGTGCTTGATGACGGCCACGCACGGCCCCTCGAAGTCACCGGCCATCGCCCAGGCGGCGTCGGTGTCGACCAGGTTGTTGTAGGACAGCTCCTTGCCGTGCAGCTGCCGGGCCGCGCCAAGGCCCACGGCCGGCGCCCCGGCGTCGACGTACAACGCGGCGCCCTGGTGCGGGTTCTCGCCGTAGCGCAGGGCATCGCCTCGCCGCTCCAGCGCGACGTGGAGTTGCTCGGGCACGTCCTCGTCCCGGCGGAACCAGTTGGCGATCGAGGCGTCGTAGGTGGCGACGTGGCCGAACGCCTTGGTGGCCAGCAGCGTCCGGGCGCGTGCCGGCAGGCCACCGTGTCGCTCCAGCAGCGCCAGCAGGTCGTCGTAGTCGGACGGGTCGACCACGATGCCCACGCCGGCGTGGTTCTTGGCGGCCGCGCGCAGCATGGTCGGGCCGCCGATGTCGATCATCTCGACGACCTCGTGGTCGGGGCGTCCCGACGCCACGGCGTCGTCGAACGGGTAGAGGTTGGACACCACCAGGTCGATCGGTTCGACCCCCAGCTCGTCGAGCTCCGCGAGGTGGGCCGGCTTGGTCCGGTCCGCCAGCAGTCCGGCATGGATCATCGGGTGCAACGTCTTGACGCGCCCGTCCAGGCATTCGGGAAAGCCCGTGACGTCGGCCACCTCCGTGACCGGCACGCCGGCATCACGCACGACCCCGGCGGTGGAGCCGGTGGACACCAGTGCCACACCGTGGTCGTGCAGGCCCCGGGCGAGCTCGGCCAGGCCGGTCTTGTCGTAGACGCTGACGAGCGCGCGGCGAACGGGGACGACGTCGGGTGCGGCCATGGCGGACTCCGAGGTGGCGGTGGGGGGCGGGCGAGGTCAGGCGTGCAGGGGGCTGGCGAGGTGGACGCGACGGCCGTCGAGGCGCACGTCGCCCCGGCACAGGGCCCGCACGGCCGCCGGGAGCAGGCGGTGCTCGACGGCCTGGATGCGGGCGTGCAGCGCCGCCACGTCGTCGTCGGGCGCCACCGGGACGGCCTGTTGGGCGATGATGGGACCGTGGTCGACCAGTTCGTCGACCAGGTGCACGGTGCAGCCGGTCACGGCGACCCCGTAGGCCAGCGCGTCGTCGACCGCGTGGGCGCCACGGAAGGCCGGCAGCAACGACGGGTGCACGTTGACGACCCGGTCGGGCCAGCGGGACAGGAAGATGCTGGTGAGCAGCCGCATGAAGCCCGCCAGCACGACCACGTCGGGATGGTGGGCCGCGACCGCCTCGGCCAGCGCGTGTTCCCACGCCGACCGCTCGGGATGGTCGGACAGCGACTCGGCGACGGTCGGGATGCCGGCCGACCGGGCCCGGTCCAGCCCGCTCGCCATGGGCACGTCTGACCCCACGACGACCACCTCGCCACCGAACTCCGGGTCGTCGGCGATCGCGTCCAGCAGGGCCTGGAGGTTGGTCCCGGAACCGGACACGAGCACGGCGACACGAGCGGGCTGGGCCACGGTGCGGTGCTCCGGCAGGGTCGGGAACGCGTCGGGGAGGGCGCGACGTCGAGGCTAGACGGTGCCCGTCGCACATGGCGCTCCACGGGCTCGTCCCGCGGGCCCCGGGTCGCCGATCAGCCCTTCACGCCACCCTGGGTCAGCCCCGAGACGATGTACTTCTGCAACCACGCGAACAGCAGCACGGTCGGGATGGACCCGATCACCGCCCCGGCCGCGAAGGGGCCCCAGCGCGCGCCGTAGCGCTGGTCGATGTAGCGGAACAGCCCGATCGACATCGTCCAGGAGTCCTCGTTGGTCGACAGCACCGCCTGGGCGATCACGAAGTCGTTGATGATCGCGATGAACGCCAGCAGCCCGACCACGGCCAGGATCGGCGCGACCAGCGGCAGGATGATGCGGAAGAAGATCTGGGCATGGCTGGCCCCGTCCACCCGGGCGGACTCGTCGAGCTCGCTGGGCACGGTGTCGAAGAAGCCCTTCATCAACCAGGTGTTCACCCCCAACGCCCCGCCCAGGTAGACCAGGATCAGCCCGGCGCGTGTCCCGGTGCCGATGGCGGGGAAGACGTCGCCGATGCGGATCATCATCAGGTACAGGGCCACCATCGCCAGCAACTGGGGGAACATCTGGACCAACAGCAGCGTCAGGAGTCCCCCCCGCCGGCCCGCGAAGCGCATGCGGCTGAAGGCGTAGGCCGCGAGCGCGCACAGCAGCACGGTCAGGAACGCCGACGTCCCGGAGATGACCAGGGAGTTCCAGAACCAGCGTGGGAACCCGGTCTCCCACAGCGTGCGGTAGTTGTCGAAGGTGATCTCGTCCGGGATCAGCTTCTGCCCCGACAGTGAGCTGCTCGGGTTGACCGAGGCCGAGATCACCCACACCACCGGGAACATCGCGAACGCGACCGCCGCCAGGCCGACGACGTGGCGCCAGCCGATCTCCCGCCAGTAGCGTCGCGGGGAACGCTGGGACCGACGCTGGGCCCGCGCGGCGGCCTCCCGCTCCCGCTCCTCGCGCGTGGGCGTGGCCGGTGTGCCGATGGTGGTCATCGCGACGTCCTTGGGCTCATTGCAGCTCCTCGAGGGCGCGCGTGTAGCGGAAGCTGTAGGCGGAGATGCCGGCCACCATGACGAAGATGATGACGGCGATCGCCGACGCGAACCCGTAGTCCTGCCCACGCCCGGACTCGAACGCGATGCGGTAGACGTAGCTGATCAGGATGTCGGTGTGGCCCGGCCGGGGTCTGTGCGCCCACGATCGGCGGGCCCCCCTGGGTCACCAGGTACACCGTGTTGAAGTTGTTGAAGTTGAAGGCGAACGAGGCGATCAGCAACGGCGCGACCGTGATGAGCAGCAGGGGCATGGTGACGTTCCGGAAGCCCTGGAACGCCGACGCCCCATCGACCTTGGCCGCCTCCTTGACCTCGCCGGGGATCGCCTGCAACGCCCCGGTGCAGACCAGGAACATGTAGGGGAACCCGAGCCAGAGGTTGACCAACAGGATCGAGACCTTGGCCAGCCAGGGGCTGTCGAGCCACGGGATCGTGGCCCCCAGCATCCGGTTGACGGCCCCGAACTCGGTGTTGAGCAGCCCGGCCCAGATCAGGGCGGTCATGAAGCCGGGCAGGGCGTAGGGGACGATCATGAGGCTGCGGTAGACGCGCTTGCCGCGCAGGTCGTCATGGTCGAGGGTGATGGCCAGGCCCAGTCCCAGCGCGAACGTCAGGAACACCGATCCCAGCGCGAACACGTAGTTCCACACGAACACGCGGAGGAACGGCCCCCGGATCAGGGGGGACGTGAAGGCTCGGGTGAAGTTGTCGAACCCGATCAGGACCCGCCATCCGGGCGTCACCACCTCCCCATCAGGGGACGTGAAGGTGCCCTCCACCGGGGTGTAGACGACGCCGGTGACGGTGTCGGTGAGCGTGTCCGCGACGGGGTCGTACACACGGGTGGGCTCGGCCTGGGCCGCCGAGGTGAACGTCTGCAGTCGGATGGCGCCGGTCACCTCGCCGCTGTCGCCGGTCACCGGGATCGTGAGGTCGCTGAACTGGGCCTGCCGGTCCTGGATCTCGCGCAGGTCCAGCCGGGTGTAGTCCCCGACCGCGGTGACCTGGTCACCCTCGGTGACGACCTCGCCGGCTTCGTCCAACGGGACCAACCCCTCCTCGGGCAGGCCGAGGAACTGGTCGCCCTCGGGGTCGGTGAGCAGGAGCGCCACCGCGTCCGGTCCGTCGCCGGCGGCGAACCCCGCGGCGTCGTAGCGGGTCGCGTCCTCGGGCACCTGCACCGAGGCGGCGACGATGCGGTCGACCGCCTGATCCTTGTCCAGGACGTTGCCCGTGCCGTAGTTGGTGAAGGCGATGAACCCGGTGTAGGCCACCGGGTAGGCCTGGAAGACCAGCAGCAGCAGGGTGCCCGGGACCAGGTACTTCAGCGGCACCGCTCGCTTGGTGAGGTAGACGGCCAGCAACGCGACACTGGCCAGGACGGTGACGACCACGCCGATCCAGGCCTCGTCGGCGACCATGCGGGGCACGAAGAGCACCGCGTTGACCACGGTGATGGCGATGACCGTGAGTCGACCGATGGTCGCCAGGAGGCTCCCGCCACCGATCCGCTCGCCGAACCGCTCGAGGGGATGGGAGCGATCGGTCGACTCGGGGTCGGCGTCCGGCGGTGGGTCGGGGCGAACCCCGGTCGGGGGCGACGACGACATCCTCGTGCGGCCTTTCCGATCACGGGGAGTGGGCCGACCGCGATGCCGACGGTCGGCCCCGGACGCCCGGGCTCAGCCTCCGGACTCGATCAGGTTGCGGATCTGGTCGGCCGCGCTGGTGAAGGCCTCCTCGGGGTCCTCGCCCTGCCAGATCAACGAATAGGCGTCGGTCCACGCGCTCCAGACCGAGCTCATCTCGGGGATCGCCGGCAACGGCTGGCCGTCGGCACCGGACGCGGCGAAGCCCTGCACGTCGGGGTCGTCACTGACCTGGTCGAGGGCGGACTGCAATGCCGGCGGGCGACCGCCGGCCTCGAACAGCGCGAGCTGGACATCCTCGGTGGCCATGAAGTCGGTCAGGAAGGTCTGTGCCAGCAACGCGTTCTCGCTGAAGCTGGACACCATGAAGCCCTGGACGCCGACGAACGGTGCCGGGGTCCCACCCTCGACCTCGGGGATCGGGGTGACCTCGTAGTTGACTCCCTGGGCCCGGAAACCGGGTGGGTCCTCCTGGCTGACGGCCCACGGCCCCGTGATGGCGAACGGCGCCTTGCCCTCGGAGAAGGACGAGACCATGGTGTCATAGGTGAGGTTGGGGTTGATCAGGCCCGACTCGACCCAGCCGGCGAAGGCGTCGGCCGCGGCCAGTCCCTCCGGGCTGTCGATGCCGAGCTCGTCGGGGTTGTAGGTCCCGTCGTCGTTCTGGGCGAAGACGCTGGCCCCGAACGCGGTGAACAGGGGGTAGTTGTGGTACGGGTCCGCCGGGTCGGCCTGCAGGGCCAGCGCCACCTCGGCGTCGCCGGACTCCACCAGCCCGAGCGCGGTCTCCTCCAGCTCGGCGAAGTCGGCGGGGACGTCGGGGACCATGTCCGTGTTGCGCACCAGCGCGATGTTCTCGGTGGCGTAGGGCAGGCCGTAGAGCTGTCCGTCGTAGGTGAACGCCTCCACGGCCACGCCGACGAACTCGTCCTGGTTGGGCAGCTCGATCGGGGAGATGACCCCGTTGGTCACCAACTGGCCGATGCCGTCGTGGGCGGTGACGATGATGTCGGGCCCTTCGCCCGCCGGTGCGGCGGTCTGGAACTGGTTGGTGATCTCGTCGAACGCCAGCTCCTGCAGGACGACGGTGATGCCCTGTTCCTCACCGAACTGGTCGGCGAAGGGCTGGAGCGCGGCGACACGCGTGTCGTCGGCCCAGATCACCAGGTCGCCCTCGGCCCGGGTCACCGGCGCGGCCGTCTCGCTCCCACCCTCGGCCGCCTCGGTGCTGGCCTCGGTGCCGGCCTCGCTCGTCGCCTCGCTCGCTGCCTCGGTCATGGCCTCGGTGGCATCGGCATCCGCCTCGGTGGCGGGCGCGTCGGAAGCACCGCTGCTGTCGGCCCCGTCGTCGCCACCGCAACCCGCGAGCACCAGCACGGGGATCACCAACAGGGAGAGCAGTCGTGTTCTCATCGCAGGACTCCTGATCGACGTGTCCATGGGGGTGGAGGACGACGCCGTCGGGCCGCCGTCGGGGGTGCAGTCGCCGGATGTCGCGACTCTAACCCGCCGCCGGCACGCTGTCACCAGTCGGCGTCGACCACCCCGGTGGGACCAGGGAGCCGACGTGACTGGCGCCGTTGGAGGCGATCCGGCAACCCGTCCCGCGATAGCGTCTCCCCCCAGGTCTGCACCCGCGGGCGTGCTGGAACTGGCAGACAGAGGGGCCTTAAACGCCCTCGGGCCTCGTGCCCGTGTGGGTTCGAATCCCACCGCCCGCACCGCCGTCCCGGGCTCGCCCGGACCCGGTGCCGCTCGCCGTGTCAGCGTCGGGCCCGCAGGACGACCAGGACCCCGACGACCACCACGACCGGGCCGACCAGCGCCCACAGGACCTCGCCGGTCATGAAACTGCCCCCGATCCAGCCCACCCCCTGGCCGGTCCAGACCAGGCCGACCACGATGGCCAGTACCCCGATCACCATGCGTGCGCGTGTGGTCATGACGACCTCCCGGTCGGTCCCTGGTCCGGCGTGCCGGCGTCGCTGTTGACCGCCCCGTCCGACGGCACCAGCCGCACCAAGGGACCGTCGGCGAACAGGTCCGGCGGGACGGTGACCCCCACGGTGGCCCACAGCCCCGGCGGGATGCCGAGGTCGGCGAGGTAGAGGTCCCCGAGGTAGGGCTGGACGATCGGGGGCGCCAGCCCCTGCTTGGGCAGGCCGAGCGTGACCGTGACGTCGGCCGTGATGCCCGGTCCTCGCAGCCCCACGTCCCCACCCAGGCCCGACGGCAGGTCGTTGGCCACGACCCGGGTCAGGTGGGCCCGCAGCCACTGCGCCAGGCGGTCCGCGCTGCCACGCAGCGGTGGGGTCGCGCCGATGCCGACCATCGCATCCACCACCACGTCGCCCGGACGGGTCGCGTCCAGGTCCAGGTCACCGGCCGCCACGACCGGCACGCCGGCCGCCCGCAGCACGGAGGCCTGCCCCGGCACGGCCACCCGGCCGTCCGGGTCGACCAGCACCACCGACACGTCGGCGCCGGCGGCGACCAGCAGGCGCGCCGCCACCAGCCCCCCGGCCCCGTTGCCACCGGGTCCCGCCAGCACCGTCACGCTCGCGTCCAGCAGCGGGTCGGGGGCCAGCAGCCGACGTACGGCGTGGGCCAGCCCGCGTCCGGCGTGTTCGGACATCGCCGCCAGTGGCCACCCGGCGTCGGCCGCGGCCCGGTCGATGGCCCGGACGGTGTCGACGTCGACGGTCGGGACGGTGTCCAGCGTGCGTGACGGCAGGTCGCCGTCCAGGAGCCGGCGCGGTGCGGTGCGGGGCAGGTCCTCCCACGGCCGTACCTGGCGGTCGTCGGAGAAGGAGGCCGGCTGGGCGTCACCGGGCCAGTCCGGGACCACGACCTCCAGCAGTTGGCCGACCGTGATGGCCGTCGCGCCCCACAGCAGGTCGTCGTCGAGCTGCCACGCCCAGGTCGCCCCGCCGGCCGACAGCGGGACCGAGCGCCAGCGCTCGCGGTCCAACAGGTGGCCCACGGGCACGTACAGGACCTCGTCGACCTCGTCGGGGCTGGCCACGAGGTCGTGCGGGTGGCGCCACCGCGCCAGCACGGGCGCCACCCAGAATCGCGATGGCGGGATGTAGAACGACGGCCCGCGACCGATGACCTCGACGGAGTCCGGATCGAGCGCGATCTCCTCGTTGGCCTCGCGCAGGGCCGCCTCGACGATGCCCTCGCCGGGGTCGACGCGTCCACCCGGGAAGGACACCTGCCCCGGATGCGAGCGCAGGTCGGCGCGTCGACGGGTCAGCACGAGCTCGGGCCCGTCGGGGGTGTCGGCCAGCAGCACCAGGACGGCCCCCACCTTGGCGGTGACCGGGGTGGACACGGCCTCGGGTGGCAACGACGCGATCGCGGTGCGGGCCCGCTCCCAGAAGCCCGACGACGGCCCGGCGTCCATCACGACCCCCCGGACAGCGCGCCGTGCGCGACGCCGTCCAGGACGTCGGCGATCGAGACCACGACCTCGTCGACGCCCACCAGGTCGACCAGCGTCGCCAGCACCAGCGCCCCGGCCGCGATCACGTCGGCACGGCCCGCCGCCAGTGGCCCGAGGTCGTGGCGCTGGGCGGTGGAGCGGGACAACAGGGCCAGTGCCAGGTCGTGGAGGTCCTCGGCCCGCAGTCGATGGCCGTGCAGGCCGGCCAGGTCGTCGTCGCCGCGGTCGAGTGCGGCCAGCGTGGTCGCCGTGCCGGCCACCCCGACCAGGGTCGCGACCGGCGGGGACGCCGCCGGGACGACCAGGCCGATCCCGGCCAGCCCGTCGGCCAGCACCAGGCCCGCCTCGTGGCGGGCGGCGGCGACCTGGTCGACCGTCGGTGGATCGTCGTGGAGGAACCGTTCGGTCAGGCGCACCGTCCCGAGCTGTTGCGACGTCGTCCGTGGCACGTCGCGGGACGGGCCGCCGGTCGCGAGCTCGGTCGATCCGCCCCCGATGTCGACCAGCAGCACGGGTGGCTCCGGGGCCAGTGAGGTGGTGGCGCCGGTCCACGACGCGACGGCCTCGTCGTCACCCGCCAGCACGCGCGCGTCCACGCCGGCCACCCGCCGGATCCCGGCGAAGAAGCGCTCGCGGTCGCGGGCGTCGCGCACGGCGGAGGTGGCGATCACGGCCACCTCGGCGTCGTCGACACCAGCCTCGCGCCAGCGCGACGCGTAGTCCGCCACGACCGCGAGGCAATGGTCCAGTCGCTCGTCGTCGAGCTGGCCGGTCGCGTCCACGCCGCGGCCGAGTCGGGTGACCTGGGCGAGGCGAATCGGCTGCCCGTCGTCGACGGCCAGCCACAGTCGGGTCGAATTCGAGCCGCAGTCGACCACCGCCCGATGCTGCGGACCGACCGGGTCAGCCATCGGTGGTGGAGGCGTGGTCGGGGCCACCGTCGGCCGGCAGCGCCTCGAGGGCGGCCACGATCGGGTCGTCCACGAGGTCGTCGGGCGTCACGCAGGGCCCGCCGCAGGGCACCGGGCGCGCCGCCTCGACGGTCCAGGCCCCGACGGGCGAGTCGTTGGTGGCCAGCGCATGCCCGGCGTGGGTGTGCAGGCACTTGACCCAGTTCGGCGAGCCGCCCGCCCACGGATCGCCCGGCAACGGACCACCGAGCTCGTCACGGAAGTCGCGATAGTGCTCCTGGGCCGAGGCGTGGTCGTGGGCGAAGGCCTGGTCGTCGGGATCCTCGCTCGCGAGCCGTTCGTTGAGGCCGGCCATGGCACGATCGGCCTCGAGTCGTCCGATCTGGCTGCGCAGGGCCGGGCAGGTCTGCCAGAACACGGTCGGGAACGGGGTGCCGTCGGGCAGGCGCGGATCCACCCGGATCACGGTCGGCAGGCCCCAGGCGCAGCGGTGCACGACAGCGGAGCGCCCGCGTGCCGGGCGCCCCAGTTGCAGCGAGATCACGGCGCGTTCGGTGGCGTCGGCGTAGGGACGGTCCGCCGCACGGCCGTAGTCGGCGGCGGGGTCCACGACGACCGGGTCGTCCGGTGTCGCGGCGGCGGGCACCAGCCCGTCGTCGCGTCCCAGTTCGGCGGGCGCGGTCAGCCCCGACCGCGGCGCTGGCGACGCGCCTCACCCTGGATCATCTGCGACTTGTGCATGAACCGGCGCAGGCGCTTGTTGAAGTCCTTGTCCAGCTTGGAGCGGAGGTTGACGGACTCCTCCTCCTGCCAGTCCGGGTCGGCGCGCTTGATCGACAGGTCGACCTTGCCGTCCTCCTTGACGTCCAGGACCCGTACGTCGACCTCGTCACCCTCGGCGAGGTAGGCGTAGATGTTCTCGACGAAGTCGGTGTCGACCTCCGAGACGTGGACCAGTCCGGTGACCGGGCCGTTCTCGGTGTCGATCTCGACGAATGCCCCGTACTCCTCGAGGCGGACGACCTTGCCCTTGATGATGTTTCCCTGCAGTGGGATCAGCTCCTTCGGCACCGGCGGGACGTCGCGCACGACCGGCTCGGGTGCAATGGTCGCGACCACCGGTGTGGTCGCGGATGTGGTGCGGATGCGGCGTGGCGGGCCGGGGCGGGACCGTCCGGGACGGCGCTGCGGCGGCGTGGGCCACGTTTCGCGCGAATGGATGCCCTGCAGGCATCCAGTCCTCACGGTACGTCGCCACGGGTCGTTCGGCAACACGCGGCCCGGGTCGTTCGTCAGTCGGACGACCCGCCCAGCAGTCGGCGCCACCACGAGGTCGGCTCGACGGTCGGGTCGGCCTGGTCGCCGAGGACCTCGTCATCGCCCTCGGGCGGGACCAGCGAGTAGGCGACCTGGCCGGGCATGGCGTAGCCGAGCTGCTCGCGTGCCACGACCTCCACCTGCTCGGGATCGGTCAGGTCGGCGGCGCGCTGGTCGAGTTCGGCGGTCGCCGCGTCCAGCGCCGTGAGCTTGGTCGTCGCCACCTCGATGCGGTCGCGACCGGCCATCCAGGCCTGCAACGGCCCCGACACCACCGTCACGGCCAGCAGGGCGATCACGAGCAGCCCGATCACGAACGGCCGGTCGCCGGCCAACGCACGACGGGCGCGGTCGGCTCCGACATGGGCCACGTCGTCGACCCGCCGGGCCACCTGCTGCACGGCCAGGGGCGCCACGTCCTCGCTGCCCCGCACGCGTCGTCGTGACGCCGTCCGGATGTAGCGCAGCTTCTCCATCCGGGTGCTCGGGCGTGGCTCCGGACGCGACCAGGGCATGCCCACCGCCTCGGGTGGCGCGTCGCGGGTGGGCAGACCGGCCATCAGGCGCTCGCCGCGTGGCGCGGGAAGGCGTCCGCCCCGGCGTAGCGGGCCGCGTCGCCGAGACGTTCCTCGATGCGCATCAGCTGGTTGTACTTGGCGACGCGGTCACTGCGCGCCGGGGCCCCGGACTTGATCTGGCCGGCGTTGGTCGCGACCACCAGGTGGGCGATGGTCGAGTCCTCGGTCTCGCCGGACCGGTGCGAGACCATGCAGGTGTAGCCGGCACGATGGGCCATCTCCATGGTCTGGAAGGTCTCGGTGAGCGTGCCGATCTGGTTGACCTTGACCAGCACGGAGTTGGCCACACCCAGGTCCAGGCCACGACGCAGCCGCTCGACGTTGGTGACGAAGAGGTCGTCGCCGACCAGTTGGACGGTGTCGCCGAGTTGCCGGGTGTGGGATTCCCAGCCATCCCAGTCGTCTTCGTCCATCCCGTCCTCGATCGACACGATCGGGTAGGCGTCAGCCAGTTCGGCCAGCCACCCGGCGTGCTCGTCGGCACTCAGGCGACGTCCCTCCCCGGCCAGGTCGTACACCCCGTCGGAGAAGTACTCGCTGGCGGCCACGTCCATGGCCAGCGCCACGTCGGTCCCGGGTTCGTACCCGGCCTTCTCGATCGCCTCCATGATGAGGTCGAGCGCGGCCTGGTTGGTGTCGAGGTTCGGCGCGAAGCCGCCCTCGTCGCCCAGGCCGGTCGCCAGCCCACGTTCCGACAGGACCTTGTGGAGGCGGTGGTAGACCTCGGCGCCCATGCGCACGGCCTCGGCGAAGGTCGGTGCCCCGATCGGGGCGATCATGAACTCCTGGACGTCGACGTTGGAGTCGGCATGCGAGCCGCCGTTGAGGATGTTCATCATCGGCACGGGCAGCAGGTGGGCCGACGGGCCGCCCAGGTACTCGTACAACGCCAACCCGCAGGAGTCCGCGGCAGCACGGGCGACCGCCAGCGACACGCCCAGCAGCGCGTTGGCGCCGAGGTTGGACTTGTCGTCGGTGCCGTCGAGTTCCAGGAGTCGGGCGTCGATCCCGAGCTGGTCGGTGACGACGCTGCCCTCCAGGGCCTCGGCCAGGGTCGTGTTCACGTTGTCCACCGCCGTGGACACGCCCTTGCCGCCGTACCGGTCGCCGCCGTCACGAAGTTCGACCGCCTCGAAGTCCCCGGTCGAGGCGCCGGACGGCACCGCAGCGCGCCCGAAGGCGCCATCATCGACCTCGACCTCGACTTCAACCGTAGGGTTTCCCCGGGAATCGAGGATCTCGCGGCCATGGATGGCCAGGATGCGGGGAGTGAAGGGCATGGGCGAGTCCTCGTCGCGGGTGCTGCGGCTCCATCGAAACCCTAGGGCGCCGAGTCGGTCAGCACAAGCCGCCGGGCATCACGACACGAGCCTATCCTCGCACCACAGGACATGTTTCATGGTCTTTCACCATCATCACCGTGTGAGAACCCAAGGGGTCAACGTGAGGATGACCCCGCTTCACGCCCGAAACGGTTCACGCCCGAAACGTTGCGCCGGTCGTTGCGTCACCGACTCGGCCCACGAACTGTCGGGCGCGTCGATCCTCCACACGCGTCGGGTCGCGGCACCGGCCAGGGCCCCGACCGTGGCACCGGCCAGGCCGGCGCCACCGACGCCGTGACCACGTCGCGTCGCGACCGCGACCCCCGCCACCAGTCCGACGACACCAGCCGCCGCCACGACCAGCCAGTCGGGGACGGGCGTCGTGGCCGTGGGCGGCGGCGGTCCCGCGTCCCACCCGGCGAGCGGGTCCACGGCCGGCTCGAACTCCTCGGACGGCAGCGTCGGCGGCCGGACCGACCCGTGGGACTCGCCGCCCGGGTCGCCGCCCGGGTCGCCGTTCGGGTCGTCGTCCGGATCGTCGGGGGAGGCCGTCGATGGTGCCCCGTTGGCGGACGGGTCGGCGGAGCCGGCGTCACCGCCCGACGTGGGCGACGTCGTGGCCGGGATCAGCCAGGGCGGGGGCGGGGTGACGATCGAGGGGGCCTCGGGCGGCACCGGCCGACCACAGTTCGGACACGCATGCATCGCCCGGGTCGCCACCGGGAACTCGGTTCCACAACTCGCACACGATGCCATCGGCCACGTCCCTCCCGGTTCGGGCGACGATGCTACGGGTTCACCAGCCGGCGGCCGCCGCCCGTTCGATCGCCTCGCGCCAGTCCGCGGTGCTCACCAGCGGCTCGTCGCGTGCCGCGGCCCGGCGTCCGGCGGCCTCCACGCGACCCATGAAGACGTCGAGGTGGGCGCGTGCGACACCGTCGAGGTCGGTGTGGGTGGCAGCGGCCAGCGCGGCCAGGGCCAGCACGGCGGCGCCGATCGCCTCGGCACGGTCATCGGCCGTGGCGTCGTCCTCCCGTGCATCGTCGGGACCGGGGTCGTGGCGCAGGCGCGCGACGGCGTCGGCCAGCATCGTGACGGCGTCGTCGGCATCCGGGGCCCAGCCCACCCGTGCGGCGCGCGTCACGACCTTGCCGGCCAACGGCAGGGTCGGCATCGCGCGGACCAGGCCGTCGAAGGGACCCGTTCGCTCCGGCTTCTCCTCGGACTTGATCGCGTCCCAGTTGGCCCGGACCTCGTCGGCGTCGGCGACGTCGGCGTCCCCGAACACGTGGGGATGGCGACGGCGCAACTTCTCGGCGATGCCGGTGGCCACCGTGTCGACGTCGAAGCCCCCGCGGCGCTGGGCGAGCCCCGCGTGGAACACGACCTGCATCAGGACGTCGCCCAGCTCCTCGGCCATCGCGTCGTCGTCACCGGCGGCGATGGCCTCGAGGGCCTCGTAGGTCTCCTCGACCAGGTGGGGCGCCAACGACTGGTGGTCCTGCTCGAGGTCCCACGGACACCCGTCGTCGGGGTCCAGCAGACGGTCGAAGACGCCCACCAGGTCCAGCAGTGCCAGTCCGCGCGGTGCCCCGACGAGGAACACGTACTCGACCTCGACGTCCACGTCGCGGGCGGCGGCCATGCCGACGTCGCGGCCGAAGGTCGCGTCGTCGGGGTCCAGCAGGCAGGCGACGTCGCCGAGTCGGCGGGCCAGGGCCAGCAGGCCGCGGGCTCGTGCGGCGGCCGGCGTGGGCGGGGCCGCGAGCAGGTCGCGGCCGGCCAGCGGCGTGGGGGTCGCGTCGACGTCGAACGTGCCCACGTCGAACCCCGCAGCCCGCAACGCCGGCACGGCCGGGTTGGACTCGGGGTCGCGGGCGACGACGCGCTCGGCGGCGTGCAGGGCCTCCCACGCCGCGGCGGGGAACAGCCCGGGCAGGGCGCCCGCGGTCTCGACCAGTGCCAGGTGCGGGCGTGGTGCGGTCAGGGCCGACGACGGCTCGCCGTCGTCGGCCGTCCCGGCCTCACCCACCCGCTCGGTCACTCGGTGGCGGACGGAGCGGGTGCGGGCGCCTCGGTGCCGGCAGGCGGCGCCTCGGTCCCGACCGGCGGTGCCTCGGTTCCGACCGGCGGGGCCGTCTGGCCCGCACCGACCTGGCCCTCGGCGACCACGGACTGGTTGGCGGCGTCCCACTCGCCGTAGCGCGACGACACGACGACGTCGGACTCGGTCAGGGCCGTCTGGAACTCCTGGGACAGGGGTGCGATGGCCGCCTGGCCCTCCTCGGAGGTGGCCAGCGCGTTTCTGCGCTGCTCGTCGGTGACGTTGTCGGCGTCGACCTCGGTGCGGTCGGTCACCAGGATGATGTGGTAGCCGAACTCGGTCTCGACCGGGCCGACCGGCTCGTTGAGCGGAGCCGCGGCGGCAGCCTCGGCGAAGGCCGGCACGAAGCCCGACAGCGGGACGTCCTCGCCCAGGCTGCCGCCCTGCGCCGCGCTGCCGTCGATGCTGGTCTCGGTCGCCACGGCGGCGAAGTCCTCGCCGCCCTCGATGCGCTCGAGCACCGCGTTGGCCTCCTCCTCGGTCTCCACCAGGATGTGGGACAGCGTGGCCGTGGTCTCACCGGCCAGCATCTCGGGGGTCAACTCGATGCCCTCGAGGGCCTGGTCGACCACCCGGTTGATCAGCACGTCCTGGGCCGGGAACAGCCGGGCGTACTCCTCGGGGGACAGCCCCGAGCCCTCGGCAGCGGTGGCCAGTTCCTCGCCACCGTCCTCGACGACGGTCTCGATGTCCTCGTCGGTGAGCACCACGTCGCGGTCCGCGGCGAACTGGCGTACCAGCTCGGACAGGATCAACGACGACAGCACCTGGCGACGCTGCTCCTCGAACTGCGCCTCGTCAGCAGGCGCGCTGGCACCCTCGCTGGCCGCCTGGGACAGCTGGTCCTCGGTCTGGGCGCGGGCGGCGTCGGCGAGTTGGACGAACAGGTCGTTGGCGATGACCTCGCCGTTGACCGTTGCCGCCTGGTCGGCCGGCAGCAGTTCACCACCGCCACCCGACTCCGACCCACTGGCCGCCGGGGCCTCGGAGCCGGTCGGGCTCGCGGTGCCATCGTCGGACGACCCGTTGGACGAACACCCGGCGATGGCCAGGGAGAGCGCCACGGCAAGCATGGCAGGACGAGTACGGCGAAGCACGAGGAACTCCTGGGATGGCCGGACGGGGGACCGACGGCCTGGACGACGCAGATCCGCGGTGCGCGAATCACGGATGGTGATGGTACCCAGACGAACCTGAGAACCCGATGAGCGGTGCGGCCGAGCCGGCCGAGCCCCCCAACCGCCGATTCAGCCGTCCTCGTCGGGATCCGCACCGCTGTCGATGTGGTGGAGCTGACGCCCCCCCAGCACGTGGAAGTGCAGGTGGTCCACCATCTGGCCGCCACGGCGCCCGACGTTGGTGGTCAGTCGGTAGCCGTCCGCGATCCCCTCGGACTCGGCCACCTCGCGCGCCAGCGCCAGCACCTGGCCGACCTCGTCGACGTCGTCGGTGGTGAGGTCGTGGGCGGTGGGCACGTGGCGGCGGGTCACGACCAGCACGTGCACCGGCGCCCGCGGGTTGATGTCGCGGAAGGCCACGGCGGCGTCGTTGGCCCCGACCTGGTCGGAGGGCAGCTCGCCGTCGAGGATGCCACAGAACAGGCAGTCGGACACGGCAGCACTCCGGGACGGACGGGGACGTCGGCCCCGGCGAGCCTAGGGCCTGCGCGCCGGCCGGTCCCGCGTGGTCACCGAGCCAGTTCCAGCAGCAGCGGGGCATGGTCGGACGGCTTGGGACCCTTCCGGAAGGCCCGGTCGATGCCGGCCCGGGTGATCGCCGGCGCGAGGTCCTGGCTCACCAGGAACAGGTCGATGCGCAGCCCCTGGCGTTTGTGGAACGCGCCGGCACGGTAGTCCCACCAGGTGAAGGCCGGGCCGTCGGGCTGGAGCTGGCGGACGGCGTCGACGAACCCGAGGTCGAGCATGTCCGCGAGTCGGCCCCGCTCGTCCGGGGTGACGTGGGTACTGCCCCGGAAGGCCGCGGGGTCCCACACGTCGACGTCGGCGGGTGCGATGTTGAGGTCACCGCCCAACACCACCGGCCCGCGCTCCCGCAGGACCGCCAACCGGTCGTGCATGGCATCGAGGAAGGCCAGCTTGTCGATGAACGCCGGGTGGTCCGGACGGCGTCCGTTGACCACGTAGGTCGTCACGATCCGGACGTCGTCGACCGTGGCCTCGATCCACCGCGCCTGGTCGGGCACCGGGCTCCCCGGCAGGCCCACCACCACGTCGTGCAGGGGTGAGGTGGCGGCCAGGGCCACGCCGGCCCAGCGACCGCCCGAGTGGTCGGCGACCTCGTAGCCGGCCGCCGCCAGGTCCAGGTGGGGGAACTGGTCCGGTGCTGCCTTGGTCTCCTGGAGCATGAGCACGTCCGGGGCGTGCACCTCCAGCAACTCGGCGACCCGGGGCATCCGGGCCCGCACGGAGTTGACGTTCCACGTGACCGCCAGCACCCGGACCACCTCCGTCGACCCCGGCCCGGCAGCCGCCGGCCCGGACGGGCCCGACGCTACCGTCGCACGGGTCCCCTCCCTCCCCGGCCACCGCCAGGCGCGATGATGACCTCCTCCCCCGCCGACGCCCCCGTCGACACCCCCGACGGCGCCGACATCGACCTCGCCGGCGTCCTGGACCACCTGGCCGCCCTGGTGGCCAGCGACACCACGTCCGGCGGCTCCAACCTCGCCGTGGTCGAGCGTGCCCGAGACGCCCTGGCGGACGGGGCCCGGGAGGTCGTCGTCCAGGACCACCCGGACGGCGACCGCGCCAACCTGCTGGTGCGCTTCGGCCCCGACGCCCCCGACGGGGTCGTGCTGTCCGCCCACACCGACTGCGTCCCGGTCACGGGCCAACAGTGGCACAGCGACCCGTTCGAGTTGGTGGCCGGCGACGACGACACCCTGGTCGGGCGGGGCACCACCGACATGAAGGGCCACATCGCCTGCCTGCTGGACGCCGCCGACGAACTGGCGGCCGCGGACCTCACGGTGCCCGTGTGGATCGCGCTGTCGTGGGACGAGGAGCTGGGCGCACTCGGGGCGGTCCCGATCGCCGAGGCCTTCGTGCAGCGTGACCATCCCCCGACCCGCGTGGTGGTTGGCGAGCCGACCTCGATGGGCATCGTCAACGCCCACAAGTCGGTCCGGGCCTTCACCTACACCTTCCACGGCCACGGCGGGCACTCGTCCCAGCCCGACGGCGGGGCGAACGCCCTGCGGGCCCTGGTGCGGCTCGGGGCGTTCGTCGACGACCTCGCCACCGAGCAACGAGCGTTCACCGACGACCGCTTCGAGCCCCCGTTCACGACCTTCAACCTGGCCATGGCCCACGCCGGCACGGCCATCAACATCATCCCCGACCGGGCCGAGCTGACCTTCGAGTACCGGGCCCTGCCCGAGCGCGACGGCTCCGACCTGGCCGATCGCATCGAGGCCCACGCCCGCGACGAGGTGCTGCCGGCGTTGCGTGCCACCCATCCCGACGCGCGGCTGGAGGTGACCTCCCCGGGCATCCTGCCGGCCCTGTCGCCCGAACCCGGCGGAACGGCCGAGGCGCTGGTGCGCGACGTGCTCGGCACCGGGGCGCCGGCCCGCACGGCCCCGTTCGGCACCGACGCCGCCCGCTTCCAGGCGGTGGGGATGTCGGCGGTGGTGTGCGGGCCCGGCGCCATCGAGGTCGCGCACCGTCCCGACGAGTGGATCGCGCGGGAGCAGTTGGCCCGGGGCCGTTCGTTCATGACCGACCTGGTCACCACGCTGTCCCACTGACACCGGCGTCGCGGACCCGGCCGCGAGCCCGGGACTTCGGGTGTCGCCCTGGCTCAGGCCCGGTCGGCGACGTGGAGGCGTTCGTCGAGGACGGGGCCGACCAATGCCACGCCGGGCTCGTCGGCCGCCCAGGACCGGGGGCCACGGCCACCGTCCCCGACCCAGCCATGCGTGGCGAGGCGGTCGGTCACGGCCCGGTCGGTCTCGGCCGTGAGGATCGGTTCACCGATCACGCGCAGCCCGAGCAGGGCCGCGACCCGCGCCGGCGGCAGGTGGGGCTCGAGCAGGCCCGGGGGCATGGTCGTGGTCACCAGTCGGCTCCCCGACGGTGAACGGTCCGCCAGCACGCCCAGCGTGTCGTCGACGGCGGCGACGGGGAGGTAGGGCCACACGGCCTCCCAGATCCACACGACCGGCCGGGCGGGGTCCTGACCGGCGTCGTCGAGCACCCGGTCGAGGTCGTCGTGGCGCAGGTCCGCCGGCGCGAACACCAGGTCCGCCTCGGGAGCGGGCAGCCGGTCCAGGCGCGCCTGCTTGGCTGCCTGGGTGGCGGGATGGTCCACCTCGACGACACGTCGCCCACGCAGGGCCGGCAGCCGCCACGCCCTCGTGTCGAACCCGGCACCGACGACGACCACCGTGTCGGGCTCGTGGGTCGCGATCGCGGTCACCACGGCCGCATCCACGGCCGCCATGCGCAGTGCGGCGTGCGCGGCCAGTCCCACGGCGGGCGTTCGTGCGACCAGCGCGGACCGGGCCAGTCCTCGCCAGGTTCGCACCGCCACCCGGTCGCGACGCGACAGCAGGTGGACCACGACCGGGTCACGCAGGGTGCCGACCCCGACCGCGCGCCCCACGGCGACGGCTCGGGCGGTGCGCGAGCCGCCCGCCCCGTCGTCCACCTCAGGCGCCCAACAGGCTGGCGTAGCGGTCGAGGTCGACGTTGCCGCCACTGAGCACCACGCCGACCCGTTGCCCGGCCAGTTCGTCGCGACGGGCCAGGACGGCGGCCAGTGCCAGGACCCCGGTGGGTTCCACGACCTGCTTCATCGTCGCCGCCACCAGGCGCATGGCCCCCACCAACTCGTCGTCGCTGGCGGTCACGACGTCGTCGACGTCGCGACGGATGATCGCGAACGTCAACTCGCCCAGCGACGGGGTCGCCGCGCCGTCAGCAAGGGTCCGAGGCGGGTCGATGGTGACCCGTTCACCGGTCCGGAACGACTGCTGGCCGTCGTTGCCGGCCTCGGGCTCCACGCCCACCAGTCGGGTCGCCGCCGACCGAGCGCGGGTCGCCAGGGCCACCCCCGACAGCAGCCCACCGCCGCCCAGGCACACGAACAGGGTGTCGAGTCGACCCACCTGGTCGAACAGTTCGAGTCCGACCGTGCCCTGCCCGGCGATCACGTGGGGGTGGTCGTAGGGGGGCACCAGCGTCATGCCGCGCTCCGTCGCCAGGCGTGCACCGATGGCCGCCCGATCCTCGGTGTAGCGGTCGTAGGCCACGATCTCGGCCCCGTAGCCCCTCGTGGCGGCAACCTTGGAGGCGGGGGCGTCGGTGGGCATGACGATGGTGGCCGGGATGTCGAGCAGCCGCGCCGACAGCGCGATCGCCTGGGCATGGTTGCCCGACGAGAAGGTCACCACGCCGGCGCCACGTTGGGCCGGGTCGAACTGGGCCAGTGCGTTGTAGGCACCGCGGAACTTGAAGGCGCCGACCCGTTGCAGGTGCTCGCCCTTGCAGAACACCTCGGCGCCGACCAGCGCGTCGAGTCGTCGCGAGGTCAGGACCGGGGTCCGGTGCGCGACGCCCTCCAGGCGTGCGGCCGCGGCCACGACGTCGTCGTGGGTCACCGTTGGTGTCCGTGCCATGCGCCCGGTCTCCATGCCGTCGTGTCCCTGCAGGATGCCCCATGCCGCCACCGACCGTGGCCGTCGACCGCGCGGCCAGGCACCACGGACACCGAGGCCACCACCTGCGCCGCCTTTCTGGTGACCCGATGACTGCTTGTGCAGTCACTAGCGACAGAACTTTTCAACAATCTGGCGCAACCTGCGGGTTTTTCGAGTCGCGCTGGCGAAAAGGCGACCAACGGTCTCTCGTGACGGCGCGACCGCTCCAGCGGGCGGACAGCGCCCGAGACGGTCGCGCGAGTCCCGAGATTCCGCGATTCACGTGGGACAGGCGGGGATCAGGGAACCACGCCCCCGGGCCCCAATCGAGCGTTCGGCGCCGAAGGCCCCGTGTCTTTGTTTCAGAAGCAAAAAAAGACTGTTTACACGACTGACGAAGCCACCTAGCGTTCCCGCATCGCGGTCGCCGCCCAACGCTCCCCCATCGAGGCGGCCGCCCCCGGGAGGAACCCCCATGAACACGACTCCACGGCGACGTTCGCTCGCCGCAGCGGTCGCCATCACGGCGGCACTGGTCGCCGGCGCGGTCCCCGCGTCGGCCCATGACGGCATCGACCACGATGCCGAGCCGGGCGCCGACGCGGCCCTCGACTGGTCGAACTACGAGAAGGTCACCTTGACCAAGGACACGGGTGAGCCCATCGACATGGCGGTGATGGCCGACGGTCGGGTCCTGCACACGGCGCGCAACGGCGACGTACGCCTGACCGACCCCGCCACCGGGGTGACCAGCGTCGTCACGACCGTCGACGTCTACAACAACTCCGAGGACGGACTCCAGACCATCACCCTGGACCCCGACTTCGCCACCAACCAGTGGGTCTACCTCTACTACGCCCCGCGCGAGATGACCGGCACCGCCCAGAACGGCGCCCCGTACCCGGCCACCACGCCGACCGGCAACGCCCCGAACTCCCTCCCGACCGGGGCCGACCCGTCCTACTGGGACCAGTGGCAGGGCTACAACCAGCTGACGCGCGTGACCTGGGACGCCGCGTCCGACTCGCTGGACATGTCGACCGAGCAGGTGATCATCACCGTCGAGGTCCAGCGGGGCCAGTGCTGCCACGTCGCGGGCGACGTGGACTTCGACGACGACGGCAACCTGTACCTGTCGACCGGGGACAACACCCCCGCCAGCACCCCCGGTGCGAACGGGTTCGCCCCCAACAACGACGCGCCCGGGATGAACCCCGGCCTCGACTCGCGTCGTGGGGCCGGGAGCACCAACGACCTGCGCGGGGCCATCCTGCGCATCACCGTCGCCGACGACGGGTCCTACACCATCCCGGACGGCAACCTGTTCGCGCCCGGCGAGGCCGGCACGCGTCCGGAACTGTTCGTCATGGGCCTGCGAAACCCGTTCCGGTTCGACGTCGACTCCGCCACCAACTCCGTGTCGTGGGGTGACTATGGCCCCGACGCCGGACAGGCGAGCGCCGAACGCGGCCCGATGGGCCTGGTGGAATGGAACACCACCGCCATCGACCAGCCGATGAACGGTGGCTGGCCCTACTGCACCGGCGACGACTTCGACTACAACGAGTGGGACTACGCCACGGCGACGCCGGGACCGTTCTTCGACTGCGCCGCGGGAGCCCAGAACAACTCGCGCTGGAACACCGGGTTGGCCGTCGTGCCGCCCGCCACCCCGGCCGACCTGTACTACGGCGACGACGCCGACGACCAGCCCTGGCCGGAGCTCACCGAGTTCGAACGCCAGGGCGGCCAGGGACCGATGGGCGGACCCGTGTACCACTACGACGCGGACAACCCCTCGACCAGCAAGTTCCCGGCCTACTGGGACGGCAAGGCGTTCTTCGCCGAGTTCTCCCAGGACTACCTGGCGGCCTTCACGGTCGACTGGCCCGACGGTCCGGTGACCCACATCGAGCACTTCCTGCCCAACGGCGCCCTGACCGACAACGTCCAGCCCATCACCGACAGCCCCATCGACATCGAGTTCGGCCCCGAGGGCTCGCTGTACGTGCTGGACTACGGCGACGGCTTCTTCCGCGCCAACCCCGACGCCGGGCTGTACCGGATCGACTACGTGGAGGGCAACAAGTCCCCCACCGCCGTGATCGCAGCCGACCCCGTGTCCAGCAGCACCGCACCGCTGACCGTGACCTTCGACGGCTCGGGATCCTCCGACCCCGAGGGCGACGACCTGACCTACGAGTGGGACGTCGACGGCGACGGCACCTTCGACGCCACCGGCGCCACGATCGAACACACCTACACCGCGCTGGGCTCCTCCACCGCCCGGCTGCGCGTGACCGATCCCGGTGGCCGGACGGCGTTGACGTCGATCCAGATCAGCGTCGGGAACATCGCACCGAGCATCGTCGTGGAGACGCCACCCGACGGGGCGTTCTTCGACTGGGGCCAGGCCGTGCCCTTCCGGGTCACGACCAGTGACCCCGAGGACGGGACCGACACCGTGTGTTCGCGCGTGGCGTGGACCTTCGGGCTCGGCCACGACTTCCACGCCCATCCGCTCAGCCAGGGAACCGGGTGCACCTTCGCGATCCCGACCCCGGCCGATGCCACCGAGCACGGCGAGACCGAGAACATCTTCGGCGTGGCGGTGATCCGCTACACCGACGCCGGCGCCAACGGCGTCGCGCCGGCGACCGGCGAGGTCTCGCTGATCCTCAACCCCAGGACCCAGGAGGCCGAGTGGGCCGACGACTCCAGCGGGATCCAGGTCGTCGACGACCCCGACGCCAGTGGCCTGCGGACCGTGACGTCGCTGGACCCCGGTGACTGGCTTGCCTGGGACCCGGTGAACCTCGTGGGCATCGACACCGTGACGGCGACGGCGTCCGGCCAGGGCGAGCTGTCCCTGCGCTGGGGCGCGCCCGACGCCGCGGCGTTCGCGACCATCCCGGTCGACAGTGCTGGCCTGGCCGACACCGCCGCCGTGGACGTGTCCGGTGCTCCGACCGGCTCGGGCGTGCTGTACGTGACCTCCACCGGCGGGGTCGCGCTCGACGCGTTGCGCTTCGACGGTGTCGGCGTCGGCGACGTCACGCCACCGACGGTCACGGCGACCCTCACGCCCCCGACGCCCACCGGCGCCAACGGGTGGTACACCGGGCCGGTCTCGGTGGTCGTGGCCGCGACCGACGACGGCACCGTGTCGTCTCGGCAGTACTCGACCAACGGCGGCCAGACCTGGAACACCATCCGCAACGCCAACCCGACCATCTCGGCCCAGGGGACGACCACGTTCCTGTACCGCGCCACCGACAACGGGGGCAACGTCTCCGACGTCGGACAGGTGGTGATCCGCATCGACGGGGTCGCACCCACGCTGGCCGTCGACGGCATCGCCGACGGCGACGTCGTGGGCTCGTCGACGACGATCACGCCCGTGGTGCAGGCGACCGATGCGACGTCGGGGATCGACGTGGTGACCGCCACGATCGACGGAACCTTCGTCGACCTGTCGAACCCGATCGAGCTGTGGACGTGGCCGCTCGGTGACCACGAACTGGTGGTCACCGCAACCGACCTGGCCGGGAACCGCACCGAGGTCGTGGGATCGTTCACCATCCAGACGTCGATGGTCGACCTGGTGAACCTGGTCGACCGCTACGTCGCGGACGGCTCGATCGACCGCCGCGCCATCCCCCATGTCACCAGCCAGCTGGACCTGGCCGTGCGCCAGGCCGAGGCGGGCAGGACCCGGCAGGCCATCCAGGCGCTGGAGCGCGTCGTGAAGGCCCTTCGGACCGGCGCCGACGCCGACGCCGCGGCCGTGCTGATCGCCAACGCCGAGGCGATCCTGCGCGAGTGGGGCGGCTGACCGGTCGGACCGACGACGGGGCGTGGCGGACCATCCGCCACGCCCCGTCGTGGTGTGCACGGCAGCCCTACCGTGCGTGCCAGTGCCGGATGCCCGGCAGTCGACCCCCGACGCGCGAGGCCCCGTGTGCCGACCGACGACGCCATGATCGATCGGGCGCGCGACCACGACCTGTTCGGCAGCACGCGGGCCTGGGCCCTGGACGACGCCGTGGCGCACACCAACCACGGCTCGTTCGGTGCCGTGACCCTGGCGACCGCCGACGCCGTCGAGGCCGCGCGACGCAGGGCCGACGCCAACCCCATGGCGACCTGGGCCCGTGACGTCGACGACCGCCACGCCGCCGCAGTGGCAACCGTGGCGGACTTCGTCGGCGCGGACCGCCACGACCTCGCGCTGGTCGACAACGCCACGGTGGCCACCGTGGTCGCGCTCCAGGTCCTGCCCTGGCGCGCCGGCGCGCGCATCGGCCGCACCACGCTCACCTACCCGTCGGTCGTGGCCGCGATGGCGCGCACGGCCGCGGCGTCGGGTGCCGAGGTGGTCCCGCTCGACCTCGATCCCACGGCCTCGCCCGCGAGCTGCCGGGACGTCGTCGTGGACGCACTCGACGACCTCGACGGGGTGGTCGTGGACGCCCAGTCGTCGGCCACGGCGACCTGGTGTGACGTCGACGAGGTGGTGGCCGCCGCACGGGCACGCGACCTCCCGATCGTGGTCGACGGGGCCCACGAACCCGGCCAGGTCCCACTCGACGTGGCCGGCCGGGGCGCCGACGCGTGGCTGGGCAACCTCCACAAGTGGGCCTGCGCCCCCAAGTCGCTGGCCGCCGTCGTCGTCGATCCCCGACACCACGACCGGGTCCGGGCGCCACTGGCATGGTGGGGCGACGACGCCCCGTTCCCGTCCAACACCGCATGGCAGGGCACGGCCGACCTCGGGCCGCTGCTGGTCGCCGAGCAGGTCGTGGCCCAGGCCACCGGGATCCTGGCCCACGCCAGGGACGTCGAGGCGCTGGTCGTGGCCGGCGCCGGGCACGTCGCGGACCGCGTGGACGGCATGGTCCTGCCCGGTCACGGCTGGATGCGCGCGATCGTGCTGCCACGCCCGGACCCGGACGGCACGTGGTCACCCCACCTCGAGGCGGCCATGGCCACTCGTGGCGTGGAGGCGAAGGTGACGCCCGTGGACGGTCGCGCCGTCCTGCGCCTGTCGGCCCACGCCTACTCGTCGACCCGCGACCACGACCGGCTCGCCGAGGCGTTGGTCGAGGCGTCGGCATGATCGGTCGTCAGATGTCGTTTCGACACTCCTTTGCCCCTGAAGCACCCCAAGACCGCAGAATCGTTGTTGACACGTTCACCGAACTCTGCTCGGGTTCCGAGGCCACCAGCGTCTGGTGGCCCCCCCACACGAGACGGAACGACCATGGCAATCCCGCGACGGACCATCCCGGTCTCCCTCACCGAGGCGACCCCCACTCCCCTGACCGTCGATGCGCTCAAGCAGCAGCTGACCGACATCGGCCTGACCTGCCCCGACTCCGAGGAGGGCAAGCTGGCGGCCTACATCGCCGAGGTCGAACGCACCATCCCGTCCGGCTCGGTCCAGACCTACGCCATCCTCAAGCCCGCCGGCGAGGGCGACGTCGCCCTGGCCGGCTTCGAGACCGACCTCGCCCAGGCCGCCGTGGGCAACTGGGAGCCCGACAGCACCGGGTTCGGGTACGCCACCGTGCTGGAGTACATCCAGTACGCGGCGCACTTCGACTGGCTGCTGGACAACCTGCCCAGCTTCACCGGCAAGCGGGTCGCCCCGCCGACCTACAAGGGTCGCTACGACACGATCGACGGGGTCAAGAAGATGTTCACGACGGTGGCCACCGACGCGTCCTCGACGTTGATCAAGGGCGTGGACAAGGACTCGCTGGAGGCGGTGCTCAGCAACGCCATCGCGCCCCTCAACGACGCCAACGCCAAGAACTACGCCCCGGGTCCGGACAGCCGGGTCATCTTCCTGGTCGACAACTACAACCCCAGCACCCAGGAGGCCGATGGCATCGGCGTGCTGACGGTCAGCTGGAACCTGGTGATCACCAACTACAAGGAGAAGAAGGCGGAGCCCAAGCATGACACCGTCCTGGACGTCCAGGCGCGTGCTGTGCTCTACGGCTCGCTCGACGACATGAACCGCGACTACCTCGCCGCCGAGACCCACTTCAAGAACAACGCCTTCGCGGTCGACGGCATCCCCCGGCCACCGGCCACCGTCACGATCTTCCCCACCCGTCCCCCGGCCAACGCCGACACCTTCAAGCAGAGCCTGCCCAAGGTGGCCAAGGAGGACGCGCTGGAGGTCATCGTCCTGTACGCACCGAACCTGCAGAACGTCGGCAGCATCGACAACACCAACTCCGACACGACCACCGAGTACTCCAAGAGCGTGACCAGCGGGTTCACCTTCAGCAGCAGCCAGACCTTCAGCGTCGAGGCATCCTTCGAAGCGTCCATCGAAGTGGTCAAGGCGGGCCTGAAGGTCGGCTTCAGCATCTCGTTCACGGAGCAGTGGTCGACGTCGACCACCGAGAGCATGAGCTTCTCCGTGCCGCCGGGCAAGAAGGCCTTCACCTACCAGGGCTACCTCTTGTCGCAGATCCTGGCCTATGACGCCGACACGGGTGGCTATGCCTACAAGGAGAGTGCCCGGTTCCTCACCAACATCCTGGCCACCAGCGCGACACCGATGACGACCCCGTCGTGATCGATCGGGCCGCGGCCCTGCGCCGCGGCGACGGCCGGACGGCGGGGGCGCATCGGCCAACGGCGGACGGTCTGCGGGCAATGATGGCGGGGCGGCCCGGTCCGGGTCGCCCCACGAGACGAGGACGAGCCATGGGCACCACCGAGGAGAACATCAAGGGCACGGCCAAGGAGGCCGTCGGCGAGGCGGTCGGCAAGGAGGACCTCGAGCGCGAGGGCGAGCAGCAGCAGCAGAAGGCCCAGAAGCAGGAGGAGGCCGAGGAGTTGCAGGAGGCCGCCGACGAGAAGTCGCAGGAGGCCACCGGCCACGCCGGCGCCGAGAAGGCCGCCGAGCAGGAGTGACGGCACGACCCACCAGCCGGCATCGCGTCAGCTGGTGGGGTCGTCGATGCGGACGGGGCCACGTCGGGGCGGGCGGCCCCGGGCTCCGTCACGCCTCGGGAGGCAGGCGCGTCGGTGGGTCCGTGCCGGGCGTGGTGGGATCGCCCGGGGCAGCGCCGGGGCCCGGGGTGCGCACGGCCTGTTCGGCCTCGGCACGCGCCTCGGCGCGGATCGCCTCCTCGCGGCGCTGGCGCCGCTGCCGTGACCAGGCGATCCAGGCGACCAGCAGGACCAGGACCAGCAGCACCGCGAGCTGCGCCCACGGGATCGAGGTCGTCGCGGCGGAGGCCGTGACGGGCGCGACGTCGAAGGCGTCTCCCTCGCGGGTGGCGACGGCCTCCAGGGTCACCTCGGCGGTGGTCCGAAACGACGGCCACACGGCGGGCACCTCGACGGCGAACGACAGCGTGTTGTCCGGCAGGAGCTCGGGCATCGCCTCGGGGGTGACCACCCGGTCGGGGACCACCACGGGGCCGGGAACGACGACCTGCTGGTCGGCGGCGAGGCGGACGTTGCCGATGTTGGCGACCGTGTAGGTGACCGTCGCACGACCGGGCGTGAACGGGTTGGCCGTGGCGTCGTGGACGACCTCGAGGTCGCGGATCTCCAGCGTCGGCTGCAGCTCACCCCCGACGCGCACCTGCACCCGGCTGCCCAGCCGGCGATCCAGCACCACGGCCTCGCCCTCGTCGTCCTCGCTGGCGGAGGTGAACGACGTGACGATGCCACCCATGTGGTCACCCGGCTCGGCGTTGTCCGGCACCGTCATCGTGAACGGGACGTCGACGGCCTCACCGGGCTCGATCTCGAGCTCGTCGGTGGCGAGCTCGATCCAGGCACCGACGTCGACGGGCTCCTCCCCGGCGGGCAGCAGGTCCAGCGCCCCCGACGAGGTCGTCAGGGCGTCACTGGCGTAGATGTCCAGGGCGAGCGGCTCCGCGCCGAAGTTGCGGACCCGGATGCTGTCCTCGAGCGTGTCGTCGCCGGCCACGTCGAAGGAGAAGTTGGGGCGCTCCGGCTCCGCATCGGTCGGGGTGGGGCGCACCGACCAGGTCACGGTGCCCGCCTGGTCCAAAGCCGGGGGCGTCGAACCCTCGGTCGGGTCCTGGGCGGCCGCGGGGAGCCCGAGCAGGGTGGCCAGCGCGAGCGCGACGGCCACCACCAGCGTGGGACGGCGCAGGCGCGACCGTGGGTCGTCGAGGTGGTGGGACGCCATCACGGGACGAATCCTTGGTCGTGGCCGTCGATCGGGTGGAAGGGAACGGGCGGAGCGCGCGCCGGCGACGTCCCGGGTGCCCGGAACGCTACCCGGAGCTCGCCATCGGGCGATCTGCCGGGAGTCGTGGTCGAGCGGGTCTCTACGCCAGGGTCGTGCATGGACGCGCCAGGCCGTCGTGCCCACCGCTGGGGTGGGACACGACGGCCTGGCAATTCCGGATCACGTCGACGCAGGGTCGACGTGCCGGTCGGTCACGACAGCGCGGTGATGGTCAGCGTGGCCGTGTACTCACCCGGGTCGGTCGCGGCGGGGAAGCGCAGGTCGAGGTTGGCCCCGACCAGTGCCGAGCCCCGGTCGTGGCCATCCGTGGCGTGGGCCATCGTCTGGGGCACGGACAGCCCCGGACCACCGTTGATGCCGGATGCCACACGGTCCCCGGCCTCGGCTCCGGCGCCACGCTCCAGGATCCGGGGGTTCCACCCGAGGTGGTTGCCCGCGAGGTTGCCCGGCGCGAAGTCACTGACCTGGCCCGAGATCGACCACCTGGGCCCGTCGGTCCGGGTGTCGGTCACCCAGATCGGGTCGAGTGGCCCGGTCGCACGCAGGTAGGTGCCCTGGTCGGCCATCTCGCCGAGGTCCACGGACCCGTCACCCTGCACGCTCCACAGGAACTCGCCCGTCGCCGTCGACTCCGGGACCGTCACGGTGATGTCCTGGTCGCCCGCGGCGTACATCCCGCAGGTCAGGTACTGGAAGCCCTTGGAGGCGGTGGTGTAGGAGTTCGTGCTGCCATCGTTCTCGATGTAGTAGTACTGCACGTTGGGGACCACCTCGAACAGGGCGGGCCAGTCCGTGGTGCCGTCGGGCACGTCGGTGTAGATGCCCTGCTCGTTGGTGTCCTTGACGTGCAACAGCTCGATGCGGTCGGCGTGGGCGCCCATCCACTCGCGCAGCTGCTCCTGGTTGGACGGGTCGTTGATGTTGGTGGCCAGGTCGGGGTTGTTCTGACGGCCACCGGCGAGCCCGACACGGGCCCAGTGGACGTCGATCTCGAAGGTGACGAAGTCCGGGTTGGTCTCGGCCATCAGGATCTCGATGGCACGGGCCGGTTCGGTCGTGCCATCACCGTCCAGGTCGTAGTCGTACATCGTGGTGAACTCGGCATCGTGGTTGTGGCCGTAGACCTTCAGGCCCTCCGCTGCAGCCATCTCCCCGATGGCGTTCATGTTCGCGGCGGTCTGGAGCGTGTTCTCCAGCGAGCCGATGCCCGGGGGCGCCCAGCCACCCGACCCGACGTACTCCTGGCCCAGGGCGAGGGCCTCGTCGATGACGGCGTCGAAGCCAGTCGGGTTCAGGCTGCCGTGGCTGCCGGACACGCCGATGGCGTTGTCCGCCAACACCTGCTGGTAGTCCTCGAGGGTCAGGCCGTACAGGCCGGCGAACCGCTCGTAGGTCGTCATGCCGACGTCGGCGAAGTGCCCGACCACGGCGTCCAGCCCATCGGCACTGACGTCCCGACGTGCGGTGTACAGCTGGATGCCGACCTGGGCGGGGTCGAGACCGGCCCCTGCGCAGGAGTCGGCCTCGGGCTCCTGGGCGTTGGCGGGTGCGGTCGAGGTCAACCCCAGTTGGGCGAGGGCGGCGACTGCGGCCACCACCCCCGTCAACCACACTCGTGACGATCGCTTGGCGTGTGTCATCGTTGCTCCTTGTTCACCTGGAGTCGGCCGTGCGTGGGAACGTGTCGGTGCCGGAGGCGCGAGTCGCACCAGTCGTGGGCCGTCCCGGACTTCTGCCGGGGCGCGAAGGAGGTCTCCACCCGCTGGTTGGATTCGACGTCGGGGTCCAGGGCCACGCCCTGCGGACGGTCCGTCCGTGTCGTGGACGCCGTTCTCCTCGACGCGGCGGATGCCGCGAGGCTCGACGCCCGGAACGGAGCAGATGCTAGTTCTTTTCGAAGGAATGTCCAGTACTAACGCTTTCCAATTGGAGAAAGTCGTTCGACCAGCAGCGCTACTCCCCGGAGTGGCGTTGACCGAGAACCCAGCAGTTGCCCCGTGACGCGCTCACGATCGCCCGAATCCGACACGGCCGACGAGTGGTCGAGACGACCGCGGCCCGTCACCTCGCGACCGTGTTCGCCCGCCGACGTGCGGTCGACGCCCGGACCGGGTCGTCCTCGGCCCCATGACGAGCGTCGCCGTCCGCGACGTGGGTGGGCCACGACCTCGTCGGGCGAAGCCGCCGTGGGATCACGTCGTCCGGGCGAACAGGGAACGCAACTCCCCGGCGACCCAGGCCACCAGGTCGTCGGGTCCCGGGGCCGGCAGTGGGATGGCCACGCGGTCGCCCGTGACCGTGGCGTGGCGGTGGCGGCGCTCCAGCCGGACCCGCTGGGACTCGGCCAGGGCCACCGGGGACACCCGCAGTTGCGGCCGACGTCCGCCGGCCCGGGCGATGGACACGTCGGTGACGCCCCACCGTCGCATCGCCGCCCGCAGCGCCGCCATGGTCAGCACGCGTTGGGCGGCGTCGGGCAACGGTCCGAAGCGGTCCTGCAGCTCCTCGGTCAGCGCCTTGACCCCGGCCGCGTCCCGGATGGCGGCGATCCGCTTGTACAACTCCAGCCGTTGGTGGTCGTCGGCCACGTAGGACGCCGGGAGGGTCGCGTCGACCGGAAGGTCGAGGGTGACCTCGACCTCCTCCTCCACGGATTCCCCGGTCAGGTCGGCGACCTCCTCCTTGAGCAGCTGGGTGTACATGTCGAACCCGACCGCGGCGACGTGGCCCGACTGTTCGGAGCCCACGACGTTGCCGGCGCCACGGATCTCCAGGTCGCGCATCGCGATCGACAGGCCCGACCCCAGCCGGGTGTGCTCGGCGATGGTCTTGAGCCGTTCGTAGGCGGGCTCGGTGATGGACGAACCTGCCGGATGCAGGAAGTAGGCGTAGCCGCGTGTCGCCGAACGACCCACCCGACCACGCAACTGGTGGAGCTGACCCAGTCCCAGCAGGTCGGCGCGTTCGATGATCAGGGTGTTGGCGTTGGGGATGTCCAGCCCGGACTCGATGATGCTGGTGCACACCAGGACGTCGAACTCCCGCTCCCAGAACTTGACCATCGCGCCCTCCAACGCGCGTTCGTCCATCTGGCCGTGCGCCACCGCGATGCGGGCGTCGGGGACCAGTTCACGCAGGTGCTCGGCGGTCGAGTGGATGGTCGACACCTGGTTGTGGAGGTAGAACACCTGCCCGTCGCGCAACAGCTCGCGTCGGATCGCCAGCGTGATCTGGCCCTCGTCGTACTCCTGGACCATGGTCGTGACCGGCTGGCGCTCCTCGGGCGGGGTCTCGATGACCGACAGGTCACGGATCCCCGCCACGGCCATCTCCAGGGTCCGCGGGATCGGCGTCGCCGACATGCTCAGCACGTCCACCGAGGTCCGCAGTTGCTTGAGGCGCTCCTTCTGGGTCACCCCGAAGCGCTGCTCCTCGTCGACGACGACCAGCCCGAGGTTCTTCCACTGGACCTCCTTCGACAGCAGCGCATGGGTGCCGATGACGAGGTCGACCGTGCCGGCCTCGACCCCGGCGAGGGCCTCGCGGCGCTCGGCGTCGGTGACGAAGCGAGACAGCATGGCGATGGTGACCGGGAACCCGGCGAAGCGTTCCCGGAAGGTCTCCTGGTGCTGCTGGGCCAGGATGGTGGTCGGCACGAGCACGGCCACCTGCGAACCGTCGAAGATGGCCTTGGCGGCGGCCCGGACCGCGACCTCGGTCTTGCCGAACCCGACGTCGCCGGCCAGGATCCGGTCCATCGGCAGCGGCGTCTCCATGTCCCGCTTGACCTCGTCGATCACCGTCAGCTGGTCGTGGGTCTCGACATGGGCGAAGGCGTCCTCCAGTTCGCGCTGCATCGCGCCGTCGGGCCCGAAGGCGGTCCCCTGGGCATGCATGCGCGCCGCGTAGAGGCGGATCAGCTCACCCGCGATGTCGCGGACGGCCCCCCGCACGCGGTCCTTGGCCCGTTCCCACTGTGCCCCGCCCAGGCGCATCGGCCGCGGGCTGTCGCCGCCCTGGTAGCGCGCGATGGCGTCGACCTGGTCGGAGGGGATGTACAACGCATCCCCACGCGCGTACTGGACCACCACGTAGTCGCGAGTGACGGGCCGGCCGTCGGGGCCGGTGTACCCGCGCGTCACCATCCCGTCGAAGGTGCCCACGCCGTGGGTGCGGTGCACGATCGCGTCGCCCGGCTCCAACCCGGCGACAGTGTCCAGGGCTTTGCCCCGGGCGCCCATCCGGCGGCCCGCCCGGCGGGTCCGGCGGGGGCCGAACAGGTCCCACTCCCCCAGCACGACCAGTCCGAGCTGGTCCGAGGCGAACCCCCGGCGCAGTGGCGACGCGGCCAGTTCGACCCGAGCCGAGTCGAAGGTCCCGGGGACGTCGTCGTGGAGGCGGGCCGGGACGCCGGCCTGCCCCAGGACGTCGGCCAACCGCTTGACCGGCCCGCGTCCTGCGGTGCTGGCCACGACCCGGTGTCCGTCGGCGAGCCAGGTCCGCACGCGGGCCGCGATGGCGTCCACGTCGCCCTTGAAGGAGTCCAACGTGGTGCCGGGCAGGCGTGCGGCACCGAAGGCCGGCAGGTCCCAGCGACGCCCGCCGACGCGGTCCAGCATCTCCTCCACGGTCGCGAACCCGGCCACGCCGAACCGCGACATGCCCTCGGGCAGGTCCCAGGCGACCTCGGCCAGGACCTCGGCCTCCTCGCGCACCTTGGTGGCGCGATCGGCGACCAGCATCGGGTCCACGATGGCGACCCCGGCCGTGTCGGGGAGGAAGTCGGGCAGCAACTGGGGATCATGGTGCAGCAGGGTGACCAGCGACTCGGCCCCGTCGAAGGCGATCCCGTCGGCGAGCTGGTCGAGGGGACCAGCCAACGACGGCAGCGTCGACACCAGCCGTCGTGCGCGCTCCCGCAGGTCGTCGTCGATGACCAGTTCACGGGCCGGGTCGACCACGACGGTGTCGACCACGTCGACGGAGCGCTGGTCGGCGATCGCGAAGGTGCGCATGTCCTCGACGTCGTCGCCGAAGAACTCGATGCGGACCGCGGTGTCGGCCGCCGTCGGGAAGACGTCGACGATGCCGCCGCGCACGGCGAACTCGCCGCGCTGGGTGACCTGGGTGGCACGGGCGTAGCCGAGCCGGGCCAGCTCCTGCACCAGCCCGTCGAGGCCGAGGTCGAGGTGGCGGTCCACCGACAGTGGCCGCCGCGTCGCCAACCGCGGGTCCATCGGCTGCAGGACGGCACGGACCGGGGCGACGACCGCCACCAGCGCCTCCGGATCGGTCGGTGCGACCTCGCCGGCGGCCGCGGCGACGAGCCGGTCCAGCACGTGCAGGCGCGCCCCGACCGTGGCCGGCTGGGGCGACAGCCGTTCGTGCGGAAGGGTCTCCCACGACGGGAACAGCGCGACCCGGTCCTCCCCCAGGTAGGCGCCCATGGCGTCGACCAGTTCCTCGGCGTCCGACGAGCGGGGCGTCACCACCAACAGGGGCGTCGCACGCTCGGCCAGCAGGCTCAGCCAGTAGCCACGTGCCGGCTCGGCCGGGGCGACGACGTCGTCGAGGAAGGCCTCCTCGGCCAGCTCACGGCCGGCGCGCAGCAGGGCGGCCAGGGGTCCGGACGCGATGCCGGGATCGACGACGTCGGCGACCGAGGTCGGGGGGGAGGTCGGGGGGGACACGGGCATGCACACGCCTCGGGGTCACGACGGAAGCGGCACCACGACAGGCGTGGGGCCGTCTCGAACTCGATGGATCGTGTCGCGGCCAACGACCGGGCGGACCGGGGTGTTCCCGGTTCAGCGCATCTTCTTGCCCGGCTGCGGGATGTAGCCCTTGGGCATGGGGAGCTCGCGGTCCAGTGCCTCCAGCTCGCGCGCCAGCTGCGGCACCTCGCGCTTGCCGAGCTCGCGGGGCAGCTTGTTGAGGGCCGCTTGGAGGCGATCCAGGCTGACCTGGCGGTCGCCGTCGCCGACGACCAGCACGTGCAGCGGGGTGTCGCCAACGAGCCGCTTCATGCGGGTGCGCTCCTTGGCGAGCAGGGGTTTGACCCGGGTGGTCTTGCCCTCCGCGACCAGGATCACCCCGGGACGCCCGACCACGCGGTGCACGAAGTCCTGCTTCTTGGTGAAGGCCACGGCCGGACGCACGAACCACTGTCCACGGGCGGCGTCCAGGACGGCCGCGGCAGCGCCGGGGCGGCCCTCGATCTCGGCGTACTGGGCCGCCTGGGCCTGGCGTCCGAAGACCACCACGCCGACCAGCATCGCCAGCAGCACCGCGATCGGCACCACCCAGTACTGCCCCAGCACCAGCGACAGCGCGATCCCGATCGCCAGGATCACGCCGACGGGGACGAACACCAGCCACGGCAAGCGCGGGTTGCGGGCGTGGGTCAGGGCCCACGCCTGGCGGATCTGTTCGAGCCGTTCTCTCATGGTGGTGTCCTCGTGTGCGTCACGTGCGTCGCGTGTCGCCCGGTCAGGTGGCGGCGACGTCCAGCGCGTTCCAGCGGTTCTGGGCCGCGTCCAGGCCCTCGGTGGCCAATCCCTCGACGGCATCCGCGGCGTGTTCCAGCACGATGTCGACGACCTCGCGATCACTCGACGAGAACCGGCGCAGCACGTGGTCACGGGCGGGCTGGCGACCCGGTGGTCGTCCGACGCCGATGCGCACGCGACCGTAGTCGCGTGTGCCCAGGGCCCGATCGACGTCCTTGAGCCCGTTGTGGCCGCCGTGGCCACCGCCGAGCTTGACCCGCAGGCGTCCCACCGGCAGGTCGATCTCGTCGTGGACGACGATGACGTCGGCGGGTTCGACGGAGTACCAGCGGGCGGCGGCCTGCACCGGTCCACCGGACTCGTTCATGAAGCACGACGGCACGACCAGCGCCAGGCGCACCCCACCACCGAGGTCGACCTCGGTCGCCTCGGCGCGGATGCGCTTGTTGCCGTCGAGGTCACGATGGTGCCGTCGGGCCAGCAACCGGACGGTGTCGGCCCCGACGTTGTGGCGGGTCCCGGCGTAGTCGGACTCGGGATTGCCGAGTCCGACCACCAGGTGTCGTGTGCCGTGGGTCCCCGCGGGGGTCACTCGTCGCCGTCGCCAGCGGCGTCGGCACCACCCTCGGTGTCGGACTGGCCCTCGTCGTCGGCGTCCTCGCCGACCACGACGGGCTCCAGCGCCTCGTCCTCCTCGATGCCGGCACCCTCGGCCAGGTCGTCCAGCTCCTCTTCGGACATCGGCGCGGTGATGGTGACCACGGTGCGGTCGACGTCGTAGTCGAACTCGGCCGACTCGGGCAGCTGGTCGACCAGGTCCTCGACGCGCAGCACGTCACCGATCTGCATGCCGGCGAGGTCCAGGACGAACTCCTGGGGCACCTCGAGCGGCTTGACCCGCACGGGGACGGTGTAGAGCACGAGGTTGATGATGCCGCCGGCGTTGCGCGGGTCGTCCTCGTTGGTCAGCGACACCGGGATCTCCGCGGTGATCTGCTGGTCGGCGCTGACCGCCTGGAAGTCGACGTGCATGACGTCGCCCCGCACGGCGTGGCGCTGCAGGTCCTTGACGATGCTCAGGTGCGTCTCGTCCTCGACCTCGAGGCGGATCAGCACGTTGCGCCCCGCGCCGGTGTGCAGCGCGTGGTACAGCTGCAGCGAGTCGACGTCCAGGGGCGTGGGGTCCACGCCGTGGCCGTACATGATGCCGGGGACACGACCGGTCTTGCGGAGGCGCCCGGAGGCACCCTTGCCGTGGTCGCTGCGGGAGTTGGCGGACAGGTCGAACTGCTTGGAGGCCATGGTGGCGTTGCTCCTGGACGAAGGTCCCCGACATGGGTCGGTCACGGCGTGTGTCGGCCACGGTGGTGTCGACCACCACGGGCGAACGCGGGCTGCGGCGAGATGTCACGCGGGGCGCGGGTCCGCCTGGTCGTCCGCGCGTGGGGCGCGAACCGGCGGGCACGCATCCGGCCCGCGTCGAGTGCGGGCCGTGGTGGGCAAGGGTACCGCACGGATCGACCGGCCCGCGAGGGCGGACCCATAGGCTCCGTCGGACCGGACGGCACGAGGTCTGCGGGGGACGCCCATGGTGGTGGCACTGCTTCGAGCCGGCCATGTCGGGCCGTCGCTGGTCGTGACCGTGGTGGTCGCGGGCATCGGCGTCGCCGCCGACGTGCCACCCGCGCGTCTGGGGCTCCTGCTGGTCGCGGTGCTCGCCGGGCAACTCGCCATCGGGTGGACCAACGACCTGGTCGACGTGGAGCGTGACCGCCTCGGCGGCCGCAGTGACAAGCCCCTGGTCGGCGGGCCGCTGGCACCTGGCCCGGTCCGGTTCGCGGTGGCCGTGGCCCTGGTGGTGACCACGGTCGCGTCGTTGGCGGTCGGTCTGGTCGCGGGACTGCTGCACCTCGTCGGCGTCGCGGCCGGACTGGCCTACGACGTCTGGCTCAAGGCGACGCCGTGGTCGGCCGTGCCGTGGGCCATCGCCTTCGGGCTGCTCCCGGCCTTCACCGTGGCGGCCCGCCCGGGCGCACACGCACCGTGGTGGGCGGTCGTGGCCGGTGCGTGCTTCGGTGTCGGCGTGCACCTGGCCAACGCCCTGCCGGACCTGGCGGCCGACGAGGCCGCCGACGTCCGCGGCCTGCCGCAACGGCTCGGTCGCCGCGGCTGCGTCGTGGCCGCACCGGCGGTGCTGGCCGTCGGGTGCGCGGCGGCGCTGGCCGGCGGCGGGGCCACCGGGACCGTGGGAGTGGCGTCCCTGGTGGTCCCGGTGACGCTGCTGGTCGCCATCGGGGGTGCGGCCCGTGTCCACGCCGACGAGCTGGTGTACCGACTCGTGCTGGTGCTGGGCCTGGCGACCGTCCTGCTGCTGGTCCTGCGGGGTGGCGACCTGGTGGCCTGAGGGGTGGGCCGTCATCAGGCCAGGAGGGCCGCGATCCCGAACAGCACGTACTCGGCGACGAACAGCCGCCAGATCCCGCGGTAGAACCGCCGGACGCTGTCGGGGTCGGCGAGGTCCACGCGCCAGCCCATGGTGCCCAGGACCGCGACCATGACGAGGTGGCCGGCCACGACGACCGGGACGGACACGCCCGCCATGCCCGCCAGCGCGACGGCGACGACGACCAGGTCGCACGTCGCCAGCACGGCCAGCCCGATGGCCAGTACCCGGGGTGGGCCCAGCACGAGGGCCAGCGTCGAGACGTCGTGCGCGGCGTCACCCTCCATGTCCGGCAGGTCCTTGAACCACGCGATGGCCATGGTCAACCCGACCACCACCCCCGTGAGCACCCAGACGTGTCGCGGGATCGGACCGGGGTCGCCCAGCACCTGCTGGAAGTGGGCGAACACGAACAGGTTGACGACCAGGGCGCGCACGCTGGTGATGGATGCCGCCGCGAGCACGTGGCTGCGCTTGAGTCGCAGTGGCGGCAACGAGTAGGCGGCCCCGACCAGCAGGCCGACGGCCGCCGCCGCCAGCATCCAGGGTCCGGCCACCATCCCGAGCGCCAGGGCGAGCACCGCCGCCCCCGCGACCAGCCAGCGTCCGCTGGCCAGCGACAGCGTGCCGGCGGCCAGCGGCAGCCACGGCTTGTTGATCCGGTCGATCTCGACGTCGGTGACCTGGTTGACGCCGACGATCCCGACGTTGGTCGCGAGCGCCACCACCAGGGCCAGCGCCAGCGCGACCAGGTCGGCGCCCGGTCCGAGCCCGATCCACTGCACCGCCATCAGGTACAGGACCGACACGGCCACGACGGTGCCGGCGATGGTGTGTGGTCGCGAGAACGCGACCAGGGCCGGCCATCCCGGGCGGGCGTCCGTCGCGGCGCTCAGGTGCGTGCCAGTGACCAGCCGAACGGCGGTCGCAGCCGATGGGCGGCCAGCAGGTCGGCGTCGGCCAGGACGTCGTCGACCGGGCCGTCGGCCACGACCCGGCCGTGGTCGACCACCACGGCACGGTCGCACGTCTGCGCGGCGAAGGGGAGGTCGTGGGTCACGACCAGCTGGGTGATGGGCAGGCTGGCGAGGACGTCGGCCAGTTCGTGCACGCTGGACGGGTCCAGGCCGGCAGTCGGTTCGTCCAGCACCAGCACGTCGGGCTCCATCGCGAGCACGGTGGCGATCGCGACCCGTCGGCGCTCACCTCCGGACAGGTGATGGGGGGCACGGTCGGCCACCGCATCCATCCCGACCGCGGCCAGGGCCGCGGCGACGCGGTCCTCCAACGCCTGGTCGCGCAGGCCGAGGTTGGCCGGCCCGAACGCGACGTCGTCGTGGACGGTGCCCAGGAACAGCTGGTCGTCGGGGTCCTGGAACACCAGCCCGACCCGACGGCGCACCTCCGCGAGGTGGTCGGTGACGACCCGGCCGCCGACCACGACGGACCCGGACTGCACCGCGAGCAGTCCGTTGAGGTGCAGGGCGAGGGTGGTCTTGCCCGCGCCGTTGGGTCCCAGCAGGGCGACCCGTTCCCCCGGTCCCACGCGCAGGTCGACGCCGTCCAGGGCCCGGGTCCCGTCCGGGTGGACGTAGGCCAGGTCGCGCACCTCGATCGCCGGGGTGTCCACGTCAGCCCATCACCCGCGCCGCCACGGACACGGCGACGGCGGCACCGGCCCAGGCGACCGCGGCCGGGGTGGCCACCGGGTCCGGTTCGCGTCGAACGGGTGGGATGGACCCGGTCCAGCCGCGGGCCTGCATGGCCAGGTGGACCCGTTCGCCGCGCTCGTAGGTACGCACGAACAGTGCCCCGGAGGCCATCGCGAGTGGTCGGACCTGCCACAGCCAGCGCGGGTCATGGCCACGCGCCACCATCGCCGATCGCATCCGGCCCAGTTCGTCGGCGACGACCTCCAGGTAGCGCAGCATGAACGAGGCGATCGCCACCAGCGCCGGGGGCACGTGCAGCCGCTGGAGGCCCCCGAGCAGGCGATCCAACTCCGTGGTACCGGCCAGCACGATCGAGGCAACCACGCCGAGGACGGACCGTGCGATGATCGCCGCCCCCGCCGACAGTCCCTCGCTGGACCACGTCACCGGCCCCCACGAGGCATCGTGGCCCGACGCCACGAACGGCACCAGCACGGCGAACCCGACGAAGGGCAGCACCACCAGGGATCGGGTCGCCACGAACGACACGGGAAGACGTGCTGCCACCACCGCGACGCCCACGACGAGCGCAAGTCCAGCGAAGGCCCGCCATCCGCCCACCGGCGTGGTGGCCACGGCCAGCGCGAACACGAAGGTGACGGCGATCTTGACGTGCGGGGCCATCCGGTGCACCACCGAGTGGCCATGCACGTGCAGGGGATGGCTGTGGCCAGCACCCATGGCTACCCGATCCCGGGCGGGTCCGGCGTCATGTTCCGACCGGCACGGGCTGGTCGTCGTCGCGCGTCTCGCGGCGGCGGGCGGCCAGGGCGACGCCCGATCCGACGGCCATGACGACGACGACCCCGGCGAACCCGGCCAGGGCCAGGCTGACCTGGTCATTGGCCACCCCGGCTGTGGCATAGTCGGCGAAGACCGACGACGACAGCGCGTGGTCGCCCGCCTGGTCCGCGAAGCCCTGTTCCGCTGCCACCGATTCGAGGCCGTCGGGGTCGGACGCGGCGAATTGGCTCACGACGCCGGCCAACAGCACCGTCACGACCGTCGCCCCGACGGCGAAGCGGCCAAGCCGACCACCGCCGGCCGCATCCCCGCGGAGCCCGTCGGCGCCGAACACGAGGTCCGGTCGCGACGCCAGGACGGCCCACACCACCAGCCCGGTGATCACGCCTTCGACGATCCCGATCAGCGAGTGGACGCCAACCATGGCCGTGAACACCCGGTCGAACGGCACTGGCGCCGAGGCCCCGAACAGCCATTCCAGCGAGAAGGCGAACGCGGCCAGGACGACGGATGCAAAGCCCGCCAGCCCGGCCGCGACGGACACGCCGAGCCGCGACGCGGGCAGGAATCGACGGGCCAGCCGAAAGACGGCCCAACCCCCGAAGCTCGTGACCAACGCCATGTTCAACAGGTTGTAGCCGAGCGCCGTCAACCCGCCGTCCGCGAACAGGAGGGCTTGGACGACCACCACGACCGACAGCACCAGCGCTCCCAACCACGGGCCAACCAGGACGGCCGCCAGGGCACCCCCCAGGAGGTGGCCGGTGGTCCCGGCCGCGATCGGGAAGTTGAACATCTGGCCCGCGAACACGAACGCCGCGGTGAGCCCGGCCAGGGGGACGGCACGGTCCGTCAGCGTCTCGCGGGTTCGACGGATGCAGTAGCCGATCCCGCCGGCGGAGAGCACGCCGGTCGTCACGGCCGTGCCGGCGGTCAGGAACCCGTCAGGTGCGTGCATGGCGTCCCGCCTGCTTGTTGCGAACGATTCGCAACAAGCATAGCCACCCCGACCGGACCGAGACCGGTCCGGCGAGCGTGGTTCACATGTTCTCGCCCGAGAACAGCTCCGACACCGAGGCGTCTTCGAACACCGCCTGCAACGCCGAGGCGACGATCGGGGCGATCGACAGCACCACCAGGTTGCGTGGACGATGTTCCTCGGGGATCGGGATGGTGTTGGTCACCACCACGGCCTCGAGCTCGGAGTCGTCCAGCCGCTCGCGGGCCGGGCCCGACAGCACCGGATGCGTGGCCAACGCGTACACGCGCCGGGCCCCGTGCTCCTTGAGCAGCGAGGCCGCCCCGGTGATGGTCCCGGCCGTGTCGATCATGTCGTCGACGATGACGCAGTCCATCCCGTCGACCTCACCGATGACGGCCCGGGTCTCGGACACGTTGGACTTGGTCGGATCACGGTGCTTCTGCATGATCGCCATCGAGCAGCCCAGGTGCGAGGCGAACTTCTCGGTCAGGCGCACCCGACCGGCGTCCGGGGCCACGATGACGCGCTCGCCGGGGGTGGTGTTGCGCTGGATCCAGCCCTCCAGCAACGGCATGGCGGTGAGGTGGTCGAACGGTTCGTCGAGGAAGCCCTGGATCTGGCCGGTGTGGAGGTCGACCGACATCAGCCGGTTGACGCCGGCGCTCAGGAACATGTCGGCCATCAGCCGGGCCGAGATCGGCTCGCGGGCAAGGGTCTTCTTGTCGGACCGGGCGTAGCCGAAGAACGGCATCACGCCCACGATGCGCTTTGCCGACGCCCGCTTGAGGGCGTCGATCATGATCAGCTGCTCCATCATGTAGTCGTTGATGGACAGCCCGCCCGGAACGCTGAGGTGGGACTGGATCACGAACGCGTCGGCACCACGGACCGACTCCTCGTAGCGCGCGTACAACTCGCCGTTGGCGAAGGTCGTGAGGCGCACCTTGCCGACCCGCATGCCCAGGTGGTCGGCCACCTCCCGTGCCAGCTCCGGGTTGGAGCGACCCGAGAAGATCATCATGTTCTTCTTGGTGACGACTTCCACGATGCTCCTGGACAGCGACGGCAGGCGACGGGAAGGACGTGACGGGTCAGCGTAGTCCCGGCCCGGTCAGGCCTCGTCGGGCCGCTGCTCCCGACGCCGTGCGGCCCAGCCCGGCTTGACGACCTGGGGGGCACGGGCGATCGCCAGGGCGTCGGCGGGGACGTCGTCGGTGACCACCGAGCCGGCCGCGACGAAGGCGCCACGGCCGACGGTCACGGGTGCGACCAGCATCGAGTCGCAACCGACGAAGGCGCCGTCCTCGACGACCGTGCGGTGCTTGGTGCGCCCGTCGTAGTTCACCGTCACCACACCGCAGGCGATGTTGACGTCGGCGCCCACGGTGGCGTCGCCGACGTAGGCGAGGTGGGGCACCTTCGAGCCCTCCCCCAGCGTGGCGTTCTTGACCTGGGCGAAGGCGCCCACCTTGGTCGACGGACCGAGGTCGGTGCCGGGTCGCAGGTGGGCGAAGGGCCCCACGGTCGCGTCGGGACCGATCGCCACGGTGTCGCACACCGACTGGCGCACCGAGGCGCGGGGGCCGACCTCGCTGTCGTGCAGCTCGGTGTGGGGGCCCACGACCGCGCCGGCCGCCACGTAGGTGGCGCCGGTCAACAGGCTGCCGGGCAGCAGGGTCGCGTCCGGCTCGACGTCGACGGTGACGTCGACCCAGGTCGCGTCCGGGTCCATCACGGTCACCCCGCTGCGCATCAGCGCGTCGAGGTGGGCCCGACGGACCCGCTGCTCGGCGTGTGCCAACTGCAGCCGGTCGTTGACCCCGGCCAGCTCGACCGGGTCGGTGGTGACCACGCGCACCTCGCGGTCCTCGGCGACCAGCAGCCCGACCAGGTCGGTGATGTAGCGCTCCCCCTGGTCGTTGGCATCGCCGATCGCGCCCACCAGCTCGTCCAGCCCGGCCCGCTCGAAGGCGTACATGCCACCGTTGACGGCGCGGATGCGACGCTGTTCGGACGTGCAGTCCCGGTCCTCGACCACGGCCGTCACCGACCCCGCGTCGTCGCGCACGATCCGCCCGTACCCGCTCGGGTCGTCGAGGTCGGCCGACAGGATCGCCGCCTGCCCCGCCGGGAGGTCCGCCAGCCGTGCCAGCGTGTCGCTGGTCAGGTGCGGGTGGTCGCCGTTGACCACGACGACACGGTCGACCTCACCCGCCAGGCCCGTCAGGCCGACCTCGAGCGCGTGCCCGGTGCCGTGCTGGGGCTCCTGCACGACGGTGGTCACCCCGTCGACCCCGGCGTCGCGGGCGTGGACGGCCACCTCGTCGGACTGGTGGCCGACCACCACCACGACCTGCCCCAGCCCCAATGGGGCCAGGGCGTGCAGGACGTGGTGCAGCAGGCTGCGGCCACCGACCGGGTGCAGGACCTTGGCGGTGTCGGAGCGCAACCGCGTGCCCTTTCCGGCGGCCATGACGATGGCGGCGACGCGCTCGCGGGAGGTCGTCGAGGATGACATGCGGGTGGGCTCCTGGTCGGGCGCCGACGACGGTAGCCAGCCACGACTGGCCGACCCCTCACCCGGACCCAGGCATCGGCTGCCTCGACGACCCGGTGTCGATCCACGCGGCCGCATCGGGGGCGAGACGGCGGTCGCGCCCCGCGGCGGTGCTGGCGAGCAGGACCATCCCCGGGGGCAGGTCCACCGGCGTGGCGCCGAGGTTGACCCAGCATGCGAGGCCGGGCTCGCGCTGGAACGCGAGCAGGTCGGCGCCGGCCGGGGTCCACGTCATCGACCCGACGCCCAGCGCCGGGTGCGTCCGGCGGATCTCCAGGGCCCGCCGGTACAGCCACAACATGGAGCCGGGGCCACCCTGCGCCGCCACCGTGAGGTCCTTCCATGCCCGGGGTTGTGGCGGCGACACGTCGTCGCGGGTGCTGAATCCGAACGGTGGCGCCTCGCCGTCCCACGGCAACGGGACCCGGCATCCGTCCCGACCCGGGTCGGTGCCACCGGACCGCTGCCACACGGGGTCGACCATGGCCTCCTCCGGGAGGTCCTCGACCTCGGGCAGGCCGAGTTCCTCGCCCTGGTAGAGCGCCACGCTGCCGGGGAGTCCGAGGAGCAGCAGGACGGCGGCACGCGCGCGAGCCGTCCCCCGCTCGAGATCGGCCGGCAGGTGGACGAGGTCGGCCAGGTTGTGCCCGGTCACGCGATCCTGGTCCCGCGCGTAGCGCGACAGGTGGCGGACGACGTCGTGGTTGGACAGGACCCAGGTGGGCGGAGCACCGACGCCGGCGTGCGCGCCCAGGGTGTGGTCGATCGCCTGTCGCAGGTCGGGGGCGCTCCAGGGTGACTCCAGCAGGTCGAAGGCGAACGCGCCGTGGAGCTCGTCGGGCCGCACGTACCGCGCACGCCGATCGGCGTCCGGCGTGACGGCCTCGGCCACGAACACGCGTGGTGGCTCGTGGGCGTCGGCCAGGCGACGCCAGCGCCGGTACACCGCATGCACCTCGTCACGGTCCCAGTGGGGGTGGGTGCCCGGGGCGTGGGTCGGTTCGTCGCCGGGATCGTCGGGCAGGTCCGGGAAGTCGGAATCCTTGAACAGCGCATGCGCGACGTCCACGCGGAATCCGTCGACCCCCCGGTCGAACCAGAAGCGCAGGGTCTCGTCGAAGTCGGCGACCACGTCCGGGTGGTGCCACTGCAGGTCCGGCTGGTCCGAGCTGAACAGGTGGAGGTACCACGGGCCGGGGGTGTCGTCGGGCTCGACGATGCGGGTCCAGGCCGGACCCCCGAAGCTGCTGGTCCAGTTCGTCGGGGGCTGTCGGCCGTCCTCGCCCCGACCCTCGCGGAACACGTAGCGGTCACGGGCGGGCGAGTCGGGCCCACCGGCCAGGGCTTCGCGGAACCAGGGATGCTCCCGCGAGGTGTGGTTGGGCACCAGGTCCAGCAGCACCCGCAGGCCACGGTCGTGTGCCTCGTCCACCAGCGCGTCGGCGTCGGCCAGCGTGCCATGGACGTCGGCGACGTCGCGGTGGTCCGCCACGTCGTAGCCCCCGTCGGCCTGCGGTGACGGGTACCACGGGTTCACCCAGATCGCGTCGACGCCGAGGTCGGCCACGTGGTCCAGTCCGTCCCGCAGACCGCGGATGTCGCCCACGCCGTCCCCGTCACCATCGCGGAAACTGCGCAGGTAGACCTGGTAGATGACGGCGTCCTGCCACCAGCCGCCACTCATCGCATCACGACGACTGCGGTCGTGCCGCTCGTGTCCGACATGGTCGGCCCTCCTGCACCACGTGGTGCCCGGTCGCCCCGGCGGCCGGGGCCAACCACGGAGACGTCGGTCGGCGCGTCGCGCGTGGTCAGTTGCTCGGGAACGACTCGTCGATCCCGGACAGGACCTCGTCGAGGTTGTCAGGACCATTGTTGGTGTAGTCGTTCATCCCGGCCCAGAAGGACCCGGAACCGACCGCCGGAGGCATCAGGTCCGACCCGTCGAAGCGGGCCACACCGTCGGACAGCGCGGTCGTCAGCGGCTCGACCGTCTGGGCGATCAGCTCGTTGTCGTAGCACTCTGGGCCGACCTCGATGTTTGCCGAGATGTTCGACCCGGCGCCCTCCTTGCCGTACTGGCACTGGACGTCGGCAGCGGTGTACTTCTCGATGAACTCGCGGATCTCCGGGCGGTCGGAGAAGACGGCCGACAGCCCACCGGCCATCAGGACACCGTCGTTGCCGTCGATGGTCGGGAACTCGAAGAAGTTGTAGTCCTCGAGTGGCACCAGGCCCTCGGGGAAGAAGTTGGCGATGAAGGTCGCCTGGCGGTGGAGGTAGCACTTCGGGTCGTCGCCGAACATCGGGTCCGGTGCGTCTCGGAAGTCGGTCGCCGCGATGTTGGTCGGCCCGCCGAGCACGTAGTCCTCGGTGAACAGGATTTCGCCGAAACGCTCCGCGGCGGCCTTGATCTCGGGCGAGTCGAAGGGCAGTTCGCCGGCGACCCACTGGTCGTAGGCCTCGGTGCCGGCCGTGCGCAGGACGATGTCCTCCATCCAGTCCGTCGCGGGCCACCCGGTCGCCGCGTCGGACCCGGTCCCGATGCACCACGCAGCCTTGCCGTCGGCCACGATCTGGTCCGACAGGGCGATCAGTTCCTCCCAGGTCTCGGGGATGGTGTAGCCGGCCGCCTCGAAGGCCGGAACGTTGTACCAGATGGCGCTCTTGAAGTTGATGGTGTCCGGGATGCCGTAGTGCTTCCCCTCGTACTCGCCCAGCGACATCATGTACTCGCCGAAGCGATCCTCCAGCACCCCGACGTCCAGGCCCAGGTCCTCGAGTGCGATCGCGTTGCCCTGCTGGGCCTGCTCGACCACTGCGCCGGGCTGGGGGAAGAACGCGACGTCGGGCGGGGTGCCGCCCTCGACCTGGATGACGATCTCCTGCTCGAAGGAGTCCGAACCGGAGTAGGTGGCCGTGAAGTCGGAGTCCTCGTTGACCAGGTCGATGACCGCCTGGATGGCATCGCCGTCCGGCCCGGTGGCCGCACCGCTGACGCTGATCGCACCGGTGTCGTCCCCGCTGGTGCCGGCATCCTCGCCACCCGCGGCACCATCTCCGCCGCCACCACTGCTGGCGCCGGAGGAACCGGACTCGTTCACCGTCACCGAACACCCCGCCAGGGCGACGGTCGCGACGAGCAGGACCAGGGATCGACGAGGATGACGACGCATGTTGGGTGCTCCGGTCGGTTCGGATGGGGTCGTGTCGGATCGTGTGGATTCATCTCGGAATGAATCCGTCTTGACAGCGCTGTCAAGACCACGTCCGAGGCTAGGTTCTGCTGACAGCGCTGTCAACCCCCCCTAGTCTGCTGGTCCATGACGACTCGACGGACTCGCCGCCCAACGCTGGCCGACGTCGCTGCGACGGCCGGTGTCAGCGCCAAGACCGTGTCGCGCGTCGTCAACGGACAACCCCACGTGAGTGCCGAGGTGGAGCACCGGGTACGTGCCGCCGTCGCCGAGTTGGACTACCGACCCGATCGCCGGGCACGCGACCTCGCCTCCGGACCGAGTTCTCCACTGGTGGGCTTCATCCAGGTCGATGCCGGCAACCCGTTCTTCGCCAGCGTCTCCCGAGGTCTCGACGACGAGGTGCGGGCGTCCGGGTTCCTGGTCATCTCGGCCTCGACCGACGCCGAGGGCGAGCGCGAGGCCGAGCTGATCGGGGCCTTCGCCGAACTGCGGGTGCGGGGACTGGTGGTCGCGGCGGCCGCAGGCAACGACGACCTGCTCCGGCGGGAGGCGGACTACGGCACACCCGTGGTCTGCATCGACCGACGGCTCGACGGCGCCGCCGTCGACACGGTCGTGTCGGACAACCGCCCGGCGTCACGCGCGGCCGTGTCCCGCCTCCTGGAGCGTGGTCACGAGCGCGTCGGGTTCCTGGGTGGCCGCCCCGAGGTGTGGACCGCGCAGGAGCGACACGACGGGTACCGGGATGCCCTCGCCGAGCACGGCATCGCCCACGACCCGTCGCGGGAAGCGATCGGGGTCGGCGACGTCGACGCCGCCGCGGCCGCGACGGACGTCCTGCTCGACCGCTCCCGACCCCCCACCGCGCTGTTCACGGCCCAGGACCAGATCACGATGGGCGCGGTGCGCGCCTTGCGCCGACGTGGACGACACCACGACGTGGCCCTCGTGGGCTTCGACGACATCCCGCAGGCCACCGACCTCGACCCGGCCGTCGCGGTGGTCGCCCAGGACCCCTACCAGATGGGCCGACACGCCGGTCGACACCTGGTCGCACGGCTCGACGGCACCCACCCGGCCGGCGCGACGACGACCGTCGTGCCCACCACGTTCCTCCCCCGTGCCTCGGCGGACATCCTCCCGCCGCCCCCCTGAGGCGCGGATGACCCCGGCGGCCGACGTTGCCCGCTCGTCCGTGCGACCCGAGATCGCGATCTGGACGCCGAGGGCGATCATGACCAGGCCCCCTGCACCGCCGATGCATCGCAGCGCCGCCGCGAGTCTCCTTGCGGTCGCGTCACCCGCCAGACGGAGACGTGTTGGTCGCTGTCGGCCGTGAACGCTGCACGATCCCACCCGCCCCACCGGTGTTCACGGGTCATACCGGCCGTTCGCGCCATCAGGTCGAGTTCCGACGGCCACACATAGCGGTAGTTGTGCGGCGAGTACCGATAGGTGCCATCGCCGAGTCGTTCATAGTGATGCGACACCGCTCGTTGCGTCACGACATCGAAGGTGTCGAACCCGACGTGGTCCGCGGTGAGATCGAACGGGACTGCGAGCTGACCCGGCGGCAGGCGACGCAGCGGCGGTACCTGGACCTCGACGATGAACCGCCCACCAGGCACCAGGTGCCGTGCCGCATTCTCGAAGCACTGGACCTGCTCGTCCTGCGTGCACAGATTTCCGATCGTGTTGAACACCAACACCACCAGGGAGAACTGGCCTGGCACCTCGGCGGTGGCCATGTCCCCGATCTCGACGGGCAGCTCCTCTGCCGTCGCCTTGGCACGCAACTGCTCCACCATCGGCGCCGACAGCTCGATCCCGGCGACATCGACGCCACGACGCATGAGCGGGACGCCGACCCTCCCGGTCCCGATCGCGAACTCCAGGACCCTCCCCCCGTTGGCCAGGTCCACCAGCACATCGAGGGTCGGGCCCAACGCCTGGTCGGTGGCCATGTCGGCCGTTGCCGCGTCGTAGCGGCATGCTGCCTCTTCGTCCCACACGTCGCTGCTGGTCATCGAGCCGTCTCCCCTGCTTCGCCCAGACTCGAGCCACCCGAGGTTCGAGGCGGCCACCGGCCCGCGGGGGCGCCTTCCACGAAGATGATCAGCGTGTCCCGGCCGTGACGCCACAACTCGGGCACGAAGACCGTCGGAACCCTTTGCCTGCGGATCTTCTTCGCGGCACTCCGGCGGTCCAGCAGGGCCGGCAGGATCGCGGTTGCGAGTTCCTCGCCACGGATCGGGACCGGCCGCGGCATCGTGCCCCCGCCACACCACTCGACCAGCGCCGGCACCTCCCTGGCGAGGAGGTCATCGACGTCCGCTGGTTCCAGGAAGTCGTCTTCCCGTTGCCAGCGGCGCCCGTCGTCGTCGACGAAGAGCCCGTCCTGGTACGGATACCGCGGCTTCCCCATGGCGCCTCTGACTCGTACGGGCGAGCGAGCCTAGACCGATCTGGAAGCCACGCGCGTCGTGACGCGAACCTCAGACGCGATGGTTGGGCGTGGATCGACCTCACGTCAACAGAGGCTTGTCCGGGGAGGTCGTGGTGTCGATGCGCGTTCGCGTTCAGGAACCCATGAGCGCAGGGCCTGCATGGCCGATCACGATGGCACGGCGGGCCTGGTCCCAGATCTCGTCGGGGTCGTCGCCGAGCGATCCCGTCAACTCCAGCAGGACCAGCCCATGCGTCAACGCCCACAACTGCCGGGCCAGCACCAGTGGGTCCCCGGCCAGGAGGTCCGCCGCCACGCACCGGTCGACGGCCGCGACGAGGATCTCGAAGGTGGCATGGGCCCGCTCCGCCAAGTCGGAGCCGACGTCGACCTCCACGCCGCCAAACATCGCGTGGTAGAGGTTCGGACGCGCCAGCGCGCTGTGCCGGTAGGCATCGCCGACGGCCCGAAGATCGCCCAAGGGGTCGTCGGTGGCGGGACGTCGAGCGAGTTCGTCGGCCAGGCCGGCAAAGCCACGCCGGTACAACTCGACCAGCAGGTCCTCGCGCGAACCGAACAACGAATACACCGCCCGGGTCGACACCCCTGCGTCGGCCGCGGCCGCACGCACGCTGACCGCTCCCGGTCCGCCCGCGCGAAGTCGTCGGGCCGCCGCCTCCACCAGGGCATCGCCCGTTTCCCGATCATGGATCCGTGGGCGAGGCACGAGCGCTCCTGGTCCGTCGAGGGTGCCACCGGCCGAGCACGGCGCCCGCTGGCCGGGTTGGTGCGGCGGCCGCACGGTCCGACTCAAGCAGGTTGCCGCGTGTATTGCAACGGTGTTACGTTACACCGTGACGAAACGATCCCCACGGCGAGTGACACCTTGGAAGCCACCCTTGTCCTCAGCCCCGATGCCCTCCGACTCACCGGCATCCTGATGCTGGCTTTCGTCGCGATCGAGACCGGCGGGATGTATCTGGTCAAGGTGGTCCGCGGGAACGCGGTCGCGACCGACTTCCAGTTGAGCTTCGCCCGTGCCGGTCACGCCCACGCCGGAGTGCTCGTGATCCTCGGTGTGCTCACGGCGGTGCTGACCGACGCCACCACGCTCACGGGTGCTGCCGCATGGGTCGCCCGCAGCGGTGTCCCGGTCGCCGCGATCCTGATGCCGGCCGGGTTCTTCTTCTCCTCGATGGGCACGGCCGTCCACGAGCCCAACCGCTGGATCGTGCTGGTGTGGCTCGGCGCCGCGTTCCTTGCCGCCGGGGCGGCCAGCCTCGGCGTCGGCCTGCTCCTCACCGCCTGAACCTCAAGGTGAAGACGATCGCTCGTCGGCGGGAAAGACCGACGCTGTTGGCGTTTCACCGTCTCCGCGACCGCCTGGTGGTGTGAGTGGCCGTGCGTTTCCCACAGTCGGTTGATCAGCCGGCCGCCTGGTGGAGGACTGGCAAGGTCGCGTCGACACGCGCGGGCCCAACGCCGATGCCCGGTCGTCACGATGGGCCGGGTCCTTCGAACGGTGGAAGGCGGCGGACGAGATCGTCACACTCGGTCAGCACGTCCCGCCCATTGTCCAGGAGGATCGACATGCGCACTGTCCGACAGGTTGTGGTGTTCGATGCGGCCGATCTGCAGACCGAGAGCTCGTTCTGGGCCGGGGTGCTCGGAGGGCGGGTCGTGGCCGACGACGACTGGCACAGCGTGCTCGACGCCAACGGCGAATGGAGGGTTGGCGTGCAACTGGCGCCCAACCACGTCCCGCCCTCGTGGCCGGACGGAAACCCCCAGCAGGTCCACCTCGACCTTCACGCGAGAAACTTCGAGGACGCCCACGACGAGGTGATGGCGCTCGGAGCCACACTCCTGCAGTCTGCTCCAGACCGCAGCGCGGACGAAGGATTCCAGGTGTACGCCGACCCAGCCGGACACCCGTTCTGCATCGGGTGGGGCCAACCCTCGCACGAACGGTTGGCCGCGTTCGTCGCTGACCTCCCGGACTGACGCACCCCGTCGACGTCGTGAGTAGCGCGCGTAGATCAGCCCGCTGTCGAAGGATCGTTCCTCGACCAGGTCGAGATCGAGCCGGACGCCGTCGGGGAAGAACCGCTTGCCGCCGCCCACCACGCTGCTGGTGATGACCAGGTGGTGGTCGTCCACGAGCCCGGCGGCGATCGCCTGGCCGGCGAGGTTCGGGCCATCGACGGTGAGGTCGTGGTCAGCCCGGGCCTTGAGGTGGCGCACCGCGTCCGGGTCGAAGTTCGCTCGATCGTGGTCTTCGCGCTGGACACCGACTCCAGCGTCGTGGAGTACACGATCTCGTCCGCGGCCTGCCAGTCGTCGGCGTACTGCAGGATGTGTGGCGGCTGGTCGGGCACGGTGTGGGCAGTCTCACAGCATCGTCTTGTATCCGTCGGCCAGAGAGGTAGGTGCCAACGGGGCGGAACAGGTCGTTGATGAAGGTGTGCACCTCCTGGTCGTCCACGATCCTCCACGAGATGGCCCACATGTGGTTCGGGGACCTGGTCATGGGACCTGGACGGTCTGCCGGTGTCCCCGCAGTTGTGCCGACGGGCAGAGCGAGAACTCATCGGTCAGCGGGGGCCTGGGACTCGCTGGTGGCACGAACCCGGAGGGCACCGTCGTTGCGAACGGCAAGGCCGATCACGACACGGGTGCACGTCGAGGTCGGGGGAAGGAGTGGGCGTCACTGGGGACGGGTCGGCGTTCGTGTGGCTGGCCGGCGAGGCCGGAGTCCTCGCGTCGATGCGCCGGTTGGTTCGCGAGGTCGGGATCCCGGAGGACCACCACCACCTCGCCGGGTACTGGAAGCTCGGCACCGCCGACGCCCACGACTGAGCACGACCCCAGGCCGGCCGCTGGCGGCCCCATCGGCGACTGCCGTCCGCCGCGACCAGGCGGCTGGGTCGCATCGCACCGACGCGGGTGTCAGTCCGGGATGGCGATGGTGACATCCTGGAGTCCGCGGGCGCTCGCCACGGCCAGGGCGTCGGGTCGGAGCTCGTCGACGGGAAGGTCCGGCCCGAACGACTGCAGGCGCACATCGAGGCGGTTGCGGCGGGTCCGGGCGCGCCACGTGCCGATGACCTCGTCGTGGGCAATGACGATCCCGGGGTTCGCCGTGGATCGCCAGATCTGTCTCTGGCGGGCGCGGTCGGGAACGAGTGAGTATCGGTCCCGGGTCTGCAACAGGGGGTCGTAGCCCGGGATCAGGCGTGGTCGCGGCGCGGGTGGCGGGTCCCGGAGCAGGTCGAGGTCGTCGGCGTGCACCCACCCGCTGCCGTGAGGTGTGGTGACGGGTTCGAGTTCGTCGGCCACCAGCGACCAACACGCCGCCGCATGGCGATCGTCGATCCCGGCCCATGCGGAGAGGTCGTCGACGGTTGCCGGACCGTGGAGCCGCAGGAAGCGTCGCACCAGCTCCACTCGTTGGTGGTCACGGATGCGCCGGTACCGGGCCGGACGCCATCGGCCGGCGGCGGCGACGCGATCGGTGGTGCGATCACCCGCTTCGATGCGCAGGCGGCCAGACCAGGCGAGTCGTTTCACCAGCCCATCGTCGGGGTGGTCGCGTCCGCACCGTTCGCAGGAACGCATCGCCTGGGGCGGGGTGCCCGGGGTGATCGCCGCGCCGAGCTGCTCCTTGGTCATCGGGCCGTGGTCACGTAGCGGTGGAAGGGCGGCCGTGGCCAGTTGGTCGACCAGCGCGACGTCCGCGTTGGGAGGCGGGTCCGGGTCCAGAAGCGCATGGGACACGGAGGGCACGTCGGCGGGCCGGGCCAGGGCGCCGGCTGCCCGGGCGCCGAAGGTCGGCACCAGCCGACCGTCCTGCACCAGGTCGGCCAAGGTCGTGTCGCCGAGATCGACCCGGACGGCAAGCGCCGCTGCCGCACCCCCGTGGTCGACGTCGGCCAGTCCCAGGGGGGCAACGTCGAGGTTGGCCATCGGTGCACGGTCGCCCAGCAGCCCGTGGTGGTGCAATCGGCTGCGCAGGACCGCGGCACGGTCAACGTTCGAACCCATCGCACATCCTCCGCTCGCGCTGCTCGACCAGCGAAGACGAGCGTGGACACGTTGTCGAGGTCGGCTCGCGACCGGGGTCATGCACAAACGGACGAGGATCGCGCGACCCCGACCCGTACGGTGATCGCCGTCGACCAGGAGGACAGGTGTGGCGAACGAGGAAGACGACCAGGGGTCGTGGCAGGACGACCCGGGCACGACCTATGGACGCCTCATCCGGCGACCAGCACCCCCCTCGACTCAACCGGGGCGGCAACCGTCAGCTCAACAAGGTCATCCACGCCGCCGCGATCAGCCAGATCCGCCACGGCGCGGTCGGCCGAGACCACTACGACCGCAAGATCGCCCAGCACAAGAACCACGGCGAAGCCGTCCGGTCACTCAAGCGGCAGCTGTCGGACGTGATCTACTGGCGTATGGTCGCCGACGCTCGACGTGAGACGGTCCGGGATGGACACCAGGGAACGAGCCCGAAGGCCGCGTGACCGGCTTGCATCCCCGACACCGGCGCTTGGTTCGAGTCACATCCCGAACCGCCACCAACCACGCTAGTCCGGTGGCGGACCACCCTGTGATGCCAACCCAATCAGGCCGCGAAACCCGTCCTTGACAGAGAGAGGCGTCGATCTCGACACGCGCCCGGAGCGCTTCCGCGAGAGCGCCGGCCATCGGAGAGCCGTTCGATCGCGGTACCTCGCGGAGCACTTCTGTGTGATTGCCGTCTCAGGGAGATTTGCCCGCCGAGACGCGTCCCGACGCGAATGTTCGCCGCCACAAGCGAGATATCAGGGCCATGTGGGGCAGGGCAACCGGTGAACGGCGATCGTGGGCGGCATCTTGGCCGTGGCCCAGGCTGACTGCACTGTCGGGTGCCGCGCGATCCGGGTCATTCCTCACTCGACAGTGACGAAGAAGTCTTGGCGGCTGCCCCCGAACAGGCTGAATGTGATGCGGTAGAGGCCGTCGGCGAGCGGGTCGGGTGTGAAGTCGGCATACATCAGGCCAGTGGGCTGGGCTGAGAGCAGGGCCAGAGCAGGGATGGAAGGTGCCGCGTCGAGATGATGTGACTGAGCGCCGCTGGGTGGCCGTATCCGAACACGTCCGACGGGCCGGCCAGTGCTGTCCACGATCAGGCCGATGTTTTGTCGCACCATCACGATCTCTGCACCGACCAGCGGTCGGGCGTCCCTGGCCCACAGGTACAGCCCCCAGGTCAGCAGGTCGATGGGGCCGTCATCAAGGAAAGCACGTTGGAAGATCGAATTGGGAAACGGCGGAGGCGGCGATCCGTTGACGGTGCTCAGCACACCGAGGTGCGGGGCGGTGCGCGGAACAATCCGCACACTCGTCCGAGCGAGCAAGACCCGATCCGACGCCGGATCCGGCCTGATCTCCAGCTCGATGGGATAGACCCCTGGCCGGTCGGGGTTGCGGAATCCGAATGCCTGCAGGTGAAGCGTCTTGGCCCCGGGGGCCTCGGGCGGATCCGGCGCCCAGGCTGCCGTTGTGGTCATTTCGAAGGTGTTGGTGGCCGCATCCCAGGTCACGTCGGGGAACGGCAGGACCGGGCTCTGCGGCCATCCCTGCACCAGGACGGCGGTGGTGCAGTCGACCACCACTGGTGGGCCACAACCTGGCTCGCCGGCACCGGCAACGCGGGTGCCCGTGTTCTCGAAGGCATCGGGCAAGGTCAGCCGGAAGGTCGCGCCGGCGGCCAGGTCCAGGCCCGGAACGGTGGGATCCGCATCGATCAACTTCACCAGGAAGTCTGTCGGCGCGTCGACAGTCAGGCCATCCGCCTGAACGGGGGCGAGCCCGGCACGCACCAGTAGGGCGTCGGTGTCGCGGCGGTTCCTGTCGATGACGGCGTCACCGGCGGGGTCGGCGGAAGCGGACCAAGGCGTCACCAAGGTCGCGGCCGCCAAGGCAGCGACCACCATTGCAACGACGGCGAGCAGACGGGACGAGCGGACGAGTGTCACCGAGGGGTTCGTGGATCTCATCGGGAGCTCCTGTGCGGGGCTGGGTCGGTCTGGCCGGAATGTCGGCCCGATTGGAATCGTGCACTGAGGGTGCAAGCCAGAGATAAGTCCAGCGACTGGCCCCAACGACGGAGCAAACGGTCGCCTCCTGGACACCGCTTCCGATGTTCCTACGATCACCTCGAGGGTGCGCCCATAGTCGGCAACCGCTGCCAGCGGCGACCTGTGGGTCGATACGCAACGTCGACCCTGGACGGGACAATCGTCACGCGCGGGCCGTGGGGGTAGGTGCAGCGGGTTCGCCCGGGTGCCGCGAGGCCGCCGGGACACCGACGTGTTGGCGCGGCGGTTCCAGCCCTCTGGGAGCTACGGGTTCTCAGAGGTCTGGGCGCCGAGAGGCGAGCCCGATGGTCGGCACCGTGTCGGCCGCGAGCCTCGCCTGAAGGTGGCTGTCGCCATTCGCTGGTGCATGGATGGCGGACGGGACTGCCCAGTCGAGGGGAGTGATCCGGACTCCGGGTTCCCACGGGCCACGGATCCTGAAGACATGGGCCCGGGGGTCCCGGACGACTGCGTGAGTACGGCCACGCTGGTGGCCGCATCGCCTGCGACCGGAGTCTGTCGCAGACGATTTGGGGGCCGGTGTCCGGGCCTGGATGTGCCTCCGATGGCGAGGCACATCGGCAGTCGACGCCGTTCCCATCGACGTCACGTCGTTGCTCAGCGCACGGATGGCGGGATGAGACCGCGGTTGATCAGTTCCTTGGTCACGAACGTCTCGGCCTCGAGCAGCTCGGCGGGGAGCACTCCGGCGCGAACCTGGCGGATCGTGGCCAGCTCCTCGCGCGTGTACAGGGACGGTGGGATGGCGGCGCTGGGGACGTAGCCCTGGGCGATCAGGCGTCGCAGGGCTTCATCCTCGGTCAGTCCGGTGGACGTGGTCGTCGTCGTGTCGGCCACGTCGTCGGCCGTCGGCCCGGTCGTCGTCGAGGTGGTCGCCGCGACGGCCACGAGCACCGCGACGACGATCGCCGCGAGGACGATCGCCGCGAGGACAGCGGTGGACGGTGCGCGTCGCTGGCGGTGGGTCCGGGTGGGCGCGCGGCTCGATGGTGCGGCCTCGTCGGGTACCCGGGTCTGGGTGTCGGCTTCGGATCGGGGTCGTGTCTCGATGGTCGGCATCGGGTCGCCTTTGGTCGTCTGCTCGATGCAGGACCACTGTGCGCGCCCACGGTTGCAGGTCGGCGGTGATCGGCCTGCAGTGGTGGTTGCAACTCGGCGACGACCCTGCTGCCAGCTTGCAGCCACCGACGGGGGCGGCCGTCACGGGTCAGTCGCCCTCGCCGTCGTCACCGTCCACATGGGACGCCCGGGCGGCGTCGATGGAGGCCAGGACGTCGTCGAGGGTGTCGGGGCCGTCGCCGACGAAGTCGACGATGCCCGCCAGGAACTCGTCCTGCACGGGCAGGGGCATGAGGTCGGATCCGTCGAAGCGCACGCCGTCGCCCTCGGCCACGGCGTCGCGGAGCGCCTCGGCCACGGGGCGGGCGGGGTCCGGGTAGATCGTCGGGTCGACGTCGCGATGCGCGGAGAGGTGGATGACGTCTGCCTCGCCGAGACGAGCCTCGGACCATTTCGGCCCCGTGATGTACCCCAGAGCGGCGCGGACCTCCGGCCGATCCGATCGCGCCACGAAGTACATCCCCCCGACCAGCACTCGCTGGTCGTCGCCGGGGCCGACGGAGGGCACGGGGAACGCCCCCACGGTCGGTCCCCACTGGTCGGCGGTGTAGGCCCACGAATGCTCGTGCAGGAGCCAACAGGACGGGGGATCGTTCACCACTCCCAATCGGGCGTCCGCGTACCACCGTCGGACGGCGGCCTCACGGCCCTGCAAGAGTCGCCCGGGCGCCAGCACGAGACGGTCGAAGCGCTCGAAGGCCCGCCGGACCGGAGGGTCCGAGAAGGCGAGGTCCCCGTTGACCCAGGCGTCGTAGGTGGCTGGCCCTTCGGTCTGGAGCAGGATCTCCTCGATCCAGTCCGTGCCGGGCCAGCCGCTCCAGTCGCCGTCCTCCTCGCCATGGCACCAGGGGGTGTGTCCGTCTGCCTGGATCCGGTCGACCAACGTCTCGAACTCGGACCATGTGGCGGGCACCTCGTACCCAGCCTCGACGAATTCTGGGGTCGGATACCACACGAGACTCTTGTCGACGATGTCCGCGGGGATCCCCCAGACGTGCGCGGCGTTCGTACCGGCATCGCCGGTCTGGTCGGTCGTCGTGGCCAGGGACACCAGGTCCTCGGTCAGGTCGCGCTGGAGCTGCGCCACCTCGAACCACTCGGACAGATCCATGAGCAGCCCCTTGCGTCCGAGTTCGACCACGGCCGCCGGCTGGGGGAGGTTGCCGAGGTCGATGCCGGGCTCGATGATCGAACCGGTCTCGCGGGCGACATCCCAGAAGAACCGCTCGTAGTCGTATTCGAGCCGGATCCCCGTCGCGGCCTGCACGGCGTCGATCCCCGGTGCGGCGCCGGACTCGTCTTGGTCCTGGGAGACCACTCGGACACTTGTCCCGGCGAGCGGTTGCGACGGATCCTCAGGTGGCGGCAGTGGTTCCCACACCGCGGCCGTCATCGCCACCGGGTTGATGGTGGGACACCCCGTCGTGTCGAGATACTCGGCGCATTCCCCGGGGCGCAGCCCGCGGGCGGTCGTTGCCGCGGCCATCTCCACCAGCACGGCGGGCCCGACGTCGAAGACGCCCCGGGGCCCGTCGGGGCTTTCGAGGACGGCAACCGGGGCAGTCCGCACCGGGTAGGTGGCACCCGCGGCCTGGAGTGTCCAGTGCAGGGCTGCCGTGACGTCGACCGGCACCGGCTCGCCGACGGTGACCATGATCTGCGCGGCGTGCTGGGCAAGGTTGATCGCGAGGTCGGGATCCCGGTATCGGTTGGCCACGGCCGTTGCGGCAAGCTCACTGGCCCTCGCGCGCTCCCGCGCCAGCACGGCCGCGGCCTGACCCTGTTGGGCCTCGACCTGGGCCTCCAGTGCCGTTCGACGCTGGGACAGCGCTGCGGCCGTCAATCCAGCGCCGACCACCAGCGCGATGAGCAGCACACCGACGAGTCCGCGCAGCCGCCGCACGCTGCGCTGCTCGAGTGCTCGTTCGTACTCGCGGCGTTCGCCCTCTTGCCGGGCGAGGTCGTCGCGGTGGGTCCGGCTGGCCTGGAGGAACCGGTCCTCGTCGGACGTGGTGGCGACCTGGGAGGTCGGCTCCCAGTCGTCGTACTGGTCCAGCCTGGTGCCGGTCAGGAGGAAGTCGGGGTGACGGTCTGCTGCTTCCCAGTCGGCTGCAGCCGTCGACAGCCCGCGATGCAGCCGGAGATCGTCGCGGGCCTCGTCGATCCAGCGGCGCAGGCGTGGCCATGCCTGGAGCAGGGCTTCGTGGGCGACTTCGACGGTGGCCTCGCCGGTGGCGTCGTCGCGGTCGAGTGTCAGCAGTCGTGCCCGGCCGAACCGTTCGAGCACGAGGTCAACGGCCTGGCGGCCGGCTGGCAGCCGCCCCAGTTCGCGGCGCGTCACGCGTCGTCGGGTGTCCTCGGCGCCGTCGCCCAGGATCACGAGGCGCAGAAAGACCTGGCGCGCCAGTGTCTGCTGTGCGGCGTCGAGCCCCTCGTGGACGTCATCGGCCCGCCGGGCCAGGATGCCCTGCATGCCCCCCATGCCGTCCAGTGCCGCCTTGGTGAGCACCTTGCCGGTGCGCTCGTCGAAGACCTGCGTGAGCGCGTACTGGAACAGTGGCAACCCTCCCGGCTGATTGGTGACGGCTGCGACCAGTTCGGCCACGAGTTCGGGTTCCACGGTCACGCCGACGGTTGCCGCGGGCCCGGTGCAGGCCTGTTCGACGCCGGCGGCGGTCAGTGGCGGCACCGTGACCAGTCCGGTCCGGAGTCGCCCGCCCAGGGCCGGGTCGGCCAGGGGCCGGTGGAGGAAGTCCGCGCGCACGGTCACCAGGACCGCGACGTCGCTGCTCGGGTCGTCCACGACCTCGACGAGGCCGGCCACGAAGCGCTCGCGAACCTGGTCGTCGGCGACGAGGAACAACTCCTCGAACTGGTCGACGACCAGCAGCAACCGGCCCGGGTGGCGCGTCGCCAGCACCGCTCGCAACACGTCGAGCACGTCCCCGTGCATCACCTGCGCGAGATCGTCGGTCGCCAGGTTCGACACGACGGACAGCGCACGCACCAGTGCGGCGAAGGGGTCGGCACCCGGGACGAACGTGGCCACCTGCCAGTCGGCCTCCTCGGTGTCGAGCGCGGGCACCACCCCGGCGCGCACGACACTGGACTTGCCGCTGCCGGACGGTCCGACGACGGCCACCAGCCGATGGTCCCCCAGCCGTGCGATGATCTCGTCGACGAGTTCCTCGCGACCGTGGAACACGGCAGCATCCTGGCGACGGAAGGGCTCGAGACCGCGAAACGGATTCGCGACCGAGGCGGCAACCTGCACAGGTCCCGGACGGGCCTGCGCCAGGAGCCCAGGATCCTGGCGCAGGATCTGGCGGTGCAGGTCCTGCAGAAACGGCGAGGGGTCAGCACCGAGCTCCTCGCCCAACACCCGTCGCCCCTCCTCGTAGACCTCGAGTGCCCGTGCCGACTGGCCCGACTGGTGCAGCGCCAGCATCAGGTGGCCACGAAGGCCCTCACGCAACGGCCGTCCGGCCACCAACCCCTCCAGCTCCCCCACGATGGCGCGCGCCCGCCCCAACGCAAGGTCGGCCTCGATGCGGTCCTCGAGCGCCACCAGCCGTTGCTCCGACAACCGCACGACGTCGAGTCGCAGCGCCGGTTCCTCGCCCAGTTCGCCCCACGGCATGCCACGCCACAACCCCAGGGCTTCCTCCAACAGGTCCCGGGCGCCCCGCGGGTCAGATGCCAGTCGACCGCGTCCCCGGTCTGCCAGGCGCTCGAACCTCCGGGCATCGATCTCCTCGTCAGCCACCGCCAGGACGTACCCGCCCGACGTGGACCCCAGCCGCTGCCCACCCAGTTCCTGGCGCAGGCGCGACACGTACACCTGGGCGGTCTTGCGAGCCGTCGACGGTGGGTGGGCACCCCACACGCCATCCACCAGCATCGCGGTGGCCACCGCACTGCCGGCGCGCTGCACCAACACCGCCAGCACGAGCTGCTGGCGCGGACCTCCCAGTACCAGTTCGCGACCCCCGTCGAGCACCCGCAGCGCCCCCAGGATCTGCACGTCCATCGCGGCCTCCCGTCCCGGGGGCGGCTCAACCTCGGCTCCGCACAGCTCGCATGCCACGCCGACACGGCCCGAGCACAGCGCCCCCGACACCGATGACTTCACCCTAGACAGGCACAGCAGCAATCCGGCAGCAACGATTGCCAGCAGCCCCGAGCCGGACGTGGAGCATTGCGCCCGATGATCGACTTCGCGGCAGCGGTCCTGCGTACGTCAGCGACTGTTGGAGTGAGAGCACGGGGACGGACGGAGGACGTCGGTGTCGGTGTCCCGGCTGGTCACGCGCAGCACCTTGGGCCTGGGCAGCAGCAGTCCGAGAGTTCGAGTGCCGGACGATGCGTCGAGATGGCCCGGACTCCGGCTCCGGCCAGCTCGTGCCGTGCTCGGGGTGACATTCGACAGCCCGGATCGAGCCCAGCCTCTGTCGTCACTCTCGTCGTCGGTCAGCATGTAGGGCATCGCCACCTCGTTGTCCGGGCGGATCTTCCACAGATCAACGAGGTGTTGCAATCACCCGTTGAACTCACCGGCGATTGCAGGTAGCTGGGAGGCAGGGGATCGAACCCTACTGAAGCTGTTCAGGGGATCCCGCCACATCCCGCTATGTGCCGCTGAGCAGGCGAAATGCGTCCAGCATGGGACGCAACGCAACCCGCAGGAACGGCCCGGTACGGAGTATCGGCACCGCAATGGCACCGCGCACTACCTCGGCGGTTGTCGGTGTCGTGCCCGAGCCGTGCCAGAGCGCGCCCGGCCACCGGACGCGGCAAGCCCAGTCGAAGGGGGCCGAGCCGAGGTAGCACCATGACCGCCGGCGGAGCTGACCGGAGCCTCCAGGCGCGCGACATCGTCGCGTTCGGCCAGGAGTACGGCCGCATCCTTTCCGACGGCCGCATCGTCGGCCGCGCCGAACCCTTCGCGAAGGTCTTCCCCTCCTCGCGTGCGGTCAAGCGTGCCGTCGGAGCCGATCGCCTGGGCGATCCTGGAAGACATCGCGCTGGACGCCCGGCTCGACGACGACGGCCGGCTGGTCGCCGAGACCAACGTGCGCCGGCTGGCCGACAACCTCGGGCTGGCCACCAACACCGTCACCAAGCACCTCGGCCGGCTCCGCGAGCACGGCTTCGTGCTGCACGAGGAACACCGCGCAGGCGGGCTCGGGGATGTACGCGCAGTCGCGCTACGTGCTGGACCCGTCGGCCTGCCTGGAGCGGTTCACCCACACCCCGCCATCGGGCAGCACGGCGGTGTCAACCCCCAATCGCGGGACTGTGGACAACGCTGACGCCGACGTGTCAACCCCTGTCCGGCGACCTGTGGATAGCGCCGAGCCCGAAACGACGGATCGGGCTGAATCGTCCACAGAGCGACGTTTCTGGACCGTGTCGCAATTCTTGCGACACGGTGCCGTCCACCGTGTCGCAATCCACGCGACACCGTGGATTTGCGACATAACAAAGAAGTTGTTGTTGGAGAAGAAGAACAACAACAGGGCGCGCGCGAGGAACTGACCGGCCGCCTCGTTGCCGTCGGCGTGGACGCCGACCAGGCCGTCCGGCTCGCGTCCGACGCTCCCGAACGGGTCACGGCGGCGCTTGCGGCGCTGGACACCGCGACGGTGCGCAACCCGGCCGGGTGGGTGGTGGCCGCGGTCACCCGCGGCTGGGACCTGCCAACCGACCCCGCACCGTCGCCGCAACCGGCCCCGCCGCCGCGACCTCCCCGTCCTGCGCTGTACCCGGCCGACGACGACCCACCCGCAGCCGACCCAACGACCCACCCCTCCGACGACGGTCCGGATCCGGGCCGGGACCGGGCGTGGGCGGATGCCGCGAGCGCGGTGCTGGCCGACGGCGTGTTGGCGCGGCTGGTCGCGGCGGAGCTGGACGGCCCGCTGGCCGGGTTCGCGGTGACGTCGCCGCGGATCCTGCGAGCCCGTGTTGCCGGCCGGATCGCCGGCGCCCACCTGGCACGTCCCGACCTGGACCTGGCCGACGCCGTGACCGCGCTCGGGGACGATCTCGCGGCCGTGGCGATGCCCGAGCAGCTGCCGCCGTGTCCGGCCCATCCCCCACCGAAGAACGGCTTGCAGGCCCGCCTCGAGGCGCTGCTCACCAGCACCCAGCCGGGCAGCGCCCGGGGGCGCGAGCTGGCCGGATCGGGGGTGGGCCATGGGTGAGCCGACCTATGACGGCCGGGTCCGTCGCCCGGGCGAGCCCGAACGGTTCCTGGCGCTGCTGGACGCGTGGCAGCGCCACCTCGGTCTGCCTGACCACACCCCGATCGTGCGGCTGCGCCGGCTGGTTGCCCGCCGGGCCGGGGGTCGGCCATGACCGGGCTCGACCACCCCGACCAGGTCGCCCGCCGCTTCGTCGCGGCCGACCTCGACGCGACCCCGATCGACTCGCCCGAGGAGGCGGCACGGCTGCTCACCGGACAGCTGCAGGGCCTGGACCGGGAGCACTGCCTGCTGGTCGGCGTCGACACCCGCCACCGCCCGCTGGGGATCGTGACGGTGTCGATCGGGTCGGTCGACCACACCTTCATGTCCCCACGCGAGATCTACCGCGACGCGGTCGCGCTGGGCGCATCCGCGGTGCTGGTGGCCCACAACCACCCGTCCGGGAATCCCGAACCGTCCACCGATGACGTGTCGGTGACCCGGCGGCTGGTCGCGGCCGGCGAGCTGCTCGGCATCGACCTGCTCGACCACCTCGTGGTCGGCGACCACGGCTGGACGTCGATGGCCCGCCGCGGCCAGCTCGCCCCCGACAAGGGCTTCCAACAGGCCCTGTACGCCCAACGCTACGACGACGCCCTCGGCATCGCTGCCCGCCTCGGTCGCCGCCACCACCCCGCCCAGCCGCTCGTCCAGCCCGGCGTCGCGCCCGACGCCGGCCCGGCGGACCGCGCGCGGTCGGGGGGTGACGCCATGAACGGCTGGCCCGACCGTGTCGACGTCCTGGCCGGCGACATCGCCGCCACCGCGGCCGCGCACGCCCTGGAAGCCCACGACGTGGCCGCGATCGCAGCCTGCCACGGCGAACGCCACCTGCGTGCCGGCCGGGCCCACGGGTCGGTCCTGATCGGGCTTGCCGAACGTCTCGAAGTCATCGGTGGGCTGCTCGAGGACGCCTCGGCGCTGGCCGCCGACGTCCTGGCCGTCACCACCACCCCACCCAACCGTCCCCGGAGGTGACCCCGTGACCACCCGACAACCAACGCCGCCACGCCGCCGAGACCGCCCTGGCCGACGAGCTCGAACGCATCGTGGACTCCGGCGACTACGCCACCTGGCTGGCCCGCATGGCCCGGTTCCGGACCTACTCGCCCCGCAACCGCATGCTCATCGCCGCCCAACGCCCCGACGCCACCCGCGTCGCCTCCATCAAGACCTGGAACTCGCTCGGCCGCACCATCACCAAGGGCGAACACGGCATCGTGATCACCGTCCCCCGGCCCTACTGGGTCGACCCCGACGGCACCCGCATCCCCCCACCCACCAACGGCGACTCGCCCCGCGGGTGCGACGCCGCAAGGTCGCGTTCGGGACCGGGTACGTCTTCGACATCACCCAGACCCAAGGCGACCCGCTCGACGACGGCCCGGCCGCCCCGGCCCGGGCCCCGGAGGATCTCGCGGCCCACCTGTTCGGCCACTGCCACACCCACGGTGTGGCGGTGGAGTACCGGGACGGGATGCCACCGGGCCTGTCCGGCTACTGGCGGCCCGCCACCGACACGATCACGCTCAACGCCGCCGACACCCACGGCGACCAGGTCGCCACCCTCGCCCACGAACTCGCCCACCGCCACGACCCGCAGCTGCGCGACGCGCTGGACGCGCCGCGACCCCCGCTACTACCGCCACCACCGTGGCGACTGCGAAGCCGTCGCCGAAGCCACCGCCCACACCATCGCCGCCCTCTACGGGTTCGACCTCACCGCCACCTCCGCCCACTACATCGCCACCTGGGTCGACGGCGACCCGACACGGCTGGCCGCCCTCGGCGACCGCGTCGGCCACATCGTCGACGACCTCTGCCCACCCCACAGCCCCACCACCCCGGCCGACGCCAACACCGGCCCGACGGGCCGCGTCCGAGTCGAAGGGTCAAGTCGAGGTCGAACCTGTCGACGTGGCGACGGCGATGGCCCGCCACGGCGCCGGGGCCCTGCCACGTGCGGTCCCCCGGGCCGCCCGCGCCGGCCACCCCGCCGGCGCCGGCGCCGGCGGCACACCGGCCGGCGGCGCGGCGCCGGGTGGTGCGGTGATGGGCCTCGAGACCCTCGTGGCCGAGCTCGCTGGCCGGCCCGTCCTGGACCGCACCGGCCCGGTCGACACCGTCCGGGCCTGCCTGATCGTCGAAGACCACCCGACCCTGCCCGAAGTCGCTCACCGTCGAGCTGCGTGGCCGCGACGCGATCGTGGTCGCCGACCGCCTGTCCGGCGGCAACGGGCTCCCGGTCGCCGTGGACCTGTGGACCTCCCCGCACCGCGACCCGGACCTGCCCTACCGGGCCACCCGGCTCGAACCCGCCATCACCCGCACCGACCACGACGATCCGGCCGGCGGCGTCGATGCCGGCCGAGCTGCACACCACGATCATCGACACCTACACGCCTCCCGGTCGCCGAGGTGCTCGCGGGGATCCGCCCACCCGCGTCGGTGGCGCCGCTGCTGCACCCCGCCCTGGCCGACAAGTTCCGGCGGCTGGCCCGCCCGCTGGGTCACGGCCGCGTCGACGTCACCCGCAGCATCATCCAGGCCAGCTACCCCCGCATCGACATCTCCGCCGCCGTCCGCATCGGGGACCGCACCCACCCGGTCGCGCTGGGGGTCAACGTCACCTCGGGCCGGCCCGTCATCGACACCGTGCTGTCACCCCGCCTGCGCCTCACCGCCACCGGCCGACCGCCCCTGGGCGCCGCCCGTGTCGCACTGTCGGACCACCACCGGACCTACTCGCCCACCACGGGCGCCGGCCACGTGGCCCAGCGATGAAGCGCCACCGCCTCGTCCACCGCGGCCAGGTCGCCGGCCGACGGCGTGCCGTCGTTGGCCTGGACCTCGGAGACCACGACCGCCCCCGTCGCGCGCAGCTGCTGCATGAACGCCATCACCTCCGCGTCGCGACGTCGCTGCTCCGAGCCGTCGAACTCGCCCATGATCCGGACCTCCCGTCGGCCCCAGCATGCCCCACCACGACGGCGTGCGGGCTTCCGGTCCGACCCGGTGTGGACGACCACCACCCGCCACCCGCCTCCGACCTCCGCCACCCAGGGAAGGACCCATCATGACCGCCAACCGATCCCCCGATCGTGCCGACCTCGCCGCCATGCTGCGCCACGGCGCGGCCGGCCACGTCCCCACCGAGGCCGCCGTCGAGCTCCTGGTCGGCCACGGCATCTGGCCGAGCCGGCTGCACACCGACGGCCACATCGCCACCTGGCCCGCCGACGGCGACCGGCCTGCCATGGCCGCCATCGACTGGCACACCGTCGGCGACCGGCTCGCCGACCCCACCGACCACGGCTCCTGGTCGCCTCGAGTTCCGAACGGGCCATCCTGGCCGTGGCCACCTCGCTGGCCGGCCGCCACGACGTCCGCCTGGGTGAGCTGCTGCCGTGCCTGGACGCGACCAACGCCGCGCTGGTCACCCGCGCCGTCGGCCACGCCTGCAACAGCGGGATCCGCGTCACCGTCAACCGTCCACCACCACCGGCAAGTCTCGCCGACCTCCTCCCCCCAACCCCACGCCCACCGGCCCCGTCGACTCCTGACACGGCCCCACACGGACGGCTGCGGCGATGACGAACCCCACCACTTCTCCAGCCCCCGTCACCGTCACTGCCCCGGGCAGCCCGCACCGGCTCCGACACCGTCACCCGCTCCGCCGCACGGGCCGCCATGGCCGCTGGCACTGGCCGGCACGAACATTTCGAACGGCCGCGCAGCAAGATATGCACAGTGCATCACTATCGCCCCGCGGGGGCGACAGCGACGCACGTGCATGGCGGCTGCCACCCGCGGGGTGGCAGCCCCAGACCGGCGGTGCGCCCGAGCGCGGGCGCACCCCCCAACCCCACCCGCACCACGAGGCGCGGCCGGTGACCCGCCAGGCCGCACGTCGACCCCGCCGCCACGGCCCCTTCGGCCGCCGGGTGACCGTGTCGTTCACCGACGACGAACACGCCGACATCACCCGGGCCGCGGCCGCGTCCGGGCTGTCGCTGGCGGCGTGGTGCGCCCAGGCCTGCCTGTCGGTGCTCGACCGCCGCACCGTCGCGGCGTCGGGGCTGGAGCGGCGGCTGCTGGCCGAACTGACCCAGGCCCGCACCCAGGCCGTGCGGATCGGGACCAACCTCAACCAGGCCGTCCACAAGCTCAACGAGACCGGCCGCGCCCCCGACCAGCTCCTCACGGCTCGCCACCGCCGCCGCCCGCGCCGTCGCCGACCTGCAGGCCCGCGCCGACGCCGCCGCCGACCGGCTGGAGGCCGGCGATGATCGGCAAGGTCGCCCCGCGAGGGGAACGCCTCGGTGGGCTGATCGCCTACCTGTTCGGCCCCGGACGGGCCGAAGAACACGTCGACCCGCACGTCGTCACGTCGTGGGTGGGCAGCGACCTCGACAACGACCTCGACCGGCTGTTGGCCATGATGCGCACCCCGCTGGCCTACGCCGCATCCGTCCCGGAGAAGCACGTGTGGCACTGCTCCATGCGGGTCGCCCCCGAAGACCGCACCCTGACCGACGACGAGTGGGCCGACATCGCCCGCGACCTCGCCGCCCGGGTCGGGCTCGACGCCGGCGACGGCACCGCCGCCTGCCCCTGGGTCGCCGTCCGCCACGCCGACCACCACATCCACATCGCCGCCGTCCTGGTCCGTGAAGACGGCACCCGTCGAAGACCTCCGCGGGGACTACCGCAGCGTCCGCGACGCCTGCCTCGACGCCGAAGCCCGCTACGGGCTGCGCTCCACCGCCCCGCCCACTCCCGCAACCACCTGCCCGCCACCCGCGGCGAAGTCGAAAAGGCCGCCCGCGCCGAACGCCACGCCACCCCCGCGACGCCCTCCGCGACGAAGCTCCGGCTCGCCGCCGCCGCGCCGATCAGCGACCGGGGTTCGTCGAACACCTCGACAACGCCGGCGTCGTCGTCAACCTGCGCTACTCCACCATCAACGACGACCAGATCACCGGCTACTCCGTCGGGTGGCCCGGCGACCGCACCGCCGACGGCACCCAGATCATGTACGGAGGATCCAAACTCGCCAAAGACCTGTCCTGGCCACGACTCCAACAACGATGGAACATCGACCCAGCCGACGGTGACCCGTGGCGAGCCGTCGCTCGACGCCGCTGACACTGCCAGATCCGAACTCGACCACGGAGGCGACCCCGATGCCATCGCCGCCACCGTGGCCGACCTCCTCGACGCGGCGGCCTACGCCCACAGTGAGCGTCGCCCACAGCCCGTGGCGCCAAGCGGCACAGACAGATGCAGGGCGCCCGACGAAGACCCACCCGGCCGCTCGA